>PNAG01000021.1 GCA_003169845.1 Candidatus Dormiibacterota bacterium | reverse complement strand
GACAGCTTCGTTTGACAGCTTCGCCGGGACACCGAGCATCGCCGCGTGTGAACGACCACCGAGATTGATGGTTCGAGTCCTTCGAAGCTCACCCCATCGTGTCTGGACCTTCGTAACCCACGATCCTCCTAGACGTTCCATCGATATGCTGGATGGGCCTCGCCGCCTGCCGCTCATCGCTCTAGGTGCACTAGGGGCGTTGATTGCGCTGATCCTCGCGGGCATCTACATCTACCGTGAGATCGGGACCCTGACCGTATCCGCCTCAACCCCCGTGATCCTGTTTACCGACGCGGGGAACTCCAACCAGATCGACGGGTTGACGTGGGATGGTCAGAGGGCGGGAAAGGTAACCGAGATCCCAAGTCCTTTCCAGCCAGTGTGTCAGACCACCGGTACCACAGAGGTTTGCTCGTCGCCTCCGGTGGGCGGCGGCGCGCCTCCTCTGAACTCTGCCGAGTCGTCAAACCCGGATGGATCGCTCTTCGTGGCCTTTCCCAACTTCTACGACCGCTCGGGCCGGGTCGTGGCTACGTTGAAGGGCGGACCTTACTCCGACCCAGCCGTGGGGGAATACTTCGTAGGCACCTGGGCGGACGATGACCATCACTATTGCCAGGTTCAACCACGGTTCGGCGGTGCCGCCGCGGTGACCGGAACGCTGCAGCTGACAATCCCGGGCGGGGCGCCCCGCGATGTGGTTCACATCGGCTCCCAGGCCGCCTCGGAGAACACGCTCACGATCGGAGCATGCAGCGTGCTGGCGGACCGGGCGCTCTTGGTCCAGGCCGCAACTTCAGGTTTCGGCGGAAATACGATCGATCAGTACTGGGTGGTCCAGCTGTCCAGCGGTCACGTCCTCTGGACGCGTGACCTGAGGGGCGCCGGCGTCGCGAGGGTGATCGCGTCGCGAGACGGCCGCTATGTGGCTGAGGTCCCGACAAGCGGCGCAACCACCATCTTCGGTCCGAGCGGCTCGGTGGTCGGTCACGTCAGCGGCCTGGTGGAGGCTTTCTCGTGGGACGGCTCGCTGGCCGTGGTCGTCAGCAGCGGAGGCGCGAGTGTTGTCAGGTGGAACGACGGGACAGTCGTTTGGACGGTTCCGACCGGGGAGGGCCTGTCCGGTTTCCAGCCCGAGCCCGGGGGTACCAACTTCGCGATCAGGACGGTGAACGGCGCGCTCTACGTCGTATCGGCTGCCGGACGCGTGATCGCGCAGCGCGACGTGCCTGGCTTGCTCGGATGCATCCCGGCGCAGGCCGGGGCGTGCTTCCGGTGATTGCGGCGGCACCAACGGCCCCGGCCTCAGCGGCGTGTACACGACCAGTGATGGCGGTCGCCTCTGGAGGTTCCACCAGCTGCTTTTCTTCAGCCAGCAGCTGGACTTCGTCGATGCGAACTCGGGGTGGACGTTTGCCGGTACGGGCGCGTCCCTCTACCGCACGACCGACGGGGGCAACCGCTGGGTGCTCGCAGACCTGACCACCGCATCGGGGTGCTGGCTATTCAGCCAGATCTGATTGAAGATGGACGCGTGGACCTGACCTGGCTCTGGGCCCCCGCCTATATGTCCATCGGCATCGCCTTGATCGCCTTTAACTTGATGTTGTTCGACATCTTCGTGCGCGGCCATTACTCCCGCTGGCCGCTATATGCATCGGTCGCCGTGCTCGGGTGCGGGTCCTTGGTGTGCTTCTTCGCTGGCTCCGACGAGTGGACGGAGCAATACACAGAAGGCGTCGCCTCAGTGCACGCAGCCTCAGTGCACGCACGTTTTGCGATTGAGCTCTGCGCGATCGGAGCGCTCGACCTCCTCGCGTCCATTGGGCTACTTGTTCGCCGATGGGGCTGGGGGTGGTGGCTTGTGATCGGGATGCAGGTGGGGGTTTTCGTGCTGGCGCAGATCGAGGCGCAGCTCATAGATCCGAATTCCCCGGGCTGGTCTGTCTTCAGCCGCATCCCTCTGCTGACCCTGTTTCTGCTGGTCGCGGCCCGATTAGCCCCGCGATCGACGCTCAGGGATACGTCCTCGATCACGGGAACGCTGTTGCGCAGACCGGACTCATGAACCGTTTGACAGCTTCGTTGACAGCTTCGCCGGGAGACTCTGTGAGGCACCGAGAGACGCGCTGAGACGACTGCGTCATAACCCGAATACGGGAAAGACGTACTGACACTCCCTGAGATGCCCTGACACGATCTGTCGGGAGTCTCTTAATCCCAAGGTTCAGGGTTCGATTCCCTGCGCGAGCACCATCATGTGTGCAAGTTCGGCTGATAGGTCTCAACAGGCCTTCGGCTGATGGGTTACACACCTTCGGTTGATGCGTCACATCTACTTCGGCTGATTTGTCACGCTCCCGCGCATGAGGGAAATGAGCGTGGCTGAGCAGAGATACAAGGCGGTCCTGGCAGTGATTGCTGATGGTCGGATGGTGACCGAGGTGGCGAGGGACTGGGGCGTGAGTCGCAAGACGTTGCACGCTTGGCTGGCGCGGTATGAATGTGCAGGTTTGGAGGGACTCCATGACCTCTCCCATCGGCCGGGGTGACCGCTTATGAGGAAGACTTCTTAACCTAACCTTGATCGTCGATACGCTTATGTAATGCGACCCCTTCGGTATTACATCAACGTCACATTGGACGGGTGCTGCGATCATCGTGAAATGTTCGCCGACGAAGACTTACATCGTCACGCGGCGGAAAACCTCGACCAGGCCGATGCTCTCCTCTTTGGCCGGGTGACTTACGAAATGATGGAGGCAGCGTGGCGGACGCCGGCGCGGACAGGAGCGAGGCCTGATTGGATGGAACCCTTCGCCCGGACGATCGACGCGGCAAAGAAGTACGTCGTGTCGAGCACCCTGGACCGGGTCGATTGGAACGCGGAGCTCGTGCGCGGGGATCTGGGGAAGGCCGTTCAGCAGCTGAAGCGGGACTCGGGTAAGGGACTGCTCGTGGGAGGCGTGAAGCTCCCGCTGGCGTTGGCGGAGCTGGGATTGATCGATGAGTACGAGTTCGTGGTGCAGCCCAGGCTGGTGGGCCACGGGCCGACGTTGTTCGCGGGGCTATCGAAGCGTGTCGACCTGAGGCTCGTGAGCCGGCTGGAGTTCGGCTCGGGGGCGGTGGCGATGCGGTATGAGCCTAGAAGATAGCCATCGGGTTTGTTAACCCGAGTCGGCCGCATCATGGAGCAACTCGAGCCAGGCCTTCAAAGGCTCGACCAACCCTAACCGCCTGCCTCAATGGCCCGCAGGATCTTCGACGCCGGGTGCTGGATGCGATCGAGCGATGACGTGCGTGCTTCCATGCCCGTCCCGTACAACGGGTCGACCGTGACCGTTTATGAGATAACTTCTAGTGTCTCGACTAGGGGGTCGACGTCTCGCGTCGGGACCGTCATGAGCTAAGAATTTGTCTTCGGTAGTTCATCGAGTGCGGCCTGGATCTCTCGTCGGGACGTGCCGATTTGATCCGCCACTTTTTTGGGCAGGTACGCAAGTCGATCGTGGTCGGTATGGCGAGGATTTACTAATCGGTCAAGTTCGTCGTCGATGTTCAGATGAGCCAGCGCGGTTTCAAGGCGCTCTCGGACGGTCGCTACGCCGTGAGCCTACGCAACGGAATTGTGTCTGTCGGATACCAGCAAGTGAGCGTGGGCACTTCTATGGGCTGCAAGCGCTCAGCCGATCATCCAGCTCGTTGCCGAGGAGACGAGCGGGCATGGTTGCCCCGGGCGGCGCGCTTAACACGGAGCGCACTTGGCAGGCGCCCAGCGTCGACGAGGGCTCTGCGCAACAGAAACCCGATCTGTGCATTGCTGCTGCGCAACTCGTCCTGTGCCCAACGACTAATTGCGTCATAGACCGCTGGATCAAGTCTGACAAGGACGCTTCTGCGCTCCGAAGCTCCCTTCACCAGTGTCGTCACTGGTAGAGGGATCCAACGTTGGCCACTGGCCGGATCAGGCCACTAGATGCCCGCAGGAGGGCAACAACTTCATTCGACCTCACGCTCCGCTATCGCGACCGCAAGTAGAAATAAAGGCCCGCCGATAGCGCCAGCACGAGGTAGCCGGCGATCGCCACCGGGTTATTCCTCTGTGTACGGCCGATCACTATGAGCACGGCGGACACCACCGCACCGACGATCGGGACCACCTTCATAGCTCAGATGCCGTCGCGCGCAAGCGATTACCCTCCTCTGGTACAGACTGTATGATTCGCCAGTCTATCAACTTGATACCAATCTGACTGATGCTTGAGATTTCGGAGCTGTACCAACGTTTCGGCGACCGGGTTGCCCTAGACAAGCTCTCTCTCGCCGTCAACGGAGGCGAGATCGTCGGTCTGGTAGGCCGCAACGGAGCCGGCAAAACCACCGCCATGCGTGCGGTCATGGGCATCTATCGACCGCTAGGTGGGTCGATCACGTGGTTCGGGCATCCGGTTGCCTTATCCGACCGGCTGCGCTTCGGCTATATGCCAGAGGAGCGCGGCCTCTACCCCCAGATGCGCGTTCTCGATCAGATCGCCTACTTCGCCCGACTGCACGGGGTCGAGCTGCCGGCCGCCAGGAGTGAGGCGCAGCGATGGCTCACCCGCCTCGGTCTCGAGGGTCGAGAGCAGGATCAGGTCGTGGCACTCTCCCACGGCAACCAGCAGAGAGTCCAGCTTGCCGTTGCCCTCGTTTACCAACCCGAGCTCCTGGTGCTGGACGAACCATTCGCAGGATTGGATCCGTCGGCGGTCGATTCGCTATCCGAGGTGCTGCGCGCCGAGACCGCCCGGGGCACGGCCGTACTTTTCTCCAGTCACCAGCTCGATCTCATCGAGCGGCTATGCGACCGGGTCGTAATCCTCGAGCAAGGAAAGGTGCTGGCCAGCGGGACGCTTGACGAATTGCGAGCCAGATCGCCTCAACGATTGCGAGTCAAGGTCGCGAGCTCGGCCGATTGGACTGCCAACCTGAAGGGAGTTGAGGTGATCAGCAAAGATCCGTTTGGAGTGCTGCTCGCGGTGACCCCAGGCATGGACACACAGACCGTATTACGCCAGGCGATGGCGGCGGGGTTGGTCGAGCAGTTCGGCCTTGAAACGGGCGGGTTGGTCGAGCTCTACCGCAAGCTGGTGAGCAATTGAATTCTCTCAAGTCGATTCGGCTGATTGCCGGTCGCGAGATCTCTGAGCGACTGCGCGGACGTGCGACCTGGATCTTGACCGGAATCACGACCGTGGGCGCCGTGGCGCTGATCGTGGGTCCGACCTTGTTCAGTATGCCCACCAAGCCATACGGCGTCGGCCTCGTCGGTCCCTCGGCTCAAGCGCTCGCGCCTACGCTTGTGGCCGCCGCCAAAGCCTCCGGGGTGGACATGACGACTGTGAATGTGAGCGATGATGCCACCGCCAGGTCCGAGCTGACGCCTAAGCAGACATCGGGCCAAGGCGGAGGGCTGCTCTCGTCATTGCGTGGAGGGAGCGCAACTCTTGACGTCGTCCTGAGGTTAGACACTGGTTCGGCGACCATCGAGTTCTATCAGACGGTCTCACCAACCCTGGCTGCGGTGCTGCGTGCAGTCGTCGAGGAGGTTCATCAGCGAGATGTGCTCACCCAAGCCGGCGTGTCCCCTTCGGTCCTTGGCGCCGCACAACAACCTGAGCCGATAAGCACGGTGACTCTTAAGCCCGCGTCCTCCGACATCGCAGGCCGCAGGATCGCGGCGCTGGCCGCCGGGATCCTTCTTTTCTTTAGCGTCGGCATCTTCTGCAACGCGGTCGCCAGCGGGGTTGCTCAGGAGAAAACCTCACGGACGGCGGAGGTGTTGCTGGCGGCGGTCACGCCGAGAGACCTGATGACCGGCAAAGTGATCGGAATCGGTCTTGTGGGATTCGCTCAAATGGCGGTCACCATAGGCGCTGCCCTGCTCGCCAACGCTGTGGTCCAGAGTTCGTTGGTGCCATCGGAGGTGTGGGTTCTGCTCCCGGCCATCCTGTTGTGGTTCGTCCTCGGATACATGTTGTACGCGTTCGGCTACGCGGCGGCCGGAGCGATGGTTGCCCGACAGGAAGAGGTGCAATCTGTCGGCGCGCCCTTCACGGTGTTTCTCGTTGGCGGCTACCTGCTGATGTACGCAACCATCGCGTCACCGGACGCTCCTTGGGTCAGGGTCGTTTCCTTCATTCCTCCGCTGATGCCCGCACTTATGCCGGCAAGACTCGCGCTGGGCCAGGTCGCGATTTGGGAAACGCCCCTGGCGATCCTGATCATGCTCGCGTCCATTTATGGAATGGCCAGGCTCGCTGGCCGGATCTACGCCACCAGCCTGGTTCGAGGAGGGCCGCGGTTGAGTTGGATTGCGGCGCTTCGTCCTCGCTAGCGGAACTAGCCCCAGCTGCAACTGTCCATTCCAATTGACAGCTTCGTTGACAGCTTCACCGGGAGACTCCGTGAGGCATCGGGAGACGCACTGAGACGACCGCGTCATAACCCGAATACAGGAGAGACGCACTGACCCGCCGTGAGATGTGCTGAGACGATCTGTCTTGAGTCAATCCCAAGGTTCAGGGTTCGANNCTCTTAATCCCAAGGTTCAGGGTTCGATTCCCTGCGCGAGCACCAAAATATTGTGCAAGTTCGGCTGATAGGCGACAAAGGGCCTTCGGCTGATGCTTGTCAGTACTTCGCCTGATTCTTGACACTCCCTCGCATGAGGGAGTTGAGCGTGACACTGCAGAGGTACCAGGCGGTCCCGGCGGTGATTGATGATGGACGGACGGTGGCCGGGGTGGCGAAGGACTGGTTGGTCATCCGCGGCGGGTTCAACGTATTCCCGCGCGACGTTGAGGATGCCCTGCTCGAGCACCCGGCCGCGGCGTTGGCGGGAGGGGTCGGACGGCCCGATAAACGTTCGGGCGAGGAGGTGGTGGCGTTTGTCTCCCTCAAGACCGGCAGCAAGGTGGGGGAGGAGGAGCTGGTCGAGTTCGCAAAGTCGCGGGTGGGCGCGTACAAGTACCCGATAGAGGTACAGATGGACCTGGTGCCCTTGACGCCGGTGGGCAAAGTTGACCGCAGAGCATTGCGAAAAACGGCTGTCTGGATAACCATTATCCCCGTGGCGAGGGGCTTGCCACAACCCCCAGCCGCCGTGCGAGACTGCGCTTCCACAGCGTGGTTCTGCGTGTGAGACGAAGGAGGTGTGGCCTCGCCTAACGACCGCCGTCCCTTAGCCGACTACTACTTCGTGCTCGGCGTCCCGCCTGACGCGACTGAGACAGAGTTGCACGCCGCCTGGCGGCGGCAGCTCAAGTACTGGCACCCTGACCGCGGCAACCATCCGGACGCGCTCGAGCACGCGAAGTTGATCAACTTGGCACACGACGTTCTGACCAACAGCACCAAGCGTGCGGCATACGACCGACAGCGGGCAGCCGTTGGCTGGCGCCCCTCCGCGTCCGCCCCGTCATACAGCCGCCCGGTCCAATGGAGGACGGTGAGCCGCGAGGGCCCGCCCCGCGCGCCGAAGGGATTCGACCGGCACGGTTTCGTCGCGCGCCTGGAGGAGATGATGAACCGGGGCCGGCTGATGATTGAGAAGCGCAAGGACCTCGCGTCGGCGTCGAAATGGGAGTCGCAGACTCAGGCCTTGCTGCGAGATGAGCTGGGCGACCATGCATACACGAAGCGTTTCGAAGTGGCACTGAGCCAGCCCCGGCCCCAAGGTCTGGTGGCGGCGTACGGGGTACTGTGGGCCGCGTACGAGGATGCGCTGAAGGGCGATCTGAAGCCGGTGGCGAAGGAAAGGCGCCCGTCCTGACCGGGTACCTCTACCTTGGCGCCGCTGGCGGAGACGACTACCAGCTGGCCGGCCTCGGTGACGGCCTGGACACTGTTGATCATCAGGTCCGGAGTAGCACCGAGTTTGACCATCTCGCGGCGCCGTCAGACCCCATCAGCGTGTCGAACAATCCAATATCCTCGAGCGTCTTCGACTTTCCGGAGTGGATCCGGGTGCCATCAGGAATGCGCTTTAACACCTCGGCCTTCGCCTCGGCGCCGGTCTGCACGACGACGACATCAAAGTTGCTTCCGCCCGTGGTCGGTGAGCTGGACGCGGACGATGCCGCGCTAGACCAGCTCCTCTTTGACAGCTTCACCGGGAGACTCGTTGAGGCATCGGGAGACGCGCTGAGACGACTGCGTCATAACCCGAATACGGGGGAGACGCGCCGACATGCGCTGAGATGCCCTGAGATGATCAGCAATGGAAATCTAGTCTTCGTGCCTGAGTGATGCGTTTGTTGCATTTGACTTCCGGCTCATCACGTTAGTGGCGCTCGCATAAGCTCCAGCACCTCTTCGCCGTACTTGCGCAGCTTCGAATCTCCCACGCCCGGCACGCGCAGCAGCTCGGCCAGGCTTGCGGGTCGCGCCACCGCGATCGCGCTGAGGGTGGAGTCGTGGAACACCACGTATGCGGGAACGCCGGCGGACCGCGCGGTTTCCAGGCGCCAGCGCTTCAGACGGTCCAGCGTCTCGAGCGGGACATCGCCGAGCATAGTTGCGCCATTGCTGAGGCGCGGTGCTTCGGCAGGCAGCATCAGCTGCGGCGCCGTCCCGCGCGCCACCGCCTCGCGGCCCGCCGGCGTGAGCTCGACCACCGGGTACTCCCCCGAGCTCTGGCGCGCGAGCCCGGCGCCCACGAGCCCGGCCAGGAGCTGCCTGACCCGCTCATCGCGCCAGGTCTTGAGCGCGCCGTGGAACGGCAGCTCCTGGACCCACGCCTGTGCGGTCGACCATTTGGTTCGCCGGCCGCCGAGCACAGCGGCTACGTTCGCCAGCCCGACCCGTCCGCTGAAGCGTGCGACTGCTGCAAGACCGGCGCTGACCGCTTCTACAGGCACCGGTTCCTCGGGAGGCCGCACGGCGAGGCAGTTGTCGCAGGCGTTGCACTGCCGCGCCACGCCCTTCTCGCCGAAGTAGTCCGCGATTCGCGCATGCCTGCACTCGCGCATCTCGGCGTAGGCCATCATCTGCGCGAGTCGCGCGTAGGCATGGTCCTTCAGTGGCGACCCGTCCTCCAGGCCGGACTGCTCGATGAAGAACGCCTGGAGGTCGCGGTCCGCCGGGCTGTAGAGGAGCGTGCACTCCGCGGGTTGCCCATTCCGCCCCGCCCGGCCGGCCTCCTGGTAGTAGGCCTCGAGGCTGCCGGGCAGGTGGTAGTGGATCACGCGCCGGATGTCGGCGATGTCCACGCCCATGCCGAACGCCGAGGTTGCGACCACGACCTTGGTGCGTCCCTCGGTGAAGTCCTCCTGGATCCGCCGGCGTAGGGACGCCTCCTGGCGCCCGTGGTAGCAGGCGACGCCCAGGTCGGCCGCCACCTCCTCGGCCGCGGTGACCGTGCCCACATAGACGAGGGCCCGCTGCCCCGCGCCTGGAATCAGCCGGCGGAGCTCCTCGCGCTTGGCGCGCTCGCCGCGGCAGCGGACCACCGAGAGCGTCAGCGTCGGCCTGTTGAACCCGGTGACCGAGATGAAGGGGTCGCGGAGGTCAAGCGAGCTTGCGATGTCCGCTCGGACCTGCGGCGTGGCGGTCGCCGTGAATCCGGCCATCGGGGGCCGCCCGCAGGCCACGACCGCCGCAGCCAGTAGACGGTAATCAGGCCGGAAATCATGCCCCCACGTGGAGATGCAGTGCGCCTCGTCGACGACCACCCGGCGCACTCTCAGCTCGGCCAGCCGCTCCATAAAGCCTGGACGCCCAAGTCGCTCGGGCGCCAGGAAAAGCAGCCGGTATTCGCCCGCGATTGCCTTGCGGAGCCGGTCCACCTGCTCCGGCCGCTCCACCGATGAGTTGATGAACGTGGCGGCGACGCCCCGCTGAGTGAGACGATCGACCTGGTCCTTCATGAGCGCGATGAGGGGCGAGACGACCATAGTCAACCCGCCGTCGACGACAGCCGGCACCCAGTAACTGATGCTCTTTCCGGACCCTGTAGGGGCGACCGAGAGAACGTCGCGTCCCGCCAGCATCGCCTCCACGACGTCAGCCTGGCCAGGGCGGAAGTCGTCCAGGCCGAAGACCTCACGCAGCACGCGCTCTGCTTGGGCGATCACTCTTGGGATTCTGATGGAATGCCGATGTCAGACCAGCGCTCTTTACATTGCGGTCGGTCTCCGGCGGCTATCGACGAGTAGCGCCTCAGAGATAGTTGGGGCAGATTTGATCCCGCACCCCTATATAGGGCAAGCGTGATGGACCAGGTGCTGTTCTTGCACACCGAGGCTGAATTGATCAGGGCTGCCAGGGCCGGCGATGGTTCGGCCTTCGCGCTGATCGGAATGGACGCGGCGCTGTCAACCGGTGATCAGGCCAGTTACAACTCGCGCCGGACGTCACTTCAGCAGGCCCTAGCCTCAGTGGATGCCGACGCCACCATCGCCTTGAACGGCTGAGGCCAACACCATCAGCTGATCATCGGATAGCCCTGCGCCTCGGCATCGGAGGCGGTGCAGAAGTAGACCGGTTGCCCCAACAACAGGGGATCCTTGGTGGAGTACTTCAACCGGTCGTAGTCCGAGTCAGTCGGCAGAGTGATGTGCGCGCCCCATCCGCCCCACGCCAGGTCCGGAGGACCGCCGCAGGCCCTGAAAGCCGCGTCGTAGGCCACAAACCCCGCGTTGTACGTCAGAAGGCAAGAGATCGAAAACGGCAGCATCAACAGCGCCGCGAACACGACGGGGGCGCTCAGGGCAACGAACATCCAGCGAATCCGGCCGCGCAGTTGACGCCAGCGCCGCCCAAAACGATTGATGCCGACTGCCACGCTGACAACGGCGACAACCGACCAAAGCAGCCAGATCACACCGAGGTGCAGGTACGTGGCGTGCTCGTACTCCGGCGTGGTCAAGACGACCACAGCGCCGACCGCGACCACGAAGCCCGCGTAGGGCATACCGACGATGAACCAGTCACTAGAGGCCCGCATGGCCACATGATCCAGAGAGATGCGTCTCAAAATCAGTCTCAAAGTAGTGTCAAACCTGACCTCGATGCCAGGCGCATGTCGAGAACGAGGCGGCGGCTCCGACTTAGGTTTGAAGGCACCCACACCGGTGCCCAGTTATGGGAGCGATTAGATGAAGTACATGATCATGACGTTCGGTTCCGCCGAGGCCGGCCTCGAAGCCATGGGTAAGGAGTGGATGCTCGAGATGATCAAGTTCATGCGAAAGCTGGACGAGGACCTGAAGAGTTCGGGCGAGCTCATCGACGGGCAGGGTCTTGCTGACGGAAGCCAGGCCAAGACCGTCCGCTTTGAGCACGGCACCCCGGTCGCCACCGACGGACCGTTTGCCGAAGCGAAGGAATCGCTAGTCGGCTACTGGATCGTGGACGTCGAGAGCGAGGAGCGGGCGATCGAGATCGCATCGCGCATCGTCGCGTTCGTCAAGGTGCCCATCGAAGTGCGACGCGTGATGGACGCACCGCCCGACTTCTAATTCGATGCAGCCCCGGCATCGCGGCCCCGGCCGCGACATTCGGATCGAGGACCTGCTGCGCGAGCTGGCGCCGCAGGTTCTCGGCGCGCTCGTGCGGCGTTACGGCCAGTTCGACGCCTGCGAGGACGCGGTCCAGGAGGCCCTGCTGGCGGCAACGCGGCAGTGGCCGAAGGACGGTGCGCCCGACAACCCTCGATCGTGGCTGTTGACGGTGGCCTCTCGGCGTCTTGTCGATGAGTGGCGCAGCGAGAGCGCCCGGCGCCGCCGGGAGGAAACGGCCGCGGCCCTCGAGCTGCCTGTGAAAGCCGAGGCCTCCGAGCACGACGACACCCTCACACTCCTGTTTCTCTGCTGCCACCCGTCGCTGTCCGCCCCGTCGCAGCTGGCGCTCACGCTTCGGGCGGTAGGCGGGCTGACGACCGCCGAGATCGCCAGCGCTTTCATGGTGCCCGAAGCCACGATGGCCCAGCGCATCAGCCGGGCGAGGGAGCGCATCAGGAGCACCGGCGTGCCGTTCGGCATGCCTCCTGCACCCGAGCGCGGCGATCGGCTCCGCGTGGTGCTGCAGGTCCTGTATCTCGTTTTCAACGAGGGATACACGGCCAGCTCCGGGCATCAGCTGAACCGAGCCGACCTCACGACCGAGGCGATCCGGCTGACCCGAATGCTGCGCCAGTTCTTGCCGGAGGACGGCGAGGTGGCCGGGCTGCTCGCCCTTTTGCTGCTCACCGATGCACGGAGAGCGGCCCGCACCTCCGCCGACGGTTCCATTGTTCCGCTCGACGAACAACAGCGCGAGCTCTGGAACACCGAGGAAATCCAGCAAGGCGTCGCACTCCTCACGCAGACCCTCGGCAAGGCACCGGTCGGGCCGTACCAGCTGCAGGCGGCGATCGCGGCTGTGCACGACGAGGCGCCCAGCGCCGCGGAAACGGACTGGCCGCAAATCCTCGCACTCTATGAGGTGCTGGAGCGAATATCGCCCGGCCCTGTGATCACGCTGAATCGCGCGGTTGCGGTGGCGATGGTGCACGGCCCGCGAGCCGGTCTTGCAGTGCTCGACACTCTCGGCAGCGATGACCGGATGGCTCACAATCACCGCCTCGAGGCGGTACGTGCCCACCTGCTCGAGCGCGCCGGGGTGCTCGCCGCGGCCCGCGACTCTTACCGCAAAGCCGCCAGGATGACGGCCAGCATCCCCGAGCAGCGCTACCTCGCTCTGCAAGCCGCCCGCCTGGCGTCCACCGGCGGCTAAGCGAACTCCCGTCCTTCGACCTGGCTCGACACAAACTGCCAGAGCTCGTCCTGATCGTCAGGGGCGTCCGATCGCATGGCCAGCACCAGCAGCACAGGGACCAGGATCGAAAACAAACCTGCGCCGACCCCTGGGCTCCAGCCCGCCGTGACGAGGCTCGTCAAAGCCCACACGAACGCTCCCAGGCATGAGACGTCAACCAGCGCCAGAAACAGTGCCGAGCCGGAGCCACCGGAAAATCTCAATTGGAGCCGCGTAGCTCCGGTGTCGCCGGGCGATACGGTCACGCGCGCGTGCATCTCCAGGATCGAGCCATACCTGGGCAAGCCGGCCTTGTAGAAAGTTGCGTCTCCGCGTGCAAGCCAGATGCGTGGGAAGTCGCTTTCCCTGGCGCTTCTCAGCCGGTTCCGGCACTCATCGTGACCGAGCGGCGAAAACATCAAGCGATCCACGTGCCAGAAGGGATTCCAGTACAGCCACCTCACCGAGTTCCGTGAGAATGTATCGCTGATCGTGGGACCTCGTAAGCAGCCGGCGACACTGAGGGGCGCGCAGGTGAAGCTGAGACCGGCCGGCCCTGAAGACATACCCGAGCTGGCCCGGATCCGCGCGACGCCTGAGGTCATCCGCTGGTGGCGCGGCGGCGACGATATGGCCGCTGCGGTGGCCGAGGACCTTGCGGAAGAGGGTACCGAGACCCTCGTCATCGAGCACGATGGGCGAGTTGCCGGAGCGATCCAGTGGCATGCCGAAGACGAGCCGGATTACAGGCACGCGGGCATCGACATCTACCTCGACCCGGCGCTTCACGGCCGGGGGCTTGGGGCGGACACGGTCCGAACGCTGGCGCGGCACCTCATCACGGACCTGGGCCACCACCGGATCGTGATCGACCCCGCCGCCGACAACGCGGCCGCGATCCGGTGCTACTCAAAGGTCGGCTTCAGACCCGTGGGCGTCATGCGGCGATACGAGCGGGGACTGGACGGCACCTGGCACGACGGGCTCTTGATGGACCTGCTCGCCGACGAGCTGATCACCTAAGTCCCATCCAGAAAAGCTGAGTTTCGAGCAGCTCTTTGCCCCCTCAGCCTAGACCCCCTGATGGCCCTTATGTCAGGGAGTTGGCGATCTGCCAGAACTGCTGGTCGGTGAGACCGTCCGCGCTGAGGAAATACGGAACGCCCGGCCCCTTCAGCTGTGGGTTGGCCATGACGCCCGGCTCCGCCCACATGAGCCATCGCTGGCTCAGCGGGGAGGTGGTGTCGTAGAAGTAATAGGTGGCCGTGCCGCCTCGAAACTTCACTTGGGTCTCGGTTGCGCTGGAGCCGCCAAAACCGGGTTGGGCTACGAGGATGCCCAGGGTGATCGTCACGTCGCGCTGGTCGCTCTGATACTGAAGGTCGAAGAAATCTGCGGTCACGGTTCCACCGGCCTCGAGGCCGGCCGGAAGCGATGCGGGCATGAGCACCGGCCGGCTGAGCGTGACCGTGCTGCGGACCGCGGTCTCGGCGGCGGCGGGGGTCATCGGGCCGACGTAGCCGCTTCTTCGGGTATTCGACGGCTGACCCGAACCGGCGGCCAGGAGCTTCCAGTTGGAGCCGTCCCACGCCCACAGGTCGCTGTTGTTGTTGCCGCTCTGGTCGCCCCACAGGATGACCTCGTGGAGAGCGGTGAAATAGACCATGTAGCCCGCAGCGGAAGGGGTCACACTGGGGCGCTGGCGGGTCCAGGTGGCGCCATCCCAGATCCATGTGTCCGTGCCGCCGAAGGCGACCACGTCGCCGTGCTGGGCGTCATAAGCCGCGGCGCCGGCTGAGAGGTTGATTTTCGGCTCGAGCCGTTTCCAATCGCTGCCGCTCCAGGTCCACGTCTGGTCGATGTACCGTCCGCCGACCAGGGCGCCCTGACCGAGCAGCAGGACCTGATTTGGGGTGCCCACCATCGACGCCATGTCAATGCCGGGGTCGGTCGCCGGGTGCAGCTGGGTCCAGTCAGATCCGTTCCACGCCCACGTTTGCATCGCGTAGTCCGTCGCGGTGTGCCCGTACAGCAAAACCATCCGCGAGACGGGGTCGAACGCCAGGGCGCTGGGCCAGTCGCCGGTCAGTGCCGGGACGTGTGCCGTTCGATGCTCGGTCCATGTTCGTCCGTCCCAGGTCCACGTGTCGTTCAAATTGACCGAGACCGGCCTCGCCGATTGGGTCGAGCCAAGCCCACCGAAGAGGAGAACGACCTTGCGCACAGGGTCGTAGGTCATCGTCGCCTGCTGGCGGCCCGGGGGGCTCTTCGGGGAGTGGACCTGTGACCAGGTCGTCCCGTTCCAGGTCCAGGTGTCGTCGAGGTATGTCCCGGTCTTTCCATCCGACCCGCTGAAGAGGACGAGGTCCCCGCGCGCCTGGTCGTAGGCGATGCCGGCGCCCACTCTTGGAGCGGGCGGCGGTCCGGGCTTCGCGGGGACCACGTTGGATCGGAGCAGATGCGAGCCGATGACCAACGTGGCGATCAACGCGATCGTCAACACCGCCGCCAGGGCGACCAGCCTCCAGGATGTGCGCTGCGGCTCGTTCCGCCGGGGGTCGTGAACCGCGGCCCGCACCGCCAGGTGCCTTAGGCTCGGAGGCACAGGCGTGGTCGACAGCTCGCGTTCGAAAGCCGATGCGATCCGGTCGTGCGTGGAATTGCTCACGGGACCACCTCCACCATGCTCAATCGAAGCTTGACGACCGCCCGATGGACGCGGGATTTGGCGGCCTGGGGTGAGATCTTCAGGATCCGTCCGACCTCGCTCAACGGCAGGTCGAGATAGAAGGACAAGAAGAGCGCAGCGCGGTCGGTCGGCGCCAGCTTGGCCAGCTCACGGTCCAGATCCAGGTTGGAATCGAGGCGGTCGCCCGGACTATCGCCACGCTCGGGCATTGAGGCCATCCTGATCACCGACCACCATCTGGCCCGGCGCAAGCTCCGCGCGTGGTTCGCAACAATGCTCAAGAACCAGGGTCGGACTGAAGCCTCCGGGCGCAGCTGGTGGAGGTTCTTCCACGCTTTCAAGCAGGCTTCCTGCACGGCGTCCTCGGCTTCGGCCGGATCGCGGAGAAACACGACCGCGAGCTTGAAGGCGGGTCCGATCAGCGGGCCCACGAGCGAATCGAAGGCAGCCTCGTCTCCCGATCGCGCCGCCTGGATCAGGCCCGCCTCGCCGAACGAGGCCGTGTTCACCACCAGCTATATGACGCTCCCGGCCAAGGAATGGTTCCGCCGCGTGCCGTCGCATAATCCCACTGGTGGCCACGGCACTCTCCCTCACGCACCTCGGGTCGCTCATGCGCGGTGTGCGCAGCGTGGACGAGGTCGGGGCTGACGAGCGCGCCGCCTCCCTCGCGAAGCGCTCGATCAAGAAGGCGTCGAAGCTCTGGGCGCTCGACCTCGCGGTCCGCTGCATGGACCTGACGACGCTCGAGGGCTCGGACACTCCGGGCAAGGTGACGGCCCTTTGCGCCAAGGCGATCCGGCCGAAGCCAGGTGATGCCACGATTCCTTCGGTCGCCGCGATCTGCGTCTATCCGGCACGCGTGGCCGATGCCGTCGCTCATCTACGCGGAAGCAACGTGCACGTCGCGTCCGTCGCGACAGCATTTCCATCCGGCCAGAGCTTCCTGTCGATCAAGGTCGCTGAAACAGTGGAGGCGGTCAGCGCCGGCGCGCACGAGATCGACATGGTGATCGACCGCGGAGCGTTCCTCTCGGGCGACTACCAGCGCGTCTACGACGAGGTCGTGGCCGTGAAGGAGGCGTGCGGAAAAACGCACCTGAAGGTCATCCTCGAAACCGGCGAGCTCGGCACCTACGACGCGGTGCGGCGCGCCAGCATCCTGGCGATGGCGGCGGGCGCCGACTTCATCAAGACGTCAACCGGCAAGGTCCAGCCCGCGGCGACACTGCCAGTCAGCCTCGTGATGATGGAGGCGATCCGCGACTTCGTGCGCGAGACCGGCCGGCAGGTGGGCTTCAAGGCCGCCGGCGGGATCCGCACCTCCAAGCAGGCAATCGCCTACCTCGTCCTGCTTTACGAAACCCTCGGCTCCGACTGGATGACCCCGGAGCTCTTCCGGCTCGGCGCCTCCACGCTCCTCAACGATGTGCTCATGCAGATCGACAAGGAACGCACCGGCGTGTACCAGTCGGGCGACTACTTCACGATCGACTGATGGCGATCTCCAAAAAGCAGAGCGCAGATCTCGCCAGGCAGGTCTTCGAGTACGCGCCCGCCCCGGAGGCGATCGACCACGTCCGCATCCAGCCGACCTACGGGCTTTTCATCGGCGGAAAGATGGTCGAGCCGCACAGCAAGAAGCGATTCCCGACCATCAACCCGGCGACGGAGAAAAAGCTCGCCGAGGTTTCCGAGGCCGATGCGGTCGACGTCGACCGGGCGGTCAAGTCCGCCGCGCGCGCATTCGACTCCTGGTCGCACCTGTCGCCCTCGCGCCGCGCCCGCTACCTCTTCCGGATTTCGCGCCTGATCCAGGAGCGCGCGAGAGAGCTCGCGGTGGTCGAGACGATGGACGGCGGCAAGCCGATCAAGGAGTCACGCGACGTCGACATCCCGCTCAGCGCCGCTCACTTCTTCTATTACGCCGGCTGGGCGGACAAGCTCGAGTGGGCATTCCCCAACCGTAAGCCACGCCCGCTCGGGGTCGCCGGCCAGGTCATTCCGTGGAACTTCCCTCTGTTGATGCTGTCGTGGAAGATCGCTCCTGCGCTGGCGGCCGGCAACACCGTCGTGTTGAAGCCCGCGGAAACCACGCCCCTCTCAGCGATGCTCTTCGCCGAGATCTGCATGCAGGCGGAGCTGCCTCCAGGGGTCGTGAACATCGTCACGGGTGCAGGCAGGACAGGTTCGCTCGTGGTCGAGCATCCAGGCGTCAAGAAGGTCGCGTTCACCGGCTCCACGGAGGTCGGAAAGCTGATCCAGCGTGCGCTGGCGGGCACTGGCAAGAAGCTCACCCTCGAGCTTGGAGGCAAGGCGGCCAACATCGTGTTCGAGGACGCGCCGCTCGACCAGGCCGTCGAAGGGATCGTCAACGGGATCTACTTCAACCAGGGGCACGTCTGCTGCGCGGGCAGCCGCCTCCTTGTGCAGGAATCGATCGCCGAGCCCCTGATGGAAAAGCTCAAGCGTCGCCTGGGGACCCTGCGCCTGGGCGACCCGCTCGACAAGAACACCGACATCGGCGCCATCAACTCACGCGCCCAGCTGGAGAAGATCCAGGGCCTCGTCGAGTCCGGTGTGGAAGAGGGCGCCGAGCTCTACCAGCCGGAGTGCAAGCTTCCGGAGCGGGGGTTCTGGTTTCCGCCCACGCTCTTCACCAACGTCTCGCAGTCGTACCGCATCGCGCGCGAGGAGATCTTCGGGCCGGTGCTCTCGGTCCTCACCTTCAGGACCCCTGCCGAGGCGGTGGAGAAAGCCAACAACACGCCATACGGGCTGTCGGCGGGCGTGTGGACCGACAAGGGCTCGCGGATCCTCTGGATGGCCGAGCGGCTGAGGGCCGGCGTCGTGTGGGCGAACACATTCAACCGCTTCGACCCGACGTCCCCGTTTGGTGGCTACAAGGAATCCGGTTTCGGCCGCGAGGGCGGTATCCACGGCCTCGCCCCCTACCTGGATCTGAACTGATGGACGTAAGGAAGACCTACAAGCTCTTCGTCAACGGTGAGTTCGTGCGCTCCGAGTCCGGCCGCGCATACCGTCCGGATGGAATCGTCAACGTCCCGCGCGGCTCGCGCAAAGACCTGCGCGATGCGGTGCGCGCCGCGCGAACCGCCTTTCCGGCATGGGCCGCGCGGACTGCGATGAACCGTGGTCAGATCCTGTACCGCGCGGCGGAGATGCTGGACAGCCGCGGGGCACAGTTCACCGACCTGCTCGGCGGCGGGGTGAAGGCTCGCCGAGAGGTCGACCAGGCCGTGGAGACGCTCGTCTGGTACGCGGGCTGGACGGACAAGCTGCCGCAGGTGGCCGGCACCGTCAACCCGGTCGCCGGGCCTTACTTCAACTTCACGCTCCCCGAGCCGACCGGCGTGGTTGGAATCGTGGCGCCCGACGAACCGTCCCTGGCCGGAATCGTGCGCCGCATCGCGCCGGCTCTATGCGGGGCCAACGTCGTGGTCGCGCTCGCGCCGGAATTGCGACCTCTGCCTGCGCTGACGCTCGCCGAGGTCTTTGCGACCAGCGACTTTCCGGCCGGAGTCGTCAACGTGTTGAGCGGGCAGCGCCGCGAGCTGCTGCCCTGGCTTGCGGCGCACATGGACGTCAATGCGATCGACGTCGCCGGATGCACGCCTGAGGAGGTCAGAGCGGTTGAGGCCGCCGCGGCCGACAACGTCAAACGTGTGATAAAGGTCGCAGCCGGCGAGTCGAGCCCGTACCTGATCACGGCTTTCATGGAGATGAAGACCGTGTGGCATCCGATCGGGGTCTAAAATCTGAGGTAGATGCCCGAGGTGCTGGTACCCCACGAAGTCAGAGGCAATGCCGTGACTTCGCGGGGGCCCCTAAACACGAAGCCGATCCCCGTGAAGACCTCGGAATCAAGCGCGGAAGGGCTCGCCAAAGGCAAGCCGATGATCAGCTCCACCCGGATCGCCCGCCGCGTGCGGCAGCTCGGACGCCAGATCTCGGAGACCTACGCGGACATCGAAACGCCACTCGTGATGGTCGTCATCCTCAAGGGCGCCACGGTTTTCGCGGCTGACCTTCTACGCAGCCTGAGCATTCCTGCTGAGCTCGAGTTCGTACGCGCCTCCAGCTATCACGGAGGCACCACGAGCAGCGGCCGCCTACAGCTTGCGCACATGGTCGATGGACCGCTGGTTGGACGGCACGTGCTGCTGGTGGAGGACATCGTCGACTCCGGCCTCACAGTGAGCGCGATCACCAAACGCATTCGCAAGATGGGACCCGCGTCGCTGCGCATCGCGGCGCTGCTCGACCGGCCGGCTCGACGCGTGGTCGAGGTGAAGATCGACTTCTGCGGTTTCGTCATCCCCGACCGGTTCGTCATCGGCTACGGCCTCGATTACGCGGGCCTCTATCGCGAGCTGCCTCACATCTACTCGCTGACATAAAGCACACGGCCGCTTCGCCGTACTTCGGATGGCGTAAGGCCGAGCTGCACTGTCACCTCGACGGCGCTGTGCGACCGGCCACAGCCGAGGAGCTGGCCCGCGAGCTCGATCTGGATCTGCCCCGGCCGCTGCGGATGGTTGCTCCAGAGGACTGTCCGTCGCAAGCCGCCTACATCGCGTATTTCGCTGATTCGATCGCAGTCCTGCAGACGGCGGCTGCACTGGAGCGCGCAGCGTTCGAGCTCGGGATCGACTCCGCCGCCGAGAACATCGACTATCTCGAGGTCCGGTGGGCGCCGAGGCTGCACCTGCGCAGCGGGCTCACGGTGCCGGAGGTGATCGGCGCAGTGCTCGCCGGCCTCGCGGCGGCACCGCTGCGTGCGGTCGCGATCGTCTGCGCGATGCGGCAGGACTCACCTGAAGACAATGTCGCGCTAGCGCGCGAAGCCGGCCGTTTCGCGGGAAGGGGCGCCGTGGGCTTTGACCTTGCCGGCAATGAGGTCCGCTACCGGGCGGCGCCGCAGCGACCGGCGTTCGAGGCGGCCAGGGCCGCGGGCCTCAGGCTCACGTGCCACGCGGGGGAGGCTGGCGACCCGTCCAGCGTTGAGGAGGCGCTGAGCCTCGGGGTGGAGAGGGTGGCGCACGGCGTGATCGGGGCGCGCGATCCTCGCATCGTCGAGCGCATCAGGTCCGAGGGCGTGGTGCTGGATCTATGCCCGACCGCCAACTGGAAGTGCAAGGCGATGCCCAGCCTCGCGGAGCATCCGCTGCCACGCTTGGTGCGCGCCGGCGTTCGCTGCACGATCAGCACCGACTCGCGAACCGTCGCGGACACGACCCTCAGCCGTGAGTTCGAGCTCGCGAGCGACATGGGAATGAGCGACGAAGAGCTTCAGCGCTGCAACGCGGTCGCCTACGAGGCTAAGTTCGGCTAGCCACTGGTACCGAAGAGGCGGTCGCCGAAGTCGCCGAGGCCCGGAACGATATACGCCTTGTCGTTCAACCGCTCGTCCAGCGCCGCGGTGTAGACCATCACCTCCGGGTGGCGCTCCTCGAGCACCTTCACGCCCTCCGGCGCGGCCACCACGCAGATCATCCGGGGATTCCGCCCGCCGGCTTCCTTGATCAAGTCCAGGGCTTGGGCCGCGGAGCCTCCAGTGGCCAGCATGGGATCCAGCAGCAGCGGAACCTTGCCCACCAGGTGAGGAAGCTTGTTGTAGTAGATGCGCGCGACGGCCGTCTCCTCATCGCGCTCCAGGCCGATGTATCCGACGCTCACGCGAGGTAGCAGCTCCAGGACAGGCCCCAGCAATCCGAGTCCCGCGCGCAGCACCGGGATGGCGACGACCTCGCGTTCGACCGAGATGGCGGCGGCCTCGGCCAGCGGTGTCTGCACCGTCCCGTGCCGCACTTCGAGATCCGCGGTGGCCTCGTAGAGCAGGAGCGTGATCAGCTTGCGGGCAAGCACTCGGAACTCTTCCGGAGGCGTCGACCGCTCGCGCAGGCCGCGCAGGCTGTCGGCGACGAGAGGGTGGTTACTTACCTTCAGCGGCACGATCGTGCTTGATGAGGCGCCTGATGGCGTCGACCGCGACCTTCAGCATGCGGTCCATGTACGAAGGGTCCAGGTGGTGGATCTCGCCGGCGCCCAGCTCGTCCACGCACAGGTTGATGGTGCCCGCGCGCAGCTTCCGCAACCGGGCGACGACGAACAGCGTCGAGGTTTCCATGTCATTGCTGAGCACGCCCGCGCGCGACCACATCTCGAGCTCATCGCGCAGGTGCGGCCGGGGCATGCTGTCGGGCAAGAGGTCGGAATAGAGCGCGTCCACGCTGCGGATGATCCCCACGTGATACGGCGCGCCTGAGTCCTTCGCGGCGTCGACGAGCGCGTTGACCATCTGCAGCGATGCGACCGCCGGGTATTCGAGCGGCACGTAGCCATTCGGAGTCCCCTCGCTGCGCACCGATCCAAGCGCGATCACGAGGTCGCCCATCTTGATCTCGGGCTGCGCCGCCCCACAAGTCCCGACCCGGAGAAACGTGTGGACACCGAGCTCGCTCAGCTCTTCGACACCGATCGCGACAGAGGGGCCGCCCATTCCGGTCGACATGGCCGAGACCGGCACCCCATCCAGCGACCCGGTGAAGGTGCGGTACTCCCGGCTGAACGCGACCTCTTTGGCGCCATCGAGATATTTCGCGATCATCGGTGTGCGCCCGGGGTCGCCTGGAACCAGCACGTACTCGCCGACTTCGCCCTTGGCGAGCCCGACGTGGTATTTCTTGGTCGATGCCACTGCGGCGAATACTAATCGGCCTTAGAAACGCCGTCCTTGTCGACCCGAGCCAGCACGTGAGGGGGTCTCCGCACCTCGTTTGCGCTCAGCCTCCACGCCTTCTGCAAGCGCGCCGTCACAGATCGCGCGAGCTCTTCGGAGCGCGCGTGGATGACGGCCAGCGGCTCGCCCGCGGCCACCCGAGCGCCCACCGGCGCCTCGATCACGATCCCGGCCGCATGGTCGACCCGGTCGTCCTTCTTCTTGCGGCCGACGCCCAGCTCGAGGCCCACCAACCCGACCTCGAGCGCATCGATCGACTCCACGTAGCCGTCCGCGGGCGACGGCACCGCCAACTGCACAGGCGCCACCGGCAGCCCATCCTCCAGCCTGCCGCCCTGGGCGGCGAGCATCCGCACGAAGGTCTCGCGGCCTGCGCCGGATCTGAGGGCGTCGCCAGGATCTGAATCGACCTCGGCCAACCAGCACATCTCGCGCGCGACGACGAGCGACACCTGCAGCAGCTCCTCGTCTCCTTTGCCGGCCAGCGCATCCAGCGCCTCGCGTACCTCGAGCGCGTTGCCGACCGAACGGCCGAGCGGATTGTCCATCGCCGTGACCAGGGCGACCGTACGGCGCCCCGCGCCCTCTCCGATCTCCACCATCTCCGTGGCCAGCTCGATTGCGGACGCCACGTCGGGCATGAACGCCCCGCGGCCGAACTTGACGTCGAGCACGATCGCGTCGGCGCCGGCGGCAATCTTCTTCGACATCACGCTGGAGGCGATCAGGGGCACCGACGGCACGGTCGCCGTCACGTCGCGCAGGGCGTACAGGAGCTTGTCCGCGGGCACCATATGGGGAGATTGGGCGGCGACGGCGATGCCGACCTCGCGGACCTGCCGGATAAAACGCTCGGGCTCGAGATCCACGGTGAGGCCTGGCACCGATTCGAGCTTGTCCAGCGTGCCGCCGGTGTGGGCGAGGGCGCGGCCGCTGAGCTTGGGCACCTTGACTCCGCAGGCGGCGGCTAGCGGCGCGGCGACCAGAGTGACCTTGTCGCCGACCCCCCCGGTCGAATGCTTGTCGACCTTGATCCCATCGATGCCGCTGAGGTCGAGCACCTCGCCGCTGGCGACCATGGCCCGGGTCAAGGCGAGCGTCTCGGCCCTCGTCATGCCGCGGATACACACGGCCATCAACCAGGCCGCCATCTGGTAGTCGGGGATGTCGCCGCGCAGGTAGCCCGAGAGCAGGAATTCGATCTCCTCGGGCGAATGCTCGCCTCCGTCGCGCTTGCGGCCGATGACCTCGAGCGGAACCATGTCCGGCTATCCTTCCACACCCGAAATCCCGACGGATTGAAGGCAGGTTTCTCGGAGTTGGCGCAGACCTCAACGTCGTCCGGGAAGCTCAACAGGCGAGTGCTACAATCCGGCCGACCGTGCGGTGTGGCGCCGGGCTGTCGCCAGGTTTGTTTGAAGGGAGAGCAAGGTAGATGGGGCAGACGCGGCTTCGGTTATTGGGTCTGGTGGCTGTGGCGCTCATGCTGGCGGCCGCTTGCGGCGGTACGTCGAGCAACACTTCCACAAAGCAGTTCAAGATCGGCCTTGTCACGGACATCGGCGGTCTCAACGACAAGAGCTTCAACCACCTCGCCGATGTCGGCCTTCTGAAGGCGGTCACAGACTTCAACGTAAAGGGCGACGTCAAGGAGTCGAAGACCGGCGACGACTACATCCCGAACCTCACCAACTTTGCCTCTACCGGCTATGACCTGGTGATCGGCGTGGGCTTCCTGATGCAGGAGGCTGTCGGCACAGTCTCGGGTCAGTTCCCCAATGTCCACTTCGCGATCATCGACGGGTCAGGCACCGACGCCGCGGGCAATGACCTCAAGCACGCCAACGTAGCGTCCCTGTTCTTCAGAGAGCAGGACGCGGGCGCGATGGTCGGGGTCATCTCGGGCATGCTCGAGAAGCAAGGCAAGCTGAAGAACAACAAGGGTGTGATCAGCGCCGTCGGAGGCGTGAGCATCCCGCCGGTCAACCACTACATCGCCGGCTACAAGTGGGCGGCCACCATGGAAGACCCCGGGATCAAGGTGCTGGTCGGGTATTCGAACGACTTCACCGACCCGGCCAAGTGCAAGGGCGTCGCACAACAACAGATCCAGGGCAACTCCGACGTGGTGTTCCAGGTCGCAGGCGGCTGCGGGCTCGGCGCCCTGCAAGCGGCCGGGCAGGCCGGCGTCAAGAGCATCGGCGTCGACGCCGACCAGAAGGACGCCGACCCATCAGTTATCGCGAGCGCGCTCAAGAAGGTGGACGTAGCGACGTATACCGCGATCAAGAGCGTCGTCAACGGCCAGTTCGCCGCTGGGGCGTTGACCTTCGACATCCAGAACGACGGCGCCGGGTACCAGGTCGACAACTTCACCCTGCCGGCCGACATCCTGGCTGAGGTGACCAAGATCCACGACGAGATCAAAGCAGGCACACTGACGCCGCCGGCCGACATTCCGGCGTAATGGCGCAGGGGACGGGCGCGATCGTCGCCCGTCCCCGGCCGCCCGCCCTGCCTAAACCTCGCGAACTCCGAGTGTTCCCGCCGTGAGTTCGCGGGGACCCCTATGACGATCGTGCGCCGCGTGGTAGGCGGGCTCGCGATGCCGCTCGGATCGGTCGTCTTCGCCTTCGTCGTCGGGGGGCTCATCGTCGCGGCCACCGGCGGCAACCCCTTCAGCGCGTATGCGGGTCTCGTTTGCGGCGGCTTCGGGATCGGCTGCACCCAGGGGGAGAACCCGGCCCTTCAGATCTCCAACACGATCGTGTTCCTCACTCCGCTCATCACGACCGGTGTGGCGGTAGCCCTGCCTTTCAGGGCGGGGCTGTTCAACATCGGGGCCGAAGGACAGCTGCTTGCGGGCTCGATGGCCTGCACCGCCATCGGGATCAAGTTCAGCAGCCTACCCACTCCGATTCTCCTGCCGATGGTCTTGCTCGGGGGCATGGTCGCGGGCGCGTTGTGGGCCGGCGTCGCCGGAGTGCTGAAGGCGACCGTCGGCGCCCACGAGGTGGTGACGACGATCATGATGAACTACATCGCGCAGTGGCTCCTGCGCTACCTGATCATCGGCGGGCCGCTGCAGCTGGCCGCCGGCACGTCGAAGTCATTACCGATCGGTCCGGGAGCGCGGCTCGCGACGCTCCTGCCGTCCGACAACTCGCTAATCGTTTTCGGCCTACCTGCGAGCGTGTATCGAGTCCACAGCGGTCTTTTCATCGCCATTGTCGCCGCCGCGGTCTTCGCGTTTCTGTTGTGGCGCACCACGCTGGGCTACGAGATCCGCGCGGTCGGGCAGAGCCAGCGGGCAGCGCGCTACGCGGGCGTGAGCGTGCGGCGGACGATCATCGTGACGATGCTCATCGCGGGCGCGTTCTCCGGCCTAGCCGGCGCGATTCAGATCGCCGGCGTGGACCACAACCTGACCGACAAGTATTTCAGCGACACGACCGGCTTCGACGCGATCGCCGTGGCGCTGCTTGGACTGGGAAGCGCCGTCGGCATCGTGCTTGCGTCGCTGCTGTTTGGAGCGCTGCACGCGGGTGGTTCGGTGATGCAGAGCGACGCGGGCATCTCCAGCAACCTCGTGCTCGTCCTGCAGGCGTTGATCCTATTCAGCATCGCGGCCAATTTCCTGGGCGCGATCAGGCAGCTCATCCCTGGGCTCCGCCGGCAGGCCGGAGCGCCCCCGCCGGAGACTCCCGCCGCAGCGCTCATGACCGAAGCCGCGGCGGCCTCCGAACCAGGAAGCCAGGCCACTTGACCGGCCTCTCGGACATCCTCCACCTGCTCTACACGGCCAACCTGTGGCAAGCCGCCCTTGCGGCAGCCGTGCTGCTGCTTCTACCGGCGCTCGGCGGCGTCATCTCCGAGCGCAGCGGCGTGGTCAACATCGCGATGGAAGGGATGATGCTCACCGGCGCTTTCTTCGGCGTCGTCGCCGACCTGGCCTGGCACAACCCATGGCTGGCTACAGGAGTTGCGATCCTCGCCGGCGGCCTCATGGCCCTTGTTCACGCGGTGGTCTCGATCCGGTTCCACGCAGACCAGATCGTGAGCGGGATCGCAATCAACATCTTTGCGGCTGGAATCACCGTGTTCCTGGTCAACCGCATCTACGGCATCCAGGACGTGGGCCACGCCACCCAGAGCGAGCTGCTGCCCAACTTCAACGTCCCCGGCCTCGACCAGCTTCCCTTCCTCGGCCAGGTCCTTTTCCAGCAAAACGTAGTCGTCTACGCGGCGCTGATCCTGCTGGTGCTTGTGCACATCGTCCTCTTCAGGACTCGCCTCGGGTTGCGGATCCGCGCGGTCGGCGAGCATCCGCAGGCCGCCGACACCGCGGGCATCAACGTCTATCTCATCCGCTATGGGGCGGTCGTGACCAGCGGGTTCCTGTCAGGTCTTGCGGGCGCGTTCCTGGCGATCGGAGTCTCGAACACCTTCGTGCCGAACATGACAGACGGACGGGGGTACATCGCGCTCGCGGCCATGATCTTCGGCAAGTGGACGCCGTTCGGCGCCTTCGTCGCCTGCTTGATCTTCGGCCTCGGTCAGGCGATCTACGACAACAACTCGATCATCCACGTGTCCCCCTACCTGCTGAGCATGCTGCCGTACATCCTGACCCTGGTCGTGCTCGCCGGGCTCGTCGGCAGAAGCAGCCCTCCCGCTGCGGATGGCATTCCTTACGTGCCGGGCAGCGAATGAGCACGACGGTCGCGAGCAACGCCCTTGAGATGCGCGGTATCACGAAAGCGTTTCCCGGCGTCGTGGCCAACAACCAGGTCGACTTCACTGTTCGCGCCGGCGAGATCCATGCACTGGTGGGGGAGAACGGCGCGGGCAAGACGACGCTGATGAATGTGCTCTACGGACTCGTCCATCAGGATTCGGGCGAGATCCTGATCGATGGAAAGTCCGTGCGCATCTCCGGCCCGCGCGACGCGATCGCGCGCGGCATCGGCATGGTGCATCAGCATTTCATGCTCATCCCGGTCTTCACGGTCGGGGAGAACGTGATGCTCGGCCGGGAACCCGTGACGGGACCTGGTTTCTACGATCGTGCCCAGGCCCGGAAGGAGATCGCCGCGCTGACACGCAAGTACGGGCTTTCGCTGGATGCTGACGCGCGGATGGGCGACCTCCCGGTCGGCCTTCAACAGCGAGCCGAGATCGTGAAGGTCCTCTACCGCGGCGCGAACATCCTCATCCTCGACGAGCCAACCGGAGTGCTCACACCGCAGGAGAGCAAGGAGCTCTTCGGCGTCTTGAGAGACCTCGTGAAGACCGGCAAGACGATCATCTTCATCAGCCATAAGCTCCGTGAGGTGCTCGAGATCTCGGACCGCATCACGGTCATGCGCCGCGGTAAGGTGGTCGGCCACCTGACCACCAGGGACACCAACCAAGAGGAGATCGCGACCATGATGGTCGGCCGCGAGGTCCTCCTGCGGGTCGACAAGAAGCCGGCCAAGGCCGGCGCGGTGGCGTTCAAGGTCGAGGACCTCACCGCAAACTCAGATCGCGGCGTGCCCGCCCTCAAGGGCGTTTCATTCGAGCTGCGCCAGGGAGAGATCCTTGGCATCGCAGGCGTTGAGGGGAACGGCCAGAGCGAGCTCATGGAGGTCCTTGCCGGGACTCGCCGGGCTACCGGCGGCCGGGTCTTGCTCGGCGACAAGGACGTCACCGGTTTTGACGCGCGGACCGAGCGAGACGCGGGAATCGCATTCATACCGGAGGATCGCCGCGGCACAGGACTGGTCCTCAGTTTTTCGGTCGCCGAAAACTCGATTCTGGGGCGAGAGAAGGCGCCGACTTTCTCCTGGCATGAGCTGGTCCTGAGACTGATTGCGATCCGCGAATGGGCGCGGAAGCTGGTCAAGGAATTCGACATCCGGACGCCGAGCATCGACACGGCGGTGCGCAATCTCTCTGGCGGCAACCAGCAGAAGGTGATCGTGGCCCGTGAGATGGGCAGCCAGCCGCGGGTTCTGCTGGCCGCACAGCCGACCCGAGGCGTCGACATCGGGGCCATCGAGTTCATCCACCAGCGCATCGTCGCCGAGCGGGACCATGGCGCCGCGGTGCTGCTCGTGTCGGCGGAGCTCGACGAGATCCGGTCACTGTCGGACCGGATCGCGGTGATCTACGAGGGCCGCATCGTGAGCATCGAACCGCCGGAAACGCCAGAGGAGCGGCTCGGACTGCTGATGACGGGTGGCGGCTCAGCAACCCTTCCGGCTTAGAGCTCCGCGAGCAGCCGGCTCACCTCCCCGATTCTCTCCAGCCGGTACCAGCCGGTGTCAGGCAGTGACTCCTCAGGCACCTGTTCGTGGTGCCAGGTCACGTGATAGGGAACATGCACCGCGCGAGCCCCGAGCTCGAGCACGGGGAGGATGTCGGAACGCAGCGAGTTCCCGACCATCACGAACTCGCCGGCCTTGATGCCCCGGCGCGCGAGGATGCCTCGATAGGCGCCGGCGCTCTTTTCGCTCACGACCTCGACGCCCAGGAACAGGTCGGCGAGCCCTGACCTCGCGAGCTTGCTCTCCTGGTCGAAGAGGTCTCCCTTCGTGATCAGGAGCAGGTCGTACCGCTCGCTCAGCTCTCGGACCGCGGGCTCGACGCCGTTGAGGAGCTCGGTCGGCTCATTCAGCATGCGCTTGCCCCAGCCCAGGATCACCTCTAGGTCCGCGGCGGGAATCCGCCCCTCGGTGACCTGGATGGCGGTTTCGATCATCGAGAGCGTGAAGGCCTTGACGCCGTAGCCGTACACGCCGAGGTTGTGCATCTCGACCCCGGCGAGGTGGCTGTCGACGTCGGCCTCGGGAACGTGGCGGTGCAGCAGCTCTCGAAGCTCTTCCTGCGTCAGGATGAAGCGGGTCTCGTTGTGCCACAGCGTGTCATCGCCGTCGAGACCCACGACCGTAATCGGCATCCGCCGATTATCCGGGCCAGAAGACTCCCGGCGTCTCGATGATCGACCAGTGAGCTCCGCCATCCACAGTTCTCTGGATACCGCCCCGAACCGTGCCGTAGCCGATCTCAGCATCGCCGAAGACGAACACGGTCGCGACGCCGGCGGCATTTGAGTAGTCGTTGGTGAAGGGATGCCATGTCTTGCCTGCGTCCGTGGTCTCAGTCCCGGACGAATCGTTGCCGATCGTCAACCAGCGCGTGGCGGTTACGAACGTGAGGTTGTTGGGTCCGCCACCCGTCCTGGCAAGGAATGCCCACGACGCTCCTCCATCGGTCGAACGGAACACGTAGCCGTCTCCCTGGCCACTGGTGGCCAGCACCAGCAGCGTGCTCCCGAAGCCCTTGACCAAACCAGCGCGCAGCTCGAAACCACCGTTTTGAGACACGAATCCAGGCGGATCCGGGAGCGTGCTTCCCTTCCACGAGTGACCGCCATCTGAAGTTCGGTAGATGGTCGGGGGATGGTTGTCGTCCCATGAGGCTAGAAATCCATGTGTCGGATCGGTGAAAGAGATGCCCTGCTTGCACTGCGCGTACCCGATGCCGCTCGGCCCGCCTTGGGGCGACTCGACTGAAGCAATCACGCTCCAGGTTGTGCCTCCGTCAGCGGTCTGCCAGACCTGCTCGCCCGCCCCGTTGCACTGGGTTTCGGGCACACCGCCGGTCGAATACCAACCGTGTAGGGCGTCGACGAACGAGATTTCTGGCGAGCCTCCGCCGTGATATGGCGGTAGCGGCCGCTGCTCCCAGTTGCTGCCGCCATCGGTTGATCGGAAGAGAAGGCTGCCCGCGACAAATGCCCAGACGACGTTGCCTGAGGCAGCGCTGAGCTGGGCCTCCGTCGGCAGGTAGATCACTGGACCCCCCTTGCCTGACGGCGTGGGCGACGGGGAGGTGCCGATGTTCGCTGGGTCGACCGGTTGGAGCCAGCCGCTGATGTGCATCCGACCATAGGTGTCATAGAGGTACTGCACCGAGCCGGCGTCGGCAACCGCCAGGGTCACGTCTGCACCATCGGCGCCCTCGCCCCATTCCAGAAGCACGATTCCGCGCTGCCGCAGCTTCGACTCGTCGCGTGTGATCTCCTGCAGCACCTCCTGTGTTGACTTCGCGGACGATGCCGGCGGCGCCTGCGCAACTGGTTGGGGCTCGGTGCTGCCGACCTTTGTTGCCTGTGGCGGTTCGGTGAGACGCAGCACGCGCCCATCCCAGGTGCCGACCAGCTTTACGACAGGAGTCCCGACCGTGCCGTTTGGGTAAGTGGTTGTGCCGAGGGTTGCTGCCACGTCGACGTTCGTGACCTCGACGCCGCCACACCCGATGGGCGGAGATGGCAAGGGCGTGGCGAAACAAGCATTCAGCGGCCCCCCTTTTGCAGCCATCAGCGATGTGGTGACGGTGTACCGTGTTCCGCGCACCGGGCCCCCATAAGAAGCGCTGCCCGCGCCGCGTGCCACCAGAAGAACCCCAATCGCCGCCAGGGCGAGAACGATCACCACTGCAAGCACCACGGTTGGAACGAGATGGCTGGACGGCGGGATCGCCTGGTCGTCGCTCACGGTTCCTACCAGTTGTACGCACGAACCCGCCCGTCTGTTACGGCGCGGAACAAAAGTCCTCCTGTTTTGGGTAGGAATGTATAGCCATGAACAAGCTCGACGGAATCCACCACATCAGCGCGATCACAGCCGACGCGACCAAGAACCTCCTCTTCTACGAGGGCGTAATGGGCCTGCGGCTCGTCAAGAAGACGGTCAACCAGGACAACCCCGCCGTCTACCACCTCTTCTATGCCGACGAGGGCGGCAGTCCCGGCGCCGACCTCACATTCTTCGAGTATCCCGGGCTTGTCCGCGGCCGGGCGGGCGCGGGGATGATCCACCGGATCGCCATGCGGGTTGGCTCGCACGAGGCGCTCGAGTTCTGGGCCCGGAGGCTGGCGGCGGCCGGCATCGAATCCACGCTCGAGGACGATCGGCTCCTTTTCGAGGACCCGGAAGGCCTGGGCCTGGAGCTCACTGCCCAGCCGACCCCCGACCAACCGCTCGTCGCGGACCATCCGGAGATTCCCAGGCAGTTCGCGCTCCAGGGGTTTGCCGGTGTGCGCGCCTTTTCTCAGCGGCCGGAGGCGAGCCGCCAGTTCCTCGCGGATGCTCTCGGTTTCAGCAGCTCCGACGCCGGCTCGTACGAGTCGCGCGGCGATTCACGGGGCTCTTATTACGTCTACGACGACGCTCCCGAGGCGCGGGGACTGAGTGGATCAGGCACCGTGCATCACGTCGCCTGGGCGTCGACCATGGCGGACCACGAAGGCTGGCGCGATCGCGTGATCGAGGGCGGAGGCGACCCGACCCCCGTGATCGATCGCTTCTACTTCCGCTCCATCTACTTCAGGGAACCGAGCGGCGTCCTGTTCGAGATCGCCACCATCGGACCAGGGTTCACCTCGGACGAGCCGAAAGAGCACCTGGGTGAGCGGCTGTCGCTTCCGCCAGCGTTCGAGCACTATCGCGCCCAGGTCGAAGCGAACCTCACCCCTCTGCCAAACCTGAGACTTCAGGCCACCAGCAAGAAGAGCTGATTTTTCCCCCTCCTCCGCAAGGTGGAGGGTGGCGCGAAGCGCCGGGTGAGGGACAAGCCCAAGTGAAAAGCGCTGGACATGCGCATGATTGACGCCGATGGGCGTCCAGCAGCTAAAGCTCGAATCCGTCAGGCGCAAGACCGGTGGCAGGATTCACCTCACACCGCGGGCGCCCCGAAGCGGTCCGGTCACAACACTGTGCAACCAGACGCTGGCCGCTGGAACCTATTCAGCCGTCGAGGACGACGCCGACTGCACGAACTGCATCCGCCGCTCCCAGGACCAGGGCCGGATCTCGGGCGCGTTCTTCGCCCAGGACGAGGGCTCTGAATTGCTACGGCTGTCCCTCGAGCAGGCGAAGTTCCGAAAGCCCCAGCGGGCGGACTCGCCGAGGCCGGGTGCGCCGGAGCGCCCGGTTGTGTGGCCGACGGCCAAGCCCCCGCCGGAAGCGATTCCCGACCGTCTTGGCGAGCTGGTCACCAGGGGCTTCCGCCCGGCCGGTGAAGGCGTTTGGCGCAGCCCGGGAGGCGTGGTGGTGAAGATGCGCAAGCAGGGCAAGGAGTGGCGTTTCGACGAGCTGGTCTCGGAGGGCTCGGTCATCGCGACACGTGTCGCCGACGGGATCCGCGTGAGGGCGGGCGACGTTGAGGTCAACCCGACGGACGGCGGCTTCGAGGTTCAGCTCAAGAAGGGTTAGCGCGCTGATGTCCGGAATAGCCGGGGTCCGTGCCGGCTTCTTTTACATGTGGCTCAGCAGACGGCGCGCTCGATTTACGAGATCGAGTTGCCGAGACTCGACGGCAAACCGGCCCGGCTCTCCGAATATGAGGGGAAGGTTGTGCTTGCGGTCAATGTTGCGTCCAGGTGCGGTTTCACTCCTCAATACGCAGGCCTCCAGGCGCTCAGCGAGCGCTACGCGGATCGGGGCTTGGTCGTGCTCGGCTTCCCATGCAACCAGTTCTTCAACCAGGAGCCCGGCAACTCCGAGAAGATCCAGGAGTTCTGCAGCGTCAACTACGGAGTCACCTTTCCACTGTTCGCCAAGCTCGACGTCAAGGGCGGGCACCAGCACCCGCTCTACGAAATCCTGAGCGAAGCAGCTGACGAGTCAGGTAAGGCGGGGAACGTGAAATGGAACTTCGAGAAGTTCCTGGTCGGCCGCGACGGGCATGTGGTGCGCCGCTTCCGGTCGAAGGTCGTCCCCGAAGACTCGCAGCTGATCGAAGCGATCGAATCCCAGCTGTAGCGCCCTAGGCACACCACCTTAAGGTTGCGACCATGAATGTGGTCGCCGATTCCTTCTCGTGGCCGTTTCGGGGCGAGTGGAAGTCGAGGTGGATCCCAGGTGCGCTCGCCGTGCTGCTCCTGCCGATCGCGTTCATCCCGCTCCTCGGCTACGCCATCGCCGCCACGCGCCAGGCCGAGCTCGATTCGGCGAGCGGCCCCCCGAGATGGGTGCTTTCGGGGCGCCTCCTGATCGATGGCCTCTGCGCCACCGGTGTCGTGTCGCTCTTCACGGCGCCATTCGCCTTTCTCCTCAACCCACTGGCGGGGTGGCTGCTCGAAGCACACCTGTGGCACGTGGCCGATGCGCCGGTTTCCCAGCTCTACGCCCACACCGTGGCGCTGTTCCTCCTCGCGCTTCCCTGGGGGCTCCTCCTGCTCATTCACATGCCACACGCCACCGCCCGCTTCGCGCACTCGAAAAGACCTGTCGACCTGTTCGATCTGACCGCGTCGATCAAAGCTGTGAGGCGCGATTTCACCACCTGGAATCTCGCGGCAGCCGCCATCGTGACCGGCTGGGCAATCGGGTTGGCGTGCGTAGGGTTGCTTTGCGCGGGCCTCGTGCCGGGCGTGTTCTACGCCATTCTTGTGAGCGCACATGCCAGCGCCGCGCTCCATCGCCAGGGTTCGAACGCACCCGCTCGGTGAAGCCGCGCTCCTCGCGGAGTTGGGGACGCGGCTCGACACCGCAATCAACACGCGCGCAATCGCGCTGGCCACAGCCCTGAAGAAGCGGCGAGACGTGCGGCAGGCCATCGCAGGCTATGCCGCCGTCACGGTCCACTTCGACCCGGATCAGACGACTCACGAAGCGCTGACCTCCGCGATCAAAAGGCTTGCGTCGAAGCGGCCGCCAATGGCCGAACCGGGCCGGCTTCACCGGATTCCCGTGGTTTACGACGGACCTGACATGGAGGCTGTCGCGGTGGCGCTGGGCCTGCCCGCGTCCAGGATCGTCGAGATCCACACGCGGCCGATCTACCGCGTCTTCCTGGTCGGATTCGTGCCCGGATGGGGTTACCTGGGCCCGCTGCCCGAGGAGCTCGAGCTGCCCCGCCTTCGGGTGCCGCGGACCAGGGTGCCCGCCGGATCCGTCGCCATCGCCGGGCGGCAGACTGGAATCTATCCGCTCGCCACACCTGGGGGGTGGCATCTGATCGGCCGGACCACGGTCAGGCTTTTTCTTCCCGACTCCTATCCGCCGTGCTTGTTCCGCGCGGGCGATCGGGTCAAATTCTTCGCCGCGCCTGCTTGAGCGAGGCGCTGCGGGTCGTGAAGCCCGGGCTTCTCACGACCGTGCAAGACCTCGGACGTCTAAATGCCATGTCTGCCGGCGTCCCGCCCGGCGGGGCGATGGATCGATTCGCGCATAGGGCGGCGAACCTCCTGGCGGGCAACGACGAAGGTGCTGCCACGCTCGAATGCACGGTGAGCGGGCCCGTGCTCGTCGCCCTGCGACCAAGCCTGGTCGCGATCACCGGAGCCGATTTCGACCCGCGCGTGAACGGGCAGCCCGTGCCGGTGTGGACCAGCCTGGTCCTGAATGAAGGCGATGAGCTCAAATTCGCCGGTCGGCGTTCGGGAGCTCGCGCCTACATCGCCGTGGCAGGCGGCATCGCGGGAGACCGGTGGCTTGGCTCCGTCTCGACCTACCTGCTCGCGGAACGCGGCGGCATGCACGGACGCCCTCTGATCGCGGGGGACGTGATCGTCGCCACGGACGTTCCGCCCACGCCCGCCGGTTTAGATCGCCGGCTGCCTCACGAGCTGCGGCCCGACTACGCCGACCACACCCTACCTGCGATCGCGGGTCCGCACCTCGAGCGGCTGCCGGCCGAGAGCCGCAGCGCGCTGTTCGGATCGACATACACGGTGAGTCGCGACGCCGACCGCATGGGGTACCGGCTCGAGGGTCAATCGCTCGACGCCTCCGGCGAAGAGCTGCTCTCGTTCGGCCTCGTCGCCGGCGTGGTGCAGGTGCCGCGAAGCGGCCAGCCGATCCTGCTCATGTCCGATCATCAGACCGCCGGAGGCTATCCCGTCGTCGCCACCATCGCCGGGGCAGCGATGCCGGTCGCCGCTCAGCTTCTGCCCGGTGAAGAGCTGAGGTTCGCGGAGGTCAGCATTGAAACCGCTCTGCGCATGCGCGCGGCTCAGCGAGCGGCGCTCGACTCGCTCAAAAGCTGATTGATCCAGCCGATGTGCTCGGCGTAGTGCTCGTACGTGTTGCCCGCGACCCAGCCGATCGCCGGCCTCTTTTCGTCCGGGTCGCTCGGCTGGAAATGACTGTAGGGTTTCTGGAGGTCGGCGTCGCTCAGCTTTCCGAGCGCAGCCACCATCTGTACATGTGAGTCTCGAAAGTACGCGAGCGCCTCATCCGCCACGTCGCCCTCGTGAAGCTTTCTGACCGCCTCGTTGATCACATCCGTGTTCTCTTCGACCCCGCGAACGCCCATTGCTTCGAGCCGGTCGCGGCCTTCAATCAGGGCCGCGAGCGAATGCTCCCAGGCCGCGACATGCGCGAGGTGGTCTTTGACGGACCATCCATCTTTCCCGAGCTTGGTGAGGCCGCCGGCGTCCTCGACCTGGTTGACGAGCTCAGCGAGCTGATTCCACGAGACTTCGATCCGCTGCATCTCCGCATTGGAAGAGGTCATTACGCAGCCTCCGGTCCGCCTGCGGCTTTACGGGCCTCCTCGATCACCAGGTCGTAATCGGGCTGGGGTTTTTCCCGAGACGTGGCCCACGTGTACCGGATGACCCCATCGCCGTCGATCACGAAAACCGTACGGCGCGGAATTCCCGAGTACCCCTCCACGTCATCGCGGCGCACCTCGTACTCGGTGACCATCTTCCGCTCGAAGTCCGCGATCAGGTCGTAGGGGAGGCCGCCCAGCTCCTTGGCGAAAGCGGTGTGCGAGAACACGGAGTCCACGCTGATGCCGTAAATGCCGATGCCATCGGCTGCGGCCGCCTCGTGCCTTGACCGAAACTCGGTCAACTCCATCCTTCAACCACCGGTGAAATCCAACACGTAGAAGAGAAAGACGAGGGCTTTGTGTTTTTGGAGCGCTTCCGCGAGCGTGAGCTCGGAACCTCCCGTGGTCGGAAGCTTGAAATCTGGCGCCTTGTCCCCAATCTTCAACACGGGAAAAGTCTAGTCAGCCTGGGTTTCCAACACGTACCAGCCCGAGCGCGTGGCGCCACTCACCTCGTAGCCGGCGGCCAGCGCATCTGTGAACGTTTTGCGCACGGCCATGCGCCACGAGCTCGCTAGCGAAGGATCGGAGCGTCTGAGCGCAACGATGTCATCCGGCACCTGGCATAGAAGGACGCGCGCGGAGGCGGCAGTCGCCACTGGTTCGCCCGCATCTCCGACCGACAGCGCCTCGACCGCGCCATCGCGGCGCAGCTCATCGAGCCTGGAATCAGGAGGATGGCCGCCGGCCGCAGCGTCCGCGGCCGGCGTGTCGAGCCGCCAACTGATCAGCAGTCGATCCGACTCCTCGCCGGCGTTGATGCCGTCCGCCATCTCGCCATAGACGTTCACCAGGTATTCACTGGCGTGCGCGCAAAGCTTGGTGAGGTTGAAGTAGGCGTTGCGCCGCACCAGCGGGTCGGTCGTCCACTCGATGACATTGACGTCTCGCGCGAGGCACCAGCGGCGCTGGTGCTGCTTCAGCTCGAAACCAAGACCATGAGCTTCGCTGCCGCTGAGCACCCCAAGGATGTGCGAGTGCATGTGCAGCTCGTGTGGAGGCACGCCGCCGAACCACCCGACCAGACCGCCCGTGATCTTGTTGTCGAGGTAAGCGCCCGACACGTAGTTGCCGGAGTGAGCGAGCGCCTTCAGGACGTCCGAGCTGATCGGAGGCTCGCCAGGCCGGCCCCAGACGACGGCGAAGAGCTCGGCCAGCTGATTCAGGTCTTCGATCTCTGCGAGCTCGCGGATGGAGAAGGTCACCGTGCGATCCGCGTGGCCAGCGGGCCCGTGGCAATCCCGGCTGAGTCGAGCGCCTGCCGCACTGCCGCCGCGACCGCCGCCGCGCCGGGCGTGTCGCCGTGAATGCAGATCGTGTCGTACTGCCCGCTGCGGGCCATGCGCACCGCCTGCTCGACAGCGCGCTCAGGCTGGAGCATGGATCCGGGTTCGCGGCGCGGTGCGAGGGTGCCGTCCGGCAGCACCCTGCGATCGGCGAATCCTTCTCGGTACGCCGGGATGCCCGCCCGCTCCGCAGCGGCTACGATCTCAAATCCGGGCTGGCCGACCAGTCCGGCGCCGTGATGCCTCGCCACCCGGGCCAGCGCATCCGCTGCGGCTCGGTCGTGTTGGCAGTGGTGGTAGAGAGCTCCGTGCGCCTTGACGAAAGCAAGGGGACCGATCGCCGCCAGGCTCGCGACCTGGAACGCGACCAGCGACTCGATCTCCTTGACGGACATGGGCACCTCGACGCGGCCGAAGTTGGGACGGTCGTCATATCCGGGATGCGCGCCCACCTCGACCCCGAGCGCGCGACTTCGTGACACGGTGGCGATGCTGATCGACGCGGAGCCGGCGTGGACGCCGCATGCGACGCACGCGCTGTCGACCTGGTGAAGGATCGCCTCGTCCTCACCGGCTCCTTCCCCGAGGTCGGCGTTGAGGTTCAAGCGTGATGGGTGTCGCCGTGCAGAAGGCGGATGGCGTGCTCCAGCACGGGCATCACTGCCTCGAGAGACTCGGTCGCGCCCTTGATGCTGCCGGGCACGTTGATGACAAGCGTGTGCCCGCGCACCCCCGCCATCCCGCGCGAGAGCGCTGCCATCGGGGTGCTCCCCGCACCCGCGCGCCGCATCGCCTCTCCGACGCCGGGCACCTCGAAGTCGATGACCGACGAGGTCGCCTGCGGCGTCACGTCGCGAGGACCGAGGCCGGTGCCACCTGTCGTTACCACCACGTCGGCGCCGTTGGCGGCTGCGGCGACGATGGCCTCGGCGATCCGGTCCTGGTTGTCGGGCACCACCTCGGGTCCCAAGACCTCGAACCGGTCGCGCTCCAGGATTCGCACCAGCGCCGGGCCGCTCTCGTCAGCCATCTTGCCTGCCGACGCCCGATCGCTGACGGTGATGACGTGGACCTTGCTCATATCCTCCCCGCTCGCCGAGGAGGTGGCGCAGAGCGCCGGTGAGGGGACTGGGACTTCGTTTCGCGTTTCCACGTCCCGGAGCGGCCGCCGGACTTCTCGAGCAGACGGACCGTTTCGAGGTACACGCCTTTTTCAATTCCCTTGGTCATGTCGATCAGGGTGAGTCCCGCGACCGCAGCCGCCGTGAGGGCTTCCATCTCGACACCGGTCTGGCCTGTGACCCGCGCCCGCGCCAGCACGCGCACGCCGCCGGTCACGAATTTGAAGTCGACCGCGACGCTGCTGAGGGGGAGCGGGTGGCAGAGCGGGATCAGGTCCGGAGTCCGCTTCGCGGCCATGATCCCAGCCACCCGGGCGACCTGGATCGCATCGCCCTTGGCTGTCCCTTGTCTGACAGCCCGCAGCGTGGCAGGCGCCATACGCACGACGCACTCGGCCAGCGCCTCGCGAACCGTCGAGCTCTTGTCGGCAACATCGACCATTCGCGCTGCTCCCTTACTGTCAAGGTGCGTGAGGGGTTTCGCCACCCGATCAGGATATGCGGATGCCCGATATTAAAAGGGGGTCAACGCGAAGTCACGCCGAAGGCTCGGAGTTCGTGGGGTTAACGCAAGGGGTGCTGTTCGACTACGGGCGGACGCTGGTCACGTTCGACTATCCGACCGAGGCGCTGCTCGAGGTCATGCGCAGCCTTCGCCCACGCATTGAATCCGCCCTCGGCGCCCCTGCGCCCGAGGCGGAGGCAATCCTGTCAGACATTCTCCTGCCGCTCGAGAAGATCGTCGGCAGCATGAGCGAAGACGAGGTGGATTACATGAACGTCTTCCGCGAGGCGTGGGCGAAAGCCGGGATTAGTTTGCCCGACGGCCTGCTGCACGACATCCTCGACGCCGAGCAGCTCTGCTGGGACCGCTCCGTCAGGCTCGACCCCGACGCGCTTCAGATCCTGTCGTGGCTCGGCGCGCACGGGATCAAGTGCGGGGTCTGCTCCAACGCTCCCTTTCCGCCTGAGATGATGCGCCGCCAGGTGGACACGAACGGAGTCGGAGAGAAGGTCGATGCAATCGTATTTTCGAGCGAGGTCGGGCGCCGCAAGCCGGCGCCTGAGATGTACCGGGCGGCTCTGGACGCGATCGGCGTTGACGCAAGTCACACGCTGTTCGTGGGCGACCGCGTCCGCGAGGATTACGAGGGCCCGCGAGCACTCGGCATGCGGGCCGTGATCTTCACTGCACACGCCGATGCAGCCCCGCCCGACGGGGTGCCGACGATCTCATCGCTCAGCGATCTGCCGCGGCTGCTGTGAACGTGCCCAGGAAGCGACCGGGCTCGCTATGGATGCTGTTCTACGGCAGGCGCCGGCGCGGCTTTCCGTGGCTTTTGGCCGGTGTGCTGCTCGCGGTGCTGGTCCTCGCGCTGCTCTTCGCCATACCTGGCGGACCTGAAGTGTCGTGGATCTTCGCGGCCGCGCTGTTTGGTTTGCTGGTCGTGGGCGCGCTGGCCTTCGCGGTGCTGGCAGTGCTGCGTCCGCGAAGGCGGCGCTGAGCGATGAGCACCGCCGCGGCGCCCGCGCCGACGCCGTTGTCGATGTTCACCACAACCAGACCCGTCGAGCATGACTGGAGCATCGTCGTGAGCGCCGCCTCGCCCGCGCCCCCTCGCCCGTAGCCGGTCGAGACGGGAAGGCCGATCACCGGCACGTCGATTAGGCCGGAGACGAGACCCGGCAGCACCCCATCCATTCCGGCGGCGACGATGATGACGTCGCATCCCCACTCGAGCGTCGACGCCAGCGGACCGACGAATCGATGCAGGCCGGCGACACCGAGATCAGCGTCTAGCCTGACCTCCAGGCCGCACGCTTCCACGACCATCTTCGCCTCCTCGGCGGCAGGGAGGTCTGACGTGCCGGCGGTGAGGATCCCTACTTTTCCACCGGTGGGCTCGGGCTCGAATCCAGGGCGAGTCACGCGCGCGGACGAGGCATAGGCGATCACCTGCATACCTGCGACGGACGCCAGGTCACGCAGCCCGGCTTGATGCTCCGCAGTCATGCGGCTGATCAGACCTTGGCCCTGCCGCTCGGCCATCGCGACAGCCAGGCGCGCAGCGTCGGTCGGGGTCTTCCCCGTGGCCAGGACGACCTCGGGGATGCCGCGACGCAAGAACCGGCCGAGATCGAGACGCGCCCGACCGCCAAGCTCCTCGAGCTGAACCCGGCGCAGCTCGGATACGGCTTCCTCCTCGGTGATCTCGCCCGCGACCAGACGGCGCAGAACGTCCCTCACAGGCCGGCGAGGACCTCGCGCATCCGCTGCCAGTGGGTTCCGGCCCAGTAGATCCGCCCGCATTCGGGGCACTCCGAGTAGCGGGATTGAGTGCGGCGCACGTACGGAGGCACCCGCTCCGCCACCGTCGCAGGGACCCGCGACTCCAGCGCGGAGTTGCACTCGATGCACCTCGTGAGGGCCTCTTTGAGCTCGAGCTCGAGCTCCGCAAAAACCTGGCGCAGTTGCTTTGTCACGTCGTCGTCGCGGATAAGAATCGCCCGCACAACGCCGGTCTGGATCACACGACGCTTCGTGAGGTCGCGATCGCGCGTGAGCAGAACTCGGCTCTCCGCTGCCGCCTCGCCGACGAGCTCCGCGTCGCCGATGCGAGCGTGGTAGGACGCGTCGTATCCAAGCGCGCGCAGCCAGCGCGCGAGCCGCCCAACGTTGCAGTCGGCCAGGAACCGGGGTTTCACCGATCCAATCTTAGAATCGATCCGTGGCCACGCAAGAAGATCTGATGACCCGGCTGCGCGATGAGGCGACCGGCTGCTACTCGTGGTCGAACGGGCCCGGGGATCGCTACGCTCCACACAGCCACTCTTACGAGAAGGTCCTGTACTGCGTCGATGGATCGATCGCGTTCGTGCTGGAAGGCGAAGGAAGGCGGCTCGAGCTGAATGCTGGAGACCGCATGGTGCTGCCCGCCGGCACGATTCACTCGGCGACGGTCGGGCCGGCCGGCTGCACGTGCATCGAGGGCCGGCGCTAACCGCTCCTCGGGGAATTCGCGGAGCGTAATATGGGCCAGCGATGGGCATCATCGAGTTCATCCGCGACCGTGCCCGGTTCTACAACTGCCCGGTCTGCGGACGCAGCCTCAAAGGTTGCGACGTCCAGGTCCTCAGCCACGAGGAGGAGCGCTTCCACCTGCAGGTCACGTGCGTGCAGTGCCAGGTCACGTTCATCGTCGTGCTGGCAATCGCCGGCGCCGCGGTCGAGGAGATCGAAAAGGTCGCTCCCGAGCCCGAGTTGGAACCGGTGGTGGCGGCCGAGCCGATCACCGTCGATGAGATCATCGATCTCCACCTCTACCTGAAGAGCTTCCAGGGCACGCTCACACAGCTCATCCAGCAGCCGGACCACAGCCGCGGCTGATCGCCGCATACGTGCGGTGAGCCGCATTTTTCTCGACGACGCGGGCTCCGCGCCTATGCTCCCCGAGGTCCGCGAAGCGCTCCTGAATCTGCCCGAGGGAAATCCATCGAGCCCTCACGCTGAAGGACGGGCCGCGCGAGCAGCTCTCGACCGCGCCCGTGATCTCGCGGCACAGGACCTGGGCGCGGATCGGACCGAGATCTCATTCACAGGCTCAGGCACAGAGTCGGTCAACCTCGCCCTGTTCGGCGCCGCACGCCGCCTGTCGAAACGCGGAGTGGTCGTCACGTGGGCTGCAGAGCACCAGTCAGTGCTGGGCGCGGTCAGGCGACTCCAGTCGGAAGGACACGCGGTCGAGGTGGCAGGAGTCGACGGGTCCGGTCGGGCTGACGCCGACGCTATCCCCTCGTCCGCAGCTCTGGTCTCGATCGGGCTGGCCAACAACGAGATGGGCTCCATCCAGCCGGTGGCCGCGATCATCGCGCGGGCGCATGAGGTCGGCGCAATCGTGCATGTCGACGCCTGCGCAGGTCCGCGATGGATCCCGATCCCTGATGGGGCGGACCTCGTTTCGCTGAGCGGCCACAAACTTGGTGCCGGGCGGGGCGGAATCCTCTTCGTCAGAGACGGCGTGAAGCTCGACCCGCTTTTGTATGGGGGCCCGCAGGAATGGGGCCGGCGCGCCGGTCGAGAGGATGTCGCGGCCGCGACCGCGATTGCGGCCGCGCTCCACACCTGCGGTCGCGAGCGGACCTTCCGATCGGGCGTGGCCGCGCGCCAGGCCGCGGGCCTGCGCGCGCTCCTGGCGGACCTGGGTGGGATCCCAACCGGCGCTGAGCCTCGGCTGCCCAACTTCGCCACTTGCGCTTTCGCCGACCGTAGGGGGGAAGACGTGCTGCTCGCCTTCGATTTAGCCGGAGTCTCGGCTTCGAGCGGATCCGCGTGCGCATCCGGCTCGCTCGATCCGTCCCACGTCCTGCTCGCAATGGGTTTGAGCCTGGACGAGGCGCTGGGCAGCCTGCGCCTGACGACCGGCTACGCCACGACCGACGAAGACGTCTCAAGCGCAGAGGCGATCATCCGCTCGGTGCTGGCACGGCAGCATTCCCCTCTCCCGTCGGGGAGAGGGCCAGGGTGAGGGGCCTAAGCTAGGTGCCCACGGTCGAAGAAGACCTCGCCGGCCGGATCGCGCGCGGCGAGGAGGTCGTCCTTGCGACCGTGGTCAAGGTGAACGGGGAGCCGCCGTCTCATGCGGGGGCGAAGATCCTCCTCTCGCGCGCGGCCACCCTCGCGGGCACGCTCGGCTGCAGCGAGTTCGACGCCGCAGCGCTGGCGGACGCTGCTGGAATCGCGGATGCTGGAACGCCGGCCTTGCGCACGTACCGCCACGACCTTGGGTCGATCGACGTGTACGTGGAGCCATACCCCGCCGCACCGACGCTGGTCGTCTTCGCGGCCACGCCCGTCGCCGGCTCCCTCTTGCGCTGGGCGCCTGAGCTCGGTTTTCGAACCGTGCTGGTCGAGACCCGCCCCGAGCGCCTGAAGGACGCCCACTGGCCGGAGGCCATCACGCGGCTGGCCGACCTGCCAGGGGCGCTGGGGTCCGAGGTCTACGCCGTGCACACGGACCACGACGCCGAGGACCTCGTACCGGCGCTCGAGACGCTGCTGACCAAGGAGCCGCGATTCATCGGGCTCGTCGGCAGCCGGCGGCACACTGGCCACCACCTCGAGGCGCTGCGCGCCAAAGGCGTGTCCGAGGAGGTCATTGCCCGGATCCAGAGTCCGGTGGGCCTTGACCTCGGAGCCGTCACGTCCGGCGAGATCGCTCTGTCGATCCTCGCAGGGGTGGTCGCGGTCAGGCGGCGCGGCCGAGGCGGCTGGAAGCAAGAATCAACGATCGGTTAACTCAGAGTGGGTTGCCGGAACCGAACCTCATAATCTGGGGCCGTGCCGATCGCTCCCGGAACCAAGCTCGGTCAATATGAGGTCCAGGACTTCATAGGCCAGGGAGCCATGGGTCTCGTCTACCGCGCCTACCATGTGCAGCTGGAGCGCACGGGCGCAGTCAAGGTCCTGCAGGGCATCGCCCCCGATCCTGACTCCACCGCGCGCTTCCGCCACGAGGCGCAGGCGATCGCCCAGATGCGCCACCCCAACATCGTCAACGTCTACGACTTCGGCGAACACGACGGGGTGCCTTACATGATCATCGAGTACGTCCCCGGCGGCAGCCTCGCGAACCGGCTGACCCGCGGACCCCTCGACACGGCCACGGCCCTCAAGTATCTCCGAGGAATCGCCGCCGGCCTCGACCACGCGCACGGGCTCGGGATTGTGCACAGGGACGTCAAGCCTGCGAACGTGCTGCTGGAGAAGGACGACAGCCCGGTCCTCGCGGACTTCGGCCTCGCCAAGCTGGTGCAGGGCTCGTCGCTGAAGTCGATGACCGGCGTGACCACCGGGACGCCCGCCTACATGGCGCCCGAGCAGGTGACTGGAACCAGGGTCGGGCCGGCCGCAGACCGCTACGCGCTCGCGACCATCGCTTACGAGATGTTGACCGGCGTGATCCCATTCGACGGCGAAGGCTTGATGGAGCTGCTCTACGCACACGTGCATCGCGAGCCGGTGCCGCCGAGCTCGCGGAACCGCACGCTCGGACCGCGGGTCGACGCCGTGATCATGCGCGGCCTGGCGAAGGACCCCAACGCGCGCTGGGAAAGCTGCACCGCGATGGTCGATGCCCTGAGCGCCGCGCTGACCCGCCGGCCAGAGCCGGCGGCCGCCCGCACCGTGGTGATGGCGCCCGTCGCCGCATCGCCGGCAGCACCCGCCGTCAGCGCTCCCTCATATGTCGAGTCAGAAGAACCCAACGATCCCATGGGCGTCGCCTACCCGTCGCCGCCGCCGCCGCCGGTCGTCGAGCCCAAGTCGCGAAAAGGGCTGATCGCTGTGGCGATGACCGTTCTCATCGTGCTGCTCGTGATCGGAGTCGCCGGCTACCTCGCGACTCGGCCGCCGCCGGCGCTGTCGTTGACGCCGTCTACCGTAGTGGCGGGAAACTCGGTCCTGGTGACCGCAGCCGGCCTTCCGGCCAATCAAAGCGGCGAGATCCGCCTGCACAGCGCGATTCAGGTGTTCCCGTTCCGTGCGGACTCCAGCGGAAACGTGCGCCTGAACTTCACCGTGCCGCGAGACGCCGGGATCGGCGGACATACCATCCAGGTCTGTTGGGCGTCTTCATGCCGCCTGACGGCAACCCTGAATGTCCTGGAACCGGTCGCCCTCGTGACACCGTCTCCGTCTGCAACGGCCTCACCGACCGCGCTTTCGAGCCCAACACCGCCGACGCCGGCGCCCAACATTTCGGTGCCGGCGATCTCCAAGGCGAGAGGCTTCACCGTCAGCTTCCACGACTTCCGTTTCGGAATCTGGGCCGTGTACGTCATCCAGGCCGGCCGGTCCTTCCTGGCGGGAAGCCCATCTGTTCCGACAGGCGGCTCGTACTCCCAATCCTTCATTACTCCGGCTCAGGTCGCGTCACTCGTGGACGCCTATGTCACGGTCTGTCCCAGCACGGGCGGCACGTGCCTCAGGTCCGCCACGGTCAGGGTCGGACCTTAGCCCGCTAGAACACCTCGGCGGCGACCAGGTCGTCCAGCGTCTCCCGCCGCCGCATCACACGCGCCTCGCTGTCCTTGAGCATCAGCACCTCCGGCCGCGGCATGCCGTTGTAGTTGCTCGCCATCGCGAGGCAGTAGGCGCCGGCCGCCGGCACCGCGATGACGTCGCCAGGCTTCAGGGGCGGCATCTCGATGTCGGTGATGAGGATGTCGGTCGATTCGCAGTACTTGCCGGCGATGGTGACCTTTCCGTCGGGAGCTCGATCGGGGCCGGACGCGAGGTACGCCTCGTAGCGCGCGCCGTAGAGCTTCGGCCGGATGTTGTCGCCCATTCCGCCATCGACGGCGACGTACCGGCGCACACCTGGGATGTCCTTGATCGAACCCACCGTGTACAGGGCCATGCCTGCCGGCCCCGCAATCGAGCGCCCGGGCTCGACCACCAGCTGCGGGATTTTCAGCTCTCGCTGCAGGCAGCCCGCAAGCAGGGCGTGATGGACCACCTCGACGAAATGGCGTGGCGTGGGTGGATCGTCGTTTCGCGTGTAGGCGATGCCCAACCCGCCGCCCGCTCCGAGCTTGTGCGGCTCGAAGCCCAGCTCGTCTCGCAGCTGCACGAGGAGGTCGAGCATGATTTCCATCGCACGCTCGTACGCGCCGAGGGCGAAGATCTGCGACCCGATGTGCGAGTGCAGGCCGATCAAGTCGAGTCGGGGGTGGTTCAGCGCTTTTTCGACAGCCCGGCGCGCCGCGCCGGACTCGATCGAGAACCCGAATTTCGAATCGAGCTGGCCGGTCGAGATGTGATCGTGCGTGTCCGGCTTGACTCCGGGCGACAGGCGCAGCATGACCGGCGTCCGTTTGCCTTCGGGAACGACCTCGCCCAGCAGCTCGAACTCATACTCCCCGTCGATGACGATGGTGGCGCCGGCGCGGTACGCGGCTTCCACGTCCTCGCGACTCTTGTTGTTACCCAGAAAGTGAATGCGGCCCTGCGGGAAGCCGGACTTCAAAGCGAGGTGGAGCTCGCCGGCCGACACGACGTCGAGGCCCAGCCCCTCCTCCGCCACGAGGCGCAGGAACTGTGGCGACGCAAAAGCTTTGGCCGAGTACAGGACCTGGCCGGCCGAGCCCATCGCGGCGACGTATTCAGACGCGCGCTGGCGAACGGTCGCCTCGTCGTAGACGTAGAGGGGAGTCCCGTGCTCGCGGGCCAGGGCGACGAGATCGCAGCCGCCCACCTCCATGTGGCCGGCGGCGTTCACCCGGTACGTGACCGGGAACAGCAACCTAGACGATCAGTTCGGGCTGGTGCCGCAGGAGCCGCAACCGCCGCCGCAGCAGCCGCCGCCACCCTCCGCGCTCCCGAAATCGAGCGCCTCGGATGGTTCGCCTCCGGCGACCGCGAAGCTAGAGACCAGCACCCTGGTCCTCGTCGATTCGCAGGCCGGGCACGCTTGCGCGCTGTCCCGCTCGGCGAACCTGGTCAGGAGCTCGAACTTCCCGGAGCAGCTTTCGCACCGATACTCGTAGATGGGCATGTCAGTGACTGATTCTAAACTCGTTGAGCTGGCGCGATTGATCTCGGAATGGCCCGGCCTGGTCTCGGGGCCGGCCGGCGATCTGATTGCCGACTCGCTGGTCCTGCTCGAGCACCTCGATGAGGGCGGAAAGCTCGTGGACGTCGGCTCCGGCGGTGGCCTGCCGGGATTGCCGCTGAAGATCGCCAGGCCGGCCCTGAGCGTGACGCTGGTCGAGTCGGACCAGGCCAAGGCCGCGTTCCTGGTGCGGGCCTGCGCCGCGCTCGGACTGCACGACGTCGAGGTCCTCGCGAGGCGGGCCGAAGATGTCGGGCGCGACCCCCTCTACCGCGAGTCATTCGACTTTGCCGTGGCGCGTGCTCTCGCGCCGATGCCCGTCCTGGCCGAGTTGTGCCTTCCGCTGGTCCGTGTCGGCGGGCGCCTGCTGGCTCAGAAGACCGAAACCGAGGACCTGGATGCCGCCCGCCGCGCGATCGATGCGGTCGGCGGCGCGCTGAATCGAGTGGCGGCCGCTCCCTCGGCAGCCCGCGGTGCCGGCACCGTCGTCATCGTGGACAAGGTCCGGCCAACTCCGCCGGGCTATCCGCGACGGCCGGGCGTCCCCGCGCGCAAACCGATTTAGAAAAGAAGACGGCGCGGGCAGACCCACGCCGTCTTTGCGGTGAACCGAGGGCATTTCTAGGTGAGGACGGCGGCGCCTCCCGCCTTGATGAGCTTGAGATTCGAGAGGGCGAGGCCCTGGACGGCGGACGGCAGGGCCGCGTACTGCAAAGAGGCCCCCTCTGACTGACCGCCGCTGCTCACCAGCCACTGGAAGAGATAGACGACCGCCCTACCTTTGGTTGCGTCGCTGAAGGAGGTGCGCAGCATGACCCAGCTGAACCCGGCGATCGGGTAAGCCGTGTCGCCAGGGGCGTTCGTGATCGAGAAGTTGGTCGGGCTCACGTTGGTGTTCGAAGCGGCTGCCGCTGTTGCGCCGGCCACGCTGGCCTGGACGAACTTGCCATTCGCGTTCTGCAGGTACGCCTGCTGCATGCTGGTCTGGACCACATAAGCGAGCTCCACATACCCGATGGCACCGGCGGTCGAGGTGACCGCCTGGGCGACCGCCTGGTTGCCGCTGCCGCCGATCCCAACCGGCCAGCTGACCGACTTGGCGTTGCCTACCTTGGTCTTCCACTCGCTCGAGACCTTGCTCAAGTAGTCGGTGAAGTGGAACGTTGTGCCGCTGCCGTCTGAGCGGTGCGCCACAGTGATCGAAGAGCTCGGCAGTTTCACGCCTGAGTTGAGAGCCACCAGGGCCGGGTCGTTCCACTTGGTGATGTGGCCGAGGAATATGTTCGCCAGCGTCGTCCCATCGAGCTGGAGCTTGGTCGCCCCCGGCAGGTTGTACGCAATCGAGATCACGCCCAGCGTGGTCGGGATTTGAGTCAGCGTGTCAGTACCGCCGGCGGAGGCGATATCGGCCGCCGCCATCGGCACGTCGCTGGCACCGAAGTCGACCGTGCTCTTGATGAACTGCTGGATCCCGGCGCCGGAACCGACGGGCTGGTAGTTGATCGTGACCTGCGGGTACTTGGCGGAATAGTCAAAAAAAGCCTTTTGGTAGAAAGGCGCCGGGAAAGTGGCACCTGCGCCGGTGAGCGAGCCGCTGCCAACGTCAACCGGCGATGGCGAAGCGGTCGCCGTGCCGGTACCGCCGCACGCAGTCGCGACGATGGCGGCCGCCACCCCCACAAGCAGGACCCGCCAGATGAATGTGACTCGCAGCATCGAATCCCTCCTGAACCGCGATGGACTAATGGCCACCACGTTATGGACGGCCGTTTAAGAGCGGGTTAACGGCTGCTTAAGCCTCGACGGCCCGATCTGGCTCATATACTCCGGCCGTGATCTGGGACCGGCGGCGCGAAAGCGGAGCGCTCGAGCCGAACGTTCCACCTCGAGACCTGTTTGCCGAGCTCCTCGAGCACGCTCCGGTGATGGCTCTGTTGCTCGATGCGGAAAATCGGGTCGTGGGCGCGAACGAAGCCGCACGCGAATTCTTCGAGATCGAACAGTCGAAGCTGCCCGCTTCGCTGGTCGAGGTGACGCTGGAGTCGCGCCTGTTCGATGTCGTGCGTTTCGGTCAGCCACAGGCGGAGGCACAGCTGGTGCATCACCGCGGCACAGTGCTCACGCAGCTGGTCGCGGGCCGGCGCGAGGGGGAGAAGCTCCTGTTCCTCACCGACATCACGGAGCTGAGACGCCTGTCGACGGTGCGGCAGGAGTTTGTCGCCAACCTGGTGCACGAGCTGAAGACGCCGATCACGTCGCTGCGACTCACGGCGGAGAGCCTGCTCGGAGATCCGCTGCCAAAAGACCGGAGGCGTTTCGCCGAGCGCCTCGTCAGGGAAGCGGACCTTATGAGCAAGATCATCGACAACCTGCGCCAGCTGGGTGACATCGAGACCGGCGCGATGGCGGTGGACGTGTCCGAGTTCGACCTGGGCGAGCTCGTTCACGACAGCGTGGCGCGCCTCGCCGCGGACAGGACCGTCAACAGCTCGGTTACGCACGACCTCGTCATCTCGACAGATCGGCCCAAGCTTGCGCAGGCGCTGGGGAACCTGCTGGACAACGCGGCCAAGTTTTCGCCTCCCGGCACCGCGATCGACGTCACGACCGAGGTCTCAGGTGACGAGGTGGTGCTGAGCGTGCGCGATCGTGGACCTGGTATCTCGCCTGAGCATTGGAGCCGGGTGTTCGAGCGGTTCTACAAGGTGGATCGGGCGCGCCCGAGGGAGGCCGGGGGGTTCGGCCTGGGGCTTGCCATCACCAAGCACCTGGTCCAGGTGCTCGGGGGCCGGATCTGGACCGAGACCGCTCGAGAGGGCGGACAGGTCTTCTACATCGCTCTCCCCCACCAAGTCTTAACCGGCGCATAAACCTGCCTTAACCCAGAGCGGCATATCCTGAACTCGGGGGATGGCAGATACTCGTCCTTTGATGCAGCCGATGGCTCGTGTCGCCAGGCCTGAGTTGCGTGCCGTGCTCGGAGCGGGGGACACGAAGCTGAAGGTCGAACAGCTCTCCTTCTACTACGGCAAGAACCAGGCCCTCAAGGACGTGAGCTTCGAGATTCCGGAGCGGCGGATCACGGCGATAATCGGTCCCTCCGGGTGCGGCAAGAGCACCCTGCTGCGAGTGTTCAACCGGATGTACGACCTCATCCCGTCCGCTCGCGCCGGCGGCAAGGTGCTGCTCGACGGAGAAGACGTCGTCACCACTCGGAAGCTCCTCGAGCTGCGCCAGAAGGTCGGCATGGTCTTTCAGCGGCCAAGCCCCTTTCCCATGTCGATTCGCGACAACGTTGCGTTCGCCCCGCGGCTGCTCGGCTGGAGCTCGTCAAGGGTCAAAGAGGTGGTCCGCCAGAGCCTGGAGCGCGCGGCGCTCTGGGACGAGGTGAACGACCGGCTCGAGGCGCCGGCAACCTCGCTCTCCGGTGGCCAGCAGCAAAGGCTTGCCATCGCCCGGTGTCTTGCCGTGAGCCCCGAGGTGATCCTGATGGACGAGCCGTGCTCGGCCCTCGACCCGGTGGCCACGCTGAAAATCGAGGACCTCATGGCTGAGCTGATGCGCGACTACACCATCGTGATCGTGACCCACAACATGCAGCAGGCGGCACGGGTCTCCGACTACACCGCCTTCATGCTGATGAACCCGGAGGGTCGGTACGGCGAGCTCATCGAGTTCGCTCCGACCGCGAACCTCTTCAATCAACCGCAGGACCAGCGGACAGAGGCGTACATCACAGGTAGGTTCGGCTAGACCAGTGCCGCGTCTCACATTTGAAAGAGAGCTCGCGAGCCTCCGCGAGTCGCTGGTCCGGATGGGCACGCTGGTCGAGTCGCAGATCGAGGCGTCGCTCGACGCGCTTCGCCGGCGCGACGGCCCGGCGGCCGAGAAGGTGCGCAACCAGGACCAGTACCTGAACGAGCTCTTCCGCCAGATCCGCGAGCAGGTCTTCATGGTCATCTCGACGCAGCAGCCGGTCGCGCGCGACCTGCGGTACCTGATGGGCCTCCAGTACATCGCGATCGAGCTGGAGCGGATGGGCGACTACGCCGTGCGAATTGCGCGCATGACCAGCACCCTGGTGGCGCTGCCCGACAAGCCACTGCGCGCGGAGTTCGGCCTGATGGGCGAGCTGGCCATCGGGCAGGTGCATGACATCCTCGAGGCGATCATCGACCAGGACGTTCCGCGTGCGCGCGAGGTCGCGAGCCGCGACAACGAGGTCGACCGCCTCTGGCATCGCGTGTTCGAAGACCTGGTCAAGGAGATGGGCACCGGCAAAACCGACACCGATGGCGCCCTGCGCGCCGTCACTCTCCTTCTCGTCGCCCATAACCTCGAACGCATCTCCGACCGCGTGACCAACGTGGCGGAGGACATCGTGTTCCTCGAATCCGGCCAGGTCGTGGAGCTGGGATGAGCCGCCCTGCCGGCAATGGCGGCGCCGGCAGAGTCCTGGTCGTCGAGGATGACGAAGGCATCCGAGAGATGCTGAAGTACAACCTGTCCTCGGCGGGCTTCTCCGTGCAAGAGGCCCGAGACGGAGCCGCCGGCCTGCGCACCGCGCGCACCGCCCGACCCGACCTGATCCTGCTCGACCTGATGCTGCCGGGCATGAGCGGCTTTGATTTCTGCCGCGCACTGCGGAAGAGCAGCCGCGTGCCGATCATCATGATCACGGCCAAGGACGCCGAGGTCGACAAGATCGTCGGTCTCGAGCTGGGCGCCGACGACTACATCACGAAACCCTTCTCCATCCGCGAGGTCCTGGCCCGCGTCAATGCCGTGCTTCGGCGCGCCGCGCCAGATGCCAATGAGCCGAAGTCGATCCCGGAACGCGACTCGATCGGCGATTTCAGCATCGACCGCGCCGCGCGCCGGGTTGTCCTCGATGGGCGCGACGTCAAGCTGACCGCCCGGGAGTTCGACCTTCTTTCCTACCTGCTGGCGTTTCCGCGACGCGTGCACACCCGCGACGTCCTGCTCGAGAACGTTTGGGGACACGAGTTCTCGGGCGACCGCAAGACTGTGGACGTTCATATCCGCTGGCTGCGTGAGAAGTTCGCAGGCGTCGCGCCGTTCGAGATCGTGACCGTGCGCGGAATCGGCTACCGCCTGGATCGCACAGGCGAGGCGGCCGATCTCACCGAGACGACCTAGCCCTTGGCGGCCGCCGTCGAAAGCACCTCGGCCGTGATCCCGCCGGTGAGGCGAGTCCCGGATCGGTTCCGCACTGTGACGGCCGCGGTCGCGGCGGTCGCGCCCGTCATCCTGATCGTGATCGTCGCCATCCTCTACCAGCAGGCCGCCCCGTCAATCAGACACTTCGGCCTCGGCTTCCTGACCGGCACCGAGTGGAACCCGGTCACCGACACGTTCGGTGCTCTGCCCGCGATCTTCGGCACGCTGTCGACCGCCCTGCTCTCACTGGTTCTCGCGGTGCCGGTCGGCGTCGCGGTTGCCGTCGTCCTCGCCGAACAGGGCCAGGCGACCCTACGAGGCATCCTGGGCACCGGCATCGAGCTGCTGGCCGCCATCCCCAGCGTCGTGTATGGCATCTGGGCGCTTTACGTCCTCGCGCCGTGGTCGTACCAGCACCTCGAGCTCCCCATCTCGGACCGGCTCGGTTTCATCGGATGGCTCTCGCAGCCGGGCGCGCGGAGCCTTTTCAACGCATCGCTCGTGCTGGCGGTGATGATCCTGCCCACCCTCTCCGCGATCTCTCGCGAGGTGATCCGCGCCGTTCCCCGCGGCTTGAAGGAGAACGCCGTCGCGCTGGGCGCGACCTGGTGGGAGACCACCTGGCGCGTGATCCTGCCTTCGGCGCGGGCGGGAATCTTCGGCGCGACGATCCTGGCGCTGGGCCGCGCCCTCGGCGAGACGATCGCGGTCACGATGGTGATCGGCAACCGCTACGCCATCCCCCCATCCATCTTCTCGCCGGCGTACACGCTCGCCAGCGTGATCGCGAACGAGTTCAACGAGGCGACCGGGACGCTTTATCCTGCGGCGCTGATCGAGCTTGGTCTGGTGCTTATCCTCGTCACGCTCCTCGTCAACATCGTCGCGCTGCTGCTGGTCCGATCGACCTCGCGCGAGGCGAGTCGCGCCGCATGAATCGAAACGTCCGGCGGCAATTCGCGAGCTCGATCTGGTTGGGCGTCATGTACCTGCTGACCGTGTTGGCGTTGATTCCACTCGGCCTCGTCCTGTGGTTCACGGTCAGCAAGGGCCTCCCTTCTGTGCTCCACCCCGAGTTCTTCACCAACTCGTTTCGTCCTTTCGGCATCCCAGGAGGGGGAATCGCTCACGCGATCGTCGGGACCGCGATCCTGGTCGGCCTGGCCTCGTTGATGGCGATCCCAATCGGAATCCTCGGCGGCGTCTACGTGGCCGAGTACGCCGTCGATCCCTGGGCGAGCTGGGTCCGGCTCGCCAGCGACGTCCTGGTTGGCACGCCGTCGATCGCGATCGGCCTCTTCGCATACGCGCTCGTGGTCGTTCCTGTGCATCACTTCTCCGGAATCGCGGGCTCGATCGCGCTCGCGATCCTGATGCTGCCCATCGTGATCCGCACCACCGAAGGCGCGGTCGCGCTCATCCCCAACGGACTGCGTGAGTCGGGGCTCGCCCTTGGCCTGCCGCGCTGGCGGGTGTCGCTCCAGCTGATCCTCCCGACCGCGGCTCCAGGCGTGATCACGGGCGCTTTGCTGGCCGTGGCGCGGGCGTCGGGCGAGACCGCGCCTCTCCTCTTCACATCGTTGGGCAACACGCTCTTCAAGGTGGACCCGACGCAGGCCATGCAGGCGCTGCCGCTGACCATTTACCAGTACGCGCTCCTACCGTACAAGTCGCTGCAGGACCAGGCTTGGGGCGCCGCTCTCGTGCTGGTCGTGATGGTGCTCGGCATCAACCTGCTGAGCCGGTGGGTCCTGCGGCGCCAGATCCGCCTCGCAGGCCAGCTTTAGTGGCGAAGGTTCTCTTCGTCTGCCTCCACAATGCCGGTCGCTCCCAGATGAGCGAAGCGCTGTTCGAGCGCGCGGCCGGAGGCGTGCACGAGGCACGATCGGCCGGGACCACGCCGGCCGATCGCGTGCACGAGAGCGTCGTGACCGTGATGCGTGAGGAAGGCATAGACCTCAGCAATCGAGAGCCGCAGCTGCTGACCACCGAGCTGGCTCAGTGGGCTGACATCGTGATCACCATGGGCTGCGGCGACGCGTGCCCGGTCATCCCGGGAAAGCGCTATGTCGATTGGGATCTGCCGGATCCGAGCGGCCTGCCCGTCGCGCAGGTCCGCGAAATCCGCGCCGACATAGCAAGACGGGTGAGTCTTTTGATGGAATCACTGGATCGCAATTCGTCTTGAATCAAGTGTTCGCGATGCCGGTCCACGCGGTTAAACTCATTGCACTCCGCCACAGAGTCGTGAGATAACGGAACCGCGCCGCGCATACGTTTCAGCAAACGAAGGGAGCAATGGTGGCAACGAAGATTCTGGAAGTGGCCGACGTGAGCGTCATCAGGGCGGCGGGCGGTGTCGTCTGCCGTACCACGCGATCCGGCGAGACGGAGATCGCAGTCATCCACCGGCCTCAATACGACGATTGGACGCTGCCCAAGGGCAAGATCGAGCCCGACGAGAGTCCTGAAGACTGCGCTTTGCGCGAGGTCAGAGAGGAGACGGGGCTGCGCTGCGAGCTGATGCGCCCGCTGGGCTGCACGGCATACGTCGACCGCCGCGGGCGCGACAAGGTCGCGTGCTACTGGGTGATGGAGGTGCAGGGCGGCAAGTTCCGGCCGGGGATCGAGGTCGACAAGATGCTCTGGCTGTCGGTCGAGGACGCGATCAAGCGCCTGACCTATCCACGCGACAAGACGCTTCTCGTACAGCAGGACCTGCCCTGACCCCGAACCCGTAGCTGTTTCCGGCCTTCGCTAAGCTGGAGCCATGCAGACGATCGCCGCCGCCGACCGGTTGGTGATCGCGGGCATCGAGCTGCGGTCGCGTCTGTTCGTCGGCACGGGCAAGTACTCGAGCGATGAGTCGATGCTCGCCGCGCTGGAGGCTTCCGGCTGCGAGCTCGTCACGGTGGCACTGCGCCGGCTGGATCTCGACGACCCGAAGAAGAAAACGATCCTCGACGTCGTCGATTGGAAGCGCTACCGCATCTTGCCCAACACCGCGGGCTGCCGGACCGCCGATGAAGCGATCCGCATCGCGCGCCTGGCGCGCTCGATGGGCCTGTCGGACTGGGTCAAGCTCGAGGTCATCCCCGACCCCCGCTACCTCTTCCCTGATCCCGAGGAGACGCTGAAGGCCGCCCGGGTGCTCGTCGGCGAAGGGTTCAAGGTGCTGCCGTACATCAACGCCGACCCCGTGCTGGCGAAGAAGCTCGAAGAGATCGGCACCGTGACGGTGATGCCGCTCGGCTCACCGATCGGCTCAGGCCAGGGACTCCAGACTCTTCAGCAGATCCGCATCATCATCGAAGAGGCATCGGTGCCGGTCGTGGTCGATGCCGGAATCGGGGCGCCCTCCGACGCCGCGCTGGCGATGGAGCTCGGCGCCGATGCAGTGCTGGTGAACACCGCGATCGCGCTGGCCGGCGACCCTGCCTTGATGGCCGCTGCGATCAAAGAGGGCGCCGAGGCAGGGCGTAAGGCCTACAACGCCGGACGCATACCCAAACGTGGCGAGGCCAGCCCCAGCTCGCCGACCGAGGGCATCTCGCGACCGTCCTGACGCTGCCTGTCGCGATGGCCGTCGTCGGCAGCGCGAACGCGGGCTTGAGGGCGGCGCCCAGGGCGACGATCGTCCAGCTGCGCGCACCAGGCCTCAGTACCATCGCTCTCGAGCGCGAGGCGTCCGAGCTCGTCGCAACTGCCTCGGTGCCGGTCCTGGTCAGCTCGCGTTGCGACGTGGTGCTCGCGACCGGCGCCGCCGGAGTGAACCTTCCGGAAAGCGACGTCTCCGTCGCCGAGGCGCGGACGCTGTTGGGCCGCCGCCTGGTCGGACGCTCGGTGCACTCGCTCAGCGCCGCGCAAGATGCTGAGCGCGAAGGCGCCGATTTCGTCATCTTCGGGCCCATCTGGCAGAGCGCGAGCCATCCGGGCACCGAGCCCGCCGGCCTGGCGGCGCTGGAGCGGGTGGTGCGGGCGGTGGGCATCCCCGTGCTCGCTATCGGCGGCGTCACCGAGGAACGGATCGCGGAGTGCGTCGCCGCGGGTGCGGGGGGCTACGCGGCGATTGGGATGTTCAGTTGATCAAGCTTCAGATCAACGGCAAGCAGGTCGAGCTCGAAGGTCCGACGCTGCTGGTCGCCTACCTGGCGCAGCTCGGGGTAAACCCGCGCGCTATCGCGGTCGAGCACAACGGAACGATCATCGAAAGATCGGCGTATGAAGCCGTGACGCTGGGCGCGGGCGACACCCTGGAGATAGTGCGCATGGTCGGGGGCGGCGCCACCTAGGGGTCCCCGCGAACTCATGGCGGGAACACTCTGAGTTCGCGTGGCTACTTAGCGAAGAGCCAGCCGCTCCTTGATCGCCGCCTCGGCCTCGGCCCGCTCGTCCCACGGCTCGGAGCCGGATGCCATCCGCATCGACCGCTCGTGGCCTTTCCCCGCAAGCAGCACGCAGTCACCCGGCCGGGCCAGCTCGATCGCGCGCCGGATGGCGGCGCGCCGGTCGATGACGATCTCGTAGTCGTGCCCGGGAGCCTTGCCCTCCGCGCCCGTCTGGACGTCGCGGGCGATCTCCACCGGATCCTGGTCGAGAGGGTCGTCCGTGGTGATGATGAAGAAGTCCGCGAAGTCGGCCGCCGCGCGTCCCATTCCAGGACGGTCGTGGTCGGAGCGGGCGGTCGAGCCGAACACCACGATCAGGCGCCCCGGCGTGAAGGGACGCAGCTCGGCGAGGGCGCTGGCCAGCGCGCCGGCCGAATGCGCGAAATCGATGTACACGCGAAAGTCCTGGCCCACGTCGACCGGCTCGAGCCGGCCGCGCACGCCTTCGAAACCCGCAAGCCCTGCACCCACTGAGTCGAGGGGCACGCCCAGCGCCAGGCAGACGCCTGCTGCGCAGAGCGCGTTGTAGATGTTGAAACGGGCGGGCACGTGCAGCGTCACGTCGGTCTCGCCGAGGGGTGTCTTCATGCGAAAACGCGAGCTGGTTCCGGTGACGCTGAGCTCGAGCGGATGGAGGTCGGAGGCGGTGGTCAATCCATAGGTCCAGCGGCGCGCGATCTGCCTGCGCGCCAGGCGCTCGTAGCTCGCGTCGTCACGGTTCAAGATGGCGGTCTTTTCGATTCCCTTGTCCGCAGCGTTCGCGGTCAGGTCGATCAGGCGAGCCTTCGCTTCGAGGTATTCGTCCCACGTGGCGTGGTAGTCGAGGTGATCGTGGCCGACGTTGGTGAATGCCGCGACGTCGAAGTCACACGCCCGGACCCGCTCCTGAACGAGCGCGTGCGACGTCGTCTCGATGACCGCGTACCCAACACCCCCCTCGACCATCCGTGCGAGCCACGCCTGGACCTCGGGCGCCTCCATCGTGGTCTGGCCGCTGAGGTTGTCCACCTCGCCGCCGTTACCGGTGAAAGACACCGTGCTCATCGCACCGGCCACCACGCCACTGGCCTGCAGCACATGCTCCGCCATATGAGTCGTCGTCGTCTTTCCATCCGTCCCGGTGATGCCGGCCACCCGGAGCTTCCGCGACGGCCGGCCGTAGAACTCGGCCGCCACCTCGGCGAGCCCGATCCGAGTGGAGGCGATGCGCAGGACGGGCGTCCCTTTGGGCAGCGTCACGTCCCGATCGACGGCCACGGCGACCGCGCCCCTGGCGACCGCGTCGCCGGCGAAAGCGTGGCCGTCGGCCTGCAGGCCTTCGACCGCCACGAACAGGTCACCTGGCTTCACGCGCCGCGAGTCATACGCGATCCCGGTGATCTCGACCTCGCCATCGCCATCGAGTGCGGACGCAGGCACGCCCCGAGCCAACTCGCCCAGCTTCATTGCTGGTGGGCAGCATAATCGGCAGGTGATCGCCGACATCGGCGGGCGCCGCTTCGAGTGGGGCTTGCGAACCTACGTGATGGGGATCATCAACGTCACGCCCGACTCGTTCAGCGGTGACGGAGTCGGCGGCAACGAGGAACTCGCCACATCTGAGGGGTTGCGGATGGTACGCGAGGGAGCGGACATGCTCGACGTCGGAGGTGAGTCAACCCGCCCGGGCCACCAGCCGATCAGCACCTCCGAGGAAATCGCGCGCACGGAAGGGGTGGTCGCGCGTCTCGCGCGTGAGACCGAGGTCCCGATCTCGATCGACACCTACAAGCTCGAGGTGGCGGAGGCGGCGGTCGCGGCCGGGGCTACCATGCTCAACGACATCTGGGGCTTGAGCCGCTCGCCGGGCCTGGCCCAGCTTGCGTCATCCCGGAACTGTGCGCTGGTGCTGATGCACAACCAGGACGGGACGGACTACGCCGGCGACGTGATGGAGGAGATCAAGCATTTCCTACGCAACTCGGTCGATCGAGCGCTCGAGGCCGGCGTGCCGCGCGAGCGGGTGCTGATCGACCCGGGAATCGGATTCGGCAAGACCGCGGAGCAGAACTGGATCGTGATGCGGCGGCTGTCTGAGCTGCGCGAGCTGGGCCAGCCGATCCTCATCGGAACTTCGCGCAAGTCGTTCATCGGCAAGGCGCTGGACCTGCCTGTCGACGAGCGAATCGAGGGCACCGCCGCCACGGTGACCGCAGCGATCTTGCGCGGCACGGACGTCATCCGCGTGCACGACGTGCGAGAGATGACGAGAGTGGGTCAGATCGCCGACCGCATGCGTTGACCACCGCATACCTGGGCCTCGGCTCCAACCTGGGAAACCGTTCCCGCAACCTCAGCGCCGCGCGTAGGCGACTGCGTCAAAAAGGAGCGCGCATCCTGCGTCAAAGCCGCGTCATCGAGACCGAGCCGTGGGGCGTCGCGGAGCAACCACCCTTTTTGAACCAGGCGATCGAGGTGGAATGGCATGGCACGCCGCGTCAGCTGCTGAAGGCCGCGAAGGAGGTCGAGGTGGAAGGGGGGCGCAAGGCGGCGCCGCGCTGGGGACCTCGCGTCATCGATGTGGACATATTGCTGTTCGGCGACGAGCGCATCCGGCAGCGTGACCTCGCGATTCCTCACCCACGCATAGGTGAGCGGGCGTTCGTGCGCGAATCGCTTTCCGAGCTGGGAGTTAGATTCCCATTATTCAGCCCGGGCGGGCGTTGGTGAACCGGTAGCCGATTCCTGGGACGGCCAGAATGTAATACGGACGTGAGGGCTGGGCTTCGATCTTTCGCCGAAGGTTGCGGATGTGCACGTCGATCACGCGGGTCTCGATCGGATACTCGTAGCCCCAGATCGAGTTCAGGATCTTCTCGCGGCTGAGCACCTTGCCGGCGTTGCTGGCGAGGAATGTCAAGAGGTCGAACTCGGTGTGGGTGAGCTCCACCTCCCTGCCCGACTTGTACGTGCGCCTCTCGTTGACGTCGATCACAAGGTCGCGAAACTCGAGGCGGCTGCGCATCGCCTCCGCCGATTCGAAACGGCTGCGCCTCAAGTGCGCGGTCATCCGGGCCACCAGCTCGCGTAAACGAAGAGGCTTGCTGACGAAGTCGTCCGCGCCGATCTCCAGCGCCACGACGACGTCGATCTCGTCCGAGCGCGAGCTCATCATGATCACGGGCACGGCAGCATCCATCTTGCGCAGCTCCCGGCAAACGTCGAAGCCGGCGCCGTCGGGAAGAGTGACCTCGAGCAGGACCAGGCTCGGATGTGACTGCTCGACCTGGCGCAGCGCGTCGGCTCCGCCATCGGCCTCCAGCACCTGATAGCCATCCTGTTCGCAGGCGGCGCGTACGTCCCGGCGCGCCGACGCGTCCGGATCCACGACGAGGACTTTCCGCGAGGAATCGACAGCCGCTGCCACCCTGCGACAATCCTAACCGATTTGAAGGATTGTTAGGAGATGTTTCGTTTCAGGCCCCGAACGTAGGTGCGCGACTTCTTTTCGAGGGCGATGAGCTTCGCGCCGGCGCCTGAAAGCACGAGCTCCCACGCCCCCGGGTAGCTCACCTCCTCGCCTCCGAACTCGGATTTGAAGAACCCCAGGCCGTACCAGGGATGCTCCGGGCCGGCGCCCGGAGGCGGCACGCCCCAGAAGTCGAAGTCCTTGCAGCCCGCCTCCGCAGCCGAGCTGATCGCGGACCACCAGGCCAGGTCGTTGCCCATCAGCTCGGGGTGAGCGCCGCTGCGGCCGGCGAAAAGGCTGTACGCACGGCCCGCGTGACGAGCGACCAGCACCGCGGCGAGCGCCTCGTTGGTGCCTTCCTGGTAGGCAACATAGGTTCGGCACCAGGGCAACAGCTCGAGGAGCAGCTCGTAGTAGACGCGGTCCGGCAGGTGAATCGACTCGCGCCGCTCGACCGCGGCGGATTGGCGCGCCAGCTCGGCTGCGTCCTTGCCTTCCTTTACGGCCACGCCGCGACGCAGCCCCGCGCGGATGTTGTACCTGCGCCCATGGCGGAAGCTTTTCAGCAGTTCGTCGGGCGGTCGCAGCTCCAGGACGCGGGTGTGCTGGGGCTGGGTCGGTGCGATCGCGGCAAACCCCTGGCCCGACAGCGCGTCTTCGAGAGCCACCGGCGCTTGCGGCTCCACAACTAACCGGGCCATCCGGGCGCCCCGTGCCCATTCGACGAGCGCGTCAATAGCTTCGTCGGTCGCAGGCAGCGGACCGCGCGGGACGTATGCCTCTCGTGCGGGGCCCACGGAGCGCACCTGCACGCTCGCCATCGCACCTCCTTTGAGGCGGACCCTCTCGACGCTCCATCCTGCGCGCGCCTGTACCTCACCCCACGCCCACGACTGGAGCAACGGAGCGGGCGTGGTTCGCTCTTCGAGCTCGCCGTCCCACCGCGAAGCATCATTCGTCATCCTGGCCCGGGTTCGGTGACGAGCTCCGGCTCGAGGTGACCGACGTCGTTGGAGCCGGCGACGACCATGCGGCCGTCTCCGTGCTCGATCACCGAGATAGAGGCGTTCTGGATCTTGAAGGGAAAGAGCCCGTGGCTCGGACGACCGACCACTCGATGCAGCGCGACCTGGATGACGCCACCGTGGGTGACCACCAGCACGTCTCCGTGTGCGTGGCTGTCGCGAATCGCGTCCAGCGCGCCCATCACGCGGGTTTCGAATCGAGCGGCGCCCTCCCCGCCGGGCACGACGTCCCAGTCTGGCTCTTCGCTCCACCTCGCCCATGCTTCGGGAAATCGCTCGGCGATCTCCACTGTGCGCAGACCCTCCCACTCTCCGAGGTAGATCTCGCGAAGGCCAGGGATGGGCTCCGGGTCGAGACCGATCACCGCGCCGATCGCCTGCGCTGTCTCGAAGGCGCGCTTCAGGTCGCTCGCGTAGAAGCCTGTGAGCCGGCGGCCGGCGAGCCGGCGCCCGAGCAGCTCGGCCTGCCGCCGGCCCTCATCCGACAGAGGGGGATCGAGCTGACCCTGGATGCGGTGCTCGCGGTTCCACGTGGACTGGCCGTGGCGAACGAGAATCAACCGGGCAGGCGGTCGCGAGCTCAAGGGGGCGGCTTCGCCGGTCTCAGGCGGCTCCGGGCGCGCGGATCTGATCTCGATATCTATACTAACTTTCTCTTTATCCCCCCGATCGGGCTGGGCCGATCTCAGGAGAAGGCTCTTGCAGGCGCACGGCTCATTGGCCGAAATTCCCCTTCGTTCACTTCTGGAGGCTGCTCAGGGAGAGCGCTCCACAGGTACCCTTACCGTCCGCAATGGGAATGGACAGTCGGCCTCGCTTTACTTTCTGTTCGGTCATCTTTTCCACGCCCAGAGCGATGGAAAGGCCGGCGACGACGCCGTGGTCACCGCCCTTCACTGGACCAGGGGCGATTTCGAGTTTGACGCCAAGGCCAAGCTGCCGGCTGACGAGTCGGTCAAAGCCGGCATCCCGGAGTTGGTCCAGACCGCAGAATCAGCGTCCAGCGTGCCGGCCGCTGCCGAGCCCGTGGCCGAGGTCGAGGCCAGGCCGGAGAGAATCGAGGCACGCGTTGATCGCAAAGATCATCTTGAACCGGAGAGAAAGGTGGAAGCACCCCAGCCAAGACGCGGCGTGAAGCACCGCCCGCAGCCGAAGCACGGACGCGAACCCATTCCCGTTCCCGCGGGACAGATCATCTATGACTCCTTGAAGACGTCATTCGTGGATTTCCCGCGCCTGATCACGACCCTCGAAAAGGAGGGTTACACGGGCTACGTGCGCTTGCTGACCGACGATGCGTCCGGACTGATCCTGTTCCGCGAGGGCTCGGCGCTCGAGTGCATGTACGACGGTGCCGCGGACGTGGGCAGCCTTGTGCTCGGCAAGGAGGCGCTGCAGCGGTTCAACGATGACGTTACGAGCGGACACGGGGTCCTGGACGTGGTCGGACTCTCGCCGGAGCTGATCGACGGCCTTTACGAGCTGACCGTTTCGAGGCCGATGTATACCGAGCTGTACGCGGCCTGGGTGGACATGAAGGCCCTTCTCAAGTTTCTCAGCGACCGCAAGCTGAGCGGCAGCGTGATGATCCGGTCGGCAGGCGGTACTGGGGTGATCATCCTCGCCAACGGCGAGCTCGCCGGCGCGTACACCAGCGAATCGCGAGACATCTCCGACAAGCCCGACCGCGCGCTGGCGCTCTGCGACGACCCCGCCGCGATGATCGAGGTCAAGTCGGCCGACGCGACCAAGCATCCGCCTCTCGACGTCGACGAGATCGTGGGCGGGCTGAGGGCCTCGCGCGGCTCGCAGGTCGGCGCACCTGCGCCGGCGCCGCCTGCTCCTGTGGCGCCCGCGCCAGAGCCAGTCATGCCGACCAACCCCACGATTCCGGTCATGCCGGCAGAACCTCCGACCACGCAGATCCCGACCGGTGCCTACTCCAACTACACGCAGCCGACACCGCCCTCGGTGCAGGTCGCACCCACCACGCCTCCACGGACCTCCGGACCGCAGCTTGACTGGGCAGCGATCGTCGCGGAGCTTCAGGCGATGGCGGAGGACGCCCTGGGCAACCGCGCTCGCAAGGTGAAGGACATTCTCGGTGCGGCCGACCCGTCTCTCGGGGGCGTCGAGGCTGCGATCGATCAGATCCCGAGCATCTCGCTCCTCTTCGTGGATTCCTCGCGGCTCGAGCAGCTCGCCCAGGAGATGAGGGCCCGGCTCAAGTCGCACCTCTAAGCCGCACGTAGCCTTAACAGGGTGGGTTGCCTCTCCTTCGTTTCTCGCTTAGCCTCGGCTACGGTAGGTCGGCTGGGGGAGGGACCGACACGGGAGAGGGAGGGCCCGCGGCAGATGCGCCTGTTCGCCGGCGCGACGATCGGGACGCTGTTGCTGATTCCGCTGACCGCCTGCGGCGGCAACCCGCCCCAGATCGTCGACTACTCGCCCCAGCGCGGCGCGATCGAAGTTTCGACGGCCGCCCCGATCAGGATCGCGTTCGACCACGCCGTCGATCAGGCGTCCGTGGAAAGCCGGCTTCATCTCTTCCCGGTGTCCGACGGTACTGTGCATTGGGAGAGCGCGCGCCAGCTCGTCTACAACCACACCACCCTGCAGGCGAGCACAACCTACGAAGTGATACTCGAGGCCGGCTATCGAGACCTCGTGGGCAACACCTACTCGCTGCGCCACCATTGGTCATTCGTGACCGAGGGTCCTCCTGACCTCGCCACCTCGACGCCCTCGGACGCGGACACAGGCGTAGACCCGGCCGCATACATCACTTTCGTCTTCACGCGCGAGATGAACGTGACAAGCCTGCGGTCGGCGCTCACCTTCAACCCCAGCATCCCGTTTGACGTGCGGTTGGACCCTACTGATGGCCGCCGAGCCGTCATCGCCCCGTCTCAGCTCCTCGCTCCCGACACCACCTACCAGGTGTCGGTCAACACGGCGGCCCTCGATATCGATGGCAACCAGCTGGGCCGCGACCAGACCATCCGCTTCGCGACAGGTTCTCCACAGGCGCTGAAGGGCTGGCTTGCCTTCGCCACCGACGGCACCGGGGGGGCCCCGGGTGGATTGTGGATGGTCAACGAGACCGCCTTCCCGCGCCAGCTGTTCAACGACAGCGCGGTGCGCTCGTTCAGCTGGGCGCCAGGCGGCGAGAGTCTTCTCATCCAGGGCGATGGCGAGGCCTGGTCCCAGTTCGTACCGGGCAGCGGGACCGTGCAGCTCTCCTTCAAAGGTGCGTGGGCGGGCGCTCTTGCTTCGGGCATGGGCTATGCGTTCATCGACGACGCCGGGGTCTTGCACCGACAGGCTGCCGACGGGCTTGACGAGGTGATCGCCACCGATGTGGCGCAGGCAACGGTCGCGCCCAATGGATTGAGGATCGCGTTCGTGCAGGGCGCGCTTGCGCCGAACAAGATCTGGGGTTATGACGTCGGCCTGCGGGCGCGCTACCAGCTTGCCGTCGACACGAGCGCGGTCAGCGACGTCACCTGGGCGCCGTCAGGAGACCGCATCGCGTATCTGCGCGACGACGGCGGGGCGACCAGCCTCCAGGTCAAGAACTTTGCAGGAGCCGGCACGACGACCACAGTCGCCTCCGGAGACCTCGGTCCCCCGGCCTGGCTTCCGGACTCGACCCACCTCGTGTTCGCTGCGGCTGTGCAGTCGGCGGCAAACAGCTCTCACAAGGCGTTCGTGGTCAACGTCGTCGCTCCGCCTGCCGCGTTGACTGCCGGGTCCGCTTTCCCGGCAGACCCCACCGTGGACCTCTCAGCCCCGGTCCCGTCACCGGATGGGCATCAGATCGCGTTCATCAGCGGAAACCAGGTCTGGCTCATGAATGCGGACGGGACGCGACCTACGGCACTGACGCGATACGACCCGAGCTCGTTTCCCTATTCTTGCCGCGCGCTCGCCTGGACCAGGGCCTGATTTCGCCCGACGACCTGCTCGAAGAGCTCTTCCAGCCTGTCGGCCGTGCGCGACCAGGAGAACCGTTGAGCCAGCAGCCGGCCTCGGCGCCCCATCTGCTGCGCGAGCTCGCTGTTCTCGAGCAGGCGTCCGATTCGCTCCGCGTACGCCGCCGGGTCGTGCTCGTCGATAAGGTAGCCGCTGACCTCGTCGCGGACGACCGAGCGCAGCCCGGAAACCCCCGAGGCAACGACGGGACAGCCGCACGCTTGCGCTTCCAGTGCGACCAGGCCGAACGATTCGCTGTAAGACGGCATCACGCAGACATCGGCCGCGGCGTAGAAGTACGGCAGCTCGTGGTGGGCGACCGAACCGACGAAGTCCACTCGATCGCGTACCCGCACCTCTGAGGCAATCGCCTTGAGTCGCTCCGTCTCGCTCTCTTCGCCCTCGTGGCTGTCCTCGCCCAGGATCAAAAGCCGCACGTCATCATGCTGCCGGTCACGCAACAGCCCGAGGGCTCGAATCGCAACCTCGACACCCTTGAGCCGCTCCAGCCTGCCGACGAACAGGAGGAGACGGCCGCTGCGGTAACCGATTTCGCGCCGGGCATCGGCCCGATCCATGGGCTGGAACATCCCGAGGTCGACCCCGGGAGGCACCACGCAGACGCGCTCCGGGTCGGCCCCGTAGCCGGCGATCAGCTCGTGCGCCTCGTCGTCGGTGGAAGCGATCAGAAGGTTTGCCTGTTCAGCGAGCTCGGCCTCGATACGGATGCGAAGCTCGGGCTCCGGCCGGGCGCCGGCGGCGAGGGTGCGATTCTTGACCAATCCCAGCGTGTGCGCGATGTGAGCCCAGCCGGTGGCGAGCTCCGGCCGGAGCAGGCAGGCGACCTCACCCGACAGCCAATAGTGCGAGTACAGGAGGTCATAGCGGAGGTCCTGACGGACTGCGAATTCCTTGATCCGGGCGGCGAACGAGGGCACCTCGCGATACAGGGAGTACTTGTCGAGCCCGTTGCCCGCGGGGAGGTAGATCACCCGCGAGAGTGGGGCAAGCGTTTCGACATCCGGGTCATCGATGGACTGTTTGTGGGTGAAGATGTCGGTGGCGATGCCGTGTTCGCTGAATGCGGTGCAGACTTCTCTTACGTATACGTTGAGGCCGCCGTTTGCGTTCTGGCCCAACGAAGCCGTCGGGGACGTGTGCATGGAGATGACCGCGATCCGCCTGCGGGCGGCGCGGTCGTCGATCAGTCGGGTCGCCTCAGCCACGGTAGGCCGATCTCGCGTCAAGCCAGCGCCGTGAGACGCAGCAGAAGCCGGAACGAGAGACCGGCGAGCAGGATGCCATACCAGTAAAACCTACGCGCTCAGCAGCTATTCCCGCCGAGGTCCGGGAATAGAGGTAGTTATGATTTGGCGCGCGATGCGCCTCCCGAAGGGCTTCAAGCTTTCCGCGCTGGTCGCGCTTGCGATACCAGTGCTGGTCGCCTTGACGGCGATCACGACGCTGGCGGCCAGCTCCCCCTCGCCGTCACCCTCAGGCAGCACCGCGGCAGCCCTACCTGGCGACCCCACAAGGGGAGCCGCTCTCTACGGCCAGAACTGCGCCACCTGCCACGGCGCCAGCCTCGAAGGAGGGATCGGCGCGGTCCTCAACCCGATCGACAAGCTGCCTGGCGTGTCTAACCCCCTCGACCCGACTTTCCTGATCAACATCATCACCAACGGCCGCACGCCGCAGCCCCATGACCCCAAGCAGATCGCGATGCCGCCCAAGGGCGGAAACGCCGCGCTGACGGACCAGGACGTCAAAGACCTGGCCGCTTACATCATCCAGCAGAACACGCTGGGAGCAGGAAACGCGCCGCTCGCTCCCGGTGAGCTCGCCAAGCGAACCATCCTGTGGGTCGGCATCGGGATCATCGCCATGGTGTTCGTCACCTTCCTCCTCTCCCAGTACAACATGCGGTGGATCGCGCGCCGCGCGGCGGCGCGACGGAAGTAACCGTCGAGCCGGCGGACGCCGGCCCTCCCAAGGCGCCGCCCCTCCTACCGACACCTGCAGGCGATTCGCCGCGGATCCTGATCCTTTTCAGCGATACGGGTGGGGGCCACCGGGCCGCCGCGCGCGCCCTGACCGACGCTCTCAAGCTGCTCGACCCCAGCTGCATCGTGACTGTCGCAGACCCATTGATCGGGCAGGGCCCTACCGTCGTCAGCAGGCTCGCCTCTCTTTACTCGCCGGTGATCCGCCGGTCGCGCGCCGCGTGGGGGGCGGTCTACCACACGAGCAACACCAGGCCGGCTTTCGCTGCGATCCGCGCCGTCTTCGGTCCTGGCGTGCGCAAGTCGGTGATCGATCTCTTGAAGTCCCACGACCCCGACGTGGTGCTGTCGGTGCACCCGCTGCTCAATCACATCAGCCACCAGGCGATTCGAAAGAGCGGCCGGCCGCGCGCGCTCATGACGGTGATCACGGACCTCGTCGATTTTCACCGCGGCTGGACCTTCAGCCAGGCCGACCTGGTGATCGCTCCCACCGAGCTCGCGCGCAAGGTGGCCTTGAGACGCCGGGTCCCGGTAGACCGGGTCAAGCTGCTCGGGCTTCCCGTCGACCTTCGTTTCCGGCCGCCTGCTCCAGGCGAGAAGCAGGCACTGCGCCGACGGTTCGGTCTCGACGAGGGCCGGTTCACCGTGTTGGTGATGGGCGGTGCGGCCGGGGTCGGACATCTCACACAGCAGGTGCGCGCCCTCGCCTGGGAGCCGTACCAGTGGCAGCTCGTAGTCGTGGCCGGACGAAACGAGAAGCTGCGGCGGCGCTTGCAGGAGCTTCGCTTCGCGACCCAAACCCTGGTCTTGGGGTTTGTCGACTACATGCCCGAGCTGATGCGGGCCTGCGATATGGTGGTGACGAAGGCAGGTCCCGGCGCGATCGCTGAGGCGCTCGCCACAGGGCTGCCGCTGATCATCACCGGCTTTCTGCCGGGACAGGAAACCCCAAACGTCGACTACGTCGTCGACTCTGGTTTCGGCGCCTACGCGCCGAAAGACTCGGACCTGCTCGATGAGGTCAGGGTCCTGGCCGAAGGCGGACCGACGTGGCGCGAGATGTCACGCAAGGCCCAGGAGCTTGCTCATCCATACGCCTCCTCGGACATCGCGCGCGAGTGCCTTCTGCTCGCGGCCCGTTACAGGGCGTCGGCGCAGGCGAGCCGGTAAGGACAGAGCCGGCAGCGCCGGCGCTCCGGTCGCGCTTCGAACATTCCCTCTCTGACTCCCGCCGCAACTTCGGTGGCCTGGCCGGTGGCGTCGGTGACGAGCTCGCCAACCTTCTCGACCTTGACGCTTTCGCCCGTCGCAAGGTAGACCACCTCCAGCTCGATGGGATCAAGTCGCAGCGCATTGTTGGCGCCGATCGCATATAGCGCGACCTGGAGATCCCGCCGGCGCCGAGTCAGCGGCCGGCCGCTCTTGTAGTCGACAATCCGCCAGCCCGCGTCTGTGCGGTCGATGCGATCGATGACGCCGCGCAGGGTCCATCCGTCGACAGCGGCGCTGAAAGGATGCTCGAGAAACTCGGGCGCTGCGTCGAATCCTCCACGGCTGCGATAGGCCTCCAACTGGGCGGCGCCGATGCGCTTGAAAGTGGCGGCACGACGCGGATCCGGAAAGGCGCTCAGCCGCCACACCTCATCGTGAATCGACCTCAGCGCCTTCGCTGTCACCTGCCGGCCGCTCCTGCGAGCCTCTCCCGCCTGGCGCAAGACCTCGTGCTGGATCACGCCGTGAACGGCCTCGGCGCTCTGCACGGCTGGCAGACGCTGCTCCTGGCGGAACCAGTACTGGCGAGGGCATTCCCTGTAGGCGGCGATAGCACTGAACGAAAGCACCACCTTGCCGGGCTGCTTCGGTGGCATGCGACGCGGGGGCGGCTGCGCCGCGGCTTCGAACTCACGCTCGCAAACCGTGCGCGCACCCGCTGCCCGCACCTCGTCCAGAAAGCGCGAATGTCTCCATCGGCGGCCGCCTTCGTAGTGCGAGGCGCGGGTCAGGTACAGGTGACGCCTGGCTCGAGTCATCGCGACGTAAAGGAGCCGACGTTCTTCGGCGACTACGTCCTCGCGGCCCCGAACGAGCGGCTCGAGGACGGAAGGCGGCAGCTCGAACCGAGGCGACCTCCCCGACTGCGGCAGGCGCCCTTCGACCAGCCCCGGCACGAAGACGGCGTCGAACTCCAGCCCTTTGGCCTGGTGGATGGTCATGACGTGGATCGCGTCGTCCGCCGTCTCGACTGGAGCCGGCTCCTCGTCCTCGCCGGAAAGCAGGACGAGGTCGAGGTGATGCATGTAAGCGGTCAGCGACCGATCGACCGCGGTTTCGCAAAACTCAGCGATCATCTCGGCCAGGCGGCTCACATTGGCGGTGACGCGCGCCGCCTCCCCCGCCTCCAGTGTTTCGCCAACGACTTCGAGGTAGCGGGTGCGGTTCATCAGCTCGAAGAACAGATCGCGCACGTCGAGACGTGTGGAGTCCGCGGTCAGCTCCTCCAGCAGGCTCGCGAACGATGCCGCCGGCTTCCAGGCCTTGACAGCGTCCAGGGGCGGCTGTTCGCCGCGATCCCGAAGCACCGCCAGGGCCCTCGAGAGATCGAGGCTCAAAGGCGGGCGGGTGATGGACCGGGCTATGGCCACCACGTCGCCGGGGTCGCGCAGCACGCGCAGCAGAGCGATGACATCTCTGATTTCGGCGCGGTCGTGAAAACCGCGGCCTCCAATCACCACGTGCGGAAGTCCCTGGGCCGCGAGGGCCAATGCGATCGGCCGTGCGATCGCATTGGTTCGGCACAGGACCGCGATCTGCCGCAGGGATGTTCCACGTTCAACCAGGTCCGCCGCCTGCGTGGCAATGGCTGTGGCCTCGGTGTGTCCGTCCGGGCAGCTCCAGAGCTCGACCTCGGGTCCTGGCATGGCCGAGACCAGCTGTTTGGGGAGCCTGTTGCCGTTGTTCCCGATCAGCGCGGCGGCCGCCGCCACAATGCGTCGCGAGCTTCGCCGGTTTCGGCCCATCGTCATCGTGCCAGTGCCTGGAAAGCTGGCGATGAACCTTTCGAGGCTGGCGCGGGACGCCCCTCGAAAGCGATAGATCGACTGATCGTCGTCGCCGACGACGAACGGCTGGGTTTTCGAGGCGATGAGCTCGACCAGGCGTTCCTGCGCAAGGTTCAGGTCCTGGTACTCGTCGACGAGCACGTCTCGATAGCGCGCGGTGTACTGGTCCAGGAGCTTCGCGTTTTCCTCGAGCATCCGGACGGTGAGCACGAGCAGGTCCTCGAAGTCGAGGAGGCGGCGCTTCCGGCATTCGCGATCGTAGGCGCGAAACAACCGGACACACGCGCGCATCAGGTCACCGCGCTCAGGGTCGTCGCCGGCCGGCGCCCAGGCGGCAAGCCTGCCGATCGGAACCAGCTCCTGCTTCATACGCTCGAGCATCTGCAGTGCGGGCCCAACCAGGTCGTCTGGACGCTCGTCACCGGTCAGAGCGTTGTCTCCGAGCTGCCACATGAGCTCCCTGGCGAGGATCCAGCGGTCGGCGCCGGCCAGGATTCGAAAGTCGGCCGGCACCCCCACGGCGCGGCCGTCCGCACGCAGCCACCCCAACGCGATCGAGTGAAAAGTCCCCACAGCGGGAGCCGCGGCGCAGATCCGGTCCTCGATCCGCTGGCGCATCTCCGCCGCGGCGCGCTCGGTGAAGGTCATGACGAGGATCGACGCAGGCGACGAGCCGCCGGCCACCAGCCGGCTGAAGCGCTCCGCGATGACCGCGGTCTTCCCCGTGCCCGCGCCCGCGACCACTCGGATCGGACCGCCACCGATGGCCGCCGCCGCGCGCTGCTCCGCTCCCAGCCGTGCGTTCACTGTGCGGGGGTGGAGTGGCCGATGCGGACCCGAAGCCCCCGCACCTTGCGCCCAAGCTCGAGACGGTTCAGCCGGCCGAGAATGACCTCTGAGTCCAGGCGCAGCTGGTGAGCCAGCGCGGGGCTGGAGGTGGTGACTACCAGCGTGCCCGAATGAAGCTCGATCTCATCGCACAGGCCGGCCGGTTCTACCCCGATCACGGTCCGAAACGCCGATGCGACCTGGGTGCCCATGAGCCTGGCGCCGCCGGGCTGGCGACGAAGCACCCTCGGCAGGATATTGCCCAACTTATCCACAGGCTTCGATCGTGCCCTCATGTACGGTCCAGACCATGGCGCTCGCGATGAGCTCGGGCGGGAAAGGACCCGCCTCCACCGAGGTGATGATGACCTGGCCTTCGCCGGCAACCTGCCTGAGCAGGGCGGCCCTCCGTTCGGCGTCGAGCTCGGATAGAACATCGTCCAGAAGGAGTACGGGGCGCTCACCCGTGCGCCTGGCCACCAGGGCCGCCTCAGCCAGCTTCAGGCTCACCACCGCCGTCCGCTGCTGCCCCTGCGAGCTGTAGGCGCGCGCCTCCTGGCCGTCGAGCAGCACGCGCAGGTCATCGTGATGCGGACCGACGGTGGTGGACCCCCGGCGGAGGTCTTCCGCCAGCGAGTTATGCACAGCTTCGGCCAGGTCCTGCGGAGGGCCTTCGTAACGGATCTCCAGGCGCTCGCCGCCGGCGATTTCCGCGTGGTATCGGGCAGCGTCCGGCTGCAGCTCCAGGACCGCCGCCGAGCGTGCCGTTGCCACCTCGCCACCGAGCTGGACGAGCTCCTGATTCCACACCTCGAGCACGTCTCCGCCCTCCTCTCCTGCGGCGATCCGTTTCAAGAGGCTGTTCCGCTGCTCGAGCACCCTTTTCAGGCCCGCGAGGGCGCGCGCGTAGCCGGGTTGGATCTGGACCAGCATCTGGTTGAGAAAGCGGCGCCGGAGCTCGGGTCCCGCCTTGACAAGGCCCAGGTCGTCGGGCCAGAACAGAGTGACACGGAAACGGCCCGGGAGATCGAAAGCCCTCCGCCGGACGCCGTCGACCTCTATCACCCTCCGTGCCCGGTCGCCTTCCACGGTCAAGGTGATCGCCAGCTCGGCCGTGATGCCTCCGCTTTCCACTTCCGCCTCGATCCGCGCCATCGGCGCGACGGGGCCGACCAGCTCGAGCTCGCGGCGCGCCCGTGGAGAAGACGAGAGCGCAAGCATCGCGACCGCTTCGAGCAAGTTGGTTTTGCCCTGCCCGTTGGCGCCGATGAAAACGTTGACGCCCGGCCCAGGGGAGAGGTCTAGCTGGGCGTAGTTACGGTGATTTCTGAGTCGCACCCTGCGGAGTCGCACTCCGCCTCAGGACATCCTCAGGACATCGCCACCCGCACGGGCATGATCACGTACAGGTAGTGCTCCTTGCCCGGCGGTCTGAGGAGCCCAGGGCTCAGAGGGCCGTCGAAAAGCAGCTCGACCTCATCCTCCCCGATCACCGCCAGGGCATCCAGGACGTAGCGGGCGTTGAAGGCGATCTGGATGTCGGAACCGTCGACGTCCGCGGCCATCTCCGCCTTGCTGTCCCCGACCTCGTTGGTGGTCGCGGACAGGATCAGGGCACCGGCCTGCGCTTTCACCCGGATGACGTTCGCGCTGTCGCGGGCGAACAGCGACACGGCCCGGACCGTTTGCGTGAGCTCGCTCGTTGAGACCCGCACCTTGGTGGAGCTCTTGCTGGGGATAACCTGTGCGTAGTTGGGATACTTTCCGTCGATCAGGCGGGAGGTCAGCTCTGAGGTGCCCGCGCGAAAGAAGACCTGGTTGCGGGCCTTCGAGATGATCACCTCGACCTTCCCAGGCTCACCCTTAAAGACCCTCGAAAGCTCGGCGAGCGCCCGGGCCGGGACGATCAGGCTGGCCTCAAGGTCGCCGGCGCCGGCGGCGGCAAGCTTCCGGACCGCCAGGCGGTGACCATCGGTCGCCGCCAGGGTCAAGCTGCCGCCCTGGATCAGGACCAGCACGCCGGTCAAGACCGGACGAGCCTCATCGGTCGACGCCGCCATCTGCGTCTGCTCGACCGCGCTGACCAACTCGTCGAGGGCAACCTCGAGACGGTCACCCTCGTCCGGCCGCGGACCGGGCGGAAACTCCTCAGCCTCGATGCACTTGATGTGCGTGTCAAAACGAGCGCAGCGAAGGCTGAGCGACTGGCTCGCCCCATCGAGCGCGAGCTCTAGATCCTGGTCGGGGAGAGTTCCGACGAAATCAGTCAGGAGCCTGGCCGGCGCGGTGGTGGCGCCTTCCATCGCCACCTCTGCCGGCACGAGCTTGCGAATGCCGATCTCCAGGTTGGTGGCGGTCAGTGCGAGCCCTTCAGAGGTCGTCTCGATGAGGATGTTGTTGAGGATGGGCAGGGTGGTCCGGCTGGAGATGGCTCGCGAAACAACCTGCAGCGCCTGACCTAAAACAGATGGCCTGCAGGTGACCTTCATCTGGGCAGCTAGTACTTTCGAGTTCAAGACACTTGTCCCCCGTTGATAGAGATTCTCTTGATTGAATTTATCCGTAGTAGATAACAGTAAGCGCTGTGCGAACTGTGGATGTCGAGATCATTTACAGATCGGCCGGTTTGGTGCATAAGGTCTGGGTAAAGGTCCGTCGATGACCTGAGACCTGTTGAGTGCCTGGGGAGGATCTGGCCGCCGGACGAAAGTGGGTCGTACGTCCCAAGGCGGTTCGAACAAACTGTGGACAGGCGGATCACTGAACGTAAAGGCGCTCGCGGATCGCCTGCACCTCGTACCTCAACCGCTCGTCCTCCTTCAGCTCGTTGGCGATCTTTTCGATCGAGTGCAGCGCCGTCGTGTGGTCGCGCCCGCCGAATGCCTTGCCGATCGCGGGCAGGGACGAAGGCGTCTCCTCACGCACGAGGAACATGGCGACCTGCCGCGGAAAGACGATGTGCTTGTCGCGGCGCTTGCTCTTCATATCCTCGAGCGTGACGTTGTAGTAGTCGGCGACAAGCGCCTGGATCCGCTCGACGTTGATGGGCTTTCGAGTCCCGGCCGGGATGATGTCGGCCAGCAACCGGGCGGCCTCCTCTTCGTCGACCTGGCGCTGGTGAACCGCGGCGAATGCCTGGACGCGTGTCAGGGCCCCTTCCAGCTCGCGAATGTTTCGCTGCACCTTGTGCGCGATGAAGTTGAGGACCTCTTCCGGGATCAGGCTCGTGTTGCCTCCGAGCTTGGAGTGAAGGATGGCGAGCCGGGTCTCAAAGTCGGGCGACTGAATGTCAGCGATCAGTCCCCATTCGAACCTCGAACGAAGCCTGTCCTCCAATGTTGGAATTTCTTTGGGAGGGCGGTCTGACGATATAACGATCTGTCTGTTGATCTCGTGCAGGGCATTGAAGGTATGGAAGAACTCCTCCTTCGTACGGTCCTTGCCTGCGAGGAACTGGACGTCGTCGATCAGGAGGACGTCCACGGTGCGGTACTTGTGACGGAACTCGCCCATGCGCGCAGTAGCGATCGAGCTGATCACCTCGTTGGTGAACTGTTCAGACGTGAGATACACGACTCGCTTACGCGGAAAGCGGTCGTGGACCTCGTGACCGATCGCATGCATAAGGTGGGTCTTGCCAAGCCCCACTCCTCCGTAGAGGAACAGCGGGTTGTAGCTGTCGCCCGGAGCCTCAGCGACCGCCTTGGCCGCGGCGTGGGCAAATTGAGAGTTGTGTCCGACGACGAATGATGAGAACCGGAACCGTGCGTTGAGCTCCGAGGGTGCGATGACCGGCGCGTCCGGCATCGTCTCGACTTCGTTGTCGTGTCCGTTGCCATGCCCATTCTCGGACGCGCTGCCGAAGTCGCCGTCGACGCTGGACAGCGCGGGTCGATGTCCGGTCGGCGAAATGACGAAATCGATGTCCACCTCGGACCCGGTGACCGCCTGAAGTGTTTCCTGGATCAGGCCGGAGAACCGGTCTTCGAGCCAGTCCTTGGCGAGCTTGCTCGGTACGCCGATGCGGAATGTTCCGCCGTCGGCTGAAACCACAGATGTGTTTTTCAGCCACATGTCATAGGTCCGCTTCGCCAGCTGAAAGCGCAGCTCCTCCTGGACCTGTGACCAGATCTGGTCCTGATTCACCTCATATCTCCTTCTCCGGAGGCGCAGCTCTGGCAGCGAACGACGGTGCCGGCCCCTGGGGACGACTGGCTGTCCCGCTCTGCAAATGCTGTGGACAACCTGGGGCCAACTCCTCTTTCGACCTGTTCTGCTATTTCGCTCACGCGGGGACCTCGCAAATCGCGATCTGCGCGACAGCAGGTTCAACCCGAAGCTCCCTGACCATGAGCTCCGCCTCCTTGGTGCCTGTGGAAAAGAGCGGACGGGATTTCCACAGGCTAGCGCTGCCCAGCCGGTTGAAATCCACTATCCAGTCGATCCCGAAATCAGGAAGCGATGTTATACGGTTAGTGCATTCTCAGCTATAACGTTTAGCGGGATCGATTGGTGCAATTTGTACTGGGTCGATACCCGAACCCTTAACCTGGCTGCTTCCGGGCGGGGAGTGTAGCAAAGCTCTGTGGACATCGCAAGGCATGCAGCCCAGCGGATGAAGTGACATAAGCGCTATCACGATCGCGCCAGCCTCCCTCCGGTACACTACCGCGGTTCTCGCCAGCTAACGACTCCTGCAGGGGGGCCACCATCAAGCGAACGTTCCAACCCAAGAAGCGTTATCGCCGTCGCGTGCACGGCTTCCTGCGCCGGATGAGCGCCAGGGGCGGAGTACGCGTCGTGCAGAACCGCCGACGCAAGGGTCGCCAGCGGCTGTCCGCCTAGGCGGCGGTGAAGCGGCGCATCCGCCTGCGCCGGCATGGTGATTTCCAGGCCGCAATCGGCGGCATGCGGTTTTACAGCGGGCGCGCCCTTGTCGCCTTTGCCGTGCCCAACCAGCTGGACCAGAGCCGAGTCGGGGTCGCGGTCAGCCGGACGCTGAAGCGCGCGGTCGACCGCAACCGGGCGAAGCGCCGGCTGCGCGAGCTGGCCCGGGGGATTTTGCTCGGCGCTGATTCGCCGCTCACCGGCGTGGGAATACGATATGACGTGGTCCTGATCGCCCGCCCGGCGGCGCTGGAAATTGCTTTCGCGGAGCTCGTGGCCGAGGCGGAGCAGGTGACGCTCAGACTGTCGAAGCTCAACTCATGACCAGGCTCTTGCTCACCATGATTCGGGGTTACCAGATGTCGTTTTCGAAGATTCTTCCGCCTTCCTGCCGCTACTACCCGTCCTGCTCCCATTACACCTACGAGGCGGTTGAGAGGTACGGCTGGCTGCGCGGTGGCTGGATGGGAGCGGTGCGGATCGCACGCTGCCATCCCTTCGCCAAGGGCGGCTACGATCCTGTCCCCTGATCCGGCCGTACACCTTTCATCGGAGAAAAGAAACTGAGCGGATTCGTCAAGCAGATCGGCGATTTTCTCAAGCCGATCCACGACCTCTGGCAGGCGGTCATCGAGAAACCCCTCGAAGGATTCTTGAACTTCCTGTACGTCCACCTGCAGGGCGTTCCGATCATCGACTCGATCGGCGCTTATGGGGTCGCGATCATCGTCTTGACGATCACCATCCGGCTGATCCTCTCGCCGCTCCAGCAGTTCCAGCTCGTGACACAGCGCAGGACGATGGTCGAGCAGCGAAAGCTCGGCCCGCAGGTGGCCGAGCTGCGGAAGAAGTACAAGAAGGACCAGACGAAGCTGAACGCCGAGACAATGAAGCTCTACCAGGAGCATGGGGTCAACCCGCTTGGCGGCCTGGTGGGATGCCTTCCGTTGATCGTTCAGCTTCCTATCCTGACCGCGCTCTATTACGTCTTTCAGGGCTTCGCCAAGGCCGGCCATCCACCGCAGCCATTCCTGTTCGTATCGAACCTCAACGACAACCCCAGCCACCACTACCTCATCTCCGGGCTGCCGATTCCGGTTCCCGCCTTCCTGGTCTTCCCGCTGCTCGCGGCGCTCACCACGTTGGTGCAGTCGCGGATGCTGCAGATGCCCCCGGCTCCCAACCCGACGGAGCAGGAGCTGCAGACCCAGTCGATGCAGCGGACGATGGTCTGGCTCTCCCCGCTGATGATCGGGTACTTCGCCCTGAACGTCCCAGCCGGCCTGGGACTCTACTGGTTTGTCGGCAACTGCGTCAGTATCATTCAGCAGAGCTTCGTGGTCGGCTGGGGGAACGTTCTGCCGGCGCGGTTCAGGCGGATCGTCTCCGGGGGATCTGATGCGAAGGGCGGGACGCCGCCGCCGCCGAAGAAGGGCCCTGACAACGGTCCGAAGAATGGGCCGCCGCCGCCGAAGAAGGGCTCTGACAACGGTCCGAAGAATGGAACGAGGAATGGTTCCAGACCCAAAAGACCCAAAAGATAACTGGCAGAAATGAGGGCATGAGGTGAGTTGCAATGAGCTCCGCTGAAGGGCGCGGCCGCACAGTGGATGAAGCGGTCGACGCGGCACTGATCGAACTGAACGAGAGCCGCCGGAACGTCGACATCAAGGTGATCAGCGAAACGCAGGACGAGGCTGTGGTCGAGGTCACCGTGGTCGGTCCTGAAGCCACACCCGCCGGCGCGTCTGCGCCCGGTCCGGCGAACGGGAAAGCAGAGGTCGCGCGCGGCCTCGTCGAAGGCCTCCTCAAGCTTATGGGCGTACGCGCCCAGGTCACCGTGCGGCCCAGCACCGAGCCGATCACCCTCGACATCAGCGGGCGCGACCTCGGTGCGTTGATCGGGTGGCGCGGCGAGACATTGCGGGCGCTGCAGTCGGTGACGAACGTGATGGTGGGCCGTCACCTTGACGAAGGCGAGCGCATCATCGTGGACGTGGAGCGCTATAGACAGCGCCGGGAGCACACCGTGCGCGAGATCGCCATGCGCGCGGCACGCCAGGTCAAGATGACGGGCGACGCCATCACCCTCGACGCGATGCAGCCGTTCGAACGCCGTGCGATACACCTCGCGCTGGAGGGCGACCCGGACGTGACGAGCGGGAGCATCGGCGAAGAGCCGGAGCGGCGCGTGGTCGTCGGTCCGCGCAAGCCGGCGGCCGAGTAACGAGGTCGATGGCAGGCCGGGCCGCGGCCGAGCGGATCCGGAAGGCGATCGCGCTGGTCAACTCGGTCGCGGACGGCGCCGGCGATGAAGACATCACGCCGACGGAGATCGCGGAGGCGATTCGCGACTGCCTCGAGCTGAGCGAGGTCGACCAGGTGGCCAACGTTCGGCGCTACCTTGGCGAGGCCCTTGATGCGGTGTCGGACGGGATGCCCGCCGACTTCGTCGCGATGACTCTCTACGCGGCGCTGGGGGCCTATCGAGAAGGAGGTCCGGCCGCCTAACGCTCGTCGGAGGGCGCTCTCGCGGCCGGTCCTATACTGGCGCTCCGATGGCCTCCCCGCATCACGTCCACGTGCTTTCGGGAGGGGCGAAGCTGATCACGGCCGCGATGCCCGAACGCCTCTCTTCGAGCGTGGTGATCATGTTCGGCGGAGGGTCGCGGCTGGAGGACGACCGCCTCGCCGGGGCTTCGCATTTCATCGAGCACCTGTTTTTCAAGGGCACGCAGAGGCGCCCGTCGTCGAAGGAGATCGCCGACGCGATCGAGGGCGTTGGCGGTTTCATCAACGCATCGACCGACAAGGAGCTGACGGCTTACTGGACGCGCGTGCCGGCGGAGTACACGGACCTGGGACTCGATGTTCTTTTCGATATCGTGTCCAACTCGAAGCTCGATCCCGGAGACATCGAACGGGAGCGCGCCGTGATCCTGGAAGAGTTGAAGATGTACCAGGATCAACCGCAGGATCACGTTCAGAACCTGTTCGAGGAGCTGATGTGGCCTGGCCATCCATTGGGCCGCGACATTGCTGGGACACAGGAGTCAGTGAGCCGCCTCACTCGCGACGACATCCTCGAGTATGCCGATGCGAACTACCGGCTTCCGAACGTGGTGATCGGAGCGGCGGGTGCGCTTGATGAAGAGGCGGTCCTGGATTTCGTGCGGCCGCGCCTGACTTTACCCCGCGACATGAATGGCGCGGCGCCGGCTCTTGCGCCTGGTCCGCTCGATGGAGCGCACGTGATGGTTCGGCGGCAGCGCACCGAGCAGGCGCACATCTGCCTTGGAGTGCGCGCCTACAGCTACCTGCATCCGGACCGCTATGCGATCGACCTGTTCAACACCGTGCTGGGAGAGGGCATGAGCTCTCGGCTGTTCCTGAACATCCGGGAGCGTCTTGGGATCGCCTACGACATCCACAGCTTCATGCAGAAGCACAGCGACACCGGCTACGTCGCCGTCTATCTCGGCGTCGATCCGAAGAAGGCCGTCCAGGCGGTCAACGCCGTCATGGTGGAGGTCAGGCGGTTTGCCGATGAGGAGGTGCCTCCGGACGAACTCGAACGAGCGAAGGAGTTCACCAAGGGACGCTTGCGCCTCGAGCTCGAGACGACCAACGGTGTCGCCTTCTGGCTCACGTACCAGGAGCTCCTGCTCGGCCAGATCAGGACGATTGAGGAAGAGATCGCACTCGTGGATGCGGTGACCGGCGCGGACATCAAGCGCGTCGCGAGCGAGATCTTGCAGGGGCCGCCGCAGATGGCGGTCATCGGACCGTTCGCAAGCGATGCCGCTCTCAGGTCGGCGATACAGGCGTAGTCGCGGCTCGCGGTGTCAGCCGGCGAATGCGGTCGACGTCTCGAGTATCGGTTCCTGCGAGTAGATGTTGCCGAAATGATCGAGCGGCCAGATGCGAAACCAGGCCTTGCCGTCGATTCGATCGCGACCGATCGGCCCGAAGATGCGTGAATCCTGCGAACGGTTGCGATTGTCGCCCATGACGAAATACTCGTTCGCGGGTATCACCGCGCCGTCCCCAACGCTCCAGGGGGCGGGGTTGTTGAGCGTCGTCCAGGCCTCCGGCAGGTAAGGCTCATCGAGCTTGTGGCCGTTGATGTAGACGATTCCGTCGCGGATGAGCAGCTTCTCTCCAGGAAGCGCAATCACGCGCTTGATGAAGTCCTTCGAGTTATCGGTGGGCGGGCGCAGGATGATGATGTCGCCGCGCTGCGGCGGGTGAAGCCGGTAGTCGATCTTGTTCGCGATGAGGTAGTCGTTGTCGTCCAGGGTCGCGTACATGGAGAGCCCCTCGACGTGCACGGCCTGGACCGCAAAGCTGATGCCGAAGTACAGGATGATCGCCAGCACGACGACCTCGGCGACTTCGCGCAGCAGCGAAGAGGCGCCTGAGGAAAGGGGTGCGGCCATCTGTTTTAGGAGAGGAGCTTAGCGCAGACCCGTTCAAGCTCTTCACGGCTCGAGTAGCGGAGCTCGATCTTTCCCCGATTGAGACTGCCGGTCAGCTTCATCGGCAATCCGAGCCTGGACTCGAGATCCGCCCCGATTGCGCGCAGCTCGGCGGTGGAGTCGCTGCGCGGCTTCCGGCGCGGACGGTAGGTCCTGACCCAGTTTTCGGCCTGGCGCACCGAGAGGTGGCGCGCGATCACGACCTTGAGACCATGCTCCTGCGCGGCCTGGCCGTCCAGCGCGATGAGCGTTCGAGCATGTCCGGCGCTGATGACGCCTGCGGCGACAGCGGATTGCACAGCCGCGCAACCGGCCAGGAGCCGCAGAGATTGAGTCACCGACACGCGATGCTTTCCGATCCGCTGCGCGACCTCCTCGTGCGTGAGACCAAACTCTTCGGTCAGGCGGTGCAGGCCGCGCGCTTCTTCAATTGGATCGAGGTCTTCTCGCTGGAGGTTCTCGATGAGTCCCAACACGAGCTGCTCGTCATTGCCGGCGTCGCTGCGCACGACCGCCGGCACGGCGGTGAGGCCGGCGAGTCTCGCCGCTCGCCATCTACGCTCGCCGGCGATGAGCTCGTAGCCGTCGGCCAACCTTCGCACGAGCAGCGGCTGAAGCACGCCGTGGAGCCGGATCGATTCGGCCAGCTCGCCAAGCGGCTCGGCGTCGAAGCGCGTGCGCACCTGCTGGTGCGACGGCCGGATCTGGTCGACCGCGACCATCTGGGGCACGAGGGCTTCGCCCTCGCGCGACATCGGTATCAAGGCCTCGAGCCCGCGACCGAGACCGCGCATGCGTGGTTGGCTCATCTTTCCAGCAGCTCCTTCGCGAGGGCGCGATAAGCGATCGCGCCTCGGCATGTGGGGTCGTATTCGATCACCGATTTGCCGTGGCTCGGCGCCTCGCTGATTCGCACGTTGCGCGGGATCAACGTTTGGAGGACCTCGCGCGGATACGATCGGCGCACCGCTTCGAGGACGTCCCACGACAGCGTTGTGCGGGCGTCAAATTGCGTCATGACGATGCCCGCGATCACCAGCCTGGGATTGAGGCGCGAACGCACGAGCTGATGTGTGTACATGAGGTGGCGCAGGCCCTCAAGGGCGAAGTACTCGCACTGCGTGGGGATCAGCATGCTGGTGGCGGCGGTGAGCGCGTTGAGGGTGAGCAGACCAAGGGAGGGCGGGCAGTCGATGATCACGCATTCGAGTCCGGGTTGTGGGGCGGAGAGCGCCTTGCGCAGCAGCATCTCGCGGGCGTTGAGCGAGGCGAGCTCGATTTCAGCGCCCGCCAGGTCGATGTGCGAGGGGACCAGCTCGAGCCCGCTGACCCCTGTCGACTGCACCACCTGCTGCACTTCGGCTTCGCCCGTCAAGAGGTGATAGATGTTGAGCCGGGCCCGGGTGGGGTCCAGGCCGAGTCCTGAGGTCGAATTGGCCTGCGGATCGAGATCCACCAGCATGGTTCGGTGGCCCAGCTCTGCCAGCGCGGCCCCCAGGTTGATGGCCGTGGTCGTCTTGCCTACGCCACCTTTCTGGTTCACCACCGCGATGATCGGGGGCGTCGTGGTCGCCAACATCTTGGGGTTGGTGCGCTCCATGGATCCAATATCTGGTGGCATGCTTGGGATTCTAGTTCAGATTTCTGCGGGTGCCTAGCCACGTGGTTAAGGCCGCCACCCGCGCACCGCAGAATACCCTGGACATGTGCCGGGCGGCTAGTCCGCTGCTTTGGCCTGCCGGCGCCGGAGCGACCAGATGCCGTACGCCGCGGCTGCCATCAGAACCAAATCGATCGCCACCGCCATGTACAGGTTCGAATCCGCGATGCCGACGGCGACCAGCAGGTTGTAAGCCGCGTGGCTGATGGCCGAGGTCGTGGTGTTCGTGAACTTTCGAATCGAGCCCAGGCCGAGCGCGATCACGAAAACGCTCAGCGTGTCGAACGACAACCCGTACTGCGTGTGAAACGACGCGAACAACAATGACGTGGCGATCAGGCCGAACCGCGGCTGGAGCGCCCCTCTGAAGAAGACCTCCTCGCAAATTCCAGGCGCGAGGGCGATGGCCGCAATACCGACCGGCCCGCTGACCAGCCCTCCGAAGAGCTGATTGGTGTTCGAGTGCACCTGGCGGTACAGGTCCGGCGTCAGGGTCCGGCTGAGGTCGTCCAGCGCCACCCCGAAGGCGAAGAACACGCCGGCCGCCGCCACACCCAGCGCCACGTGCCACCAGGCGGGCCTGACCAGCCCCAGCCTCGCCGCGGTCTGAGACGCATTGCGGCGCATGAAGAGGCCAACACCGGCTGCGGCGAGGATGAGGAACCCGACTTCGGTTGCGATCAGGTCGCCGACGCCGATCGTCGCCTGGGACGAGATCGCCAGGCTCGTGAACGCGACAATCGAGACCTGGGTGCCAAAGAAGATCACGGCGAGCACCAGGGCGAAGGCGTGGACGGGATTGTCCGGATCGAGTGGCAGGAATCGCGCGACTCGTTCGCGGACAGGCTTGGACGCGAGTGCCGCGGCGATCGACGCCGTGGCCATGAACCCTACGTCGAGGGGAAGCCGGCTCTGACCGCCGGGGAGGGCGACCAGAATGCCGGCGCCGGCCGCGTCCAGGGCGCCAATGAGAAAAGTGATCCCGGCCGTGACCCCGGTGAGGATTGCGATCGCGTGGTGCGCCCAAGACCGTCCGACGGCCGCGTTGGCCGCGACGATCAGTGGCAGCGGGAACAGGACGTTCGCGGCCGCGGACGCCGCGTCGAGGACGATGTGGCCGCTCAGCCCGGCCTGGAACCTTGCGTAGGCAGAGGCTTCGAGGGCGGCGGTGGGCCATCCTCGGGCATCGGCGACACGTCGATCAGCGGACGGATCAGCTCGATCGGGAAGGGAAGCAGGATGGTCGTGTTCTTCTCAGAGCCGATCTCCACCATGGTCTGCAGGAAACGCAGCTGGAGCGCTCCTTTCTGCGATGAGATGACCTGCGCGGCGTTGGCCAGCGTTTGCGAGGCCTGGAACTCGCCGTCGGCGTTGATGATCTTGGCGCGCTTCTCGCGCTCGGCCTCGGCCTGCTTCGCCATCGCGCGCTGCATCGTGCTCGGCAGCTCGACGTCCTTGATCTCGACCACCGCCACCTTGATGCCCCAGGGCTCGGTCTGCTCGTCGATGATCTTCTGAAGGTTCTGGTTGATCTTTTCGCGGTTGGCCAGCAGCTCATCGAGGGTCGCCTGCCCCAAAGCCGCCCGCAACGTCGTCTGCGCGATCTGCGACGTCGCGTTGATGTAATTGAGGACCTGGGTCACGGCTTTGCGCGCATCGATGACCTGGAAATAGATGACCGCGTTGACCTTGGCGGTGACGTTGTCGTTGGTGATGACTTCCTGCGGAGGGACCTCGAGTGTGATGACGCGCAGGTCGATCTTGACCAGGCGGTCGACGCCGAACGGGATGATGAAGAACAGCCCGGGACCGCGCAGCGCGATGAGCCGGCCCAAACGGAACACCACGCCGCGCTCGTACTCATTGGCGATCCGAAGGCTGGAGAACGCGACGATCACTGCCAGCACGAGGATCACCGCGATGACGGTGAGAACTCCGATGTCCACTAGCTCTTCTCCTTAATCGCCACGATCCCGCCGCTCTCGCCGGGGACCACTTTCAGCTGCAGCCCATCCCGACCGACGACCCGCACCGGCGCTCCGGCGTGGATCGGCTCGGGCGTTGCGACGGCCTTCCACAGCGCGCCTGAGACAAAGACTAGACCTTCCGGAGCGAGCTCTTCGCGGGCTTCCCCGAGGGCCCCGACCATCCTCTCGACCCCGACGAAGGGAGGCGCGCGCCTCGCGCTCCAGATCTTCCGCACGAACACGACGAAGAATCCGAGGGTCACCACGGCGGTGCCCAGCGCAACGACCGGGTTGACCCCGAGCCCGATCGGCCCGGTGTTGACGAGGAATGCCATGCCGAGCACGAGCGCGAAGGCGCCTCCGGTGCTGAGGATGCCGTGCGTGTTGGCCTTGAGGTCCGCGATGAACAAGACCAGCGCGAGCAGCATCATCAAGGCGCCGGCGATGTTGACCGGGAGGTTCGCCAGGGAGACGATGGCGAGGATCGCCGCCACGCCCCCCACCACCCCGGGAAGGATCGCCCCCGGATTGGACAGCTCGGTGATGATCCCGTAGCCCGCGACGATGATCAGCAGGGCGGCGATGGTCGGATCGATCAAGGCGTTGAGGAAGACCTGCCAGAACGGCATCGGCATGTCGTCGATGCTCGCGCCGGCCGTGTGGAGGACGAGAGATCCGCCAGGCCTGGAGACGGAGCGCCCGTCGACCATGTTCAACAGCGTCGCCGGATCGGAGACCTCCACGTCTGCTACGTGAAGTCGGACGGCGTCCTCGGCATTGATGTTGACGCTGTTGCGCACCGCCTGCTCCGCCCAGTCGGCATTGCGTCCGTGGATCGTGGCGAGGTTGCGAACTCGAGTCACCGCATCGTTGAGCACCTTGGTGCCCAGGTCACCCGTGAGGTTTGCCCCGGTGGCATCGATCGGATGGGCCGACCCGATATTGGTCCCGGGGGCCATCGCCAGGATATCGGCCGCCTGCGACACGAACAGGCCGGCCGACGCGGCACGCGCTCCGCTCGGATACACGTATGCGATCACCGGGACCTTGGCGTTGAGAAGGCTTGTGACGATGTCGTCCATGGAGGTTGAGATTCCGCCCGGCGTGTTGATCACGACCAGCAGGGCGTCGGCGTGATCCGCCTCGGCGCGGCTGACGGCGCTTTCCATGTACGCGGCCATGATCGTGTTGATGTCGCCGACAAGATCGGCGCGCTCGACGTGGGGGGTGGCGGCGGCCACGTGGACAGGGAGCAGAGCGGCCAGGGCGAACAGCACAGACGCGAACGTCAGCGCCGACCGCTTCCGCATGATTCCGAGTATGGCAATCCTCGGCGCCGGGTGCCAATGTAAAACGTGGAACATTCGCCCGGCGTTCGGAACCGGGACGGGCTCCGTGGCGTCGTAAAATTGGCGTCATGGGTGTAAGCCGGAGGAAGGACGACGACGCGGCACGTCCCAAGATCGTCGACAGTGACGCGGAAACCATGAGCGACCTCATGCGACAGGTCGAGGAGACCCGACCCCTGACCGACGGCGAGCAGGGGCGACTTCTTGAGCGCGCCGCGCTTGGCGACAGAGCCAGCCAGGAACGCCTGGTGGCCGTCAATCTCGAACTCGTGGTCCGGCTGGCGGCCGACCACGACGCGCAAGGTGCGTCGATGCCCGACATGGTGCAGGAGGGATCGATCGGACTGGTCGAGGCGGTCCGCACGTTCGCCGGCAGCGGTCAGAGCGACTTCGTAGCTTTTGCCGCGCAGCGCATCGTCGCCCAGATGGACCTCGCCATCGCGGCCGAGGCGACCGCCGTGCACGATGCCGAGCGGCTGATCGCGGCGGCGACCGATTACGAGCACACCCACCTGGTCATGCGCCGGGAGCTCCAGCGCGAGCCGACCGAGAGCGAGCTGGCCGAAAAGCTGGAATGGAAGGTCGAGCGCACCCGCTACGTGGCGCACGTGGTAGCGGACGCGCGCCGGCGCTACGACGAAGAGATGCTCGAGTTCATCGACCCTGCGACGATCGACTTCGATGACGACGAGCGCGTTGAATTTGACAGCTAGCGCACCTCATCGCACGCCGCTTTATGACCGTCATGTAGCGCTCGGAGGCCGCATGGTCGACTTCGGGGGCTGGGAGCTTCCGCAGCAGTACACGTCGATTCGCGACGAGCACCTCGCGGTGCGCAAGGTGGCGGGCCTGTTCGACATCTCGCACATGGGGCGGCTGGTGGTCGAGGGGGCCGGCGCCGAGTCCTACCTGCAGCATCTCTTCACCAACGATCTCGCTTCGCTCGCCCCGGGTCACGCGATCTACACGCTGATGTGCAAGGAAGACGGCGGCGCGATCGATGACCTGGTCGTCTACCGCGAGGCCGCCGACCGCTTCCTCGTCGTGGTCAACGCGGCCAACCGCGAGAAAGACACCGAATGGATGCGAAAGCACATTACGGCCGGCGTGTCGATGAGCGACCACACCGAGGACATGAGCCTGATCGCTTTCCAGGGCCCGCGGGCCCACGCCCTCCTTCCGCCCGGCTCATCGCCAACCGCGGACATCCCGTACTTTGGATTTCGCCCGGGCAAGATCGCCGGGATTTCCGCGCTCGTCTCTCGCACCGGCTACACGGGGGAGGACGGTTTCGAGCTCTTCATCGACTCACCAAGGGTGGGAGACGCATGGGACGCCATCCTGTCCCACGGGAAAGCGGAAGGCGTGCTTCCGGCGGGCCTCGGCGCGCGAGATGCGACTCGTCTCGAAGCCGCTCTGCGTCTCTACGGAAACGACATGGACGAAACCGTCAATCCATACGAAGCGGGCCTTGGCTGGACCGTGAAGCTCGGCAAGGGTGACTTCATTGGCCGCGACGCGCTCGCGAAAGTGAAGGAGAGCGGGCCGCGCCGAACCCTCGCCGGCCTCGAGACCGCGGCCGGCGACATTCCGCGCCACGGTGCGCGTGTCAGCCATGCGGGCCGGCGCGCCGGGGTCATCACCAGCGGTACGCACTCGTTCTTCCTCGGTCACCCCATCGCGCTCGCTTTGATGGAAGGCCCATCATTGCGGGTCGGAGAGAAGGTCACGGTCGAGGTTCGAGGTCGCGAGGCCCCGGCTGAGGTGGTGAAGCTTCCTTTCTATCGGGGTTCGGCGCGATCCGCAGTCGCTCCGGCCAACCCTTGACCGACCGCCGCAATCAGCGAGGAGGAGTGTCGCATGGCTGAGCGCCGCTATACCAAGACTCACGAGTGGGTCGTCGTCGACGGCAAGACCGTCACCGTTGGGATCACCGACTTCGCTCAGTCGCAGCTCGGCGACGTCGTTTTTCTCGAGCTGCCCAGCCCAGGGCGGAAGCTCGCGGTGCGTGAGAGCTTCGGAGTGGTGGAATCGGTCAAGGCCGCCAGTGACCTGTACTCGCCAGTCGCGGGGCAAGTGAGCGCGGTCAACGAGAAGCTGACGGCAAAACCGGAGCTCATCAACTCGGATCCCTACGGAGACGGATGGATCATGAAGGTTGAGCTCACCGGCGACCTGCCCCCGGGTCTCCTGGACGAGGCGGATTACAAGAAGGTGGCGGAGGCCGGGGCGTCCTAGAGTGCCCTACCTGGTCCACTCCGACGAGGACCGCGCGTCGATGCTGGAAGCAATCGGCGTTCGATCCATGGAGGATCTGCTCGTCGACATCCCGGCTTCGCTCCGGATCGAAGCCCTCGAGCTTCCAGCGGGGCTGTCGGAGCACGAGACGATGTCCCAGATCTCGTCGCTCGCCGCTCGGAATCGAGTTTTCCCTGACCGTCTGACCTTTCGCGGGGGTGGCGTGTACCGCCGCTTCATCCCGGCCGCAGTCGCCGCAGTGACCTCGAAGCCAGAGTTCTACACCGCGTACACGCCGTACCAGCCCGAGGCGAGCCAGGGCACGCTGCAGGCGATCTTCGAATTTCAGACGTTGATCGCGGAGCTGACCGCCCTCGACGTGGCCAACGCCTCGCTTTACGACGGTGCGACCGCCGTCGCGGAGGCCGCGATGATGGCCCACGTCCACACAGGTCGGAACGAGGTCGTCGTCTCGGGTTACCTGCACCCCGAGTATCTGGAGGTCCTTCGGGCCTTCAGCGATGGCCGCGGCATCAAGGTTCGCAAGGGAACCGAGGCGGGACCGAAGACCGCCGCGGTGATCTTTCAGCAGCCCGACTTCCTGGGCCTCCTGGTCGATGCGAGGTCGCTCACCGAGAGCGCCCACGCCGCCGGCGCCCTGGCCATCGCTTGCGTCGACCCGATCAGCCTGGCGATCCTGGCTCCTCCTGGCCAGTACGGCGCGGACATCGCCGTCGGAGAGGGTCAGCAACTGGGTTTGAGCCCAAGCTACGGCGGACCTCATGTCGGCTTCATCTCGTGCCGCAAAGAGCTCGTGCGAAAGCTTCCCGGCCGCCTGGTCGGGACTGCTTATGACGTGCAGGGTCGTCGCGGTTTCAACCTTGCCCTCGCCGCCCGCGAGCAGCACATCCGCCGCGAGAAGGCGACCTCCAACATCTGCACCAACCACTCCCTCTGCGCGCTGGCCGCGAGCGTCTACATGACCTACATGGGCCCCGAAGGCCTCCGCCAGGTGGCCGAGGTCAGCTTCAAGCGGGCCCATTCGCTGGCCGAAAGGATTGGCGCGCTACCCGGCTGGGAGCCGGCGTTCCCGGACCGGCAATTCCTGAACGAGTTCCCCATGCGCGTGCCGAAAGGACCGGCGGTGCTCCGCAAGCTCGCGCGCAAGGGGATCTTGGGCCCCCTCGACGTCCATCGCTGGTTTCGCGAGCTGAAGGGGGTTCTCACGTTCACCTGCACCGAGGTCAACGATCCCCGCGCTCTGGACGAGCTCGTGGCGGCTCTGGAGTCATGACCGAGCCTCTGAGCTTCGAAAAGAGCCGGCGCAGCGCCTCACCGCCTCGCCTGCCTGAAGCCGACGTGGCCGGGCCGGAGCCCTCGCAGATCCTGGCTCCCGACCAGCTGCGGACTAACCCGCCCGGCCTCCCGCGGCTCAGCGAGCCCGAGATCATGCGGCACTACAGCCGGCTGGCTTCGATGAACTATTCGATCAGCAAGCAGTTCTATCCGCTCGGCAGCTGCACCATGAAATACAACCCGGTCGTGAACGAGACGGCCGCCGCACTCCCGGGCTTCGCGGACCTGCACCCGTACCAGGACGAGGACACCGTCCAGGGCGCGCTCGACCTCATGTGGCGGCTGGAGCGTGCCCTCTGCGCCGTGGTCGGGGTGGAAAGGGTGACGCTGCAGCCGGCGGCCGGCGCGCACGGCGAATGGACGGCGTTGCGGATGATCCAGGCATACCACCACTCTCGAGGTGACACGCGCACCGAGGTGCTGGTACCCGATTCCGCGCATGGCACGAACCCGGCGAGCGCCGCGCTCAGCGGATTCCACGTGGTGGAGGTAAAGTCGGGTCGCGACGGGCGGATCAGCCTCGCGGACCTGGAATCGAAGCTGTCGCCCAAGGTCGCGGCCCTGATGCTGACAAACCCCAACACCTTGGGGTTGTTCGAGCGAGAGATACTGGATATTGCGGAAATGGTGCACGCCACGGGCGCCATGCTCTACTACGACGGCGCCAATCTGAACGCGTTCATGGGCATCTGCCGGCCTGGCGACATGGGGTTTGACGCAGTCCACATGAACCTGCACAAAACGTTCACCACCCCTCACGGCGGCGGCGGCCCGGGCGCCGGCCCCGTCGGCGTCAAGGCCGATCTCGTGCCCTTTCTCCCGACCCCGACGGTCGAGCGGACCAACGGCCATCTCAAGCTGGACTTCAAGCGCCCGCGCTCGATTGGGCGGGTCCGGAGCTTCTACGGGAACTTCGGGATGCTCGTCCGGGCCTATGCCTACATCGTGGCCATGGGCGGTGACGGCCTGGCGCAGGCCTCACGCGACGCAGTGCTCTCCGCCAACTACCTGCGCAAGCAGGTCGAGGACGACCTCGAGATGCCCCATGACGGGCCGTGCATGCACGAGTTCGTCGCGAGCGCACACAACCTGGCCGGCGACGGTGTGCGGGCGCTCGACGTCGCGAAGGCCCTGCTGGACCGGGATTTCTACGCCCCGACCGTGTATTTCCCCCTCGTGGTGCAGGAGGCGATCATGGTCGAGCCCACCGAGACCGAGAGCAAGGCGACCCTGGACGCGTTTGCAGCGGCCATCAAGGAGATCGTCGCGGAGGCGAGGTCCAACCCGCAGGCCCTCCACGACGCACCCCGCAATCTGCCCGTCGGGCGCCTCGACGAGGTCGCCGCGGCGCGCCGGATCAACGCCTATCTTCAGGGCCAGAGCGAGGATCCCGTGCTGCGCTGGAAACCAGCTCAAAAATAGGCCTGTTAAGAGCCTGGCCGGGGGCCATTTCGAATTCGAAATCGGGTAAAATTAAGCACCTGAACCTCTGCCCAGTTGATCTCTACGAGTTCTCCACGCTGGGAGGGCCTTTTTACCGGTGATGGCGGCCAAAAACCCCTCCCCGGACAAAGCGGATAGCCGCAGGCCCCACCCCTTAGGCGCGGACGTCGCATACACCGCCGAGCAGATCCAGGTCCTCGAGGGCCGGGAGCATGTCCGGCGGCGTCCGAGCATGTACATCGGGTCGACCTCATCGACCGGCCTGCACCACCTTGTCTATGAGGTGGTGGACAACGCCGTCGACGAGGCCCTGGCGGGCTACGCCACCAAGATCATCGTCACTCTCTACGCGGACGGCAGCGTCCAGGTCGATGACAACGGCCGCGGCATCCCGGTCGACATCCACAAGAAAGAAGGGGTGTCCGCCCTCGAGCTCGTCCTGACGCGCCTCAACGCCGGCGGCAAGTTCGGCGGCGGCGGCTACAAGGTGTCGTCAGGGCTGCACGGCGTGGGCGTCTCGGCCGTCAACTTCCTCAGCGAGAAGCTCCAGGTCTGGGTCCACCGAGGCGGCAAGGTCCATCACATGGAGTTCGAGCGCGGCGTCCCGAAGGGCTCCGTAAAGGTCGTGGGCAAGACCGACCACACCGGGACGATCGTGCGGTTCTGGCCGGACCCGCAGATCTTCCCCGACACCACGTTCGATCGCGAAATCATCCAGCGCCGGCTGCGCGAGATGGCATACCTCAACAAGCGCCTCGAGATCGCGCTTGCGGACGAGAAGGCCGGCTTCACCAACACTTTCTATTTCGAAGGCGGAGTGGTTGCCTTCGTGCGCGCCCTCAACCGCGACAAGCAGGTGGTCAACCACGTTCCTTTCTATGTCGACCGCGACGTCGAGGGCACGCAGGTGGAGATCGCCCTGCAGTACAACGACACCTTCGTCGAGAACGTGATCGCTTTTGCCAACACGATCCACACCATTGAAGGCGGTACCCACCTCACAGGTTTCCGTGCGGCGCTGACCAACGTGCTCAATCGGTATGCGCGCAAGGCCGGAATTCTGAAGGAGCAGGATCCCAACCTCTCTGGAGAGGACGTGCGCGAAGGCCTCACCGCTGTGATCAGCGTCAAGGTCATCGACCCTCAGTTCGAAGGACAGACGAAAGGCAAGCTGGGCAATGCCGAGGTCCAGGGCCACGTCTCGATCGCCCTCACCGAAGGCCTCACGCAGTACCTCGAGGAGAACCCGTCCGAGGGCCGTCGCATCGTGGAGAAATCCTTGACCGCAGCGCGCGCGAGAGAGGCGGCGCGTAAGGCTCGCGACCTGGTGCAGCGCAAGAGCCTGCTCGAGTCGAGCACCTTGCCCGGCAAGCTTTCCGACTGCTCCGAACGGGATCCGGCGCTGTGCGAGCTCTACATCGTGGAGGGCGATTCGGCCGGCGGCACCGCCAAGGGAGGACGTGACCGGCGGACACAGGCGATCCTGCCTCTGCGCGGCAAGATCCTCAACGTCGAGAAGGCGCGCCTGGACAAGGTGCTCACCTCAGACGAGATTCGCAACCTGATCACCGCGATGGGAGCCGGCGTGGGCGACAACTTCAACGTCGAGAAGATGCGCTACCACCGTGTGATCACGATGACTGACGCCGACGTGGACGGCAGCCACATCCGCACACTCCTGCTCACGTTCTTCTATCGCTACTTCCCGGCGGTCATCGAAAAGGGCTACCTGTACATGGCGCAGCCGCCGCTATTCAAGGTGTTCAAGGGCAAGCAGATCGTCTGGTGCCATTCCGAAGGCGAGCGAGACAAGGCGCTCCGGCAGCTGGGCAAGAACGCGGAGTCGGCGCGAATGAAGGGTCTCGGTGAGATGAATGCCGAGGAGCTGTGGCAGACGACCATGAACCCCGCAACGCGCGTGCTGCTGCAGGTCACTGTGGAAGACGCGGCCGCGGTCAACGACACTTTCGAAAAGTTAATGGGCCCAGACGTGGAGCCTCGCAAAAAGTTCATTCAGGCGCACGCCAAGAGCGTCCGCAACCTCGACATCTAGCGGAGGTAAAGTGCGAATTGCGGTCGACGCCATGGGCGGCGACCTCGCGCCAGCGGAGGTCGTGGAAGGCGCCTCGCGAGCGGCCACCGAGTACGGAGTCGACGTCTCCCTTGTTGGCCTGCCATCTGCCGTGCAGCCGCTCCTGGACTTGCATCCCCGGCTGCGACTCGTTCCCTGCACGCAGGTGATCACGATGGAAGAGCATCCGGCGCAGGCTGTGCGCTCGAAGCCGGACTCGTCGATCTGCGTGAGCGCGCGCATGTGCAAGGAGGGCCGCGCGGACGGATGGATCTCGGCTGGCAACTCCGGCGCGATCATGGCGGCGGCGCTGTTCATTCAGGGACGGATCAGAGGCATCGAGAGGCCCGCCCTGGGTTCGATCGTGCCCACCCAAAACGGCTTCGCCTACTTCCTCGACGTGGGCGCCAACGTCGATTCGAAGCCTGACTATCTAGTGCAGTTCGCGTTGATGGGCTCGGTCTACGCCCGCGAGATGCTCGGGCGCCGAGAACCACGCGTCGGCCTGCTCAGCAACGGCGAGGAGGAGGGCAAGGGGGACGAGCTGGTCAAGGAGACCACCAGGCGCCTGAAGTCATTCCCGGGATTCGTCGGCAACATCGAGCCGAAGGACATCTACGGTGGGCGTGCCGACGTGATCGTGGCGGATGGTTTTGTCGGCAACGTGGCGATCAAGATGGCCGAGGCCACGGCGGAGTTTCTCTTCCGCAACCTGCGCGAGGAGATTCCCAAGACGATGCGTGGCAAGCTCGGCGGCTTGCTCATCCGGCCTGGTGTGCGGCAGCTGCGCGCGCGAGTCGACTGGCGCGAATTCGGTGGTGCACCGCTGCTTGGAATCGACGGCGTGGCGGTGGTCGCCCACGGGCGCTCCGACGCCAGGGCGATCAAGAACGCGATCCGGGTCACCCGGGATGCGGTGCAGAATCAGCTCGTCGGTAAGATTCGGGCAGAGGTGGGGAAGTGAGCAAGAACGGACGGACCCGCATCGTCGTGACCGGGATGGGAACGGTGAATCCCCTGGGCAAGGACCTGGAGGAGTACTGGCACGGGCTCATCGAAGGACGCAGCACCGCGCGCGTCGCGGAAGGCTATCCCACCGAGAAGTTGACCACGAAATTCGCCTGCGAGGTGCCCAACTTCGACCCCCAGAACTACATGGACCGCAAGGTGGCGCAGCGGATGGCACGCTTTTCTCAGATGGCCGTCGCGGCGTCGACCATGGCGCTGGCGGACTCGGGGCTCGACCTCGCCAAGGAGGACAGCTACCGGGTCGGAGTCGACATGGGCACCGGGATCGGCGGCTTCATCGAGATGACGAATGGCGCCATCTCCTACGCGACGAAGGGCAGGCTGAATCCTCTTTACGCGCCGATGATCATCCCCAACATGGCCGCGGCCTCGGTGGCGATGGCGTTTCACCTGCACGGACCGAACACAACCGTGACGACCGCGTGCGCGGCTTCAACCCACACGCTCGGGGATGCGACTCGCATGATTCAGCACGGCGACGCCGACGTGATGCTTGCGGGCGGCTCCGAGGCTTCTCTCTGTGAGGTCGGCATCTCTGCGTTCAACGCGATCCGAGCGCTCTCCACGCGGAACGACGCGCCGGAGAAGGCGAGCCGGCCGTTCGATCGTGACCGCGACGGATTCGTGCCCGGCGAAGGCGCCGGCATCCTGGTCCTCGAGTCGGCGGAGCACGCCACCAATCGAGGCGCTCGAATCTACGGTGAGGTCCTGGGCTACGCGCTCACCTGCGATGCCTTCCACCAGGTCGCGCCCGATGAGACCGGAGAAGCGCCGGCACGGGCGGTGACGCTTGCGCTTGCCGACGCGGGCATCGAGCCCGCGGACGTCGACTACGTCAACGCACACGGCACATCGACGCAGCTGAACGACGCCGGCGAAACGAAAGCGTTGAAGATCGCGCTGGGCGAGCACGCGTACAAGGTCGCCATCAGCAGCACGAAGTCGATGATCGGCCACCTGCTTGGCGCTGCGGGTGCGGTGGAGGCGATCGCCACCCTGCTCACCATCAACCGTGGCGTCATCCACCCGACCATCAACTACGAAAACCCGGATCCGGCGTGCGACCTCGACTATGTCCCCAACCAGGCGCGGCGCAAGGACGTGCGCATTGCGATCTCCAACGGTTTCGGCTTCGGCGGGCACAACGCCGTCGTGGTCTTGAAGAAGTACGAGGAGTGATCCGACAAAACAGTGACTGACGAAAACAACATCGGGACAGTTCTCGGCCGCAGCCTCCAGGAGGAGATGCAGACCTCCTACATGGAGTACGCGATGTCCGTCATCATCAGCCGGGCGCTGCCCGACGTACGCGACGGGTTGAAGCCCGTGCAGCGACGCATCCTGTACGCGATGCATCGCGCCGGCGCGACGTCCGGCAGCCGGTATCGCAAGAGCGCCGCGTTCGTCGGTGACGTGTTGAAGCTGTACCACCCGCACGGCGACCAGTCGGTCTATGACGCGCTGGTCCGCATGGCTCAGCCGTTCTCGCTGCGCTACCCGTTGATCGACGGGCAGGGCAACTTCGGAAGCGTGGATGGCGATCCACCGGCAGCAATGCGATACACGGAGGCGCGGCTGTCCGCCATCACCGGCGAGCTCATGGACGATATCGAGAAGCAGACCGTAGACATGGTCCCGAACTACGACGGCACCGAAGAGCAGCCGGATGTGCTGCCGGGGCGGCTGCCGAACCTGCTGGTCAACGGTGCGAGTGGTATCGCCGTCGGCATGACCACCAACATCCCGCCCCACAACCTCCGGGAGATTACTGCCGGCGTGAAGCACCTCATCGAAAACCCTGAGGCGACGGGTGAAGACCTCTTGTCCTTCGTCAAGGGCCCGGACTTTCCAACCGGCGGGAAGATCATGGGGACGGCCGGCATCAAAGCTGCGTACGCCACCGGCCACGGTCGCATCATCGTGCAGGCGCGACATACCTTCGAGCAAGCGCCCAACGGCCGCGAGCGGATCATCATCGATGAGCTTCCGTATGCGGTGAACAAGGCCACGCTCGTCGCGAAGATCGCCGAGCTGGTGTCAGACCGGAAGCTGGAAGGGATTGCCGACCTGCGCGACGAGTCCGACCGAGACGGTATGCGGATCGTCATCGAGCTGAAGCGCGACGCTCGCGTGTTCACAGTGCTGAACAACCTATACAAGCACACGACGCTGCAGACGACTTTCGGCGTGATCATGCTTGCCATCGTCGACGGGCGTCCCGTCATCCTGAGCCTGAAGCAGGCGCTGCAGCTCTTCATCGACCACCGCCGCAACGTCATCCTGCGGCGCACTCGTTTCGACCTCGAGCGCGCACAGGATCGGGCCCACATCCTCGAAGGTCTGAAGATCTGCCTCGACCACCTGGATGAGGTGATCTCGACGATCCGCGCCGCCGCCGACCCGGACATCGCATCGACCGAGCTGCAGACGAAGTTCGGCCTCAGCGAGCGGCAGGCGAAAGCCGTGCTCGCCTTGACCCTGAGCCGCCTGACCCGACTCGAGCGCGGCAAGATCGACGCCGAGTACGAGGAGGTCATCAAGACCATCGCCTACCTCGAATCGATTCTCGCGAGCGACCAGAAGGTGCGCATGTTGATCAGGGAAGAGATGGACGACCTGGCCAAGAAGTACGGCGACGAGCGCAGGACCGAGATCACCGACCAGGAAGCTTCGGAGCTCTCGGCCGAGGACCTTGTTCCCAAGGAAGAGGTCGTCGTCACGCTGACCCACCGCGGCTACGTTAAGCGTCAGCCGCTTCGCGTGTTCCGCGCACAGAAGCGTGGCGGCGTGGGGTTGAAGGGAGCGAAGCCGACCGCCGGGAGCGACGCGCCGAGCGGCACGCGCGAGGAGGACTACGCGCTGCACCTGCTGACCACGCACACGCATGCATCGATGCTCTTCTTCACGCAGAGCGGGCGTGTGTTCCAGCTCCGTGTGCATGAGGTGCCGGAGCGCGAGCGCCAGGCCAAGGGCGTGCCGGTCAACAACCTGATCGACATCGATTCGAACGAACGGATCACGGCGGTCTTCGTGCGGCCGGAGACCGAAGCCGAAGCGCGCTACATGTTGATGGTCACCAAGAACGGATACATAAAGAAGACGGCGCTCGCCGAGTATGCCAACGTCCGGCGCAACGGGTTGATCGCGATCAATCTGCAGGAGGGCGACGAGCTCGACTGGGTGACCCCGACCAGCGGCTCAGACGAGATCCTGATCGCCACCGGGCTGGGCAAGGCGATCCGTTTCAGCGAGACTGAGGTCCGCGCGATGGGGCGCGACACGCAGGGAGTGATCGGCATCAAGCTCGGCAAGGGCGACGCGGTGGCCGGCATGGCCGCGGCGACGCCAGGAGGCGACCTGCTCGTCATCACGCAGCGCGGATACGGCAAGCGGACACCGGTCTCTGAATATCCGATGCACCACCGTGCGGGACAGGGCGTGTTCACGTTGAAGGTCACGGATCGCGTGGGCAAGCTCACTGCGATGCGGGTCGTCAGCGACCCCGAGGAGGAGGTCCTCGTCATAAGCGCGAGCGGCATGGTGCTGCGCACGCAGGTGGGTGCGATCTCACAAATCGGCCGGCAGACGCAGGGCGTCATCGTGATGCGAATCGCACCCGACGACCAGATCGTGGCAATCGCTCCGGTGGCCGCCATCGAAGAAGAGGACGCAAAGGAGTAGCTGCAGTGACTCCCTACGGTTGGATCGGCGTCTGGCTGCTCGTGGCCAGCGCCGTCGTCATCGTGGTTGAAGGCGCGGTGGCGGCGATCTGGGGCGCATCGCTGGTCAAACGCTCGCGCGCCCTCTCAGAACGGCTAGTCGCCGAGCGAGGGTTGATCGAAGCCGACATGGCTCGGCTGCGGGCAGCCATCGAGGAAACCAAGCGGCTCTGGAGACCGTACCGTCGCATCCTCCGCTGGGTGCGCCACCCACTGGTGATTGCGCTGCTGGAGTCGTACGGCCGGCGGCGAGCGGGCGCGCGGTGAGCGAGGCGCAAGAGAAGGAGAAGCTCCCGGCGTCCGCGGACGGCTTTGCCCATCAGGCCGTCGAGGACGCGGTGGCGCGAGAGAGAGCCCGTATCGCACGCGAGCTCCACGACGGAATCGCCACCGATCTCGCCGGAGCGATCTCCCTTTTCAAGGTCTACATCGAGGGCAGAAAGGGCCAGACGGACCAAACCCTCAAGAACGTCTTCGAGATCATGGAACGGCTGCTCAAGCATGTACGCGAGGCCCTCACCGACCTGCGTCCGCCTCCGATCTCATCGGACGGCCTGGTCGGCGATCTCCGCCAGCAGGCAGACGAGCTGGCGCGCCTTTACGGCATACGCGTGGAGCTCTCCAGCAACGGGACCGAGGACCTCCTGTCCGCGCATCAGCGTGAGGTGGTCGCCCAGGTGGTGCGGGAGGCGCTGACCAATGTGCGCCGCCACTCCGGCTCTTCGATCTGCCGGGTCAAGATGGGGTTCGCCGCAAGGCCGTTCCTCATCGAGATATCGGACGAGGGCCGCGGCATCAACCGAGGCAGGAGCGGCGGCTACGGACTGGTGGGGATGCGAGAAAGGGCGGCCGGGATTGGCGGCCGCCTGGAGGTGGTGAGCACCGAAGACCGCGGCACGACTGTTTTCCTTTTCGGGCCGGCCTAGCCCCAGGTCATCGTTATCGCCTCGACGTCACAGCCGGAACGAGCGGCGGCGCGGGCGCATCTCCTCCAGCGGTAGCGCGAGCTCGTCGGCTTCGACGGTTCGGAGCTTGCGGGCCACGGTCTCGACCAGCTCGCGTGTCGTGCGATCGTCGATCCTGATGGCGCGCGCGATCTCTGAGGCTGAAAGGCCGTAGCTGAGCAGCTGCGCAACCTCTCCTTCGCTTTCGTTCAGGCGCCCGAGCGGACCCCGCAGCGCGGCGACGAGAGGCGCAAGCGTGGTACCAAGGCTGATCGCGTAGGTGACGTCCTCCTCCGTGTACCAGTGATCGCGCCGGCACCCGATGACGAGCAGCCCGATGGGTCGCTCGCCCGCCTCGCCCACCGGCGCGTAGAGCAGGGCCGGCCAGTCCATCTCCCAGTCGTACCCCATCGACGGGCTCGGGTTTTCGACGAGCGCATTCATGATCGTCGGACGCTTCTCGTACAGCGCGCGGCGGGCGAGAGGCATGAGCGGTCGGCCCTGTAGAAACCGGCGCGAAACCTCTGAGGCGGCGATCGGCTGAAGCCATCCTGCGCGCAGGTAACCGAGGACCCAGCGATCGTGGCAAAGACCGTCTAGGGCCAGTCCCAACCGGCGCCTGGCTTGCTGGAGCTGAGGGAGCTGGCCCATGTCCGCAGGTTAGGTGCGGCCGGCGGCCCTGACCTCATGGCACGTTCAGCGTTTCCTCAAGAAACCTTGAACCTGTTAGCTTGCGGTTGGGGATTGGGAGTCGTGCCGGACAGGCTTCTCGTGGTCGATGACGAGCCACGCACAGCGGAGCTCACCGCAGAGTTGCTGCGTCGTGCTGGCTATGTCGTGGAAATCGCCGTGAGCGGGACGGCGGCTCTAAAAAGTGTTCACTCGAGCTCGCCGGACTTGATGCTGCTGGACTACGAGATGCCCGACATGCAGGCGCCTGAGGTCCTCGATTCGTTGCGGTCGGGGGCCGATCGAATCGCGTTTCCGGTCATCATCCTGACCGGCGCGCGCCAGGCAGCGGGAGACCAGGTGCTCGGCATCGAGCGCGGTGCCACCGACTACATCGTCAAAGGAACCGACCGCCAGGTGCTGCTCGCGCGTGTGCGAGGAGCGCTGCGCGACCGAGCCCCAGAGACTCGGCTCATCGTCAGCGGGCGGCTGCGAATCGACCTGGCAGGCGGCCAGGCATGGCTGGGCGAGCGTCCGCTGAAGCTCGAGCGGCGACCGCACTTGATGCTTCAGCTCCTGGCCGGCCGGGCGGGCGAGGCGGTCGGGCGCGAGGAGCTGCTCGAGCGCGTTTGGGGCACCAACTACGCGGGGTTCGAGCACAGCGTCGAGCAGGCGGCGCACCAGATCCGGCGGGCCCTGAAAGAGCCTGGCTGGATCGAGACGGTCCGTGGAATCGGCTACAGGTTCGTCGCCCAGCCCTGAGCTGGCGGCCGCCCTCCACCGGCTGCGCTCGACGCTGGCCCGGCTGAAGGCAGAGCTGGAGCTGGCGCAGGCGGACGGCTCAGCACCGCCCGTGGAACGCCTGCTGGCCGGCCTCGATGATGCCCTGGTCCTGCTGCGGGATGTCGAAAGGGTGGCCCTCGGGCTCGTGACGGTGCTGGTGGTCGATGACGACGCGAGGCTCGCGGAGCTCACCGCACGAGGCTTGAGGCGCGTGGGCTACGAGTCGGACTCGGCGTCTGTGTTCCGGGAGTCGCGTCCGGGCGAGGTGGTGGTCTTCGATCTGAGCCTCTACGCTGCCCTTGACGAAAGCGCTCGAGCGGCTCTGCGATCGGTGAGGCCGATCGTGGCTACCGGCGCCACCGACTCGGGTTCGCGGGCCCTTGCGACCACCCTGAATGCCAGCGACTACCTGGTGAAGCCGATCGAGCTGGACGACCTGGTGGCCGCGATCAGGAGGCGAATTGCGGAAGGGTCGCCGTGAGCATTCGACCTCAGCGCGAGGCGATTTGGGCTAGGTCGGTCGGCGAAACCGAACGACCAGCTGGAGACAGCATGCGGCGCCAAGCAGGAGCAAGCCCACAAAAGCGGCGCCGCCGCCGACCTCATGCATCCAATAGCCCGCAGGTGGCGTATTGAGCAGAGGCTGGGACGAGTCAGGGCTCTGGCCTCCAACCGCGAACAGCAGAGCCAAGACCACGCCGATCAAGCCGGGGAGCGCAAATGCGGCTGCTTCTCCTGGCCTGCGGCGCCACGCGAAAATGGAGGAGGCAATGCCGGCGCCGGCCAGGCCCAGCGCCAGCCAAATCGTGAAGGTGGCGATTTCGGATGGCGGGAAGAAGCAATACTGGAGAAAGCCGCCGTACTCCGGACAGTAGCCGGCAGCCGGCGATTCGAGAAATGAAATCTCCATTGCTGCTCCGAGGATCAAGGCAGCAACTGCAATGGCGGGCACGCCGACGGTCAGCACTCTCAGTCTGCCGGCGCGCATCAAAGCAGATCATGAGGCCGTGAAGGGGCAGCAGGACGACCGTGAATCCGACCCCGAGAGCGTCGTCACCCGGCGCACAAGAGCCAAAGTTCTGAGCTAATGCAGCCCTACGACGCTACTGTCAGGCACCTGGTTCTCACAAGGCTGCTCGGGGCGCCGATGGCCTTGGACAGGGCGACGCTGTAGCAGTCACAGTCCCCTCGCAGGCCGCCCACATGGACCTCAAATAAACGGCTGCCACTCTCTGCTTAGCTGCCTAAGTAAGAGGAAAGCCATCATGAACGCTTACGACCCAACAAGCCCCCACGAGACCGTTCCCGCTCGCCCCGTTTCGAGCGCGACGTCAGGCCCGCTGGTTGCTGGAAGTTCAGGCGGCGCGGGCGTTGCGCCGCCTCCCCCGCCAGCGTCTTCGCCAGACTCGTCGGCCTCGGTAACATGGCCAAGCTACGCCGGCCAGGGGTACGGCGATTGCTGTCTACCAGAAGAAGTCGATGGATCATGGCCCCTGTGCTGATGTGTGCGGTGATCGGACTTTCCGCCGCCTGCGGCACGTCCTCGGCAACAGCGACGTCCCCCTCGGCAACAGCAGCCGGCAGCGGCTCCTCTGGCGGTCTCGGATCCGGCGGCGGGGGATCCAACGCTCGGTCTGGACCGGCCTCAGGGGGAGCATCCGGCACGGTTGGCAGCGTGTCCACGTCGAGCTTCACAATGTCGACATCAGCGGGTCAGAAGGTGACCGTTGACGAGGTGTCCTCTACGACATATCAGAAGGGCACGAGCTCGACCTCGGCGAGTGCCATCGCAACAGGCGAAGACGTCCTCGTACTTGGGACGACCAGCGGAACGACCATCACGGCCACGCAGGTCATCGTGCAACCGACTGGCGGCGGCGGATCTGCGACTTCCTCGGCGGCAGGGGTGATCCCCTTCCAGCCCGGTGCACCGACCACGTCCAAGCAGGTCGGTCCAATCCCGGCGAACTACAGTCAGGGGTCGGGAACGATCGTCAGCGGAACGACAGCAGATAAGGCGACGGAAGCTGCGCTGGCCGCTTACCCGGGGGGCGTCGTCGACCGTGTTGTGCAGCTGAGCAACGGCGAGTACGAGGTTCACTACATCGGAGTCAACTGGCCGCACCATATCTTCGTCAACCAGGATCCACCGGCCAGGTGCTGGCCTGGGGCGACAATCAGTACGGCCAGTTGGGCAACGGCACCGTCACCAACAGCAGCACCCCTGTTGCGGTCAGCCTTCCTTCTGGGACCATCGTCACCGCCATCGCCGGCGGCGGACAGCACAGCCTGGCGCTGACCTCCACCGGCAAGGTCCTGGCCTGGGGCTACAACTTCTACGGCGAGCTGGGCAATGGCACCACCATCAACAGCAGCACCCCGGTCGCGGTCAGCGTGCCTTCGGGGACTACCGTGAGCGCCGTTGCGGGGGGGGGCTACCACAGCCTGGCACTGACCTCGACAGGCCAGGTCCTGGCCTGGGGCTACAACGTCGACGGCGAGCTGGGCAACGGCACCACCACCTACAGCAACACCCCGATTGTGGTCAGCGCATTGCAAACCGTTGTCACTGCCATCGCCGCAGGCAGTCAGCACAGCCTGGCGATCCAGCTAGCCGCGACGGCGGTGCTCCCCGCTTTATCCAACGGCGCTTACGGCGGCTACGTCACCGCGGCCACGATTCAGAACACCGGTTCCGCGCCGGCGACCGTCCGGATCGACTACTTCGACCAAAATGGCGCACCCGTCGGCGCCGGCGATGCTATCAACGGCCTGCCGGTGAACGCCAGCTGGACGGTGCGCCAGGACAACGGCAACTCCTTCCCGAGCAGCGGAGGTGACGCCGCCCAGGCGGGCTCGGCGGTGGTCTACAGCAGCCAGGCCATCGCAGTGTTCGTCAACGAGTTCGCGCCGGGCAATTTGGGGGACGCGACCAGCTACAGCGGGGTACAGGTGCCCAGTGGGGTGGGGGCCACCCTCTACGCCCCGACCATCGCCAACAATGCCTATGGCGGCTACACGACCGGAATCGGCCTGCTCAACCAGGGCAGCAGCCCGACCAACGTGGCGATCACCTATCGCGACGGCACGGGCGCCGTGGTCCAGACCCAGACGGTGACCGGCCTCGCCGCCCACGCTTACAAAGCCCTGTACAGCGGCGACACAACCCTCGCCCTGCCCAGCGGCTTTGCCGGGACGGCGACGATCACCAGCTCGGGCCAGCCGCTGGGGGCGATCGTCAACGAGACGGGACCTGGCGGACAGTTCAGCTCCTATGACGCGGTGCCCACGGGCAGTACCTTCTTAAACATCCCGGTGGCGCTCAACAATGCCTTCGGCGGCTACTACACAGGGATGGGGATCCAGAACACTTCGGCAAGCCCGGGCATGGCATCCGTCACCTACTACGACACCTCGGGGACGGCCACCGCCAAGAGCTTCAGCATCCCGGCCAACGGCTCCGTCGGCGTCTACCAGGGAAGCGCCACCGACGGTCCCCCGGTGGGCGCCTACACGGCGGTGATCCAGAGCACGCTCCCTCTGGCGGCAATCGTCAACGAGGTGGCGCCGGCCGGTGCAGGGTCGGCAAGGCAGTCGACCTCCTACAACGCCTTCAGCTTCAGCGCCGGCAGCGGCAGCCTCCACCTGGCCCTGGTCGAGAACAGCGGCAGCGACCCATGGAACACCGGTGAGGGGATCATGAATAGCGGCGGCAGCACCACGGTCACCGTCAACTACTACGACGCTGTCACTGGCGCAGCCATCGGGACAGCACAGACGCAGGCGCTTGCGCCACATGCCTTCTGGGGTCTTTACCAGCCCAGCGGCGGACTTCCGAGCGGCTCCCGGGCGACGGCGGTAATCACCACTTCGTCCATGGGGCAGGTGGCGGCAATCTGCAACGAGAGCAGCGCCACCATATTCATGAGCTACGACGGCCAGTAGGTCTCGGGCAAATACGGCGCTAGCCCATATCTATCGGGCCCACATTTCAGGTGATGAAGGGCGGCAGCACCACAATGAAGACCGCACCGCGACGGTTTCCTTCGAACAAGAGTTGGCCTTGATGCTCGGGGACGACTGTTTGCTATATGAGCCTAATTGGGAACCGTGGCACTCCAGGGCGTGAGCCACCCGAGCTGGGAGCCTGAGAGAACCGATTTCTCTCGCGAGCTCCCAGCCGCCACCGTGCCTGATCTACTCAGGGACAGCGCCAGACAGTTCAATCAGGGCTGAGCGGGGGTCCCAGCAGGGCCATGTCATATTTTTCGAAAAGCGCCGCGATGACCTTGCGATCTGGATGCGCACCCCGTGAGATTGGACCCAACTCCTCATAGAACTTGTGGCCGCCTCCGGGCGTGTAGACCACAACGATCTCGCCTGGCTCATCCGTCAGGTTCAGGAAGGCGTGTGGAACTCTTGATGGGAGGTACGCAAAGCCACCTTCCAGGCAGTGGAAGATCTCGTCTCCAATCCTGATTTTGTACCGTCCTTTCAGAACGTGGATCGTCTCTTCCTGATTGTGGTGAACGTGTAGAGGCGGACCGCCATGCGGCGCGACCTCGACTATGAAGTAGTCGAATGCTCCGCCGGTGTCGTCGCCCGTGACCTTAAAGATCAGGTCGCGGCCGGGGCCGGATTGGAGACGCAGGCCCTCTCCTGCGGCTAGAACCTTGGGTGGGCTCATTGTTACTTTCATCTAATTGCCTCCTAATCCAGAAGTGGTTAGGGGCCAGACTATCTGGTGCCTAGCGAATTGTCAAGGCCCTTATAATTAGGCCCCAAACTGATGGAGATGCCCATCCGCGTCAGCCGCGACTTCGCCGCGATATACCCCGACGCCAGCGCTTCGGCGACCGAGTGCGCAATGAACCTCGCCCGCACGGGCGAACTCGTTCTCGGGAGGGTCGCGTTGGCGCTGCAACCGCTGGAGGTGAGTCCCGCCGGCGGGCTGGTGTTGGGCATCCTCAAAGATGCCTGTCGGCCCTGTCCGCCGAACTACATCAGCGAGCGGTTGATCGTGAGTCGGGCCACGGTGACCGGTGTGCTCGACACGCTTGTCAAGCGGGGTCTGGTGCGCCGGGAGCCTCATCCCACGGACCGACGGATGGTGTTGGTGCACCTTACGAAGGCCGGCTCTCGCATGGCTGACAGAGTTCGCCGGACTGTGCACCGGGGCGAGGCGGACTGGATGGGCTCATTGAGCGAGCCGGAACGTGCCCGGCTGACGGAACTCCTGGGGAAGCTTCAGAGGGCTCTGGCCTAGCGACGCTCGGCGATGGCGAAAGCGAAAGGACACCAAGGTCGACTCCTGCTCATCCACCGAACGGCGGAAGAGTGACCGTGAAGACCGCTCCGCGACGATTGCCCTCGAATAAGAGTTGTCCTTGATGCCAGCGCGCGCGATCCTCCTATATGAGCGTTCAACGCCAACCGCGGTCTAGCGCGCTGACAGATCGCCGGACGTTAGCTCGGTAGCCGCACGACCTCGGCCGAGCGGCCTAGCAGTTCCTCGAGGATCTCGCGCTCGTGCTCCAGCGCGGCGAGGTGCCCCTGGCCGTGCCAGACCCGTAGATCCACCCGCCGTAGTCGGGCGGCCGCTCGCTGCGCGGCCGAAAGCGGAGCGTTCATGTCGTCGTCGCCGTGCCACCAGGTCACGGTCGCCTGGACCGATCCAAGTTCGAAGTCCCATTCACGGTGAAGGGCCATAACTTCGTCGGTCCAACCCTCCGCGCCCTGCCGCAATGCCTCGGCGTTTCCGGCGCGGATCATTCGCAGCCAGGCCGGATCCCTCATGAGTGCACGGTCGTGGGACGGTGCGTCCGACAAAACGCCGGTGATGCCCTCGTCACCGAGGAGTCGCTCGCGAAGCTCCACGCCCAGCCGGTGTACCGGTTCCCATCCGACCTCAGCTGCCGCATAACCGGCGGCGTTCACCCCAACCAGGCGGCCGACTTCCTCCGGTTCGAGACGGGACGCGCCCACGACCACCGAGACAGCTGTGACCCTTTCCGGGTACCTTGCGGCAATCGCAAGGGCGTGAGGGCCGCCGCCGCTGCTGCCCATAACCGGCACGCGGTCGAGGTGGTGATAGTCGAGAAGAGCGGCCAAATCGTCCGCGATCACAGCAACGCCCCGGCCGGGCAGGCGGGTCGAGCCGCCGTAGCCCGGTCGGTCGGCCATCAGGTAGCGGACGCCCAGGCTGAGCTGAATAGCCGGATCGGGGTGCTGGAAGAGCCTAGATCCGGGCGTTCCTTGCAACCGCAGGACCGGAGTCCCACCCGCTTCTCCCCACCAGCGCCAGGCTACGGTGCGGCCGTCCGGGAGCTCGAGCCGACCGTCCTCGTAGGTGAGGCCATCCTCGGTTACTGACACGGCAAGAGAGTAGATCCTCTCGACCGTTCTGGCTATTGGCGCTCATAGGGCAGGGGGCGAAGATGGAAACGATTCAGAGCAAGTTGCACCGTTCACTATCGCCAGCCCTTCTTAGCCCGCGAAGGGCGGAAGTACGACCGTGAAGACAGCGCCGCGGCGGTTACCCTCGAACAAGAGTTGGCCTTGATGCCAGCGTAGACGGAACTCCTATATGAGGCTGCCTTCAAATCGCATGACCAGGCGCGACGCGTGAAAGATTTCCACTGAGGGCACCGAGGGCGAACGCCACGCCGAGCGCTGGGTGGAGAGCGCTCGGCGCGAATGCGTGGACTGGATGCTCATCGTCTCCCAGCGTCACCTAGAGGCAGTGCTGGGCAAGTGCTCGGCGCACTACAACGCCCTCCCCCCAGCTGCGGCCTCCGACCTCCCGCGTCGCGGGCGAGCCAATTCGACGGCCAGGCGTCCCCTATTAGAAGACGCGTGAGGCTATTAGGGCTGTTAGCTTCCGCAACCTCACTTGCTGCCTGAGGCGCTTTCTGAATTGTGAGAATGGCCGTGATCTGCAACGAGAGGAGCTCGACCACCTTCATGAGCTATGGCGGCCAGTGAGATCCGGTACGCTCCTCGAGGAGCTGATCTGGTCACCCGGTGACGACCGAGGGGCCACCGCGCAGAAGCTGCGATCAACCCCATCTACGACATGAAGTAGGAATGGGAGGGATACGGGTGACAACTCAGACTACTACTCCACGGCCTGGCCGAGCGCGTAAAGGGCCGCGGGCTCTCGCCGTGCTGGGTGTTGCCGCAATGCTGGCGCTGCTGGGGACGATCATCTCCGGCCCGCCGATAGAGACTCAGGCGGCCGGATCGTCAGTAGTAGTCTCCGGCTCGGCCTGGGCCTGGGGCAACAACAACGACGGCCAGCTTGGCAACGGTACCATCACCAACAGCAGCACCCCGGTTGCGGTCAGCCTGGCCTCGGGGACCACCGTCACCGCCATCGCCGGCGGCAGTTACCACAGCCTGGCGCTGAGCTCCAGCGGCCGGGTCCTGGCCTGGGGCAACAACGTTGACGGCGAGCTGGGCAACGGCACCACCACCAACAGCAGCACCCCGGTTGCGGTCAGCCTGGCCTCGGGGACCACCGTCACCGCCATCGCCGGCGGCGGATATCACAGCCTTGCGCTGACCTCCACTGGCCAGGTGCTGGCCTGGGGCTACAACAGCTTCGGCGAGCTGGGCAACGGCACCACCAGCAGCAGCACCACCCCGGTTGCGGTCAGCCTGCCCTCGGGCACCACCGTCACCGCCATCGCCGGCGGCAGTTACCACAGCCTGGCGCTGACCTCCAGCGGCCAGGTCCTGGCCTGGGGCGACAACGTCGAGGGCGAACTGGGCAACGGCACCACCACCAGCAGCAGCACCCCGGTCCAGGTCAGCCTGCCCTCGGGGACCATCGTCACCGCCATCGCCGGCGGCGGATATCACAGCCTGGCGCTGACCTCCAGCGGCCAGGTGCTGGCCTGGGGCAACAACGCCTATGGCCAGCTCGGCAACGGCACCACCACCAACAGCAGCACCCCGGTTGCGGTCAGCCTGCCCTCGGGGACCACCGTCACCGCCATCGCCGGCGGCGGCTCCCACAGCCTGGCGCTGACCTCCAGCGGCCAGGTCCTGGCCTGGGGCGACAACGCCCAGGGCGAACTGGGCAACGGCACCACCACCAACAGCAGCATCCCGGTTGCGGTCAGCCTGCCGTCGGGCACCACGGTCACCGCCATCGCCGGTGGCAGTTACCACAGCCTGGCGCTGACCTCCAGCGGCCAGGTGCTGGCCTGGGGCAACAACGCCCAGGGCGAGCTGGGCAACGGCACCACCACCTACAGCAGCACCCCGATTGCGGTCAGCGCCTTCCCCGCTGCCGTCGCCATCGCCGGGGGCGGTTACCACAGCCTGGCAATCCAGCTCCCCGCGGCGGCGGTGTTCCCCGCGATGGCCAATGGCGCCTACGGCGGCTACGTGACGGCGGCCACGATCCAGAACACCGGCACCGCGCCCGCGATCGTCCGGATCGCCTACTTCAACCAGAACGGGGCGCCCGTGGGCGCCGGCGACGCTATCACCAGCCTGCCGGTGAACGCCAGCTGGACGGTGCGCCAGGACAACGGCAACTCCTTCCCGAGCAGTGGCGGGGACGCGGCACAGGCAGGCTCGGCGGTCGTCTACAGCAGCCAGCCGATCGCCTCTTTCGTCAACGAGTTCGCCCCCGGCAACGTGGGTGATGCGACCAGCTACAGCGGGGTGCAGGTGCCGTCTGGGGTAGGCACCACGCTCTACGCGCCGACCATCGTCAACAACGCCTACGGCGGCTATACCACCGGTATCGGCCTGCTCAACCAGGGCAATAGCCCGACCAACGTGACCATCACCTACCGTGACGCCACCGGCATCGTGGTCAAGACCCAGACGGTCAGCGCGCTGGCCGCCCACGCCTACCACGCCCTGTACAGCGGGGACGCAACCCTCGCCCTGCCCAGCGGCTTTGCCGGGACGGCGACGATCACCAGCTTGGCGGGCCAGCCGCTGGGGGCGGTCGTCAACGAGACCGGACCGGGCGGGCAGTTCAGCTCCTACGACGCGGTGGCCTCGGGTAGCACGCTGCTCAACGTGCCAGTGGCGCTCAACAACGCCTTCGGCGGCTACTACACCGGGATGGGGATCCAGAACACCTCGGCAAGCGGCGGCACGGTGTTCGTCACCTACTACGACGCCTCGGGGGCGGCCACCGCCAAGAGCTTCAGCATCGCCGCCAATGGCTCCTTGGGCGTCTACCAGGGAAGCGCCACCGATGGCCCGGCGGCCGGTGCCTACACGGCGGTGATCCAGAGTTCCACCCTACCCCTGGCTGCGATCGTCAACGAGGTGGCCCCGAGCGGGGGGACCGCCCAGCAGTCGACCTCCTACAACACCTTCGGCGCCGGCAGCAGCAGCCTCCACCTGGCGCTGGTCGAGAACGCCGGCTCCGACCCCTGGAACACCGGTGAGGGGATCATGAACACCGGCACCAGCAGCACCACGGTCACCGTCAGCTACTACGATGCCTTCACTGGCGCAGCCATCGGCACAGCACAGACGCATACGCTGGCGTCACAGGCCTTCTGGGGTCTCTACCAACCCACCGGCGGACTGCCCAGCGGCAGGCGAGCGACAGCGGTGATCACCACCTCCTCTGGTGGCCAGGTGGCGGTCATCTGCAACGAGAGCAGCTCTTCCACCTTCATGAGCTACGACGGGCAGTGAGATCCGGCTGATTAGGAGGGATACAGTGACCATTCTGACCAATGCTCCTCTAGCTACCAGAGCGCGTACAGGGCCACCTATCCTTGCCATGCTGGGAGTCGCCGCGACTCTGGCGTTGTTGGGGACGATCATCTCCGGATCGCCGATTGAGACCCAGGCGGCAGGATCGGTGCGATCCGCGGGCTCGGCTTGGGCCTGGGGCCTCAACGTCGACGGCCAACTGGGCAACGGCACCACTACCAGCAGCAGCACCCCGGTCCAGGTCAGCCTGCCCTCGGGGACCACCGTCACCGCTATCGCCGGCGGCCAATACCACAGCCTGGCGCTGACCTCCGCCGGTCAGGTGCTGGCCTGGGGCGACAACAGCTTCGGCGAGCTGGGCAACGGCACCATCAACAGCAGCAGCACGCCGGTTTCGGTCAGTCTGCCCTCGGGGACCACCGTCACCGCCATCGCCGGCGGCTTCGAACACAGCCTGGCGCTGACCTCCAGCGGCCAGGTGCTGGCCTGGGGCAACAACGCCTCCGGCCAGCTGGGCAACGGCACCAACAACCGGAGCAGCACCCCGGTTGCGGTCAGCCTGCCCTCGGGGACCACGGTCACCGCCATCGCCGGCGGCGGATATCACAGCCTTGCGGTGACCTCCACTGGCCAGGTGCTGTCTTGGGGCTACAACGCTGACGGCCAGCTGGGCAACGGCACCACCACCAACAGCAGCACCCCGGTCCAGGTCAGCCTGCCCTCGGGGACCATCGTCACCGCCATCGCCGGCGGCGGATATCACAGCCTTGCGGTGACCTCCAGCGGCCAGGTGCTGGCCTGGGGCGACAACAGCGTCGGCGAGCTGGGCAATGGCACCACCACCACCACCGGTTGCTCTTGCAACCCCACCCCGGTGGCAGTCAGCCTGCCCACGGGGACCATCGTCACCGCCATAGCAGGGGGTGGTGTGCACAGCCTGGCGCTGACCTCCAGCGGCCAGGTCCTGGCCTGGGGCTCAAACAACGACGGCCAGCTGGGCAACGGCACCACCACCACCACCGGTTGCTCTTGCATCCCCACCCCGGTCCAGGTCAGCCTGCCCTCGGGGACCACCGTCACCGCCATCGCCGGCGGCGGCTCCCACAGCCTGGCGCTGACTTCAAGCGGCCAGGTGCTGGCCTGGGGCTTAAACAACGACGGCCAGCTGGGCAACGGCACCACCACCAACAGCAGCACCCCGATTGTGGTCAGCGCCTTCCCCGCTGCCGTCGCCATCGCCGGGGGTGGATACCACAGCCTGGCAATCCAGCTCCCCGCGGCGGCGGTATTCCCCGCGATGGCCAACGGCGCCTACGGCGGCTACGTCACAGCGGCCACGATTCAGAACACCGGTACCGCGGCGGCGACCGTCCGGATCGCCTACTTCAACCAGAACGGGGCGCCCGTGGGCGCCGGCGACGTAATCAGCAGCCTGCCCGTGAACGCCAGCTGGACGGTGCGCCAGGACAACGGCAACTCCTTCCCGAGCAGTGGGGGAGATGCCGCCCAGGCCGGCTCGGCGGTCGTCTACAGCAGCCAGCCCATCGCCTCTTTCGTCAACGAGTTCGCCCCTGGCAACGTGGGTGACGCGACCAGCTACACCGGGGTGCAGGTGCCGTCCGGGGTGGGCCCCACGCTCTACGCCCCGACCATTGTCAACAGCGCCTACGGCGGCTACACCACCGGTATCGGCCTCCTCAACCAGGGCAGTAGCCCGACCGACGTGACCATCACCTACCGCGACGGCACCGGCATCGTGGTCAAGACCCAGACGGTCAGCGCGCTGGCCGCCCACGCCTACCAGGCCCTCTACAGCGGGGACGCAACCTTGGCCCTGCCCAGCGGCTTTGCCGGGACGGCGACGATCACGAACTCGGCGGGTCAGCCGCTGGGGGCGGTTGTCAACGAGACGGGACCGGGCGGGCAGTTCAGCTCTTACGACGCGGCACCCGCCGGAAGCACGCTGCTCAACGTGCCGGTGGCGCTGAACAATGCCTTCGGCGGCTACTACACCGGGATCGGGATCCAGAACACATCAGCCAGCCTGGGCATCTTGACCGTCACCTACTATGACGCTTCGGGGACGGCCACCGCCAAGGTCTTTAGCATCGCCGCCAACGGTTCCCTGGGCGTCTATCAGGGAAGCGCCACCGACGGGCCGGCGGTCGGCGCCTACACTGCGACGATCACGAGCTCGGTCGCCATCGCCGGGGTCGTCAACGAGGTGGCTCCTTCGAGCACCAGCGCCAAGCAATCGACCTCTTACAACACCTTCAGTGCCGGCAGCGCAACCCTCAACCTGCCCCTGGTCGAGAACGCCGGCAGCGACCCCTGGAACACCGGCGAGGGGATCATGAACACCGGCACCGCCGCCACCGCTGTCCAGGTCACCTACTACGACGCCGTTACTGGCGCAGCCATCGGCACAGCACAAATGCAGGCCCTGGCGCCCCATGCCTTCTGGGGTCTTTACCAGCCGACGGGCGGCGTGCCCAGCGGGACGCGGGCGACGGCGGTGATATCCACCTCCTCCGGAGGCCAGGTGGCTGCGATCTGCAACGAGAGCAGCGCCACCACCTTCATGAGCTACGACGGCCAGTAGGGCTCGACCCAGAAACAGGATCGGGAAACGGCTCGACCCTATATATATATATCAACCGACATGACCAGCGGTGCTCGCGCGGGTAGTCGAACCCTGAACCTAGCGTGATCAGCCGACGAAGGGCGGCAGAACCACCGTGAAGACCGCACCGCGTCGGTTTCCTTCGAACAAAAGTTGGCCTTGATGCTCGCGGACGATTCCGTAGGACATGAACAGGCCAAGTCCGGTGCCGCCCTCTTTGGTCGTGAAGTGGGGTTCGAAGAGGTGATGCCGTTGGTCGTCCGGCACGCCGGGCCCGTCGTCGGCAACGCTGAAGTAAGGCCAGCCATTCCCCCGCCGGCCGGTCTTCAGCTCGACGTGGCCGTTAGCGGGAACGGCATCGATCGCGTTGTTCACGAGGTTCGTGATCACTTCGCGAAGAAGCAAAGGATCGGCGCGAACGGTCACCTTGTCGGGCGACTCGCGCAGCGCCAGCTGTACTTCCTTGGTGCGAGCTCGTGGCCGGGCCATGCCGAGAGCTCGGGTTATGAGCTCGTTGAGGTCAACCGGCTCCGAGGCGTATTGCACGCGCGGCGTGGCACCTTGAGAAAGGCTTCGCAACACTGCGACGGCATCGGTGGCGGCAGCTGTGGCCGTCTCGACGCTCTCGCGATCGACCGGGTCGAGACGGCGCGGGTCGACCTCCTGCAAATAGCCAACCGCGTTCGCCATGTGATTGCGCAAGTTGTGCACCACGCCCTCCACTGCGCGGCTGTGGAAGAGATGGCGGTCGGCGTCCGAGAGCTCAGACTCGAGGACCCGCCGCACTCGCCGCCCAGCGATCGTGTCGGTCAACGCGAGCGCGAGGACGAAAACGATCGTGGCGAGGAAGTAACCAAGGAGTGACCCATCAAGGACGTAGCTGATAAGCAGAGATGCCAATCCAAAGTATGCAAACGCCACAAAGAACGATGTGGTGAAGGTCTTGCTCATCACGCGCCGGACTGGCTCGCCCTGACGAGTTCGAAAGGCAACCACGACCACAACTAAGTTAGCTGCGATGCAGACAAAGATGACCAGGATTCGTGGACCAAGACCAAGCTGGCTGCCGGTGCGAAACTCTGACGCGACAATCGATCCTAAGTAGTCGATAGTTCCTGATAACACCGCGTTGCTCACGATTGGATATGCGCCGCGACCGACCAGGGACACGGAGGATGCAAGGCCGACGGTTGTTGCGTCCAACGGATTTAGAAGGAGCGCAGCCGCGACTCCAGCAATTCCAGTCAGGCTGAGCCGTCCATGCTCGATACGGACATTAGGAATGTTGAGCATTGCCGTCGAGACACAGAGGTAAATGAGTACCAAGGCGTTGTCAGGATGCATGAGGTCCTGATGCCGAACCAAAACGTTGAGAACCGCGCCGATCGTTGCCACAATCGCCAGGTAGATAAAGGACGGCATGAATCGGCGCATGTCGTTCTTGCTAAGCTGCCCGCATCGCGAAGGCTGCGTCAGACGGAAAGGTCTTCCGGGTGCTGGTCGTAGACGACAGTGTGCTCCCGCGCGCCGCGGCGCGAGCCATGCTCGGCTCTGCCTCGAACCTGAGGCTTGTGGGTGAAGCGTCCTCGGGCGCTGAAGCGCTCGGCGTAATTGACGCGCTGAAGCCGGAGCTGATCCTCATGGACGTGCACATGCCTGAAATGGATGGTCCGGCCACGGCAAAAGCAGTCCTGACGCGACATCCCGAAATCAAAGTCGTCGCCTGGACTGTATCGGAGTCGAGCGACGACCTATTGCGGATGATGCAGGTCGGGTGCTCCGGCTACGTTCTGAAGGACGCAGGACCGGGGGAGTTGCAACGCGCCCTGCTCTCGGCTCTGCGTAGCGAGAGTCCCGTGCCGCGCAAGATGATCCCCGACGTTCTGCGTCGGGTGGCGGAATCAACTCCCCTGTCTAAGAGCAATCTGGCTCCCCTCACGTCCAGGGAGATGCAAATCCTGCGGGGCATCGCAAAGGGACACACGACAAAACGAATGGCCGCTGACCTAGGTCTTGCGGCTCCATCGATCGAGACACACTTGCACAATATCTTTCGGAAGCTGACCGCAACAAATCGAGGTGAGGCGGTCAGCACGGCGCTGAAGGTCGGGCTCCTTACGCTAGCCGACCTGTAACCGCCGGATCGGAGGCGCGGCTTGATCATGGTTATCCATGAGTCCACCAATGGGATTTGACGATATCTATCGCCTGTGCTTGCCGGGACACTTGGACCACGAAAGTGACATGGCAAGTGCGGCGCGAACGAAGGGAAATCTAGAAAGCGATTAGGAGGGCCTCGACATGATGCGGATGTTCAAGCGACTGGTTCGTGGTGGTGGTAGGCAGCGCGTAGTCGGTCTGTGGATTCTATAGGCTAGGGTCTCGAGGGTCCGCCGGCAGGTGTGGGCCCTTTCGTTTAGAGGACGCTAGGGCTTAAACCCCGGTTTAGAATTCCTGCGTCTTGGTCCAATTTCGCTCGCTGCCGTGGGCAGGGCAGCTCTATGTTGCGGGCACTATAACCGCTGGCGTCTTCATGGTTGTGCTCGGCTGGCTAGTACACCCTGTGCCGTTGACCTCATCGGCACTCGGAACTCTTCTTTACTTGGCCGTTGGCACCCAGATCGCCGCATTGCGGCCGATTCCATGGCAGAGCGGCCGTCAATCGGTACATGACCCTCTGCTGGTAGCTACGGGTCTGTACTATCCGGGAGCTGGCGTAGGCATAGTCGCTTGGCTGGCGGTCTTTGATGGCCGGGTCCCGGGCCGAACGATTACGTGGTGGGCGTTCTTGTTCAATCGGGCGATGCCTGCGATTGCCCACGTCATTCCGTCAATGGCCGTGGCATCCATCGGACAGGGGAGCTGGTGGGCCCTGCCAGTGAGGACATTGCTTTATGCGGTGGCTTCTGTCGGGCTCAACTACATCTTGACGGCATTCGCAGTCTCATATTCCTTCCGCAAATCGGTGTTGACGACCATATTCGAGAATGTTGGCCTCTCTACCCTCGTTGCCACTCTTGCTTTGACCTTTTCGGGCGGAATCATCGCTCTACTTCTGCAAAAGCCGGAGGGCTATGTGATGGCACCGGCACTGTTCGGCTTTGTGCTTGCCATCCGAGGCTACCTCGCAGATGCACAGCGGCAAACCGTACTCAAGGAACAGACGCTCGATCTGGCCGCCCAAGCGCTAGACGCCAGAGACCGGTACACGGAGTCACATTCGATACGTGTTTCTGAAATGGCAGGCAGGCTCGGCGAGCATCTAGAGCTTGGCGATCGGGAATGCGAACTCATTCGTACCGCTGGGGCTCTTCACGACCTTGGAAAGATCGGGGTACGCGACGATATCCTCAACAAACCCGGCCCGTTAAACGAGGAGGAGTGGGAGATCATGCGGCGCCACCCCGATATCGGGGCAGACATGATCGCGCAGCATTCAGCTCTCGCCGAAGTGGCTCCAATTGTGCGGCACCATCACGAGCGCTGGGATGGATCGGGTTATCCCGCCGGCCTCAAAGGAGACGTCATCCCCTTCGGCGCTCGGATATTGGCGGTCGCCGATTCTTTCGACACCATCACGGGCACGCGTCTTTACAGGCCTTCGCTCATGACTCCAATCGAAGGAGTGGAGGACATTAGTCGCCGCGCGGACCACTGGTATGACCCGAATGTCGTGGACGCACTAAGAGAGCTGCATGGGCTGAAACCGTTGGAAGTACTGAACCGTCCTGAGGTCCCGCGGCGAGTCACCACAATTCGTGTGCTCCGATCGAACCCTGCCTTCAGTAGCTTGATCACGGCTATTGGGATCTCTGCCCTCGGAGACCCACTGACTCAGGTGGCGACGCTGGTTTCAATCTATCTGGCTACAACTGATGCCCGATTTGTCGCCATGGGATTCATTGTTCAAGCAATCGGCACCATCGTCATGAGCAGTGTTTTTGGGGGAGTCACAGACAGGCTTCCTCGACGCGGACTGGTCGTTGGACTCGAATTCTTCCGCGCTGCATTGCTACTTGCAACGCCAGTCTTGATCGGAATGGATCAGGCGGCCTTACGGAGGCACTTCTGGGTGATCTATCCAGTTTTGTTGGTCCTCGCCTGCGTCAATGCGGTTGTGCAGCCAGCCCGTCAGGCGGCCGTACCGGGCCTTGTTCCCGCGGGGCAAGTTGGAAAGGCAAACGCAATGGTGGCGGCTACGACGATGCTGGCAGGAGCCATTGGGTTCGGAATCGCAGGAGCAATCTTGGCGCTTTCCCCGAAGTCCACCAACATGCTCTTCGTTGCAGACGCGATGACCTTCGCGCTTGCTGCAGCGATTGTTTTAAGCATCAAAAGCCTAGGTGGGGGGGCGTCGGCTGCAGCGGTATCTGGCGCCCTACGGCGATCCTGGTCGATTGCGGCTGTCCGCCCGCACCTTGTCATCGGGACTTTGGCCGCGTTCTTCATCCCCATCAGCTTTCCAGCCACGCTAGCACTCGCGTACAACTTTGGTGGCGTCGCCTATGGAGGCCAGGTCTACTCAACCCTTGAACTCGTTCTGTCGGTTGGGATTTTTGTCGGGTCGCTCGCTGTCTCGGTGTTTGGCTCAATCGGCACGATGCGCACCGTCGGTGCCGGCCTCTTCCTGACAGGCGTGTTTTCTCTAGTCATCGCCATCATCTCGTCGCTGGGTCTGAGTCCCCAATTGATGTGGATGTCAATCGGGGCTGCTCTGTTCATCGCTTCGATCGGTAACCCTATTTACGCGGTCGCCAATCAGACCGCCATCTTGGAGGCGGCCGACGCATCAAACCGCGGCAGCGTCATGGCCACGCGATTTGGCTTGGTTCAGACTGCCAGCATCGTTGGGGCTGCGGTTGGCGGGCTGATCACACGGCAGTACGGTCCCTTGTCTGCCTATGGAGTACTCGGAGTCGGATTACTTCTCCTCGCCATGTATGCGATTGCGGCTGGGCGCAGCACTACGAATCCCCTTCATGGGGCCCCTTATGAGGAGGCCATCCTGCGAACGGCCGGAGCTCAGTCGCAAGTAAAGACTTAACGGGGCTCTTGGGATGGCCTACCTCGTCATACTGCGATGATTGCGTAACGTGCGTTCGAGCCCCCACGGGCCCCCACACGAGAGCGAACTGGAAGCCCCGGCCCCCTTAGCCGCAGCGGTGGTTTCGGCTTTGGCGCTGGATCCGAAGCGGCGGCGCCGCTACCTCCAGATCGCATTCGGGATCGTTGCCCTGCTGGTCGCGGTCGACGTGCTCTACCTGATGCGCGATTTCCTGGGCGCCTTCGTGCTGGGGGCGGCGATCGCGTTCCTCATCCAGCCCGCCGTCACACGCCTGGTTACTTTCGGCGTCCCGCGCGTGGTGGCCATCGCGCTCATCTTCGTCGTGATCATCGCCCTGATGGCCGGTCTGGTGCTTTTGATCGTGCCCATCGGGGCACGAGAAGTGAACCAGCTGCAGCGCCAGGTGCCGAGCCTTGCCGCCTCGGCTCAGAACACGATCAACAGCCTGCAGGGATCCCCGATCCAGATCCTCGGCATCACCATCGACGTGAGAGCCGCGACCGACACGATCAATGCGCACCTGAAGGACTACCTGCTCGGTCAATTCGGAAACGCGGTCACCATCGGCGTCACCGCCCTCACCACGCTCCTGCAGCTTGTGCTCATGTTCATCGTGGCTTTCCTCCTCGCGCTCGACGCAGCCGCAGCCAGGAAAGTGCTTCGCCGCCTCGTGCCCAATGACTACCGGACGGATTTTGACCAGATCTGGCGCAAGGTGCGAAAGATGCTGTACGCGTACGTTCGCGGCCAGCTGATCATCGCCGCCAGCATCGGCGTGCTGTCGGGCATCGCGTGCGCATTCCTGGGACTTCCGGACGCGGTCGCCCTCGGCTTGATCGCCGGGGTCACCGCGTTGATTCCTTACCTCGGCCCATTTATTGGGGCGGTCCCCGCCATCCTCGTCGGGTTGGCGGCGGGCCCCGTCAAAGCCCTCCTGGTCGCCGTCATCTATTTCCTGATCTCGAACGTGATCCTCAACTTCGTTTACCCGAAGGTCATGGGTGACGCGGTACGTCTGTCCCCGATCCTCGTGATCATGGCGTTCATCGCCGGCTTCAGCTGGGCTGGGATCCTCGGCATGTTCGTCGCCGTCCCGATCGCAGCCACGCTTCGCATCCTTTTCGACCACATCTATCCACGCCTGTATGAGAAGCCAGCTTGAAGATTGCAATCTTCTCCGACATCCACGCGAACTGGCACGCGCTGGACGCGGTGCTCCGCGACTGTCCACAGGTGGACCAGACGCTATGTCTCGGCGACGTCGTGGGCTACGGCGGCGATCCAAAGCGGTGCGTGGATGAGGTCGTGCATCGCGGTTGGTTGACGCTCGTGGGCAACCACGATCGCGCATGCACCGACCCCGAAATACTCGAATGGTTCAACGAGGACGCGGCCAGCGTGGTGCGCTGGACGGTCGACGTGATCGGTGATGAGCGTCTCGGATGGCTCGGCGGATTGCCGGACAGCCATGTCGAGCACGGGGTGCTGATGGTGCACGCAAGCCCCCGCGATCACATTTACGAGTACGTGCTGGATACGGCGGTAGCACACGCAAACCTGGAGCTGCTCGACGGTGGCGTGTGTTTCCACGGACATACACATGTGCCCGGAATCTTCGGCCTGTCAGATGGCGCGGTGACGCATGAATACCGCGTCGACACGTTTCGCCTCAAGGGTCCCGCCCTGGTAAATCCCGGCAGTGTTGGACAACCTCGAGACGGCAGCCCTACCGCGAGCTACGGCATCTGGGACACGGAGCTGGAGACGTTCGAGTTCCGGCGAGTCCGCTACGACATCAAGGGTGCGCAGCGCGCGATTCGGAAGTCCAAGCTTCCGGAGCGTTTCGCACTTCGACTCGAAACCGGGCGATGACCCCGCGCCTCACCGAGAGGCGGCGACGGCTCGCCTACGCGGCAGCGACGGGAGCAGGGGCAGGCTCACTGCTGGTCTGGGCTTACTTCTGGGTCAGCCTCGTCCGGGGCAATCTTCAAGGACCTGACTTCGTTTCGTTTTACTCAGCGGCGAGGCTCTACGTCCTCAAGGGAGGCTCGGCCGTCTACGACCTCGCTCAGCAGAAGCAGTTCGAGCTGCAGATCATCCCGCAGTCCCCTGACCGTTTCATCGTGCTCCCGTACTTCCATCCGCCCTACTACACATTGCTCATCGCGTCACTTGCCGCGCTGAGCTACCGCCAGGCCTACTACGCGATGGCGGCTTTCAACGTCCTGCTGGCGGTGGCGCTCATCTTCCTGCTGGCGCGGAACAGCTTGAGCATTCACGGCCGCGCCGCGATCGTCGCAGCGGCGCTGATCGCCGGTTTCTTTCCGCTGTTCGTGACGGTGCTGCAGGGCCAATCGGACCTCGTCGTCCTGGTGCCACTGGCGGCGGCCTACACGGCGTGGGCCAGGGGCCGGCATGGCTGGGCCGGAATTTTCAGCGCCCTGGCACTCGCCAAGCCCCAGCTTCTCCTCCTCATCCCAGTGCTCTTCGTAGCGCGACGCGCGTGGCGCGCCCTGGCAAGTTTTGTGGGAGTGGTGGCGGCCTTCGGGTTGGTCTCTGTCTTTGGTTTCGGTCTGAACGCGGTGCTGACTTACCTCGGCCTTGTCGGCGCATGGGCGATCGGTGGCAGGCTGCCGACCAACGGACAGCTTGTTTACACCGACACCGCCGCCTACTCGCTTCGCAACATTCTCGAGGCGCTCCCTGGCGTCGGCAAGTACATCGCGCTGATCGTCCTGGTCCTCCTGCTGGTCCTGGCGGCGCTCTCGCTCAGCTGGCGTCCGGACAAGCCGCGGCTCGATTTCGCGCTCGCGGTGGCCGCGTCACTGGTCTTGAGCCCGCACCAGAACGTGCACGACCTCGCGCTCATGGTGATCCCCGGCTTTGCACTGGCCGATCTCGCGCTGGCGGGCCAGCTGCGGTCGCCTCGCGCGGCCGCGGTCGTGCTGGCGATCGCCTATGCCGCGATCAACATGACGCTGGCCATCAACCTGTGGTCGGCGGCGGTGGGTGCCCTGCTCGTGGCCGCCTACCTCACCTTCGAGCGAATGTCGGTGCGGCCAGATCCGGTGCCACTCGGTGAGCTGACATGGAGCGGGCCGCGCCCCCGGCGCGTGATCGTGCTCCCGGCCTACAGGGCCGCGAAGACTCTGAAAGAGGTGGTGGGCGATATTCCGCCAGGGCATGCAGACCGCATCCTGCTCGTCGACGACGCGAGCGCAGACGCCACCGTCAGCGTCGCCACCGCGCTCAGCCTCGACGTGATCCGCCATCAGCGCAACCTCGGCTACGGCGGAAATCAGAAGACCTGTTACAGCCAGGCGCTGAGGATGGGCGCCGACGTCGTGGTCATGCTGCACCCGGATGGGCAGTACGACCCGGCCATCATCCCCAACCTCTGTCGGGTAATCGAGAACGGCGAGGCCGACATCGTGCTCGGGTCGAGGTGGCTCGGGATCGATCCGGCGAAGGCGGGAATGCCCTGGTGGAAGCGCATCGGCAATCGCTTTTTGACCTCTGCGGAGAACCGTGTGCTCGGGCTGCGCCTATCCGAGTACCACACCGGTTACCGCGCCTACTCGCGGCGCTTTCTCGAGGCGATCCCATTTCTCGAGAACAGCAACGACTTCGTCTTCGACACTCAGGTGTTGATCCAGGCCGCCGCTTTTGGTTTCAGGATCGGCGAGGTCCCCGCGATCGGCAAGTACCACGAGGATGCGAGCTCGGTGAACTTCGTGACCTCGACCGTCTACGGCCTCAAGACGCTGGCTGCTCTGGTCAGGTACGTGAGTCATCGCGCCGGCTTCAGGTGCCGGTGGCTGACGCCGGCCTCAGATGCCGACAAACAGTCGCTTGCGGTAGGCCAGGTAGCCCACCACGGCTAGGTTCAGCAACAGAGCTCCGACTTTGAAAAGCGTCAGGTGGTGGATCACCTCGTAAGCCTCGTAGGGGATCAGGATCCCGGTCGCGATCACTGTCAGGTATTCCGCCCAGCGACGCCGCATCGCGAGTCCCACGCCTTCGGTGCCCTCCAGCAGGGCGTAGACGATCGCGCCGATCGCCAGGACAGTGACGTGGTTGAACGTGCCGATCAACAGGAGCAGCCGCAGTAGGAGCTGGGCGATCACACCGTCGTCCGCATCCAGGTTGAGCTGGTCCTGGGCATAGCTCGCCCAGGTCGCCAGCAGACCTTTCTCGCCGGCCACGAGCAACCCGATGGCGAGCGCGATCAGCACGATCGCCTTGACGATCCGCTCGACGATGATGACCTTGATAAACGCGTCATGCTCGCCGCCGATCTGACCGAGCTCGGCCCAGAAGCGGCGGAGGTAGTGCGGCCGGCGTGAGGTCGCGTGGGTCATCGACCTGACCTTAACAAGGCGGGTTGCCTAGGCCGGGTGTTCGCGGTGCTCCCGGAACAGCATCACGCGGCAGTTGGCATTTTTCAGCACGTACGGCACGGTCTTGCCCATGTTGAACTCACCGAACCGCCTCTTGTACGGCAGGCCCATCACTATCAGGTCCGCCCCCCACTCGACTGCCTCATCGACCAGCGCCGGGCCGGTATCGCGCGCCTGGACCAGCTCCGTCTCGACCGCCAGCTGAGTCTGGGCGGCCAGCTGCTCCACCTCGTCCAGGATCTTTTCGCCTCGCTCGACGACATCGTCCAGCACCGCCCCCAGCGGGAGCGAACGGTTCACCTCGATGATGTGCACCGCGTAAAGCTTCCCGCCCTGGGGGTCCGTCATCCGGCAGGCCAGGCGCACGGTCTCCGCATCGATGCCCTGGCCGCCCACTGCGACCAGCACTTTCTTCGAGGCGGTCGGATGAGGGTGATCGGCCATCAGTGCTGCGGCCCTCGCCGGATCCGCCGGATCAGGACATATGCCCCAAAGCCCAACGAGATGGCCACCGTGACCGCGCCGATCCCCCGAGAACCAGCGTCGAGGCCCCGGTGCCCGGCCAGGTAGGCGAGCACCCAAAGGCCAAGTCCGAGCGCCATCAGACCCATGAACGTGAATGGGAAGCGCAAGTGGTCAAATCCTAACAAGCCCGGAGGGAGGCACCCTCCCGGGGCCTCCCTATAATCAACCAGCTTTGAAGCTGCTGATCGTGGGGTGCGGGCGAGTCGGCTCGCAGATCGCCGCCGACATGGACCGCTTCGGCCACCAGGTGGTCATCATCGACAAGGATCCCAACCAGTTTTCGCGGGCAGCCACGCGTGGCGTGCTGACCACGGATTTCAAGGGTGACCAGGTGGTTGGCAACGGAACTGATGCCGATGTCCTGAGAAGGGCCGGGATCGAAGACGCCGATGGCTTCGTCGCGGTGACCGAGGGCGACAACCGCAACATCATGGCCGCGCAGGTCGCAAAGCACGTGTTCAAGGTCCCACGTGTCGTGGCACGGATCTACGACCCGGAGCGCGCCGAGGCCTACGAGAAGCTCGGCCTGCACACGATCTGTCCGACCATCGAGGGCGCGAAGCACATTGAAAAGACTTTGTTGGAGACTCACTAACACCCATGTACGTGATCGTCGTCGGCGGCGGCACGGTCGGCTACTACATGTCACGCGACCTGCTCGAGCGCGGACACGAGGTCACCCTCATCGAGAAAAACTCGAGCCGAGCCGACTGGCTCGAGACTCAGCTCGGCAGCATCGTGATGCGCGGCGATGGATGCGAGGTGAAGTTTCTTTCGCAGACCGGCATCGAACGCGCTGACGCAATCCTTGCGGTCACCGCCGACGACGAGGACAACCTCATCGCTCTCCAGATGGCAAAGAAACACTTCAACGTCAAGAAGACGATCGCGCGCGTGAACAACCCTTCCAATGTCGAGATCTTCAAGATGCTCGGCGTAGACGAGGCTGTATCGGCCACGGATGTCCTGCTTGCAGCGCTGGAACCTCCGATCACGACCTGATAAAGAAAAAGGACCGCTCGCATCGAGCGGCCCTTTTTTGTCGAAGTCTGGTTATACGGTTGCCTTGCCGATCTTGTAGATCTTCGTGCCGCAGTTGGGGCATGTACCAACTGTTGCCGGCTTTCCGTTCTTCATCGTGATCGGCTGAGGGTCGACCATTTCGACCTTTTTCTTGTCCTTCAAGCAGTAGCCTTCCAAGTAGTCACCGTCCTTATACGAGATTCTGTTTTCTGGGGCGGACCTCCCCATTCTAGGGGTGCGTCTTTGCCCAATACAACCCCAATTCAAACTGAATTGGGCCCGAGGCGCCTTAAGTCACATCAAAAGTGGCCCGGAAAGGCCCCTCAAATGCCTCCTTCGCGGCGTTCCCGAAGAGCACGAATCGGACCTCAGCCGGCGCCCATCCACCGCTCAACGCATCGCGGAGACTTGCCGCCATCGTGCGCGCGCACTCGTCCATCGCGAATCCTGAGATGCCGGTTCCGACTGCGGGAATGGCGATGGTCCGCACATCGTGCTCGCGCGCAAGGCGAAACACGTGGTCCATTGAAGACCTCAGCGAATGTTTCGAAGTACGCCTTCCGAGTCCCATGCTCGCGGCATGAATCACGTGGCGAGCCGGTAGGTTTCCCGCGCCGGTGATGGCCGCTTCGCCGATCCTCACCGGTCCGTGCGCGTCGCACTCCTGCTGTATCGCCGCGCCGCCCCGCATGCGGATCGCGCCCGCAACGCCCGCGCCAAGGACGAGTTCGTTGTTCGCCGCATTGACGATCGCGTCAACTTCTTGCTCCACCAGGTCGCCGCTGATGATCACGATTCGCGGCGCAGGCATTCCTCCACCTCAGCCACGCGTTCGTCCAATTCTTTACGCGTGGCCTTCGCTATGCCTTTCACGCCAACCGATGCCATGGTGATCGACGCGCACGCCACGCCCCAGACGAGCGCATCCTGCAGACCGCCGGGCTGGCCACCGGTGCTTGACCAGCGAGCGAGCATTCCACCTGCGAGCGCGTCGCCGGCGCCCGTGGTGTCTACGACCGGTCTCTCGGTGACCGCGGGGACTCGCACCACTCCGTACTCCGTGTACGCGGCGAGACCGTCAACGCCGGCCTTGACGACGAGGCCCTGCAGCCACCACTGACGGCGGAACTCCTCGGGGTCTTTGCCTCCCAGGGCGGCGAACTCCTCCTGGTTGCAGAAGAACCAACCTGCCCTCCGCAAGACATCCCTGACCTCGGGAGCCCTGGCGTGCACGTACGAGAGCATGGCGTCGGCAGCAAGCAGCTGGGCGCCGCCAAGCAGTGCCATGAGCTCAGCCTGGCGGTCCGGCCTCATCGAGCCGACAAAGGCCCACCCGGCGAAGTCCGCGGGAATGGCCGGCGTCCAGCTGTCGTAGATATCGTCGCTGCTGCCCAGATCGACGTTTCGCCCGTGCTCCTGGTGGGCGCGCCAACGGTACGTGGGCGCTTCGAGGATCTGAAGCATGTCGATGTCGATGGCACGGCCGCTGAACGCCTGCGCCACGCGCTTCGCCCCATCGACTCCGACCGGCGCGACCACCCTTACCGGGACGATCAAGCTGGCCGCCAGCGCAAAGTACACGGCCGATCCGCCGAGGGTTTCTGCAACTTTGCCAAACGGACCATCGCGCGTGTCCAGCGCCACCGAACCCGCGACGAGAAGCTGAGGCGGCGGGTCAGCCACGGCGACCCGTGCCGCTGCCGCCGGTGATCGTGTGGCGCGCATCGCGGAGCTTGTCCAGGAAGTCCGCCGGCGTCGTGTATTCCTCGATCTCCATCCAGCTCCGTCCGAGCTCGCGTGCCGCGTGCGAGTCAGAGCCTGTCGCGGCGACCTTCCCAAGCTCGCTTGCAAGACGCGCGGCGGCCTCGTTGGCGGCGGGATCGCACCACGCGTTGTAAGTCTCGATGATGTCGATCCGATCCGCCAGCTGGACGATGCGCTCCGGTGTGAAGTGCGCGCGGCGGCGGTCGAGCGGGTGCGGCATGTAAGTGAGGCCACCCATGCCATGAATCATGTCCATCACGTCCTCCGGCGGCAGGTATGGCGTAACACGGCCCGTGATGAACAGCCCGATCACCTCGCCCTCGCGCGTGTAGGTCTCTTCGCCGACGATGGTCAGCGTCGGCGCCAGCTTCGCCAGCTCAAGCGCTCCTTCCACGGTGTTGTGGTCGGTCAGGGCGATGCGGTCCAGTCCACATTCAGCGCTTCGCCGTATGAGCTCTTCGAGCGAGCTCTGACCGTCATGCGAGTAGCGCGAGTGAAGATGAAGGTCAACCCGCACCGCAGATCTACCGCTCTATTGTCGGGAACGGAACACTAAAGAGTGGCGGCTTCCCTGAGCATTCGCTCGCGGGCGCGAGCAAACAGCGGAATCACCTCGGCAGGTCCACGGTTCCTGCAGCCCTGCGCCATGAGCGCGGCCTGTGCGTCGTAGATGATCTCCATCATCTGCTCAGGTCGCCGCTCGCGACCGAGACGCCCTGGCAGCTCAGGGTGTGCGTGCCTCAAGACGACCATCAGCCGTGCGACCAGCCAGCCGGGGACGATGCGAATTTCCTGGACGAGGCATTCCTCAACCCAGAACAGCAGCTCATCCGACTCCTGAAGCAACCTGCGCGGCGTCATCGCGCGCTGCCGCCTGCGATGCCAGCGCAGATCTCGCTGCTGCTCTTCGATCGTCTCTTGAAGCATGGCCTGCAATCCACTATATCAGCGCCCCACCGCAGTTCCGACTCTTGCCGGGTAGCACAATGTTCGCCATCCGCCGGCGCCCGGCACGAGGTGGACCTGTCGATCGAATGTCCACTCACGCCACTGCTGCCGGACTCTATAACGCATCACCATTCGCGCGACGTTGCTGTAAGTGCGTTGGTGTGCCTGATCAGTCCAGCCGTCGATCACGTTGACGCTCACGACCTGCATGTCGAGAAGCTCGACATCGTCGTCGAGGCGCGGCATGTCTCTCGCGAAGTATTCCCGGCCTCCCCACGCGTGCTGCGCGTCCTCCGCAAGCATCTCCCACATCTCGTCGAAGCGTCCTTCCGCGTGGAGCTTCATGAAACGCATCTCAAAGGTCGCCGGCGCGATCGACGCCGGTGGAGGCGGTCGCACCGGTTCCAGCCAGGGCGGCACGGCGGTGTTCGCACCGGCCATGCCGGTGCCGATCGATGGGCTGGCGAACCTGCCGAAGTCATCCGACGGCCAGGTCCTGACCTGTCCGGAGACACGCGCCAGCACCGAGTCGACCGCCGTCCAGCGGCGGAGCCGGCGAAGAAAACTATTGACCATTGGCGCTAGATGTTGTGTGATGTCCCCAGACTGTATACAGAATGTGGATAACTCGCAACCCCTGGCGTTCCGCGACCTGCCGCCGAACTCGGCGGACGAGGAATCAATTGCGCTCCGAGCGCTGCGGCCGTCCGCACCGCTGGGAGGGCGCCTGGATCGTTGCGCTCCATGAACCCGCTGCCCGCAAGACCCATCGCACCATCCGGGTCAACCGTTGATCCGGATCGGCGTGTCCGCCTGGAGGGTCGCTCCCCGGCCTCAGCCGGCGGTCATACGCCGCACGATTGCCGCCACCTCGACCAGCGGTACGCCCACCGGACAGGCAGCCGCGGCGGCTTCCAGGTCCGGCGCATCTCCTTCGAGATCTGAAGCAGCTTCGCCCAACCGCGCGTAGAGCCGCATGTAAGAAGCGGCCAGGTCTGGGAGGCGGGTCCTGCCGATCCGTCCAGCGGCAAGGGCGCACAGACCACAGTTGATGCATCCCACGAGACGTGGGTGTCGGTTCCGCTCCGCCGGCTGAAGCGGGCGGATGCCATCGGTTGCGTAGGTGTCGAACAGGTCGTCGAGCTGTGAGCGAGGGCGGCTGAGCCGCCGGCGGGCGAGATGAATGCCGTAAGCCCAGGCCAGCTTGGCGAGCGAATCGGTGCGCCCCACGGCTAGTTGATGAGGCCTCGCATCGCGCCCTGCGCCAGCTCTTCCTGCGCCCATCCCGCATGGCCCAACACGGGGGCTCGGCCGAGCCATGCGCCGCGGACGAACTCGCGCGCCGCGTCGAATCTTTGCGACGCGCTCCATCCGAGCTCGGCACCGATGACCTCCGCGGCGCGCACCACGCAAGCGGTGCCCGCGCACGGGCCCGCGGCCAGGCCGACGCGTCGAAATGCATCGGCAAGCGTTCGCACCTGCTCGTGGCGGGCCGAGTAGGCGAGCTCGGCCTCCGTCATCGGCTCGCATCGACAGACCAGCCGTCCGGCGCGGCCGCCATCGAGAACTTTCTCCGCGCGCGAGCCATGCCGGCTCTGGAGCTTGACTGCGGCCAGCGCCGGTATGCCGCACCGGCGCGCCAGCTCAGCCGCCGGCTCCATCTCCGACTCGTTGCCTGGCAGGGGAGTCGTGGCTGTCGTGCATGCGGCCTGGTGTCCGAGCTTGCGGCACACCGCGTCGGAGGTCAGCTCGGCCATCAGTCGATACATCGACAGCTTTCCGCCGGTGATCGTAACGAAGCCCTCGACTCCGTCCGCGGCGTGGTCGATGATCTCGTATCGCCGCGAGAGCTCGTCCTCGTAGCGCCGCCACTTGAACAGGGTCGGGCGCACGGCAGCCGTCGCCCGCGCCGGCCGGTAGTCCCTGATCGAGGGAAAAACGCGCTCGAAGGCCTGGAGGAGATAGTCGACCTCGTCCTCCAGCACGTCCACAGAGTCGAGATCGCCGTAGTAGTCGTCATCGGTCGTTCCGAGCAAGGTGAACCCGGCGTGCGAAACCATCAGGAGGTCGCGCCCGTCGACCGATTCGGCGCTGATAGAAAAGTTGGAGATGCGATGCGGGTAGACGATGTGGATGCCCTTGGCCGGCCGCAGCTCCACCTTGAGCCCGGCAAGCCCCGCGATGCGCGGCGACCACGGCCCTGTCGCGTTCACGACGGCGCGCGCGCGCGCCTCCGACAGCGCCCCATCCGCGCCGCGGTAGCGCACGCCGATCACCTTGCCTCCATCGCGAACCAGGTCGACGACCTCGGTGTGGTTGAGGGCGCGCGCCCCGTGCGCCACCGCATCCTCGACGTTCGCGTAAACCAGGCGGTAGGGGTCCACGCCCCATTCCTCCATAGTCACGGCCCCGATCACGTCGGGTGTGAGCCCAGGCTCGACCTGGCGGGCCTCCTCGGCGGTCAGGCGGCGATGCGGATGGGCTTTCTTTAGCGGCTGGAAGCGGTCGTAGACCTCCATCGCCGTCTCCATCCGCTCGATGTTGTTCCTGTCGTGCGGGAGGACCGGGATGATGAAGACGACGCGGTACACCAGGTTGCGCGCGATCGAAACGATGTACCCGGCGTCCTGCGTCGAGAGTCGGGTCGTATCCCAGTCGAACTCGAGGTAGCGCGGGCCGCCGTGGATCATCCAGCTCGATCCGCCGGTGGTCCCGGCACCCCAGTCGCCCTTCTCCAGCAGCAGCACGGAGAGCCCGCGCAGGGAAAGGTCGCGGGCGACGCCTGCCCCGGTCACGCCGCCGCCGATCACGCAGACGTCGTGAGCGCTCGGTGCGCTCAAGCGAGGATCACGCTCCGGATACTAGCTAGGGCAGGCTGCCGGCGGGCGGATCGACGGATCTAGGCGTCCGAATGCGGCCCCATCCGGGCGTCGACTTCTGCGCTCCTCGCTTGCGCACTACGTGTGCGCGCGCTGCGGTGCTCGGCGTCTCCTTCGGCTGGGACCACCTCGGCCGCCGATCTCTCGCCGCCCGCCCGCCGTCAGCCTGCCGCCTCGTGCTGCTTCTGGAACTCGTCGATGATCGCCTTGGCCAGGTGTGCGGGCATCTCGTCGTAGTGCGAGAACTTCTGCTGGAAGGTGCCGCGGCCCTGCGTGATCGAACGAAGGTCGAGGGCGAAGCGCAGCATCTCGTGCGCCGGCACGGCGGCGCGCACCTTTTCGTAACCGTCGTCGGGCTCGGTCCCGAGGATCTTGCCACGGCGGCCGTTGATGTCGGACATGATCGCGCCGAGGTTCTTCTCGGGCACGCGGATGTCTGCCTCTACGACCGGCTCCAGCAGCACGGGCCCTGCGTCCAGGGCTCCCCTGCGGATGGCCATGGAGCCCGCGATCTGGAATGCCATGTCGTTGGAGTCGACCTGGTGGAACTTCCCGTCCACCAGCGTCACCTTGACGTCGACCATCGGATACCCGGCGACCACTCCCTTGGCCATGTTGTCGACGATCCCCTTCTGCACCGAAGCCCTGAAGTTCTGCGGTATCGCGCCGCCGAAAATCTTGTCCTCCCACACGAAGCCTTCGCCTCGTTTGGTTGGGGCGACCTCGATGACGCAGATCCCGTACTGGCCGTGCCCGCCGGACTGCTTGACGTGCCGGCCCTCAACCCGGCTGTGGCCCGAAACGGTCTCGCGGTAGGCGACCCGCGGCACCTCGGTGGTCGCCTCGACGCCGTACTTGCGCTTGAGCTTGTCGAGAGTGACGTCCAGATGAACGTCGCCGAGCCCGGCGATCACAAGCTGTTTGGTCTCCTCGAGGCGTTCTACGTGCAGCGTCGGGTCCTCCTCGCTGAGTCTGGCGAGGCCGCTCGAGATCTTTTCCTCGTCACCCCGTGACTTAGGCGTGATCGCCAGCGTGTAGGCGGGCCCTGGCAGGTCAAGCGGCGGAAGCGGCCCTCCATCCTTCATGCCGAGCGTGTCCCCGGTCAGCGTGTGGGCGAGCTTCGTCGCCGCACCGATGTCACCCGCCCGAACCTCGGTGGTGGCAATGTGCTCCTTTCCGCGGGGGAAGAAGATCTGCGCCAGGCGTTCCTCGCCGCCCCGGGTCAGGTTCGGCAGGTGCGCGTCGGCCTTGACCGTGCCGGCCACCACCTTGAAGTAGCTGACCCGGCCGAACTGGTCGCCGCCGGTGCTGAACACAAACGCCTTCGCCGGCTTGGCCGGCTCGACGTCCGGCGGAGGCATCAGCTCGGCGATCGTCGACATCAGGGTCCGGACGCCCAGGAGCCGGCTCGCGGAGCAGCAGACGACGGGTGCCACGTTGCCCTCGAGGATGCCTTCGCGGAGGCCGCGCTGGATCTCCTCCTCGCTCAACGTGCCGGCGTCCAGGTACTTCTCGAGCAGAGAGTCGTCGCTCTCGGCGGCGGCTTCGATCAGCTGGCCGCGGTACTGCTCGACCAGCTTTTGCATGTCGTCCGGGATAGGAACCTCGCCGCCCTTGCCGTCGGGCGTTGTCACAAATGCCTTGAGGTGGAGCAGGTCGACGATGCCACGGAAGTCATGCTCCGACCCGATGGGCAGATGGAGCGGAAACGGTCGGGGCGAAAGGTGCTCGCGCATCGCCGCGACCGCACCGTAGAAGTCGGCGTTCTCCTTGTCCAGCTTGTTGACGACCACGATGCGTGGCTTGTTGGTGCGGTTGAGCTGCTCCCACGCCACTTCGGTGCCGACCTCCAGCTGGGAGCCTGGGCCCACCACCACCACGGCGCCTTCGGCCACCCGCAGCCCGCTCAGCACCTGCCCCGCGAAGTCGAAGAACCCAGGCGCGTCGAGGATGTTGATCTTGTAGCCGTTGTGCTCGGCGAATCCGACGCCGAGGCCGATCGAGATCTTGCGCTTGTGCTCTTCGGGCTCGAAATCCATGGTCGCCGTCGCCTGGTCGGGCGCGCCCATGCGCGGGATCGTGCCCGAGGCGAACAGCATCGCCTCGGCGAGCATGGTCTTGCCGTCGTGGGAATGGCCCAGCAGGACCACGTTCCTGATCTTGTCCGAAGCGTACTCAGTGGCCATCCAACCCCCTCGCACCCCGGTCGCTGCAAGCAGTAAGGACAAGTCTAAGGCGCGGTTAAGAGCGGGTTGGCTTGGGTATCATCAGCTGGGTATGGTCAAGAAGACGGCTTCGATCGAAGAGGTATTGGCCGCCGTCGAGGCTGCCAGAGACAAGGTTATGGCCGACGAGGTGAAGTCGCTCACCAAGCTCGGGATTCCCAAGGCTATGGCGTACCAGATGATCGCCAGCAGGTTCCACCAGAAGGTGGGGAACCAGGAGGAGGCTGAAACCGACCCATTTGAGGGCAATGCCACGTCCTGGGAAGAAATCGGCTAACACCGCCCCCGCGGCGTGAACCGAGCCGGCCGGCTCGTTCGTCTTCTTCGCATCCTTTCCGTCGTCATCGCTGAGCCTGGTCTCAACCCCCTCGAGCTGGCCGAACGCGCCGGCGTCTCAGAGCGGACCCTGCGTCGGGACCTGGTACAGCTTCGCGAGCTTGGTTACGAGGTCGCGTACACAGGAGGCTATGAGATGCAGGAGAAGCTGAACCTGGAGGGTCGCGCAGGCCACCGCTCGCTCGGGCGCGTCTACGAGCAGCACCTCGACCTCTTGCGCACCCAGCTCCCGAAGCGACTCGCCGCCCAGGTCACGGAAGAGGTTGACTCGCTGGCCCCGGCTGCCCTCGCCTCGCTGTTCGCGACCGCCATCGAACGCCACGCGAAGGCGACCCGTTGAAGCCGATCGTTCTCATCCCAGCCGGCGACGGCGACGCGGACTTCACATATGCCACCGGATTCGCGGTTGAAACCGCCCTTTACATACGCTTCGGGGAGGGCGACGACGTGCTGGTGACGAGCCCCCTGGAGATCGAACGCGCACGCGCGCAGAGCAAGGCGAGCCGCAACCTTCTCCTGGAGGAGGCTGGCTACGAGGACGCCGGCCCGTTCGTCTCGTACGCGCGACTCGCCGCCAGGATGCTGCGCGAAAAAGGGCTGGAGGCGGCTCGCGTGTCGCCCCGCCTGCAGGCGGGCTACCTCGAGGCGCTGCGCGCAGCCGGGCTCGAGGTCGAGGTCGAGCTCGGATTCTTCGAGGCCGAGCGGCGGCACAAGAGCGCGGAAGAGGCCCGTTTCATCGAGGCGTCTCAGCGGGCCGCCGAAGAGGCGGTGGTCGAGGTCGTGAGCCAGCTCGCCCAGGCGGATATCAGGGATGGGATCCTGTGGCTGGACGAAAGGCCGCTCACGTCCGAGCGCCTCTACGCGCGAGCGTCCTTGCTGCTCGGCGAGAAGGGCTTCACCTGCCCGGACATGATCATCGCCGGCTCCCCCGAGTGTGCGATGCCGCATTTCCGCGGCGAGGGCCCGATCCGGGCGTGCGCGCCGGTCATCATCGACATCTTTCCAGGCGGCCGGACCAGTCACTATCACGGCGACCTGACGAGAACTGTCGTCGTGGGCGAGGTTCCCGATGATATCCGGCGCATGCACGCCGCAGTCCTGCAGGCTCTCGACGCCGGCATCGAATCGATCAAGGCCGGCGCGTCCGGCCGCGAGGTTCATCACGGGGTCTGCCAGGTCCTGGTGGACCGCGGCTACGGGACGACGACCAAAGGCTTCGAGGGGCCAGAGGGTGGCGCCAAGATGAACCACTCCACCGGCCACGGTGTCGGGCTCGATGTTCACGAAGCCCCCGCGCTGCGCGGCCCGGGTGAGAACACCCTGCTCGAAGGCGACGTCGTCACAGTGGAGCCAGGCCTCTACCTACTGGGCCTGGGCGGAGTGCGCATCGAGGACACGGGCATGGTCACCAGGGACGGGTTCAGGAACTTCACGACCCTTACGCGGAGCCTCGATCCGCGCGACTACTTGTAAACTGAAGCTTGACAATGCCGCAGGATGAAACGCTCGGGGAGAGAATTCACCGTGTCCGCCAAGAGCGCGGGATGAGCCTGGCCAAGGTCAGCGGCCCCGACTTCAGCCGCGCCTTTCTGCACCAGGTCGAGCACGGGCAGAGCCAGCCCTCGACTCGGGTGCTCAGGGTTATCGCCGGGCGACTCGGGACGGAGGTCGACTACCTGCTCGAGGGTCGCCTCCCGGGAGTTGAGCGAGAGCTCGCCCTCGAGAAAGGCCGCGTCCTCCTGGCGCAGGGGGATGCCCGCCGGGCGCTCGTGGCACTGCGGCCGGCCGTCGATTCCACAGAGTGGCCGCTCGGCACTGACGCCCGGCTGACCCATGCGGAAGCCCTGCGGGCGCTGGAGCGCGACGCGGAGGCGCGCGAGATCCTCGCCCGAGAGAAGGAGATCATCAGCTCGCATCGCGATCGGCACCGGCTGCAGCGCCTCCGATTGATCGAGAAGGGCGAGCGGCTTGGCTTTGGGAAGGGGCTAGGCGAGGAAGCTGTGGAGCCGGCGGTCAAAGCCCACCTGCGGCTGGCCGACCAGGCCCAGCGCAACGCCAACAGCCACGATGCGCTCGAGCACTACCGTGCAGCCCGTGTCTTGCTCGAGGCGCGCTAGAGGCCGCTCGCGAACGTGAAGGAGGGCGGCGGCGTCACGGCGGGGGGCGTGATCTCGATCGTGATCACCTCGTGCGACTGGAGGACGATCGAGCTCGGGTCGCCCGTGTAGGGCTGCGGGCCCTTGCCGTCCTGGTGATCGATGTAGACGAGCAGGCTCTCGCCGGAAGTCAGCGTGAACGTCGCCACGTGCTTGGTGTCCAGGGACACCGATGGCCCGTTGCCCAGCTTGCTCCATGCGTTCCAGATAGCGAAGAACTGGCCGAGCGTGAAGGTCTGGCTCGCCGGCGACTCGATGTGAATCGTGTCCTGATTCGCCGCGTGCACGTGCAGCCAGTAGTAGCAGCTCACGTTTCCCGCCGAGTCCGTGACGATGCCGAGGTTTGCCGGGAGGTGCACCTGGTTGCCGAGGTAGGTGATCTGGAGCGCCGCGTGATAGTGCACCTGGGTGTGCTCGAGGCTGTCGCACGGGACGCCGCCCGCAATCTGTGGCCCCGTAGCTTTGTTATTGGCCACAAAGTAGATGAGAATGCCGGCCGTGAACAGGAGCAGGATGGCCCCGACAACGATCGGTAGCAGCGGTACGTCCGCCCTTTTCTTGACCTTGACCGGCGCCCTGCGGCCGCCTTTGCCGGTGCCCGCGCGTACGCCCGCCTTAGTTTTGGTTGCCATGTCCTACGGTAGAATACCGGCCTAACCTTTCTGGCTTCGGCCGGGGGCACCATTGCCACCGATCGTCCGGGGCCTGAACCCATAGGAAGGAGGTCCCGTTTGCGGGATTACGAAGTTCTCTACATCGTCCGCGCAGACCTGGACGACGAGAAGGTCCAGGACGCGGTGAAGCGGGTCAACACGCTGATCGAAAGGTCTGGCGGGACGATCGAGCGCACCAACCTCTGGGGCAAGCGCAAGCTCGCCTACGAGGTCAAGCACCAGAAGGAGGGCTCCTACGTCCTCCAGGACTTTCAGTTCGATCCGAGCCGGGTGCCCGAGCTCGAAGCGGCCCTGAAGATCACCGAAGAGGTGCTGAGGCATCTCATCGTGCGCAAGCCTGAGAAGGCCGCTGTCGCGACCATCGTTGCCCCGCCGCCGGCGGAGGTCGTGCTGGAACCCATTGCGGTGGAGTCGGAGCCAGAGGCGGAACCGGCTGCTGTTGCGGATCGGGAGGAGTCTTAAATGTCGAACCTCAACAAGGCAATGCTCATCGGAAGGCTCACCAAAGACCCGGAGATGCGGTACACGCCCAGCGGTACCGCGGTGACCAACTTCAGCATCGCGACCAACCGGTGGTCGTCCGGACCGGACGGCGAGCGCAAAGAGTTCACCGACTACCACAACATCGTCGCCTACCCGATCGGCAAGCGAAACCTCGCGGAGACGGTCGCGCAATACACGCGCAAGGGTGCGCTCGTATTCGTCGAAGGCCGCATTCAGACCCGCTCATGGGAAGGCCAGGACGGGCAGAAGCGCCGTGTCACCGAAATCATCGCCAACGACGTGCAGTTCCTCGAGCCGCGCGGAGCCGGCGGAGCCGGAAGCCCCGGAGGCTCCGCAGCCCCGGCCAGGAGCGGCGGTCCTTCCCACGACGACATCCCCGCGCCGGACGACGCGCCACGCGACGTCGACCCGGACGAGATCCCTTTTTAGGAGCAGAAGTAGATGGCAGTCCACAGACCACAACGTGAGTCCAGCAGCAGCGGCGGCGGCGGCAGAGGGCCGAAGCGCCAGCACCGCAAGGTGTGCAGCTTCTGCGTCGAGAAGATTCGCTTCATCGACTACAAGGAGATCTCTCGCCTGCGGCGATTCGTAAGCGACCGCGGCAAGATCCTCCCGCGCCGTGTCACCGGCACGTGCGCCCGGCATCAGCGCCCGCTCACGACCGCACTCGAGCGCGCCCGCGCGATCGCGCTGCTCCCTTACACGACCGAGCAGCACTAGGTTGGGGCGATCGATTTCGATCGCCTCTTAGAATCATGCTGCCGCCAAAGCCCGTGATGGAGCGCGCCTCATGACCTTCCAGACTCAGCTTCGTATCCCCGGCCCGACGCCCCTGCCCGAACGTGTGATGCGCAGCATGAACCGGCCGATGATCGATCACCGCGGCCCGGAGTTCGCGGCGATTCTCTCGGAGATCACCGAGGGAGCCAAGCGCGTCTTCAAGACGTCGAACGACCTCCTCCTGCTGACCTCATCCGGGACCGGAGGCCTGGAGTCGGCGGTCGCCAACCTCGTTTCGCCCGGCGACGAGGTGGTGGTCGCTCTGTCTGGGAACTTCGGCGAGCGGTTCGCCGCCCTGGCGGCCGCGTACGGCGCTGATGTCGCGAGACTCGAGTTCGAGTGGGGACAGCCGGTCGAACCTGACGACCTCGCGCGCGTGCTCGAGCAGCACCCGAAATCCAAAGTCGTGCTGCTGACCCACAACGAAACCTCAACCGGTCTCACCAACCCGCTCCAGCGGCTCACGCGGGTCGCCCGTGACGCGGGGAAGATCGTGGTCGTCGACGGCGTGAGCTCGATCAGCTCGATCGCTATCGAGACCGACGCGTGGGGAATCGACGTTGCCGTCAGCGGCTCTCAAAAAGGATGGATGGCACCGCCGGGATTCGCGCTCGTCAGCGTGAGCGAGCGCGCGTGGGCCCAGCAGGCCAAGGCCCGCTCACCACGTTTTTACTTCGACTGGAAGGAAGCTAAGACCTGGGCCGAGAAGGGGATGACTCCCTTCACGCCGGCAGTGGGCGTGGCGTTTGCCCTGCAGGAGGGGCTGCGGATGCTCGAAGAGGAAGGCCTGGAGGCCGTCTACGAGCGGCACGCGCGGCTGGCGCGTGCGACACAGGCCGGCCTGGAGGCTTTGGGTTTTCAGCTCTATGCGCGAGAGGGCTATCGCTCAAACACCGTCACGTCGGCGCTGCCGCCTCCAGGACTCGACGTGGCCGCGTTCCGCAAGCTGCTCGACACCAAGTACGGAGTCGTCATCGCGGGCGGCCAGGCCAAGATGACCGGCAAGATGGTCCGCGTCGGCCACCTCGGCGCAGTCGCCGAGGGTGACGTGGTCCAGGTCCTGTGGGCAATCGAGCAGGCACTCGAAGAGCTGGACATCGCGCCCGCGGACGGGCGCGGCGTGGCGGCCGTCACCTCCTCACTGCAGGGCGTCGCCGCCGCCACACGATAGTGCCGCGGATCCTGGTCGCCGATCCCCTGGCCGAAGACGGCCTGGAACGGTTGCGGCGAGCCGGAGAGGTGACGGTCGTCAGCAAGCTGAGCGAGGCTGAGCTGATCCAGCGCATACCTGAGTTCGATGCGCTCGTGGTTCGCAGCGAGACGCGCGTCACCGCGTCGGTGCTGGAGGCCGGGCGAAAGCTGCGCGTGGTCGGGCGCGCTGGCGTCGGCGTGGACAACATCGACGTTCCCGCGGCGACGCGCAAGGGGATCCTCGTGGTCAACGCTCCGCGAGGCAACATCATCGCGGCCGCCGAGCATGCGGTGGCGCTGCTCATGGCCCTCGCCCGCTGGATACCCCAGGCGGACGCCTCGGTCAAGCGCGGCGAGTGGACGCGATCCAAGTTCACCGGTACCGAGATCCGCGGCAAGACTCTGGGCGTGATCGGCCTCGGCAACGTCGGCTCGGAAGTAGCCAAACGCGCGCACGGCCTGGAGATGGAGGTCGTCGCTTACGACCCGGTCGTCTCTGTCGAGAGGGCCGAGCTGTTCAATGTCGAGCTCGTCAGCCTGAACGACCTGCTCGAGCGGGCCGATTTCGTCACCGTGCACGTCCCGCTGGTCGATGCCAATCGGAACCTGCTCGGCGCGCCAGAGCTGGCACTGATGAGACCTGGCGCTCGCCTGATCAACGCCGCGCGAGGTGGCATCGTCGACGAGGCGGCCCTCGTCGAGGCGCTCAAGACCGGGCGCCTCGCCGCGGCGGCGTTCGACGTGTTCGTGAACGAGCCGCCTGGTGACAACCCGCTTCTGGCGCTGCCCAATTTCATAGCCACCCCGCATATAGGGGCGTCGACAAGCGAAGCACAGGTCTCGGTCGCATTCGACGTTGCAGAAGAGGTGGCTGCCGTCCTGGCCGGCGAGTTGCCGCGATTCGCGGTCAACGCTCCGGCCTTGCCGCCGGAAGAGCTCCTTTACCTGAGACCGTTCGCCGACCTGACCGAGCGCCTGGCGGCGCTTCACGCCCAGCTCTTCGGCGGGCGCGTGAGCTCGATCGAGCTGGACTTCGAGGGCGAGCTTGCCGAGCATGACGTCAACCTCCTCGTCGCGTCGGCGATCAAAGGCGTGCTGCAGCAGTTCACCGAGGACCGCATCAACCCGGTGAACGCGCGCCTGATTGCTTCGAGCCGCGGTGTGAAGCTGATTGAGCGGCGCAGTCCCGGGCACGGCAGCTACGCGAGCCTGGTCACCGTTCGCATGGGCGGCCACGAGCTTGCCGGCACCGTGCTGAACGCCGAACCGCGGGCGGTTCGGATCGACTCGTTTCGAGTCGACCTCGTGCCGGAAGGTCGCTTCCTGGTCAGCAGGCACGAAGATCGGCCGGGAGTGGTCGGGCGGTTCGGCACGATCCTGGGCGAGCACGACGTCAACATCGCGAGCATGCAGGTCGGCCGCGACTCACCGCGCGGCAACGCGATGATGATCCTCGCCGTGGACGACCGCGTCGCTCCAGACGTGCTGGCCAGGCTGCGCGAGGTGGACGGGATGGCCGACCTGCGCTACGTCGAGCTCGGCGATTCGGCGCCGGGAGAATCCGATCGCTGACGTTCGTGCCCTACCCGGCATCCGCTACCACCTGGCGCGAGCTGGCGAACTCGGCAAGGTCGTCGCGCCTCCGTATGACGTGATCCCGGAGCCGGAGGTCGCGCGGTACGAGGCGCTGTCGCCCTACAACGTCGTCCGGCTGACGCGGCCCGGCAGTGATTACGACCGCGCCGCCCGCACGTTTCACGAGTGGATGGCCGGCGGCATCCTGGTCGCCGACCCGCAGTCGATGTACGTTCACGAGGTTCGATTCGAGGGCAGGCGCAGGAGGGACCTGATCGCCGCCCTGCGCCTCCAGCCTTACAAGGACCGGGTGGTGCTGCCTCACGAGAGAACCCACCGCGGGCCAAAGGAAGACCGGCTGGCGCTGCTGCGCGCCACAGGGGTGAGCCTGGAGCCGCTGTGGTTCGTTTATGAAGGTCGTGGCAGCGGCCTGGCCCAGATCATCGAGGTGGTCAGCGGTCGCAACCCGGCGGTCGTTTTCAACGGGCCCGAGGGAACCGAGCACCGCCTCTGGGTGATCTCCGATCCCACGCTTCATGCTGCCGTCCACGCCGCGCTCGCTCCACTCCCTGTCCTGATCGCGGATGGTCACCATCGCTACGAGACGGCCCTGGCGTACGCCGAGGAGGTGGGGGGCGATGCCGACGCCGCCTCGCGGTTCACCCTCGCGCTCCTGACCGACCTCGACGACCCTGGCCTGCAGGTGCTCCCGACCCACCGGGTCCTGAAAGCCGGCGTCGCCGTCACGGGCGGCGAGGACAAAGCCACGCTCGAGGAGACGCTCGCCGCCTTGCGCGGCCGGGTGGCCGCCGGGGCCTACCGCGACCACAGGTTCCAGGTGCTTCCGTTGGAAGGGGAGGTGGCCCTGGTGGAGTTACACAGTCAGGTGATCGACAACATCCTGGGCAAGCGGAGTCCCGAGGACTTCCTCATGTACACGCGCGACCCTGCTGAAGCGGTCAGATGGGTGGACGAAGGGACGGGCTCGGCGGCTTTCTTTCTGGACGGCCCCGACCTCCGGCTGGTTTTGAAGCTGGCCCAAGAAGGGAAGACTCTTCCCCAGAAGAGCACCTATTTCCATCCGAAACCGCCTTCGGGGATGGTCTTTTTCGAGCTCGACCGAGATCGCCATCTATAGTTAGGAACCCAAAAAGAGAAATGCCAACTTACGGATACAGATGTGGCAATTGCGGCCACCAGTTCGAGATCGTTCAGAGGATCTCCGACGAGGCGCTGACGACCTGCCCCAAATGCCAGGGCAAGCTCTCCAAAATGCTTTACCCGGTTGGAATCAGCTTCAAGGGCAGCGGGTTCTATACGACTGACTACAAGGGTGCCGGCAAGCGCTCGGCGGGCTCGAGCAACGGCACGGCGTCGACCTCGGAAGGGAGCGCCGACACGAAGACCGAAGCGAAACCCGAGTCGAAGCCGGATACCAAGCCAGAGTCAAAATCAGATACCAAAACGGAGAAGGGTTCCTAGATGTCAAACGTGCAAGCGGTGACCGATGGCGATTTCGAGAGTTTGGTGCTGAAGTCGGATGTCCCGGTGCTTGTCGACTTCTGGGCGACCTGGTGCGGGCCGTGCCGCATGATCGCGCCGATCGTCGAACAGATCCATGGCGAGCTCGGCGACAAGGTCAAGGTCATGAAGATGGACATCGATGAGAACCCCGCGACTCCGATGTCGCTCGGGATCATGTCCATCCCGACGGTCATCATCTTCAAGGACGGGAAGCCGGCCGAGCGGACGGTCGGATACCGGCCGAACATGAAGGGCGACCTAACGGCCAAGCTCGAAGCACTGATCGAAGCCCCATCCTCCTAGCGTCCGCCGCGCGCGCGTCGTTAATGTAGCTGCGCTGGGGATGTACGGGAGCTGGTGCTCCCCGCGCTCTTCAAAAGCGTTTGCGGGGCGCTGTGAGGCGTCCCGGGTGGGTTCGATTCCCATCCATCCCCGCCATTTGTTTGTTTGGCGTGACAGCCGGCAACGAGCACATGGGGAGGTAGCCCTGTTTAGGCCCACGTCTCACGAAACGTTGGCGGATCGACGTGTCTTTTAGTCAGATCGCTTTACGGAGCGCTTCGAACTCCGCGTCGGTGAGCTCTATCTTCAACGCCGCCAGGTTCTGTTTCAAGTGCTCGAGCGACAGCGTGCCGGGGATCGGCAGCATCGCCGGCGAGCGCCGAAGAAGCCACGCGAGCGCGATCTGTCGCGGTGCCGATCCATGTCGCGCGGCGACCTCGGCGAGCGCGGCGCCGCCGACCCCGCGCAGGGGAAAGAACGGTACGAACACAATGCCCTCGCGGGCGCAGTAGTCGACGACTCCCTCGTACTTCCGCTCTGAAAGGTTGTAGTGGTTCTGGACTGCCGCGATGGGCACGACCCGCCGGGCACGCTCGATCTGGTCGATCTGGACCTCGGAGATGCCGACGTGGCGGACCCTGCCCTGGTCCACGTACTCCTTGATCGTAGCGAGGCTTTCCTCGATTGGAGTCTGCGGATCGACGCGGTGCAGGTAATAGAGAGAGATGCTGCCGGTCCTCAGTCGACTGAGGCTCTGCTCCAGCTCGGCGCGCAGCACCTCGGGTCGCCCGGTCCCCGGGCCACCGCCTCCGCCTTTGGTTGCCACGATGCAGTCTTCGGGAAACGGCGAGAGAGCCTCGCCGATTGTCTGTTCACTCTGCCCGCCTGTGTACGAGTGGGCGGTGTCGATCATCTGCACACCAGCCGCCACCGCCGACCTGATGAACGCGACGTTGTCCTGGGTCTTCGCCAATCGGTTCGTTCCGAGGCCGATTCGAGCCACTTCGATGTCGCCAAGCTTCACGGTCTTCTTCAATCATCGCGGACTTCGGCACCGTAACTCAGTCCGAGCTCCCGCAAGATGCCCTGTGCAACCACGCCTGGCGGCGGGCCGATATCCACCCGGATATGCGGCTCGTCCGGTCCGGGATCTTCGAGGTCGGCGAACTGACTGTCGAGCAGGCTCGAGGGCATGAAGTGCGCTCGCCGCGCGGCCAGGCGGCGCGCAATGGTCGACTTGGAACCCGCCAGAAAAACGAACACGACACCCGCACCGCGTCGATTGATCAACTCTCGATAGGACCGCTTGAGAGCCGAACACGTGATGAGCCCGTTCTCTCCGGCATCGAGGCGTCCTTCAACCCGTTCCGCGATGTTCGTGAGCCAGCGCTGGCGGTCGGCGTCGGTGAGGGGATTTCCGGCCTTCATCTTCTCGATGTTCGACTGAGGGTGCAGGGCGTCGCCCTCCTCGAACGGCCAACCCAATCCCTCGGCCAGAATGCCCGCGACCGTCGTCTTCCCGCAGCCGGACACGCCCATGACGACCAACACCACGGGTTTCGCCAATGGCGTGGAGAGTGAGGACCTGGCACTACTTCCGATCACTGGAAGCCTTCATCGTTCCCGCCACCGAGCAAGCGCAGAAAAAGTGCCCACAGCATGCTCAGTCTGTGATCTTTGCAAAGTCGCGATGCTGCAGCCGGGTGCCAGGTGAGCTGGAATCGTGGCTTCGAAAGGTTTACGCCGCCGCCGGCTGATGCTCGGCAACACAGCGGAAACGCTCAGGCGTAGCATCGCCACGATGGCCACCGAGCCCCCGAACAGCGTCCCGTCTCCTCCTGCGCAGCCACCCCCGCCTCCGGGTCCCGGAGCGTCCCGCCACGAATGGCACGAGTGGCGTCGTCAGCAGCGGCACTATATGCACGATCAGTGGTCGGGCGGCTGGTACGGTCCGTGGGCGTGGGGCGGCGGCGGCGTGTGGCCGTGGTTCTGGGGGGCCGCTCTGGTTTTGATCGGTGCCTACTTCCTGCTCCAGAATCTGGGCCTTCTCAATTGGTTGAGGGGCGACGTGCTCTGGCCCAGTCTTCTGATTCTGCTCGGCGTTCTGATGTTGATCGGCCGCGGCCGGGTTATTCGGCGCTAGTACACGGCCGCCACCTAACAAATCAAAATCCCCAGGGCCCTCTGCGCCCGTAAGCGGCCCGCGCACGGCCCATGTCGCGGCGCGCGGTGACCGCCCATTGCCTGAGCAGTGGATAGGCGACGTAACCAGTCACGCCGACCGCGAAAACGATGACGACGAAGTCCGCCCACGAAAGATGTGCGTGAAACACGAATGGCGTCCAGAGCACGCTGAACTCCGGTACATACCAGCAGAACGACTCCAGGGAGTAGTGGTGCGCCGTGCACGTGTCCTGCGCGAAGCGGCCGAAAGTCTGACCATCGATTCCCACCCAAACTGACAGCAATAGAGCTGCAAACACCACTGTGACTGCGAGAAGGGTTCGAGGTGGTCGACGGACCTGGGCCGCGAGCAGAAGCGAAGCCGGCAGCGCGGCGAAGGTCAGAAATCGCGGACCCCACGTGAAGCCTCCGTACCATGCCCACCAGCTGCCGTAAACCAGCACCATGCCTGCCAGATACAGCAACCACAGGACCAGGACTTGCGTCACCTGTCGCAGAGCCGCGAGGCCGTGCCCGAAGGCCAGGCACAATCCGGGTGCGAAGAAGAGCAGCCCTTTGCCGAACGAAAAGAGGAGCGACAGCACGCCAAAAAACGTCGGATAGCTGAAGCCGGACAGCCCCGAATACGGCAGGAGCGTCTGAAAACCGTGATCGTTCTCGTAGCCCGTGGCGACAGCTGATTTGCGGCGCACCGCGCTCTCGAGCAACCAGATACTCGCGCTCAGGGCAAGCGGCGCCAATGCCCTTATTCGCTTCATGCGCCACGCCCACCAACCCATGGCGAGAGCAAGGCCAACAAAGCTCGCAGGTAGGTTGGCGACCCCGACGCCAAGCAGCACCGCCCCGGTCTTCCAGCGGCCGGCGGACCAGGCGGCCAAACCGGCACCTACCGTCATCGCGCTGAAGGTCTCAGCACCGAAACCGGTGAGGGAGCTCGGAAGCATGCCGGTCGTTCCCATCAGCAACAAGAAGGCGGCGAGCACGTCGTTGGGCAGGCGTCCGCGCAGCTGCACATACAGGAGACCGAGGCCTGTCGCGTAGACGATTACGTTGTAGCGAGACACCCACCATTCGGCCGATGCACCGAGGCGACCCAGCAGCATCAGGGGAATCGCAGGAACCGACCCGACCAGGGGATATTTCGTGTCCGGAATCCCATGGCCAAGCAGCCACCCGTGGAGCGCGTCAAACCGCAGCCGGCCGTCGCCTTCGATGCCGTGCGGCAGAATGAAAAAGAGCACAAGCACGCCGAGCGCAAGCAGCACCCAAACGACGCGGTTGGGGATGTCCGGAGCCGGCTCCTGCTGCGGGCTCGGCGTCATGTCGGGCAACGCGGACTCAGCCTTGGACGAGGTTACCCGCCGGTGGGGTGTTGGTCGTGCTCCGAGGGTTCGGTTCCGGGAGCGGGGCCCCCGCCCGAGTATTGGTCGTTGACCTGGACGACCTCCTCACCGGGCGCCTGGTCGCTGGTCTGTGGCTTCGCCGTCGGTCGAGGTCCGGTCTTTCGCCTGCGGCGCGGCACGCCGCCAACCGTACACCGGCCGCCGCCTGCGCCGCGGGTGTAGCAGACAGTAAAACGAAAAGGCGGGACCATCGAGATCCCGCCTCTTTCTAGTGTTGCGAGCTCACGCCGTCGCGCGGCGGCTCTGCATGGCGCTCAGGCTTCCCAGAACGAGCACCAGCTTGTTCCCTCAGATCGTCGCGACCAGCTCCATTCCTCTCATCCTCCGTCGCCGGCCGGCTCGACCAGGTCCAGCGACGGATAGAACGGACCGCTGGCAGGGTCTTTCAACGCCTCCTGAAAGGTCGTGCCGTAATCGCGCTCGATATCACCGAGGTTCCAGGCCTGGCGCTTGTATGTCCAGTTTTGAGGACGCAGGGCGTGAGCCCGCTTGAAGTGGACGAGGGCTTCCGCCGGGTGGCCGCGCTTGGCGAGATAGGTGCCAAGGTGAAAGAAGGCGGCAGCCTCCACGTCATCGGCATCCAGGGCGGGCAGGCGCGAGTCGAGCCGCTTCGCGTCCATCAAGAAAGTGCTGTGGTCGCCTTTCGCAATCCAGTCGCGGACCGCATCCAGATAGTCGCGGTTGACCGTGACCTCCCCGGTCTCGCGATTGCGGCGCTGCGCGTAGATCGGGTCATGGGCTCGCACCATGCGTCCCGTCTCATCGATCCAGAAGACCGAGGGCACGTTGCGCACGTCGTAAAGCTCCGCCACCTGCAGCGTTTCGTCGAGAAGGCTCGGATGCTGCTGGTGTGCGGCTGTGATGAAGGGTTCCACCGCCGCCCTGCCGTTGGCGTCGCAGGCGACCGTGACCACCTCGAAGCCGCTGTCCTTCAGCTCCTCGCGCAGTCCCTGCCAGACCGGCAGGTCAAGCCGGCAGCCTCACCAGGAGGCCCAGAAGAGCAGGAGGATCTTCTTGCCGCGCAGGTCGGAAAGCGAATGAACCCGGCCGGACAGGTCGGGTAAGGCGAAGTCCGGTGCCACTCGCGTGCTCAGCCGTGTTCTCCATTCCCAACCGGCGGGACCGAAATACCAGACTGACGTCGCCTGGTCGTGGGCGACGGGCTGGTCGATCAGCCGGGCGAACTCGGTGAGATTGAGCTGCGTCCCTGAAGGCTGGGTCCGGATCATTGCCGCCCGGCGTGCGGCGGGCACCGGAACGCATGTCTCTTCTTTGCAAACACCCTCGGGCTTGAGCTCCCAGCCGGTGGTGGCGGTCAGTTCCGAGAGGGTGAGCCAGAGCGCGTCGCCCTCGGCCTGAGCACCGTCGGCCTGGCTCTCCCTGTCCTGGTAGAGGACTGTCGCACCGCCCACGTAAACGTCCAACCGCTCGAGCGCTTGGAATCGTCCATCCGCGACCGAGGTTGCAAGAGGGGTGATCGACTTTGGGCCCTTGCACCGGCGCGAGGCCAGCCTCCAGGACCTTGCCGCTGGGCTCGACCGCGACGACCTGGCCAGGCTCACCAACGAGATGTGCGACCTGCAGCTGGCTTCAATCGCGCAGGCAGTCGACGCAGACGTCGTGATGGTGCCGGAGGATTCCGAGGCCAACGACAAATACGCCGCCAGCCCGGAGGATGTCGGTCTTTCCTGGACGCTCGGCCACGTTGTCGTCCACACGACGGCTTCGTCGGAGGAGTCGGCGGCGCTGGCGCTTGTTCTGGCTCGCGGACTCCCCGTCGAAAGCCGCTCGCGCTATGAGGTGCCCTGGGAGAGCGCGCGCACCGTCGCCGTCATCCGCCGCCGAATCGAGGAGAGCCGCCGCATCCGTCTAGCGATGCTTACAGCCTGGCCTGACGAGCCGCATCTCGATAATTTCTATGCGCCCTACGAGGGACGCCCACCGATGAACGCGGTGGGCCGGTTCATCGGCGGGCTTGCGCACGACGACTCCCACCTCGCACAGATGCGCAAGATCGTCGACCAGGCGCGGCAGCGCCGCGCCGCCGCCTGAGCCGACCCGCGGAGTCCTCTATCTGAACCCTGATCCAGGATCGGTTGTCGCTGGATCCCGGCCGACCACGACAAACACGCCGGCCAGCGCAATCGCGAGTGCAGCCGGCGCGTAGTCCGCTACCGCCCCCTGGGGGAAAACGCCGCGGATGATGGCCGAGCCGATGACGTAGATACCGCCGAGCACCAGCACGATCCGAAACCGGCGCGCGGCGAAACGCAGCTGACGGCGCAGGCCGCCGGGCCGCAGAGAAAGGATGGTCACGCTCAGGGCCACGAGGAGAGCGAGCCCGATCAGGAAGCCGCGCACGAGGTCAGTGTCCCAGAAGCGCGACCTCCACCTGACCGCCGTTGGCCTGAGCCTGAAGCTGCTCGAAGACGTGCGGGCGACGATTGCCCGGTGGGATTGAGGCCCTAGGTCAGGAGGCTTTCGGCAAGAGCTCTCCACGCATCCATGGGCAGCGCCCGCGGATCCTCGGCGATGACCTGCACGGAGACGTGGTCCGCTCCCGCACGGAGGTGGGCGCGGATCCGTGACGCCACCAGCGCGAGGTCGCCCCAGGCCACGACATCGTCCACCAGGCGGTCGCTGCCTCCCCCGGCCACGTCCTCCTCCGTGTAGCCGAGCCTGCGCAAATTGTTCACGTAGTTGGGAAGGCGGAGGTAATGCTGCGTGTGGCTGCGGGCGATGGTCCGTGCCTTCGCCGGGTCCGCCTCCAGCACCACAGCCTGCTCTGGGGCAAGCAGTGCTCCAGGGCCAAGCGTCGCGCGCGCCCGGCGTGTGTGATCGACCGGGACGAAGTACGGGTGCGCTCCGGAGGTCTTTTCCGCCGCCAGCTTCAGCATGTTTGGCCCCAGGGCGGCAAGCACGGTCGGCGGCTTCTCAGCCGGCTCCACCGACTGGTAAGGAGCATTCGACATGGCTTCGAGGTACGCGCGCATCGTAGCCACCGGCTTGCCATAGACGTGGCCGCGCACCTGCTCGACATTGGGCCGGTGACTGACTCCGAGGCCCAGAAGAAAGCGATCCGGGTAGGCTTCGGCAAGCGTCTTCTGCCCTGCCGCCATCGTCAGCGCGTCCCGGGCATAGATGCTGGCGATTCCCGTCGCCACCACAATCCGGCTGGTGGCGGCCAGCAGGAGGCCGGCGTTGCTGAATGCTTCGCGCCGCACCGATTCCCCAAACCAGATGGCGGCGTAGCCCAACCGCTCCAGTTCCCGCGCCGCGTCCTGTGCCTTCAACGCCGGTTGGGCGTCCAGCGCGGTGGTCCAGATTCCGAACGGTCCGAGTTTCACATCCGAATCATGACTCACCTTGTCTATGCTGCCGGGGGCATGGTCAACCTCGAGCGGCGCAGGCTCGGAGATTCGGAGCTCGAGGTCTCCGAGCTCTCGTTAGGTTCGTGGAGGACCTACGAGCGAATCCCGCGCGACGCCGGCGTCGCCGTCATGCGAAAGGCGCGAGAAGTTGGGATCAATTTTCTCGACGACGCTCGATACGACGATGAGACCGCGACCGCGCCGGTGAAGACGGGTTACTCGGAGATCGTGTTTGGGGAGCTCTTCAGGGCCTCAGGTTGGAAACGCGACGAGGTGGTGCTCGCAAACAAGCTCTGGTGGGAGTTCTGGCCCGAACAAAGCGCGGAGGTTGAGCTCGACGCCTCGCTCCAACGCATGGGCATGGACTACCTGGATCTCGCTTATTCAGAAAGGCCTCCACCCGGCCTGGCCGTGGAGGAGATCGTTCGCCAGGTCACGAACTTGATGAAGACCGAGAAGCTGCGCGCCTGGGGCGTCCTGAACTGGCCGGCGGCGTTGATCAACGATGCGGCCGCGGCGGCAGCGAAGCAGGGCGTGTCCGGACCGTGCGCGGCGCAGCTCCCTTACAGCCTGGTCACTCGTTCTCCGGTTGAAGATCCCGAGATGGTTCACGCGCTCACCTCGGCGCGCGTGAGCGTGGTGGCTTCGCACACTCTGGTCGGCGGGGCGCTCAGCGGCAAGTACGACGAGCCTGGAGCGAAAGGTCGCATTGCTGATGCGGTCGATGCCGCGGACTATTCGGCTGCCTTACGTGCAGGCAGCGAGCTGAGCAAATTTGCGCGGGATCTCGGCGAGCGGCCGGCTCCAATGGCGATTGCGTTCGCGCTTCTCAACCCGACTGTTGCCACTGTCCTCCTTGGCGCCACGAGCGCAGATCAGCTAACCGAGAATCTGGCCGCGATCGGGCTGAAAACCCGAATGGACGCCGAGACGGTCGCATCCTTGAAACGCATTGCCGTCTCTCCTTCGGGGTAGATGAATGTCGAGGTTGGCTTCCATCCAGGTAGGCCGCCCGATGATCCACCGGCGGGGTGATCAGACGGTTCGCACCGCTTTCTGGAAGACGCCTGTCGCCGGCCCTGTGGCTTTGCGAACGTCCAACCTTGACGGAGACAGGCAGGCCGATCGCCGCGTGCATGGCGGCCCGCATCTCGCGGTCCTCTGTTACTCGGCCGATCACTACCCTGGCTGGAGCGAGGAGCTGGGTTTCGAGATGCCCTATGGAGGCTTCGGCGAGAACTTCACCATCCAGGGCCAGACCGAGCTGGACGTGTGCATCGGAGACATCTATCGAATTGGTGGTGCATCGATCCAGGTCTCGACTCCACGCGGTCCGTGCTTCAAGATCGGCTTTCGGTGGAACCGGCCCGACCTCGTGAAAAGGGTCGAGGCAACCGGCAGGCACGGCTGGTATGCGCGAGTGCTCACCGAAGGACCGGTCGAGGCGGGGCAGGACGTCGCGCTGCAGGAGCGCCCGAATCCAGGTTGGACGGTCGCTCATGCGGCCCGGGTCTATCGCAACCGTTCGAAAGATCGGACCGCGGCCCTGGAGCTGGCTGCGGTCGGGGAGCTCATGCCACGGGTTCGGCAGGAATTGCGCGAGCCGACCTGAAAGAGACGGCGCCACATCGCGTGCGAGTGCCACGCGGTTTTGCCCTCTCGATTCGTGAACTTGACACCTAGAACTTCTTGCGCTAGGGTGCAGTAAGCGCTTACCGGTAAGCGCTTACTGAGCCAGCCAAACGGAGCCGAGGATGGGGACCAGGCGAAGTGGCGGAGCCGAAAAAGACCAGAGCGACGCTGACGATCTACGACGTCGCCAGCCGGGCGGGCGTCTCCATCGCCTCCGTATCCCGCGTTCTCAACGGCCTGGGCAGCCCTCGTGCCGAGACCCGCGAGCGGGTGATGCAGGCGGTTCGGGAGCTCAGCTTCGTACCCGACGGCGCCGCGCGAGCCCTCTCCAACGGGCTGAAAGAGGTGGTCGGCGTCGTCTTCCGGCGCGGCGGTGAGGAACTCTTCGAGGGCGAGGACGAGAGCTTTCTCTTCATCGACGTCATCAATCGAGGCATCGAGGTGGGGGCACGGCGTCGCGGATTCGATCTGTTGATAAGTTCCGTCGGATTCAACGACGACAACGTGGCGGCAAGGATTGCCGCGCTGGCGGGAAAAGCGGACGGTCTCATCCTGCACGACCGGATGCTCTCGGCGGTCGGAATCGCACGGCTGGCCGACATGGTCCCGATCGTGACCCTGGCCGGGAGCCCCACCCCGGCGTCCTTGAACGTCCGTTGCGACAACGAGTTCGGGATCCGAGCGTTGGTCCGTCACCTGGTGATCGACCACGGGTATCGGAGCCTCGGCTACGTCTCCGGACGTGCGGACAGCCCCGACAACCGGACACGTTCGCGCGCATTCGAAACAGAGGCGGTCGCAGCCGGCGCCGAAATAGAAACAGGGCCGGCATGGCAAGGCAACTACAGCGCCGCGGGTGGTGCCAGCGTGGTCGCGTCGCTGCTGGACGCCGGCCGAAAGCTGCCGCGGGCCATCCTGTGCGCCAACGACCAGACCGCGTTGGGGGTGATCCATGCACTCGCTCAGCGCGGGATTCGGGTGCCGCAGGACGTTGCGATCACCGGCTTCGACGACGTGCCGGTGGCTCGCCATCTGCATCCGCCCTTGACCACGATTCGCCAGCCCATGCAGGAGCTCGGCGCGAAGGCGTTCGACATTCTCTACTCGCGGATCAGCGCGGGCGGCGGTAAGGCCGACACCGTCCTGCCCGTCGAGCTCATCGTGCGCGAGAGCTGCGGTTGCGCCCAGGGATCGATGCAGGCATCGGCCACGGCGCTTGTCGCCACGGACGGGATGTAGCGATGAGCGCTGTCCTGCGCAGGCTGGCGGTCTATTTGCTGGCCGCCTGGGTGGCAATCACCGTGAGCTTCCTGCTCCCACGCGTGGTGCCCGGCAACCCGGTCGCGGGCGCGGTCGCGAGAGCCTCGCAATCGGGCAACTGCAACTCGCAATGCGTGCTTGCGGTCGAGGAGCAGCTGGGTTTCGACGTTCACAAAAGCCTGTGGGACCAGTACGTCGAGTACATCGGAAATCTCGCGCACGGCAACCTCGGGCAGTCGTGGTCCGAAAACGCTCCGGTTGGCAGCCTGATCCTGTCCTACCTTCCGTGGACTCTGCTCCTGCTGGGGATCTCGACGATCATCAGCTTTGTCACCGGCACGACCATCGGCACGCTGGTGGCCTGGCGCCGCGGCTCGTGGATCGATTGGATCATGCCGGGCGCCACGTTCTTCCAGGCGATTCCTTACTTCTTCCTGGCCCTCGTGCTGGTTCTGATCTTCGGCCAGACGGGGACGATGCTCCGCTGGCTGCCGAGTCTCTTCGGGTACGACATCTACACCGTCACGCCCGGGTTCAACGGTCCCTACATCACGAGCGTCCTCGCGCACGCGATCCTTCCGGTCGCGACGGTCGTCCTGGCTTCGATCGCCGGCTTCCTCGTGGCGATGCGGAACCAGGTGATCACCACCATGGACGAAGACTTCGTGCTGATGGCCGCCGCCAAGGGCCTTCCCACCCGTACGGTGATCTGGTACGCGGCGCGCAACGCGCTGCTGCCGGTGGTTTCGAACTTCACGATCGCCATCAGCCTGGTCGTCTCGGGACAGATCCTCGTCGAGATCGTCTTCAACTATCCGGGCATCGGCTATCACCTGAACGACGCCCTCGGCAAGCTCGATTACTCGCTGGTGCAGGGCATCTTCGTGGTGATCACCTTGATCGTGCTCGCCGCCAACTTGCTTGCTGACGTCGTGTACGTGCTCATCGACCCGAGGGCGCGGCAGATCGCGTGAAGAGATGACGATCGCCCCCGCATCCCTGACCGAAGTCGCGCCCACTGGTGGCCCGGGCGCCGTGGCGTTTCACCGGACGCGGATTCTCCACCTCCCGCGCTCGCCGAAGGTGATTGCGGGCCTGGTCATCCTTGGACTCTTCGGGGTCGTTGCAGTCATCGGCAGGTGGGCGGCGCCCTACTCGCCGAACGCGACCGACGAGAAGAACTGGGTCCGGCACGTGCTCGTCGACGGGACCGGTCCGGGCACCGCGTTCCCGGCGAACTACTACCCCCTCCCGCTGCCGCCGTCCGCCGCGCACTGGCTCGGCACCACGGTGTTCGCCCAGGATGCGCTGTCCCAGGTGCTTGCTTCCACGCAGGCGACTCTCTTCGTCGGCTTGCTCGCCGCCGCGATCGCCACGGTCCTTTCGATCCTGTTCGGGGTCACGGCCGGATACGTCGGAGGAGGCACCGACGAAGGCCTGTCGCTGGTGGCGAACGTGTTTCTCGCGATCCCCGGACTTCCGCTGCTCATCGTGCTCGCGGACTACGTGCCGTCTGCCGGCTCGAGCATCCTCCTGGTCGCCGCGATCATCGCCGTCACGACCTGGGCTTACAGCGCGCGCACGCTGAGAGCGCAGACGCTGTCCCTGCGCAACCGGGACTTCGTCGAAGCGGCGAGGGTGTCAGGTGAGTCGCGCCTGCGCATCATCCTGGTCGAAGTACTGCCCAACCTCGTTCCGATCGTCGCCGCGTCGTTTCTGTTCACGACCCTCTCAGCCATTGGCGCCTACGTGGCGATCGCGTTTCTCGGACTCGCCGGGTCGCCGACCTCGTCTCCGCCAGGCCTCTGGAACTGGGGCGAGATGCTGCGTGAGGGTTTCGCCAACAACGCCGTGCGCGGCGGCTGGTGGTGGTGGTGGGCTCCGCCTGGCATCGCGGTAGCGATGCTCGGCACAGGCCTCGCGCTCCTGAACTTCGGCATCGACGAGTTCATCAATCCCAGGCTGCGGGCCGGGGGCCTTTCCCGCAAGGCGGCGCGGAAGGCGGGCATCAGCACCAGCACAAGGCTTGGCCTGACCCCCGTCGCGCACTCCATCCGGAATGCGCCAGAGCCGGCGAGCAAGGTGGATAGCGCGAACGCGGCGGAACCGGTGCTCGAGATCCGCGGCCTTTGCGTCGATTACGGCGTCGGCGACGAGGCTGTCCACGCGGTCATGGATTGCGACCTGGTGCTCCGCCGGGGCCAGGTCCTCGGCCTTGCCGGGGAGAGCGGCAGCGGCAAGACCACGCTCGCGCTCTCCGCCATCCGCCTGCTTCGACCGCCAGGCGTGATCACGGCCGGCCAGGTCCTCTTCCATTCCAGGCCGATCAGTGGGGACGGTCCCACCGGCACGATCGACCTCCTGGCGGCGGGCCAGCAGCAACTGCGCGAAGTGCGGTGGTCCGAGATCGCGGTGGTCCTGCAGAGCGCGCTGGACTCGCTCAATCCCGTGATCACGATCGGCGCCCAGTTCGACGACCTCCTTCGCGTCCATCGCCCGCACTTTTCCGAGGCCGAGCGCTGGAGCAGGGCGGGGGAGCTGCTCGAGATGGTCGGGATGAACGCCGACCGGCTGCGCAGCTACCCCCACGAGCTTTCAGGTGGTATGCGCCAGCGAGCGATGATCGCGATGGCGATCGCCCTGGAGCCGCAGGTCATCATCCTGGACGAGCCAACCACCGCGCTGGACGTGGTGACGCAGCGAGAGATCCTCGAGGAGCTGATCGGTCTGCGCGACCGGATCGGTTTCGCGACGCTGTTCATCACACACGACCTGTCGCTCCTGGTCGAGCTCGCCGACGAGATCGCTGTGATGTACGCGGGCAGGCTGATGGAGCGTGCCCCCGCGGCCTCGCTGTTCCATGCGCCGCGGCTGCCCTATACCCACGGTCTGCTCCACTGCTTCCCTCCGCTCCATGGTGCTCGCGTCTCGATGGAAGGCATTCCAGGTTCGCCGCCGGACCTGCGGGACCTTCCATCGGGTTGTGCGTTCCATCCGCGTTGCCGCTGGGCGATGCAGCAGTGTCGCGAGGAAAGGCCACGCCTCCTACCCATTGACGGATCTTCGCGCGAGGTCGCGTGCTGGCTGCACAGAGGTGACGCCGTCGTTCCCGCGGAGCTCGCACGGCCCGAGCCGGCGGCGAAGGGGCTCGTCCTCGCGGAAGCAGTCAAGCAGGCGGGCGACCTGTGAACGGAACTGCACCGATGGAAACGCCCGCGACGCCCGCCCCCGCGGTGCTCGAGGGTCGCGAGCTCACGAAGTCGTTCTGGATGAGGCAGGCCCGCGGGCCGCTGGCCCGGAAAGCTCGGGTGCACGCGGTCGAGGCGGTAACGGTCCGTCTCGAGGCGGGGAAAGTAACCGCCCTGGTGGGAGAAAGCGGCGCAGGCAAAACGACCATCGCCCGGATGCTGGCCAAAATAGTCAAGCCGGACGCGGGAGAGGTGTTGCTGGACGGCGCCCCGGCTCCGAAAGGCCGGCCGAGGTCTTACGCGGCGAAGGTGCAGATGGTCTTCCAGGACCCGTTTGCCTCGTTGAACCCGGTGCACCGCGTGCGTCACCAGTTGGTCCGACCCCTGAAGATCCACCACGTCGCGGACGGCGACGTCGACCAGGCGGCGGAGGAGCTTCTGCGGCGCGTGGCCCTGGAGCCGGCGGCGCATTTTCTCAACAAGTTTCCATACGAGCTCTCTGGCGGCCAGCGGCAGCGAGTCGCCATCGCCCGCGCCCTGGCGGTCCGACCGCGAGTGCTGCTTGCCGACGAACCCGTCTCCATGCTCGACGTCTCCATCCGCCTGGGCGTGCTCAACCTGCTCGCCGACCTGCGCGATCGCGAGCAGCTGGCGATCCTCTATGTCACCCACGACATCGCCTCGGCGCGCTACCTGGCGGACACCATCGTCGTGATGTACGCGGGGCAGCTCGTCGAAGCGGCGCCCAGCGAGAGCCTGACCGATCATGCGGCGCACCCGTACACGCAGCTCTTGCTTTCCGCCGCGCCCGACCCCGAGCGGGAGGAGACGCCCAGGCTGGCTGGGCGTGGAGCGCCGCCGAGCCTGCTCGCCCCCCCGAGCGGCTGCAGGTTCCACCCGCGGTGTCCTCACGCGATGGACATCTGCCAGCGCCAGGTCCCGCCGAGCTTCGCCGTCTCGCCGGACCATATCGCCGCTTGCTGGCTTCACGCCGGTTCCGCCGAACGAGGCGCTGGCGACAACGGCCTGTTTCGACCCGTGGCGAACCACTCGATCAACCCAAAACATTTGGAGTCAATAAAGAGGTGAGGAAAGTTGGACTTAACTGTGGTGTTTCGGTCCCCGCCGGCTATCGATGCCGAGGGAGCGATCAGCAGGGTGATTCCTGCTCGGGCGTGCGTACAGGGTGGTGGTCCTGTAGCGGTAGCCGTCAGAATTGCGCGGCCTTCAGGACGCGCGTCACGGAGGTGACAGATCTATGAATCGACGACTCTTCAAGGGCCTGCTCGGGGCGGCGACCATCGCCCTTGTCGTGAGCAGCTGCCAATCGAACAACAGCGCGACTACGGCGGGAGGCAAAGCGCTCATCGCTGAACCGACCACCGGGGTCACTTTCTCCGAAGACTTCAACCCGTACGACAACAACTCGGTCTCGTCCAGCATGGGCACCCGGAGCCTGGTCAATGAGCCGTTGATCGAGTTCAACCAGCTCGACGCCACCGCGGCCGGCACGCACCCATGGCTTGCGACTGCGTACGCGTTCCAGAACGGCGGCAAAGACCTGCAGGTCACGATCCGTCCGAACGTGAAGTTCAACGACGGCTCGGCCTTCGGTCCGGCCGACGTCGCCGCCACCTTCAAGATGATGGAAAACCCGAAGGCCAACACTCGCGGCGTTCCGACCCAGGCGTCGGACCCGACGGTCAACGGCAACACCGTGACCCTCCACTTCGCTTCAGCGCAGTACACAGGACTGTTCAACATCCTCAGCAACACCTTCATGATGAAGGCGTCGGTCGCGGACCAGATCGCCGCGAACCCGACGATGACGATCAAGGTCCCGGTGGGCACAGGGCCCTTCATGCTGGCGAGCTACTCCAGCTCGCTGATCAAGTGGAAGCCGAACCCGAGCTACTGGGGCGGGACTCCGCCGGAATCCGAGATTGACACCCCATCCATCGCCACCAACGCCGCGGCGAGCGACGCGCTCGTGAGCGGCCAGCTGGACTGGGCGGGGAACGACATCCCGAACGTCTACGCCAACTACGTCAACCTCAACCCTCTGACCAACCACGCATGGTTTGCCGCGGGCAGCACCGTCACGCTCTGGTTCAACCTGAACCCCGGCTACGGCGGCGCCACCGGCATCGGTGATGTGGCGGTCCGCAAGGCCGTCAGCTACGGCGTCGACCGCAACGCGTTGGCTCTGCTCGGCGAATCGGGCTACGAGCAGCCCGCGAGCTCATCGAGCGGGCTCATCCTGCCCAACCAGAGTGCCTTCCTTCCGTCTGACGGCACCCTCAAGAGCGACCTGTCGACCAGCGGCAGCGTGCCCGACGCGGCCACGGCCAAGGCCGACAGCCTGGCGGCGGGGATGGACGTGTACGACATCCTCAAGGCAGGCGGCTGGAACGCTCCTGCCACGTCCCGCTACGACAGCAGCACCGGGACTTTCAAGTCGGGCGGGAACTGTGACGGCACCAACACCGCCAACTGCTGGACCAAGGGCGGCCAGATCATCAAGTTCTCCGTCTACGACCCGGTTCCCTTCTCCGACTACTGGGAGAACGCCGCTCTCATGTCACAGGAGCTCCAGCCACTGGGCATGGACGTGACCACGAAGCCGGCCCAGGGCTACTCCGACTGGAACACCAACATCACCTCACAGCCTTCTCAGTGGCAGACGGCAATCCACTGGGGCAACGGCGGTAGCATCCCCTACATCCAGTACCAGAACTGGTTCGACAGCACCGACGTGAACTCGGTCGCGCATTACCAGGGCTGGTCCAGCCCAGCGGCCGACGCGGCTCTGCGCAAGTACGAAAGCACCGATCCGAGTGACACCGCCTCGCTCTACCCGATCGTCCAGTCGCTCGAGAAGATCATGTCGGACCAGGTTCCTGAAGCTCCCCTGCTCTACGGTGCGGACTGGAACGTCTTCAGCAGCGCCAAGTACACCGGCTGGCCCAACCAGTCGCACCCGTACATGAACCCGTCGCCAAGCGACCCGCAGATGCCGTACATCCTCATGCAGCTCAAGCCCGTTTCCTGACCTTACGGACCGTAATTCGTCGCGGCCGGCAGCGTGCCGGCCGCGACTCACCCACACCCAAGGAGATCGTCCATGACTGTTGGTCCCACAGGTGTCCGCGGCGAAGAGTCGGGCCTGGTCGCCCGCCTCACCCTGGAGCAGAAGGTCCGTCTACTGACGGGCGCGGACTCCTGGGCGCTGCACGGCGAGAGCCTCGTCGGGCTGCGTCCGATGATTACTTCCGACGGGCCGGCCGGGGTTAGAGGGATGCGCTTCGATCCTTCCAATCCTTCGACATCGTTGCCCTGCCCGGTCGCAATCGCCGCGACATGGGATGTTGATCTCGTCGAAGAGATCGCGACCGCACTGGGCCAGGAAGCCCGCAGCAAAGGCGTGGATGTTCTCCTCGCTCCCACCATGAACATCATTCGAACCCCGCTCAGCGGCCGCGGTTTCGAATGCTTTTCGGAAGACCCCCTGCTGACTTCACGCATCGCAGTGGCCTACGTGCGCGGCGTGCAGCGGGCTGGTGTTGGCGCCACTGCGAAGCACTATGTCGCCAACGACTCGGAGACCGAGCGGCGCTCGTACGTCGCCCGAATTTCCGAGGGCGTGCTCAGGGAGATGTACCTTCCGCCGTTCGAAGCGTGCGTCGGGGAAGCCGGCGTCTTTCTCGTCATGGCTGCTTACAACGCCGTCAACGGCCCGACCATGACTGCCAACGCGATCCTTCTCCACGACGTTCTCAAGTCGGACTGGGGGTTCACCGGCGTGGTGATCTCCGACTGGTCTGCCACGACGACGACCGTGCCGAGCGCGCTGGCCGGACTCGACCTCGTGATGCCTGGGCCCGACGGACCATGGGGAGACAAGCTCGTCGCTGCGGTTCGCAACGGCGCCGTGCCCGAGGCCGAGATCGACGACAAGGTCTCACGCATCTTCTCCCTCGCGCGCCGGGTCGGCGGCTTCAACGGAAACATGGCCGCGCCACTTCCAGAGCTGGTCGACCCCAAACTGCTGGCCAAGGTCACATCGCGATCGTTTGTCCTGCTGAGCAACGGGCGCGGTCTGCTGCCGCTGAAGAAACGCAACTTGCGGAGTGTTGCCCTGATCGGTCCCAACGCGATCGAGCCGCAGACTCAGGGCGGGGGCAGCGTCCGCGTGCTGCCTTCGGTGCGCGTCCAGCTTGCTGAATCGCTGCGTCGGGCCCTCGGAGACGCGATCAGAGTCAGCGTGCATCAGGGCTGTCTCACCAACACGACCGTCCCCTCCCCGTTGGACGGAACGCTGCGCGACCCGGTCAGTGGAAAGCCAGGCGTCCGCCTCGAGATTCGGAGCTCCGACGGCGAAGTCGTCTATGACGCTCCCATCCCGAATAGCGTCGCAACATGGTGGGACGGCCTTCCCGCGGCTGTGCACGTCCCCGGTTCGGAGGTCGTGATGCGGGCCGTGTTTCGTCCGGAAGCCGATGGGCCACACGTCCTCGGCGCAGCCGGAGCCGGCCGCATGCGCGTGACCGTCAACGGGTCTCTTCTGGCCGAGGCAACAAGCCTGTTTCCAGGCGAAACGGTGGAGGCTCTCGGGCGTCCCCCCGAGCTGCGCGTGCCGATCAGCCTCGAAGCCGGACGCGAGGTGGACGTGCGCCTCGACTACCAGCCCGAAAAACGATTCGTGACCATGCGCCTGGGCATCGCGCCGCAGCTGGACGACGAGGAATTGATCGAGGACGCCGCCCGGGCCGCGGGCGATGCTGATGTCGCCGTGGTCGTGATCGGCTCGGCGGAAGGGACCGAGAGCGAGGGTTACGACAAGGAGACGATGGCGCTCCCCGGCCGGCAGGACGAGCTGGTGAGAAGGGTCGCAGTCGCCAATCCGAACACCGTCGTCGTGGTCAATTCCGGCATGCCGGTCCTGATGCCGTGGGCGGAGCAGGTCGCGGCCGTCATCCAGGTGTGGTTTCCGGGCCAGGCGTTTGGCGAGGCGCTGGCGGATACGCTGCTGGGTATCGCCGAGCCGGCCGGACGGCTTCCGGTCACGGTGCCTCGCGAGGAGGTGGATTCGCCGGTTCTCCGCGCTCACCCGGAGGCAGGCGACCTCGTCTACCACGAGGGCTTGCTGGTCGGCTATAGGGGGTACGACCGGACCGGTACCGAGCCGCATTTCGCCTTCGGCCACGGTCTCGGCTACACCGACTGGACTTACGAGTCGATTTCGCTTGCGGCCGATTCGATCAGAGGCGGAGAGGACCTTCAACTCGTGGTGACGGTCCAGAACTCGGGGAAGCGCCCCGGCCGTGAGGTCGTGCAGATCTACCTCGAGGCACCTGACGACGACCCGCGCCGCCCGCTTCGCGTCCTCGCCGGGTTCGGCACGGTCGATGCCGCGCCGGGCACCAAGACCGGCGTGCGATTGACGGTGCCGGCGCGCAAGTTTGCCCGCTTCGATGAGGCTCGTCGTGAATGGGTCTGGAACCCGGGCGCGTACATGCTGAGAGCGGGCCGTTCCTCGCGAGACCTCAGGCTCAGCAGCCAGGTGGTGTTGCGATGAAGTAGAGCTGGGGCACGGCTGAGTGGGGGCCACCGAATCTGCGGTGACTGGATAGATCGGTAGATGAGGAGATGCGCATGCGAACGTTGCTTTCCCGATTGCATTCGATTCTTGTGACCGGCGCCATTGTGATCGGCGCCTCAATTGTTACGGCGGGCGCTGCCGCGACGACGGCGCTGGCCTCGTCTGCCGGTCCGGACTTTGGCTCGAATGTGCGCATCCTCACTCCGAGCATGCCCCAGAGCCTGGTCCAGGCGACCCTCGACTCGGTGTCCGGCCAACAGGTGAACAACCAGTTTGGGACTCAGCGCTTCGCGCTTCTCTTCGAACCAGGAACCTATGGCTCGGCATCCCACCCACTGGTCTTCCAGGTCGGCTACTACACGAGCGTCGCGGGACTCGGACTGAGCCCGAACGACGTGGTCATCAACGGGGCGATCGAGTCGTTCAATCAGTGCTTCGGCGCTTGCACCGGGCTCAACAACTTCTGGAGGTCGGTGTCTAACCTGACCCTCAACATCGTGCTCCCCAGCTCGCACCCTGCGTACGCCCCCGCGCCGCCGGAAGACCCCGGCTGCGCGAATTCGAACGACCTGTACGCCATTTCGCAGGCAGCGCCAATCCGGCGCGTCCACATCAACGGGCTGCTCTTTCTCTTCGACTACTGCAACACGGGCTTCACCAGCGGCGGGTTCATCGCCGATTCAGAGTTCACGGGCAGCACGGTCGTGAACGGCACGCAGCAGCAGTTCCTGGTCCGCAACAGCCAGCTCGACGGCTGGACCAACGCAGTCTGGAACCAGGTCTTCTCCGGCGACACCGGCAACGTGCCCGCACAGAGCTTCCCGAACCCGCCGTTCACCACGCTGGCCACCAGCCGCGTGACGCGCGAGGCGCCGTTCCTGTACCAGGACGCCGGCGGCAGCTACAACGTCTTCGCTCCGTCAGCTCAGCAAAATAGCGCCGGGCCGTCGTGGACAAGTGGACCGACCCCCGGCACGTCGCTTCCAATCGGCAACTTCTTCATCGCGCAGCCGTCTGACTCGGCCGCGACCATCAATGCAGCGATACATCACGGCAAGGACCTCATCCTCACGCCTGGCGTCTACAAGCTCGAGCAGCCTATCGACGTGACCCGTCCCGACTCGGTCGTGCTTGGGCTCGGATTTCCCACCCTGGTCCCGACCAATGGAAACGCGGCGATGACCGTCGCGAGCGCGAAAGGAATGCTCATCTCGGGCGTCCTTTTCGACGCCGGAGCGACCAACTCCTCGGTCCTTCTCCAGGTCGGAGATGGGCACGCGCGCAGCGACAACGAGGCGTCGGACCCATCCGCGCTGTCTGACGTGTTCTTCCGCATCGGCGGCGCGGCGGCCGGCAATGCGACGACCAGCCTGGTCGTGAACAGCAACAACGTCATCCTCGACGACGTGTGGGCGTGGCGCGCGGACCACGGCAACGGCGTGGGGTGGACCACCAACACCGCAGACACCGGCGTCATCGTCAACGGCGACAACGTCACCGCTTACGGCCTGTTCGTCGAGCACTTCCAGAAGTACGAGGTGATCTGGAACGGCAACGGCGGCGAAGACGTCTTCTTCCAGAACGAGATGCCCTACGACGTACCCAGCCAGGCTGCCTGGATGGAGGCGCCAGGAGTCGACGGCTACGCGGCTTTCAAGGTCGCTGACAGCGTGACCAGCTTTGCTGGTTACGGCATGGGAAGCTACAGCTTCTTCAACCAGCACGTGAACATCTACGCGGAGCGGGCATTCGAGGTGCCGAGCCTGCTTCCTGCGGGCAGCCTCCACGACCTGCTGACCATCTTTCTCGACAAGGTGAACGGGAGTGGCGGCATCCTCCACGTGGTCAACGAGACCGGGGGATCGTCGACCGTCGCGAACCCGGACACCCCGGTGACCGTGGTCAGCTATCCGTAAACAATCGGCCTCTAGCGTCAGCGTGGGCCATCAAGCTCCGTCTTCCAAGACGGGGCTTGGTGCGCCCGTGTGGGCCGCGCCGGCACTTTCGACGTCGACTTTCGTGATCCACAGGTAGGCGACCCAGACAACAATCGCGATCGTCAGGCCGGCGGCGACCGTTCCGCGCCCGTAGTTGAGACCGCCAAGACTCTGCGGCACGCCCAGCCAGTCTGCGTACGACGCGCCCAACGGCCGGGTGATTATGTACGCGAACCAGAACGCGAAAACTTCGTTGAGCCCGAATACACGGCGAGACAGCATCGGAACGGAGAAGATGACCGTGAACAGCACGCCTGACGTGAACCAGCCGAGGTGCAATGTATACGCGCTCATGTCTCCGACCGCAGTGCCCATTGCAAACGTGGCGAGCACGGCCGCCCAGTAGAACATCTCTCGTCGCGGCGTATTGATGCTGTGGATGGAGAGCGTTCTCTCGCTCAGGTACCACACGATGAAAATGACTGCAAGGCCTGCCGCGCACAGTGACGCGGACGTCGCGTATGGAATCTTCAGCTCGATGTGGGCAGCATCGGCGCACATCGTGCCGAAAACCGCCACCATCGCGACCGCGAACCAGTAGATGGGCGCGACATACCGGCGGACATAGAACTGCAGCGCGAGCGCGACGACCAGGCCGGACGCGCCGAGGCCGACCGCAAAGTAGGGGTCGATCGTGTGGACCAGGTAGTCGGACAGAGCCTCCCCCATGGCCGTGGTGAGGATCTTGACGGCCCAGAAATGAGCGGTGATGGCCGGTACCTTTCTGACGACCTGCGACTTCCGGTCCAACTCAGCCGGCGCCCTGGGGTTGGTCGGCCAGGACCAGGTCCTTCGGCTTCCGATCCACGGCGTCACGCGCAATCAGGCCCAGCCACGCCGTCTGCCAGAGGAGCTGTGGCAAGGGGAGCCCGATCGAAGTGAACTGGCAGGCCGGGATGCCTGCCACGAGCCAGACCCTGTGCGCGAGGCCGGGCCCCGTCCGGAGGACCAGCCACGCGGCAAGGACGTTGAGCGCGTAATCGGGCTGGTGCAGGTGGGGGCTTGCCATCACCGAGCCCAGCACGCCAAGCGCGAACACGGCGTCGAGCTCTGCGCGCCGGAAATATGCGACAGCTATGGCGACGGCTCCGAGCGCCAGCTCCGTCGCGTAGGTCGCGGGCCCGATTCCGAAGATGAAAGCAAGCGTGTCGTACTGATGTACCGGGTCTGATTGCACGAGTGCCGTCGCGCTCAGGAAACCGCCGATACCGGTCGACCCGAGGGCGAGCACAAAGGCCAGGGTCAACACGGCCGCCGATCCCAGGAACGCCAGGAAGACCGGCATCCTGCCGCTGACCAGCAGCGCGACCGGGACGAGGAAGACGTCCTGAGGCTTGAGCATCAAGGCGAACGCGAGGAGCGCTCCCGCAACAAGAGGGCGCTCTCGCCTGGCCTGCTGCCAGCCGACCGCAACCAGCGCGACCATGAGCAGCGTCGGCTGTCCGAACCGCAGCGATTCCTCCACGGACCAGAGGGCCAGCCCGAGTAGGAGCAAAGTGATCCGGCCCAGCCCGTCGAAGGGGCACGCGACCGCCCATGCCAGCACAAAGGCGGCGAGCCCGATCACCGTCCAGAGAACGAAGGCGGCCGGCTCTGGCAGCGCGGTCAGCGGCGCGATGATCCAGGCCAGGAGGGGTGTCTGCACGTAGTAGTGGGCCGAGTCGTATACCTGGTCTCGCGCGGGGAACGCGGCTGATGCGGCTCCCAGGAGATCGGCGTCGTAGATGTGCGACCAGCCCGCACTGAGACCCACTTTGGCGGCGGCGTAGAAGACCCGGAAGTCGTTGCCGAACGGATCATCCAGGAACGTGCGGGTCAGCCGCACCACTCCGAAGACGGCAGCCCAGAAGCTGGCCATCGCCGCGGCGGCGAGCCAGAGCGGCGGGCGGCGGGTCGTCGCGGACACTGCGCGCAATTCTCCCGATTCCCGCTTCTGCCGTCCTGTACGCAGTTCGAGCCAGTGTCGGAGTGCGAGGCACGCAGGCGAGTTTTGAATCCGCGATGGCCGAAACGCCGCCGATCGCCTGTACCCACTTCGAGGTTGGGGACGCGTCAACCGTCACCCTCACTTCAGAGGGCGACGGAGAGGCGGTCCTCGCCGTGATGTTCGGCGGAGCGGTTGACTTCTAGGTCGCGGCCTTCTCCGGTGCCTTCTCTTCGACGAGCTCGCCCTCGATGTTGATCTGGATCTCGTCGCTGACGATGAACTTGCCGTCCAGCATCATGTCGAACCTCATGCCGAAGTCTTTCCGGTTGATCTTGCCCTCGGCCGCGTAGCCGATGCGGTGGCCCATGTTGGGATCGTTGAACTCGCCGTACTTGACGACGTTCAAAGTCACCGGCTTCGTGGTTCCCTTGATCGTGAGATCGGCCGTCAGCTTGTAGCGGTCCTTTTCTGCCGGCTCGATCTTGGTGCTCTTGAAGGTGATGGTTGGGTACTTCTCGATCTCGAGGAAGTTGGACGAGCGGAGGTCGTTGTCCCTTGTCTCGTTGTGGGTCCGGATGCTGGCCGTGTTGATCGTGGCCTCGATCTTCGAGTGCTCAGGGTGCTCCACGTCGATCTCACCCGTTGCCTGTACTTCGGCGAAGTGACCGCGAACGGTCATCATGCCCAGATGCTTGGCCGAGAACTCCACCTGTGTGTGGTACGGGTCGAACTTCCAGGTTCCCATGAACTATCTCCCTATTCAGCCTTGGCCGCCAATACCGCTCTAAGATCGACAACTGGTTGCGCAGGCAACTTATTTCTTGGGCGCACACTTCTAGCAAATAGACGTTTGTGACTGACGGGCCGTATGCCTTGATGTGGTCTGGCGGCAAGGACAGCGCCTTGGCGCTGGACCGCGCGCGGCGGGCGGGACTCGAGGTCGCCCGACTGGTTTCGTTCTACGACCAGGCGACGGCACGCGTTCGCTTTCACGCCACCCGGGTCGAGATGCTGGAAGCCCAGGCCGCGGCAATTGGAATCGACCTCCAGGCGATCCCCACCACCTGGCCGGAGATGGAGGCGAACCTGAGCCGGCAGCTCGCGTCGCTCCGCGCCGAAGGTTTCGCCGGCGTCGTGTTCGGCGACATCCACCTGGCCGACGTGAGGGAGTGGTATGAGAAGCGCGTCACGGCCGCCGGGCTGGAGCACGTCGAGCCCATCTGGGGTGAGCCGCCGCAGGCTTTGCTGAATGAGTTCATATCATCCGGTGGGCGGGCGGTGCTCACCTGCGTCGAGCTGGCGAAGCTGGATGAGCCCTGGCTCGGCCGCATCACTGACGAGGCCTTCGCCTCGGAGATCGGAAGGACTGGCGCCGACGCGTGTGGGGAGAACGGCGAGTACCACTCGTTCGCCTTCGCAGGTCCCGCCTTCAAGCGGCCGGTGAGCTGGACCGCGGGCGAGCGCCGCCTGGACGCCGGCTTCGCCCAGCTCGATCTGACCGGCGGACCCTAGCGCATCAGTGCCAGTCGGTTGAGTCCAGGCCCGCCTCGAGCCAGTCGATGATCGATCCGACTTTCAGCCAGTCCTCCTCTTTGCGGGCTGCGATCAGCTCACGCAGCGCGTGCGGATCCCACGCGAGCAAGGCCTCCGCGCCTGAGCTTGCGTAGCGGACCAGTGCGTGGTGAACGACCTCGTCGTAAGTGAGACCGGTGTTGCGAGATAGGTTCTCCAATGTCGGACGAGGATCGGCCAGCATCGAGAGCGCCACCGAGTCGCGAAAGTTCTGGTTCGAGTCTTGCGCGCTCACTCGGCACCTCCATGGGGTTGGAGCTCACGCGGCTTCTCCTGCCCCCTGCGTGCGGGCGCCCGGCCTGGCGGCTGCTTCGGCTCGGGCAGTGCCGGAATCCTTTGAATCGGGCGCCGGACGGAGCTGCGCGCGGTCAATCGCAGCTCCTTTCCGTAATGCTCGAACGAGATCGGCTTGCCGCGCACCAGAGTGTAGGTCGCGTGGCTTCGATTGACGGCGACCTTGAGAAGCCGGTCGAGGAAGGTCAACCGGAAGCTCAGGCCCGTGATACCGGGCGGCAGGCGTGGAGCGAAACCGAGCGTATCCCCGTGGTGCCGCATCCCACCGAGCCCGGCAACGACCGCGAGCCACGCTCCTCCGAGCGAACCCATATGCACCCCGTCGCTTACGTTGTGCTCGAGGTCGTTGAGATCCATCAGTGCAGCTTCGCCGAGGTAGTCGTGAGCCAGCTGGAGGTGACCGACCTCGGCCGCGATGATCGATTGGGTGCTGGAGGAGAGCGATGAGTCGCGCACGGTGAGTGCCTCGTAGTACGCGAAGTTTCTTGCCTTCTGCGCAGGGGTGAAGGCATCGCCGCGCAGGTGCATGGCGAGCACGAGGTCAGCCTGCTTGATCACCTGCTTTCGATACAGGTCGAAATAAGGAAAGTGTAGGAACAGCGGGTACTGGTCGGGCTTCGTCCCCTTGAAATCCCAGCGCTGGTGCTTGGTGAAGTCGCTCGCCTGCCGGTGGACCTCGAGCTCTTCGTCGTAAGGGATGAACATACGGCCGGCCGCCCGACGCCAGGCTTTCACCTCGGCCGGCCTCACCTTGAGCCGTTTCGCCGCGCCGGCATGCCGCCCCACGGCGTCGGCCGCAGCGACCAGGTTCCGCTGGGCCATGAGGTTCGTGTAGAGGTTGTTGTCCGCCAGGGCGCTGTACTCGTCCGGGCCCGTGACCCCGTCGATCCGGAAGAGGCCGCCCCGTACATGGTGGCCCACCGAGATCCACAAACGTGCCGTCTCGACCAGCAGCTCGACCCCGACCGTCTCCTCGAAGTGCATGTCGTTCGTGGCGGTGACGTACCTCAGCACGCCGTCGGCTATGTCGGCGTTGATGTGAAAGGCCGCGGTCGAGGCGGGCCAGTAGCCGGAGCATTCCTCGCCATGGATGGTCCGCCACGGGAAGGCCGCGCCTTTCAGGCCCAGATCTTTCGCGCGCTTGCGCGCCAGGTCCAGGATCTGCAGTCGCCAGCGCAGGATATCCGCCGCTGCCGACGGCAGCGTGTAGATCAGCATGGGAAGGACAAACGTCTCCGTGTCCCAGAACGTGTGACCGTCGTAGCCGGGACCGGTGAGGCCCTTGGCTGGGATGGCACGCTGCTCCGCGCGGGCCGACGACTGCAGGATGTGGAACATGGCGAACCGGATCGCCTGCTGTATCTCCGGGTCGCCCTTCAGCTCGACGTCGGCGCGAGACCAGAAGTCCGACAGGTACTTCCGCTGGGCATCTGCGAGCCCTTTCCAGCCGTGGTCGAGGGCCGACGCCAGGGCTCCTTCGATCTGCGAGTGCAAGGCGGGCGTCGACCGCTGGCTCGACCATCCATACGCCACGAATTTCACCAGGCTCAGGCGCTTTCCCCGAGCCAGGCTCGCCGTGAACGTGACTCGCGCGCGATCGTCACTGCTCTCCGACGTGACCTGGCTTCCACGAGGGGCTGTGACCAGGTGGTCCATCCCGGCCGCGATCGTGAGCCGGCTCTTCTTGGTCGAGTGGATGAGAATGGCGCGCCGGTCGTGATGTCCCGAGAATCGCGACGCGAGCGGCGCGTCGATCGCCGCCGCCGTCCGTGGGTCGTTGTTGACCAGGTTGCCGACGGGCTCATTGGCCACCAGCTCGGACTGGATGACGAAGTCCGCCGGGCCATCGACCGGTTCCACCTCGTACAGGATCGCGGCGAGTGCGCGATGCACGAGCGAGACGAGGCGGGTCGAGCGCACGCGGACCACGCGATGCGCCGGCGACTCCCACTCCACCGTCCGGCGCAAAACGCCGGCCTTCAGGTCGAGCACTCGCTCGTGCGAGAGCACCTTCCCGTATCGGATGTCAAATGGCTCGTCGTCGACGAAGAGGCGGATGATCTTGCCGTCGGTGACGTTGACGATCGCCTGTCCCGCCTCTGGGTACCCATAGCCCGTCTCCGCGTAGGGCAGCGGGATCGCCTCGTAGACGGCGTTGAGATAGGAACCCGAAAGCACATGGGGCTCGCCCTCGTCGAGGTTCGCTCGCCAACCGATGTGGCCGTTGGAGAGCGCGAAGATCGACTCCGTCTGGCCCATGAGGCCCAGGTCAAGTTGGAGCTCGCGCACGGCCCACGGTTCGCAGGCAAAGCCCTTGTTGTGGATCACGACGGGTTCATCAGGTCCGCGAGATCCTTGACGACCACGCCGGCTCCGTGCTCGCGAAGGGCGGCCGCCTGGCCCACGCGGTCCACGCCCACGACCAGGCCGAACCCACCGGCCCGCCCGGCCTCGACCCCGGCAAGGGCGTCCTCGTACACAGCGGCCTGCAGCGGAGGGACGCCGAGCATCTGGGCCGCCTCGAGATACGTGTCGGGCGCCGGCTTGCCGGCCAGTCTCCTGGCAAGTGCGACGTTGCCGTCGACCTGGGCGTCGAACATGCCCTCCAGGCGAGCGGCTCGAAGGACCTCGCTGCAGTTCTTGCTCGACGACACGACGGCGAGCTTGAGTGCTGCCTCGCGAGCGGCATGCAGATACCGGACGGATCCTTCATATGCCTCGACGCCCTGGGTCCGTATCAGGTGCAGGAAAAGCTGATCCTTGCGATTTCCGAGGCCGTGAACCGTGTCGGCCTCTGGCGGATCGTCCTCCGAGCCTTCGGGCACGGTGATGTGGCGCGATGCGAGAAATGAGCGGACCCCGTCCTCCCTGGGCTTGCCGTCGACGTACTCGTCGTAGTCGGCGGCATCATCGAACGGCCGGAAGGTTTCCCCGGTTCTCTCCGCCCGCTGCCTCAGGTACGCGTCGAACATCGTTTTCCAGGCCCTGGCGTGCACCTTGGCGGTCTGGGTCAGGACCCCGTCCAGATCGAAAAGACAGGCCGCAATGGACGCTGGCAGCCCCAGCGAGCTCCGATCCATCCGGAGATCGTAAGGCGGGGTCGGATCGCGGTCACGTATGGCAGAGCCCCTTCCTTCCTTCCTCTCGCCTCTCCGGCGCTCTCGTTAATCTTGATTCGTGAGCACTGAGACCTCGGCTCTCCAATTCACCGTCAACGCGACCGACCACCGAATGCCGCCGGCGGAGAGGCAGCGGCTGCTTGCCGATCCGGGATTCGGGCGGGTCTTCACCGACCACATGGTTCGCATCGACTGGAACCGCGCTCGCGGTTGGCACAACGCCGAGGTTCTTGGCTACGCCCCTCTGCAGCTTGATCCGGCCGTCACCGTGCTGCACTACGCCCAGGCCGTCTTCGAAGGTCTGAAGGCCTTTCGTCAGGAAGCCGGAGGGATCGCAGTCTTCCGGCCGGACGCCCATGCTGCCCGATTCCGCCGGTCGGCCCGCCGCCTGGCGCTGCCCGAGCTGCCGGAAAGTGTGTTCATCGAGGCGATCGACCGGCTGATGACCATCGACGGCGAGTGGGTGCCGTCTGCGCCTGAGCAGAGCATGTACCTGCGGCCTTTCATGTTCGGCAGCGAGGTCGGCCTTGGCGTGCGTCCGTCCTCCGAGGTCACTTTCCTGTTGATCGGATCGCCTTCGGGTTCCTATTTTCCGGGCGGCGTCAAGCCGGTCACGGTCTGGCTGTCGGAAGATTTCAGCCGGGCGGCTCCGGGCGGCACGGGCGCGGCCAAGACCGGCGGCAACTATGCGGGCGGGTTGCTCGCGCAGGCGCAGGCGGCGGAGCAAGGATGCGACCAGGTGGTCTGGCTCGACTCGCAAGAACACCGATGGGTCGAGGAGATGGGCGGGATGAACCTCTGCTTCGTGTTCGGCAGCGGCCGCAAAGCCCGCCTGATGACGCCGGCCCTGACGGGAACCCTGCTACCCGGAGTGACGCGGGACTCTCTGCTCACGCTGGCCAGGGACCTCGGCTACGAAGCTGAGGAGGGAAAGATAAGCACTGAAGAGTGGCGCACCGGGTGCGCCGACGGTTCCCTCACCGAGGTCTTCGCATGTGGTACCGCAGCGGTGATCACGCCTGTGGGAGCGGTCAAGTCGGCGCACGGCTCATGGACCGTCGGCGACGGAAAGCCTGGCGACATCAGCATGCGATTGCGCCAGTCGCTGGTTGAAATACAGCGAGGGCTCGCGCCGGATCCACACGGTTGGCTGCACCGCGTGGCGCTGTGAAGCGGGTCGTCATCGTCGGTGGCGGTGGCGTCGGGGACGCCGCGGCGTTTGCGCTGCGCAAGGGAGGCTTCGACGGCATGGTGACGATCATCAGCGCCGACCGCGACCGACCTTATGATCGACCGTACCTGTCCAAGGAGTTCCTGCGCGGCCAGGTCGAGCTGCCCAAGGTGTTCCTTCACGAAGAGTCCGAGTACGCAAAGCAGGGTATCGAGCTTCAGCTCAACCGGAAGGTGACCGGCGGCTCGATCTCGGGAGGCAAGCTCGCGGTGGACGGCGGCGGCGAGGTCGAGTTCGACGCGCTCGTCCTCGGTCTCGGTGGCACGCCGCGCCGCCTGCCCGACCTGCCGCGAGCGGAGAACGTGGTCACGCTTCGATCGCTCAAGGACAGCAAGGCCATCCGCCAGGCGCTCGAGCGCGCTTCCCGCCTGATGCTGATCGGCGCGGGATTCATCGGTGCGGAGGTGGCCGCGTCGGCGAGGCAGATGGGCAAAGAAGTGCTCATGGTCGAAGCCGCGCCGGTGCCCCTGTCCCGCGCGCTGGGCAGCGAGGTGGGCGAGATTTACGCCACGATCCACCGCGCCAAAGGCGTGGACGTGCGCTGCGGCACCACGGTCCAGAAATGGCACAGCGAAGGGAACCGAGTGGTGGGTGTAACCCTCTCAGACGGCCGGAGCGAAGAAGCCGACCTGGTCCTCGAGGCCGTCGGCATCGAGCCCAACCTGGATTTGCCCAAGGCCCTCGGCCTGACCATCGAGGGAGGAGGCGTCCGCGTGGACGAGGCGCTCCGGGCTGCCGAGGGCGTCTACTGCGGCGGGGACATCGCGCTGCACCCGCACCCGGTGCTCGGCCGGGCCATTCGGGTCGAGCACTGGGAGGTCGCCAAGAACCAGGGCCGCGGGATCGCTGAGGACATCGTCGGAGGTGACAGGCCCTACACGAAGCTGCCGTATTTCTGGTCCGACCAGTACGACGTCAACCTCGAGTACCGCGGCAACGCCTCGGGAGACGATCGCACGGTTTGGCGCGGAGACCGCGACGGCCTGTCGTTCTCGGTGTTTTACCTGCGCGACGGCGTGATCGACGCCGTGCTCTCGATGAACGACTCGAAGACCAACGAGCTGGGCGGAAAGCTGATCGAAAGCCGCCGGCCGTTCAAAGAGGCGGCGCTCGCCGACATGAGCGTCGACCTCGCGGAGCTGGTGCCGGCCCCCGCGTCATAAGGTCCTAAGCTTCGCGCCCGTGCGGCGTGTTTCCGTCGTAGGCAGCAGCGGAGTGGGCAAGTCAACGCTCGCCCGCGCGATTGCTAAGCGTCTTGCGGTGCCGTATGTCGAGCTGGACGCGTTCATGCACCAGGCGGGCTGGAGCCCGCGTCCCGATCGCGAGTTCATGGAGGAAGTCGACAAAGCGACGTCCGAGCCGGGCTGGGTGGTCGACGGCAACTACAGGCGGTTTGTGATCGAAGGCCCGGTCTGGCAGCGCGCCGACACCGTGGCCTGGCTCGACCTCCCCAGGCGGACCGTAATGCGGCAGGTGATAGCGAGGACCGTACGGCGGGCTGTGACGCGGGAGGTGCTGTGGAATGGGAACCGCGAGCCGCTTTCCAACTTCCTATCGCTCGACCCGGACGACAACATCATCCTTTGGGCCTGGGTTAAATACGACGAGTTCGTGCAGCGCTACCTGGACGGGATGGCCGACCCGAAGTGGCGCGACATCACCTTCATCCGGTTGCGCTCGCACGCAGAAGCGAGGCGCTGGCTCGAATCGATCAGTCCGGGTCTGGCCGGCTAGGTCGCGGGGGTCTGTTCCGGCAGCAACCAGGGCAGCGCTTCCGCCATCGGACGCATGAGCGTGGCGGCCTGCTCCTTGCTGATCAAGTTACTCGCGACCAGGCCAAGCGCTGCCGCGAAAGCGGCCCTTTCAGCCTTGTGTCCGATCTCGCCATGCTCAGCCTTCCAGGACCCCAGCGCGTCACCCGACTCCGTCAGCCCGAAGAGGGAGCTCCTCACCAGGTCCCAGGCGGCGCCGCGATCCGCCTGCTCGATGGCATGGATAGCCGCCTTCTCTGCTTCGAGGAAAGGATGTTCACCTTTGGTGCCGACGTGCAGATCCCATCCGCGAGCCACACGCTCCACTCCGGCGGGGGACAGCACCCGGATATCCTCCATCAGGCGGGCCAGCGTGGGCTGGTGCTCAGGGAACCCGTAGCCGTCGGCGTCTAAGCTCACGGCGTCTAGCGTATCTGGATCGAGTCGACAGGGTGAATCTCCTGCCAGCCATGATCGGTGTCCAGCACCCACGGTCCGTCGATCGCGACGTGGTCGCCGAGCTTCGGGATGGGAAGGTTGGTCTTTGGACATCGCGAGGCTGACTGTGCGTCCGGGGGGTTGGTCGCCGCCGGGCAGTCCGGAGTGATCTCAGCCAGCATCGCGGGCTTGGCCTGGAAGTGGTTGTTCGGGTTGAGGAGGTACTCATACCCCGTATCCGCCTTGAACCAGACGTGGTAGTCGCCGTCGTCTTCGTGCGCAACGTCGACCACGATGCCCTCGGCATGCTTGCACGGGTCGAGCACCTGTAACCGGTCGGGGTTGTGGACGCCGGCCTCGGGCGGCCCGGACCGGCAGCCGGTCGCCTGCGGAGACGGAGATGCGTGCGAGACGGTCGCAGCCTGCGCGCAGCCGCACAGGAGAGCGACCAGCACGATGGCGATCAGCGCAGGAAGGCGGGGACCCAACTGAATCGTGAAAGTGCAAAGGGGCCGGAGCCTGAGACAATCACCTGGGCGTTGACCAGCACGGCCAGGTAGTAGAGAAAGCGAAATCCGGGATCGGCCGCGAAGGCCACGGTCAGGGCAAGGTTGATCGCCAGCAACAATCCGAGAATTCCTGCCCAACGCGTCGCGAGCCCGAGGAGGAGGAGGACGGCGACGACTGTCTCGCCCGCGCCTTGAGCGACGGCGAAGAAAAACCAGTTCGGCACCGCGACCTGGACCAGGAACTCGTGCAAGCCCGGGATCGGGTTTGCCTTCGCGGTCGAGATCATGAGGCTGTGCATCCAGCCGACTCCCTGCCACTTCTGGCTCGCGTAGTAGAGCCAGAACAACCCGACGACGATTCTGAACGGGCTGGCCCAGGCTTCTTGCAGGGGCCCCCGCGAAGTCACGGCGAAGCCTCTGACTTCGTGGGGATTTCACTCATGTGCGTTCACTGCGACCACAAGAAGATTTAGCGATGGGTCGGCCGCGAGTGCGACCGCTGCGGCGCCAATGGCCCAGGTGGTCGAGCGGCCACCCTGGATCGCAAGCACGTTCCGGTCCCCGTGAGCGGCCACAAAAATGGTCGATCCCGACTGCAGCACCTGGTCGGGGTCTTTCGGAGTCGCGAGGGTCGTGAAGGAGCCGGTCACCGTGTCGAAAGAAAACACACCGCCGGGGTCGGTGTCTTCGGTACCGCCTTCGGCGGCAACCAGGAGCGAGTCGCCCGCGCCCGGAGCGAGCCAGAACGGAAAGACCGGCAGCGGCAGCCCCACCCGGTGGTCGTCGCCCGCGGGGACGAGCTCGGCCCTCTCATAGTCGGCACTCCACAGCCCCCCGCCGGCCCAGGCCACGCCAAACCCATTCCCGGCCGCCAGCTGGTCGCCGCCGATGATGTTCAGCTTCCCGCGCGTGCCCGCCACCACGACGTGACCTGCGCCGTCGATGGTCATCGCGGCAGGGCCCTGCGGGACCGGGTCGGTGGCGAGCGTGGTCCCTCTCGTCGGATCGAGCTCCACCACCGAGGTGCCGCTGAACAGGCTGACGAAAAGCCGTCCGCCATGAAGGAGCAGGCCGAAAGGCGCCCCGCCGAGGTGCTGTTTCCACGCCACCTGAAGAGTGGGAAGCCGCACCGAGTAGACGTCGCCGGGAGCGCTGTCCGCAAGGTACGCGGTCTTGCCGTCATCGGAGACGATCACCGCCACCAGATCCGTGCCGATCGCTGCCGATGCGGTCTGGGTTCCATCCTTGAGAGACAGGAGCACCAGACCGGTCTCGGGATATCCGTGCGATGACGCCGCGGGCATGCCACCGCCGCATGCTACGGCCGCGATTCCGATCACAGCGATCGCTACCGCAGCGCGCGTAGCACAGGATCCGTGGCGAGCTGGAAGGCTCTGGCCGCCGGACGCAGGTGCATCCGGTTGAGACGGTGCTGGATCGCACCCTTGAGGATCGCCGCTCGCAGCTTGTGCTCTGAGAAGTCGGTGTTGAACAGCAACTTGTTGTGCCGCACCTTGTGCCACTCGCCGCGCTGACGGCGTTCCCGCACGCGCTCATAGAAGCCCGTGCCGGGCAGCGGATAGGCGATCGTGTAGCTGACGTAGTCAAGAGGAAGGCTGCTCGAGAAGTTGATGCTTCGAATGAGCGAGTCGGTGGTTTCGCCGAGATAGCCCACCATGAAGAAGCCGGCCGCCTTGATGCCGGCGGCGACGCACGCTTCGACCGCGGCCCGCGCCTGGTCCGGCGTGATGCCTTTCTTCATCTCCTTCAGCACGTTCTCGTCGCCCGATTCGATCCCGAAGAAGATCCTCTTGCATCCCGCGCGGCGCATCTGCTCGAATAGCGCCCGGTCGACATGCGTGACGCGGCTCAAGCATTCCCACGTCAGCGGTAGGTGGGCCGCCTCGATCGCCTGGGCCAGCTCGAACGTGCGCTTGTAGTTGAGCGTGAACAGGTCGTCGGACATCCAGATGTGGTCGTAGCCGAGCTCGGCGATCTCGCGCATCTCCGCCACGACTGACTCGACCGGCCTTGCGCTGAACAGGTCGCCGAACACGGATTTGTGGCAGAAGTCGCACCGGAAGGGACAGCCGCGCGTCGACATCAAAGGAGTCGTGGCGTCCTTCCAGTGCTTGCGCCAGTAGGCGATGTATTCGGCGTTGGGGATGTCGCCGCGGTAGGGCAGGGGTAGGTGTGACATGTCCTTGGTGCGGATCTTCGCCACGCCTCGAACGATGTCTCCGTCGCGCTTGAAGACGAGGCCCGCGATGTCCTCGAATCGCCGGTCGTCGAGGTGCTCCATGATCTGGACGATCGTCTCCTCGCCCTCGCCGACCGCGACGAGGTCGAACTGGTCGACGAAGGTCTCGGGCTCACCGGACGGGTAGGGCCCTCCCACCACGGTCAGCGCTTTGCCGCGGACCTGCGCGGCGAGCGAGAGCGCCTCGTCCTGCATCGTGATCATGCAGTAGATGCCGATCACGGATGGACGCAGCCGCTCGATCTCGGCCAGGACCTCGTGCCGTTCCATGAAGGTGTGGTCGATGTGCCGGACCGCATAGCCCGCGCGCCGCAGCGACGCGCTCAGGTACATGAGCCCGAGCGACGGCATGATCCAGTGACGTCCCTGTGCGGGCGCGCGCTGCGGATAGACCAGCACCACGTCCACTCTTTCGGCTGCTGTCATCTCGCCTCCTGCACGTTGACTTGGTAGGTGGTGCCGGTGAATCCCGCCGGGAAGATGTAATCGAGGCCGGCCCAGTTGAAATCAGGCGGCGTCAGCTCCCGCCCGGCGTGGAGCTCGGCGCCCGGAAGGGCCGGTACGGACCATTCCAGTCCCAGGGTCGCCGACCGCAGCCGGCCCCAGCTGCCCTCGACCGCCACCCAGTTCGGAAAGCGCGCGCCGATCAGGGTGTGAGTGCCGTCCGCGAAATCGTCAAACGCGGCTGACTGCTCATTCAGGATCCCGACGTGCGAGAAGCCCGGCGCGAGCCAGATGGGCCGCACCGAGACCGACACGCCTGTCGCATCGACCGTGTAGGTAACCTCGATCTCGCCCCGTGAAGCGATGGGTTCGAAGGCGTAGTTGTGCGCCTTGTCCCCACCGATCTCGTCGAGCTGAAACGTGCGCTTCCAGACAGCGTTGCTCGGCGTCGACACGTCCTCCGTGGTTGAGGTCCTGGAGTAAACCCAGCCGTCGCCGTACTGCACGATGGGAACGCCGAAACCCATGCCTTCACCGGCGATTCCCGCCCCGTCGGCCTTCAATGTCACGCCCTTGGCCAGCGCGGCCGTCTTGCCTTCTCCCGGCGACGGCGCGACCGTGGCGTCTACGCCGGGGAAAATCGACTGCAGCGAAAGCGCCGCGCCGAGCCTGTAGGCATAGACAGCCTTACCGCCGGAGACCTGGTAGCGGGATTGCTGGCCGAGCGATTGGAATGGCGGGCTCGGCCGGCCCGCAGCCAGGTCGGGAAAGATGGTGGTCGCCCGGTAGTAGCTGATGTCCTCCACCACGAGCTCGGTCACTCCGTGGGTGCGCATCCAGTCGATGGCGAGTCCGCGGTCAGGGGGCAACTGCCCTGACCCCGTGATGTCGGACGGCGCCCTGCCGCTGTAGAACGCAACCACCGGGGAATCTGTGACCAGCGGACCGCTTCCGCCGGCCGCGGCGCGGCCCGCGGCGATCAGTCCCGCGTTGTCGGCGGCGAAGCTCGCGAAGGCAGGTATGAATGCCACTGCCACGAGTCCCGCGGCCGCGACGGCAAAGACCCGGACGGCGGCGGCGTGGCGGTCGAGCGCGGCCGCGGCCAGCAGGGCGAGCGATGGAAGCGCCGGATAGAGGTAGCGGTGGCTGCCGGTGTAAGCCCCGATCGCGACCAGGCCGAACACCGCCGCGAGGTAGACGAGGGCCGGGAAGTGGATGAAGCGCAGGGACGCTCGCTCCAGCCCAGATTTCGTGCGGACGGCCAGCCACAGCCCGACAGCCCCAAAAACCAACAGCGGTAGGGCGGCCTTCCCATATGTCTGGGCGAGCTCGCCGACCCGGGCGAGCGCTCCTACCGGAATACTGCCTCGGGTCGTGGCCGAAGCCACCTCGAGCGAGCCTCGCGCGACAGAGTGGCTGGCCGGCGCAAAACCAAGCTGAAGGAAAACGAGCACGGCAATCGCGGGCACCGCCCACGCGAGAGCAGGCAGCCGGCGCATCGGAGCCCGCCGTCGCACGAGATCGAACGCGGCGAAGCCGGCCACGGCCGCGATCCAGATCCAGGCCTTGGTCGCGGTGAGGCAAGCAAGCACCGCCAGCAATGCGGCGAGCTTCATCCGGCCGCGCACGGCGGCGAGCGAGGCGGCGGTGAGGAGCAGGGTAAGAAGGGGTTCGACCACGGCCGATCCTGAGGTGAAAAGGAAGACCGGATTGAGCACGAGGAGCGCGACCGCCAGCCGCGCCTGGCGCGGGTTGGGCGCGAGTGCGTAAACGCAAGAGAGCGTCATCAGGCCGAGCAAAGCCCCAAGGGCTTTCAACGCGCCCAACTGCCACCACCCGAAGATCCGCAGGACCGCCGCAGCGAGTACGTGATAACCGGGCAGCCACGTGTCCTCCATCCCGAAAAGGGGATCGTGGAGGTGTCCGGTCACCGCCAGGTTTGCCGCGATGAGCCAGTGCCCGTAACCGTCCTCGAAGGGCTCCGGCATCTGCGCTGCGAAGAGCAGCAGCACGGCGCAGAGCCCGAGCAGGACTGCCTTGGGACCCGCCGCCTGTACCCGCGCGAGCGCGCGGCGGCCGAGGTTGCGCAGCGTCAACACCTCGAGCGCATCGATAGCGCTGAGTGACGCCACGCTCAGGAAGCCCAGCCCGAACATGCTCGCGTAGACGGCGAGCAGCCATTGATGCATGACCGCCGCGACCAGAGCGATCGTCAGCGCGCCCAGCCCCAACACGGCCTCGCCAAGCGCGCGCGGGTCTCCCACCCGGACGTAGGCCTGGTGCCGCCATTCCTGGCCGGGCCGCTCGATCTTGTGTTTCGGCGTTCGGATGAACTGTCCGCCGCGCCGAGTGGCCCTGAAGAGCGCGAGGATCGCCGTCAGCGACATCCCCGCGCCGACGACCTGGCAGAGCAGCGACGGTAGTCCGGACCACCACCGGCGTCCGAGCCGCGTCTGCGCCACGATGAAACCGAACCAGGGCGCCACGGCGATCGGCACGACGAGCGCCGATGCATAAGCGAATGGCCAGGGAAGGCCGTGCCGGCCGAGGTTGAGCAGGAGGACGGGGTAGCACATCAGCTGCAGCAGCATCAGGGGCCCGATTCCGTACGCCAGGAGATGGACGGCGGCCTGCAGCTTGACGGCAGCTCGATTGCGGCTGCGCAGCACCGGGATGAGCAGCTTGAACGCGGATTGGAAGCTCCCGGTCGCCCACCTCGATTGCTGCCGGCGGTAGGCGTCGATCGACACGGGTAGCTCTTCGGGCACAACCAGGTCTTCGAGGTAAGCGGCGCGCCATCCGCGAAGCTGCGCCCTGTAGCTCAGGTCGAGGTCCTCTGTCAGCGTTTCCGCGCTCCAGCCGCCCGCATCCTCGATCGCGCTGCGCCGCCAGACTCCGGCTGTGCCCGTGAAGTTGGTGAAGTAACCGCCGGCCGAACGCACCGCCTGCTCTACGAGAAAGTGGAAGTCGATCGCGAGCGCCTGCAGCCGGGTGAACCACGAATAGCCCTCGTCGAGGTGGCCCCATCTCGCCTGCGCAAATCCGATCGCCGGATCTTCGAACGCGCCGACGATGCGCCGCAGAAAGTCACGCGGGGGAACGAAGTCCGCGTCGAAGATCGCGACCAGCTCAGCATCGGTGAGAGTCAGGCCGTGAGCGAGCGCGCCCGCCTTGTAACCGCTTCGGGTGCCGCGCGTCACGTGTGTGACCTGCATCCCGTTGCTCCGCCAGAACGCCACGCGGGTCGCGACTATGGACGCCGTCTCGTCGTCCGAGTCGTCGAGCACCTGGACCCGGAGCCGGCTCGCCGGCCAGTCGATGGCGCACACCGCGTCAAGGACGCGCTCCGCGACGTAGCGCTCGTTGTAGACGGGGATCTGCACGCAGACGACCGGCTCTTCACCCTCCACGGTCAGGCGCCTTGCGATTGGACGCAGCTTTGTGGCGCGCCACGTGAGGTAAAGCAGGTTCAGGCCGAAGGCGAAGAGCAGGATGCTGGTGACGGCGAGAATCGCGAACGCGATCGAGAGGATCAAGACCGATCGAACAACGTGTACGGGCGCATGGTCGAGCGCACGTACTCGACGCGCGCGAGCGCGCCGGGATGCCGGCGGCGGGTCCACTGCATGTACCGCCACGCGCTTTCGCCAAGCATTCGCGCGGCGCCGTCGAGAAACGTCGGGAACAGCGCCGCCGGCAAACGGCGGACAGGGGGCTCGATGAGCAGTGGCGCAGGCTTGCCGGCCAGCTGAGGGAAGTGCTCCAGCAGGTTCGGGTTGGCGTCGATCAGTTCGTGGACGGCGTCGACGCCGAAGACCGGCTCTGCCATCAGTAGCTCGAATGCCATGTCCTCGTCCTGGCGCTGGAGCGGGAGGCACTGCGAGCGCTCGAGAATCAGGTTCGCGGTCATCAGGCGGGGGGCAAGCGGGCGTCGCGTGAGGTCGTCGACGGGCTTGGCCCGGTGCGCGAGCGCATGTGCCAGGCCGAGAAAGTTGACCGCGACGTAGGCCAGGTGCCGGTGGCCATCGTCCACGACCAGGTTGAGGTCCACGTCGTCGGACTCACGGAAGCCTCCGCTCGCCAGCGAGCCCGCGATCGACACGCTGCGGATGAAGGGGGCAAAGGCAACCAGCGCCCGCACAAACCTGGCCGTCATCTCGATGTAGGCGCTCGCGCCGTCCCGATGACCGCTCGCCCGAGATCGGATCTGGTCCACCCGGGCCAGCTCCGCGCGATCGACGACGAGGTCATCGGCGATGACAAGGTCGCGGCAGGCGGCCACCGTCCAGAGCACCTCCTGAGGCGAGATCGGGCCCCCGATACAGAGCTCCGCCAGCCGTTCGGCGCTCAGCGCGTAGCCGCGGCGCGCGAGCAGCGCAACGGTCTGGCGGACCCGATCCGACACGGCGACAGGGCGAGGTTCGGGGGACGGGACCAGGCCGAGCAAAGATCGCCTCCGAACAGTCTTGACGGCCAACTTGTTGGGATACGGGTCCGGGTTACGATTTGGGCGATCAGAAGCAGCCTCACCGAGGAGTCGAGATGACCGCCGACGGACACTTCAGGGTTCCCACCCCAGTCAACGAGCCCGTGCGCCTGTACGCGCCGGGTGATCACTACCGCAGGTCGCTCAAGGCCAGGCTGGCCGAGCTCACCGACGCGCGGACCGAGGTCCCGATGCAGATCGGCGGCGAGAGGCGATGGGGTGCTTCAAGAGCCGACATTCGCTCCCCGCACCGCAAGGAGCTCAGCATCGCCGAGTACGCGGTCGGCGGGGACAAAGACTTCGGCGATGCCATCAACGCGGCCCTCAAGGCTCGTCGCGCCTGGGCGGCGACCTCCTATCACGACCGCGCGGCGGTGCTCCTGCGCGCGGCTTCGCTGCTGGCCGGACCCTGGCGAGACACGATCAACGCCGCCACCATGCTGGGTCAGTCCAAGACGGTCCACCAGGCGGAGATCGACGCGGCTTGCGAATCGGTCGACTTCTGGCGCTACAACGCGTTCTTTGGAGACCAGCTGCTGACTCAGCAGCCGGGCAACGACGGCACCGCCTGGAACCGCCTCGAGTACAGGCCGCTGGAGGGTTTCGTCTTCGCGGTCAGCCCGTTCAACTTCACGTCCATCGGCGCCAACCTGCCCACGGCGGCTGCGCTGATGGGCAACACGGTGGTCTTCAAGCCCGCAACGCAGACGCTGCTGGTGAGCCACTTCTTGATGGAGATCCTCAACGAGGCGGGCCTGCCCCCCGGCGTGATCAACATGGTGAGCGGCAGCGCCTCGAAGATCTCCGAGCAGGTCCTCGCGCACAAGGAGCTGGCCGGGATCCATTTCACAGGGTCCACCGAGGTGTTCCAGGGGATGTGGAGGACGGTGGGCCAGAACGTCGGCCACTACCGCACGTACCCGCGCCTGGTCGGTGAAACGGGCGGGAAGGATTTCATTTTCGCTCACGAGTCGGCCGACCCGGACGCGCTCCGCACCGCGCTGATCCGCGGCGCCTTCGAATATCAGGGTCAAAAGTGTTCCGCCGCCTCCCGCGCCTACATCCCGCAGTCCATGTGGAAGGCGATGCGATCGGAGATGGCCGACGAGGTCGAAGCGATCCCGCAGGGCGATGTCGCAGACTTCCGCAACTTCATGGGCGCGGTGATCGACGGAAACGCCTACTCGAACCACATGAAGGCGATCGATTTCGCGCGCAAGGCAGACAGCGCGAAGGTCGTCGCCGGAGGCAAGGGTGACGACAGCGTCGGTTGGTTCATCCGCCCGACGGTGATCGAGACGACCGATCCGGACTTCAAGTTGCTGCGCGAGGAGCTGTTTGGCCCAATTCTCACCGTCTATCCGTACGCAGACGGCAAGTTCGAGGAGACGCTCGCTCTGTGCGACCGCACGAGTCCATACGGCTTGACCGGCGCCATCTTCGCGCAAGACCGCCAGGCGATTCGCACAGCGTCGGAGACTCTGGTCAACGCGGCCGGCAACTTCTACATCAACGACAAGCCCACCGGCGCGGTCGTGGGTCTGCAGCCCTTCGGTGGCGCCAGAGCCTCGGGTACGAATGACAAGGCGGGCTCGTTCTTGAACCTGATCCGCTGGGTCAGCCCCCGCACGATCAAGGAGACCTACGTGCCGCCGACCGATCACCGCTATCCCCACATGGACGCGGAGTAGCCGAACGGCCCCCAAAGTCCATGTCGCAGTTGAGGGCAGCGTGATGACGGTCACGATCACGCGGCCGGAAGTCAGGAACGCGGTCGACCCGGAAACCGCTTCCGCGTTGAGGGACGCTTTCTATAGCTTCGAGAAGGCGGACTCCCTCGCGGTCGCGGTCCTGGCCGGAGCCGGAGGCAACTTCTGCGCGGGCTTCGACTTGAAAGCGTTGGCCGCAGACCCTCGGAGTCCTTCGTCAGAGAGCGGTGACGGCCCGATGGGGCCGACCAGGATGGTGTTGAGCAAGCCCGTGATTGCCGCGATCGAAGGCTATGCCGTGGCAGGCGGCATCGAGCTCGCACTTTGGTGCGACCTTCGGGTCGCAGCCACCGACGCGACGCTCGGCATGTATAACCGGCGCTTCGGGGTCCCTTTGATCGACATGGGCACGATCCGGCTGCCTCGCATCATCGGCCAGGGCAGAGCGCTCGAGCTGATCCTTACCGGCCGACCGGTCGCGGCGATGGAGGCCTTGCAGATCGGCCTGGTCGAACGAATCGTCGAGCCTGGGCGAGCGCTCGAGGAGGCGCAGGCGCTCGCCCAACAGATCGCGGACCTGCCACAGAGCGCGCTGCGGGCCGACCGCCGAAGCGCTCTCACCCAGTGGTCGCTCGGCCTCGACGAGGCAGCCGCGGCCGAAGCTCGCGGCGGGCTCGACGTGCTGGCTTCAGGCGAGGCTCAAGACGGAGCCCGACGCTTTGTGGAAGGCGGGGGGCGCCACGGGGCCGCAATCTCAACGGGCGACTCGTGATCTTTCAGCGCCGCGACTGAAAGCAAAACGAGGGCGCCCACCTCACCGACGATCACGGGCAGAGGCCCCCAGATGGGTAGGCCCTCGGCCGCGATCGCAACGGCGAGCATGAACGCGAAAGTCCACGCGGATGGCGAGGTGCGCAAGTAGAGCCACGCCGCCAGGCCCAGCATCGCCAGGTCGTCGAGGTGCAGGTAGGGGGTGGCGAGCAATCCCCCGACCAGCGCCGGGATGAAGATCCATTCATAGCCTCGGCGGCGCAGGCGGTAAGCGAGAAAAAGGGCCCACAGGGCGATCCCGGCCTGAATCACGCGCGTCAGCCAAAGAGGGGCTGCTCCGCTGGCGAGGTTGCCGATCAGCGGGGCGAGGGTCAGCTCACGGTTCACCGGTACGCCGGCGGCGAAGCTCAACCTGGCCTCGTAAGCGGCTATGCCGCCCGGGCCGAGCGCGAGCGCCGAAGCCGCGGCCAGAAGGCCCAGAGCGAGAACGCTGCCCCAGAAGGCTCGCGTGCGCCCGCTCAGCAGTAGAGCGGCCGGAACCAGGAACGCAAGCTGGGGCTTGAGCGCGAGCGCTCCAAGTGCAATCCCCGCCCAGAAAGGGCGTTCCGACCTCAGCAATGCGTAGCAGGCGGCAACGCCAAGCGCCACGAAGAGTCCGGGCTGGCCCAGCTGCAGGCCGTAGATGACGGGTAGCCACCCGATCGCGGCAGCGAGATGGGCGACCCGCCAGAGTCCCTGGCCGGGAGACGCAAAGCGCCAGGCGAGGGCAAGAGCGATGAGGAGCAGCGCGCTCCACGTCCAGTACGCGGCGGGATATGGCAGCACCGTCAGCGGCAGCGCGGACCAGGCGACCGGCGGGGGGCTGATGTAGCGAGCGAGCTCAGCGATCTTGATGCCGGAGCCGATCGCGTCGAGCTCCACCTGCTGGAGGTGCAGGTCATAGATGGACGGCCACCCGTGCGCCAGCCCGATCCGAGCCGCCGCGAAGTAGAAGGTGAAGTCGTTGTGGAACCGGTCCCCGGCGTAGGCGATCGCCCACTGGTAGAGGTCAAAGACCGCGAACAGGGCGGCGGTCACCGCGCCGGCGGCCATGCCGAGGTTGCGCCACCGCTGCGTCAGAGGCACCGGCGCAGTCACTCGGAAAGCTCGGAATTTGTGACGCAGGTGGTCATGCATCGCGGATGGTATAGGCCGTTACCTTGTAGCGGTGGGGACGCTCTATTTCCAGCCGAGGCCGCTCGATCTCGAAGACGGGACCAAGGTCCTGGTCAGGCCGATCGAGCCGGAGGACGAGCCGCTGCTGCACGAGGCGGTGGCCGCAATGTCTGAGCGCAGCGTCTACTTCAGGTTCTTTTCACCCCTGAAGCGTCTGCCGGATGCGCTCGCTCACCGGCTCGCGGTGGTCGATCACAAGGATCGGTTCGCGCTGGTCGCGACGACGGACAAACCGAGAGGCAAGGAGCGCATTCTCGGTGTAGCGCGATACGACCGAGTGCCAAACACCGATGTCGCCGAGGTTGCGGTGGCGGTGGTCGACGAGTTCCAGCGTCGAGGTCTCGGAGGCGCACTGCTGGCAATCCTCGCGCGGGCCGCGCGCCAACACGGAATCAAGAGCTTCACGCTGATCGTCCTGCCCGAAAACCAGCAGATGCTCGGGCTGCTCAGAAAGATGGGCTGGATTCACCATGCCAGGCTGAGCGGCGGCGTCTACGACATCTCGTTCGACCTGCCGCAGACCGACTGACGGTAGAGCCCGAGATCAGAGCCGTTCGACTGCGAGGCGAGCGCCGAAGCCGAGCAGCACAACCCCGGTGACGCGCTCCATCCACTGGCGTACGCGCGGGGCCGTGATGAAGTCGCGGATCCGCGTGACGAAGAGCCCGTACACGTTCATCCACGTCCATCCGATCAGAGCGAAGATGACGCCGAGCAGAAACAGTCGGGCGAGCACAGGCTGGCCGGGCGCCACGAACTGGGGCAGGAAAGTCACGAAGAACACCCCAAGCTTCGGGTTCGAGAGGGCAGAAAGAAATCCCTGGCGAAAGATGGCGTGGGCCGGTGCGGGAGCGGGCGCGCGCTCGAGCAAGTCATCAGGACGCCGTCGCGAATCGATCAGCGTGCGCACTCCGAGGTAAGCGAGGTACGCGGCGCCCACGAGCTTGATCAGGAAGAACGCCTGGCCGGACGCCCTGAGCAGTGCGGAGAGGCCGACCGCCGTCGCAGTGATCCAGATCGCAAGGGCGAGTGCGATCCCCGTGGTCGTCAAGACTACCCCGCGCCGCCCATGGGCCAGGGCGTTCTTGGTCACCACCGCCATGTCGGGCCCGGGCGTGATCGCGAGGAGGATGGAAATTCCGGCGAACGCGAGCAGCTCGGTGTCCATGGACCTTGGCGCCTAGGCCCAGCGGAACTCGGTACACATGTAATCGAACGACTGACCCTCAGGCATGCCGTTCGGTGAGTTTTTCGGGTCGGCTGGATCGGCGGCGAAAACGACCACGGTGACTCCCGCGCGCGTCGCGACGATGACCGCGAATCGCACCTGTGCTGAGGTGGAGTTGGTCCCGATCAGGTTGGCGGAGTACACGGCTCCGATCCCATCCTGGTCGCCGATGTGCGCGCCTTTGAGGTCCGAGACCTGCGCCACGTCCTGCCACTGCGCCGTGGGGAGTGCGGACACCGTGGACTGCAGCACCTGGCTCAGCGGCTGGCCGCCATTCATCCCGACGACCTGGAGCAGTCCGATCTTGGTGCCAAGCGAGATGCGGGTCGCGTCCTCGCTGCGCACTGTCCAGGCCGAGCTGTAGTCGACCTCGAACTTGTAGGTCGCGCTCCGGTAGGTGGCGGATTCAGGTAGCGGTGTGACGAATTTCGGTGCGCAGTTGACGGTGCAGGTCGAATGATTCCCTCCGATGATATGCGAGACGGCAAAGGTGCTTACCGCCACCGTCACGATGGCGAGAATGGCGAGCAGCCCGCCCGCGACCGCGACCTGCGAGCTCCGCCACTGGCGTGCAGTCGGAAATGTCGCGTGGGGCGCCATCGGGTAGCTGTAAACCGGTGCGGCCGCCGCGGCCTGGGCCACCTGGGGCGCGCCACAGCGCCCGCAAAACGGCGCGCCGAACGGCACCGGCGCTCCGCAGCGACCACAGAAACGGACTTGCGCAGCCATCTATGCCACACCCCCCGTGCGCATCCGGCCCTGCTTGGTGCCCGCGGCTCGCGCCGCCCCGCATGCTGGGCAGAAGGCCATGGTCGGGACGACCCGGTGACACTCGGGACACGGCGCGTCTGGACCGATCTCATGCTCGGCTCCTTCGACCAGCAGCGCCTGGTGGATGACCAGCCTTACATATAGAAGAAGAGCGATGGTCGCGATCAGCAGGACCGCCGTCCCGGCGACGAGGTCGGAGAGAGCAAAGCCAAGCATCCCGAGCACAACCTGCGCGCCGATCGCGACGATCAGGGTGGCGAGGATGCTCGTGGTCCAGGGCAGGCCCGCGCGGCGGCGGTCGTATCGCTGAAGCCAGACGGCCGCGGTGACAAGCGCAGTCGTGCTCGCGTTGACCAGTGACACCAGGATGCCCGCACGCAGCAGCCGGAGCGACCAGTCAAGCGGCGCCCCCGCTGCCACCAACGGTCCGCCGATGAGCGGCCAGAATGCCACGAGCGAGCTGGTCAGCGTGAACCCGAGGGCTGACGCGGCTCCAAACGTAAGGCCGTCGAGTGGCTCTCGGTATCGGGGCCTGAACAGGTACAGGAAAAGCGGGCCGGCCAGCATCAGCACCTGGGCCACGATCGGGATCGCCACGCCCGCGAGGACGAAAGCGTTCTCCCGGTCGCCGGTCAGGTTCAACTGAGACACCGCGCTGCCGGCGAACTCCGTGAAGGCATAGCCCAGCACGGCGCCCGTGACCATCGTCATGGCGACGAGCAGCCACGGTTCGTCCTCGTAGACCTCGACCTCGTACAGGTAGAGCAGGTAGAGCACCGGCAGCAGGAAGGTCGCCGCTATGGTCGCGGGCGCGAACAGATGCAGCGAGGCGAGCAGGAGAACCGCCGCCGCTCCGGAGATCAGCGCCCAACGAAAGGCGCCACCACGCCGGTGAGGCAGGTGCGGGAAGAGCGTGGAAACGATCGAGGGATGTGCCACCTGTTCCGAAGGTACGGCGGCGAAAGCGTGGTTGCGCGAGGTGCTTGCGGTGATCAGGTGCGCGCCGCAGTGGCCGCAGAAATCGCCGGCGGGAACCACCGAGCCGCAGTGCGGGCAAGTGACGAGCGGCGGTCCTTCCACCGGTCGAGCCCCCGTTTCGCCGGCTCGGCGCCCGGGACCCTGGCGGCGATCGGGCCCTCTCTCGTTCATGCGCCACCACCTTTGATGTAGAGGATCCATGCGGCGTCGAGCGCAGCCCCGTCCATGCTCCCCCATCCGGTCGCAAAATCCCAGCCGGTGCCGGCGTCATAAGCGAGGTTGTTGCCGGTGGCGACGTCATGGAACGGCTTGGCGGGCAGGGTGGCGGAGTTCTGGCCCATCCAGTACAGGGCTGGGTTGGCGAATCCGGACTCCCGGAGCCCCTTCTTCTTCAGATCCTGGTTGATCAGCGCCATGGTTGCCGCCCATAGCGGCGTCGCGGCCGACGTGCCGCCCGCCTGCCCGTCCTGCCCCTGGAACACGATGTGGAAGCCGGTCGAAGGATCGGCGTCGGCGGACACGTCGGGGACCTGACGCTGGCCGTGGCCTGCCGCCTGGAGGGTGCTCTTCTGGTAGTCGGGCGCCGGGTAGAACTGGCTCGGTCCGCCGCCGGTGCCGCTCTCGTCGAGAGGGGCGCCCCAGGCCGTCTCCTTGAAATAGATACCTGCCGTCGACTCGAACACAGTCGTTCCACCGACCGCTGTGACCGTGGGCAGCGTCGACGGGAAGCTTGCGGCCGGGTCCTGGCCCTCGCCGCACGTGTAGGCGCCGCTGTCTCCGCTGGCCACGAAGTGCGACATGCCCTCCGCGACGGCGCGATCCTGGATGCTCGCGTACGTGTTGCGGTGCCCGGAGGGAGTGTCGGGCTCGCACGCGCCGAGGCTCTCCGAGATGATCGAGCCCAGGTGATCGGTGACCATCTGATCGAAGGCGCGGTCTCCGTGCCCGAAGTCGGGCGCCGAGAGGTAGATCACGAGCTTGGCCTGGGGCGCGACCTCGTGCAGGATCTCGAGATCGAGCACGGTCTCGCCCTGCGGCTTCATGGGAGTGCCCCAGTTGGGATCCCGCTTGACCGTGAGGAATGAGTCGAACGGCGGCAGCCCGAACTCGGTCGCGAACTTGTTCAGGTCGGTGAGATCCGGCAGGTCGTCGATCTCGGGGAGCACGATCGTCTGGCCAGTTCCGTCAAGGCCCGCATCGCGCAGCGGCTTCAAGTTGTAAAAGGCGAGGACGTCGGTTGGCGTCAGGCCGCCTCGGCGCACAGCGAGAGTGCGTGCACCTCGATAGTTGTCGAGCCCGCTGACGCTGCTCGCGGCCGCGGCCAGAAGCGGCGGGATGTAGGGTGGACCCAGCGCGGCGTAGAAGGTGGTGCCATCGACCTGGCGGAAGTTGTCGATGTCGACCTGCAGCAGCGCCGCCGCCAGCGGGGCGGGCCCGTCCGCGGCGATCAGGCTCGATCCGGCGCGCCACGAAGCATTGAATCCAAGCTGCTGCAACCACGCCACCGCAGCCTGCACGGCCGCCGGGTCCGGGCCGAACTCAGCCGCATAGGCCTCGGGAGTCACAGTCTGCCCCGAGGCGATCAGCTTCGCCAGGCGTGCGGCGTCCCTCACCTTCAGCGCGAAGCTCAGCGAGACGGTGGTCGTCTCGCGCGCCGGGCCGAGCGGGACTGCATTCCGGATTGCTGTCGCCAGCGTCGGAGGCGGAGTGGGCGCAGGTCGTAAAACGGCGGCCGCCGGGGTGGAAGGGCTTGCATTGGAAGGTCCGCAAGCCACCAGGGCGAGCACGACAGCCAGGCCGAAAGCGGTTTTCACGGGAAGGTAGCTTCCCAGACCTCAGCCACGAACGCCAACTCAAAACCAAGCTTGCGATAGGCATCGAAGGCGCGGGTCTCGTTCAGGCCGTCGACATATAGAGACGCGTGCCGTGCACCGGCGGTCCGGAGCCGGATCAAGCCTTCAGCCACCAACCAGCTGGCGAGGCCCCGGCGCCTGTGCTCGGGCACTGTTCCGACCGAGCTCACAAGCCCGACGGGCTGAGGCCGTGAGTCCTGGACATAGGTCTCCAGCTGGCACAGCGTCACAGCCGCCGGCTCGCCAGAGGTGGCTGTGAGCGCTATCAGGCACAGCTGCGGTGCTTTACCCGCCATCAGCTCTTCCTCGGTGTGCGGCGAAAAGCGCCAATGGTCCGCGAACGATCGGTTGTGCATCTCAGCCCAGGATCCTTTCGCCACAGTAGACCCGTCCAGGAGCTGGTAGCCGTTCACCGGCACCGGCGCCGGGAGATCGCCGGCCAGGCTGCGGTCCATTCGCCACCACGGGCGCACCAGCTCGAGCCCCAGGTCCTGGAGCGCGCCGCCCCGACCTGGGCCGACCCAGACCTGCGCCGCCGCGGCGCCTGCAGCGCGCGAGAGATGCAGGCCCCACTGCACGAGGTCCCGCATCATCCGCGCCGGCTCCTCGCCGGACGCCGCGGGGTCGATTCTTGCGACGGTGCCCCCAGGTGTGGGCCGGCTCGTCACCAGGACCCCGCCGTCAAGACCTCGCGCGCCTTCCTCCACGCGGGACCGAGCAGCCCAGTCGAAATGAGCCAGCAGGCCCTCGACCTCGGGCTCTCTGGGCAGGCTGTCACGGTGCCCAGCGCGCACCTCCGATCGCCACAGCTCGATGAGAGCTGGAAGGTCTGCCGCGCGGCCGGGTCTCATCTAAACGGGGTCGCCGCGAGTTCACGGCGAAGCCTCGGACTTCGTGGGGATCCCCTCATGCCGTCGCGCGAGCGACGACCTCGTGCACCTCGGGAAGCGCGCGGCGGATCATCTCTTCGAGCTCGGTCTCGATCCGGTGAGCCTGTTCGAGGCTGATGTCGCCGGCGACCTCCGCGACCACGTGGGCGTGGATTCGTTGGTGGCGGTCGCTGAGTTCGACGTCGACGCACCGGCGAACCTCGGGGTGCGACTCGACGATCTCCCGAATCCGAGCGGCCAGCTGCGCCCGCCTCGCCGTCACGTCCTCTCCGCTCACGACGTGAGGTTCAATCGGCTCGAGGTGAACGTCGATGCGCGTGGCGTCTGGCAGCTCGGCGCGCAGCGCCTGCTCGAGCCCGGCGCTGGCCCGCGAAGCAGTGGCCAGGGTCATGTCGCCCGGCAGCTTCGCGTGCATTGTGAGGTGCAGCGATCCATCCGCCTCGCGCTCGACTGTCACGTTGTGAAGGTCTCGCACGTCGCCGTTGCGCGCGGCCGCGGCGTGTATGCGCTCGACCAGGTCACCCTGCCGCTCCTGGCCTTCCACCAGCACCGAGAGCTCGAGCGTCGGCAGGACCGAGCGAGCGTGGCGCTTGACGTCCTCGGCCAGCGCTCCGGCCGCCTCGACCGAAAGCATGCGTCGGGTGGCGATGCTTGCGTCTCCGATCAGGTTGGGACCCGACCGTCGTACGCGAACCGAGCGGACCTCGCGCACTCCGCTGACGTCCTGGATCGCCGCGCGAAGCTGTCTCTCCGCCTCCGCCGCCGCGCGGTCGATGAGAATGTCGCCCGAGCGCCACGCTAGCTGCGCCGCCGCCCGGGCGATGATGACCGCCACGAGCAGGGCCGCGACCGAGTCCGCCCAGGTAAGGCCCATCCGGACGCCGGCCAGTCCGGCCAGCACACCGACCGTCGCCAGCACGTCCGAGATGCGGTTGGTCGCGTCCGCCAGCATCGCCTCGCTGGAGGCGAGCCGGCCCACGCGCCTGAGCACGAACGCCCGCCCCGACTCGATCGCAAGGGTGGCGATCAACAGCACGAAGGCGTAGCCGGCCGGGTTGACGATCGCGCCTCCGGTCGCGAGGCGGCGGATCGCCTCGACCGCGATCCCCGCGGCCGTGATCAGGAGCAGGATGCCCTCCGCGAAGGCGGCCACGTTCTCTGCCCGTCCGTGTCCGTAGGGGTGCTCGCGGTCGGCGGGCTTGCGCGCGGTTCGTATCGCGACGAGCGTGAAGGTGCTCGCGGCGACGTCGAACAGCGAGTGAACCGCCTCGCTCAGGATCCCCAGGCTGCCCGTGAGGACTCCCACCACGAGCTTGGCCAGCACCAGGGCCACCCCGATGAAAACAGCGCCGAGCGCAACCCGCTCAGGACGTTTCGCCAACGACTCCATGCCAGCACTGTAGCGGCACCTTTGCGGGGCGCCGGGAGGCGGGCTACTTCAACAGCGACGTCGACTTCAGCAGCTGTGCCTCCGTGCCGAGTGCGATCAAGAGATCGCCGTCTTCGAGCCGCAGCTCTGGGCTGGGGCTGACGTGCAGCGTCCCGTCGCGGCGTCTCAGAGCGAGCAGCTTCGCCGCCGACTGGTCGAGCAACCCCGCGTCCTGGATGGTCTTGCCGATAGAGGCCATACCCGTTCCGATGAGCAGCTCTTCGACCCCGATCCCGGCTTCGCCGTGGTGCAGCGTGTCCAGCACGTCGACGAGGGCTGGGCGCACGGCGAGCTCCGCGATCCGGTGACCGGCCATCCCGTAGGGAGAGATCGTCCTCGTCGCGCCGGCGAGCTCGAGCCGGCGGATCGATTCGGGACGTCCCGCCCTTGCGATGATGTAAAGGTCCGGCTTGAGCGCTCGAGCAGCGAGGACGATGTAGACGGCACGTTCGTCGGAGTCGACTGCGGAGATCAATCCCCGCGCGCGTTCGATTCCCGCCTGCTTCAGCAGATCCTCGCTCGATGCATCGCCTTCGATGTGCAGGCGGCCTTCGGCGCGAAGCCGTCCGACGGCTTCCTCGGTCTGGTCGATCACCGCGTACGGGACCTTGTGGTCCTCGAACTCGGCGACGATCTGCGTCCCGATGCGGCCGTATCCGCAGATGATGAAGTGGTCGCGGAGCTGGTTCAGGCTGCGCTCCAACTGACGTTCTCTCCTGTAGTTGCCAAACGCATTGTCAGCGAGCGTTTCGGCGAAGACACCGAAGCCATACAGCATGGTAGCCACCCCGGTGACGATCAGGGTCGAGGTGAAGATTCGGCCGGCGGCCGATTGCGGATGGATCTCCGTGTAGCCGACGGTGCTGATGGTGATGATCACCATGTAGAAGGAATCGAGCAGGTTCCATCCGTCGATCAGCATGTAACCGGCGATGCCGTACACGATGATCACGCCGAGCAGGAGGACCGCCAGGCGAAAACGCGTCAGCGGGTGGCGCAGCCGGGCTTTCTTCACCGCTCAGCTGGCTACCGGGCCCCTCAGCCTCCGCCGCCCGGACCTTCCAGGCCAGGTTTCGTCATCTTCCCGAGGTCCAGCACCTTGTTCAGCGCCGCCTCGCTCATGCCTTTGGCCCGCGCCAGCTGCCTGATGCTCTTACCCGTGCGGATGGATTCCTTGGCGATCTTGGCCGCCTCGTCGTAGCCGAGGACGGGGTTGAGCGCCGTTGCGAGCATTGGGCTTCGCTCGACCAGCTCGGGGCCGCGGTCGGTGGCCTGGAGGCCTTCGACGCACCGCTCGGAGAAGTTGCGCACCGAGGTCGCAAGAAGGGTGATGGACTCCAGCGTTGCGACGGATGCCACCGGCATCATCACGTTCAGCTCGAAGAAGCTGCCCGACTGACCACAGATCGCGACCGTCAGGTCGTTGCCGTAGACGCGGGCGATCACCATCAGGAGCGATTCGACGATCACGGGGTTGACCTTGCCCGGCATGATGCTCGAGCCCGGCTGTGTCTCGGGCAGCCGCAGCTCGCCCAGGCCGGCGATCGGGCCCGTGCCCATCAGGCGCACGTCGGACCCGATCTTCCAGAGGCTGGTCGCGATGGTGCGCAGCCCGCCGTGCGCCGCGACCAGCGAATCCAGCGTGGCCTGCGCGTGGAAGTGATTCGATGTCTCGCGGACCGGAACGCCCGTGGCCTTAGCCAGCCTGGCTGCGGCCAGCCGCGCGAACTGCGGGTGCGTGTTGATGCCGGTGCCGACGGCTGTGCCACCAAGTGGAATCCTGGCCAGCTCGTCCACCGCCGTCTTCGCGCGCCGGATCGATTCCTCGATCTGCCCCGCATAGCCCTTGAACTCCTGACCGAGCCGGATCGGGGTTGCGTCCTGGAGGTGCGTGCGGCCGGTTTTGATCACGCCCCAGAACTCCTTGCTCTTGGCCTCGAGCGCGTTGCGCAGCCTTTCCAACGACGGGATGAGCTCGTTCTGGATCGCCATCGCGGAGGCGAGCTGGATCGCCGTCGGGATGACGTCGTTGGAGGATTGCCCGAGGTTCACGTGATCGTTGGGGTGGACCAGGCGGGCGCCTCTTTCGCCGCCCAGGATCTCCGTCGCCCGGGTTGCGATCACCTCGTTCGCATTGGTGTTGGTCGACGTGCCCGAACCCGTCTGGTACACGTCGATCGGGAACTCCGCGTCAAGCTCGCCGTCGATCACCTGCTGCGCGGCGGCCCCGATCGCGCGTGCCCGCCGTCGCGAGAGCATGCCCAGCTCGAGGTTGGTCTGGGACGCCACCCTTTTCACCAGCCCGAGGGCGCGGATGAAGCGGCGAGGCAGCGGCTGGCCCGAGATCGGAAAATTGAGCACGGCGCGCTGCGTGGAGGCGCCGTAGTAGGCGTCGGCCGGGACCTCCATCTCGCCCATGGAATCCTTCTCGATGCGCGTGCCCTTCTTCTTGCCCATCGCCAGATTCTAGAGTGAGCTCATATTGCGTCTCGCCGCGGTCGACATCGGCAGCAACACGGTCCACGCGCTGGTGGCCGACGTCCTGCGCGGGAAGCTCGAAGAGGTCGCCCACTACGTCGAGATGCCTGAGCTCGGAGCGAGGGTCGCCAAAACAGGCGAGATCGGCGCTAGAGCGAAGGCCGCGATCCGAGCGCTGCGCAGCGTCGTCGCCCAGGCGCGCCGCCACAACATCGACGTGCTGATCGGAGGCGCGACCCAGGCTGTGCGAGAGGCCAGGGACGGCGCCGAGTTCGCGCGGGCCGCCGGTGAGGCGATCGGCACGCCGGTCCATGTGATCTCACCGCACAGGGAGGCGGAGCTGAGCTTCCAGGGTGTGGCGAGCCGCCATGCGGTCCGCCGCGAGTGGGCGATGATCGACCTGGGCGGCGGATCGACCGAGGTGGCGATCGGTCGGGGCAAGGAGATGGTCCGGTGGACGAGCTTGCCCATCGGCTCAGGCGTGCTGGCCGGTGCCCACCTGTCCGATCCTCCGAAACCCGACGAGCGCGCGCGTCTGCGCAAGGCCGCGCTCCGCGAGCTGATCCAGGCCCCGGACGGTGAGGTCGAGCGGCTCGTCGCCACCGGTGGGACGGCCGCCAACCTGCCTCTGGTGCTCACGCGCCGCAACCCACCTACGGTGTTGACTACCGCCGGCTTGCTCACCTGCGAGGCGCGCCTCGATGGAAGGCGTGCGGCCGAGGTTGCCGGAACGATCGGGTTGCCGGCCCAGCGGGTGAAGGCGATGCGGGCGGGCATCGAGGTCCTGCTCCTCTTCCTGGACTGGTACGGCCTGGCGGTGCTCCAGATCAGCCACGAGGGCCTGCGCCACGGGATGCTCCTGGCCTACCTGGAACGGGGCAATGATTGGTGGCGGTAGAACGTTCAACCCTCTGGGTAGGATGAGTACATGGACCAGGTGAGATCGCGCGGATCGGCGCTCAAGCTCGCGCTTGTGCTCACCTGCGTGGTGCTGGCGATCGAGCTCGCCGGTGGATTGATCTCTCACTCCCTGGCCCTTCTCTCAGACGCCGGGCACGTGCTCACCGATGTGTTTGCCCTCGGACTCGCGTGGTTCGCAGTCGCGCAGGCGAGCCGTCCCGCAGACGCGCGGCGCAGCTACGGCTACCACCGGGTCAGCATCCTGGCGGCGCTCGTCAACTCGGTGACGTTGATCGTGATCGTGATTGCCATCGCCTACGAAGCCGTGCGCCGCCTCGCCCACCCGGAACCGGTCCAGGGAGGCGTCGTTATCGTGGCGGCCCTGGCCGGCATCGCCATCAACACTTTCGTCGCGTTCGGCTTGCGCGGACAGTCACACAGCTTGAACGTGCGGGCCGCGATGCTTCACGTCGCCGGGGACATCGGCGCCTCGGTGGGGGTGGTGGTGGCCGGGGTCGTGATCCTGCTCACCGGCTGGCTCTACATCGACCCGCTGCTCTCGTTGGGCATCGCAGTCCTCATCGCCTTCGGCGCGTGGAGGATCGTGCGCGAGACGGTCAACCTGCTGATGGAGGGTACGCCCGCTGAGATCGACCTGGCCGCCGTTGCTGGTGAGATCACCGCCACCGAGCTCGTGACGAGCATGCACGACCTGCACGTTTGGGCGCTTTCATCGGACGAGGTTGCGCTCAGCTGCCACGTGGTGGTGGGCGATTGCCCCCTGGGAGACGCGGAGCATGTCGTACGCGCCCTCGAGAGCCGGCTCTGCAGCAAGTTCGCCATCGGTCACACGACGATCCAGGTCGAAAGCTGCCACCCGTGCGGGGAGATCCATCATGGTGCCGGCGACCACAATCACCCGCACGAGCACCGCCTCTTCGTCAGCGCGGCTGTGGCTCTGGGAGCAATACCTCCTCGCGCTGCAGGATCCTCCGCGCAACGGCGATAGCAGATGCGTACGTGGAATCCATCCCCCGATAGCTGAGCCCGCGCGCGCCCAAGGTGCGGGCCTGCGTGTACGGCGTGTCCGACGCGTAGTGGACGATTCCGAGGTCGAAGTTGATCTGGGCCATGTTCACGCTCTCGCCAAGCGGGTAACGGTCGGGCTGCACGATCTCATAGCAGGCGTCGAGGTAAGGCCCGGCCTCCATCTCCACCACCGTGTAGCGGCCGTGGTAGTAGAAGTCGAGGTAGTCGCGGTTCTGCAAGAACGTTCCTCGCACGGTGACCGCCCGCTGGTTGTCGAGCGCTGAGCCGTAGACGAGGTTTGGCTGAACGTCCGCCGCGGTGAAGCAGTTGGCGAGCCAGTAGGTGTTGCCGGAGTGCTCGTTGTGGACGACGTTCGGAATCATCACGTCTCCCACGTCCGCGTTCAGCGTCGCCGCCTTGCCGAGGACGTACAGGCCCCTCATCCATGAGGCCTGCTCGGCGACCTGCCGCAGGATGTGGTACGCGGCCTCGCCGAGCGGATAGTCGACGTTGAGGATGCATGCATCCGACGCCCGCAGCTTGCTCTCGTCCACCGCGCCCACCCGCGGATCGATCGCTGCGGGATCGAGCTTGGAGAGCATGAAAACCTGGGCCGCGGAGTCGACACCGGTTCCCTTGGCCGGAATGTGCCTGACGCCATTCGCGGCTTCCATCTCGGCTCGCCGCTTGCGCATCCGCTCGCGATCGGGATGCTGGTCGAAGACCTGTCGCGCGCCGTAGTACATCCAGTTATGGCGCGAGGCTCGGATGTGGCCGGCCTCGAGCTTTCGGCGCTCCTCGTCGAGCTCGGGATGGTGGCTTCCGATCCAGTCGACGATGTCGCTCTCGAACTCGCGCGCGACCCCCGTCAGCACGTTGACCAGACTGTGTGAGTTGGACGAGACAAAATAGATGGGCGCGTCTCGCGCGCCCATCTCGCCCATCGCGGACGCGATCGGAAGCCACCAGCGGCTCGCGTTTCGCGCATAACCGAGGTGACTCCCGCCGATGAGCCGCAGCACGATCCTGCATTCCTCGCGTTTGATCGCCGCCAGGTTGGATTCGAAGGAATCTCCCCACGCATCGTGCAGCCGCCGCCAGTCGTCCTCTGTGGCGCCCGCCGCCTGCCGCGCCTGGTCGTCGGAGACGTCGGCGTCCTGGAGCGCGCGATGGAGCTTGTTCCACTCAATCTGGTACGCGACCAGCGTGGGGATGAGGTCGTCGATGTCAGAAGCGGAGGCGATGAGGACGGCCAGGGTGTTCTTGCCGTCGTGGTGCCAACGGCGACGGCGGGCGGGCGCCTTGACCCTTTGCCAGCTCAGGATGTCGGCGTGGAGGACCGCGCGGAAGCCCTGGGGGCTCTGGCCCATCACCACGTGCCGGCAGCGGTTGATTGCCTCCGGAAGGCGCCGGACCGTGTACAGAAGGGCCCCCATGTCGGTCTGTGGCTCGGCGGCCAGCGGGTGCAGCACTGAGCCCATGCCCAGGTGCGCCTGCACGAGGGATTCGACCTTGATCTCGCCCGAGCTCTGAAGCATCGTGGTGTAGGTGCGGACGTAAAGCTCGACCGCGTGCTTGCCTGACCAGCCCGAGCTGGGCGGTGACTCCATCTGGCGAATATAGAGCGGTGGGCCTTACAAAACCTTGACGTTGGGCGTTAGGAACGTGCGCAGCTTGATTTGGGATAGTTGGGAGGTGATGACAAGCCTTGCCAAGCCCCGCCACCTGAGAGTCCTCGGTTTTGCCGTGGGCGCCGTCGCCGTTGCCGGCGCCGCGGTCCTGGTCACCGCGTCTGCGGCCGGCCTGAATGTCGGCTTCCGATCCTCCGCGCCGCAACCCGCACAGGCCGGCACGGCCTCGATCAACGAGGCGAGCGCGTCCACGGTCTGCAACGATTTCCTCTCACACCTGTCGAGCGACCTGGGCAAGAGCCAGGCCCAGGTGAGCGCCGCGATCCAGAAGGCGATCGGCGAAACGCTGGCCGACGAGGTCAAGAACAAGGACATCACCCAGGCCCAGGCGGACACGATCAAGCAGAAGCTGGCCGGCCAGCCGCCTTGTACGCTGGCTGGCAACCTCGGCAAGAAGCCGGCGCCCGGCGCCGCCGCTCCCACCATCGGCGCCTACACGTCGCAGCTTGTCAGCGCTGCCGCTTCGGCCCTCGGCATCAGTGACGCGACCCTGAAAACGGACCTCGCGAACGGGATGAATCTGTCCCAGATCGCGGCCGCGGAGAAGCCTCCTGTCACCGAAACACAGTTCCGTTCCAGCCTCATCGCCAAGCTGAAGCCGCTGCTTGACACCGCCGTCACGAACAAGAAGCTGACCTCGGCCCAGGAGCAGGCGATCCTCCAGCGGCTGCAGACGGGCCCGATCCCATTCTGGAGCACGCCCATGCGCCGGCCTAAGGCGGCCGCGCCGGCCAGCCCCGCAACCTCGACCACATAGCCGCCCTCCCTCCGCTTTCGCTAAGATCGAACGCCTGACGGCGCGATGAGGCTCGCTCCTTGAACCGCTAGGGCGCAGAGCTCCGGCTGATGGCCTCTACCAACGAATTCACGACCAGTTGGCAGAGGAGAAGCCCGATGAATATCTACGCGATCGCGGCGGTCTGGATGGCGCTTGCGCTGGCCGCCTCGCTGATCAGCATCCGCGCCGGCATTGCGGTCGCCCTCGCAGAGATCCTGGTCGGAGCCCTGGCCGGCAACCTACCCGGCGTATCCGGCCTGGTCCACGAGACCGCTTTCACGACTTTTCTCGCGAGCGTCGGCTCGATCACGCTCACGTTCCTGGCGGGGGCCGAAATCGACCCCGTGTCGTTGCGGCGCCACTGGATGGCGAGCCTGGGGATCGGGTTCGTCTCGTTCATGCTGCCGTTCGTCGCGGCGATGGCGGTCGCCTATTTCGCGCTCGATTGGAGCCTTCACGCCGCCGAGATCGCCGGAGTTGCGCTGAGCACGACATCAGTAGCGGTGGTGTACGCAGTGATGGTTGAGACCGGCCTCAACCGAAAGGATCTCGGCAAGCTCATCCTCGCCGCCTGCTTTGTCACCGACCTGGGGACGGTGCTGGCGCTTGGAGCCCTCTTCGCGGGATTCAGCCTTGTTCTCGTCGCCTTCGCTGCGGTGACGGCAATCGCAATCGTCGCCGTCTCTCCGGCCCTGAGGCTCGTAACGAGATTCCTGGGCCACCGCGTGAGCGAGCCCGAGATCAAGTTCCTGTTCCTGGTCCTGCTAGGGCTCGGCGGTCTCGCCAGCGCGGCCGGCAGTGAAGCTGTGCTGCCCGCCTACCTCATCGGGCTTGCTTCCGCCGGTGTCTTCCTGGCTGATCGCCTGCTGATGGACCGCATGCGGTCGATCGCGTTCGCGTTCCTCACGCCTTTCTTCTTTCTTCGAGCCGGCGTCTTGGTCTCCGTGCCGGCGCTGGTCGGGGGTGCGGGCGTGATCGGCCTGCTGTTCCTGACGAAGATGGCATCCAAGCTTCTCGGCGTGTGGCCCACGGCCGCGGCCTTCGGCGTCGGCCGTCGCGACCGCAACTACCTCACGCTCTTGATGGCCACCGGCCTGACTTTCGGCTCAATCTCGGCGCTGTACGGCCTGAACCACGGCCTCGTCGACCGCGCCCAGTACTCGGAGCTCCTGACGATCGTGATCCTCTCGGCGATCGTCCCGACGTTGATCGCACAGCGCCTGTTCCAGCCACGCCCAATCGATGTGGAAGAGGAGGACGCCCTGGGCGCCGAGGACGCATCCATCGTGCATCGCGCACGCGGCCGACCTTAGCTCGATTCGTCAGGTGGCGTGCCGAGGCGGCGCATCAGCTCCTCGAGAAGCTGTCGCGTCTCGGGGTCGGCCATCAGGCGCTCCTGCATCTGCTCGGCCGAGCGGCGGATGTCTGGGTCCGCCATCAGGCGCTCGGACATGGCCTGGAAGCGGGTCGTCATGTCCTTCATCGAGGACTCCTGCGCGACCTGGATCAGGATCGGCTGGCTCGCGGCCGCGACCACCGCTTCGGCCTGCGCCCGCACCATCTCGATGCCCTTGCAGCCCAGACACTCGCCCTTCAGCCCGCAGTGGCAGAGCTGGGGCCGCAGCCGATCGAGCGCCAGGTGGAGCTCAGACATGTCGGTGGGGCCTGCCATTGCGACAAATCTACGAGGGTTTCGTTTTGCCCGTGTACATCGATTCGATCTCTTTCTCGTAGTGCTGCGCGACGACCTTCCGCTTCACGTCCATTTTCAAAGAGAGCTCTCCCGACTTCTCGGTGAAGTCCTCCGGCAGCAACGTGAAGTACTTGATCGTCTCCCAGTTCCCCAGGTGCGAGTTGACCTCGTCCATGGTCTCCTGAATGTGCGCTTTAAGGCCGGCTTCGTTCAGTCCCTGTTTGGCGGCTGCGTCATGGTCGGGCACGATCAGCGCCGTGACGTACGGCCTGCCCTCTCCGACCACGACCGAACGCGAAATCAGCGGGTCGTGCGCCAGCGCAAACTCGAGCTGCAGGGGAGCGATGTACTTGCCTCCCGCGGTTTTGAACATTGACTTCTTGCGGTCGGTGATCTTGAGGAAACCATCCGGGTCAATCTCGCCGATGTCCCCGGAGTAGATCCATCCGTCCTTCAACATCTCGGCGGTCGCCTCGGGATTGTTGTGGTAGCCGAGCATGTTGCCGGGGCTCTTGACCAGGATCTCGCCGTCGTCCGCAATCTTCAGCTCGACGCCCGGCAACGGCTTGCCGACGGTGAGGAAGCGGTGCTGATGAAGCGTGTTCGAACAGGCGCCGGAGGAGGTCTCCGTCATGCCCCAACCATTGAGGATCGGCACGCCGAGCGCCCAGAAGAATTCTTCGATCTCACGCGCCAGCCCGGCTCCGCCGCTGATGAAGAACCGGAGCCGGCCACCTGTCAGGCGCTTGCGCAGCGACGCCAGCACCAACCTGTCGGCAATCGCGTGCTCAGCTGTCAGCAGCGGACCCTTGGTCGAGTCATGGGCGTATTTCGTTCCGACACGCAACGCCCAGTGAAACAGCGCCCGTCGCGGTGGGCTGGCGTCGCGCACACGCGCCATGACCGCCGCATGCATCTTTTCGTAGAGGCGCGGAACACTGCACATGATGGTCGGCTGAACCTCCGCCAGCTCCTCGGTCAAATGCTCGGCTCCACGTGAGATCCAGGTTTCGAACCCGCACATAAGGCCGACGAAGATGCAGTTGATGCGCTCGAACACATGCGCATACGGGAGGAACGAGAGCGTGGTATCGCTGTCGCTCAGCGGGTGCACCTTGATGGCGGCACGGGAGATGTCGACCAGGTTCTGGTGCGCCAGCTCCGCGCCCTTGGGATCCCCAGTCGTCCCAGACGTATAGACGATCGTGCACAGGTCGTCGGGCCTGATGCGCGCGAGCCGCGCATTGACCTCGGCCAGCTGCTCGGCCGGCCTGCCGACCCATTCGGCGACCTCTTGTTCCATGAGCGCAATCGCTCGCAATGGTCCGGTGACCCTGAGCTTCGCCGCCTCGGTGGCGTTCGAAACGATGGCGAGCGTGGCTCCGCAATCCGCCGCGATCCTCTGCGCAATGTCATCGCTCACGTTCGGGTAGATAGGCACGGTGATCGCGCCGGCGGCCTGTATGCCGTAATCGCAGTAAAGCCACTCGAGCCGGTTCTCCGACATGATCACCACGTGGTCGCCCGGCTTTACGCCCTGCTCGATGAGGGCCGAGGCGACAGCCAGCACGTCGCGCCGCATATCAGCCCATGTATGAACCTGCCACGCGTTCGAGTGGAGGTGGTGAATGAGGGGGCGATCCCCGAACCGTGCGGCCTGGCGGAAGAAGACTCCAACCGTGGTGCGGTCGGCGATCGATTCGGGATCTAGATCCTGAGTCGAGGCGGTCGCGGTCAGCGACGTGGCTCTATTTGACCGCCTTGATCGTGAGCGTAAGCGTGCCCGCCGGGACGCTCACCGTGATCTTGTCGCCCTTCTTGCGGCCGACCAGCGCTCGCCCCACCGGCGATTCGACGGAGATGCGCCCAGCGGAGGGGTCGCTCTCGACCGCGCCGACGAGGTGGTACGTCTCGACGTCGCCCTCGTTGTCGACGACCTCGATCGTCGAGCCTGGCTGAACGACGCTCGAGTGCGTGTCCTTGATGATCTGCGCCCGCCCGATCATCTCCTGCAGTTCGTAGATCCGGCTGTCCAGCAGGCCGACCTCTTCCTTGGCCTGCTCGTACTCGGGGTTGTCCTCGATGTCGCCGGGCTGGAATGCCTCTTTCAGGCGCTCGCCCGCTTCGACACGCCGCTTCAGCGCGACCTCGAGATCGCGCTTGAGCTTCTCCAGCCCCTCGGGCGTCAGCAAGACAGGTTCGCTTAGATCCATCTTCGATCTGAAATGATAACCCGGCGGATGGACCCCACCGATTTGAGAGCCGGCCTCGCCGAACGGCTCGCCGGGAGCGAGCCCATTGACGCCCAGACGTTCAACGCCGCCTGCTTCATGCTCTCGCGTGCTCTCGAGGACCTGGCTTTGAGCGTCCCTGAAGCGGCTCCCCTGGCGCGGCGATTGCTGCGCGTGGCCGCTCGGGTGGTCATCGACACCGGCCTGCCCGATTTCTCTGCAGAGGCGTGGCCCAACACCGAAGAGATGGCACTCCTGTGGATCGACGAAGCGCTGCGTGCTCTGGGTTACGAGGTCCGGCCGGCGTCAGAGGGCAGCGGAAGGCCGGACTTGAGGCGTGTCGAAACGGACTGGGGTCGCGCCCTTAGTTGATCAGCCGCGCGGCCGGTGGTGCCGGGGAGTAGTTCGGGTTGAAGTCGATGCCCGCCGAGCCGTTTCCTGTGACCGAGGCCGTGAAGCAGATGACCTGGCCCGCGAGCGGAGCCTTGTCTGTGCCCAGGATGTCCCAGCTCGATGACGGCGTGTAGATCGTCCCTATGTACTGCGTGAAGGCGTTGCCGTTCAGCTTCTGGGTGCCGCCGCACGAGGCTCCGGGCGGCGAGTAGATGACGATCCAGTTGTACTGCTCGCCGCTGAACACGTGGGTGTAGCCGCCGCCGTTCTGGTCCATGCACGAGCCGTTCGGGAAGTAGAACTGGACGGCTCCGGGCGTCACCTTGGCCGTGGTGCACGGTGCGTTCGGGTCACCGGGGTTGGGCGAGACCTGGCAGTAGTTCTCGTTGGCGACGTCTCCGCCTGTGTACGGAGAGTACTCGAGGGCCATCGGGGCGTTCTCCTGCGGCGTGTTCGCCGACGGGGGGCAGCTCTGGAAGCACTGCGGCGCGGTCTCGTCGTCCGGCGTCTCGCACCCTGCGGTCCGCGACTGAGCGAAGCACTGGTGCGGGCTCAAGATGTTGAACGTGTTGTAGTTGATGTTGCAGATCGAGACCGTGCTGGACAGGCCACATGAGTACGGGCTGTTCTCAGCGTTCACCAGCGTTCCCGTCCAGCTGCCGCCGACGGCGGTCACCGGCGGAATTCCGCCGACATCTGCGAAGCCGGGAGCCAGGTAGCGGCCGACGAAGGAGAAGTCGTTGGGGGTTCCGGGGAAGCCGGTATTCGGGTTCGTGTAGGGAAGGCAGCCGTACGGGTTGATGTAGGCGAGGTAGTACTGGGCACCAGGCGAGTTCGTGGTGATGTTGATGTCGATGCCCTGGTTGTTCGCGTCGATCGTCGGCAGCTGCACGCAGCTGGAGGGCGTGCTCTCGCGCCGGCACCCCGGAGAGTTGAAGCATGGATTCTGGGCCACCCCGATGGTGGGGTCGACGAACCGGTCGTAGCGGTCCGACGTCAGCTCGACTCCCCAGTTGCCGTTGCCGCCCTGGTGCTTCATGCCGTTGCCGGGGGCGGCGACGACTGTCGCGGTGAACGCACCAGAGCAGCCGCCCGGGCCCCAGAACGGCGCGATCGACCCGGCGGTGGTGCCGGCTCCTGCGCCATACGCCTCCTCGCTGGGAGCCTTCAGCTCGTTGGAGACCAGGCCGCCGTGCGACGAATAGCCCCCGTTCCACGAGTAGACCCCTGGGTCCAGGAAGTAGCAGCCGGCGCCGCCTGTCAAGCTGAAGCTGCTATAGGTGCCGGGTGTCATCTCGGTATAGGAGCCGCGGTCAAGCTGCTGCCCTGCCAGCTGGTAGTACGGCACCGAGGGCGCGATGTACTGCGGGTCCGGCAGAGAAGGTGCGGGAACCACAGGAGCTCCCTGGATGTCGCCCGAGCCTGCGATGCAAGGGCCGGGGTACGGGATGAAAGCCGGTGACGAGTTGTAGCAGTAGTACGCGGCCGCGCTGCAGTTCGAGCCGGCCGCACCGTAGCAGTTTCCCGCCAGGTGAAGGCTCGAGTTCACGCACGCTGTGCCGTTGGTGTAGACGTCCCCGAGGACGGTGAGGTTGCCGTTTCCACTGAGGTTGGTCGCGCACGGAGTGGTCGCCAGGGTGAGAAGGGCCGGCGTCTGGCGCTGGTTGCCCACGATCGAGCTCGCCGTTGCGTCGATGGGCACGTTCGGCGGGCCGCCGAAGATCTGGATGAAGGCGAGTGGGAACTGGTGCGTGCTGTCGAACTGGAACTGATATCCGTTGAACAGGGTGTTGGTTGCGGTGATGGTCAGCGTGTAGCCGCCGCTGAAGGTGTCGACCCACACGTCCTGCACGAGGTTGGCGGTGGCTCCGACATTTGTGTAGTGGAAAGTCTGGTGTGACGCAGCGCCACCGTACAGGTGAAGGTTGTTTTCATAGACCTGTCTGGCCTGAACCAGGGTGATGGCGGAGAGGTCTGGATAATCGGGGTAGTTGTCGTAGTAGTCGCCGGCCGCCAGCGCGGCGGCGTCGACCGCGGCTTGCTGGTCGCGCCGGTCGACGTACGAGCGGCCTGAGTCGATCGCAAGACCGAGCATCCCGAACAGGACAAGGATCAGCAGGGCGATCAGGACGATGGCCTGGCCCTCCTGCAGCTTTCGCTGTGGCGACTTAGTTCGAGTACTCGGCACGGTAGATGGCATATGCAGTGATGACGATCTTGTTGCCGACAACTTGCTGGATGATGGGAGTGAGCGGCTGAAAGTTGAACCACAGCGTCACCTTGAGCGGCTCGTTCCCATTGGCTGCAACCGCATCGTTGCAGCCCGCCGGCGGCGGGTTGTAGGGCAGTTGACCGCGCGGTGCATTGGGAGCGCCGTTTCCGTTTACGCTGGGGTCGGTGATGAAGATCCAGCCGGTGTTGGACGGAGGTAGCTGCGGCGAACCTTGAGGCACGCCGTTGTTTGGAATCGGCCCGTTCGGACATGGGTTGGCGAGGACTTCAGTTACGGCATGCGCCTGGACCGCCTTTTGAACGTCGGCATTGGTAGGCCAGTTGTGGGGCGCACCGCTCGCGTCGGTGAAGTAGGATGCCCGCACTGCGACGCGCGCGCCTTCGTTGGCCGCCTGCTGCAGGGTGATATAGAAGTAGAGGCCGCGGCCGAAGTCGATGATGCCGAAGGTAAGCAGCAGGATCACGGGCGCGATCAGTGCGAACTCGGTCATACCCTGCGACCTCTGGCTCCGGAACCAACGCCCGAGGCTTCCCCTCATGGCTTGCCCTGGATGGTGAAGTGCTCGTTGAAGGCCATGTCGATGCCGTTGCCGAACAGGTTCTGGATGAATGGTGTGATCAACGCAAAGTTCATCAGGATCGACACGTTGATATCCCCAAGGCGCCACGAGTTGTCAGACGGATGGACCGCAAGCGTTCCGACCTGCGCTCCACCAGGTTGCGTGTAGCAGATGTAAACGTTCACCTGCTGCGTGGTCGCCGGGTAGTAGGTGGCGCCGTAGGGCTTGTTGTTGATGGTGTTGCCGTCGGTCCCCGAAAGACAGGCGCCCGGCACGAAGCAGTTGATCCCGTTGACCCCGGTACACGTGATCCCTGATCCCTGGAGCCCCGGAGTGACCCCGGCCATGATGTCGCTGTCGTCCAGGTAGATGTTGACCCGGGACTTGGTGTCGAACCACGCTCCATGGCGGGCGCCTTCGCGCGCGGCGCCCTGGATGTTGACGGCGTAGTAGAAGGCGCGCGAAAGGTCCAGCAAACCCATCATCAGCAGAAGCAGCACGATGGACGAGATTGCGAACTCGACCAGAGACTGACCGCGTTGAGTGTTTCCGCGAGGGCGCTGAACGCCCGTTCGACGCATTTTGGCCGTCATATTGAACCGGATCGGGCCCTAGGATGCACCATGTGTATCGCGTTTAACGCGAATAAGGACGTTTTCAGTCGCCAAACGCCGGTAATTTAACGGCCTCGGCTGGGGGTCGACAACCCCACCATGAAAAACGAGCCCGGTAGCAGCCACCAATCCAGGCGCTGGCAGGACATTCGCGCCCTGGCCATCGACGCCACCTTCGATGCCGACCGCCGTCGCGTCGGCGAGCGCGTGGCCGTCGTCTTCCGGTGGTTGTTCCTCATCGTGCTGGGCGTCCTGAACAACGTCAACCCGCATACCGATGCGAACCAGAAGGTCACTATCGACTTCGTTCTCGCGGGATGGGGCGCTATGAACGTCGGCGTCAACGTTCTCCTGGCGCGGGGATATCAGCCTGGAAAGCAATTCAGCCTGTCGACGATGACGCTGGACATCTTGTTCGCCACCACGCTCGTCTACCTGTCTAACGGTTTCAACAGCCCGTTCTTTCTCGCGCTCTTCCTGGCCGTGATCACCAACGCGGTCCGTTTCGGCGCCACAGCGAGCTTCGTCTCGGCGCTGGTCGTCTCTTTCCTTTACCTGTTCGTGGGTGGGAGCTTCACCCCCTCGAACTTCTATGTCGACCCCAACGCCACGATCGGCAAGATGTTCTTGTTCCTGGTCGTCGCCCTCGCCACCGGTTACATGACGCGCGAGCTGGAGCGCGAACGGCGCTCGGCGGTACAGCGGGCGGCGCAGGCGGACTCCCTTAGAGAGCTGAGCATGGCCCTGGTCGGCAACACGGACATCAAGGACGTGTTCACGGTGCTGACCGATCATGCGGTCCAGATGACGAGCGCCGAGCGAGGGCGGCTCATCCTCGCCTCGCAAGAAGGCTTCACTGTGGTGGCGAGCGCCAGCCGAAGTGGCATCTCGACCCCAGCGCCGGAGGATGAGCCGATGGACGAGCATCAGCTGTCGCAGGCCGCGAGCACCGGCGAAGCCGTCTTCGGCGCCGACAGCAAGGGCCTGGTCGTCCCGATCGCCACCGGCGACGGTGTCACAGCGATCCTCTGCCTCAACCAGCCCACCGGCGTGTTCACCAACCAGGACCTCTTCGCGGTGAACGCGCTGTCCGGCAGCACAGCAGTGACGCTCGCCAACGCGCTCCGGTACCAGCGCAGCCGGCAAGAGGCCACGACAGACGGCCTGACCGGCCTGGTCAACGTGAGGGAGTTCCGCCGCCGGCTGGACGCCGCCTTTGCGCGCCCCGACCGGTTGAGCAGCCCGGTCTCGCTCTTGCTCATCGACTTCGACCACTTCAAGTCGGTCAACGACGAGCTCGGCCACCAGCACGGGGACCTCGTGCTCCAGATGGGAGCTCGCATCGTGAAGGCGGCAGCCCGCGCGCAGGACATGGTCGCGCGCTATGGCGGCGACGAGCTCGCCGTGATGGTGGCGGACACCAATGCCATCGGCGCACAGCGCCTCGCGTATCGAATCGTGGATGCCGTGCATGCGGCTGCGGTGTCCACCACGCCGGACAAGCACCTGAGCTTCAGCATCGGGGTTGCGTCGTACCCCGAAGACGGCTTCACATCCAGCGAGCTGATCGCGGCCGCGGACCAGGCCCTCTACCTCGCGAAGCGGGAGGGCAAGGACCGAGCCTGTACTTTCCCGCAGCTGGTGACGGAGCTCGAGCTGGCCGATGGCAGCCTGGTCTCGATACTGGCGGAGGCGGGCCCACAGGTGATGGTCGCGGTGGCTCATGCGGTGGACCATCGCAACCCGGTCACGCAAGGCCACTCGAGCCGCGTGGCGTCGATTTCCGAAGCGATCGGCCGGCGATCGAACCTGTCCTCGAATCAGCTTGAGAACCTGCGCGCGGCCGCGTTCCTGCACGACGTTGGCCACATGACGCTGGCCCTGGACGGGCAGAACGTCGAGGCGGTCGGACATGCGGAAGAGGGCGAGAAGATCGTCGGCGGCGCAAGGTTCCCGCAGGAGGTGGTGGCCGGGGTCCGCCATCACCACGATCGTTGGGACGCCGGCGGCAAGGCGGACGCCCTGATGGGATCGGACATTCCGATGCTCGCCCGCATCCTGGCTGTGGCCGAGAGATTCGAGGCTTCGACGGCCGGGAGGGGATGCGTCCGCGTCACGCCGAAAGCAGCGCAGGACCAGGTTGTCGCGGGATCCGGCACTGAGTTCGACCCTGCGGTCGTAGAGGCGCTAGGCCGGGCTGTCCGCGATGGGAGCTTCGAGCTGAACCTCCCGGAGCTGGCCTACCCGGCCACGGCCGCGGCGGTTCCGGTTCCGGCCGCGGTCTGAGTCGACCTTTCGCCGCAGCCTGGCGCGGCGGTGTTCGAGGTCGGCCGCGAGGTCGGGCATTCGCCGCTGGGCGTCCTCCACAATCGTCAGGGCTTGGTGAGGGTCTCGCCGCCGCCACTCGAGAAGCCGCGCCCGGGCGATGGACACGCGCATATCTTCCGCGGCGCTCGACTCCAACCAGCCCAGGAGGCGGTCCGCCGCCGCCACCGAGCCGCGCCGCAGGAGGCGCCGCGAGATCAACAGGCCCGCTGTGGCCGACGCCTCTCCTTGCCCAAATGAGGTCGCGTTTCGCAGCGCCCTCCACCCGTCAGCGCGAGCGCCGCGCCGGAACCGGTGGCGCCCGAGTGCGAGCCAGTCGGCCGCGTCCATGCCGGCCTCGTCACCCCGTAAGCGCGCGAGCAGGCGCGAGTGGAGGTGGACGAGGCTGATCACATCGAGGCGGTTGTGCTCGAGCGCAGCCTCGAGGAAATCCAACGACCCTGCATGCAGGTACGAGAAGTACGCGTCTGGCACGAGCGCGCTCGGGATGGGGTCGTCGCGCTCGTATCCCAGCACTCGTTCTTCGACCATTCGCAGGGTGCAGCTCTCGAGGCGATGCCGGTACAGGGCGCGCACGAGAGTCAGCAGGTCGACGTGCGGCGCTTCGGTCAGCTCCCCCGGCATGCGTGCCATGACCCATCGCGTCCGCAGCACCGGCAGGTCGAACGAAGCACCGTTGAAGGTGGCGATCGCAGCCGACGCTTCGAGCTCCTGGCGCAGCACGTCGAGGAAAGCCGCCTCAAGGCCCGGCTGAGGCAGGAACAGCTGGGCCACGCGCAGGCCGCACTCGATCGGACGCGCGATCGCGGCGGCGAACACCAACGTTCCAGAGCCACCGCTCAGGCCGGTCGTCTCGGTGTCGAGGTACGCGACATTGCCGGGGTGCGGTTCGAGCGGAGGCAAAGGGATCACGTCTTCGCGCAGGAGCGCGTTTCCGTAAGGCGTCGGAATCTCCTCGAAGCCACGCGGGAGCGGACGCGCCGGGCGCGGCCGCGGAGCCGTAGGGCTGGCGCCTAGACGGGTAAGGCGGTCGCGGAGAGAAGTCGCAAGCACGCTTCCTTGGCTCCTTCCACGAGATGCAGCGGGCCGACGCACGAGGGACAGCCGGCGAGACACGGGCAGTCGCGCACCAGCGCCGCGGAGTCGTCGAGCAGCTCGCGGTGCAGCTCGTACATCCGCGAGGAGAATCCGACGCCGCCGGGGTAGACCTCGTACACGGTGACGGTCGGGAGCTGTGTCGTGATCGAGCGCACCTCAGCGACCGAGCCGAGGTCGCGTGGGTCGCACATCAAGCGCAGGCTTGCGACGTGGCGCAGCGCATGTGCCATTCCCTGCAAGCCGGCTTCCAATGTCTCTCGACCCAGCGTCCGCCACAGGTCTTCGTCGACGGTGACCCAGTAGCCCGTCGTGTGCAGTGTCTGCTCCGGAAGATGGATCGGCCCCGACCCGATGTTCTCGTGCGTGTGGAAGCGGATCTTCTTGAACATGCTCGCGAGGCTCGTGATCTTTATCTCGCCATGGCTGCGCGACACGCCATCGCATTCGGGTCCGCCAAACGTGTCGAGCACCTGGACCGTCACCGACGCGAGTGCGTCGGTGTAGTAGTCGACCTCGACCGGTCGCACGTAGGCCTTCTTCTCGCCCCAGTCCAACCGGTCGACGTGGAACTGAGCGCCCTCGTGGAGGTAGACCGCCTCCTCGTGCAGCAGGACCGGCGCTGTGAACTGGTCCATCTCGCCGATCACCTGGGGTCGCGGATGCGAGGTGTCGATGATCACGACGTTGTCGGCGAGGATCCGGCGCAGATGCACCTCCTCCGCCGGGAAAGCCTGCCGGCTCCAGAACCAGCGGCCGGCCGATCGCGTCGCTGAGCCGTCCTCCTCGAAAACCTGGAGCAGCTCCTGGACGTCGGCGCGGCCGAGCCGCTCCTGGTCTTCGAAAGGCAGCTCGAAAAGGCCGGCTTGAAGATGGCCGGCCAGGAGGAGAAGGTTGTCGGGATCGATCAGGCCTTCCTCCGGGTCGGCGCTCAGGAAATACTCCGGGTGACGGACGATGAACTGGTCCAGCGGCGAGCTCGACGCGACGAAAACACCGACCGATCCAGACCGCCTTCCCGCTCTACCCAGCTGCTGCCATGTCGACGCGATCGTGCCCGGGTATCCGACCAGGACGGCCGCCTGGAGGCTGCCGATGTCGATGCCGAGCTCCAGGGCGTTCGTGCTCACGACACCGGTGATCTCCCCGCTGCGCAGGCCGGCCTCGATCTCGCGACGGTGAAGCGGCAGGTAGCCGGCGCGGTAGCCACGCACGCGTTGATGAGCATCGAGGCGAGGGGCGAGGTCCTGCCTCAGGTAGCTCAGCATCACCTCGACCTGGAGCCGGCTCCGGCAGAAGACGATGGTCTGCGAGCCGGTCCGGATCCACGGCGCCGCGATGCGGCGCGCTTCGAGCATCGAGCTGCGACGGATGCCCATCTCGCGGTTGACGAGCGGCGGGTTGTAGAAGATGAGGCGCCGCTCACCGCGCGGAGCGCCGTTGCGCTCGACGAGCTCCACGTTTTCCTCTTCGAGCAGCCGCTTGGCGAGAACGAGAGGGTTCGCGATGGTCGCCGAGGCGCAGATGAAGGTCGGCCTGGAGCCATAGAAGGCGCAGATCCGTTTCAGGCGCCGGATGACGTTGGCGACCTGGCTTCCGAAAAGCCCGCGATATGTGTGGAGCTCGTCGATGACCACGAAGTCCAGGCTCGAGAAGAGGCGGCGCCACCTCGTGTGATGGGGCAGAAGCCCCGCATGGAGCATGTCCGGGTTCGTCATCACGACGTGGCCCCCCTCGCGGATGGCGGTGCGGCGGCCCGGCGGGGTATCGCCGTCGTAGGTGTCGGCTCGAAGCTCAATCGGCAGGCCGTGCTTCAGCGCGCTGAGCTCGGCCAGCTGGTCTTGCGCCAGGGCCTTGGTGGGATACAGGTAGAGCGCGCGCCTCCGGGGGTCTTCCAGCAGGCGCTGGAGGACGGGAAGGTTGTAACAGAGCGTCTTTCCGCTCGCGGTCGGAGTGACAACTACCAGGTGCCGGCCCTGGCGGACTGCGTGGTAGGCATCGGCCTGGTGTGAGTAGAGGCGCTCGACGCCGCGCCCGGCCAGGGCGGTCACCAGCTCGGGTCGGAGGTCGGGAGGCAAGGGGGCAAAATTCGGTTTGGCTTCAGAAATCACGTGGTCCAGCGTTATCTCCCCTGGGAAGTCGGCTGGGTTGAATGACGGGAAGCCGGCCATGCTACGTTTGGGAGGTTAGACGAACATTCGTTCGGAGTCAAGCGAAGAGGCGGTTGCGCCGGAGCCGTACGAGCCGGGATCTGAGGCCGACTTCGAGCGGCTCTACAGGAATACCTACCGGCGGATCCTCGGCACCCTGATCACCGTGCTGGGAGATCGGGCGGCCGCGGAGGACTGCGCCCAGGACACGTTCGAACGGGCCTACAAGAGCTGGGCCTCCTGGCGACCCGATGCGCCGGTGGAAGCATGGCTGCACCGGATCGCCATCAACGTCGCGATCTCAGATCGGAGACGTTTTCGCCTGCGCGAGGCTGGAGAGCTGATCCGGCGGCTCGGCCGGCCGGCTCCGCCGCCGGACCCCACCGCTCTCGCCGAACGCTCGGACCTGATCCGCGAGCTGCGGAAGCTTCCGACCAAGCAGGCGGTGGCGCTGGTGATGCGGCACTACCACGGCTACAACAACCGCGAGATCGCGGCGGCGCTCGGAGTGGCCGAGCAGACGGTCGCCTCGCGAATGGCGGCCGCCAGGAAGCAGCTGCAGGTCACGCTTGCGGATACGAGGGAACGAAAAATGGTTGATCCGGCCTCGTGATGCGTTTCTTCCTCCTGACATGTCAGACATGAACGAATTCGAGCGGGACCTCGAGCACGAGCTGCATCGGATCCTCGATCCGATGACGGCCCGCCCGATCCCTGTTCGGAGGTCTATGCAACCAGGAGGAAGCATGAAGAGACTTTTGGGCGGCGCGGGAGCCGCGATCGGCGTCAAGATCCTGACCGGGATCGCGGTTGCCGCGGCGGCAACGACCTTTGCGGTCGCGGCCACCGAGGTGGCGATCACCGGCAGCGTCAACCCGGCCAATTGGGGCCAGCAGGTGACGACTCAGGTCGACGCTTGCAAGGCCAGCGCCGCGCGTCTGGGCGTGCATGGCATCGGGCAGTGCGTCGCATCGTTTGCGCGGACGCACGGTGGCACCGTGAGCGACTCGCCCGCGAAGAACGACAAGACCAAGACCGGCGTGACTGGTAATGGCAGCCCCAACCCAAATGCCAACGCCAAGAACAAGAGCAAGAGCAACAACGGGCAGGGCTCCAGCAAGAGCGAAGGCTCGCGGCCCGCGGTCACGACGGCCGGCGAACCGACCGATCCGGCGATCATCGTCGTCCACGCGCCGATCCCGCCACAGCAATGACCTGGTTCAGGTAGCAAACCCCTTCCTCTCGTGGGACCGGGTCATTGGGCCCGGTCCCACTCTTCAAGGCCCGAGCCGCTGGGCCCGGTTCCACTCCCCAAGGCCCGAGCCGTAAGGCCCGGCCCCACTTTTTCATGAGGGCTTGGTTGGGGCGCTCCGCCAGCGCTGGCCGTGTGGCGTGTCGGTGACCGCGACTCCCAGGTCCACCAGCTCGTCGCGAAGCCGGTCCGATGTGGCGAAGTCCTTCGTGGCCCGCGCCCTCTCGCGAGCCTCGAGTAGGGCGGATGCTCCGGCCGGCAGTGTGACCTCAGGCGCCCCTCGGTCGAGGTCCAACCCGAGAACGCGGTCCCACGAGCGGAGCAGCGATGCCCTGGCGCCCTCCGCCACGTCGGAGCGATTCAGCTCGGCGACGAGCGCCATCGCGGCCGGCAGGTCGAGGTCGTCGGCGAGCGCCGCGCGAAAGCGAGCCTCGTAGTCGCCTACCTTCGCATCCTCGGGTGGGCGGATGGCATCCGACCACTCCATCACGCGTTCGCGCAGCTGTCTCAGCGCGCGATCGGCTCCGGCCAGGCCCTGGGTGCTGAAGCTCAGCTTGGTGCGGTACTTCGCCTGCAGGGCGAGGTAACGAAAGGCGAGCGGATCGAAACCGTGCTCCTCCAACTCGGAGATGCGAAAGAAATTTCCGGCGGACTTCGCCATCCGCGCGCCGCCCAGCATGAGCAGGCCGCCGTGCATCCAGCACGTCACCACTCGATGGCCGCTCACTCCTTCGCTCTGCGCGATCTCCGCCTCGTGATGTGGAAAGACGTTGTCGGCGCCCCCCGTGTGGATGTCGAACCGATCGCCCAGCAGGGACATCGACATCGCCGAGCATTCGATGTGCCAGCCAGGAAAGCCCGGACCCCAAGGGCTGGGCCAGACCTGCATCCGGTGCTCGCCGGCGGCTTTCCACAGCGTGAAATCACCGGGCCGATGTTTTTGTGGATCCACGTCGCCGCGAGCACCGGCGAGGAGCTTGTCTGTCGTATTCCGGGAGAGCTTGCCGTACGCCGGGAAGCTACCGATGTCGTAGTAGACCGCCCCCCCGACCGCGTACGCATGTCCACGAGCGATCAGCTTCTCGATCAGGTCGATCATCTGGGGGATGTAGTCCGTGGCCCGGGGGTAGTGGTCTGCCCGCCGAAGGTTGAGCCGGGCGGCGTCGTCCATGAACGCCTCGGTGTAGTACGCGGCGATCTCAGCAGGCGACTTGTTCTCAAGCCGGGCCGAGACGAGCATCTTGTCCTCGCCGCGGTCGAACGTGTCGTCGGTGAGGTGACCGACGTCGGTGATGTTCATCACCTGCTCGGTCTGATAGCCCAGGTATTCGAGGCTGCGCCGCAGGAGGTCGGGCAGCATGAAGGTGCGCAGGTTCCCAACGTGCACGTAGCGGTAGACGGTCGGACCGCACGAATAGATCCGCACGATCCCCTCACGCAGTGGGCTCAGCTCCTCTTTCGCCCGCGTGAAGGTGTTGTACAGCCGGATGCTCGGAACCATTGCGAATCTATCCTCTCAATTAATGAAAGCCCTCAGGTTGGCGGGCGCTTCCGCGACGGTCCCGGACATCGAGGGTCGCGTGCTGGTCCACGACCTCGGCCCCGAGCTGCGCAAGGGAACCGTGCTCGGAGCCGATCACCTCGAGCGGGTCAGGCAGGCGCGGGAGGTGCATCTCGTCGAGCTCGAGCCGGGAGACCTGCACGAGGACGAGGCGGCGGAGCGCCTGGCGAGAGCTCTCTCGGGAGCCAACATGGAAGCACGGCCACCCGTCCAGAGCCAGGTGAGGCTGGTCGCGACCCGGCGGGGCCTTCTCCGGGTCAAACCCGAGGTGGTCGACGCCATCAACTCGGTCGGATACGTGTCGGTCTTCACGCTCATGGATGGGCAGGCGGTCGAGGCCGGCGAGGAGATCGCAGGCTGCAAGGTGACGCCGGTTGCAGTACCGGGAAGCCAGATCAAAGCCGTAGAGAGCATCAACCACAAGCTGGGCCCTGCGCTCGAGGTTCTGCCGTTCCGCCCTCTGCGCACGTTTGTCGTCGTCACCGAGCGCCTGAAGCCCAAGGCGCGGGACATGTTCCGGGCCGCCGTCACCGCCAAGCTGGGCTGGTACGGCGCGGAGGTCCTGGCCGTGCGTGAGGTCGCACGAACGCCCGAAGCGGTCGAGGCCGCTTACAAAGAGGCTGAGGCGGCCGGCGCCCAGCTCGTGATGTTCGCTGGAGCGTCCGCAATCGACCCGCTGGACCCGGCGTACGCAGAGCTCACTCGCATGGGAGGCCTGCTGCTCCAGGTCGGCGCGCCCATGCACCCGGGCAGCATGCTCTGGCTGGGAAGGCTGGGCGATGCGGCCGTCGTGGGGGTCGCGTCATGCGCGGGGTTCGGCCGCTCGAGCTCGCTCGACCTGCTGCTGCCGTTCGTCTTCGCGTACGGGCGGGCGGATCCGAAAGACCTGCTGCGCCTGGGCCACGGCGGGCTCATCGAATCGGCCGCCGGCCGCCGCTTCCCGCCTTACTCCTGAAAGCGCGGGTGAGGACGTAAGTCCTCCCCCGCGGGACCCCCTCCTGTGTGGCGCCACGCCTGTGGGAGCCCTGGCAATGGCAGGTGGGGTGACGGCCGGGATGAACCCGGCCTGGGCGCGACGCTCGTCTACTCCTGAGAAATCTGCGGCATCGTGAGCTCGGGCCACCCGCGCGGCTCCATGGCTTCCAGGAACCCGTCCACTGTCGCGACGAGCGGCGCCAGTCGAATTCCCTGGTGCCTGGGTAGATAGGGTCGCAGGTAGCCGGCGCCGCTGGTCCACTTGTTGATCGCGCCGCGGCGATTGCGCCGTTCGTAGTGGAGGCACCCGGCCGCCACCTGGATCAATCCTTTGTAAAAACCGGCGTCGGGGCCCTTGCGATCAGGCATCCACACCTCCTCCCAGGCCTCGTGGGCGTCCCAGTACCTGCCGGTGTTAAACAGGTCGATGCCTCGCTGCGGTCCGGCGCTCATGGGGATAATCGCCACGTGGCACATACGCCGCCCGAGTACTCGCGGGTCAACCTCTCGAGCGATCCCATCTACCGGTACCTTCGCATCACGAAGGGCGGCCCGGGCGGAGTACCGGGTGATTCGTCAGAGCAGGACCTTGTCGACACCGCCTGGATGCAGCGTCTTCGCCGCATCCACCAGCTGCAGAGCGCGTGGTGGGTGTTCGCCACCGCCGAGCATTCGCGCTTCCAGCACGCCCTCGGATCGATGCACCTCGCCGGGGAATGGGCTCGTCACCTTCATCCCTCGTTGACCGCATGCCACGAAGACACGCCCTCCGCCGGCCTGGTCGAAGAGACGATGCGCATGGCGGGCCTCCTGCACGACGTAGGTCACGGCCCTTTCGGACATTTCTTCGATGAGAACTACCTCGATCGGTGGGGCATCGACCACGAGGTCATCGGCCGGGAGTTGATCTCTGGCCCGCTCGCCGAGCTCATCGCCTCGCTCGGGGCCTCGCCCAATGCAGATTTCGAGGCCGGCGAGCGGGTCGACCCGCGGTGGGTCGCCTACCTGATCTCGCCGGCGGAGCTGGCAGGTTTCGAACCGCCCTCTTGGTTGGCGGCGCTCAAGCCGGCGCTGGTCGGTGCGTACTCGGCCGACAACATGGACTACGTCCCTCGCGACTCCTATATATGTGGCGTCGCGACAGGACCGGTCGACGTGCAGCGGATCGTGCATTACTCGTTCATCTCGGAGCGGGGCCTCACCCTGCACGCTCACGCGGCCGAAGCGCTGTACATGTTCCTCAGCGCCCGGCTCTATCTCTATTCGCAGGTCTACTTCCACCGGACCGTGCGGCGCATCGACCTCCAGCTGCGTGAGGTATTCCGTCCGACGGTTGAGCTTATGCTCGGTGGCAATCCACTGGAGATGCTCGACCGCTACCAGGTGCTCACTGAGTGGTCGCTGCTTTCGGAGGTCGACCGCTGGGCGCTGGGCCATGGCGATGCCCGGCAGCGGGAGCTCGGAGCGGCGTGGGGTGATGTGGTCGCGCGACGGCTCAAGTGGAAGCTGATCTACCAGGGACATACCGACGCGAAGGAGATCCCCAGCGGCGCTTTGAGCGTCACGCGTCAGCAGTTCGCGCGCGAGCTGCGCGAGCGTCTGCCGAGAGGCCTTCGCGACATCGTGTTCGAGGTCGACGTCGCGGCCCAGGAGTCGAGAGCGTTCAATCCGATGACCGAGACCGCGGACATCCTCATCTACGAGCCGCTCGAGGATCGCTACCAGCAGAGTCGCGTGCTCGATCTCTTCAAGCGCCTGCCTGTTCGCATGGCCCTGTTCAGGATCTTTGCGCACGACGAAACCCACTGCAACGAGCTGATCCGGGCCGCCAACGACGTGCTCGGTTTGAGTCCTACCTAAAAGTCGTCGTCGCCGCCAAAATCGGCCCCACCGCCGAAGTCGTCGTCACCGCCTCCGCCGCCAAAGTCGTCGCCACCTCCGCCGCCGTCATCGAAATCGTCTCCGCCGTCGCTCTCACCCGAGCTGACCGTGGCGAACGTCGACACGAGGCGGCTCCCGGCCGGCTTCCCGCAATGGGGACAGGGCGGGTCGGGTGACGAGTAGCTGGGCAGCAGGGAGGTGGAGCGCTTGCCGCATTCCTCGCATCGGTACTCGTAGATCGGCATCCCTACGATTATCGCGATGTCCCGGATGATTGGCGTCGATCGGATCCGTGCCGCGGCCGAGCGGGCGAGGCCGCATGTCCTGCGCACCCCGCTGGTGCCGATCGAGGGTGCGCTCCTCAAGCTCGAGTGCCTGCAACCGACCGGCAGCTTCAAGGTCCGTGGGTTCTTCGCCGCGGCGCTGGCGCTCGAGCCGGAGAGGCTCCGCCGCGGTCTCATCACCGTCAGCGCAGGCAACGCCGCCCAGGCCTGCGCCTATGTGGCCAGAGCGCTCGGCGTCCCGTGCCGCGTAGTCATGTATGAGACCGCTCCGCCGCTGAAGATCGAGGGCGTGAGGAGATGGGGCGCGGTTCCAATCCTGATGCCGCGCGAGGAGATGCTCAGGTGGATGGCGGACGAGAAATGGGAGAGCGAACCGGAAACGTTTCTGCACCCCTTCGCCGAACCCGAGGTCATGGCCGGCCACGGCGGACTCGCGCTGGAGCTGCTCGATGACGTGCCGGACCTGGCGCGGGTCCTCGTACCGGTCGGCGGAGGCGGCCTCGTCGGCGGCATCGCGTCCGCGCTCAAAGGCCTTCGCCCTGAGGTCGAGGTGATCGGAGTGCAGTCGGACGGCTACGCGCTGTGGACTCGCTGCCTGGAAGCCGGCGGACCGGTGGCGATCAAGCCCGAGACGATCGCCGACGGGACCACGGCGCCATTCGACGCGAGGATGTTCGAGCTGTTGAAAGAGTGCGTGGACAGGTGGTTGACCGTCCCCGAGCCGCGCCTGCGATCCGCCATCCCGGAGCTGGCGACCAAGGCGAAGGTGGTGGCGGAGGGCGCGGGCGCCCTGGCCTACGCGGCCCTGGAACAGCTCGAGCCTGGGCCGCCGACCGTCGCCGTCGTCAGCGGCGGCAACATCGACCCGCACCTGCTGGCCGACCTGCTCAGCTGAGCTACGCCGCGACCCTCCTCATCGCCCATGGACCGCGCTTGACCAGCGCGACCAGCATCCACACGAACAGCGCAGTGCCTGGGATCGAAACCGCAACACCTACCCAGTAGGTCCATGACGGCACGGTGAACCCCGACGCCCCCATGACGGCCGACCCGCCGGCGGCGTTGATCAGGTCCACCGGGAGCGAGATCGCTCCAAAGCCGAGGAAGATCAGCGCGACGTAGTAGATCCACGTCCACCGGTTCAGCGCTCCGATCACCGCCACCACGGCGATGGCGAGCCCGAACACGGCCGCCACCCATAAGACCCCGCCCATGAACGACGACATCGCGTTCAGGAAGTCGGCCGGCGGCGGGCTCACCGTCGGGTTCAGCTGCTGCTGGCGCTGGATGCTCTGCTTGATGCTCTGATTCATGGCCTGAGTCATCGGCCCGCTCATCCAGAAGGGGAGCGTGAGGGTGTAGACGCCTTCAAGGGCGTAAAAAGTCGCCACCGCGATCTGGAGCGGTCGCGTCCATGACGTGGGCTCGCGAACGACGCGCCCTGGTGGCTGGTACGCGGAGGGTCCATAAACCTGGCTCGCCGAGATCCACGCGGTCCCGTTCCACCGAGTCCGACCGTCGTGTGAAAGCGTGCTCACCCACTGCGTGCCGTCCCAGTAGTACATGCCATCCGGTGAGAGCCTGGCGCTCATGCGCTCAACACCTCCTCACAGATCTTCAGTGTCGACTGGATGTCGCCGGTCGTGATCCCGTAGTGAGTGACGAAGCGAACTCGATGCGGGCCCGTCGCCCCTCCCAGCAAGCCGCGCTTGCCGCACTCCGCCTCGAATTCAGAGCCCGTCATCCGTTCGAGGTCGAAGAAGACCAGGTTGGTTTGCACGCGCGACAGGTCGCAGCGTACGCCAGGGAGCTCCGCCAATCCCTCGGCCAGGGTGCGCGCGTTGGCGTGGTCCTCGGCGAGGCGGTCGACCATGGTCCTGAGGGCGATCAGGCCGGTTGCGGCGATGACGCCCGCCTGCCTCATGGCCCCGCCAAGCCGCTTGCGCCAGCGCCGCGCCTCCTCGACTGACTCAGCGCTCCCGCAGAACACGCTTCCGGCCGGGCAGCCCAGGCCCTTGGAGAGGCAGAACGTGACGGTGTCCCCGCACGCGGCGATGTCGGCGACGTCCGTCCCGGCGGCAACCGACGCGTTGAAGATCCTGGCGCCATCAAGGTGCACGCGGAGGCCAAAGCCTCGAGCCGTTTTCGCGGCCGCGAGCAGGTCGTCCAGCGGCCAGACGACGCCGCCGTGGCGGTTGTGAGTGTCCTCGAAGCTGACAGCGGCCGTGATCGGCTGATGGAAGTCGTTCCGCGGCCGCAGAGCCGCCTCGATCTGTGCCGGGGTCATCACGCCCGCGACGGTCGCCACCGGCCTGATCTGCACTCCGGAGATGACCGCGGCGCCGGCTCCCTCATATAAGAAGACGTGAGCGTCTGCGTCGGCGATCATCTCCTCACCGGGACGCGCGTTGACGGCCACCCCGACCACATTCCCCATCGTCCCGCTCGGCAGGAACAGCGCCGCCTCCTTGCCAAGCCGTGCCGCGGCCACCTGCTCGAGCTCGTTGACCATCGGATCGTCACCGAACACGTCGTCGCCCAGAGGCGCGGTCGCCATCGCCTGGCGCATCTCCGGCGTTGGCATCGTCACAGTATCTGAGCGGAGGTCGATCACGGGCACGCGCTTAATCTAGCGTTGCTTGAAGGCCAACCTCATCCTCGCTCGCGGTCGAATCCGAACGCTCGGGCGCTCTGGCCTTAAGACCCATAGTCACCTCGCGGTTGCGGGCGGCCTCGTCCTCGCCTGTGGCGGATCGGAGGTGATGGGCCTTCGCGGACCCCGGACACGCGTGGTCGACCTGGCCGGCGCGTCCGTGCTGCCCGGCTTCAACGACGCCCACGCCCACGTCGTCTATTACGGGCTGACCCGGTTCGGCGCCGACCTGGGCGGGGCCCGAAGCGCGGCCGAGATCGCCGAACGGTTGAAGGCACACGCGCGCACGCTCAGGGCCGGTGAATGGCAGCAGGGCATGGGATATCGCGCCGACGAGCTCGCCGAACGCCGCCAGCCTCACCGCCGCGAGCTTGATCGAGGAACAGGCCGGCGGCCTGCGTTCATCGATGAGCGTGGCGGGCACGCGCGCGTGGCGAACTCGGCGGCGCTCGCCGCGGCGGGCATCACGTCCGAGTCCCGGAACCCGCCGGGGGGTCGGATCGGCCGCGATCCTGACGGCACTCCCGACGGGCTGCTGCTCGAGTCGGCCATGCGTCTCGTCGCTGACGTGCATGCTCCTCCAGGCCTCGAGCGCCGCGCGGCGGGGATTCTCCTGGCGCAGAAGCTGCTCCTTTCGCGCGGCATCACATCTGTCGGCGCGGCAGTCAACCGAGGCTTCGCCGGCGACCTGCGTGCGTATCAACAGCTTGCCGCGGACGGCCGGTTGCGGATGCGGGTCAACGAGTTTCTCTCGTGGGAGCTGCTCGAGGCGGCCTCAGACCTTGGGGTGCGCGCGGGCTTTGGCGGTTCACTCGTGAGAGCCGGCCCCGTCAAGGTATTCGTCGACGGCGGAGCCGAGCGAGTTGCGATGCGCACCGGTGGAGGGACATGGCGCACGACCCCGGCGGAGCTGCGCGAGCTCGTCATCCGCGCCACGAGGTCTGGGCTGCAGGTGGCCGCGCACGCGATCGGCGATGCCGCCATCGAAGCGATGTGCGACGCTGTACAAGCGGCTGGAGGCGACCACATGCGCCACCGGGTCGAGCACTGCACCATCTGCCCGCCGGACCTTCAAGCGCGATTGGCGAAGCTGGGCATGGTCGCCGTGATGCAGCCCATGGCGGCACGTTTCGGCCGCGTCGCGTCGTCGCTATTCTTCCCGGTCCGTGACCGCACCGACCTGGCGCCGCACGGCCGGTTGATGCGCGCCGGCGTGCCGGTGGCTTTCAGCTCGGACCTGCCGGTGGCGGCCGACCCCAACCCCTGGGCGGGCATCCAGGTGGCGGTGGACGACCAGGTCAACGGCATCGGCCTTCTGCCGGCGCTACGGGCGTACACAGCCGGTGGCGCGTACGCGAGCTTCGAGGAATCGAAGAAGGGAACCCTCGAACCGGGCATGCTCGCAGACCTGCAGGTCTACGACCACGACCCGATCGAGGAGCCGGCCTCACACCGGCCGAATCTCCGCCCAAGGGCCGTCCTCCTGGGCGGAGTCGCAGTTTTCGGGAGGCTCTAGCCCTCGGAGCTGCCGGTTTCGGGCGTGGGCTCTGGTTCCTGCGCGGGCGGCGCCGGAGGTGTGGCCCGTCGAGCCGGTGCGCGTCGCGGCGCGGCCCGTCCGGCGGTCGTTCCCTGTGATGCCGGCGTTCGGGCGGCAGGCTTGCGCGAGGTCGTGGTTCGCCGAGTCGCTGCGGCCGTCCTCTTGGGTGTGGTCGCTGCGCGCCTGGCCGTGCTCGTCGCCCGCTTGGCGGTGGTTTTGGCCCGGCGAGTCGTGCTTGCCGCGCGGCGGCTCGTGGATGCGCCTCGCGAAGCCGCGGCGCGCGCCAGGTCCTGCACTTGCTTGCTCAGTCCGTCGAGGCGTTTCAGGGCCTTCTCCACGTCGGCCTGCTTAGCCGTGCGACGGACCTGAACCTCGAGCTGGTCGATCGCCGTCTTGAGCGTCTTCTGGCCGTCCCTGATGGAGCGCTCGAGCTGGCGGCGGACGTCCCTCGGCACGCGGCTCTCAGCCTCGCGCAGAGCCTTCCTGCCGGCCCTGACGGCGCGGTCAACAAGCCCAGAGGGCCTGGATCGAGACGACGACCGTTTCCTTGTTGCCATGCTTCAACCTCCTGCGTATTCAATGAGGACTCAACCTGATGCGCTTGACGCTACAAGTGCCGGGAGCTTCTGACGCACCGCCTTAGAATGGGCCCGGCCGTGACGACAGCCCCTGATCGACACCTTATCAAGAAGTACGCAAATCGCAAGCTGTACGACACGCGCACGAGCCGCTACATCACGCTCGAAGGCATCGCCGAGCTCGTCCGCGATGGTCACGAGATCAAGGTCGTCGGTCGAGACAACGGTCACGACCTGACACAGGTGACGCTCTCCCAGGTCGTCCTCTCTCAGGAGAAGCGCGGTCCGGCGGGCCTGGTCGACGCGGGCGGCGAGGTCATCCACGAGCGAGGGCAAGCGCTGCTGGATTACGTGCGCAAGACCCTCAACGTGCCGTCCGATCTGAGGAGCGAGATGGAACGGCGGCGCGGGGACCTCGAGGAGCGCGCGGACGAGGCGATTGCGGGCGCGCTCAGGCGTTTGCGCATACCGAGCCACACGGACATCGATCGCATCAACGCGCGGCTGGATCGCATCTCGGCGCAGCTGAAAAAGTTCGGTGCTACGAAGCCGCCCAAGGCCCGACCGCGTAAACGAAAGGGCGTTAGCTAACCCGGATCGCGGCCCTTGGTCAGAGCCATTTGGAGTGGTAGGCCGGATTCATTCCGGCCGTCACCCCAACCCAATTTCCAAGCACTACCTAACGTCGTTGAGGCAATCAGCTGGTCCCATCCTTCTCGCCGCTTGCGCGCAGCAGAGGAGTTCCGTAGAGGAGGTCAACTGACCTCCTCTGCGATTTTCGATCGCTTCAACGCGTGGCTGGATCGCATCTCGGCGCAGCTCAAGAAGCTCAGTGCCGCCGAGCCGGTTACGATCCGATCGCGTAAACGAAAGGCCGCGCGCTGATCACGGACCGGATCGCTACGTCGGCTTCAACGCGATAGGTTGCCTGCCGCACACGGCGGTCGGCGCGCAGCGCCTTGGTCATCAGGTCGGCGACCTCGGCGAGCCGATTGGCATCCCCTATCGTCGTGATTGTCCAGGGCGGCGCGACCACGACACCATCGATCGCAACGCCGGAACCTGTCTGTTCGACGGCCACGCCGGCGACCACGCGATGATCGTTGACCGCTGTCGCCTCGCCGCCTCCGGCTGCCAGGTTGTTGATCGCGTCTTGCAGGTCGAGCGCCGTCAGGCCTGCGGCGTCGATCACGATCACGACACCCGGGCCATGAACCGGTACGAGCCCCTCGATCGCGCGCAGCCGGTTGGCCTCGTCGGTGAGAACCTGGTCTGCCGCCCCGCTGGTCCCTGACCGGAGCGCCGTTTGTCGCGCCTGCAGGTCGGCGGCCTCAGCCTGAAGCGAGTCGTTGGCGCGATGGAGGTCGTCGATCAGGAAGGCGAGCGAGGTCGTATCGGTGCCGACCAGGCTGCGCTCGACCTCGGCCTGGCTGCGAATCTGGACCGTCGCCACGAGGGCGACCAGCAGGGCGATCAGCCAGACGCTGATCGCGCGGCCCGTCGACCGCCGCCGCTGCGCGGGCCTAAATCGGGCTGACATGAGGAATCTGCAAGCTCGAGTCGTACGCGGGCAGGGGAACGTCGGGGCTGCCGAAGAAGCTCAGATGAAGCTGGAACTGGAGCTCGCGGGCGCGGATGTCCGGGAGCGCCGACGCATCGTCGAGCGCGGCCACCATCCGATTGCGGTCCCCTACGGCGACAATCTTGAGCGGAGACGACTGAGGCGGCCCCTGGTCGATGACGACCTGGCCCTCTGAGCCCGAGTACGCCGTGAGCGGCGTGATCCGCCGGCCGTTGACCGCAACGCCTTCCGCTCCCTGTGCGAAAAGCAGGTTCACGATGTCCTGGATGTCCTGGTAGTTGACGAGGTAGCTCGCCTGTCCACCGGCGGTGGGTCCCGGTATGCCGTTGGCCAGGTCGACCTCGACGCCAGGACCGTGCAGAGCGGTCAGCCCGGCGTGCGCGCGCAGGTCTGCGACCTGGTTCTGCAGGGCCTGAGTATCGGCTGAGCGCCCCGCTGCCTGGGATTCCAGTGCGTCGATCTGCGCCCGAAGAGCGGCGATCTGGCTTCGCGATGCGGCGTTGGTCGCCTCCAGGTCCTGCACGCTGCGCACGAGCGCCTGGTAGCGGGCGACCTGGTTGGAGGGGGTCAGCAGCTGCGCTTTGACCTGCCCGGCGACCAGGAACCCGATGGCAAGCGCGACGGCGGCAACCACGGCGACGCTGAGCGGCCGGCGGCGGGACATCTAACCAGGGGCCCGCGCGAAGTCACGGCGAAGCCTCGGACTTCGTGGGGATTTCATTCAAGCATTGTGCGGCCAGTGGTGCGGGCGTCGGAGTACCATCGAAGGTCCCGAAATGGCGGTCGAAACCCGCGCCTCCGCCTTCCAGACCGCGCAGCGGCGGTTCGATGCCGCCGCTGACGTGATCGGACTCTCCGACGACGCCAGACGCGGGCTCCGCGACGTCAAACGGGAGCTGACCGTCCACTTTCCGGTTCGCATGGACGACGGCTCGGTGCACGTGTTCACCGGCTGGCGTGTGCAGCACAACATTAGCCGGGGTCCCGCCAAGGGCGGAATCCGCTACCACCCGACTATCAACCTCGACCTGGTCAAGGCTCTCGCGATGCTCATGACCTGGAAATGCGCCGCCGTCGGCCTTCCGTATGGCGGATCCAAGGGCGCGGTGGCATGCGACCCGACCAAGCTGTCCTTGAGCGAGCTCGAGCACCTGACCCGCCGCTACGCCACCGAGATCGCGATCCTCATCGGACCTGAGAAGGACATCCCCGCGCCGGACATGGGCACGAACCCGCAGGTGATGGCCTGGATCATGGACACGATCTCGATGCACTCCGGACACTCGGTGACGGCGTCGGTCACCGGCAAGCCGGTCGACGTGGGCGGTTCCGAAGGGCGCATCGACGCTCCAGGTCGCGGTGCGACCTACCTGACGCTCGAGGGCCTCAAGTACCTGCACGTAGACGAGGAGACCCCCACCGTCGCGGTGCAGGGCTACGGTCAGGTCGGACGGTCAACCGCTCGGCTGCTGGCCGAGGCCGGAGTGAAGGTCGTGGCCGTGAGCGATTCCCGCGGAGGCGTGTACAACCCCAACGGCCTCGACCTCGCCGCTCTCGAGGAGCATCGCAAAGTCCGCGGCGGCGTCACCGGGTTCAAGAAGGCCGACAACGTCACCAACGACGAGATCATCGAGCTGCCAGTGACGGTGCTTGTGCCCGCCGCCGTCCAGGATCAGATCACCGGGCAGAACGCAGGCCGGATTCGGGCACGGCTGATCACCGAAGGTGCCAACGCGGCCATCTCCCCGGAAGCTGACCCGATCCTGCACGACCGGAACATCTTCGTGGTCCCGGACATCATCGCCAACGCCGGCGGCGTGATCGTGTCGTATTTCGAATGGGTCCAGGACCTGCAGGCTTTCTTCTGGGAGGAGGAGGAGATCAACACCAAGCTGCACCACGTCATCACGCGGGCCTTCTACGAGATCCTCCACACCTCGGTCAACAAGCGCATCGACATGCGGCTGGCGGCCTATGCCCTGGCCGTGCAGCGGGTGGCCAACGCGACGACGGTACGAGGCATATACCCATAAAGACGCGGGTGGATCAGGAT
>PNAG01000023.1 GCA_003169845.1 Candidatus Dormiibacterota bacterium | reverse complement strand
ACTTCGCGACCTGGATCGCCTCGAGCAGGAGCTCGATCTCGTCCGGGGTGAAGTTGAGGGTTCGGTAGACGACCTCCTTCACCTCGACATGCCGGTCAACCGCGCCTTTGATCACCTCGTCGGTGTCCGCGACGACCTGCGGTCGGGTCGGCCGGAACAATTCCTCAGATCCCGCTAGTGACACTCGTTTGAATGTGGGCATCGCTAACTGTGATTCTCCAACACCTTGGCCGCCAGCGCACGGTATGACTTCGCACCATCGGACTCGCGGGCGTACTGAAGGATCGATTGACCGGCGAGAGGCGTCTCGGCAAAACGTATCGAGTCGGTCACGCCGAAGTCGTAGACCTTGTCGCCGTACTTCTCGCGCACGGCGGCCAGAACCTCCTGCGAGTGCAGCGCACGCTGCTTGTACATCGTCGGCAGGATGCCGATCAGCTCCAGGCGCGGGTTGAGCCGGCGCTTGACGCGTTCCATGGTGACGAGCAGCTCCTGCATACCTCGCAGCGCTAGAAACTCGGCCTGCAGCGGAACGAGCACCTCGTCGGCGGCCACCAGCGCGTTGATGACGATCAGATCGAGCGACGGCGGGCAGTCGATGATGATGAAGTCGTAGCGCTTTTGCGCGGGCTCGAGCTTGTCCCGCAAGATGCTCTCGCGCCCGATCTCGTTGATGAGCTGGTTCTCCGCCCCCGCCAGCTCTATGTCAGCCGGTATGTAGTGGACGCCCATCTGTCGAGCCTCCTGCACCACGTCGGTCACGGTGGTGTCAGGATCCACGAGCAGGTGGTAAATGGTCTTTTCTATCTCGGCCGGGGGCTTCATGTAGAGCGTGAGGTGGCCCTGGGCGTCGAGGTCGATCAAAAGCACCCTTTGGCCTATCTCTGCCAGTGCGGCGCCGAGGTTGACCGCGGTGGTGGTTTTGCCAACACCCCCCTTCTGCATGGCGACGGCTATCGTTCGGGCCAAGATTGGCCCGAGTCTAGCGGAAGCCGGCCAATCTAGCCTGCCCCGAGGGGTTCGCCCAGCCCGGCCTGAGAGGCCGGGCCGGAGATCCCCGTCGGATCTTCGTCGCCGATGCGGCCGATCTCCGTTGTTGCGGCCTCCGCTCCTCGCTTGAGCATGCGAGGATGCACGCGCTGCGGTGCTCGGCCGCGCCTAGGATCTCAGCCACCTCGGCGCCGAATCTCTCGACGGGGCCTCCAGCCCGGCCTCTAGAATGGCGCCGGTGTTTGTGATCCCTCTGATCGCGGGGGCGGTCGGCGGTGTTTTCGCCGCTGTCGTCGGCCGCCAGTATATGAGCCGCCGGAAGACCTACCAGGCGATCTGGGCTGTCGCGCTCGCGATGTTCGCGGCGGCGGCGCTCTTCGAGACCGCCGGCCAGGCTTTCGGCTGGACGGATGCCACGTACCGGGGCTACTACCTTTTCGGTGGACTGCTGAACGTGGGCTGGCTCGGTCTCGGATCTCTCTTGCTGCTCACCTCGCCCAGAGCCGGCCGGATCGCGATCATCGTGATGGTGGTGGTTTCGATCGTCGGGTTGGTCGCGGTGCTCGTGGCGCACACGGACCACAACCTGCTCAAAGCGCAGGTCCCGGCGCGCGGCGCGATCGACGTGCCGGTTGTCCTGCCTCTCATCACGAATCTCGGCGGGTCGCTCCTGTTGATCGGTGGAGCAGCCTGGTCCGCCTGGAATGCGGCCCGCGCCGGCGCACCGAGAAATCGAGTGGTCGGCCTGGCGGTCCTGGCCGCCGGCGCTTTCATCGTGGCCGGGGGCCACAGCTACGCTCAGACGAAGGGCGTTTACGCGGCTCAGCCGGTGAGCGAAGCGTTGGGTATCGTCGCCATGTTCGTTGGATACCTCGTGGTCGAATCACGAATCCCGATCAAGCGCCCGAGCGCGGCATGAGGATGCGGCAGTGATCATCGACATCGTCGTCGTGCTCGTGCTGATCGTGTCTTTGATCGTCGGCTTTCAGCGTGGCGTGATCCAGCCGTTGCTGGCCGAGATCTTTTTCTTCGGCACCTTGCTCGCGGTGTTTCGGTTCCACGACCAGTACACGACGGAGATGCAGAAGCTCCTGCATCTCAACGCGGTGCTCGCCGTTTTCCTCGCACTGATCATCGCCGTCGTCATGGGCGCGATCGGCGGTTCGATCGGGGGCGCATTTCACCGCCTCGAATCGATCCGCGGAATCGACGGCTTGCTCGGGGTCGTCGTCCACGGCGTGGTGACGTTGATAGTCGTCTATCTCGCCATCTCGGCCCTGGTAACGCTGGACAATGCGTTCGAGCCTGCTTTGAAGACCGCCAGCCTCACGCTGACTCAGGTCAACCAGCTCGAGTCGCAGATCCTGTCGAATCCCATCACATCGGCCATGGTGTCGAAGTCCGACCTGCAGGCACTGAAGACCGCCGCCACGAAGTCTTCAGGTGCGCACCTCGATTCGGTCGCCGGCATCCACCAGCTGCAGCAGATCTACACGGACTTCCTGCAGCCGCAGCTCCACAGCTCGCGGACCGCCCCGATCATCCTCGGCATCGGCCAGCACCTGCCGGTGATCGGTCACGTGAAGCCCAGCGACCTACATACGCTCGGCACGACCGCCTCGCCGGCCCGTACGGCCACGCCATCGCCGAGCCCGAAGAAGTAAATATGAGAAGGAACCCAGGGTTCCTTCTCATGACTCATCCTCCTGAAGGATGGGATTTTCGAATTAGTTACTCCCAGCGGCGCTCGGCGGGATGCAAGCTTGCCTGGGGACGGCCGGAGTGAATCCGGCCTACTGACGGCGCGTCAGAAATAGATATGAGAAGGAACCCAGGGTTCCTTCTCATGACTCATCCTCCTGAAGGATGGGATTTTCGAATTAGTTACTCCCAGCGGCGCTCGGCGGGATGCAAGCTTGCCTGGGGACGGCCGGAGTGAATCCGGCCTACCGGCCGCGCGTGGTTACGGGGCTGGACTTAGCGGCATGATGTAATACCGGCGTAAATGCTGGACCTCGCCCTCACTTCTGATCAGGAGCAGCTCGTCGCCACCGTCCGTGATTTCTGCGCCCGCGAGTTTGCTCCCAAGATCCAGGCCGACGACCGCGCCGGCCGCCACGACCCTGAGATCTTCGCCAAGCTCGCCTCCATCGGCCTGCCTGGGGTCTGCTTCCCACAGCGCTACGGCGGTGCGGGGCTGGACTACCTGTCGCTGGGACTGGTCTGCGAGGAGCTCGAGTACGTCGACACCGTCTTCCGGACCGTCCTGTCAGTGCATGTCGGGCTGGTGGGGATGGGTCTCTATACCTGGGCCACAGAAGACCAGAAGCAGACGTGGCTCGTGCCCATGGCCTCAGGCCAGAAGCTTGCCTGCTACGGACTCACCGAACCCAACGCCGGCTCCGACGTGGCTTCGATGCAGTCGACCGCTCGCCGCTCGGGCGGCGGCTACGTTCTGAACGGCCAGAAGGTCTGGATCTCCGACGCCGACACCGCCGACTTCATGCTCGTGTTCGCCAAGACCGATCCGAAGGCGGGATCGCGCGGAGTCACCGCGTTCATGCTCGATCGCGCAGCGTGCGGCAAGGCACTGCGCACCGAGTCGATCGAGGGTCGCCTCGGCCTGCACGCCGGCGACGTCGGCTCGATCTTCATGACCGACGTCGAGGTGCCCGAGGCTAACCGAATCGGTGACGAGGGCGACGGTTTCAAGATCGCCATGAGCTGCCTCGACAACGGCCGCTACACCGTCGCGGCCGGCGCCGCCGGAACGGTGCGCGCGTCGCTCGACGCGTCGGTGAAGTACGCGCGCGAGCGCAAGGCATTCGGCCAGGAAATCGGGCGGTATCAGCTCGTCCAGCAGATGATCGCCCGCATGTCACGCGACTACGAGATCTGCCGGCTCCTCTACTTCAAGGTCGCGTGGATGAAGAACACCGGAGCTCGCCACACGCGCGACGTTTCGATCGCGAAGCAGTACGCCACCGATGCCGCGTTCAATGCGGCCCACGACGCGATCGAGGTCCACGGCGCCTACGGCTACTCGGCCGAGTACCCCGTCGAGCGCTTCTTGCGCAACGCGAGGGCGCCGATCATCTACGAGGGAACCCGCGAGGTTCACACCATCCTCCAGGGCGAGTACGCGCTGGGCTACAGAGAAGACCGACCGGTCAAAGCGTCTCTTCCTCCGTTTCAGCCCGATTGATCGCCGATTGATCACCGGCCCGTCGGCGGGTGTTTCACGCCGGCTCGGTCACCTCGACTTCGCACTCCTGTCGATCTACTGGGTCGCGATCGGCTACCTGTGGACCAGTCTCGGCGGCCTGATCATCCCCGACCTGGTGCTCGACCTCGTGGGCAGGAGGCACGAAGGCGCCGCCCTCGCCGTGCTGGAAGGAATCGGCTCGATCATGGCCGTGGTCTGGCAGCCGGTGATCGGCGCGGTCTCAGATCGCACGCGGTCGCGATGGGGCCGCCGCCGACCGTTCATCGTCATCGGCACGGTCGGCGACGTGATCTTCCTGGTCGGGCTCGCGCTGTCGGGGAGCTACTGGCTCGTCGTGATCTTCTATTTCCTGCTGCAGACCGCCTCCAACACGGCGCAGGGTCCCTACCAGGGCCTCATGCCGGACGTGGTTCCCTCATCGCAGCGCGGCACCGCATCGGGTTACTACGGCGTATCGAACGTGATCGGACTGCTGGCCGGCACGATCGGGGCCGGGTTCATCCTGTCGCACGCCGGACGCGTGGTGGCCATCTTGAGCATATGCGGGCTGCTGGTGGCGACCATGCTGCCCACTGTCCTGCTGATCCCCGACCGTGCAGAACCGACCAGCGAACAGTTCAAGGGATTTCGGCAAGCCCTGACGTCGACATTTTCGCGACCCCTCCGATATCCGAGCTTCATGTGGCTCATGGCGTCGCGGCTCCTGATCCTGATGGGCCTGGTCGGGGTCCAGAGCTTCGTTTTCTTCTACTTCAGCAACGTTTTTTTCGGGGGCAACCGCCACGCGACAATTGCCGCCAGCTACACGCTGCAGGGCCTGGTGATCCTCTCGGCGTTCGCGGTCTCACTCCCCGCGGCCTGGGCTTCGGACCGTTTCGGCCGCCGGCCCTTCATCCTGGTGGGCGGGCTGATGGGTGCTGCCGGGGTGCTGATGCTGGTGTTCAGCGATTACCAGTTGCTGCCCCAGAGCCTGGTCGCGCCACTGGCCGATGCGTTGAATGTCCCCGACCTCGCCGCTCAGGCGACCCTGGTCGGGATACTGATCGGCATCGGATATGGCTTGTTCTTTTCGGTAGATTGGGCTTTCATCCAGGACGTGATTCCCGGTGACGAAGCCGGCCTGTTCATGGGCTTCAGCAACATCGCGACCGCGGGGTCTGGGATCATCGCCCGGTTCGTGGGCGGATTCCTGCTCGATCCATTCAACGCCGGGCCTCGGATTTTGGGCCTTCCCGGAGGCTTCCCCATCATCTTCTCGGTCTTTTGTGCCTGGCTGCTGATTGGAGCGTTGTTGATCTTGAAAGTGCCTGAAGATCGTCCGGTGCGAACACCCGCGGGGCTGGCGCGGTGAACCTCGACGGCCTCCGGCCGTGGGGAGGGCTTGTGGGCGGCTCTCCCGACTCGGCCTCCGTCGTCGTGGCCGGCATCGCGTACGACGGTTCGGCGGTCTATCGCAAGGGGGCGGCCGTGGCGCCGCAGCGGATTCGCAGCCTGTCGGCGGCGATACCTCCGGTCACCGAGGACGGGCGGCTGCTCACGGGGTTGCAGGTGGCTGACCTCGGGGACCTCGACGCGGGAACTGACATCGAGACCGGCTGGTCGAAGGTGGCGGAGCAGCTGTCACGGATCCGTCCCGAGGCGTTCCTCACCGTGCTCGGCGGCGACCACTGCACCGTCATCTCCACGCTCGCGGCGCAGGTCAAACGGCATCCAGGACTGGCCGTGTTGTGGGTCGACGCGCACCCCGACCTGTGCGACTTCTCGCGGGGCGGCCGGTGGACCTGCGGTTGCGCGCTGCGCCGCGCGCTGGACGTCTCAGGGTTGGACCCCGCTCGAGTCGTCATCGCGGGCGGTCGGGATTATGACCCCGAAGAGCTCGAGTTCATCGCTGCCAACGGGATGCTGCTCGTATCGGCCCAAGAGCTCGCGCGCGAGCCGGTGCGGGCGGCGGAGAAGATCGCCAATCGGCTCGCGAGCCAGAAGGTCCACGTGTCGTTCGACATCGACGCGCTCGATCCCGCATTCGCCCCCGGGACGGAGATCCCGTCCTCAGGCGGGCTGTCGACACGGCAGGCTCTCGAACTGCTCGCGACGGCCACCGCGCGCGCCACGCTGGTCGGCCTCGACATCGTCGAGGTGTCGCCGCCTTTCGACAATGGGGACATCACCACCTTCGCCGCTCTGAAGCTGATTTTCGAGGTGTGGGGAATGGCCTGGAACCGGCGCGGAGTCGCCGAGCCCATCTCGTCCGAAGGTCATGGAAAGCGCTGACGTAGTCATCGCCGGGGGCGGGATCATGGGCTGCGCACTTGCGTACCAGCTGGCCAGGCGCGACGTTGACGTGCTCCTCCTCGAGCGCGAAACCCTCGGCTCTCAATCCACCGGCAAATGCGCCGGCGGCGTGCGGCAGCAGTTCTCCATGGAGGCCAACGTGCGCCTGCAGCGCATGTCGGTGAAGTTGCTCGAAGGGTTCGAAGAGGAGACGGGTCATCCCGCGGAGTTTCGACAGATCGGTTACCTGTTCGTGCTCACGCTTCCGCAGCAGGTCGAGGACTTCCGCCACAACATGGAGATGTGGCATCGCGTGGGTCTGACGGAAGCCCGATGGGTCGATGCCGCTGAGGCCTCGCGTATGGTTCCGGTGCTGAACGTCGACGATGTCCTCGGCTGCACGTTCTGCCCGACGGACGGCATCGCCAGCCCGGCTGACGTCACCTCTGGTTATGCCGCTGCGGCTCGGCGCCACGGTGCCCGTCTCAAGGAGGGCGTCGAGATCATCGGCATCGACGTCGCGTCCGGCCGCGTGCAGGGCGTGCGGACGTCAGAGGGTGACATCGCCACCCGGCTGGTCTTCAACTGCGCGGGCGCCTGGTCCGCGTCGATCGGCCGGATGGCCGGGCTCGAGATCCCGGTCCTGCCCTACCGGCGCCATATCGCGGTCACGGGCCCTTTCCCGGCGGTGCCGCGCACGAACCCGATGACGGTCGATTTCAGGACCTCCCTGTATTTCCACCCGGAAGGGGATGGGGTGCTGCTCGGCATGAGCGATCGGGAGGAGCCGCCGGGATTCGTCACCGACGTCAACTGGGAGTTCCTGGAGAAGATGTTCGAGCAGGCCGCCCGGCGGGCGCCGGCCTTGGCCGGAGCCGGGATCAAGACGGCGTGGGCGGGCCTTTACGAGACGACGCCGGACCACCAGGCCATCCTCGGGCCTGTGTCCGGGCTCGAAGGTTTCTGGTGCGCCGCGGGATTCAGCGGCCACGGGTTCATGCAGGGGCCGGCGGCGGCGCTGCTGCTGAGCCAGGTCTTGCTCGACCATACCTCCGAGATCGACATCGCACCGTTCGCCTTCGAGCGCTTCGCAAAGGGATCGCTGGTCAAAGAAAGAAATGTGATCTAGGTCCCTCCCCCCGCAAGGGGGAAGGTGGCGCGAAAGCGCCGGATGGGGGGACGCCGCTCTTGCGCTACCGCCGGAAGATGATCGCGAGCGTCATGAGCCCGAGCCCGCCCAGCAGCATCAATCCCGAGCATCCGATCTGGACCACGGTGAAAACGATCCCTCCAGAGGCTCCATAGCTGTTCGCGTTCATCGCCCTCCGCCGCCGGGTCCGCAGCGCCGCCGCGATACCCGCGGCGCCGATCAACACGGCGAGCAGACCAAGACCTAATCCCCCAGCCGCCTGGCCGAACACTGGGATTCAGTATGCCAGCCGTCGAGTGGCCCGCTCCCGGCGCCGCGTCGCTTCCCCCGCAGCAAGCGCTCCTGGCGGCGCCACCCTTTCCCTGGCTCCGCCCGTCGATGGCGCGGATATCCTGCGGACCTCGGGCGCGGGCCACTAGCATTCAGACCCGTGGCAAGGATCCTGCTGCTCGGTTCGACTGGCTTTTTCGGTCGCGGTGTCGCCCACAAGCTCATCGACGGTGGGCACCAGCTGAGGGTGCTGGTCCGCGACCCGATGAAGGCGGCGGCCTTCAAGATCCGCGGCGCCCAGGTCATGGTGGGGGATGCCCTGAACCCGGCGGCCGTCACGCAGGCGGCTCAGGGAGTCGAGCACATCATCAGCCTGGTCGCGGTACGCCGCAACCGGCCGCAGTCGTTCCTCGAGGTGAACGTCGACGGTCCACGAATCCTGGGCGAGGCCGCCAAGGCGGCCGGCGTCCAGTCCGTCGTGTTCGTCAGCGCGATCGGGGCCCGGCTGGACGCCCATTACAAGTACCTGACCTCGCGCTGGATGGGCGAGCAGGAGCTGGCGAAGTCGGGAGTGGCCGGCACGATCCTGCGCTTCTCGCTGGTGCTTGCGGAGGAAGGGGGATCGCTCAACGATTTCGAGCGGCTCTCCAACTTTGGCCCGGTCGTGATCATCCCCAACTATGGCGAAACCCAGCTGCAACCAATCCTGAGAGAGGACGCTGCGCGGTGCGTCGTCGAAACTATCGGCCGGCAGGAGCTGCTGGGCAAGATCGTCGAGCTCGGCGGGCCCGAGGTCGTGACGTTCAGGACGGTCTACGGCTGGTTTCTCGATGCTCGCGGCATCAAGAAGCCCCGGTTGACGGTGCCGCCCGGCTTCTTGATCCCGGGCGCGGCGATCATGGAGGTCCTCATGAAAGATCCACCCGTGACGCCCGATGAGATCAACATGTTCGGGCTCAACAACATCGCGGACGGGATCGACTCGGTGAGCACTCGCTACGGATGGCGGCCCACCGCACCAAGCTCGTGGGTGCCGCAGCACTGGAAGAAGGCCCCGGCGCGCAAGTAGGGTCGCGCACACGCGCGTTCTTCGGGCTGCCCGTGCCCGAAGCGCAGCGCAAACAGCTCGGGCTCTACCTCGCGGCGTGTGCGGCCGCGGCGCCGGAGTTTCGCTGGCCGCCCCCGGCCAACCTGCACCTCACGGTCCGGTTCATCGGCACCGTCGACCGTCCAGTGGTGGAAAGCATCGCCGACCGCCTGGAGGGCATCGAGTTGCCCGGCTTCGAGCTCCAGCTGGGCGAGGTCGGGACGTTCAAGCGGGGGCGGCTGGCACGGGTGGTCTGGCTCCAGGTCGTCACTGGCGCCGAGAGGGCCGGTGAGCTGGCCGCCCGGGTCGAGGCGGAATGCGTGCGGGCCGGGCTGGAGCCCGAAGCCCGGCCGTTTCAGCCCCACCTCACCGTCGCCCGTGCACGAGCTCGGGATGGGTCTGTTCTCCCCGAGCTTCCGCGCCCATCGGACCTCCCGCCGTGGCGAGCCGAAGAGCTGGTCCTGTACAGCAGCCACCTGGGTCGGGCGGGCTCGGTCTACGAGCCACTCCGCACGCTCAGGCTGGGCTGATCCCCGCCTGGGCGCACTCGAGGTCCTGCTCGGGCCTGCCGCCGCTGACTCCGACCGCGCCGAGCACTGTGCCGTCGCGCCGGATCAGCACCGAACCAAGACCGGGCACGATCGGCACCCGCACCAGCCGGTCGACGACGCTGAAAAATCCCGGACGGTCCTTGGCCAGCTCGCCGAGAGACGCGCCGTCGCGGTGCAGCATCGCGGCTCCCACCGCCTTTGCCTCGGCGACCTGGGGTGTCAGCGGTGGAGCGCCGTCCATTCTTGCGAGGGTGATCAGCAGACCGCCTTCGTCCACGACGGCGACGCTGACCTGGATGCCGAGCTCTGTGGCCTTCGCGTGCGCGCGCCCTATCAGCTCATTCGCGTCATGAAGATTCAGCGGCATCGCGCCAAAGTGTCGCAGTTCCCGCGGCTACTACTCACTGGTTGGCGGCGAACTGACTTTCGGACTTGCACTGCCACCGGGGGCGCCTCTAGTGTTTGCAACGGCCCCGAGGGAAACGTTCGAAAGGGCAGGAACAGGCCGCAAGGCCAGTACCGGTCCTCGAGAGGCGATCCGTCGGGGCCATTTCTTTTTGGGCAGTGTTTTCTGCAAGCTGATTGCCGTCACGCGCGTTAACCTGCCTCAGTGACCGTCGCACAGCGCTCCCCGAAGCGCCTCGATGCCTCGACTTCCGAAGCCGTGGAGGTCTCGATCGTCATGCCCTGCCTGAACGAAGCCGAGACCCTCGCGACCTGCATCCAGAAGGCCCAGCGGGCGATCGATCGCGACGGCCTGTCGGCCGAGATCATCGTCGCCGACAACGGCAGCACCGACGGGTCCCAGGTGATCGCCAAAGAGCTGGGCGCGCGCGTCGTCCCAGTCGCGAGGAAGGGCTACGGCAGCGCCCTGATCGGAGGCATCAACGCGGCCCACGGCCGCTTCGTGATCATGGGCGACGCCGACGACAGCTACGACTTCACCGCCATCGCGCCGCTGATCGAGCGCCTGCGCGCCGGCTGCGACCTGGTGGTCGGCAACCGGTTCATGGGCGGCATCGAGCCGGGCGCAATGCCCTGGTCGCACAGGTGGGTCGGCAACCCCGTCCTCACCCTGATCAGCCGCGTTTTCTTCCACACCCCCGTGGGCGACATGCACTGCGGCCTCCGCGGCTTCCGCAAGGAAGCCTATGAGCGCATGAGGCTGCGCGCGACGGGCATGGAGTTCGCCAGCGAGATGGTGATCAAGGCGTCGCTGAAGCGGATGCGAATCGCCGAGGTGCCGGTGACGCTCCGGCCTGACGGCCGTTCGCGGCCCCCTCACCTTCGCACGTGGCGCGATGGCTGGCGTCACCTGCGCTTCATGTTGCTCTTCAGCCCGCGGTGGCTATTCCTCTACCCCGGCCTCGGCCTGTTCGCGGGTGGAATGCTGCTGTCGGCAATCCTGCTCGGCGGTCCGGTGCACGTCGGTGGACTGCGCCTGGACATCCACACGCTACTGGTCGCGTCTTTCCTCGCCTTGATCGGATACCAGCTCGTTCTCTTCGCGATCTTCACGAAGATCTTTGCGATCCAGTCGGGATTCCATCCTGCCTACCCGCTGCTGGACTCCGTTTCGCGGTACGTGACCTTGGAGGTCGGTCTTGCCGCCGGGGCGCTGATGGCGCTGGCCGGCGTGATCGCACTGGTCCTCGCCGTCGCCAGCTGGGGCGCGGTCGGTTTTGGAAGCCTCAATCCGTCGCTCACGATGCGAGAGGTGATACCGGCCGTCGTGCTGCTGGCGCTTGGCACACAGACGGTGTTCGCGAGCTTCTTCATCAGCATCCTTTCGATCGACCGCAGCTGAACCGCCGCTCGGGGCTGGCGCTGGGGGTGACCACCCTGGTCCTCGCGCCGGTCGGGTTCTGGTCGATGTTCAGCGTCTTCCAGCCCTATGACGACGAGGGTTATTTCCTCTGGACCCTTCGCGATTACCTCGGCGGGCACCCCGTCTACCAGTTCTACGGTCCGTTCTATTACGAGCTGATGGGCGGAGTCTTCCGCGTCTTGGGCCTGGAGGTCAACACCGACAACGGCCGCATCGTCACCCTGGTTCTCTGGCTGCTCGGAAGCCTCATCGGCGGACTCGCGGTCCTCGCGCTGACGCGAAACCTCTGGCTCGGAGTGGCCGGGCAGTTTCTCACCTTTCACGCTCTGTCGGCCTTTACGAGCGAGCCGATGCATCCGTCGGGCCTGGTCGGCGTCTTGATCGTGATGCTCGCCGCACTCGCCGCGTACCGAGCCCGCTTACCTCGCGCCTCGGCGACGCTGATCGGCGCGGTGGTCGCCGCCATCGTGATGGTGAAGATCAACGTCGGCGCCTTTGGCGCCCTGGCGGTGGCTTTCGCGCTCGTGGCATGTGCTAGCGGCCGCTGGAGGCGCTGGCTGCTGCCGCCGATGGCCGTCGTCATGGTTGCGTCTCCCTTCCTATTGATGGCGCGCCTGCTCAGCCTCCAATGGGTTTGGGAGCTGGCGCTCGTGATTTCAATCTCCGCGGCGGGTGTCGCCCTCGCTGCATTCAGGACGGCAGCGCCCGCCCTCCGTCGGAGCGATGCCATTCATCTGATCGGCGGCGCGGCCGCGCTGACGGTGGCCTGTCTCGGTATCGCGGCCGCCGCAGCCGGGCTGCGAGCCTCCGACCTTGCCGGCTCGGTCACCAGCGCCCTGGGTCTTCCCGAGCTGTTTGTCCTGCTCGCCAGGGTCAGCGTGCCCGACGTCGGGTGGGCGGTGCTTTCCCTGGCAGCTGCGGCTGCGATTCTCCTGGCGAGCTTCGGCGCCCGAAGCTCCCCGGCTGTCGTTGCTCTCGTGCGTATCGGAATCGGCGCCTTCATCTGGCTCTCCGTCCTGCTGCTGCCTTCCTGGTTCTTCCTCCTGGCGCTCCCGCTCGTGTGGGTCGCTGTGGTGCCTCCACCCGGCGACGCCGACAATCCCGCGGATCCCTCAGCGCGCCTGCTGCTGGCCGCGCTCGCGGTGATGGAGGCGCTCCAGGTGTACCCCGTCGCCGGCACTCAGGAGTGGCTCGCCGCCCTGACGCTGGTGCCGGTGGGCGCGATCACCTTCAACGACGGGCTGAGGCAGCTGCGCACGTGGGCGCTCTCGCGGCGGAGCGAGTCGTGGTTGACGGTGGCGAGGTCTCTGCCGCGAGGGGCTGTCGCCGTGAACGTCGCGGTGTGGGCGCTTTTCGTCTTCCTGAGCGGGACGGCGTACGCGTCAGGCGCGCAGCTCGGCCTGCCCGGGACGGAGTTGATGAGGATCCCTTCCGCGCAGGCGACCGCCCTGCAGTCACTGGCAGTCGCTACGGGCAGGGATTGCACGACCTTGATCACGATGCCTCGCATGGCAAGCCTGAACCTGTGGACCGGACGGGCCGCGGTCTCGCCTCTCAACTCCGACTCAGGGATCTGGATCTTCAGCCTGGACGCTGCGACGCAGCAATCAATCGTCAACCAGATCCGCGGCCGGCCAGGCGTGTGCGTTGTGCTCAGCCAGGCCCTGGTCGATTTCTGGGCCGAGGGGCGGCCGGTGCCGCGGAGGCCTCTCGTGGACTACATCGCCACGGGCTTCCAACCCGCCGGCACGTTCGGAATCTACGAGCTGCTCGTCAGTAAACCGGCGAATCAGCCGTGACAAATGAGAGGGAACCTCAGCGGTTCCCTCTCATCGGGCCTCTCAATGGCCGCTCGCGATTGGCTTGCTGCCGTCGCGAACTCGGCCGGATTCGAGGCCCTGCGTTCCCTCCCCGGCGATGGGACTTACTGAATGGACACTCCTCGCCATGTTTGGGCGGAATTAGCGAGGTCGGGGACGGCCGGAGTGAATCCGGCCTACTAGCTGAGCAGCGCTCAGTAAACCGGCGAATCAGCTGTGATGGCTTCCAGCCACTTGCGGCAGGAGGTGAGGAAACGTGCTGCCTGGAGACCGTCCAGCACCCGGTGGTCGAACGAGAAGCACACGTACATCATCGGCTTGATTCCGATCATCCCGTCGACCGCCACCGGTCGCTCGACGATCGCCTCCATGGTCAGGATCCCGGCCTGGCCCGGGTTGATGACCGAATAGCTGAAAAGGGTCCCGAAAGTGCCGGAATTGTTCACGGTGAACGTGGCGCCCGCGAGGTCGTCTGCCTTCAGTTGCTTGTTGCGGGCGCGGGTCGCGATGTCGTTGACCGAACGGGCGAGGCCCGCGAGCGAGAGTCCGTCGGCGCGCCGAACCACGGGCACGATCAGGGTGTCCTCCAGTCCGACCGAGATGCCGAGGTTGATGTCGCGGTGGATGATGATCTCGGTCTCGTTGAAAGTTGCGTTGACCTCAGGGTGCTCGCGCAGGGCTGACGCAGCCGCGGCCATGACGTACGGCAGGTAGGTCAGAGAAAAGCCTTCCTGCTTCTGGAACGCGGCCTTGTTCGCAGCGCGGTTGGCCACCACGCCAGACATGTCCGCCTCCTGTGTTTGCCAGGCGTGGGGGATCGTGGTCTTGGAGCGAACCATGTTCTCGGCGATCAGCTTGCGTACCCGCGTGAGCGGGACGACCTGGTCGCCTTCTCCGGGTGTCACCGTTGGGGCGGGTGCGGCCGGGGCCGCCTTTGGGCGGGCGGCGAACTCCTGGACGTCCTTCTTGGTCACGCGACCGCCGATGCCGGTCCCGGTCACCTTCGACAGGTCGACCTTCAGCTCTGAGGCCTGCATCTGCACGGCGGGGGAGTAGCGATGTTCTCCGCCTTCGAGCTTGGGTTCTTCCGCGCCCCTCTCGCTAACCCTCTCACCTGAAGGGGGAGAGGGGATGCGTTCTTCACTCGCCGGTTTTGTAGCTGCCGGTGCAGCAGTTTCCTCAGGAACTTCTGCCGTCGGTTTTGTAGCCGCCGGCGAAGCTGCTTCCTCGGGAACTTTTGCCGACGGCTTTGGAGCTGCTTCCGCGGAGGCTTTTGGCGCTGCTGTGGCGGGGGCTGGGGCTGCTTGTGGTGTTGCGGTCACCTCGCCGTCGGATCCGATCTCCACGACTGCGATCTCCGCGCCGGCCTGGACCGTCTCGCCTTCCTTGGCCAGGATCTCGCGCAAGATCCCGGTCACGGGTGCCGGCACCTCCGCGTTGACCTTGTCGGTGTCGACCTCGAGCATGGGCTCGAACTCGACGACCTTGTCGCCCGGCTTGACCAGCCATTTCGAGATGGTCCCTTCGTGGACCGACTCTCCCAGTTGCGGCATGACGACGCGGGTGGTCTTAGGCATTTATGTTTTTGACCATCAGTACGCGGCGAGGTCCCTCAGGGCCTTGGTGATCTTCTCGGGGGTCGGCATGAAGAAGTCTTCCATCGGCATCGCGTAAGGCATCGACGGAACGTCGAGGCCGCCGAGTCGCTTGACCGGGGCGTCGAGCCAGCTCCATGCCTCGTCCGCGATGAGAGCGGCCACCTCCGAGCCGATGGACACGCTGAAGTTGTCCTCGTAGAGGACCAGCGACTTGCCCGTCTTCCGCGCCGAGGTGATGATCGCGTCCCTGTCGAGAGGGTAGACGGTGCGCAGGTCGACGATCTCGACGCTGACTCCGTCCGCCTCGAGGTTCTTCGCCGCCTCCAGGGCATAGTGGACCATCAGCCCATAGCAGAAAACAGAGATGTCACTTCCCTCGCGCACCGTGCGCGCGACCTGCAGCGGGATGATGTACTCGCCCTTCGGCACCGCCTCCTTGAACATGCGGTAGAGGCGCTTGTGCTCGAAGAAAAGAACGGGGTCCGGGTCGCGGATGGCCGCCAGCAGCAAGCCCTTCGCCTCATAGGGACTGGACGGGATCACGATCTTCAGTCCCGGAGTGGCGAATCGCGCCTCGATCGACTGGGAGTGATACAGGGCGCCGTGCGCGTGACCGCCCATCGGCGCGCGCACCACTATCGGCACGGACCAGTCGCCATCGCTGCGGTAGCGGTACTTCGCGGCCTCGTTGGTGATCGAGTTGAACGCCATGTGCGCGAAGTCGGTGAACTGCATCTCGGCCACGGGCCGCTTGCCGTAGATCGCAAGGCCGAGCGCCACACCCGCGATCGATGACTCGGCGAGGGGTGTGTCGATGACGCGGGCCTCGCCGAACTTTGCGCGCAGACCGTCGGTGACGAGGAAAACGCCACCCTTCTGCCCAACGTCCTCGCCAAGCACCATTACCCGCTCGTCGCGCTCCATCTCTTCGGTCAGGGCCGAGCGGAGCGCGGCCACCATGTTCATCTCCTCCGTCTCGACATCCGGTGCGGGATCCATCGCGCCTGGCGCCCCCGAGCCGTAGACGTTCGTGAGCGCGTCCTCAGGCGCCGGGTCGGCCGAGTCCATGCCCTCTTTCGTCGCCTTCGCAACCTCTTCTTTGACGCGCTCCTCGTACTCGGCGATCTCTTTGGCCGACATCACGCCCTCGTCGAGCAGGCGCTTCTTGAACCGTTCGAGGCAGTCGTTCTCGGCGAGCCGGTCGATCTCCTCCTGCGTTCGATAGCGCCGCTGGTCGTCCTCAGAGGAGTGGGCGCCCAGCCGGTCGACCAGGCACTCGATCAAAGTTGGCCCGTGCCCGGCACGCGCGCGAGCGATCGCTTCGCCGGCGACGACGTAGGCAGTGACGGGATCACGACCGTCGAGCGTCACGCCCGGGAACCCGTAGCCCGCCGCGCGCTGCGCGACGTGTTCGATGGCGTATTCCTTGCGGAACGGTGTCGAGATGGCGAAGCCGTTGTTTTCGCAGACGAAGACCTCGGGCAGCTTGTAGATCGCCGCGAAGTTGAACGCCTCGTGCGCGTCTCCCTCGGCGCCTGAGCCCTCGCCGTAGCACGTCATCAGCACCTTGTCCGTGCCATCCATCTGCAGCGCGTAGGCCACGCCGGCCCCGCGCACCATCTGGGTGGCCACTGGAGACCCGCCCGAAGTGATGTTGTGCCGGGAATCCGAGAAGTGGCCGGGGGTTTGCTTGCCGCCGGACGCCGGGTCGGCTTTCTTGGCCAGCACCGCGAGCATCAGATCGAGCGGCGTCATGCCCATGCGCATGCACAGGACAACGTCGCGGTAGTAGGGCGCGAGCCAGTCGTGCTTGGGCTTGAGCGGCCAGCTGACACCGATCTGCGCCGCCTCGTGGCCTGCGCACGAGATGATGAAGGGCGCTCGACCCTGACGGTTCAAGACCTGGAACCGGTAATCGACCTGCCGGCCGAGCAGGATGTAGTTGAACCATTCCTTGAGTGTTTTCTCGTCGAGGTCGGTGTCGCGCCACGCGACCGGCTGCTGATAACGCCACTCGGGCTTGAACGCCGGCTCATGTGGCTTATCTAATGCGCCCTGCGCGCGCCCGGCGGCCGCGGGTTCTCGCGGCTTGGTGGTCGACATCTAGATATGAATGGCGTGGCCGTCCACGGCCAGCGCTGCCTCCATGACCGCTTCGCTCAGCGTCGGGTGGGGGTGGATGTTGCGGCCCAGCTCCCAGGCGTCGCCCTGGAACAGCTGTGTAAGCGCGGGCTCCGCGATGAGCTCCGTCGCGTTGGCCCCGACGATATGCGTGCCGAGCACCTGGCCCGTCTTGCCGTCGGCGACGATCTTGACGAAGCCGTCGGTCTCGCCGTGGATGATCGCCCGGCCGAGAGCGGTGAAGGGAAACTTGCCGATCCGCACCTCGTGACCCTTCTCTTTGGCCTGCTTCTCGGTCAGACCGACGGACGCGATCTGGGGGTGCGAGTAGGTGCAGCGCGTGACAAGGTCCTGGTCCATCGGCGCCACGCGCTGGCCTGCGATGTCCTCGACCGCGGTCATGCCTTCGTGGGCGGCGGCGTGGGCGAGCAAGAAGCCTCCGACCACGTCGCCGATCGCGTGCACAGACTCGGCTGAGGTCCTCATCCATTCGTCGACCTTGATGAACCCGTTCGGATGCGTCGTCACGCCGACCTTCTCGAGGCCGATGTCCTTCGAACGTGGTGAGCGGCCGACTGCGACCAGGAGCTGGTGCGCCCAGACCTCGCCTTGATCGGTGTCCACGCTGACCCCATCGCGGGCTTTCTTGGCGCCTTTGACCTTGACGCCGAGCCGGCAGTCGATGCCGGCCTTCTTGAAGGCGGTCAGCATCTCCTTTGAGACCTCCTCGTCTTCCAGCGGCACCAGCCGGTCCAGGGCCTCGAGCACCGTGACCTTGACTCCCAGCTCGTTGTACAGCGTCGCGAACTCGACACCAACGGCTCCGGCGCCGATGATGCAGATCGACTCGGGGATGGTCGGGGCGAGCGTCGCGTGGTCGGACGAGACGATGAACTTGCCGTCGAACTCAAGTCCCGGCAACGTTCTGACCGTCGAGCCGGTGGCGATGATGAGGTGCTTGGCTTTGAGCTGGTTTGCGCCGACCTCGAGCGTGTTGAGGTCGCGGACACGGCCGCTCCCGGCGACCACCTCGATCTTGTTTTTCTTCATGAGGTACTGGACGCCCTTGTAGAGCTGGCTCACTACCGCGTCGCGCCTGGCGGCGATACGGCCGTAGTCGAAAACCACCTTGTCGGCGTTGACCCCGAACTCCGGTCCGCGGGCGGACACCCGGTGGTACAGCTCGGACGACTCGAGCAGGGCCTTGGTGGGGATGCAGCCGATGTGGAGGCAGGTGCCACCGAGCTTGTCGGCTTCGACCAGAGCCACCTTCAGGCCAAGTTGAGAGGCTCGGATCGCGGCCGGGTAACCACCCATCCCGCCTCCCAGAATCGCCACGTCGAAATCGCTAGCGGGCACTTCGATCTAAGTGTAGAAGCCGGTTCGGAACGACTTCAGCGGCAGCCGGAGATCACCAGGTTGCTCCGGGCGCGGTCGAAGTCGCCCCGGTCGGTGATCGGAAGGCCGGCGGTGGGGTCGCCGTAACGGTCCGTCGCCCGGTAGTAGACGGCCGGTTTGTCGACCTGCGGCATCACGAAGGTATCCACCGAGGCGCCGGGGTTCATGCATGGGTCCGATCGCTCGGCGGTCAGCGCCTGGAGGTCGGCCACCTCGCGCTGCATCTGCACGCCTTTGGCCGCGGCGAAGGAAAACAGCAGAACCGCGCTGCTGAAACAAGCGAGGAAGAGGCACGCGGCGAGAGCCGGCCGCCAGGTTCCTCGCCACGGCAGGCCGCGGGCAGCATCGGCCAGGAGGATGAGCCAGAAAACGGCGCCTTCGTAGACGTAGCGGCCGGCGCCGGCCTGCTGGTAACCCAGCTGGGCGCGGCCGATGCCGGTGATGACATACACCGTCAGGAGTGCCGCCAGCACGCCAAGCGCGAAGGGATCGGGCCTGCGCCGCCACCAGCTCGCGCCGATCGCCAGGGCTGCGGCCACCAGTGCCGGCGGACCCCACGTCCCTCCTTCCCCGATCAACCCGGCGGCGCTCTGTCCGAGACCCCAGGCGGCGTACTGCGGCAGCAGTGCGATATTGGCGGCTGTGGGAGGCGGGTTCGGAGGCGTCCCGTTGTGGCCGAACGCGAGATACCACGCGCCGAAGGCCGCGATCACCGGCGCAAACCACAAGAGCTCCCGCCGGCGAGCCGGGGTGAGCGCGAGCTGCACGGAGGCAGCGACGACGAAGCAAACCCCGATTCCCGAGAACATCAGCGAACCGGCCAGCAGCAGCGCCGCCGTCACCAGGCGGCGTCTGGTGGAGGGTCCGGCGATCGCCAGCAGCATCCCCAGGCCGCAGGCCACCGAACCGACGAAGCCGATCTGAAATGCCCAGAGAAGGTTTTCCCAGGCCGCGCCGAGCACGAGGAACAATGCTGCGCAGGCGATCGCGATGAGGTCCCCGGCGCGCCTGCGCACGAGCTCGAACAACAGCACAGCGCTCGCCGCGTGGAGCGCCAGCAGCACCGCCATGTACGGCAGGTAGCTGCGGAGGCCGACCGTCGAGAGGATGGCGGCGTAGATGAGACGAAGGAGCATCACGGGGTGCTCGTTGTGCGGCTGCAGGTAGGTGCTCCACGTCCAGTCCGGCGCGGTGAGGATGAAAGTCCATTCATCGAAATAGAAGCTGTAGGTGTGCGTTAGCACGAGGATTGCGGCTCCGACCACCAGCGCCATCGCTCCGACGATGAGCCTTGCGCGTGGGACGGGGACCAACGAAATCGCCACGGGTCAGGCCCTGACCGGGCGGGGAACCGGATTCTGGGGCAAGGCGAGGTAACCCAGCCAGACCGCCAGCCCGATCAGGATGGGAAGAGGGCTCAGCGGCCAGGCGAGCTCGCCGCCGATCGCCACGACGAGCAGCCACCAGCGCCGCCAGGCGGGCGCTTCGTCACGCCAGAAAAGCCATGCGGCCCCGGCCAGGATCGCGTAGTCCTGGAGATGCCAGTACGTGGCGGCGAGCGTGGTCGTCACGAGGCCGAGCGCGAAAATCCGGGCCAGGCTGGAACGCCGGTTGAGATATCCGCCCGCCACCCCGATCACCGCGACCACGGCCTGCACCGCGTAGCTGAGCGCGCCCGGGCCGAGAATATAGGCCGGGGTGAAGTAGCGGTTGTTGGCCACGCGCTCAGCGTCGGACAGCAGTGCGCGATAGTCCGTCAACCCTTGCTGGCCGATCACAAGCGCTGACACTGCGGCCAGGACGCCGACGGTCACGGCCCACCCGGCGAAGATGCGCCACCTGCCTGCGGCCAGGAGGACGAGCGGCACCGCCAGGGTGAGCTGAGGTTTCAGCACCGACGCGCCGAGCACGGCGCCGGCCAGATATGGCTTGCCCATTCCGGCGAGCTTCCAGCACGCCATGGCAGCAAGCAAGACGATCGCGCCGGGTTGTGCCAGGCTCAGGCTGTACTGGACGGGATACCAGGCCAACGCCGCGATCAGCCACAGAATCCGGGCCCGGCCGGAACCGGGCGCGGCGATCCACCAGGCGGCGACCAGCGCGGCCACCGAGGCCGCCAGCCAGACGTACACGGTCCCGGCCGCCCCGATGACCGTGAGCGGCACCAGCACCCAGGCGCTTGGGGGAGGCGAGATAAAACGTTCGCCATCGTTGAAAGGAGCCTCTGGTCGGAGCTGGGTGAACAGCTGGTGCTGCAGGCTCAGCGAGTAGAGATGGCTCCAGCCGTGCTCGATTCCGATCCGGGCGCCGATGTAGGCCAGCGTCAGGTCGTTGTCCAGGATTTCCCTGCGGAGCGGGACGGCGATCACGTACCACGCGGTGAAAGCGCCGCCGAGCAGGAGGAACCACGCGAGTCCGACCCCGCCAAGTCGGCGCCAGGCCTCGCGGTCGAGCCCCGGCCGCCGGATTGGCTAGCCCCGCTCAGATAGTGGTAAGGGTTTCAACCCCGGCTCGGGACCTGTCCACTCCGATGCGGGGCGGATGATCCGCAGGTCAGCCAGCGATTCAAGCACGTGAGCGGTCCAGCCCACAACTCGTGAGGTGGCGAAGATGCAGGTGAACATCTCCTTTGGAATGCCAGCGCCGGTCAGGACCACGGAGGCCCAGAAATCGACGTTGGTCGCGTTCGGTCGTTCGGGATGAGCTTCGTGCAGGATCTGAAGCGCCAGCTCTTCGGTGCGGGCCGCGGTGCGGTGCAGCTCGGGCGATGCGCTGCGGGCCGTCTCGCGCAGGATCTTGGCCCGCGGATCGTACGTCCGGTACACGCGATGGCCGAATCCCGCAAATCGTTCGTGCCGCGCGTTGGCCTCGCGCATCCACTTCTCGGCGTTTTCGGCGGAGCCGATCTTGTCGAGCATGGTGCGCGCTGCGAAAGTGGCCCCGCCGTGTGCGGCGCCTTTCAATGCGCCGATGGCGCCGACGACCGACGAGGTGAGGTCGCTGGCGGTCGAGGCGATGACCCGTGCGGCGAAGGTCGACGCATTGAGCCCGTGGTCGGCGAGCAGCACCAGGTACGCGTCGACCCAGCGCACGCGCCTGGGGTCGGCTTCCTTGCCTTCCATCATCCAGAGGAGATTGGCGGAGTGCGAGAGCTCATCGCGGGGCTCGATCACTTCTTTTCCCTGCCGCCGGCGGTAGGCGGCGCCAACGATCGTCGGGAAGACCGCGGTCAACGCGATGGCCTCATCGAGCGTGGGCTTCATCGGGGTATTGGTGGCGCCCTGTGCCGAGACGACGGTGCGCAGAACGTCCATGGGATCGGTCTGCGGATCCATCGCCATCAACGCGCCGCGCCCCGCTTTGTTGAGAGAACGGGCGGCCGCCATCGGCTTGCGCAAGGCATCTAGCTGCTTTTGGTTCGGAAGATCGCCGTTCCAGAGCAGGTAGGCGACCTCTTCGTACGTCACGACCGGGGCGAGGTCCTCGATCAGGTATCCGCCTCGATAGATGAGCCGGCCGTTGGCCCCGTCGACCTCGCTGATTGCCGTCTGGGCCGCGACCACCCCCTCCAGCCCGGGGCTGAAATCCGTCACCGGATTAAGTGTAGGGAGCGCCGATCTTCGATCGTGTGATCCCGCCGTCGCGGGGGTGCGCGGTTAGAGTGACGGCCAGCGTGGATCTAGACGGCGGAAGCCGCAACGTTGACGCTCCTCCTGTCGCTCCCAAAGTGCCGGCGCGGAGGCTCTACCTCCTGGCGCCTGTGGTGGCGGTCCTCGCGCTGGTTCCGCTCATCGCCCTGTTCCACTATCCGATGGACTTTGGGAGTGCTTACCACGCAGGCGCGGTGGCGTGGTCGACCGGCCACCCCGAAGTGGTCTCGACCTCGTGGCTGGGGACACCTTTCTACGGCCTGGTGATGGCTGCCGTTTCGCGGGCGGCTTCCTTCGAGGTCGCCACGCCCGTGATGTCTGCCGTCAACCTGCTGGTCTGGGGTGCCTTGTTGGTGTCGGTGTGGGGCCGGCTGCATGGCCGGGTGTCCTCGAGATGGTGGTGGGGGACGCTCGTCGCCGCCGCCGTCTTCGCGCCAGCCGTCACGAGCATCTTCTGGATGCAGATCAACCTGATCATCTTCGGGCTGACGCTGTGGGGCGTTGCCCTGCTGGGTCGGCGCGACCGCAGCGCAGGTGCGTTGATCGGCTTGGCGCTCGCGGTGAAGCCGATCTTTGTGCTGCTTCCCCTTGTCCTGCTCCTGCGCCGTGACCTGCGTCGAGCGGGCGCATCGTCGATCGGCGTGGCGGCGCTTCTCACTGCGATCGGGCTCGGATTCCTGGCCTGGCGGGCAGGGGACGTCTCGGTCGCCAACCCCATCGTCTACCTGAACAAGTTCGCGACCCAGTCGCGAGGTCCGGCTAACGCGTGCGTGATCGAGAACTACTCACCCCTGGCGCTGATGTGCAGGCTCGGGGTGCCCGCATCAACTGCCTTGACGGTTGGAGTCGCCGTCGCGGTGCTGGGCGCCGGCTGGCTCTTGATCCGGCAGCTTCGCGGCGGATACGAGGCGAAATGGGGCCTGTTCGCGGCGGCATCCCTCCTCTCGCCTATGCTCGGTCCGATCGGGTGGGCCGTCTACCAGCTCCTGCTCGCACCGACCATGCTGCTCCTCGCGTATCAGTTCCGAGCCGGGCGTGCGGCGGTCTTCCTCTGGGTGAACCTTGGATTCGTTTTCTTGCTGACGATGCTGATCTGGGATCCCCTCGAGAGCTACGCACACGCACCGGTGTCCGTGCTGGTCGTGTCCTACACGCTGGGCCAGTTCGCGCAGTACTTCCTGATCCTCCTCTGGATTCAGTGGATGCGGATGCGGTCGGCGAACTTGACGAGGACCGCCATACCCGGAAGCGGTGCTCAAGCTGGGTAGAGTTCAGTCGATGGCGGTCGCCGCGCAGCTGATCGACACCAGGCCGGCGCGCTTCATGGCGTGGTTCGCGCTGGTCTTTGCGCTCGCGACCGATGTCGCGTACCTGCTGTTGAAGTTGGGCCAGGGCGGTGTTGCGCTCGATGCCTACACGGTTCCATTCGTCGCGGGCTACCTCCTCGTCATGGCGGCCCTCTTGCTGGTCTCGTTGACGCGCCTCGGCAGCCCGGCGTCGCGGATGCCCTTGCGCGCGGCCGCCGCCGGCGGGCTGCTCGTTCTCGGAGTCCTTGCCATCTTCTCGATCGGGGTGCCGCTGGTCATCGCCGGCGCGATGGCGACCGGCGCGACCGTGCGCACCTTGCGCGGGCCATTCCTGACCTCGTCCTCGCTGACGGCAGTCGCTGCCGCGGTGGTCACCGTGGCCGTCCTGGTCGCGGGCTTCGAGGTCACCGAGCGAATCATCGTGTGCCCGGGCCAGGGCACCGTTTCGGGAGGGGGATCGGGGTACGTCACCGGGCCGTACTACTTCGATTGCGTCAACGGGCGCCTCAACTTCCACTACGGGTCTTGCACCTCATCCGCGATCGACTCTCGCGGCCAGGTCACGCATCCGGGTTGCTGAGGCTCGACCCTGTAGTCCTCTTCGCTTGAACATGCTGGCCGCGACCTATCTCGCGCCGTGCAACCGGCCTTTGTACGAATTCGTCGCGGCAGCGTACGGCGCCTCCGAGCTGATCGACGGCGGCGATTGGAGGGAGCTCGGCACCGGGCGAATCGATGTCGCGTTCGTCTGCAGCCCGCCAATGATCTGGCTCGGCAATGCGGTGGAGGTCGTCGCGGCGCCCATCCTCACCGATCCCCGCTTCGGCGGCAAGCCTCTCTACACCTCTGACGTGATCGTGAATCGCAACTCGTCTTTCCAGTCGCTCGAGGACTTGCGTGGCGCGCGCTGGGCGTTCAACGAGCCCAGCTCGTGGTCGGGCTACTGGGTCACGCTCCAACGCATTGGGTCATGGGACTTCTTCGGTGAAGTCGTCGAGGCCGGGTTTCACGAGCGGGCGGTGCGGATGGTCTCGGACGGGGAGATCGACGGCGCCGCCATCGACTGCCACGTGCTCGGTGTTGCGCTGCGACAGGATCCCGAGCTTGCCGAGCGGGTGAGGGTGGTCGAGACGCTGGGGCCGGCGCCAAGCCAGCCGGTGGTCGTCCGCGCGGGTCTCGAGGACGGCATCAAGGCTCGAATCAGAGAGCAGCTGCTGGCGCTGCGCGATCCTTTGATGACGAAATACATGGTCCAGGGCTTTGCCCCGGCGCCCGACTATTCAGGCATCGCCGCTTCGATCGCGCGGAACGCCGGCCGATCGCCGGCGGCTACGAATGATTGGCGTTAGCAGGAAATCCGACACTCATGCGTTAGCCTTTGTTGAACACACCACGGAGGCAAGCAAATGTCATCTCTACGTCCTGCAAAGATCGTCACAACGTTGTTTCAGCTGATCGGCGGATCTCTGGCAGAGGCTGCGGAGCCGGTCGGCCCCGCGTGCTCGTGCGAAGGCTGCATGCAAGCCTGGCGACGAAACCAATCGCCTGACCCTGTTGCAGTTCGCGCCAGGGTCGCGCTGGGCGTCCGCCGTTTGGGTGCCGACTAGCTAGTTACTCCCGCGTGGCATGTAGGCCGGATTAACTCCGGCGTTAGTAAGAAAGCCAGCGTTGCATGTAGGCCGGATTTACTCCGGCCGTCCCCATCGCGCTTATGGCCATGAGCGTCGCGAGGAGTAACTACTCAGACAAGCCCAACCTTATACCGGAAAAGAGCAGGCCCGCCGGCGAAGCCGGCCGGCCGATGAGGGAGACCATCCGGGTTTCCCTCATACCATCCCTAATTCCCAGCGCGCTTCTTCGGACATGCGCTCAGGGGACCAGACCGGCTCGTAAACGATGTCGACTCCCGCGTCCGCGATGCCGGGCAACGTGAGCAGGTGGTCGCGGACGTCCGCCATCACTTCGGCGGCCATCGGGCAGCCCAGAGCGGTGAGGGTCATCTTGATGTCCACCCGCGCCGGCTTGATCGCGATGTCGTAGATCAGCCCGAGGTCCACGATGTTGACCGGGATCTCGGGGTCGAAGCACTGGCGCAGGACCTCGATCACGTCTTCGGGTTTGACCGTTGAGTCTGGCGCGACCTGGTGCGTCGGGGCGAAATCTGTCACGGCGTCTCCAGCGGTAGGCCTGCATCTTTCCAGGCCTTGGTGCCGCCGCGGAAGTTCACGACGTCTTTGACCCCAAGGGCCACTGCCATCTCGGATGCCACCGCCGACCGTTCGCCCGTGGCGCACACAAAGATCGTGCGGTCGTGGAACTTCTGCGCGCTCGGGTTGGCCAGGAGCGTGTTGAGGACGACGTGTCGCGCGCCGGGCACATGGCCTTTCTTCCATTCCCAGTCCTCGCGGACGTCCACCACGTCGTAGCCCTCGTCGATGAGCTTCTTCACGTCGTCAAGCTTCAAGTCGCGAAAGGGCGCTTCCTCTTTCTTGGTTTCCATCAGTTACTCCTCATCCTCGTCATTGCCTGCCAATCCGTAAGCACCCACCTTCAACACTTTCAATGACAGAAGTGCGCACTTGATCCGAGCGGGGGAGATGTCGATCCCCAGCTCTCCAAGCACGTCGGCCTTGCCGATCTTCTTCGCGTCTTCGAGCGGAAGGCCTTTCAACCGCTCCGTCAGCAGCGAGGCGGACGCCTGCGAGATGGCGCATCCGCGGCCGTGGAAGCGAATGTCCTCGATCACCCCGTCCTTGACGCGGAAATCCATCCCGATCACATCGCCGCAGAGAGGGTTGTCCTCTTCGTGGCTGATGTCCGGGTTTTCGAGACGTCCGAAGTTGCGCGGGTTCTTGTAGTGGTCGAGGATGTACTCGCGATAGAACTGATCATCGGCAGCAGTGCCGGCTCGTGTGCTCATGGCTGCGACAGCCCGCTCGGGGTCCCCGCGAAATCGAAGATTTCGTGGGGTGAGCACAACTGGTAGTCCGCTGCGGTACTGCTCATTTGAAAATTCTCTGGGCCTCTTTGATGGAACCGACCAACCGGTCGACTTCATCCTTCTGTGTGTAGACATAGAAGGAGGCGCGGGCGGTGGCGGCGACTCCGAGCCGGGTCATGAGAGGCATCGCGCAGTGGTGGCCCGCCCGCAGGCAGACCTGGTCGCGGTCGGCGATGGTGGCCAGGTCGTGCGGGTGGATCCCCTCGATCGAGAACGAGATGACGCCGGCGCGCCGCGAAGGGGGCGGCCCGTACAGCGTCAGCCCCTCGACGTCGCTGAGCGCCTCATATGCGTACTCGGTGATCTCCCGCTCGTGCGCCCGCACGGCGTCCATGCCCAGCGCGCTGAGGTAGTCGACGGCCGCGCCCAGTCCGATGACCTCCGCGATCGCCTGCGTACCGGCCTCGAACTTCCACGGCAGCTCGTGGTAGGTCGTGCCCTCGATGCGGACGGCCTTGATCATGTCGCCGCCCGACATGAAGGGGTCCATCGCCTCGAGCAGCTCGCGGCGGCCGTACAGGATGCCCGCGCCGGTCGGGCCCAGCATCTTGTGCCCGCTGAACGCATAGAAGTCGCAGCCCAACGCGCGGACGTCGACCCCCTGGTGCGGGGCGCCCTGGGCTCCGTCCACCAGTACCGTCGCGCCGGCGGCCTTGGCCGCGGCAACCATCTCCTGCGCCGGGTTGATCGTGCCGAGAGCGTTGCTGACCTGGCCGAAGGCGACGAGCTTCGGCGAGTGCTCGAGGAGCTTTTGGAACTGGTCGAGGCGCAGCTCGCCGCGCTCGTCGATGTCGACGTACTCGATCGTCGCCCCCTTCTCAGCCGCGAGGATCTGCCAGGGCACGATGTTGGAGTGGTGCTCGAGGAGAGTGAGGACGATGAGGTCGCCGTGCTTGATGTGCTTGCGGCCCCACGAGTAGGCGACCAGGTTGATCGCCTCAGTCGTGCCGCGCGTGTAGATGATCTCCTTGGTCGAGGCCGCGTTGATCAGGTCGCGGACCTTCTCCCGTGTCGCCTCGTAGCGCACGGTCGCCTCTTCGGCGATCCGGTAGGCCGCGCGGTGGACGTTCGAGTTGAACTTCTCGAAGTACTCCACCATCGCGGCGGTTACCTGGCGCGGCCGCTGAGACGTGTTGGCCGAGTCGAGGTAGGCGATCCCCGTCTTGAAGATGGGGAAGTCTTTGCGAATCGTCTCGACGTCGAGGGTCTTGATCAATCCGGGACCTCGACGAAGACCTCGTCGCCATCCACGGTCACCGGGTAGGTCGTCGCGGGGATCACGGCCGGAAGGCCGGTGACCTTGCCCGTGACCAGGTTGAAGCGAGAGCCGTGCTGCGGGCACTCGACGTCCATGCCCCAGAGCTCGCCGTCGCTCAGGTTGAACTCCTCGTGCGTGCAGATGTCGTTGAGCGCGTAGAAGTTGCCGTCCTCGGCGTGCGCGAGGCAGACAGGCGTGTGCCCCGCATCGACTCGCTTGATAGTCTCGTCCGGCAGCTCCGCTACAGAGGCGACCCGAAACCTAGCCAAGGCGCGCCTCCAGGTCGGCCTCGATGAGGTTGCGTGCGTGCTCGAACGGGATCCGGTCCAGCACGTCGCCAAAGAATCCCTGGACGATCATCCGCTTGGCCGTCGCCGCGGGGATGCCGCGCGACTGGAGGTAGAACATGCTCTGGGGGTCGACGGGGCCGACCGTCGCGCCGTGCGTGCAGCGGACGTCGTTGTTGTCGATCTCGAGCATCGGGATCGAGGTCGCCTTCGCGTGGTCGGAGAGGACGAGGTTGCGGTTGGCCTGGTACGCGTCCGAGCGCGCGGCGCCTTTCTCGATCCGGATCAGCCCGGCGTAGACGGTGCGTGCCTTGTCTTGCAGAGCGCCTTTGAAGAGCAGGTCGGAGCGTGTGTTGCCGACCTGGTGGTCCTGCAGCGTGTGGAAGTCGAAGAACTGCTCCCCGGAGGCGAAGTAGATCGACTTCAGCTCGGCGTCGGAGCCCTGTCCTACGAGAGACGCTTCGACGCGAGTCTTCGAGAATCGACCGCCGAGCGTGACATTGAACAGCCGCAGCCTGGCGTCCTTCTCGAGACGGGCACGCTGGTCAGCGAAATGCCACGCGTTCCGTCCCCACTTCTGCACCGCGACGTAGCCGACCTCGGCGCCTTCGCCGACGAAGATCTCAGCCGAGCCGCTGCGATAAGAGGCGGGCTCGTCGTCTCGGCCGATGTACTCGTCCAGGTAGTGGAAGCGAGCGCCGCGGCCGGCCACGATGAGCGTGTGAGGCAGCAATGCGGTGCCGCCGCCGTGTGAGATGTGCTGGCCGACGATCGGCTCGACGATCTCTACCCCATCCGGCACATAGAGGAAGGTGCCGCCGGTAAAGAACGCTGCGTGAAGCGCGCTGAACCTATCGCGGTCAGCCTTGATGAGCGAGAACAGCAGCGGCTCGACGAGCTGCGGATGCTTCTCCGCGGCCACGCGAAGTGGCTCGAGGATCACTCCGCGCGGCAGCGATGACAGGGCGTCGAGCTTGAAACCGTTGCGGTGCTCGAGCTCCGAGAACTGGGCCGTGTTGAGTCTGCTGATGTCGGTGCGCCGCCACTCTTCGTCGGTCTTGCTGGGCATCGGCAGACGCTCGTAGGTCGCGAGCGCGCCGCGCCGCCGCTTCTGCAGCCAGTCGGGTTCACCCTGGAGCACCGACGTCTCCAGGGTTTCGAGGGTCAGGGGCATTAAGCAGTGCCCCGCGGGACGATCAACGGATCTTCGACGCCCATGCGGGCCATCTGCGTCGTTGCCGCCTGCGCTACTCGCTTACGCATCCACGGGATGCGCGCGCTGCTTTGCTCGGTGGCGCCTAGCATCTGGCCCACCTGGTCGTCGAATCTCTCGCTGATCGCCCGCGGTGCACTGCTCAGCCTACCGAGCCCTCCATCTCGAGCTGGATGAGCCGGTTGAGCTCCACCGCGTACTCCAGGGGGAGCTCCTTGGTGAAAGGCTCGATGAAGCCGTTGACGATCATCGTCTCGGCCTCGCTGCGCGTGATGCCGCGGCTCATGAGGTAGAAGAGCTGCTCGTCGGAGACCTTGCTCACGGTGGCCTCGTGGCCGAGGGTCACGTTCTCAGCGTCGACGTCGTTGTACGGATAGGTGTCCGAGCGTGACTCGTCGTCGAGCAAGAGCGCGTCGCACTTGACGAACGACTTCGAGTTGTTGGCGCCGGGGTACATCTTGATGTGGCCGCGGTATGACGTCCGACCGCCTCCCTTCGAGATCGACTTCGACGTGATGGTCGATGTCGTATTCGGCGCGACGTGGATCATCTTGCCGCCGGCGTCCTGGTGCTGTCCCTTGCCGGCAAACGCCACTGAAAGCACGTCGCCCTTGGCGCCCGGCTCCATGAGGTAGACGCTCGGGTACTTCATCGTGATCTGCGAGCCGAGGTTGCCGTCGACCCACTCCATCGTCGCGTCGCCGTAAGCCAGCGCGCGCTTGGTCACGAGGTTGAAGACGTTGGTCGACCAGTTCTGGATCGTCGTGTACCGGCAGCGCGCGTTCTTCTTGACGATGATCTCGACCACCGCCGAGTGCAGCGAGTCGGTCGTGTAGATCGGCGCAGTGCAGCCTTCGATGTAGTGCACGAACGAGCCTTCGTCGCAGATGATCAGCGTCCGCTCGAACTGGCCCATGTTCTCCGCGTTGATGCGGAAGTAAGCCTGCAGCGGGATGTCGACGCGCACGCCCTTCGGCACGTAGATGAACGAGCCGCCCGACCAGACCGCGCTGTTCAGCGCGGAGAACTTGTTGTCGGCCGGCGGGATGACGGTGCCGAAGTACTCCTTGAAAAGCTCGGGGTGGTCGCGCAGCGCCGAGTCGGTGTCGGTGAAGATGACGCCCTTCTTCGACAGGTCCTCGTGCAGCGAGTGGTAGACGACCTCCGACTCGTACTGCGCGGACACACCGGCGAGGAACTTGCGCTCGGCCTCGGGCACGCCCAGGCGGTCGTAGGTCTTCTTGATGTCGGGCGGGAGGTCTTCCCATGAGGTCGACTGCTTGTCCGACGCCTTGAGGTAATAGAAGATGTTCTCGAAGTCGATCACCGAGAGGTCCGCGCCCCAGTTGGGCATGGGCTTCTTGCGGAAGATCTCGAGCGACTTCAAGCGGAAGTTCAGCATCCACTCGGGCTCCTTCTTCATCCACGAGATCTCCTTGACGATCTCGGGGTTCAGGCCGCGCTTGGCCTTGAAGATGTAGTCCTCGGGGACGGAGAAGCCGTACTTCTCCTTGTAATCGGTGCCAACATCGACCTTGGGTACTGTCGCCATCAGGCAACCTCCTTGGGCTCGTCGGCCTCGCCCCATTCCGCGTAACCAGTCTTCTCGAGGCGGTTGGCGATCTCGGGACCGCCCGACAGGACAAACTTCCCGTCCACGAGCACGTGCACGAAGTCGGGCTTTATGAATTCCAGGATCCGCGTGTAGTGAGTGATGATCAGCACGCCAAGCTCCGGGCCGCGCATGCGGTTCACGGCTTCGGCGACGAACTTGATCGAGTCGATGTCGAGCCCGGAGTCGGTCTCGTCGAGGATCGCGATCTCGGGCTTCAACATCGCCATCTGCAGGATCTCCGCGCGCTTCTTCTCGCCGCCGGAGAACCCGTCGTTGATGTAGCGCGGCAGGAACGAGTCGTCCATGTGAAGAACCTCGAGCTCGCCTTTGAGCATCGACCGGAACTCTTTCGGGGAGATCTGCTTCGACTTGTCCTTGCCGTCGTAACCACGCTTGGCGTTGAGCGCCGTGCGAAGGAAGTTGGTCATCGAGATGCCGGGCACGACCACCGGGTACTGCAGCGCGAGGAACATGCCGAGGCGGGCCCGCTCGTCGACCTCGAGCGCCAGCACGTTCTGTCCCTTGAAGATGACCTCGCCACCGTCCACTGTGTAGCCGGGGTGGCCCATCAGGGTGTGCGAGAGCGTCGACTTGCCGGAGCCGTTGGGTCCCATCACCGCGTGGACCTCGCCCTTGTTGATCGCAAGCGTGACGCCCTTGAGGATCTGTTTCCCCTCGACGCTCGCCCGCAGGTCTTTGATCTCGAAATCAGCCAACTCTCCCTCCGCTTTTCTTGACTTCGTAAGTGCAATCGTTCGCCGCTTCAGCCATCCAGGTGGACCTGGTGACCGGGGTGCCCAGGAGCCGTTCGTACATCTGCTGCTCGTTCACGCAGGGCAGGCCGGTACGGGCGGCGACGTCCTGGATGGGGCAGTTGCAGTGGCGAATCGCGAGTCCACCCTCCCCCAGCTCGACCACCTCGGCCATGTGACCGTGCTCGGTGGCGAGCTTGGCCAGCTCGCGGACGCGCGCTCCAAAGTCTAGCCCCGCCAGTCTGGGGGCGTATTCGGCCTCGAGCCGCGCGGTGCGCAGCTCGAAAAAGCGCTTCAGCTGCTCGTCCGACACGAACCCCACGAGCTCTCCGGTCAGCTCCCGGTGTCCGTCGGGAAAGTGGTCCCCGGCGGCCGCGGTGAGCTGGTAGACGTTCTCCGGGCGGCCGCGGCCGTGCGGCGGCGCGGACGCCACAGTCGCCAGGCCGGCGGCTTCGAGCGCCTCGAGGTGGCGTAGCGCTCCTTGCTTGGAAACCTCGAGGTGGGCGGCGATCTCGCCCAGGCTCGCGTGCCCGTGAGTCTTCAAGTAGGCAAGGATCGTCCCCCGTCTGGAATCTAAGTGCGCCCTGCGCGCGCCCGGCACATCCACGTGGTTTAGTCTACGAGTTTCTCAACGTCGACGTTGAAATAACCCTCTAGCTCAAGAGACGGGCCGGGATCCGGGTCTCCCGCAGCTCGCCATCGATCAGCTCCACCCGATACGCGCCACGTCCCGCCACCTCGGTGACCACCTCTTTCAGCGTGGTGCCCTCGAAGTGAATGCCGGCGAAATCGTCGGCGGCGAAGCCACCAGGAAAACCAGATGCCACGAGCTGCTGGTACATGGGGCGCCGCCGTTCCTCGCCGTCGTAATGCGGGCACGCGCTGCCGGGCAGAAAACCAAGACCGTCGCGAAGTGGGGCCAGGCCCGGTCCGAACGAATCGGTCACCGAACACTCGAACCAGCAGATCATTCCGGCGCTGCCGCCGGACAGGACGATGCCGCTCTCCCACGCTTCTCTCAGCGCGGCGTCCATGCCGTGCGCGCGCCAGACCGCAAGGGCGTTCGCGGTGTTGCCGCCCGACACGAAAATCACGTCTTGCTGAAGCAGGCGGGGGCGCCACGACGACGCATCGGGTGCTCCGAAAAGCTTCAGATGCGAGGGCTCGGCGCGACCCGTGAACCTCTCGTAAAACCCAACGATCAGAGCGTCCGCGTCGGCAGCGGGAGTGGGGAGGTAGAGCACCCTCGGACGCTCCCTGCCGCTCAGCTCCAGCACGTACTCGTCCAGCCTGGACAGAATGCCGGCGGTGGCAAGGCTCCGGCCCCCAAACCCGACGATCCGCGGCGGTAGTGCCACGGCGGCAGATTCTCGCAGGCCGCGAGGCCGCGCAAGCCCTAACGTCTCGGTTTGTGGCTGAAGACCTGAGCTCGGCCGGCGAGGCTGAGCTCGAAAGGCGCATCGGCGGCATTCGGGAGCGTATGCGGCCGCTCGAGCAGGACCTGGCCGCCCTCCGCGCCGAGCGCGACGTCCTCCTCACCGAGCAGCGGCGCCGCGCGCGTGGGGTGCATCGAGCCTCCCGCGCCGACCTGAAGGCCGGGATGAAGGAAGGCAAGTTCCCCACGGTGGCGGAGCTGGTCGCCGGCAGGGAGGAGGGTTCGCTCGACGACTTCGTCTTCAATCTCAAGACAGGAGGCGAGGTGAGGCTCGGGTTTCCGGGTGCCCGGGCGCAGAGCTTGACGTTCACGGACGGGGCGAAGACCGCCCAGGCGGCTGACCTTGCCCGAGCGGCCGAGCTCTACGAGGCGGGATGGGAGCTTGGCAGCCCCGGACGCCCCGGCGTCAGGGTGCACTTCCCCGGTACCCGTCAGGAGCGCCTAGCGCCCGCGAACGAGGTCTTCGCCCGACCTGCGGGCGATGGCGTTTAGACGTTCGCCGGCGGAGCGAGGACAAGGATGACGCGCCCGCTGTTGAGCAACGGATAAGCCTGGTCGAGGTCGTCGATCGCGTGCATGAGCTGGTCATAAGTGATCGCGTAACCATGGCCCCGGGTGATGCCGGGGTCGTTGAGGATGAACGACCCCGAGTTGTTGTAACCGACGACCACCAGGTAGTGCGAAACCGACCAGCCAGGCTGTTCGTAGTGGGTGCGATATCCGGGGTAGTTGGAGTTGCCAAGGCCATGAGTACGAACCCCGACAATGAGCGGGCGCCCCAAGGCGAGCTGCTGCTGCATGTTGAGGCGGCTTGCGGGCAACACCTCGTGTGACCAGCCGAGATGCTGGGTGGCCACCTCGCCGACCTGTTCGGTGGTCAGGTCGACGGCAGGCTTCCACGGGGTGATCCGGTTGATTGCTGCGTTGGCGGTGACTGGATCGATCTGCGAGCCCGAGTGGTCACCGGCAAGGTAGCGGTCGACCATCGCCAGGCTCGCCTCTTCGCAGGTGTGCTGCTTGGCCGCCCAGTCTCCGAGGGGTGCCTGGTCAGTGTAGGGAACAGGCAGCAGAACGTCGGCCGGCAGAGGCTCGAGCAATGCAGTCGGGCTGGCGCTTGCCTGCGCACTCGGGTTGAGCGCGACGGGGCTTGGCGTGACGTAAGCGACGTTGGCGCCGGGCCGCAGCGCGAAATACAGGCCGGCCCCGGCGCCGAGCACGGCGATCGCCGCGAGCGCCCCGAACCATTTGATGACCCTGCCCATCACTGCCTAAACGAATGCTGGCACGGGGAGGTTGCGCCGGCGCACGCCAATCTAGGATTTCGCCGTGAGCGACCAGGCAGCCCGCAGCGCTGCGGCGCGGCTCGGCACGCGAGCCGTCGGCAACTCGGTCCTCATCCTCGCCGCGCGGACCGTCTCCCGCCTGGTTTCGCTGGTCGTCGTGATCGTTCTCGCCAACGCGCTGGGCGACGCGAACTACGGCCGCTACACGACCTTGATCGCCTACTCGGCGCTGGTCTCTGTGATCGCCGACCTTGGCTTCAGTCCGCTTTATACGCGCGAAGCGGCGCGGAACCAGAAAGAATTGGGCGACTACCTCGGCACACTCCTGGTGGTCAAGATCGCCCTGGGCGTGGTGGCCGCGGTGATCATGGCGATCGCGCTCGACGTGGGCGCCAGCCTGCCATCGCTGATCGTTCCCGGGGCTGCGCTGCTCGTCGCGACCGCGTATGCGAACCTGCTGCGCAACACCTTCTACGCGGTGGGCCGGGCGGAGTTCGACGCCATAGCGATCATCGCGGAGATCGCGATCCAGGGAGGGTTGATCCTGTTCGGCGCGCGGCGCCACGCCGGCGTGAGCTATTACATCTGGGCCTACACGGCGTCCTTCTGCTTCACGATCGTCTACTCGCTGGTCGTCATCCAGGTGTTCCGCCTCGGACGGGTGCGGTTGGGCCTGAACGCAGCTCTCGTGCGCCGCTGGATCCCGCTAGCACTGCCGTTCGCGTACACGGCTTTTCTGACCAACCTCTACTTCCGGGCGGACGTCCCGATCCTCCAGCACTTCCGCTCGTTCGCGGAGGTCGGCTGGTACACGTTCGCCTACAAGCCGTTCGAGGCCCTTCAGTTCGTGCCGCTCGCGATCCAGGTCGTCGTCTATCCATTGCTGGGCCTGTATTTCGTCACCGACATCTCGCGGCTGAAGCTCGCCTTCGAGCGCTTCTTCAAGGTGCTGGTTCTGCTGGGGTGGCCGCTGACGGTCGGGACATTCGTGCTCGTGCATCCCATCGGCCGGCTGTTCCGGCTGTTCCCTCAGTCCGAGCCCTCGCTGCGCATCCTCGCCTTCGGCATCGTGTTCCTCTTCGCGAACTCGGCCTTCTACGCGATGCTCAACGCGATCAACCGCCAGCATCTGAACGCATGGGCTACGGGCCTGGCGGCGGCGATCAACATCGTCCTCAACCTCATCTTCATCCCGGCTTTCGGCTACCTCGCCGCGAGCACGACCACGGTGATCACTGAGGCCTCCCTCTGCGCCTTCGGCTGGTGGTTCGTGCAGCGCAACCACCCTGAGCTACGCCTGGCCGTGATCGGGCTGAGCTGGCGCATCCTGCTCGCGGGGGCCGTGATGGGGGTGGTGCTCTACCCGCTGAGCCGGTTCTCGATCGCGATCAGCCTGCCCGCCGGTGGGCTGGCATACCTCGTCGCCATCTACCTGATCCGCGCGATCTCGCCCGAGGAATGGCGGCTGGCGAGCCGCGGATTGCTTTCCAGGCTGAGGGCCGGCCGAGCCGCGTAACCCACTCGTCCGCTGGGCCGTTGGAGTGGGTGGGAAACCGTAGAATCTACGTGCCCCCCAACCATGTCTAGAAACATTCCCGCGAAGATCACGACCAAGGCGGGCCACCGCCCTCGAGCCCGGATCCACGCCGCGTGGTCCCCGATCGGCCAGAAGTTGCGTCGCACCGCGATGATCCGCGGCCTGGCTGCCGTGCTGGCGGTGCTCCTGGTGATCGGCTTTGCCGCGGACGCCTACGCGCAATCATTCTTCGACAGCCTGCCCTCGATTCAGGGCCTCGACAGCGCCGCGTTCGCCGGCGACACCATCATCACCTCGAGCGACGGCGTCCTGCTGGCCGACGTCGGCAACCACGGTGACCACCGGCTGGCGGTGAAGCTGGCGCAGGTCGCTCCCGTGATGGTGCAGGCCACCGTGGCGATTGAGGACAAAGGCTTTTACTCCAACCCTGGGTTCGACGCCGCGGCCATCATCCGGGCCGCCTACGACAACCTCCGCTCAGGCCACATCGTGGGAGGCGCAAGCACCATCACGCAGCAGCTGGCCAAGCAGCAGTTTCTGACCCCTGACCAGACGGTCAGCCGGAAGATCAAGGAGCTCGCCCTGGCCTACGAGCTGGCCCAGGCCTACACCAAAGACCAGATCATGGAGCTCTACCTCAACAAGAGCTTTTACGGGTCGCAGTCGTACGGCGTGGAGGCCGCGGCCCAAAGCTACTTCCACATCCCCGCCTCCAAGCTCGACCTTGCCCAGGCCGCGGTTCTCGCCGGTCTGCCGCAGGCGCCCACGGAATGGAACCCGGTCCTGCACCCCGATGCGGCCAAGCTGCGCCAGACAGAGGTGCTGCAGGCCATGGTGCGCTCGAACTACATCTCGCAAGAGGACATGGACAAGGCGGTTGCCGAGCAGCTCACTTACCAGGCGCCGATCAACAGCTTCCTGGCGCCGCACTTCGTCGACTACGTGCTCGCCGAGCTGCGCCAGCTCGGTTTCCAGCCCGGGGTCCAGCAGCTCAACGTGAAGACCACCCTCGACTACCACATGCAGCAGATCGGCGAGTCCGTCGTGAGCTACAACCTGGCCGCCAAGCCGGGCCGCAACTGCTACAACAGCGGCGCCCCGGACGGGTGGCCCTACCTGTCGGAGGCGGGCGCCGCGTGCTGGGACCCACACGGCCAGCTGTCGTCGGGCATGATCGCCGAGGATCCTACGACCGGCAATATCCTGGTCATGGTCGGATCGCCGAACTACAACGCGTCCGCCGGCCAGATCAACTACACGACCATCCCTCGCAACATGGGGTCGTCGATGAAGCCGTACACATACGGCGCGGTGATCAACGCGCGAGCCGCGACGGTCGACACGCCGATTTACGACGGCCCGAGCCCCCTCGTCTATAAGGACGCGTACAGCACCACCGACTTCTACAACTACGACCACAAGTCCCACGGCGTGCTGCCGCTGAAGAAGGCTTTCGCCAACTCGCTGAACATCGCGGCCGTCAAGACCGAGCTTTCGATTGGAGTGCCCGCGGTCCTCACCTACATGCGCAACCTCGGCGTGATGCCCAGGTACGTCAACCCGGACGGCACCTACAACGCCACCGCGCCGGCCGACGAGTACGGTCCCTCGCTCACGCTGGGTGGGTACCCGATCACCCTGCTCGAGCACGTCAGCGGGATCGCGACCTACGCGGACATGGGCGTCTATCACACGCCGGAATCCATCCTGAGCGTCACGGACTCGCACGGCCAGAATCTCTACACGACGCACCCCGACCAGCGCGCCCGCCTGGCTCTGGACCCGGCGGTCGCCTTCATCATGGCCCAGACCATGTCGGACGACCAGAACCGCTGCCTCATCTTCGGCTGCAACAGCGCGCTGCACTGGAAGGATCGCACCGTCGCGGCCAAGACCGGGACCACCGACAACTTCAAAGACGCGGTCACGATCGCTTTCACTCCGAAGATTGCGGTCGGACTGTGGGTCGGCGACATCCTGGCGGACCTGCCTCAGTACACGATGCTGCAGGGAGCGGACGGCGTCTTCGTCGCGTCTCCCGCGGTTCACTCATTCGTGTCGCAGGCGGAGGCGGGCGTGCCTGGCAACCTCTGGTACACACCTCCTCCCGGAGTCGTCGCGGGCGCCAACAACAGCTGGTTCCTGACCGACACCACGAACATCGCGAAGCTGCCCGGCGACAACCCGCCGAGCCCGACCCCCGCACCGGTCAACTACACGGTCCCGCCGGACCCCGGCACCGGCCCGGTGCTGGCGAACCCTCCGCCGCCGAGCCCGACTCCGACCTGCCCCACGCCGCCTGTACCGGCGTCTCCCTGCCCGTAGCTCGCCCGCGTTAGTCCAGTGCCGGGCGTCCGTAGACTTGCGGTGATGGCCACACCGCTCTCCGTCGTCACGGAGCAACTACCGAAGAGCCAGGTGGGGATGACCATCGAGGTGCCAACCGAGGTCGTCGACGCGACTTACGAGCGCGTCCTCAACCGGCTCGTGTCGCGCGCGAAGATCGAGGGCTTCCGTCCCGGCCGCGCGCCGCGGTCGCTCGTCGAGGCGCGGCTCGGACCGGCCGCGGTGCGTGAGGAGGTCGTCGAGACGATGATCCCCGAGGTGATCCGCCAGGCCCTCGCGGAGAAATCCATCGATCCCATCGACAACCCCGACGTCGAGGTCCTCGAGCTCGAGCGCGGGCGACCGGCGAAGCTCAAGGCGACGATCAGCGTGATGCCCGAGGTGACGCTCGCGGACATCACGACTCTTAATCCAGACCTCCACGGTCACGAAGTCACTGAGGAGATGCTCGAACGCCGTCTCGAAGAGCTTCGCGAGCCGATGGCGGAGATCACGCCGGTGGAACGCGAGCTGAGGATGGGCGACCTGGCGATCATCGACGTCGAGGTCGAGGCGGACGGAGCGATCGTTGAATCGGAAACGCAGAAGGCGATGGAGTCGGAGCTCAAAGAAGGCGTGCTGCTTCCTGAGCTGCTGGCCGTTCTCCCCGGCACCTTTGTCGATGAGACTCGGGAGGCGAAGGTCACGTTCCCCGAGACCTACAGCGAACCAAGGCTCGCGGGCAAGGAGGCGACGATCCGGGTCACGCTGCGCGGCGTGAAGGAGAAGATCCTCCCGGTGCTCGACGACGCGTTGGTCAAGACTCTGAGCAATGGCGCACAGGAAACTGCCGACGCTTATCGCGACGCGGTCCGCGCCGAGCTCGTGGAGTCGATTCGAGCCATGGAGAAGGTCGAGCGCGAGCAGGAAGTCGTTCGAGCGCTGGTCGAGGCGTCGAGCGTCGAGGTCCCGGCGGCGCTCGTCGACCGCGAGCTGACGAGCCAGCTGGAATCGATGGAGCGCAGCCTGAACCGCCAGGGACTGCGGCTCGAGCGCTACCTCGAGTACCTGGGGAAAACTCTGGAGCAGTGGATGGCCGACCAGCAGCCTGAGGCGGAGGCGCGGCTGAAGATCGACCTCGTGCTGGCCGAGTTTGCCCGGCGCGAGAACCTGGAGCCGTCGGACGAGGACGTGGTCAATTTCCTCGAGGAGCAGGCCGCCGCGGACGACGAGCTGAAAGACCAGGTGGCGGAGCTGAAGAAGAGTCCAAGCGCCCGGCGCTACTTCGCCTCGCGGCTTCGCCGCCGGAGAGTCCTGGAGCGCCTCGTCGAAGTCGCAGTTTCAAGGACTTGACGGAACCCGCGGACCGCCTGTCTAGAATGACGTTGTGCGGGAAATGAGACAGACACGGCGGCCGGCCGGGTATCTCGTGCCGATGGTGGTCGAGAACACGGGCCGCGGCGAGAGGGCCTTCGACATCTACTCGCGACTCCTCAAGGAGCGCATCGTCTTCATCGGCACCCCGATCGACGACCAGGTCGCCAACCTCGTGGTGGCGCAGCTCCTCTACCTCCAGTCGGAGGATCCGGAAAAGGACATCTCCCTCTACATCAACAGCCCGGGCGGCCACGTGACCGCGGGCCTGGCGATCTACGACACGATGCAGTACATCCGGCCACCGGTGTCGACCATCTGCATCGGCATGGCGGCCTCGATGGCCGCGGTGCTGCTGACCGGCGGCGCTCACGGGCTGCGGTATGCGCTGCCGCATGCAAACATCCTCATCCACCAGCCGTGGGGCGGCATGCAGGGGCAGGCCACCGACATCCAGATCCACGCCAAGGAGATTTTGCGGGAGCGCGAGCAGCTGAACCAGATCATCGCGAAGCACACCGGCCAGAAGATCGACAAGGTGACGCTCGACACCGATCGCGACTACTTCCTCACCTCGGAAGCCGCCAAGCAGTACGGGTTGATCGACGACATCATCCTCACCCCGCCCAAGCTCGGCGACAAGGACAGAGAGAAGGAAAAGGAAAAGGAAAAGGAGAAAGTAGCCGCGGGATGATCTTCCGACGTAAGGGCACGAGCGGCGAGGTCAAGCGGCACCGGCCCAAGTGCTCGTTCTGCGGTAAGTTGCATGGTGAGCGTGGCGTGAGGCTGGTCGCCGGCTCGGGCGTTTTCATCTGCAGCGAGTGCATCAGCCTTGCCAACGAGATTCTCTGGGGCCATAATCCCCCGGCGCCGGCCTCTTCGTAATGGATACAGGGAAGCAATGAACGAACGAGAAGATCGCCGCCGCTACACGCGCTGCTCCTTCTGCGGGAAGGGCCAGGACCAGGTACGCAAGCTGGTAGCGGGCCCTGGTGTCTTCATCTGCGACCAGTGCATCGACCTGTGCCAGGAGGTCCTCGAGGACGACAACCGCTCGGCGGGCACGAAGAAGCAGAAGACCGGATTCATCCCCAACCCCAAGACCATCTGTGCCGCTCTCGACCAGTACGTGATCGGACAGGACCGCGCCAAGAAGGTCCTTTCCGTCCAGGTGTACAACCACTACAAGCGGATCTCCGCCTCGAAGTCAGTCGGCGATGTCGAGCTGAGCAAGTCGAACGTGCTGCTGGTCGGACCCACCGGCTGCGGCAAGACCTACCTCGCGCAGACGCTGGCGAAGATCCTTGACGTGCCGTTTGCCATCGCCGACGCGACGAGCCTCACCGAGGCCGGCTACGTGGGCGAAGACGTGGAGAACATCCTGCTGCGGCTCATCCAGGCCGCCGACTTCGACATCAGCCGTGCCGAGCGCGGAATCATCTACATCGACGAGATCGACAAGATCGCCCGCAAGTCGGACAACCCATCGATCACGCGCGACGTCAGCGGCGAGGGCGTTCAGCAGGCGCTGTTGAAGATACTCGAGGGCACGGTGGCCAACGTTCCGCCGCAGGGCGGTCGCAAGCACCCACACCAGGATTTCATCCAGATCAACACCACCAACATCCTGTTCGTCTGTGGCGGCGCTTTCGACGGGCTGGAGAAGGTCGTCGAGCACCGCATCGGCCGGCATGCGATCGGTTTCGGTGCGCCGCACAACAAAATCGAGCGCAAGGCGGTGTCCGAGACGCTCAAGCAGCTGCAGCCCCAGGATCTTTTGAAGTACGGATTCATCCCGGAGTTCATCGGCCGCCTGCCGATCATCGTCACCCTGCACCACCTGGACCAGCAGGACATCGTGCGCATCCTCACCGAGCCTAAGAACGCGCTGGTCAAGCAGTACCAGAAGTTCTTCTCGCTGGACAACGTGGAGCTCGTGTTCCAGAAAGGATCGCTCGATGCGATTGCCGAGCTGGCCCTCCTTCGAGGCACGGGTGCGCGCGCTTTGAAGTCGATCATCGAAGAGGCGCTCCTCAACTCGATGTTCGAGATCCCGTCCCGACCAGACATCAAGCGCTGCCTCATCTCCGAGCGCTCGATCCGCGAGGCTCTCGAGCCGGAGTTCGAGCTAGGCGACGAAGGCGAGAGCCCGGCGCGCCTGGTGGGAGAGTCGGCCTAGCTGAGAGGCCGGGCCTCCACTCGCGTCTGATTCGTTAGACTTTCGGACACCAATGAGCCTAAACGAGTGCGTATCCGTACCCTCGCCGGCTCAGTCGCGCTAAAGCGACCTTCGCGCCGGCGCCCTTGATTCACTCCGAGCGACCAAACACGCCCCCATGAGCATGAAAGTGACAGAAGCCGACAAACAGAGCGAGATGCCGAAGGCATTCGACCCGCGGGCCATCGAGGCCGGCTGGTACGGGCGGTGGGAGTCCGACGGCCTGTTCGTCGCCGACGCGTCGAGCAAGAAGCCGAAGTTCACCATCTGCCTGCCGCCACCGAACATCACGGGCGCGCTGCACATGGGCCATGCGCTCAACCACACGTTGCAGGACATCCTGGCGCGCTACCGTCGCATGTCCGGCTACGAGGTTCTGTACCTGCCCGGCACCGACCATGCCGCCATCGCAACGCAGAACGTGATCGAGAAGCAGCTGGCCGCCGAAGGCATGACCAAGGAGCAGCTTGGACGCGATGCGTTCACGTCGCGCGTGGACGAGTGGTATCGCGACGTCGGCGATACGATCGTCAGCCAGGACCGCATCCTGGGGATCTCGCTGGATTGGTCGCGGCTCCGGTTCACGATGGACCCGCGCTACGTGCGCGCGGTCATGACTGCATTCGTCGCGTTTTACGAGCGTGGGTGGATCTACCGCGCACCGCGCATCGTCAACTGGTGCCCGCACGACCTCTCGGCCATCTCAGACCTCGAGATCGACTGGCAGGAGCACCAGGACGTCCTGTACCACATCAGATATCCGATAGAGGGTGGGGGCGAGGTGGTGGTCGCGACAGTGCGCCCCGAGACGATGCTCGTGGACACCGGTGTCGCCGTGAATCCCACCGACGATCGGTATCGATCCTTGATCGGAAAGACCGCGATCCTGCCGCTGGTCGGAAGACAGCTGCCCATCGTCGGCGACGAGGCTGTCGACAAGGATTTCGGAACGGGCGCGCTCAAGGTCACGCCCGGGCACGATGCGATGGACTACGACATCGGCCAGCGCCACTCGCTGGAGGTCATCAACGGGATGCATCCGGATGCCCGGATGAACGTGCCGGGCCTTCCGTACGACGGCATGCCGGCGCTCGAGGCGCGCGCAAAGGTCGTCGCCGACCTGAGGGCGAAGGGATTCCTGGTCAAAGAGGAGCCTTACATGCACGAGGTCGGCCACTGCGACCGCTGCCACGCCGTGATCGAGCCGCTCATCAGCGAGCAGTGGTGGCTGCGCATGGAGACGATGCGAGACAAGGCCCTGGCCGCTTCAGCCGCAGGAAAGGTCCGGTGGCATCCAGAGCGGTACGAGCGGACGTATCTGGACTGGCTGCGCGGATTGCGCGACTGGAACATCGGGAGGCAGCTCTGGCTCGGCCATCGCGTGCCCGTCTATCACTGCGAAAACGGCCACACCACGGTCGCCGTCGAGCCGCCACACGAATGCGCCGAGTGCGGAAGCATCAACCTGACTCAAGACCCGGACGTGCTCGACACGTGGTTCTCGTCAGCGCTGTGGCCGTTTGCCACGCTCGGGTGGCCTGAGGAGACCGACGACTTGCAGGCCTTCTATCCCAACAGCATGAACAGCACGGCCCGCGAAATCATCAATCTCTGGGTCAGCCGCATGATCATGACCGGCCTCGAGCTCATGGGCGAGGTTCCATTCAGTGATGTCGCGATCCACTGCCAGGTCCAGGCGGGCGATGGCCGTCGCATGTCGAAATCGCTCGGCACCGGGGTCGATCCGCGCGGTCTCATCGACAAGTACGGCACCGATGCCGTGCGTGCTTGGGCCGCATCGGTTGCCATGTCCAGCCAGGACGTCCGGTTCGACGAGAGCCGGGTCGAGGGTTACCGCCGGTTCTGCAACAAGCTCTGGAACGCCACGCGCCTTGTGCTCAGCTCGCCGGGGATGCCACCCGCCGAGGTCCCGGGCGTGTTGGAAGTTCACGAGCACCTCGAGGATCGCTGGATCGTTTCGCGCCTGGTGGGTGCCGTCGCGGCAGTAACCGCAGGCATCGAGACGTTCACGTTCCAGGACTCGATCGCCGCCGCTTATGCGTTCGCCTGGAACGAGTTTTGCGACTGGTACCTCGAGGCCGCGAAGGAGCGACTCCGAGCTGGAGACGCGGCCGCGCAGGACGTTGCGTATTACTGCCTCGACAACCTGTTCCGCCTGCTGCACCCCTTCATGCCATTCGTGACGGAGGAGCTTTGGTCGCGCACTCCCGGCCACGTCGACTTCCTGATGCGCGCCCCGTGGCCGGAGCCTGATGGGAAGTTCCTCGACTCGGCGGCGGAGGAGTTGTTTGCCCAGGTGATGACGATCGTCGACGAGGTGCGTGGACACCGGCAGGTCGCGGGTGCGCCGCCCCGTGGCGGCAGTTTGCTCCTCGAGCAGCCGATCGATCGCTCGGTCGCCGCCCTTGCTGCTCGGCTCGCGCGGGTCGAGCTGGTCGAGGACCTGGACGGGGGCACTCCACTGGTCGCAGTTCCGGCCCGGGTGACCTTTCCGTCAAGCGGTGACGGTCGCCAGGTCGCGGCCCAGCGTGACGCCGAGCGGGCGCGACTGAAGATCGATCTCGCGAAAACCGAGGACAAGCTCGCCAATCCGGAGTTTCTGGCCAAGGCGCCGCCGGAGATCGTGAGGAAGCTGGAGGACCGGGCCGCCGAGCTTCGCGCCGCAATCGACCGCCTAGAGTAGACGCGCCTGATGCCGTCGATCGCCCTGCTGGCGCCGGTCCTGCTGCCGCTCATCGCGGCGGGTGTCATCACCGCATTCGGACTCAGCGGCTTGAACGTTGGTCCAATCGTCGTGAGCACGGGCGCGTGGACGGCGGTGCTCGCCCTGCTGGTCCTGTGGCTCCCGGTGCGCTCGACTCAGGAGCTCAACCTGGGGCAGCTCGGCTTTGGCACGCCGTTCCAGCTACGCCTCGATGCCGTCGCGTTCGCTTTCGGCCTGATGGTCCTGGTGCCTTCCGCGCTGGTGCTGACCCTTCAGCGGCGCTCGTGGCAAGAGGCGGCCATCGGTGTACTCGGAGTGGCGGCGGCGATGGGCGCCATCGAGGCCGGGGGCGTCGTGCTCACGGCGCTGGCCGGTGGCACCGCGGCGACGCTGGCGATCGTCCAGCTCGACACCGAGGACGTCCGCGCCCCGCGGCCGCGCTGGAGCATGCTACTCGCCGCCTGGCTGGCTTTGAGCTGGGCCGGCGTGATCCTCCAGGTCCGCAGCGGGACCGCCGCCTATGCCGCCGTCCCGGTTTCCGCCCTGACCGCGCCCGTCTTCGCCCTGGTCGCGCTGGCGGGGCTCATGGGGTCTGGGCTGGTCCCCTGGCGATCGTGGCCGGCCGAGGTGTGGTCGAGGCCCTCGCTCCGGGCGGCGGGGCTGGTCGTGGCGACGCTCTATCCGCTGGGCTTTTACCTGCTGGTCCGCGCTTACGAGATGGGTGACGGCCGATACCCGCAGGTTGCCTTTCACGCAGTGCTCGCGTCGCTGGGCGTGGTGGTCGCGCTGGGTGCGGCCGTGCGCGCTCAATCCGCGGCCACGCGCCGAGGATTCTTCGCCGAGGTGATACCGGGCATCGGCGGGTTCGCCCTGATGACCGTGGCGCTCGGCACGCCGCTTGGGTTGGTGGCGGGCCTCATCACGCTCGCATTCGCGGCCGCCATGACAGCGTGCCTCTCGCTTCTGCCTGACCGCGCCGGCCCCGCGTCCCTGGTGACCATCGCCGCCGCGGTTGGCCTTCCACCCGCCCTCGGCTTTGGAGCACGCATCGTCGGCATCGAGTCCACCTTCGAGGCTGGTGATTTCTTTGGATTCATCGGCGTCGCAGCCGCCGTCGTTTGGGTGCTTTGGATGGTCGCGGGCGCCCGCGCTACGGGTCTTCCGGCGGGACGCGGCCGCCCCGCCGCCGAGTCCTTCCCCCGCGTGGCGATGGCCGTCGCCGCTCTGACGCTGGCAGCCGGCCCCGCGATGGCGGTGATCCAGACGGCGTTCGCGAACCCAGCGCAGGCGGACGTGATGTCGCTGCCGCCTGGCTCGGTCAGCGGCGGCCTCACGTCGGTGGTCACCGTAACGACGGTGCTACCGGTGGTGGCGCTCTTCGTGCCGTTGCTGATCATCGGTGTGCTGGCCTACGGCGCTGCGAGCACGGCGCTGATCCGAACCCAGCCGCGACCTTCCCTGTTCAGCCTTCCTTGGGCCGGCGCGATCGACCGTCTGCGCGAGGCCGTGTCGTCGGCGTCCCTGCCTGAGCAGTACCGATCGATCGTCGACTTTCGTGCGCTCGAGGCCGCGGCGGTCGGTGGCCGGCCGCTGATCTGGCTCGCCTCCCTCGCGGCCCTTGCCTTCGCTGTGACCAGGTAAGTGGTCGCGGCGGCCTTTGTCGCCTGGCTCGGGGCGGCTCTCGTGGTGCTGGCTGACGGCCGCCGTGGCCAGGCGCTCGGACTCGCGCTCCTGACGGCCGCGCTCGCGGTGCTCGCCTGGCCGGCGGGGATGGCGTTCGGTGCGGTAGCGATCGCCATCGGAGGCCTGGTCGCCGCGGCTCGGTGCTGGAGATCGGGACCCCCGACCTGGGCGATCATGCCAGCGGGCTCGACACCCCGTCTCGTCCTGTGCATCGCCTCGGGCTTGCTTGCGCTGTGGGTGGCGGCTTCGTTGACGACAGGAACCGGTGCGCCGCTCCGCTTCACCGTCCTGGTCGTCGTGGGATTGATGGGAGCGCGAATCCAGATGAGCCGCGAGGCACCCGTCGTGATGACGGCGATTGCAGCCTTCGCGCTTGCGCTGGGGGTGGCGCCTGGTCTTGCCCCAACAGCACCGGGCCCCGTCGCCGCCATCGTCGGCGCGCTGATCGCGGGGGGCGTGATGTTCGTCGCGGCCGGGCGTGCCCGGCTCGCACCCTCTTCAGCGGAGAAAGATGGAGCCTGAGCTGCTGCTCGCGGCGGCCGCCGCGCTGGGCCTCGCGGTTGCATTCGCCCCACCTCGCGTGCCACGCGCGAGCTTGCTCATCTGGGGTCTGCTTGGGCTGGCGGGGATGGCCGCGATCGCCCTCGCCCCGACCCTTGACCTGGTCATCCTGATCCTGCTCGTGCTGGCGGTGCTGCAGGCGCGGCTCACCTCTCATCGGGATTTCGTCACGCGACTTCGGGCACCCATCCTGGCCGTCGCCCTGCTCGCGGTTGGCCTGGCGTTTGAACGAATGCAGGGTCCCGTCGTGCTGGAGCGCTTCGGCGCGGTGGGGATCGTCGCTGGCCTCGTCGCCGCGATCGGGCTGCTGCCATACGCACACGAATTCGATGCCCAGGAATCGGTCGTCGCATCGCCGATCCCGTGGATTGCGTTCGTCGGCCCCCTTCTCGCCGCCACGGTGATGACGCACGCACGACAGGTGATTCCCGCCGACGCGGGAGACGCCTTTGGCGCGATGCTCATCGGCCTCGGGCTGCTGAACATGCTTGGGGGGAGCCTGGGCTCCTGGCGCACGGCGGGCGACGCGTCGGCCTGGCGCTATTCGTTCATGGCCGACTGGGGACTCGCGATGTGCGGGTTCGGGCTTGCGATCGCCGACGGCCGTGCTGCGGCGCTGATCATGCTGTTCAGCATCGTTCTCGGCCGCCTTCCCCTTTATCTCTGGTCGCGGCAGGCGCTTCGCGAAAAGGTGCCGACCGACCGGCCGATCAACCTCGTGGTGGCGGCTGTGCTCGCGGGCTCGGCGCCTTTCGCCGGCTTCCCAGCCCGAGTCCTGCTGCTGCGCGGCGCGACGCAGCTGTACTGGCCGCTGGCTCTCGTGCTGGCGGCGGGAATGCTGCTCTGGCTCCCCGGCGCGTTGCGCCTCGGGCGCAGCATGGGAGTGCCACGGGGCCGTCAGGCGGTCGGTGTCGCCATCGTGCTTGCCCTGAACGTCCTGCTCGGCGTGTATCCGCAACCGCTGCTCACGCTGGCCGGGCTGTGAGAGCCGTTCCATGACGCAGGTGCTTTCGACGCTTGCGACTCACACGCTGGCGCTGGTCCTGTACCCGGGGCTGCTCACCTGCGCGGTGTTCGGGGGCCTGGCGGAGGTCGCGTGGTTGAGCATCACGACGGGAGGCTGGTCATGGCCCAACCTTCCCCGGCGCCGCCCGACCCCGGTCCTCGCGACGGTGCTGGTGTGCTCGATCCTCGCCGCCGTGCAGCTGGCCGCTCCGTTCAACCCGGTCCCGTCCGAGGAGCGCAGCGTGGTGGTGGCGGCGGTCGCGCTTGCGTTCACGGCCTGGGCCGAGCTCGCGCTCACGGTCGAGCTGGTGGCCGAGCCCCGCCTGCTCCTCATCGTGCAGTTCTGCTGGCTCCTGGCCGTGCTGGGGCCGGCCGTGCAGCCTGAGACCCTTCGGCCCCAGGTCCTCGGCAACATGATGGTCCCGGCACTGCTGCCGCTGAAGGTGGCGTGTGGCGCGCTGTACCTGCTGTGCCTGCCGGCGCTGCTTCGCGTGTGGCCATTCGCGGCGCCGGGGGATCGGAGGACCCACGGGCGGGTTGACGCGGCGCGGGCCCTTTGCTGGTTTCCCTACTGCGGGCTGTTCACGACGTTGTTTTTCGGACCGCCAGGCGATGACTTGATTGGACTTGTGCGCTTCTTTGGCATCACCTCGGTCGTGGCGGTGGGGCTCATCGGGGTTGGCGTGGTGATGCAGCGTCGGGGGGCCGTCCTCGCGCGTGGCCTCTATACCCGGGCGATCGCTCCTTATGGGTTGGTGGTGCTGGTGGTGGCGGTGGGGACGTCGTTTCTCTTGAGGTAGTCACCGGCATCACTGAATGGTGCACGAGGGCAACTGCCAGATCGTTCGCGGCCACGACGGTAGCATCCTGACCATCCCGCCGACGGTTACGTTCGGACCTTCGCCCAGGGGTCCTGGCTAGCAACGGGACCGGCCTGTCTCCGCCCTTGGTACAATCATTCGCCGTGCCCAAGCCTGATTCTTCGCTGTCGGCTGTCGTCGTCAGCGGGGGTAAGCAGTACCGCGTCGCTCCCGGCGACAAGATCCTCGTCGACCGCCTCGCGGCGGAGCCCGGATCGTCGCTGAAGCTTGATCGTGTCCTGCTGTTTGTGAACGGGGATGAGATCAAGGTCGGCTCGCCGGCGGTGGACGGCCTGGATGTCGAGGTCATGGTCCTTCAGCACCGGCGCGGCCCTCGCATCGAGAGCCTTCGCTACAAGTCCAAGAAGCGGGTTCGCGTGCACCACGGTGGGCGGGCGGACCTGACCGCGCTCGAGATCATCGCGGTAGGCGGTATCAAGGGCGAGACCAAGACCGAGACCAAGCAAGAAACCAAAAAGGAAGCCAGGCCCAAGGCCGAGGCCAAGGCGAAGGCCAAGCCACGGGCGAAGGTGGCTGCTGGCAAAGCCGAGGTTGAAGCGCCGGAGCCGGCTGTCGAGGCTAAGCCCGCCAAGCGGGCGACTCGCAAGAAGGAGACCAAGTAAGCAATGGCACATAAGAAAGGAGGCGGCTCCTCTCGCAACGGCCGCGACTCCCAGCCCAAGATGCTCGGGGTGAAGATCTACGGCGGCCAGGTGGTGGGCGCCGGCGCCATCCTCGTTCGCCAGCGCGGCACCAAGATCGCGCCCGGCACGGGCGTCGGCCTTGGTCGCGACCACACGCTGTTCGCGCTCGTCCCAGGGCACGTCCTCTACGAGCGGGTCGGGAAGGACGGCCGTCGGGTCAGCGTCGGAGCCGCCGCAGAGCCGGCCGAAAAGAACGGGCAGAACGGCAAAGACTGACAGTCGTCGTCAGTTCATCGATTCGGCGCGCATCGTCGTGCGCGGCGGCCACGGTGGCAAGGGCTCCTCGTCGTTTCGGCGCGAGCCCTTCACCCCGCGCGGCGGACCCGATGGCGGTGATGGCGGTCGCGGCGGCTCTGTCGTCATGAAGGCGACCACCGGGGTCTCCGACCTCTCTCTCTACAAGCAACGTCCGAAGTGGAGTGCTGAGGCGGGCGCCGATGGCGCCGGCGGTCGCAAGACCGGGCGGGGCGGAGCCGATGTCGTGCTGGACGTGCCGGTCGGTACCGTCGTGCTCGATCTCGAGGGCGTGCTGGTGGCCGACCTGGATCGGGCCGGCGCGGACGCGGTCGTGGCGCACGGCGGGATGGGCGGGCGGGGCAACGTGCATTTCAAGAGCTCGGTCCGGCGCGCTCCCGATTACTCCGAACCGGGTTTCAAGGGCGACGAGCACGCGCTTGTCCTGGACCTCAAGCTGATCGCCGACATCGGGCTGGTTGGGCCGCCGAACGCGGGTAAGTCGTCGCTCCTCAGCTCGCTCACGGCAGCACGGCCGAAGGTCGCGGACTATCCGTTCACGACCCTGGACCCAGAGCTGGGCGTTGCGGAATCGCCCGGTGGCCGCATCGTGATCGCGGACATTCCAGGGCTGATCGAGGGCGCGGCGCGCGGGGCGGGACTGGGCCTTCGATTCCTGCGTCACGTCGAGCGGACAAGGGTGCTGGTCTACGTGCTGGACGGTTCGGTGCCCGATGCATGGGCGGCGCTGGAGACCGTGCGCAACGAGGTCGAGCAGTTCTCGCCAGAGCTAGCTCGCCGCCCATTCGTGGTGGCGATGAACAAGCTCGACCTCGATGAGTCCCGGAAGCTCAAGACCCGCAACCGGCGCAAGGGGGTGCACTTCATCTCCGCGCTCACCGGCGAAGGCCTGCCCGAGCTGATGGACGCAATGGTGAGCGCGCTGGCCGTCGCCCCCGAGGTGACTGCACAAGGGCTGGCGGTCAAAAAGACGAAGCTGTCGGAGCGCCCCGCGACCGCAGGACTCGCTGTCGAGCGCAAACCCTGGGGCTTCGCCGTGAGCGGCGATCGGGTCGAGTACCTGGTTGGGCGCACCGACCTCGAGTCGGAAGGCGCGCTGGCTCGCTTCCAGTCCGAGCTGGACCGGCTCGGTGTCAACACGGCGCTCGAGTCGGCAGGGGTGCAGCCCGGCGACACGGTCAAGATCTCCGAGATCGAGTTCGAATATCAACCTTGAGGGTGGGCATCCTCGGCGGGACATTCGATCCCATTCACGGAGGACACCTCGCTGCGGCCAGGGTCGCGATGGTTTGCGCGGACCTCGATCGCGTGCTCTTCATCCCGAGCTCGCGGCCGCCTCACCGGGCGCCGGCCTCGGCGCCGGCCGAGGATCGGCTTGAGATGGCCAGGCTGGCCGTCCAGGGCGAGCCTCGATTCGAGGTCTCGGACGTCGAGGCGAAGCGCGGTGGCAGGTCTTACACAGTGGACACGTTGAGCGAGCTGCATCGCGATCGTCCGGATGACGAGCTGTTCCTCATCCTCGGATGGGACGCGGCGCGCCTGTTCAGCACCTGGCGCGAGCCTGAGCGGGTGAGCCGACTGGCGTCCGTCGTGATTGTTACCCGACCGGGCCTGGACGCTCCGAAACCATCCGAGCTCGCAGCTACCGGTCTTCCTCCGGGGCGGGTCATCAAATGCATCGTTCCGACTCCAGACGTGTCAGGCAGCGAGCTGAGGCGTGCGCTCGCCGCCGGCGAATCGGTGGAAGGCAAGCTGCCTCCGGCCGTCGATCGCTACATCGCATCGCATCACCTGTATGGAGATAATCGAAACGTTGGCACCTAGAGCCCCGAAGGGATTGACCCCGCTGCAGCTGGCGCGCCTGCTGCGCGGCGCGGCGGTCGACAAGAAGGCTTGGGACCCGGTGGTGATCGACGTGCGCGAGCAAACCTCCATCGCGGACTACTTCGTGATTTGCGAGGGGGAGACCGACCGCCAGGTCCGCGCGATCGCCGACGGGATGGTCGAGGCCGCGAGGGCAAAAGAGCTCCGGCCGATGGCGGTCGACGGCTACGAGGATGCGACGTGGATTCTCCTCGACTTCGACTCGGTGCTGGCGCACGTCTTCCTGCCGGGAGAGCGCTCGTACTACGACCTCGAGAGCCTGTGGGCGCCGGCGGCGAAGCGGCGGCGTAAAGCTGCGACGGCCTGACAGGCTGAGGCCCCTCACCCTAGCCCTCTCCCCGAAGGGGAGAGGGGACGTTTGCAGCTTCCTAGATGATTTGCGAGTAGCGGTCGAAGATTTCTCTCAGGTCGGCCGGCGGTTCCACCCGGTGCTTCTTCATCACCTCGAACAGGCTCAGGATGTGCCGCACGCCGGCGAGCGTCACGCCCTTCACTCGCGTCAGGTGCTGGATGACCTGCACTTTGCTGATGTCGCGCTGCGAGTAACGGCGGCGGTTGGTGCTCGTGCGGTGCGGCTCGATCAGTCGCGCGTCTTCGTAGAGCATCAGCGTGCGCGGGTGCGTCTCCAGGATCTCGGCGGCGACGCTGATGGTGTAGAGGGGTTTGTCGAGATCGCTGAACGACGGCTGCGCGCCGCGCGGCGCTCGCGTGCTCACGGACCTAGTGAAGCGACTTCAAGATCTGGATGATGGCGGGGCCGAGCAGGACGATCCAGAGCACAGGGAAGATGCAGCCGACCATGGGGAACACCATGCGCGACGAAGCCTGGGCGGCCCGCTCCTGCGCGGTCTGGCGCTGCCGGCGGCGCATCTCCATCGCCTGCACGCGCAACAGCCGCGCGATCGGCACACCCATCTGGTCCGACTGCACGATAGATTCGACCAGGTGGTGCAGGTCTGGGACACCGGTGGTTTCTGCCATGTGCTCGAGCGCGCTCATGCGCGGCCTTCCCAGACGGATCTCGCGCAGCACCTTGCCGATCTCGTCGCCCAGGGCGTTGTGGAACCGCTCCGTGATGCTCAGCATCCCCTCGTCGAGGCTCATGCCCGACTCAACGACGAGCGTCAGCAGGTCGGTCGCTTCCGCGAGCGAGCGCTGGATCTGGTGCCGGCGCGCCGAGATTCGCTGCTCGAGCCACAGGAGTGGCAAAAAGTAGCCGACGACCGCGAACGCGACGCCGGTCACGGGGGCGACCAGGATGACCGGCACAGGAACCGAAACGAGGACCCCCAGGCCCAGCCCGACGATCGCCATCAGCGCTGCCAGGCTGTAACGCACGGCCTGGAAACCGGCTGGCGTCAGACCGCCAGGGTCGCCGGCACGGCTGAGCTTCTGGCGAACCTGGCTCGTCGCCTCGGTTGGCAGGCGGGACGTGAACGGCCGGGCAATCGCCTCGAACTGTTTGATCAGGGTCGGTCTTGGCGCTTGAGGCCCGAAACTTCCGTTCGTGGCGGGTGCCGCGGTCCGGTACTGATCGATCGCTATGAAGTACGCCATCACGATCACGCCGCAGATGATCCCGGCGATCACGGCGACCCCCGACATCAGGCGTCCAAAGTCGTCATGCGCTGGATCAGCACGTTGCCGATCAGGATCAGCAAGGCGGCGATGCCGAGGAGCACGTAGCCGACGAACGTCGTGGTCATGGGCGCGAAGTAGCCCGGGACGAAAACGTAAAGGCCGAGCGCGAGGAGGATTGGCAGCCCGGTGATGATCGTCGCTGACGCGCGCGATTGCGCGGTCAGCACGCTCATGTCGCGCTTGGTCTGTAAGCGGTCCCGGAGCGTGTCGGAAATCGTGTCGAGCACCTCGGCCAGGTTGCCGCCGACCCGGGTGTGCAGGAGGATCGCGGTCACGATGAACTCCAGGTCGGGGCTGTTGATCCTCAGCAGCAATGCGCTCAGCGCCTCTTCGACCGAGGTACCGAGCGTGATCTCGGTGGCGACGCGTTCGAATTCGGTCGAGACGGGCGGCTGGGATTTCGACGCCACGGTCTCCAGCGCGCGGTCGATCGCGTAACCGGTCTTGAGCGAGTTCGAAAGCAGCTGCAGCATGCCGGTCAGCTGGTCGTTGAACATCGCCTGGCGCCGTCTCTGCAAGAAGGTCATCACCAGCGGTGGCGCGAGAAAGCCGACCAGTCCCAGGATGATCGGCCCAATCGAGATTCCGAAGCGGAAGAGCCCGACCAGGGCTCCGAGCGCCACGGCCCCTATCCGGATCAGGAGATACTCGGCCGGCGTGATGTTCAGTCCGGCGCGGGCCAGGTCCTCGGTGAGAGTCGGCTTGCCGCTGGCGCTCCTGCGCTGGCTGAGGTTCTCCGCGGCCGGCCGCAGCAGCCTCTCGACCAGCTCTCGGGGCGTGGCTCTTGGAGTGGCTGCCACAAACGGCCGCGCGATCCGCTCCTTGCGGATGCGGTCCAGGCTCCAGAAGAAGACGACGATCGCGCCCGCCATGGGCACGGCAACGATGACCTGTGGCGGAAGGTTCATCGCCTAGAAGAGGGTCGGGTAGGCGGCCTGGATGACCTGCAGCGTCACGCCTTTGGCTGCGGCGACAGTCGGGCACCCAGGATCGGGGCTCTGGCCGCTGGAGTGGTTGTAGTCGTGAAACGACTCGAGCACGTACTTCAGCGCTGCATAGTCCAGAAACCAGGTGATCACCTCGGCCTGGCACTCGGTCACGACGACCGTAAGGCTGCTGGCCGTCGATGGGCTGCCGGTCGTTCCGGCCGTGCCGACCCGGATCACGTGGAGGTCGATGAAGATCGTCTTGGACGCCACCTTGCCCGCGGTGGACACGGTCGCGATCACCGAGATGTAGTCGTCTGGCTGTATGTAGTTGGCCACTCCCTGCTGCTCGCTGGTGGGGATGGTGATGGCGACGTAGCCCGACGGGATCGGCAGGAACGCGGACTGCGAGCCCAACGCCGCGTTCGGTTTGGCCACGTCATTGGACGTGATCGCCTGGCCCGAGGGAACGCCCACCAGCGGAACCAGGCCCTGGACGTCCCCGATGCGGGTGAAGTAGACCTTCGGGTAGGTGTTGGGCACCGGGATGGTCATCAAGGTGAGCGATCCCGAGTCGATTGCCACCCTGGCCTGGAGGTCCTTGGTCGCCACCACCACGGTCATCGAGGGACTGCTCGATGCGTTCCCGGCGTTGAGAGCTACGAGTACGAATGCTCCGATCACGACCAGGGCGAGAAGGATTCCGAGGATGGTGAACGGTCGGGTGAACCTCAGACCGGAGATAAGGGGGCGCACAGCCGACCCATCATAGGCAAGATAGTCCGGTGCCGCGCCCCCCTAAGGGGCCCTTGCTGAGCCGGTCGATGAGCCAGCGGGGCCAGTCCCTTGTCGAGTTCGCCCTCTCGTCGGTGGTGCTTCTGCTGCTGGTCGGTGGGCTGGTGGACATCGGGCGGGCGATCTACATCACCGAGGCCCTCTCGAACGCCGCCCGCGAGGGAGCGCGCCACGGGGCGTGGTTCGATGCCCCACACCAGTCACACCCCTGGCTCAACGACACCGCGATCAAGACGGCGGTCGACGCCGAGCTGGCGACGGTCTCCATCCCGCCCTCGACGCTGAAGAACCCCGGGACGACCTGCCCGGCGCCGACCGACGGCAACTTGTACCACAACCCGCCTTACGCGAACTCCGCGTATCCGGCCACGGCGAACCAGGCGTGGCTGTACATCTGCTACAACAACACGCCCGGGACGGACCCGGCGGCCCAGGGCCAGGTCGATCTCAACGTGATCGTCCTTTACTCGTACGGTCCGCTCACGCCCCTCATCTCCGCCCAGTTCGGCCTGTTTCGCCTGGCGTCCAACGTCCATATGACGGTCCAGGGCACTTAATTGAACAAGACAAGACATCGTGTCAAGGCCGGGTTCATCCCGGCCGTCACCGCGCCTGCCATTACCAGGCGCCTGCAGGCGTCGCGGCGCACAGGAGGGGGTTCCGCGGGGGAGGACTTACGTCCTCACCCGCGCTCTTCTCAGCGCTCCCAGGCCCTGATCGAGTTCGCCCTCGTGTCGCCGGTCCTGCTGCTGCTCCTCTTCGGCATCGTCGACATCGGGCGCGCCGTCTTCTACTACGACACGGTCAACCATGCGGCTCGCGAGGGCGCTCGGACCGCCGTCCGTGCGTCGGCCCAGCTGCCGGCGAATGCCGACGTCCTGGCGACCGTGACCAGCCAGCTGATCGGCGCCCCCGTGACCGCACCCTGCCCCCAGGGACCGATCACCAGCGCCACCCCGCCGGATAACGCTGCCTGGCTCTACATCACCGAGCCTGGCCCGCCGGCCACGGTGGAGACGACTCCGCCGCCCAATGCCCCGGGCGGCGAGTATCCCGCGGCGGCAACCGGCTCGTGCAGCGCGGTGAACCCCGCGGGTGGAAACCAGCAGCTCCAGGTAACCATCAGGTTCAACCTGATCCTGATCACCCCCGTGATCGCGCAGGCCACCGCGAACCACATCCTGATCACGGCGTCCGCGATCTTCCGCACGGAGTATTGATGAAAGAGTCGAAGTGGAGCTTCAGGCCGGATTTACTCCGGCCGTCACCCAGGCGTGCCCGTTCTGAGCGCCTCCTACCGTTGCCGAGGAGAGGAGGGGGTCCCGCGGGGGAGGACAACTGTCCTTCCCCGCGCCTTTACTGATGGACCCGCAGCGGGGACAGGCGATCGTGCTGATCGCGATCATGATCGCCGTGGTCGTCGGCATGGCCGCCCTTGCCGTCGACGGCTCGCGCGCCTACGCGCTGCGCCGCGATCTCCAGGCGGCGGTCGATGCCGCGGCCCTCGCGGCGGGTGACGCCTTGCAGCAGACCGGTAGCTACTCCACCGCGGAACAGGCGGCCACCGGTATCTTCGGCAGCAACCTGCGCCTCTATGCCGCGCCCTCCTGCGCCGGCTACGGAAGCCCTGGCGCCAATGCGCGGACCGTGACCTGCACCTACTCGGACTCCACGGTTCTGACGCAGGTGGTTTCCGCCCTCGGGCCGCAGGGAAGCCAGTTCGTCATCGCCGCGACGCGCGCGCTCGTGCTCGAGTTTGCGCAAATCCTCACCAGCGGCGCGGCGCCCCGCTTGACGGCCACCGCCTCGAGCGGCGTGAACAACCTCTTCTTCGCTCCCACCATCGCAGCGCTTGACCACGCCGGATGCGATGGAACGGGCGGCACAGCGATCTCGGTTACCAGTGGCGGCACGATGAACGTCGTCGGCGACGTGGTCTCCAACGGAGCGATCTCCCTGCTCGGATCGCTGCAGGTGGCAGGCGACGCGTACGCTCGCTGCCAGGCGTCGGTTTCAAACCTCGTGACCACGTGCTTCCCCAGCGGCGACCCGACTCCATGCACGTATCCCGACGTTGCTGGGGCCACCCGCACCGGTCACACGTTCATCGATCCCAACTACCCGCCACCTGCGGTGGCCGGTGGACCGCAGGGAAGTCCCTTCGACAACGTGCTCCTGTCGCCTGGCGATTACGCCGCGGATCCCGCCTTTCGGTCAGGGCGGTGCTACTTCCTCGCGGGCGGGGTTTACAGGTGGCTCGCCGGATATACCAATAACGGCAGCTTCGTCTCCAACGAGCTCAAGCCACCGGACGAGCCGCAATACAACAACAACACCCAACTGGCCGGCCACCAGATGTGGAACACGGACAACGTCCATTGCGCAGGGGCACTCAAGGTCACTTCGGTCGGGCAGTCCTCCAGGACGCTCAGGGAGGGGACGTGGAGCATCCTCGTCACTTCCGTACGACCAGGCGTCTACAACGGCGTCCCTTACGGTCGCGAGAGCGCGCCCTCCTACTGTCACACGGTATTCATCGGCGACAGTCAGGCGATGCAGCTGCAGATCAGCAACGTTCCAGGCGCGATCTCGTACAACGTCTACGCAGCTCCACCCAACAATGGATGCTCGGGACCGTTTGGCCTGGCCGGCAACATCCCCTCGGTGGGTACCCAGCAGAACGACAACACCGGGGGCTGTGCTTTCGTCAGCTCGACCTGCAGCCTGGGCACCGAGACCGCCGTCTTCGACGCCACCCTGCTCGGCCTCTCCTTCAGTCCCAATGCCCTTGCGGCTCCGGGCGTGGTCGGCGCATATCCGCCGTCCGGCGAAACGGCGCCTTTGCGGAGCAACCTGCCCAATGAGAACGCGAACCTCGGCGCCCTGCCTCCTGCAGGCGACCGCGCCAACGAGAACCATTGCGACACGACCGCCGGCGCGCTTGCAGCCTGCCCAGCACCCATCACTCCTGGCGCGGTCGCGTTCTACATTCCGAGCGGCGGCTGCGTCAATGACACGAGCAGCGGCGACGTCTACATCTTCAGCGGCTACCAGTACAACTGGATGGTGCTCTATGAGCCGGGCCTGGCGAATCCGCCCGCGAACACCTGCAGCAACACGCTCGGGGCGGCCACAGACTCCGCCTTCATCGGGCTCATCTACACGCCATCTGCCTCGATCAGCGTCCAGAAAGCTTCAGCGTTCAGGACCGACGAGGGCGGTGGAGTCATCGCCGACACCCTGACCTTCGGCGGCCAGCTGCCTACGATCATCGGCGACACCGTCGATTACGGACCGGTGCCCCAGGCAAGCCGGCTGACCGCCTGATGATCTCCCTCGGAACCGCGTTGTGCCGCAGGAACCAGCGGAGGCAGGCAATCGCGCTGATCGCGACCATGCTCGCAGACAAAGCGAGGTGGAGCTTTAGGCCGGATTTACTCCGGCCGTCACCCAAGCCTGCCACTTCTAGGCGCCTCCATACGTTGCCGAGGAGAGGAGGGGGTCCCGCGGGGGAGGACAACTGTCCTTCCCCGCGCTTTCAAAGGGGGCAGGCGATCGTGCTGATCGCGATCATGCTCGCCGTGGTGATCGGAATGACCGCCCTGGCCATCGACGGCTCGCGCGCCTACGCGGTGCGCCGCGACCTCCAGGCTGCGGTCGACTCCGCGGCACTCGCCGCCGGCGACAAGCTGCAGACGACGGGCAACTACGTCTCCGCGGAGCAAGCGGCCTCCGGGATCTTCGGGACCAACTTGCGGCTCTACTCGGCGCCCTCGTGTTCCAGTTATGGGAGTCCCGGCGCATCTCCGGTCACTGTGACCTGCACTTACTCGGACGGCACCGTACTGACCCAGGTCGTCTCGTACCTGGGGCCGCGAGGAAGCCGCTTCACGCTGTCAGCGACGCGTTCGCTGCAGCTCGAGTTCGCCAAGATCCTGACCAACGGCGCGAGCCCGACAATCTCCGGCGGCGCTTCGGGCAGCGTCAACAACCTGCTCTTCACGCCGGCCGTAGCGGCGCTCGACCAGGCCGGATGCGGGGGTGCCGGCGGCAATGCGATCACCGTCAACGGCACCGGCACGCTTAACGTCATCGGGGACGTGGTCTCCAGCGGCGCGGTCTCAGTCTCGAGCGGCGCCGTCCGGGTCACCGGCGACATCTACGCCCGCTGCCAGTCGCCCATCCCGGGTTCCGTGACCACCGCCTGTTACCCAAGCGGCGTGTCCACCCCATGCTCGTACCCGGACGTGGCCGGGGCGACGCGGTCCGGTTTCAGATTCGTTGATCCGAACTTCCCGGCCCCTGTTGTGGTCGGAGGCGGCCACAGCGTGCCGGTGGGCGGCGGAGCGCTGGTGCTCACCCCCGGGGTATACGCCGGGATTCCCGGCTTCGGCAACGGGTTTTGCTGGTTTTTGAGCGGCGGTGTGTACGACTGGCAGGCGGGCTACCCCAATACCGCCGACTTCATCAGCAATGAGCTCAAGCCGCCGGACGAGCCAAGCGCATCGGACAACACTGTGCGCTCGACGCACCAGTTCTGGAACACCAACAACGTCGGTTGTGACGGCGGGGTGCAGGTCAGCCTTGTCGACGGACCCAGAGGGATCCCGACGGGCGATTGGTCTTTCGTTCTGACCTCGACCCGGACCGACACGTTCAACGGCCTTTCCTATCCACGTGAGAGCGCGCCGTCGATGTGCTACGTGCAGCACGTCCCGAACAATGGCGAGAACGTGCAGATAGCCGTCAGCAACGTGCCAGGCGCAAGTGGTTACAACATCTATGCCGCCCCTCCCGGCAACGGCTGCGGCGGACCATTCGGTCTGGTCCAGAATCTGCCAGTCAGCGTCACCGTGGCCAACACCAACACCTCTCCGTGCCCTTTGTTCACCGGTCTTGGCTGCTCGCTCGGGCACGAGTCGATCACGTTAGACGGCAACGACCTCGGGTCTTTCGCTCCCAACGCGCTGGCGGCGGCGGGGACGATCCGGTCCTATCCACCCAACAGCGAGATCGCACCGCTAGCCGGCAGCCTTCCCAATCAGAACCCGCCACGACTGGCCGGCTCGGCGGGCGACCGGGCGAACGAGAACAACTGCGAGTCCGCGGGCGGCGTTTACGTCACCTGTCCCGGACCCGTGACGCCGGGCGCAGTTGTCTTCTACCTGCCGTCCGGCGGGTGCATGAACAGCACCAACAATGCAGACACATACGTGTTCAGCGGCTACCAGTACAACTGGATGTCGGTCTACCAGCCGGGCTCCGGCTCGCCGCCGGTCAACAGCTGCGGGGTCACGCTGGGCGCCAACGGCAACTCGGCCTATATCGGCCTCGTCTACGCTCCCGCGGCCTCGGTCAATGTGCCTTCCGGCTATTCATTCGAGTCGGGGGCGGTGGGCGGAGTCATCGGCAAATTGATCAGCTTCACCGGAACGATGCCGACCATCAGGTTCAACTCCGGCTACTCGCCGGTGCCCCCCGCGAGCCTGCTGACTAGCTGACCGGTTCGGTCTCGGCGGCGTCGGGTGAAGCCTCGGGAGGCGCAACCGGCTCCGGTTCGCTCAGCGCCGGCTTCGCGTTCCCCAGCTCCAGGCGTGCAAGCCGCGCGTGGATCCCCGCAGCCGCCTTCTCGTCTCCGAGCTCTTCGTATCGGTGAGCGGCGCTCTTCAGTGCCTGCTTGGCGTCGTCGATGCGCCCAAGGCCCCAGAACGCCTGACCGCGCATCGAGAGAGCGTCAGCGCGGTCGCGCTTGCTGTCCGCCGGCAGCAGGGCGAGCGCCTCCTCGAGCAGCCGTTGGACCTCCTCGAAGGCGCCCACGGCCAGCGCGTTCCTTGCGGCGAGGCTCAAGAACGTGGCGGTGCGGAGCGGATCGGCGGCCGTGCCGGCCTGGTAGAGGTGGTTCCCGATCTCGCCGGCGCGCTCGGGCGCGCTCTTGCCGTAGACCCGTTCCAGTGTGTCCGCCACCGCCAGGTGGTAAGCCTGCAGGCGAGGAAGGGGAAGCACCGCCAGCACCCGCTTCCGCACGAGGTCGTGCGCGAACCGGTAGCGGTCCGGCCCGGCAGCGATGAGGAAGCGGCCTCGGGTCGCCTCTTCGAGCGCGTCGCGGAGCTCGTGACCCGAAAGCTCGCCGAACGCCTCGAGCAGCGCGAGGTCGAAATCGCGCCCGACCACGGCGGCCGCGACGAGCATCCTTTGCGCGGGCTCGCTCAGCCGCTCCAGGCGGCGGCCGATGAGGCCGCGCACGCTCTGCGCGAGCTCGAGGTCCTCTTCGGTGAAGCTGGCCTGCGCGCGGGCGGTGCCGCCGAGCATGGTTTCGGACTCCGCCATGTAAAGGGTCGACTGCTCGACGAAGAGCGGGTTGCCTTCGGTCGCGGCCTGGATTCCCATCAGCTGGATCGGCGTGAGCAGCGTTTCGGCGAGGCCCGCCACGATTCTCTCGACGTCGCGGTCGGAGAGAGGGCCGAGGTTGATGCGTTGCGCGCGGCGCCGGCGCAGCAGGCGCGACAGCACCGAGCCGAAGGGACGCGAGGAGTCGAGCTCGGAGTCCCAGTAGGTGCCGATCACGACCATATGGCTGCCTCCGACCCTTTCCGCCAGGTCGCGAAGCAGGAGCACCGTGGCCTCATCCGCCCACTGGAGGTCGTCGAGGACGAGGAGCAACGGCTTCTTCGCCTGCACGTCCGTCAGGAAGTCGAAGACGGCTCTGAAGAGCTGCTCGCGGAGCTTGTCGGCGCTGACTTCGACCTGGGCGGGCATGCCGCGGACCTTCTGGCGCAGGCTCGGCACGAGCTGCGACAGCAGCGGACCGTTGGCGCCTGCGGCCTCCTGCAGCGACTTGGACGTACCACCGGCCACCGCCGTGGCGAGCACCTCACGGAATGGTGCGTACGGAGTTCCGTCGTGTTCCACGCAGCGGCCGCTGAGGACGACCCAGCCCTTGGTCGCCGCTTCGCCGGCCACCTCTGAGGCCAGCCTCGATACCCCGATGCCCGGCGCACCGGTGAGGAACAGCACGCCGCCCGACCCGGTCATCGCCCGGTCGAGCAGCATCCGGATGTCGAGGCGTTCCTGCTCGCGGCCGACGAAGCCATCCCCGCTGGGGAGCGCCCGGGGAGCCTCCTTCACCTCGCCCGGCGTAACCTGATGGAGACGCCACCGGTCGGGGAATCCTTTGAGCTTGTAGCGTCCGCGGTAGTCGAACGTCATCTCGGAAACTGGCCCGACGAGCTGCCGGACGACATCCGAGACCAGGATCTCTCCGCCTCGCGCCTTGCTCGCGACGCGAGCGGCGACGTTGACGGCGGCGCCGAAGATATCGCCCGCCTCCTCGACGACCTCGCCGGTGTTGAGGCCGATGCGAACCTTGACCTTGCGCTCCGGGTTTTGCTTGCTGTACTCGGCGATCGAGCGCTGGATGTCGAGCGCGCATTCGACGCCGTGGCGAACCGAGCCAAAGCTGATCATGAAGCCGTCGCCGAGGCCTTTGATCCTGCGGCCCGCGTGCTCCGCGACCTTCTCGTCGATGATCGTCTCGTACGCCCTCATGATCTCGTGCGACTCTGTGAAGCCACGGGTCGAAAGCAGGCGGGTCGAGCCCTCGACGTCCGTGAACATGATGGTCACGGTGCCCTCGGTCTGCCCGATCGCCAGGCTGCCGATGATCGTCTCCGGCGTCAGCGGAGCCGACGCATTGACCGGCTGGCCGAGGCCCTCCGCCACCGCGCGTAGGAGGTCTTGCGAGGCTTTGAACCCAGCCTCGCCCTGCGGGTAGCGGACCGTTTGCAGAAGGCCTGCCTCAACCGCCTGCCGGAGCTCGCGCCCCGCCGACTCTTTACTGATCTTGTTCTCTGGGGCGTAGTCGCTGCCCTTCAGCTCGGCGCCTTCGAACGCCTGCGTGATCGCGGGGGCGAGGCGCAGATTGAGGTTCCGGCGAGTGATCAGGCTTTCGATCACCGCGCCGATACGGCGAGTCGCCCCGGCCGGTCCCACGCCGTCGGCGCCCCGAACCGTGGGCAGCATGCCCACGTAGCCGCTGTTCGCGGCGGCGAGGTTGCCCAGCGCCGTCGTGGCGCGCGCCATCGCGGTAGCGGCTTGCAGGGCCTGGCTGGCGTTGACGTTCGACTCGGCATGCATGGGCTCCTGCCCCTGGAAGGCGACAGGCCCCTGGGGAGCCGGTCCTTGCGGGTAGACCACCTCGGGAGCCGGCCCTTGCGGGTAGACCACCTGCGGAGCCGGCCCTTGCGGGTACACCACCTGAGGAGCGAACGCGGGCGCCGTGGACGGCGCATGCGCCTGCGGCGCGGGTTGGGGCTGCTCGCTCGAGGCGATCGGCACCACCGGCGCAGGTGTGGCTTGTGGTTCGGGCTGGGGAGTGGGCGCAGCGGCCTGCAGGTCGGCGACCGCCGAGCGGGCGGCGTCGATCAGCTTGCGCATCTCCTCCTGCATCTCCGGCGTCGATGCCATCGTGCTGGGCTGCTGCGACGCGGACGACTGGACCGTGTGCGTCTGCTGTTGCTGCGCCTGGCCTGGGCGGTCCGAGCTGAACGGCACGACGACCACCTGTCGGACCACGTTCTCTCCGCTTCCGCGCTGGCCGCTCATGAGCGGGTCCTTGACGACGGGCATCATGCTGTCCGAGCCGGCGGGAACGAATCTCGACTTGACCGGGTCGAACAGGTCCTGGTTGACCTGGACGCCATAGAACGCGGCCTTGTCGAGCGAGGTCGGGACGTAACCCGTCGCGTTGTACTCGAGCCGGAGGTCTTCGCCCATGCCGAGCAAGAAGATGTCGCGAAGGATCGCGCCGTTGGCGTCGTAGCCCACCACCTCGGCGATCTGGGCGACCTTGCGTCGGCCGTCAGGCATGCGCGCCTGGTGGACGATCAGGTTGACCGCTGACGCGATCTGCGCCCGGACGGCTTCGAACGGGATGTCGATCGAGGCCATCATCACCATCGTCTCGAGACGTGAGAGGGCGTCGCGTGCGGAGTTCGAGTGGATCGTCGACATGCTCCCGTCGTGGCCGGTGTTCATTGCCTGCAGCATGTCGAGGGCCTCGGCGCCGCGCACCTCACCGACCAGGATCCGGTCGGGCCGCATCCGGAGGCTGTTGCGCAGAAGCTGCCGGATGGTGAGCTCGCCCTTGCCCTCAACGTTGGGCGGCCTGTGCTCGAGCGCGATCACATGCGGGTGGTCGATCTGCAGCTCGGCCGCGTCCTCGATCGTGATCACTCGCTGGTTGTGCGGAATGAAACGCGCGATCACGTTCAGAGTCGTCGTCTTGCCCGAGCCGGTTCCACCGGAGACCAGGATGTTCATGCGGCCGAGCACGGCGGCCTGGAGGAACTCGGCCATCGCGGGGCTGAGGCTGCCCTCGCGGGTCAGGTCTTCCATGCCCAGCACGGCGTCCTTGAACTTCCGGATCGTCAGGGCGGCGCCGTGAATGGCCGCGGGCCGGATGATCGCGTTGACGCGGCTGCCGTCCGGAAGCCGCGCGTCGACCATGGGGTTCAGGCCGTCGATGTGACGCCCGGTGGTCGCGACCATGCGCCGGATCGTCTCCAGCAGCTGGTTCTCGTCCTCGAACCGCACGTCGGCCTTCGTCAGGACGCCGCGCCGCTCGATGAACACCTGGTCCGGGCCGTTGACCATGATCTCGCTCACGGAACGGTCGTGCAAAAGGCTGTCGAGCGGGCCGTACCCGACCGCGGCGCGCAGGATGATGTCGGCCAGCGCGGACTTCTCTTGAGAGTTGAGCTCGATGCCGTCTTCGGCGAGGAAGCGATCGAGGTGTGAGCGCACAGCGCGCGAGAAGGCGAGCGTGTCGCCTGTCGTGAGGCCGACGTCTCGGATGAGCGCGAGACGATCGCGAAAGTCGTTGGCGAGCTTGCCCAGGTCGCGTCCCGACCTCGCGGCAGCCTCGACTATGTCTGAGCGGCGGCGCTGAGGCTGCTGTGTCGCCGCGGGCGCTGCCCACATGTCGACGAACTGCATCTCGAGCAGTGAGGGCGACGCGGCGAGCGCCGCGATCACACGCTGGCGTTCGGTGAGCCGGATCTTGATCGCCACGCCCTCGCTGTCGGGCGGCTGCCCGGGGTCGATGTAGGCGGCAATCCATTCGCCATCGCGGAACCGAAGGATCGCTTTGCGTGACGAGCTCTTGTCGCCAGGGTCGGCTTCGAGGTCTGGATCCTCGACCGAGCCGAAGACCACGTACTTGATGTCTCGTGCAGGGATCCACCGCGGACGGTCCGCGTCGGAGGGGTTGTAGATCGGGTAGCCCTGTGGGCTGAGCGCGCGCTCGTCCGAAGCGCCTTCCTCCAGACCGCCGTCGAGCCGGTGGACGGTGATCTTGAATCGGGGACTGCGCGGCATGGGAGCGCCGTTCGACCCCGGCACCGGCGTGGCCTCCGGGATCCGTTCCGGGATTTCCGGCGAGGTGGTTATGACCTCGCTCATGGGCTTGTCCTCGAGGGCGTGGGTGGGTTCACGGCTTTTGGCCCCACGGATGCTAGCACCGGGTTGCGGCGATTCAGCCCGCTGAACATCAAGCGAACCGCTCAGGCGGCCGGCGGCGGTCCAGCACCCATTTTGAGCCCGGCATACGCTTGGCCACGCCCTTCACCTCGGCCGCTCGCGAGGCCAGTGCGGCCGCACTCGTGTAGCGGCCGGGTTCCGCGATCACGATCCCGATCGACACAGAGACCAGCGGCGCGCGCAGCGTGTTGCCGTTGCGCTCCTCGAACTCGATCCAGGCGCGCTCTCGGTCCTGGGGGTCGTACAGTGCCGGCACTGCGTCGTCGAACCGCTTCGTGACGGCCGATGCGATCGTCTCGGCGAGACTCGGGTCGGTCAGGATCACGAAATCGTCGCCGCCGACGTGGCCGGCAAAGTGCCGCGGTGAATAGTTCTCTTCGAGCACTTCGAGGACGATGGTCGCGAGGGTCTTGATCACGTCATCGCCGCGCAAGAACCCGTAGTGGTCGTTGTAGCTCTTGAAGGCGTCGATGTCGGGGTAGAGGCAGGCGAACCTCTCGCCGCTCGCGAGGCGGAGACCCATCTCGCGCAGGATGTCGCTGTTTCCGCTCATCCCGGTCAACGGGTTGAGGTCTCGCGTGGTCGTGGAGCGGCTCATCACGGCGCGAAGGCGCGCAACGAGCTCTTCGGGGATGAACGGTTTGGTCACGTAGTCGTCGGCTCCCGCCAGCAGGTGCTCGACCTTGTCTTTCAGCGAGCTGCGCACGGTCAGGAACACGACGGGAATCAACCGCGTCCGGAAGTCGCCTCGGATCTCGGCCAGGATCTGGTCGCCCGTGGTGTCGCCGAGCATGAGGTCGAGCAGGATGATGTCCGGGCGCCACTCCACCGCCGCCCCGTGGGCGGACCGGCCGTTGCCGATCGGCACACATTCGAATCCCGCCCGCTCGAGAACCCGCCTGAGCAGCCGGAGGACCTGCTCGTCGTCATCGACCACCAGGACGACATCGCGATGAGCCAGCGAGGCGCGGACCGAGGGCTCCTTCTCTGTGCCGACCTTGTTCGCCACGTCCACGGCTAGCTCGTCTCCGGTGCGGACTTGGCCGGCCGTCGGAGCTTTTCGGTCATCGCGATGGCGCGCTCCGCGGCGGCGCGGACCTCGCCGATGTCCGTCTTCACCGCTGCCGGATCTTCAGTCTCCTCGGCGATGAGCTCGCTGTAGTTGATGATGACCGCGAGCAGGTTGCGAAAATCGTGGATCAGAACACGCCACGCTTCGTCGGACGGCTCATCCCCCGAGCTCAAAGCCGCTTCACCAGCCGCCATCGGTTGACCTCGCCGTCGCGCTTGTACAGCAGCTCGTCGAGCAGCCAGCGAGCCATCGGGAGCCCGCGCCCTTCCTCGCTCGAGGGGTCTGGCATCGTGCGTGAGAGGACCTCATCGACGGCGGGTCCACCATCGACCAACAAAGCGTGAACCGTGTCGTCGTCGAGCCAGAGCCGGTACTCGACCGGCGGATCGTTCCCAGATGGCCGCCCGTGCGTGAGCACGTTGGCGCCGATCTCCGCCAGGGCGATCTCGAAATGCATGAGATTGCGGTCGTCCTGGCCGCGGCCGGTCGACTCACGCAGGCGCTGCACCGATTCATGAAGCGATTCCAATCCTTCATCGAGGTGGCTGAGGGTGGCATGGAACTCAAAGGGCTCCGCATGACTGCGCAACGTCAGAAGCCAGTCAGGGCTTCCTCGACTGTGGCGAAGTAAGGAAACACCCGGTCGAGCGTGGTCAGCTCGAGCACGACGCGGACCTGCTGGTTGGGAGCGGCCAGCCTCAGGTCGCCTTCTGAGCTGCGAATCTGCTTCAGCGCGGAGATGACGGAGCCAAGGCCGGTGCTGTCCACGAAGCTGACGCCCTCCAGGTCGATGACGACCCGGGGCTTGCCGTTTTTCACGGCCTCGCCGATCGCGTCCTTCAATGCAGGTGCTCCGGCCACGTCGAGGCGGCCGGTGGGGGCGACCACGGTAACTCCGTTGTCGACCTGGCGGCTCTGGACTTCAAGGCTCACTTAACGGGCTCCCAGCACGGGGGCTCATTATGGGTCACACAGTCTCGAGTTGAGCCTCTCTACACTGCTGGGCGTGAGCTCGCCGGGGCCGTTACAACGGTTGCTGATCGTCGACGATGAGCAAGCTCTGGCGAAGCTCATGGAGCGGACACTGCGCAGCCGCGGCTTCGAATCGGACGTCGCCTTCAGCGCTGCCGACGCCAGGAGGCTCTTCGAGTCCACCGACTACGCGCTCGCCCTGCTCGATGTGCGGCTCCCCGACGAGTCTGGGTACGGACTCCTGGAGGAGCTGCGTGCCAGGCGCCCCGACACGGCCGTAGTGATGATTTCCGGGGTCGACGATCCCGAGCTGGGCAGGGCGGCGATCGAGCACGGCGCGTACGCGTATATGGTGAAGCCCGTCGGTGCGACCCAGCTCTACCTGACGGTGGTCAACAACCTTCAACGCCGCAGCCTGGAGCTGGAGCATCGGGCCACCCTGCGGCGGATGGAAGGGATGCTGGACGACCGCGCCGACCAGATGCGCCGCGCCATCGAGCTCCAGGCGGGAATGCTGCCCGCCTCGCCGTTGAAGGAAGACGGCTTCGAGCTGGCCGCGCACTTCACGGCCGCGAAGGAGATCAGCGGCGATTTCTACGACTGGTACCGCCAGGACGGGGGCCAGCTGGTCGTCACGCTGGGTGACGTGATGGGCAAGGGGCTGCCGGCCGCACTGATGATGGCCACGGCGAGGGCCGCGCTCCGCGGCTCCGCGGGGATCTCAGAGCTCGACGTCGGCGTGAAGCGCGCATCTGACGTCATGGCCGCAGCCCTCGAGGTGAACCACGCCTACGTGACGGCTTTTCACGCTGCGTTCGAGCCATCATCGGGCGAGCTGCGATACGTCGACGCGGGCCACGGGCACGCGCGGTTGCTGCGCGGCGCGACCGGACAGGAGACGCTGCCTTTGCGCAGCGCGCCGATCGGCATCTTTCCCGACACGCTGTTCGCCGTCGGGACCGTCACCTTGAACCCGGGCGACACGCTGGTCGTTTTCTCGGATGGGCTGCTCGACCTGCGACCCGACCTCGCGACCAAGGACGTGCCTCTTCCTTATGAGGCGCGGCGGGCGGGCACCGCGCAGGAGCTCGTGGACATCCTGGCCCAGGGTTCCAAGGGCCGCGATCTGTTTGATGACGTGACGGTGCTGGCGCTCAAGCGCGTTTGACCTGCTCCCGGCGGCCGGTTGTTCCGCGTACTCCGTACGTCTCGATGCGCGGAATTCGACGCTTTTCGCGCGGACCTAGCCCTGCATTATTTCGGAGGCGGCAATGATGCCGGTCGATCCCAAGGCCCTTCCGGCCTCCAACGGGTCTCAGCGCCGACACCTGGTGATGACTCTGGCCACAGTTGGAGTCCTCGAACCGCGCGGAGTGGCATCGTTTCGAAAGGCCTGGGTCGACTTCGAGGCGCGCCGCGACCCGCCGGAGTGGAAGAGCGACTGGAGGTATACCGGTGGTTTCTGGCGCGGCTCAGACGGCATCGAGGTGAAAAATACTTACACCGTTTTGGGGAGGGCTATCCAGCGTTCTAGTAGGGCCGCCACCACGTGCAGCTTTACCGGTTTGGAGATGTAGTCGTCCATTCCCGCGGCCAGGCAGCGTTCGCGATCGCCTGTGAGGGCGGCGGCGGTCATCGCGATGATCGGCATGTGGCGTCCGCCACTCTCGTTCGCCCTGATCAGCCGAGTCGCCTCGTAGCCGTCCATCTCTGGCATCTGGCAATCCATCAGCACGGCGTCGTACTGGACCCGCTGGAGAATTCCCACCGCCTCCGCGCCGTCCGACGCTACGTCGGCGCGGTAGCCCAGGCGCTCGACCATCCTTACCGTGACCTTCAGGTTGGCCGCGTTGTCTTCGACAACCAGGACGCGAGACCAGCCGCGCGCCGGGTCAGGGGGGCCGAGCTCAGCGGGCGGGGCCGGCGGCTCAGCTCGAAGGGAGCGTTCGGCGAGGAGGGTGTGGAGGACATCGAACAGCTGGGAAGGGCGCACCGGTTTCACGAGCTCCGCGTCCACGCCTGGCACCGGCACGTCGGACTGGCCGGCTGACGTGAGGAGGATTACGACGAGCTCCTTCAACCGCTCGTCCGCGCGGATCTCACTCGCCACGGTCCGGCCGTCCATCCCCGGCATCATCATGTCGACGATTGCGACATCAAACCCGTCGTCCCCCCGAGCCGCATCCTGCATCTCGCGCAGCGCCTCGCCGCCGCTCTCGAAGCTCCGCTCGCGTAGGCCCCACGAATTGAGGTAGCGCTCGAGGATCGCGCGATTGGTGCGGTTGTCGTCGACCACGGCCACGAAGGTGCCGGCGAGGCTGACCGGCGGCTGGGCCGCGCGTCGCTTTCCCTCCACTTCGCGAAATCGCGCCGTGAACCAGAACCGGCTGCCGGAACCCTTTTCGCTCTCGACGCCGATCTCGCCGGCCATCAGCTGCGTGAGCATTCGCGCGATTGCGAGGCCGAGCCCGGTCCCACCGTGCTTGCGCGTGGTCGAGCTGTCCACCTGCGAGTAAGTCGAAAAGACGCGGGTCTGCTCCTCGGTCGTGAGCCCGATGCCGGTGTCGGAGACTTCGAACTGGATCAAAAGGCCGGGGCCGCTGCCCTCGTGACGGCGCGCGCGGACGATCACCTCGCCGGTATCGGTGAACTTGATCGCGTTGGCGATCAGGTTGATGAGCACCTGCCGCAGCCGGCCGGGGTCGCCAATCGCGTGCTCCGGGACGTGCTCCCCGACGTCGAGGACCAGCTCGATGCCCTTGTTCGCCGCGGCTTCCGCGAACAGCTCCACCGCCTCTTCCAGCACGTGCTTGGGGCTGAAATCGATGGTCTCCAGGCGAACGCGCCCAGCCTCGATCTTCGAGAAATCGAGGATGTCGTTGATGATCTCCAGCAGTGCGTCACCGGAGGTGCGTACTGTCTCCACGTACTCGCGCTGCTCGGGCGACAGCTCTGTTTCCATCAGGAGCCCGGTCATCCCGATCACCCCGTTCATCGGCGTGCGGATCTCATGGCTCATCGTGGCGAGGAACTCGGACTTGAGGCGAGTCAGCTCCTGCAACTCCTGGTTGCGCTGTGAAACATCGGCGAGCAGTTCCGACTTGGCGGACTCCGCGTCCGCGGCTGCCGAGCGGTTGTGCTCGAGCTGGATGACCACGCGCCGGACGAGGATGCCGAAAGCGATGAGCAGCAGCGCCTCGAGCGATGCCGCCGCGGGGTCGCCGGCGGCGGGGTTGACCACCGTGACCAGCACGAGGTCGGCGACCGCGAGCACCGCGCCGACGGCGAACTCGACAGACGTGTAGTAGAGCGCGAGGAAGATCAAGGGTAGGAGTACGAAGGGGAATGCCCGGACGATGCTGAGCCCGAACTGGACCTCGAGCGCGAACGCGATCGCCAGTCCGCCGATTGGCGACACGGCGTGGAGGTACCTCGGGATGCGCTCCCAGGGCAGCAGCACCAGCGCGCTTGCGAGCGCCGTCAGGACGATGGAGATGCCAAGGCCGAACTCCGACATCCCCCAGAGGGGATAGAGCGCCATGCCAAACCCGACCACCACGGGCAGAGCTGTCAGGATGCCGTTTCTGGCGGGTGTGTCGATCTGCGCCAGCGGCATCAGGACGAGGATGACCCCGACCACGGCGGCTCCCGCGAGCACCGGGGAGGCGATCACCGCCGAATAGCCGTGAAGGCTTACGAGGCCGACGATGGCGAGCCCGAGGAACGGGTAGACGCGGCGGCTCAGTCCGTCGGCTTGCAGCGGCGTGGTCGGGGCGTTCAACTTCAACAGCCGGGGGCTCAGCTTAACCAAGTGTCGTGCTCCCAACACCATGGCGCCGACCTAAGCGGCGCGCTCCCGCGGACCTTGGATCTTCGCGTCCTGGACGGCGGGCGCCTGCTGTGCTGAAGCCGGCGTCAAGGGGCCCGGCGCCGCTTCGCCGCCCTCGCGACCACGACGCGGGGACCCCGCAGGAAGCGCTCGTAGCGTCGCCACCCTTTCCTTGGCTCCGCCCGTCGATGCCGCGAATATCCGGCGCCCCGCGGAATCGCGCCCCATTGGGATAAGAGGGGCTCTGGCGAAAGTAGCGCGGCTACACTTTGCAACCTGCGCACCTTCCATCCCGCCAGGGGGGGCGAGGTTTCTGAGGTGTTGCCAGCCGCCCGCCCACGGAATGCCCCAAAGCCGTCGTGGGCCGCGAGCCTGGTGCGTCGAGCGACGCCCTTTTTTGCCATCGCCGCGGTCTTCGCCGTCCAGGCGGCCGCCGGGGCGGGCCCCGTGCTCGCCTTCCCGCTGTATCTCACCGTGATTCTTCTGACTGCGCTCCAGCTGAGCCGGATGGAGTCGCTCGCGACAGCCGTCCTGGCCGCGATCGCGATCCTCATACCGTCGCTGGTCGGAGGCGGTTTGCCCGGCGATCTCACTCCGGCCCTGCTACTGGCCATAGTGCTGATGGTCGCCGCCGTGGCGATCACCGAGGTCGTACGCCAGGTCCGCGGCACCGCGGCCCGGGCCCAGCGGCAGACGGACGACATCGCAGCCAGCGAGGAACGTCTCCGGCTGATGCTCGAGGCGGCGATGGTGGGATTGGCGCTCGTCGACGGCGAAGGCAGGTGGGTCCAGGTCAACGAGAGGCTGGGGACGATCCTGGGACGACCTCGCGACGAGCTGCTGCAGCTGCCGCTGGAGGCGGTCACGGCCGAGAACGACCGCGCGGTGCTCAGCGAGGCGCTTGCCCTCCTCCGCAGTGGCGACATCGTCCGCTGGGAGGCGGAGCTCAACCAGGTCCGAGGCGACGGCACTCGCGTGCCGGTGGCGATCGCGATCGGTGCGGCGCCGGGACACGTCCCAGGCGAATCGCTGCTGCTCGTGCAGGAGAGCGACATCTCCGTCCGCAAGCGCCTCGACGGGCTCCGCGACTGCCTGGTCGCGGTCCGGCACGTGATGGTTGGAGGCTTGAGCTGGGAACAGGCGGTTCCGCAGCTGCTCAGCAGCCTGTGCGCCTACCTCGACCAGGACCTGGCCCAGTTCTGGGCGGCGGACTCGGAACGGCACGCGCTCCGCGTCCGGCACTTCTGGCATCGCGACGCGTCCAGCTTCGAGGCATTTCGCGACCAGAGCCGCGCGGCGGCCTTTCCGGTGGGTTTCGGACTGCTCGGTCGGGTCTGGCAGGCGGGAGTGGTGGCGGCGCAGGAGGACCTTGGGGAAGCCGGCGACTACGCGGGTGTCGACGTTGCGCGGGAGGCCGGGTTGAAGTCGGTGATCGCCTTCCCCGTCGTCGACGGCGGCGTCGTGGTCGGCGTGATCGAGCTGCTCGCGGGCCACGCGCGCACGTTCCAGGATGACGAGATCACGATGCTATCGACAGTCGGTGTCGAGATCGGGCAGTTCATCCGCCGCTCGGACACGGCCCAGGCGTTGCGGCGAAGCGAAGCGGACCACCGAGCGATCTTCGAGCGGTCTCCGATCGGCATCGTCCGCATCAGCGCGGAGGGCGAGCTGGTCGAAGCCAACCCGGCTCTTCTGGGAATGCTCGAGCACGACTTCGAGGCGATGCGCGCAAGCGCATGGCCAGACCTGCTTCGCGCCTACGACCAAGCCGCTGCCCGCCAGCGCTTCGCGCCACTCCTGGCCGGCCTCACGAACGGCGGCAGCGTTCAGGTGCGCGCGGCGACCGGTGGCGGTAAGTGGTTGTGGCTGCAGCTCACCGCCACCTCGATCCCGGACTCGAACGGCCGGCCGGAGCACCTGCTCGTGATGATCGAGGACGTCACCACCGTGCGTGAGACCTCGGACCAGCTCGCCGAAGCTCTCGAATCGCAGCGCAGCGCGAACGCCAACCTCGAGAAGCTCGATCGCACCAAGACCGAGTTCCTGTCGATCGTGAGCCATGAGTTCCGAACGGCCCTGACCGGCATCCAGGGCTTCAGCGAGCTCATCCGCGACGGCGGCCTGGAGCCGGACGAGGTGCGCGCGTACGGCGGCTACATATTCAATGACGCGGACCGGATCAACCGCCTCATCGGGGACATGCTGGACCTCGACCGGATGGAGTCCGGGCGCATGAGCATGCGCGCGGGCGACGTCGACATCAACGAGGTGTTGACGGAAGCCATGGCGAGGGCGGGTTCCGCCGTGACGGCCGTCGAGTTCAAGGCCGACCTCGATCCCCGGCTCCCGATCGTGGTGGGAGACCGCGATCGGCTCATCCAGGTGGTCAGCAACCTGGTCAACAACGCGATCAAGTACTCGCCGGACGGCGGCACCGTGACGATGTCCACCCGGTCCGAGGGCGGATACGCGCTGGTCAGCGTGACCGATACCGGGCTGGGCATCCCGCCAGACGAGATCGGGCACGTCTTCGAGCGCTTCCGCAGGGTGCGCAGCGGAGCCGCGCAGTCGATTCCCGGGACTGGACTGGGCCTGACGATCGTTAAGCAGATCGTGGAGATGCATGGAGGCAAGATCTGGGTCGAGAGCGCGGTCGGTCATGGGTCGGCCTTCCACTTCACCGTTCCCCTGGTGGCGGAAAACGTCACGCCGCTGCAGCGCCGGCATGCCTGACGCAACGACCACTGGTGCGCTAGGTCCTTTCACGGTGCTGGTGGCGGATGACAACGATGTGGCGCAGCGCCTCTGCAGGCGCGTGCTCGAAAAGGCGGGCTACTCCGTGATGATCGCGGCGGATGGGCTGCAGGCGGTCGATGTCGCGCTCAACCAGCACCCCTCGATGATCCTCATGGACGTGGCGATGCCCGGGATCGACGGCCTGGAGGCGATGAGGCGGATCAAGTCCGAGAGGCCGGGGATGCCGATCGTCATCGCGAGCGCGCATTCGATGGCGAGCGACCGGGAGCGATTCCTCGCGGCAGGCGCTGACGACGTACTCAGCAAGCCGTTCCGCCTCGCGGACCTGGTCGCGATCGTCGCGAAGCTGGCACTGGAGCGAAAGTGAAAGATCTCACCGGCACGCGGATCGGCCAGTACGAGATCGTCGAGCGCCTGGGCGGCGGAGGGATGGCCGTGGTCTATCGGGCCGTCCAGCAGCCGCTCGGCCGCGAGGTGGCGCTCAAAGCGCTGTCCTCGGAGCTCTTCCAGGACGACGGCTTCGTCAAGCGCTTCGAGACCGAGGCCAAGACCCTGGCGAAGCTGGATCACCCGAACATCCTTCCGATCTACGACTTCGAGCTGACTGATGGGGTGGCGTACCTCACGATGCCACTCATCCGCGGCGGCACGCTGAGGGACATCCTGAACCGCGGCCCGCTCGACACTCTGACCGCATGGCGCTACCTGCGCGAGATCGGTGACGGCTTGCAGCACGCGCACGACGCGGGGATCGTCCATCGCGATCTCAAGCCGACCAACGTCTTGATCCACGCGGACGGGCGGGCGATGCTGGCCGACTTCGGCCTCGCCCGCGGAGCGGGCCAGCCGACGCACCTCACCACGATCGGTCTCGCGATCGGGACGCCCGGCTACATGGCCCCCGAGCAGGTGATGGGCCACGACGTGGACAAGCGCGCCGACATCTATGCGATGGGTGTCCTGACCTTCGAGATGCTGACCGGCCGCCTGCCCTTCATCGGTTCGAACCGGATGGAGGTCGCGTACTCGACGGTCAATGCGCCGATTCCTTCCGCGGTCAAGCTGAACGCGGTGCTGCCGGACGAGCTCGACGTGCTGCTTGCCAAGGTGCTCGCCAAGGATCCCGCGCAGCGACCGCAAACCGTGCGTGACCTCCTGGCGCAGATGGCCAGGCTGCCACAGCGCCGGTCGCAGGTCCCTGCACCGGTCGCCTCACCGGCAGGCGTGGCGACAGCGACGGCGCCGCCTCGCCCTGGCATCACGGTCGATCCGCCGACTGCTTCGCACAATTTGCGGATGGTCGTGCCACCGGCGCCGGCTCCGCCGCCGCACGCGCTGCACGGCTCTCCCATCCCGACTCCGACCGCTGTGGGCGGTTCGGCGATCAGGACCCTCGAGCTGATGGGCGTGCGCGCGTCGCGGGCGCGTGGGCGTTTCATCCTGAACTCGCACGTGAGCAATCTCGTCCACGTCGCGCGCGATGTGACCGGCGACCGCTGGCCCGAGATCGCCTATGCCGCGGGGCTCGTCCAGTACGTCGAGCAAGACCCGCCGCACGACGATCAGCTCTCATCGCCGGTCGAGTCCCTGAGCCGGCTGAACGAGGCTTTTGAAACGGTGTACGGGCCGGAGGCCGAAGACATGATCCGGACCTGGGGACGCAGGGCGACCGAGCGCTGGCTGGCGGACGGGCGCCACGGGATGGGCGGTCCGCGGCGCCTGGTTCCGGGACGCCAGCGCAAATTGGCCGGCGTCGTGAAGGGATTCTCCGAAGCCATGGACAACGTGCGTGGCGAGCACACGCACGCGTGGCTCCAGGTGGACGAGCACCAGTTCTGGCTCGTCAACTTCTCGAACATGTTCGCTCTCGGGCGCATCAAAACTGTGAAGTCGTGCCACATCTGGACGGCCACCATCGAGACCATCCTCCGCTGGGCGGGACTGGCCAACGACTGGTACGTGGAGGAGGTCGAGTGTGGCTCTGTGACGGGCACGTTCGACTGCGTTTTCGCGATCCGATCCGTCGAAACTTAGTGACGAATTAGTGACGTAAGTCACTCGTCTTTGTTTCGCCGCTTGTTATGCCGCCCGGGTTAACATCGATCTCGCCGAGGTCGTTGCCCGGCCTCCATTCTTGCCCTCCCTCCTTTCTGAAGGTCCTTCACCGACGGGTGGAGGACCTTCTCTCTGCCACCACTCCTCCCAATCCGGCTCCCCCCACCGGCGCGGTGCGCCACCTCCCCCTTGCGGGGGAGGAAGATTCTCCTGGTGCGATTTGCGATTGACGTCACGGCTTGCTGGCGGCCGCAGCGCGTCGGCATGACGACGGTCGCGATCGAGCTGTCGAAGGCGCTCGTGGCGAACGGCGGCAAAGACGAGATCACCCTACTGTGCAGCCGCGAGCGGCCGCCGGCGTTGGTAGGCCTCGATTGCGAGGCTGTGCTGTCGCCGTACCGGCACGAGCTCACGCTGAAAACGCGATGGCTGCCAAACATTGAAACGCAGCTCGAGGCGGACGCGATTCTCTACCCGTACTGGCCGAGTCCACCCTTTCGACGCCACGACGCGCCGCCTGCGGTCATCTTCGTCCACGACCTGGCGTTCCGATTGCGACCGCAGGAGGTGCCGTGGCAGCAGCGTGCGTACCTCGGCACCGTGCTCGGGCCGGCGCTGCGCAACGCGGCGGCCGTGCTGGTCCCGTCTGAGTCAACGCGGCGCGACCTGCTCGAGCTCTACAGGATCCCGGGTCTCGAATCGAAGGTCGAGGTGATCGCCGAGGGTCTCCCGCCGTACGTGGCTGCAGGCCCGCTGCCCGAAGGGATCGAGCCTGGTTTCATCCTCGCCGTGGGCACGGTCGAGCCTCGCAAGAACTATCCACGCCTGCTCGCTGCCTTCCGGCAGGTGCGAGAGCGGCACGGGTCCGTGCCCCAGCTCGTAATCGCCGGTCGCCCCGGTTGGGCGTACGGCGACACGCTGCAGCGAATCGCCGCGGAGCCGGGCGTCCGCTATCTGGGACACGTGGACGAGGCGACCCTGACCGCCCTCTACGAATCGGCGTCGGTGCTTGCGTTCCCCAGCCTCTACGAGGGATTCGGGCTGCCCTTGCTCGAGGCGATGTCCCGCGGCGTCCCTGCCGTGGTCGGTGCGGCGGGTGCGCTGCCTGAGCTGGCCCTCGGTGCGGCGATCTCCGTCAAGCCCGACGACGTCGACGCGATCGCCGGCGCGCTCGAGCAGCTGCTGTCCGACGCGCAGCTGCGGGTGAAGCTTGGCGACGAGGGTAAGCGCAGGGCGGCTGAGTTCACGTGGGACCGCGCAGCCGGCCAGGCGCTCGCCGTCCTCCGCCGAATCGGTTCCGTCGCCCAGCGTAAAGTCGCGTAATGAGAGGAAACCTCAGGCGGTTTCCTCTCATCGGGCCTCTCAACGGCCGCTCGCGGCTGTCTTGCTTCCCGTCTCCGACCCGGCCGGATTCGAGGCCCTGCACACCATCTCCTGGGATTGGACTAATTGAATGTTTCTCCATGCGACGCGTGTGGCTGAACGAATGCGGGTTAGACGGCCTGGCGAAGCCAGGCCTACCGACCACGTAAAGTCGCATCAGTGAGCGAGCGGATCCCGATTGGCGTGCTGCTGGCCGGAACCCGCCATGACTATCTCCACATGGCCCGCCCACTGTTGAGGTCGCTCGAGGCGACGCACCACTTCACAGTCGACGTGGTCACCGGGGGAACCGAGCTGCCGCTGCGCGACGTGAAGGTGCTGCTGGCGGCCAGCGATCACGCGATGCAGCCCGGCCAGGCGGACGAGCTCACCGATTTCGTGCGCGGCGGCGGCGGCCTGGTCCTTCTTCATGGAACGCTGGCCGCATGGACCGAAGGCGGCGAGCTCTCCGAACTCGCCGGTTGGGCGCCAAGCGGCCCCGGACCGTTGACGGAGCTCGTCATCCGGCCGGATCCCGCACATTCCTTGACCTCCCGTCTTGGAGCCGAGCTCAAAGTCCACGATGAGCTCTACTTTTCCGAAGGCCCGCCCGTCGACGCGTCCGTGCTGCTGCGTGCGAGCTGGCGATTCACCGAGCAGGTCGTGGCCTACGAACGCCGCGTCGGGGATGGACGTTTCGTCCACCTCGGACTCGGCCACGACGCCTCGACCTACGAGCTCGAGAGCTTTCAGAAGCTGGTGCAGCGCGCCCTGATGTTCGCCGCGGGCCGTGCGGTCGCGCCGCCGGTAGGCGTCGGCCTGATCGGATATGGCGCGATCGCCCAGGCGCATGCTGCGTCGATCAGCGCCACGCCCGGCCTGACCCTGGCCGGCATCTGCGACGTATCGGAAGAACGCCGCCAGACGGCCGCTCGTGACTGGTCGGTGCGGACGCACGCGCGTGCCGAGGAGATGCTCGACGACCCCGAGGTCGCACTCGTCGTGGTCGGTACCCCACCGAGCATTCATGCCGACTCCGTGATGGCCGCCCTGCGTGCCGGCAAGCACGTCGTGTGCGAGAAGCCGTTCGCGCTGACGGTCGAGGAGGTCGATCGCATGATCGATGCGGCGGTCGCGCGCGATCGCGTGTTGACGGTTTTTCAAAGCCGCCGCTGGGATCCCGACTACCTCGCCCTTCGCGACGTCGTGCGTTCGGGGCGCATCGGCGAGACGTTCTACATGGAGTCGTTCATCGGCGGCCACGACCATCCGTGCGATTTCTGGCACAGCCACGAACCGATCTCCGGTGGAACGATCTACGACTGGGGCTCTCATTACTTCGACTGGATCCTGCAACTGATGCCCGATCCGGTTCGCACGGTCTCCGCCAACGCGCACAAGCGCGTCTGGCATGACGTCACGAACTCAGACCAGGTGAGGGTGGACCTCACCTTCGCCGGCGGTGCGCAGGCGAGCTTCCTGCAGTCGGACATCGCCGCCGCCCGCAAGCCGAAGTGGTACGTGCTGGGTACGCAGGGGGCGGTCGTGGGGGAGTGGCAGGCGGAGCCGGTGCCGGCCGACTTTCCGGCGCGGGTGAAGGTCTTCCGGGCCGCCGGTGGTGGCTCGCACGAGGAGGTGCTCGCGCTCGCGCCGCGCGACGACCACGGGTTCTATCGCAACCTGGCCGACCACCTCGGGTGGGACGAGCCGCTGGCCGTCACACCGCAGGAGGCGCGCCGCACCGTGGCCGTGATGGAAGCCGCGACACTTTCGATCGCGCGCGGCGGCGCACAAATCGAGGTCGAGATATAGCGACTGAGATCGGGTGGGGGGTGCTTGGCGCCGCGGGGATCGCCGCCGGGGCGGTGCTGCCGGCGATCGCCGCGTCGAAGAACGGCCGCGTGGCCGCCATCGCGAGTCGCGATCCGCGACGGGCGCGAGATCTAGCTGAGGGGTATTCGGGGGCGAAGGCTCCGGAGTCGTACGAGGCCCTGCTCGAGGACCCGGAGGTCGACGCCGTCTACATCCCGCTGGTCAACAGCGTGCACAAGGAATGGACGCTGCGCGCGCTGGCCGCGGGCAAGCACGTCCTGTGCGAGAAGCCCCTCGCCATGAATGCGACGGAGGCCGAGGAGATGGCCGTGGCGGCACAGTCCGCCGGAAAGCACGTGATGGAGGCGGCCATGTACCGCTTCCATCCGCGGACGCGCGCCTTCATCGAATCGCTCGCCGACCCGATCTACGTGCAGGCGAGCTTCGGTTTCACGCTCAAAGGCAAATCGAACTACCGGTTTCAATCCGCGCTGGGCGGTGGCGCCCTGCTCGACGTCGGCTTTTACGTGGTCAGTGTTGCGCGGTGGATCCTCGGCGAACCCTCTGACGTGTTGGCGCGCTCGAGACTGAGCGGTGGGGTGGATATGACGACCAGCGCGCTGCTCCAGTTTCCCAGCGGCCGGACGGCCGCGGTGTGGGCAAGCTTCGAGTCACCGGAGGCACAGGAGCTGACAGTGGTCGCGGGCGAAGGCGCGCAGCGCCTCGGGCGGCCTTTCAACTGGCTCGACGAGCCCGACCAGTATCAGCTCATGGTCGAATCGTTCGCGGAAAGCATTCTCGACGACCGCCCGGTGGCGATTCCGCTCAGCGAATCGATCGCGAACATGAAAGTTCTCGACCACATCCGGACCGCCGCTTCTAGCTAACGAGAGCCTTGAAGCCGGGGTTGTCCTGGAGGGATTCCAGGTCTGGATCTCGTAGAGCAGCTTCTTTCAGGTCAGACCGCAGGGGGAACGCTTCCACCAGCAGCTCGAGCGCTTCATCGACTCGATCCTCGAGGGCGCGCGCACACGCGAGGCAATAGAGCGCGGTCCCTAGCGCGATTGCAGGCGCGGATACCTCGCGCATCTCGGAGACCGCATCTTCCAACATTCCATACGCGCGGTCGTGCTCGCCGTTCTCTCGTAAGTACTTGAAGATGTGAAGTCGTGGGTGCGTATAGCTGTTGCGAAGCAACGCCTCGAACGTAGTGCTCGCGGTGAACCACTTGAAGGGACGATCGCCCAGGTCGTCCGCCAGCGCGATCAGCTCGGTCAGCAGCTGGTCCGACCTGGCGGCAGCGTCCTCGAGCGGCGTGCCTATCCCACTTGCAAGCTCGCCGTCGTTGACCTCGTCGATGTTCTCGGGTGGTGCTGCGTACGGCCGTGCGTGGCGGAACTCGGTCAGCGCATCGCGCAAACGTTCCCGCCACATGCTGAGGTGGAACATGAGCAGCGCCGCGGGCCAGCCTTTCGGTTGGGTCTCAGACCTGAGGGCCTCCGCGACGAACTCCTTCTCCAGCTCGCGTTCCGACTCGAGCGCTTTGCGCACGTCTGCCATCGGCTAGGCCCGAGCGAGGTCGGTTGTTCCGGTGCCTTTCATCGTGATGGGTCCGGCGCCAGGGATGACGGTGCCGGACAGGTTCAACGTGATCTTTCCATCGTTGATCTCCGTGGAGTGCGTCTTGAGCACGCGGTGACCATTCGGATCGATCCACGTCGTGACGTCCGCCGTCACCGTGCCTTTGATCGATCCTGTAAGCCCGCCGGCGGCCGATACCTCGCTCGCCGTACCCGGTGTGATGTCCACCGAAGCGTTGCTCGTGGTTTCGACCACGGCAGCGTTGACTCCCTGCAGGGATTCATCGCGCAGGTACTTGCTGTGGCTCGTCAGCTTCACGCTGCCTGAGCCGTCTCCGTATGGCTGGCTGTAGTCATTGGACCACGCATCTCCGGGCTTGACCGCGGTGCTTGGCAGGACCGCGGTGACAAAAAATCCGCCGCCCATGCCAGAGAAAGCCAGGAACGGGTTGCTGCCGACGTATTGGTTCCCGCCTATGCTCAGGATCCGCCCGTCGGCCGCGATCCTGATGTCGATGGCCGTGTCGGGGCGCACCGTCGCCGGCTTGAGTGTGCCGCCGGTCGTGTCTGAAATGCCTCCGGTCGTGCTCTTGATCACAACGTTGTTGAGCGTGAGTGATAGGTCCGCGACGCCGGACGAATCAACCGAGTTGACCTTGAACACCTCGCCGGCGCTCATTTCAATGTCGGCCTGGACCGTAATGGCGCCAGCGACCATCGTTTGCTTGGCGGTCGAGTGAAACGAGTACTTGAACGTGTCGCCGGCGCGGTAGGCGAGCGACAGCGCCTGCGCGTGTGCGGGAAGCGCACCGCAGGCGACCGCAAACAACAAGGCCACCGGGGCCAGCCGGCGCATGGCGCCCATGTTAGGGGCGCACTTTTCGTTTCGCGTCAAATAAGGACGAGATCAACGCTCTCGTCGGCCTGGGATGCAATCGACCCGGTCGCCGGCGTCGGGGCGCCCGGAGCCACCACCGTCCCTATGCTCGCCGCCGTCTTGGCCGTGATATGGGTCTTCATGATGCCGTGGCCACTCGGGTCGATCCATGTGGTGACATCGGTTGAGGTCGTGCCGGTGAGCGCGAAGCCCGCGACGCCCCCCGGGAGCAGGGGATAGGAAGGCGAGCCGGGTGTAGGTGCTCCGACCCCAAAGCTCTCGGTCGTGTCGATCGTCGCCTCGCTCGTCGTCTCGACCACGGCCGCGGCGACGCCATTGATCGACTCGTTTCGTAAGTACTTGCTCGCGGCCTGGATGTGAATGGTCCCCGAGCCGGCGCCGAACGGGTTCAGCTGGTCGTACTCCTTCGTCCACGTGTCGCCCGGCGTGACCTGGACATCCGGAAGGACGGCCACGATCAGGTTGGCGTCAAAGCCGGTGCGAAACGGGAACTTGCTCGCCATGGCCGGCCCATCCATGCTGAGTATCCGGCCATCCTGGGCGATCTTGACGTCGAACGCGGGCCGGCTGGTATCGGTTTGGCCACCCACGGCACCGCTCAGCGCGACGACATTGGACAGACTCACAGCTATGTCCGCTGCGCCGCTGGCATCGACTGATTGGACGGTGGCCGTTTCCTGTGCCGTGAACTCGAACTGAGAAGCCGGGTCTGTCCCGGTCGCCAGGCTCTGGATCGAGTGAAGCGAAAACCTGTAGACCGCGCCCGTGCGGAACGCGAGCTTCAGGGTCTGACCGGCTGCCGGCGTCGCGGTCTGCGCCGGCGATGTCGTGCAAGAGACCACGACCAGCGCAACCAGGGCGAAGCGTCGCACGGCCGCAAGCCTACGGCTGGGCGGTTGTTTTCGGAGCCTCTTCCAGAGATTCGGTCGGGGCCGGTGCGGGGGCCGGCTGTGTGACGGCGATCGGGATCAGCTGGCGGAACTGCTTGATTGCTCGGTCCCAGTCGCCGAGCAACGACGCCGCGCGCGCGCTGCCTGTGCGCCTGTGGTGCTCCTCGACCAACGCCTTCAGCTCTACTGCGTCCTCGGCCGGGACCTCGCGCGCGGCCACGCTGTCGGCGTTCAGCTGGTTCCAGGTGGTGACGTACGCGACCCCGCCGGTCATGCCGGCGCCGGCGTTCCATCCGATCGGGCCGAGGGCCACCGCTATGCCGCCGGTCATGTACTCGCAGAAATGGTCCCCGGCCCCCTCCACGACGGCGGTCGCCCCGGAGTTGCGCACGCAGAACCGCTCGCCGACCCGCCCGGCCACGAAAAGCCGCCCGCCGGTCGCGCCGTAGGCGATGGTGTTGCCCGCGAGCACTGGATCGTTCGCGGCGTCTTCCGCAAACGGCCGGATCGCGATCACGCCACCGCCCATGCCCTTGCCGACGTAGTCCTGGGCCTGGCCCTCCAGGCTCAGCTCGATGCCCTCGTCGAGAAAGGCGCCGAAGCTCTGCCCGGCGCTGCCCCGGTACTGCCGCGATTCGCCGCGGTCAAGCGCGGCGCCGACGGTCCGGTGCGAGTTGTCAATGGCGCCGCTGGGCGGCGGAGCGGCGGGCAGATCGCCGTTGCGTGCCATGGTCCGCCGGCGCGGAAGGCCCCCATCCGTCTGCGCAAGCACATAAGAAAGGTCGAGCGTGGCTTCCGGGTCTTGCTCGAGCAGCTCGGAGCGGCCGACCACCTCCTGCAGCGAGCGCGCTCCCAGCCGGGCCAGGTGCTCGCGGACCTCTTCGGCGATCAGGAACAGGTAGTTGACGACGTGCTCCGGGCGCCCCTCGAACTTTGCTCGAAGGTCTTCTCGCTGCGTGGCGATGCCGGTGGGGCAGGTGTTGAGGTGGCATTGCCTCGCCATGTCGCAGCCGAGCGCGACGAGAACACCGGTGCCGAATCCGAACTCCTCTGCGCCGAGCAGCGCCGCGATGACGATGTCGCGGCCGTTGCGCAGGCCTCCGTCGGTGCGCAGGCTGACGCGCTCGCGCAGCCGGTTCGCCACGAGGACCTGCTGCGTCTCGGCCAGGCCGAGCTCCCAGGGCGCGCCTGCGTTCTTGATCGACGAGAGGGGAGAGGCGCCCGTGCCTCCGTCATGTCCGGAGATCAGGATGTAGTCGGCCTTCGCCTTGGCCACGCCGGCGGCGATGGTTCCTACCCCGGCCTCCGAGACGAGCTTGACGCCGATGCGCGCGCGGGGGTTCACCGTCTTGAGGTCGTGGATCAGCTGCGCCAGGTCCTCGATCGAGTAGANNTCGTGGTGCGGCGGCGGCGAGATCAGCTGCTGGCCCGGCTGTGCGTGGCGCAGCCGCGCGATCAGGCTCGTCACCTTCATCCCGGGCAGCTGGCCGCCTTCGCCGGGCTTCGAACCCTGCGCGATCTTGATCTCCAGCTCGTCGGCCCGCTTCAGGTAGCGCGGCGTGACACCAAAGCGCGCAGAGGCGACCTGCTTCACGCGGTTGTCACGACGCGGTCCGTGGTCGTCGTAGCTGTCTGGGTCCTCGCCGCCCTCGCCGGAGTTCGAGCGCGCGCCCACCTGGTTCATCGCGATCGCGAGCGCCTCGTGCGCCTCGGGAGACAGCGCGCCCAGCGACATCGCCGTGCTGACGAAACGCTTGACGATCTCGCTCGCGGGCTCAACCTCGTCTAGCGGGACCGGCATGGCTGATTCCTTGATGTGGATCAGTTCGCGGAGTGATTGAGGTTGGCCCATGGACGAGAGGCGCCGCCACTCGCGATAGGCCTCGGGGTCCGCGGTCTGGGCGGCCTTTTGCGCCGCACGGACAGCGAGCGGGTTGTAGGCGTGGTGCTCGCCCGCCTTGCGGAAGCGGACGCGCCCGTGGTCGGGCAGCGCGTCGGGCCGGGTGCGCGCGAGACGCTCGAGGTCGGCGAGGTCGGCGCCGCCGATGCGCGATGGCACCGCGGGGAAGCAGAGCTCCATCACCTCGGCGCCCAGCCCGAGCGCCTCGATCACCTCGCCGCCGCGATAGCTCATGACACACGAGATGCCCATCTTCGCCATCACCTTCAACAGCCCGGCCTCGAGCGCTTTGCGATAACGGGTTTCGCCCTCCTCAGAAGCCTGGGCGGCGGTCGCGAGCGCGAGGTAGGGATGCACCGCGGTCGCGCCTACGGTGATCAGGCAGGCGAGGTCGTGGACGTCGACGGCGTCGCCGGCGATCGCGACGATGTCGGTGGCCATGCGAACGCCGGTCGCCAGCAGGTGCTCGTGCACGGCGCCCACCGCGAGTGCCATAGGGACGGGCAGGCGATCGGGCCCGGTCCGGCGGTCGCTGAGCGCGATGACGCCGCCGGCTTCGGTTGCCTCGCGGCACAGCCGCAGCAGGGAATCGCGCAGCGATTCGTCCGGAGCGTAAGTCGCATCGATGACGGTGGCGGCTTCGAGCACGCGCGTCAGCTCGGCGGCGCCGAGCACCGGAGAGTCCAGCTCGAGCAAGCTGGAGTCGGTCGGGACGGCGGGGTGGTGCTGCCGGCGCAGGTCGCGGTCGATCCCGCCTTCAGGTTCCAGGGTACCGCGCCGCGGACCGAGCAGCACGCGCAGCGACATGACCGCCTTCTCGCGCAGCGGGTCGATGGCCGGGTTCGTCACCTGAGCGAAGCGCTGGCGGAGATAACCGTAGATGCGGCGCGGCGTCCGGCCGAGCGACGCGATCGGGATGTCGTCGCCCATCGAGTAGACGGGCTCGGCGCCGGTTTCCGCCATCGCCTCGACCACGAACTTCACGTCCTCGGCGCCCCAGCCGTGCAGGCGATGGTGCATGGGGAGGTCCTCGAGCGCGTCCACCTCGATGTGATGCCGCTCGACCGGAACGAGGATGCGGTCGGCGAGCAGGCCGTAGTCGTGCCGCGCGGCGGCGCGCTCCTTGGCCTCGTCGTTGCGCAGAAGGGAACCGTCGCGCGTGTCGACCAGCAGCATCTGGCCGGGTCCAAGCCGCCCGCGTTCGACGACCGACTCGGGCGGCATGGTGACGACGCCCGCCTCCGAAGCCGCCGCCACGAGGCCGTCCTTCGTGCGCTGCCAGCGGATCGGCCGCAGCCCGTTGCGGTCGAGCGCGGCGCCGACCACATCGCCATCGCTGAACGCGAGCGCCGCGGGACCGTCCCAGGGCTCGAAACGGATCGACTGGTAGCGGTAGAAGTCGCGCACGGCGGCCGCGAGATCGCCGCGTCCTTCCCAGGCGTCGGGGACAAGGCTCATCAGCGCCTCCGACACCTCCCAGCCGCGGTTCACCAGCAGCTCGAGCGCGTTGTCGAGCGAGGCCGAGTCGGATCCCTCGGGCCAGATCGCGCCGCGCAGCTCAGGCTCGAGCTCGGCTTCACGAGCGCGCATCCACGCGCGGTTGCCCGTGATCGTATTGATCTCCCCGTTGTGCGCGAGCATTCGGAACGGCTGGGCCAGCCGCCAGTCGGGCATCGTGTTGGTCGAGTAGCGCTGGTGGAAGACGGCGAGGCGGCTCTCGGTCGCGGGATCTTGAAGGTCGAGATAGAAGTCCGCCAGGCGCGTGCCCGCCATCAGGCCTTTGTAGACGAGGGTGCGGCTGGAGAACGACGGCAGGTACATGCGCACGCTTTCTGTCTCGGCTCGTCTTTCGGCGTGGCGTCGTGCCAGGTAAAGGCGGCGCTCCCACGCCTCGGGATCGAGGTCGGGTTTCGCGATGAGACCGTGCCAGATCGCCGGCTGCGAGGCCTGGGCGCGCTCGCCCAGGCTGTCCGAGTCGACCGGGACCCTTCGCCATTCGAGCAGGCTCAGGCCGCTGGCCGCGATCGACTCGGCCACGATGTCCCGCGCTCCCTCGTCCCACTCGAAAAGGGCAGCGACCGCGACGTCGCCACCGAGGAGGCGGCGCGGGACCTGGATCAGAAGGCCGGCACCGTCACCGCTTTTGCCGTCGGCGTCGAGCCCGCCGCGGTGCGAAAGCCGGGCGAGGGCCTGGACGCCCATGGCCACTACCTCGTGCCCGAGCTCGGGCGTGGCGACAAAGCCCATGCCGCAGGCGGCCCGGCTCGTGGGCAGCGCCCCAGGCCAGGCAAGGCGCGAAGGACGGAGCGCGGGGGGCACTGGATCGAAGGTTAGCCAGCGGACGCCTGTTCGAGCTAGTGGATCGACGCCAAAAGAACCGCTCGAACCTTATGCGGACCTCACAGCCTCAGAAACCAAGAAGTGCTTGCACGCGAAGCGCGACCGCCAGGTTCAGACGCGTCTCCGGGTCCTCGAGGTCGACGCCGCTGATCTCGCGAATGCGGTCGAGCCGGTAGCGGAGCGTGTTCGGGTGGACCCGCAGCCGCTGGGCGGCCTGCTGCTGCTCGCCCGTCTCGAGATAGGCGCGCAGCGTGGCGACGAGATTGCCTTTGCGGGAGGTGTCGTGCTCGATCAGTGGCCCGAGATGCCGCCGGCTGTAATCGACCAGGCGCTCATCGGTGACCGCGGCGAGGAGCCCGGTGAGGCCCAGCTCGGGCACGGCGACCACCTGGCTCCAGCGCTTGAAACGGGCGAGCGACTCCATCACGGACGTGACCTCGCGCAGGGCCCCGGCCACGCCGGAGGGAGCTTCGGTCGGGCCGCTGAAGCCGACCGAGACGGTGAACCCCGGTTTCCATTCGGCGATCGCCTGCTGGATCTGCAGGCCGAGGGCATGGGCGCGAGTCTGGTAATCGCCGGCCTCGGCTCCGAGCGGGAGCAGTGACACGACCTGGTCCGAGCGGCCCTGGTTGAGCGCCCTGGCGTAGCTGATCCGCACCACGCTGGCGACCCGGCGCAGGAACTCCCGCTTCAGCGCCTGGATCGCGTCTTCTGGAATCTGGCGGGCGCGGTTGAAGCCGCGGAAGTCGTCGATGTCGACGAGCATCACGACGTGGCTGCCGTGCAGCGGGTAGCCGAGGTGCCGAGCTCGCCGCTGGGCGGCGGCGTCGTCGCCGTAAGTGCCGTGAAGCAGGTCTTCGAGGAACTCGCCTCGCACCCGCCCCTCGACCTCGGACAGCTCTCGTTCCTTGGCCACCGAGAGGGCCAGCACGAGCGCGGCCTGCTCGATCGCCATGAACGCGAGCTCCTCGTTGTGGGGCGGGTGATCCAGGATCGAGATGTAACCCAGCACCTGGCCGCCCGCGAGGATCGGCGCGATCAGCCGCTCGCGCGACATGCCGAGGTGCGGGAAGGCGGGAACCTTGACCGGGCCCCGCTTGGCCTCGACTTCGCGGAGCATGCGCTGGATCTGCGGATCGAACAGCACGCGCTGGGGCGTGCCCTGGCGGAGGATGGTTTCCTTGCGGTGCGGGTCGGCGCTTCCGCCGGCATGGGCGAGGAGGTGGAAGCTTGCGTCCTCGACCGTCACGGCGCTCTCCAGGAGGTCGGCCAGCGTGCGGCAGATCTCGTTGACGCCTTTGCCGTCGAGCACGAGCTCGGTGAAGCGACGATGGATCTCGATCGAGCGCTTGAGGCGCCAGTGCTCTGCGTTGATGATCCGCTCCAGCAGCGGGGCCATGAGGTCGATGAGCTGGACGTCGCCCGCGACGGTGAAGAGGGGGACGTTGAGGCGGTCCGCCTCGGTCACCATCTCGGGCGGCAGCTTGCGCAGGTAGGGCATCGGCCTCACGACCAGGCCGACGCCGCCTGAGTCGGCGATCCGGCTCACCAGGCGGATCTGTGCCTCGGTGTCGTCCTTGATCGGAAAGCCGGTGGTGAACATGAGGTCGCCGGCGCGGGGCAGGATCTCGGGCGTCTCCATCAGCCGCACCCATTCGATCGATTGGTCGAGGCCGCCGGCGCCGGCGATCAGCTTGGCGCCGGACAGGATCGAGCGCATGGCGTCGCGCACTGTCGGGCGCGGCTGGACGTCCCCTTCGATCGCCTTCTTGGTGGCCATTGGTCCCTGAGGATAGGGTGTGGACCGAGGACAAGCAATCGTGCTTGGGCCTTGTGCCGCGCTCACTAGGAAGATTTCGAAGCTGGGCGTAGTTTAAGAGGCGTTATGACCTACGAGGAGGCGCCGGCTTGCGACAGGCACGAAACCAAAGTGCTGATGCAGCTGCGCACCATGCATTCCGACTCTTCCCGGCCTGAGGTCGTGGTCGGGCTGTTCGAGTGCCCGGAGTGCGGGCACGAGCGCCGGCTGCCGATCCGGACCAGCGACGCGGCCTAGCTTTAGCATCCGGCCGGCGAGCGCGCGTTAAGCAGACGCCTTCAGCCCGAGCGGCTCAGGCCAAACGTGCCGAACGGCCGCGCTAGTACTTCGGCTGGGGGTTTTCAGCGGCCGTGGACTCTTCCGGGGTGTCCCCCAACAGGTCCGGCTGCTCGAGGTCACCAACGCCTGTAGGGTGCGCTTGCTCTTTGTGCTTTTGAAGGTCTTCTGAGTTCTCGACGTCCTGGCCGCAGATATCGCACTTCATGCTTGCCTCCTTAACGGAGAAATTCTGGGCCAAGCCGAAGGGGCGGTCTTGCGACGGCACCCCTTCCGCCTGACAGCACCACCCTCGCCACCGGGCCATAACAAAAGCAGCAATGACGACCGACCGGGGATGAACCCCGTGAGCGGCGGCCATCTCCTGTGGACATTCTGGTCCGCAGAGGATTGGCCGCCGCTACTTGCGCCTCGCGGCTGGTTGCCCCTAAATCACCGGACCCGTTGTCAAAGTGATCGTGGCCGTGTGGCTGGCCGAAGCCTGGTCCGTCCAGGTCACCTGGACCTGGTCACCGGGCTTGTAGGAATGCAAGACGTTGCCGAGGTCGGTGGTCGAGTTGACCGGGTTGCCCGCGACGTCGGTGATGACGGCGTATTGACCAAGGCCGGCCTGGTCAGCCGGCGACCCGCTGATGACGCCGACCACGAGTGCCCCAGAGGTCATGTTCAGGCCCACCTGGGCCGCAATCGCCGGCGTGAGGTCGGTGACCGAGATGCCAAGGTAGCCCACCTGCCCGAGAATGACTTGCGAGCCGGCCTGCCCGGCACGGATCTGATTGACCACGGCAAGCGCATTGTCGGTGGGGATTGCGAATCCGACCTGGGTGGCGCCGCTACGCGAAGTGCTCTGTCCGGCGGTGATCATCCCGACCACCTGTCCGGCGGAGTTGACGAGCGGGCCTCCGGAATCGCCTGGGGCGATCGTCGCGTTGCTCTGGATCATGCCTGTGAGCTGCTCGGAGCTCGCGCCGTCTGTTGCAGTGATCGACTGGCCGAGAGCGACGATGGCCCCCTGGGTGACACTTGGCGTGCCGCCCGCTCCGCCGGCGTTACCGATCGCAACCACTGATTCTCCCGCCTGAAGGGTTGAGGAGTCGGCGAGAGTTGCTGTTGGCAGCCCGGAAACTCCGCTGATCTGGATGAGCGCGACGTCGGCGGTCGGATCCACGCCCATGACGGTCGCCGTGTGGGTGCCGGCACGGCCGGCGATCAGCACGGTGATGCTGGTCGCACCCGCCACGACGTGGTTGTTGGTGAGGACTTCACCCGTCGCGGTCAGGATGATCCCGGTGCCGGCTGCGGTGCCCGATCCGCTTGCGGTTTGGAACACGGTGTTGATATCGACCACCGCCGGGTCGACATTGGCCGCGATAGTCGAGGCCTGAACGCTCGCACCACTGAATGCGGATGCGGGCTGCGACACCGCGGCGATTGGCGCGGTGGCGCTGAGAACCGTAGCGCTGCCCGCGCTGGCCGTGTTTGTGCCGAGGAGGAGGACCCCCAACATGCCGACGAGGGCGACCACGGTGGCCCCGATGGCCAGCCTTCGAGGTGCCCGCCTGAGGTGGGTCTTGCCCGGCGGCGGAGACCAGCCCGAAGGTGAATCGAAGGGATCCACCGGCGGATCACTCGGGGGCGTCAACCCGCCGGGCGAATCGAGGGATTCGCTTGCGAAACGGTCAGAGTTCAACATGGAAACTACCTCGCGAACGCCTGTCTCCGAGAGGGAGGCGGCTTGCTGCTTGAATGCCTCTAAAGATGCCCACGGCACCTGGGGGCGAGCTGAGTGCGAGGTAGACCGGACCTGGGAGGTTGCTGGGAAGTTGCTGGGAGCGACTCCGGGCCGCCCGGACACGCGGCTAATTCTTCCTCGCCCCTCTCCTCGCCCCCCTCCTCTGATTGGGGGGAGGGGGATGCTCCCCAGCGGCACCATCCAGGGCGCCCGCCGCCACCATCCGCGCAACACCTCGAGCGAACGATTCGTCGAGCGGAAGATGGCCGTTGAGGTAGCGGTGGTAGAGCGGACCGAAGAGAAGATCCATGATCAGCTCGGGGTCGCTGCCGGGTGGAATCTCGGCTCGCGCGATCGCGCGCTCGATGATGGGCAAGCGTTCCTTCCGGATCCGGTTCACAAAGCGCTCGCGCCAGGCAACGGCCAGGTCGGGATCACTCTGCGCCTCCGCGATGAAATGGGCCACCGCGCGGCCGCCGCGCTGAAGGTTCGCCAGCCGGACCCAGCTCTCGGCGACATGCGTTAGATCGCCTTCGAGGCTGCCCGTGTCTCTCGTTAGGCGCGGAGGCGATGAACGGTAAGGGCGTAGTCCGAGTTGTCGGCGAAGGGGTCCTGATCCCAGGTCGACCAGCGTTCGACCAGCTCCAGGCCCGCGGCCTCGGCCCAGATCGCAAACAATGCGGGCGGGCACCCGTCACGCCGGATCGAGTGCCCATTGATGAGGAGGCCGGCCGGGTTCAGATGGTGCACGAGATTCTCGAGGGCCTGCCGCCGGAACTCTGGAATGACGAAGTTGATCACATTGCCGGCCATCAAAACGATGTCGAACGTGCGGCCAAGATCGATGGCGCTGATGTCACCCTCGATCCATGACGCTGAAGGGCACCGATACCGGGCCGTCTCCAGCATCTCGGCGTCGCGATCCACGCCGACCACATCGACACCTCGCCGGTTTAGCTCCCTGCCCACTCGGCCCGTGCCGCAGCCCGCATCCAGGACGCTTCCGGGCGAAAAACGAGTGACGAAATTAGCCTCCCCGTGGACGTCCTCGCCCGCGGCAGCTCGCACTTCGTATGAGCGCTCATACAGATCCCCCCGACTCGGGCTCGGTCCCACCCGATGATTCTCGCTGACCAGGAACCAAGCGAAAGATCGAGCCATCCGCCGCGCATCGCGAGTCGCGGATCGCAGGTGGCGAAATGCCGTGGGGCCTCCGATCCCACCACAGCGCACCTGATCACGTCGAACGTCTCGCCGGGCCAATAATTTCTAGCGGTTTCGGGCGTTTTGAACTCGATTGAGGTATGGCATATGCCCGCAGAGCCTGTATTGAGCCATAAGGGATGGCTTGGATTACTACACGAACGACTACACATAACGGACAGTGGCCGTCGACGGCCTGCTGACCATGGGACTCTGAACCAAATCGGGTGCTCGATGGTCGCAAGGGGGTTCAGCCGAACTGGCGTCGTTCGAGACGTCTCTGACCGTGTCTGCTACAGCGTCCGGGCTCGCCATCGGGATGTTGCTGTGGTTCGCCTCGGGGATGGCGCGGTATTCGCCTTTGGGCGCTGCCGCTAACGACTCTTGCGTTCCTAAACAAGCATTCGGGCTGACCGCGACCGACTTTCCGTATCGGGGGCGATCAGCCACCGGTTTGTCGGGGGCTTGGCGGCAGGGGAAGCGCTCCTCAACCTCCGGTGGATCTGACTTTTACTTGCGCTTGTACGGTTTAAGCACACCAAGTTTGTAGAGAGCGAGGTAGGCAAAGAAGATGCCCACGCCCCATTCGAGGTCTGTGATCAGGTCAGGCCGAGCTGCGTAGGCGATCATGGTCCCGCAGACCGAGAAGAACAGCGCGCCCACCAACGCTTGGCGGTTGGGGGACAAAACGAGCACCATCCGACTCCCGCTGCCTGCGTAGGAGACCTGGGGCGCGGAGTCGTTTACGAGCGGACGGATCCAGGCCTCGGGCACCTTCGACGGGCCCTCGCTGCTCGAGACGACCCGGCCCACCCTCCCCCAGCTCGCGAGCAGCTGCTGCATGCCGAGCGTCGACCGTTCTGGTCTTGGCCGCACCAGGTACGCCGCCCCGTTGCGATACACGAGATCGAGCTTCTGTTTGTTCTTCAAGCGCTCGAACCGGGAGCAGCCGGATTTCAGATAGGCACGCACGTTCTCGATCTTGGTGTCGATGTCATCGCGGTTCGCCCCGATGCTGTCGAACAGCGAGAGCACGTGGCTGTCGAATTCGCTCGGCGTGTCAATGTTGCAGAGCCTAAACTCGGGACCCACGTACATCGCGCGCGCCGCCTGGCCCAGCAGCGCCTGCTCCGCCGCGCTGACCTCGCTCACACCGGCGAATTGCGCCCGCCTCTGGCCCATCCATACGATCCACACCATGGCTGCCACGAAAGCCACGAGTATCAACAGCCCGCCGTAGCCCGCAGGTAGGTTGGGCGTTGGGTTCCACATTTAGCTCGCCACGAGCTCGATCACATCTCTCACCGACCCACAAGCTTGCTCCACCGCTGAACGATCCTTCACCCGTAAGCGAAATGAGTTGCACCCTGTCGTTTTGAGAGTTACAGATCCAATCGCATGAGGCCCGTGTTCGCGAACCGGGATACCTCTTTTTGAGACCCCAATTGACTCGGGTGGTTAACCCTGTGTCGCCGCGATGATGCGTCGCATCAGGCCAAGCTCGGTCTGATAAATGTGGGCCGACTTCACCGTCATCGTCAGCGTGCCGACCCCGACGCCGAGGTCGCCAGCCACGCGATTTTGTAACGCTGTGAGCTCGACGAGATTGGCATAGCCCTTTGTGCCGAAGTCGATGGCGTGAGCGTAGACGGCGAGCTGGAGTTCACCTTTGACGAGCCAGAAGTCGAGCAGGCTGACGCACGGTATGTAGCTGGTGTCGGTTAATGGCTGGAACGTAGTGACCGTCGCGTCGCGCGCCCATGGATTGGCGGCCAGTCGGTCGATCACCCAACGGATCTGGTCGCGGCCTGTGTGGGCGTAGTCGTACAGGCGCGTCGCGTAGCTGTCGGAGTCACCGAGTTCTGGCACACGGGAGTGGTCGGTAAAGTTCGCGTGCATCCCTGCCAGCCGCTCGGGATCGCCGTGCTGGGCAATGATCGGGTCGTCCACCCTCGGTGATTTCACGTCGAGCGTCGCGCGAAACACCTCGACGATTGGCAGTCCTTCCCAGCTCCCGACGACCCCGCTTGTGAGAATCGCCGCCGCGATCGCCATCCACGCCTCGCCCAACGTCATCGCTTCGATCCGCACCGGTACCAAGACCTCAGTCATGCGTTCCGCCCTCACTGGCGGAGGTGGGCACCGTGAGCTTGTGCACCACCAATTCGTCGATCTCCAGGTGCTTGACGCGAGCCCCGCCGATTAACAGCCTTCCGATGGCCAGCGCGCCGATGGCGACGGCGCCAACCGCGAGGGCTCCGACGGCCATTGCCCCCAGGGCTCTCGCAGCCGGCGATCCGCTGGCGAATGCCCGCCGCGCCATCAGGCTTTGCCGATCAGCTCCCGGAGCACGAGTGGCAGGACGCCGCCGTTGCGCATGTAGCCGACCTCGGTCTGGTTGTCGACGCGCGCGTGGGTTTTGAAGGTGGTCTTCTTGCCGTCGTCGCCGGCGGCTTCGACCTCGACCTGCTGACCCGGCATGATCGCGTCGATCCCCTTGATCGTGAACCGCTCGCGGCCCGTCAGCCCGAGCGATTGCAGGTTCTCGCCGTGCGCGAACTCGAGGGGCAGGATGCCCATCCCCACCAGGTTGGAGCGGTGGATCCGCTCGAAGCTCTCCGCGATCACCGCGCGCACGCCTAGCAGCAGTGGCCCCTTCGCCGCCCAGTCGCGCGAGGAGCCGGACCCGTACTCCTTGCCGGCGATCACGATCAAAGGCACACCCTCTGATCGATAGCGCTCTGAGGCTTCGAAGATCGTCGTCTCGACGCCGTCGGGCAGGTGGCGTGTCCAGTAGCCCTCGCGCTCGACGAGTGAGTTGCGCAGGCGAATGTTGCCGAACGTGCCGCGCACCATCACCTCGTGGTTGCCGCGCCGAGCGCCGAAGCTGTTGAACTCGCTGCGCTCGACGTCGTGCTCGATGAGATAGCGGCCGGCCGGGCTGTCCGGCGGGATCGCACCCGCGGGTGAGATGTGGTCGGTTGTCACCGAGTCGCCGAGGACCGCCAGCACGCGCGCGCCTTCGATGTCGGTCAGAGGCTTGGGTTCGGGACCGAAATCCTCGAAGTACGGCGGCTCGTGGACGTAGGTTGATTTCTCGTCCCACTGGAAGATCGGACCCGTCGGCGCGGACATCGTCTTCCAGTGCTCGTCGCCCTCGAAGATCTTCGAATACTCGCGCTTGAACATGTCCTGCTGGACGCAGCGCCGGACGACCTCGTTGACCTCGTCCTGCGCGGGCCACAGCTCCGAGAGCATCACCGGCTTTCCATCTTTCGTGTGGCCGATTGGATCCTTGGTCAGGTCGATGTTCACGGTGCCGGCAAGCGCGTACGCGACCACCAGCGGCGGCGACCCAAGGTAGCTCGCTTTGACCAGCGGGTGGATGCGCGACTCGAAGTTGCGGTTGCCGGAAAGCACCGCTACGACGCTGAGGTCCTCGGTGGTCACGGCGGCCTCGACCTCCGGGCTCGCGAGCGGGCCCGAGTTGCCGATGCAGGTGGTGCAGCCGTAGCCAACCAGGAAGAACCCGAGCTTCTCCAGCGGCTCCATGAGGCCGGCCGTCTGGAGGTAGTCGGTGACCACGCGGGAGCCGGGTGCGAGGCTCGTCTTCACGTATGGATTGACCTCGAGGCCGAGCTCGACCGCCTTCTTGGCGAGCAGCCCCGCGGCAACCATGACCGACGGGTTGGACGTGTTGGTGCAGCTGGTGATCGCGGCGATGACCACGCATCCGTTCTCGAGCTTGGCGGCGGGCCTGGCGGCCACCGCGGTCGCGGTGCGCCCGTTGACCGGTCCGCCCTCGTCGGCCAGGCGTCCGAGTGCGTCGGGATTGGGCCGCGGCCCGTTTCCGAACGCGGCGGTGAAGCTCTCCCAAACCTTGGGAAGCGAAGCGCGGTCCTGCGGGCGTTTGGGTCCGGCCAGGCTCGGCTCCACCTTGCTGAGGTCCAGCTCGAGCATCTCGCTGAACTTCGGCGACCTGTCCCCGTCCTCGCGGAAGAGGCCCTGCTCTTTGGTGTATCGCTCGACCAGGTCGATCTGCTCGCGGCTGCGGCCCGTGACGTCCAGGTAGCGCAGCGTCTGAGCGTCGACCGGAAACAGGGCCGACGTCGCCCCGTACTCCGGGCACATGTTGCTGAGCGTGGCGCGGTCAGGAACCGAAAGGCTCGACAGGCCGTCGCCGCAGAACTCGACGAACTTCTCGACCACGCCGTGCTTGCGCAGCATCTCGGTGAGCGTGAGCACGAGGTCGGTCGCTGTCGACCCGGCCGGTAGCGTGCCGATAAATCGGACGCCCACGACTATAGGGGTGGCGAGGTACGCCGGCTGCCCGAGCATCGCCGCCTCCGCCTCGATCCCGCCGACGCCCCAACCCAGTACGCCGAGCCCGTTGACCATCGTGGTGTGCGAGTCGGTGCCCATGAGCGTGTCGGGGATGGCGAGCCTGCGACCACCCGTGTCGCGGACCTGGACGACCTTCGCGACATACTCGAGGTTGACCTGGTGGCAGATGCCCATGCCGGGCGGCACCAGCGAGAAGTTGTTGAACGCCTGCTGGGCCCAGCGGAGGAGCGCGTAGCGCTCGTGGTTGCGCTCGATCTCGCGCTGGATGTTTCGCGTGTACGAGTCGCGGAAGCCGAACGAATCGACCTGGACCGAGTGGTCGATGATCAGGTCCACCGGCACCAGCGGGTCGACCTTGCCCGCGTCCTTGCCGGCGCGCTTCATGGCGGAGCGCATCGCCGCGAGGTCGACGACGGCGGGCACGCCGGTGAAGTCCTGCATGAGGACGCGCGCGGGGAGAAAGGGGAGCTCCGCGTCCTTCGGCGGGGCCGCCGGCCAGGCCGCGAGCGCATTCACGTTTGCATCAGCGGTCGTGCCGGCCTCGGCCAGGCGCACCAGACCTTCGAGGAGGACCTTTATGGTCATCGGTAGGCCGGACGAATCGTGCATGCCGGCCTTCGGCAGCGCGCTGAGCGGATAGAAGTCGAGGTCGGTGCCGGCCAGCTTCGATCTTCCGATCATGCTGTGATCGTACTAGCGACGAGCAGCGCGCATCGACTGCGCGATGCGCAGCACGCCCGTGTCCTGTTCGATGTCTTCGAGCGGCTTCGTCAGCGCGAGGCGCCAGTTGGGGCGCTCCGTGGTCGTACCCGGGACGTTGGTCCGCTCCTCGATGCCGAGCGCATCTTCAAAAGATGCGAGCACGATGCGCGAGCGAGCTTGCGCGAGCCGTTCGTAGGCCGCGGCGGCCACGTCGACCGGCGCCGTCCCGTCCGGCAGGCCCGTCGACTCGGTGAGGCGGCGGCGCAGGTGGTGCTGCCTTTCGTCCGGCTCGCTGAGATTCCAGATGCCCGCCACGGTCGGAAGGTCGTGGGTGCCGATGGCGCCGGCGGATTCTCGCGGCCACCTCTCGGGCGGAGCGTCCTCGAACCACAGCAGCTTGTAAGACAGCACTCCGCGCTCGCGCAGGCGGCTGCGCATCGCCGGTTCCACGAGTCCGAGGTCCTCGCCGACGACGAAGGTATGAGTCCGGCGGCTCTCTGTCGCGAGGATGGCGAGCAGCTCACGGGCGGGATAGCGTACGTATGCGCCGCCGGACGCGTGAGCGCCTGGCGGTATCCAGAACAGGCGAAACAGCCCCATCACGTGATCGAGGCGCAGGCCCGCGGCGTGCTTCGCGGTGCTGCGCAACGTCTCGACGAAAGGCTCGAAGTGCGCCTTGCGCAGCTTCCATGGATCGAAGGGCGGCATGCCCCAGTCCTGCCCGTCGGGAAAGAAGTAGTCGGGCGGCGCGCCCACTCGCATGTCCGCCGCGAGCAGGTCTTGCCAGCGCCAGGCGTCGCAGCCGTCGGCGGTGAACCCGACGGGGACGTCGGCGATGAGGCCGATCACCTTCGAGGCCCTGGCCAGCTGGCGGTCGAGGTGAAACTGCAGCCACTGGTGAAACGCGACCCGGTCCGCCAGCTGTTCTCTCCTGGCCGCCACGCCTTCGCCGTGCGGATGCCGGAGCTCAGCCGGCCAGCTGCGCCAGGCGGCGCCGTGGACCTCCGCGATCGCGGTGAAGGTGGCGTAGTCCAGCAGTCCCCTGCCCTGGCCTCGGACCCATGACTGAAGGCCCGGTGGATCGGGGGCTGCCTTGAAGATGCTCTCCAACGCCTGGGTCTTGAGGCGGAAGACCGCGTCGTGGTCGATCAAGCGCTGCGCGTTGAGGGCCAGCGCCTCGGCGCGCAGCCCTTCGAGCTCCGCCGCGACCAGCTCGGCGCCTGGCACCTCCTCGACTCTCAGGTAAAGCGTGTTCAGAAAGCGGCGCGAGGAGGCGTAGTAGGGACAGGGTTCCTGGTGGGGGGCGGGCGGCTGGGCGCCGAGCGGGTTGATGAGCAGCACCGATGCGCCCTGGCTCCGGGCCATGCGTCCCAGGCGTCGGAGGTCGGCCAGATCGCCGATGCCCCAGCTGTCGCGCGAGCGGGCCGCGTAGATCTGAGCCGCCCATCCCCACGCCCGGCTGGGCGGAGGTTCGCTCCTGACCGCGGGAATCGCCTGGCGCCGGGCGCGCGGCGGGTGGTCGCCTTTGGCGCCCATGGCGGCGAGGATGGCCTCCTCCGTTTCGGGTTGCGTTTCGATGAGGTCGCCGCGGTAGCCGAAGTACCGGGGCAGCACACCCCAACGCAGTGCTCGCTCGGACATCTTTCGCAAGTATCCTCAACTCCACAGTGGCAAGAGATCCGGCTGGCATCCCCGGTCGCACCTCCAGGCTCTTTCACGTCCCGTCCGAGGACTGCTCCTCGGGCACAGCGCAGACCGCAGGGATGACGCGCCTGGCGGCGCTTTCAGGCGATTCCGTGGGGAGTCGCGCGATCTGGATGGGGGAGACGCACGTCGCGCCGGGCGTCGCGTCGGGTCCTCATCACCACGGCGAGAGCGAGACGGGGATCTACGTGGTGGCGGGCCATCCGGAGTTCATCTATTCGGACGGCGGGCGCGAGGTGCGGGTGCGGACAAAGCCCGGCGACTACGTCTACATCCCGCCGTTCGTCCACCACGTGGAGTCCAACGCGCACTCGGAAGAGGAGGCGGTCGTCGTGATCGCCCGCACGACGCAGGAGGCGATCGTGGAGAACCTGCCGGAGCTCTAGTCCGGCAGGCGTACGATGCTGCCATGGCCGTCGCCGAGGGGCTCGAGGTCGCGCGCTTCCTGAGGGAGCAGCCCAAGAAGCTGTTCATTGGCGGGGAATGGGTGGAATCGGCCTCGGGCAAGACGTTCGACACCATCGATCCTTCCACGGGCGAGGTGCTCGCGCGCGTCGCTGAGGGCGGAGCCGAAGACATCGACCGTGCCGTTGCCGCGGCCAGGAAGGCGCATGAGAGTGGGATCTGGCGGGACCTGCCGCCGGCCGAGCGGGCCAAGGCCCTCTGGCGCGCCGGCGATCTGATCGAGGAGCGGGCGAATGAGTTCGCCCAGCTGGAGAGCCTCGACAACGGCATGCCGATCAACGACGCGCTCGTCTTCAAGGTTCCACTCGCGGCAGCCACATTCCGCTATTACGCGGGATGGGTGACCAAGCTCGATGGTGGAACCCAGTCCCTGTCGTTGCCGGGCAAGTTTCTCAGCTATACCCTGCGCCAACCCGTGGGCGTGGTGGGTCAGATCATCCCCTGGAACGAGCCGCTCTTGATGGCGAGTTGGAAGGTGGCGCCGGCGCTTGCTTGCGGGAACACGGTCGTGCTCAAGCCCTCGGAAGAGACGCCGCTGACCGCGCTCCTGCTGGCCGAGATCCTGCAGGAGGCAGAGATCCCCGCGGGTGTGATCAACGTCGTCCCAGGCTTTGGCGAGACGGCGGGAGCGCGCCTGGCGGCGCATCCGCATGTCGACAAGATTGCGTTCACGGGTTCGACCGAGGTCGGCAAGCTGATCGCCAAAACCGCGGCCGAGACCAACCTCAAGCGCGTCAGCCTGGAGCTCGGTGGGAAGTCACCCAACATCGTGTTCGCCGACGCTGACCTTGCCCGCGCCGTGTCGGGCGCATTCATGGGCATCTTCTTGAACAGCGGCCAGATCTGCTCGGCGGGTTCGCGACTTTACGTCCAGGAAAAGGTCTACGAGCAGACCGTCGACGAGCTGACCAGGTCCATCGAGAACCTGCAGCTCGGTCCGGGAATCGATTCGATGACGCAGATGGGCCCGCTCGTCTCGCAAACGCAGATGGATCGCGTTCTCGGCTACATCAGCATCGGCAACAAGGAGGGCGCGCGGCTCGTCACCGGGGGAAAGCGCGCAAGCGGCCACGGCGCCGGATTTTTCGTGGAACCCACGGTGTTTGCCGACGTCGAGGGCAAGATGCGAATCGCTCGCGAAGAGATCTTTGGACCTGTACTGGCGGCGATCCCGTTTTCCGACGAAGAGGACCTGATCGCCAAGGCGAACGACACCATGTATGGACTGGCCGCCGGCGTATGGACCAGCGACGTCAAACGAGCCCACCGCGTGGCACATGCGCTGCAGGCGGGGACCGTCTATGTGAACTGCTACCACATGTTCGACCCGGCGGCGCCGTGGGGCGGGTTCAAGCAGAGCGGGTGGGGCCGGGAGCTCGGGCCGTACGCTCTCGATCTCTATACCGAGATCAAGAACGTCATCGTCGACATCGCCTGACCCGACTGCGCGCCGGCGTTAACAGGCTGGATTGCGTCTCAAACATATGTTCGTAAGATCGACTTATGGACAGCGCGCCCAGCGAGATCGACCCCAAGCGGCTCTTTGACGATGAGCTGGCTGAGACGTTCGTCCGCGCGTGTCGCGCAAGAGACGCGCAGGACCTTTACATCGCCCGCCTTGCGGCCGAGTTTGCGACTCGCAACAAATATGACGACGACGGCTTTGTCAGCCCCATCGACTGGATCCGCTTCAACTGCCACATGACCAGTGGGGCGGCCGCCAACAGTGTCGCGGTAGGTGAGGCCCTGCACAGGATGCCGGAGAGCGTCCAGGCCGTGGCCGGCGGCGCGATCGGCTATGCACACGTGACCACGATGGCCAGGACGGCTAACGCGCTTGGCGATCGGTTCGACGAGAGGGCTCTGATCGACCAAGCTCGCGAGAACTCTCCCGGCAAGTTCTTCTTCATCTGCACCCACTACCGGCACGCCGCGGACGCAAAGCGTTATGCGGAGGAGCAGGCGGAGCAGGTGCAGAACCGCAGGCTCAAATTGAGCACCACCACGGATGGGTCGTTGCTTGTGAGTGGGATTTTTGATCCCGAGGGAGGAGCGGTCCTGCGCACAGCTCTGGAGCCTCTCGCGCGGAAGTCTGGCGCCCACGACGATCGGGGAAGGGACCAACGGGTGGCGGACGCCGCGGTCGAGCTTGCAATGCACGCCCTGGACTTAGGCCTCATCCCTCAGCAGGCGGGTCAGCGAACGCACCTGATGGTGACTGCTTCTCTCGAGACCTTGCGTGATCTGCCCGGCGCGTCGGCGGCCAACATGGAGCTCTCGGTTCCGATCTCGTCCAAAACTGTGGAGAGGCTGGCCTGCGACGCCTCGATAACGCGGATCGTGCTCGGCTCGGACTCGATGGTCATCGATGTCGGGCGGGCAAAGCGGGTGATCTCAGGTCCTGCTCGCAAGGCGCTCAACGTCCGCGACGGACAGTGCGTGTGGACGGGCTGCGAGCGGCCTGCGACCTGGTCGTCGGGGCACCATCTCGTGCACTGGACTCACGGCGGCACGAACGAACAGGAGAACCTCGTGCTTTTGTGTCATCGCCATCACTGGATGGTCCATGAAGGGAAGTGGCAGATCGTCCGCGGCGAGGAAGGACGGATGGTGACCATTCCGCCGACGATCACCTTCGGTCTGCCCGCGCACGGTCCGGACTAGTCGTACCGGACGGCCGCCCTCAGGCTGTCGATGACGGATGGGTCCACTCCGTCCGTTACCTCTACCAGGCCATGAATCCTGGAGTAAAGCTTGGGGGTGACGTGCTTGTTCTCGTCGAGCAAGATGCCGCACAGAGCTTCAAGTGCAAGCGCGTACTGACGCGCCCCAATGAACTCGCGCAGCTCGCTGGCCTCGTTCGCTGACAGCATCCCCTGACTGCTGTGGATGAGCTCCTCGAACTCGGCTTCCATGAGGCGATCCAGTATGCCGGGCGCCTGTGGGGAATCGGGTTAAGGGTTGGGGGGAGATTCCTCGTAGCCCAGGATGGGCCGCAGCCAGCGCTCCGCTTCCGTGATCGGTATCTGCTTGCGGCGCGCGTAGTCCTCGACCTGGTCACGGCCGACCTTGCCGACCATGAAGTACTTCGACTGCGGGTGGGCGAAGTAAAGCCCGGCCACCGCGGCGGTGGGGGTCATGGCGCCTGACTCGGTGAGGTCCATCCCGATCGACCGCGCGTCGAGCAGGTCGAACAGCTTGTGTTTCTCCGAGTGGTCGGGGCATGCCGGGTAGCCGAAAGCCGGGCGGATGCCACGGTACCGCTCTCCGATCAGGTCCTCGCCGGAGAGCTTGGGGCCTTTCTCGTACCACTCGCGGCGCGCCACCTCGTGGAGGTATTCCGCGAACGCCTCGGCGAGGCGGTCGGCGAGCGCCTTGACCATGATCGCCCGGTAGTCGTCGTGCTCGGCCTGGAATCGCTCCGCCAGCTCGTCCACGCCCAGGCCCGCGGTGACGGCGAACGCGCCGAGGTGGTCCTGGCCGGGGGCGATGAAGTCTGCGAGCGAGAAATACGGCTTGTCGTCGCCGTGGTCGACCTGCTGGCGGAGCATGGGAAAGCGCACCCCGTTCTCCAGCGCGATGTCGTCGCCCTCCGCGCGGGCCGGCCAGTAGCCGTAAACGCCCTTGGCGTGAAGCCAGCCCTTGGCCTGGATCTCATCGAGCATCTCTTCGGCGTGGCTGAACAGCTCACGGGCAACCGCGCCGTGCGAGGGGCTGTCAAGGATGGCCGGGAACTTGCCCTTGAGCTCCCAGGCATGGAAGAAGAAGGTCCAGTCGATGTACTCGCGCAGCACGGAGATTTTCGGTTCGACCACCTTCGTGCCGGTGAAAGGCGGCCGGGGCAGGTCGTCGAATGCGAGGCGCTGCCGCTTCGCGCGGGCATCGGCGAGCGTCAGCAGCGTGCGCCGCGAGGTCGAGTGCTGCGCGCGCAGCTTCTCCTGCAGGACGCGGTTGTCGCGGTCGAACGGTACGCGGCGCTCGTCGTCGAGCAAGTCGGAGACCACGCCGATCACGCGCGAGGCGTCGAGCACGTGGACCGTTGACCCGTCGTACGCGGGCGCGATGCGCACCGCGGTGTGCTGTTTTGAGGTGGTGGCGCCGCCGATCAGCAGCGGGATCTTGAACTCGCGCCGCGTCATCTCCTTCGCGACTACGACCATCTCGTCGAGCGAGGGTGTGATGAGTCCCGAGAGGCCCACGACGTCCGCGCCCAGCTCGATCGCGGTGTCAAGGATCTTGTCGACCGGCACCATGACGCCCAGGTCCACGACCTCGTAGTTGTTGCATGCGAGCACGACGCCGACGATGTTCTTTCCGATGTCATGCACATCCCCCTTGACCGTCGCGAGCACCAGCTTGCCGCGCGTGCGCCGGCTTCCAGAGGCTTCTTTTTCCGCCTGCATGAACGGCTCGAGGTAGGCGACCGCGCGCTTCATCGCGCGCGCGCTCTTCACGACCTGGGGGAGGAACATCTTGCCCGCGCCGAACAGGTCACCCACGACCTTCATGCCGTCCATCAGCGGACCTTCGATGACGAGCAAACCTTTCTCGTACTTCTGGCGGGCCTCTTCGGCGTCGGCCTCGATGAACTCGACCTCTCCATGCAGCACGGCATGGGCGAGCCTCTCCTCGACCGAACCTTCACGCCAGGCGAGGTCCTTCTCGCGCTTGGTGCCGGCGCCCGTGACGGACTTGGCGAACTCCACGAGCCGCTCCGTGCCGTCGGGGCGGCGGTCGAAGATGATGTCCTCGACCATCTCCAGCAGGTCCTTCGGGATGTCCTCGTAGACGACCAGCTGGCCGGCGTTGACGATGCCCATGTCCAGCCCGGCCAGGATCGCGTGGTAGAGGAAGGCCGAGTGGATTGCCTCGCGGACGCGGTCGTTGCCGCGGAAAGAGAAGGAGAGGTTCGACACTCCGCCGGACACCCTCACCCGGGGAAAGAGCCTCTTGATCTCCCGCGTCGCGTCGATGAAGTTCTTTGCGTACGCGGCGTGCTCCTCGATGCCGGTCGCGATCGGCAGGATGTTGGGGTCGAAGATGATGTCGTCCGGCTCGAAGCCGGCTTTCTCGGTGAGCAGCTTGTAGGCGCGGCTGCAGATCGCCACCTTGCGCTCGAAGGTGTCCGCCTGGCCGGTCTCGTCGAAGGCCATCACGACGGCGGCCGCCCCGTACTCGCGCACCTTGCGCGCCTGCTCGAGGAACGCCTCCTCGCCGCCCTTCAGGCTGATCGAGTTGCAGACGCCCTTGCCCTGCACGCACTTCAGCCCGGCCTCGAGCACCGTCCACTTGGAGCTGTCGACCATGATCGGAATGCGCGCGATCTCGGGCTCGGTCGCGATGAGGTTGAGGAACCGCACCATCGCGGCCTCGGAGTCGAGGAGGTCCGCGTCCATGTTCACGTCGAGCAGGTTGGCGCCGCCCCGGACCTGGTCGAGCGCGACCTGCACGGCCCCGGTGAAGTCGCCGCTCTCGATGAGGCGTCGGAACCGGATCGACCCCGTGACGTTGGTGCGCTCGCCCACGACCACGAAGCCGGAGTCAGGCCCGATCTCAAAGGGCTCGAGCCCGCTGAACCTCGTCCGGCCAACGCGCTCGGGAACCTCGCGCCTGGCGATGCTGTCGACGGCCTCGCGAATCTGCCGGATGTGTTCGGGCCCTGTGCCGCAGCAGCCTCCGGCGGCGTTCAGATAACCGGCCTCCGCGAACTCCTTCAGCAGGCGGCTGGTGGTGGGCGCCTGCTCGTCGTAGCCCCCGAAAGCGTTCGGCAGCCCTGCGTTGGGGTAGCAGAAGACGTAGACCGGCGCGACTCGCGACAAGGCGGCGATGTACGGCCGCATCTCAGTCGCGCCGAGCGAGCAGTTGATGCCGGCCGCGAAGGGTTGCGCGTGCTCGACCGACGTCCAGAACGCCTCGACCGTTTGGCCTGAGAGGTTGCGGCCGCTGCGGTCTACCACCGTCATCGAGATGAACAGCGGCATCTCAGGTGCGACCTCTTTCACCGCCGCGATCGCGGCCTTGCTGTTGAGCGTGTCAAAGATCGTCTCGATGAGGAGGAAGTCGACGCCGCCCTCGCGCAACGCGCGTGCCGCCTCGGCGTATCCGTCTTTCAGCTCGTCGAACGTGACCTCGCGATACGAGGGGTCGTCGACGCGCGGCGAGAGGGAAAGGGTGACGTTGGTCGGGCCCAGCGAGCCGGCGACGAAGCGGTTCTCGAACGCATCGGCCGCTTTGCGCGCGAGCCGGGCGCCTTCGAGGTTCATCTCGTAGGCGACGTCCGCCAGGCCGTAGTCGGCTTGCGACACGCGCGTCGCGGTGAAAGTGTTGGTCGTAATGATGTCCGCGCCGGCCTCGAGGTATTCGCGGTGGACCTGCGTGACGAGCGCAGGCTGGGTCAGGCACAGGACGTCGCTGTTGTTCCGGAGCGGCTTCGGGTGATCGCGAAAGCGCTCGCCGCGGAAGTCGTCGTCGCTGAGGCCCTTGTGCTGGAGCATGACGCCCATCGACCCGTCGAAAATCACGATCCGCTGCTTGAACAGCCGATCGAGACGCTCTTTCGTCGATATCGCCACGGCCATGTGGACCCTAAGAGTACGAAAGCAGGGTCTGATCAGTCCCCGACCGGGCTCCAGACCTGGAAGCGCCCGTCGTCATAGAGCAGCGACCGGCCGCTGGTAGGGAGCAGGTTGAGCGCAGCCAGTCGCTGATCGGGATGGGTTGGCCCACTCAGGTACGCCTGGCGGTCGATCACGACATAGCAGGTACCGTCGAGGCGATCCGGGAAGTCGTTGATCGTGTGCCGGTTCGCGAGCCACACCGCAAGGCCGTCGTCCGCGTTGACGGGCGCGTCGGCCGGGATCATCGAAGTGGCCGTCTGCAGCTCGGCGATCACGTTGGGATGCGCGTAAAGACTTTGATCGCCACCCAACGCGGGCGGAAAGCGCCCGGTGCCCCAGGCGAGGATCAGGGCGGGCAGGATCGCGACCAGCGCCATTACGGGCCGGATCGAACGCATTTGCAAGAACTTGCGGGCGCCGACTCCGCCGGCGACGATGAGTGGGAAGAGCAGCAGCAGCACGTAGTGGAGGTTGAGCACGTTTTGCGGGTTGTGACCGCTCAGCACGTCGGCGAGATACGGCGGGATGACCAGCAGCAACCAGCGCGGCGCCAGTAGCGGCAGCGCGAACATGCTCGCGATCACGACCGCGACCACGAGCAGGGCGCTGGGCCGAAACGCCGCGCCCAAGACCGTGCTCAAGGTCCTTGGCATGGAGGGATCTAGGCCGAACAGCCAGCGGTAGTACACGAAATCGGTGTAGCCGCCGTTGCGGAAGTGCTGCTGGACGATGCCGGTGCCGATGAGGAACCACGCGCCGGCGAGGTAGACGATGAACCGCCAATGCTTTCGGATCTGCGGTGCTCCGTACGCCGCCATCAGCAGCCCGATCACGCCCACCGTGTAGACCTGGTCCTCCTTGCACGTGAGGACCAGCACGCACAGGACCCACATGGCCACGCGATGGCCGCGGATTCCCGCCCACGCCGCGAGCAGCGCGAGCGCCAGCGCCATGTTTTCGGGGTGGAAGAAATCGCGCGCGGCCTCCTGGATCGCGGCCCAGAACGGAATCGGGGCTGCAAGCGCGACCGCGAGCCACGGCGACTCCGGGCGGTCGGCCGGGAGCAGCGACCGGAAGAAGAGATAGGCGGCCGGGGCGGTCGCGGCGAGTCCCGCCGACGAGAAGATCAGCAGCACGGCCGGGTTCGGCCACAGCTTTTCGACCGCGGCGAGCACCACGAAGATGAGCTCGAAATGGATGCCGAGGAAGTTGGCGCGCGCGAAGCTCGAATAGAAGCCCTGCCCGACCGAGATGTTCCAGATGATCTGCTGGTCGTAGGCGTAGTCCCAGGCCGAGCCGGTCATGCCATAGAGGCGCATCAGCTCGCCCCGCAGGGTCCAAGCGAATCCGATCGCGGCGGCCAGGAGCGGCAGGGTCGGGAAGATCCACCAGGCCACGGCCCGGGCGTCGCCGCGCTCGCGCCCGGCCAGGTTCATAGCGTCGACGGTCATCTTGTTTGGAGGTTAATCGATCAATTAACCCGGTTGCTGCAAGAACCATCCCGCCACCCCGCCGCTCCCGCTTTGCGAGCGGGGCGGACCTCCCCGGCAGCGGGGAGGTGAATTGGGCGTCATACAATCCCCCAATGGCTACGCGGACACGGCACGCTGCCACTGTTGCGCCGCGGCTTTCGGTCATCGTGCTGGTTTACAACGAGGTCGAGAGCGTCGCGCCTCTGCACGAGGAGCTGATAGCCGTGCTGGAGGCGCTCGACACGTCGTACGAGGTCCTGTACATCGACGACGGGAGCCGCGACGGCAGCACCGAGCGGCTGGGGCAGATCGCTTCGCGTGACGCGCACGTGCGGGTCGTGAGCTTCCGGCGGAACTTCGGCCAGACCGCGGCGGTGCAGGCGGGAATCGACAACAGCCGCGGCGAGATCCTGGTTTTCATGGACGGCGACATGCAGAACGATCCACACGACATCCCACGCCTGCTCGAGAAGATCGACGAGGGATATGACGTGGTCAGCGGCTGGCGCAAGGACCGGCAGGACGACGCCGTGAGGGTGCTGCCGTCGAAGATCGCCAACTGGATCATCGCGCGAGTCACCGGCGTTCGGCTCAACGACTTCGGCTGCACGCTCAAGGCCTATCAGCGCGAGGTGATCCAGGACGTGAAGCTGTACGGCGAGATGCACCGGTTCATCCCGGTGTACGCCTCGTGGGTCGGCGCGCGGATCACGGAGCTGCCGGTCAACCACCGGCCTCGATCGTTCGGCAAGTCGAAGTATTCGCTGGCACGGACCTCGCGCGTGCTGCTCGACCTGATGACGGTCAAGCTGCTCGGGAGCTACTCGACCAAGCCGATCTACTTCTTCGGCTTCGCCGCCTTTGGGCTCTGGGCCCTGGCCCTCGTCTTCGCGGCGATCGTGATCATTCAGAAGATCCTGCCGCCCTACCCGTACGCGCACAACAACCCGCTGCTGCTGCTCGCCGTCTTCCTCGCCATCGTCGGGGTGCAGTTCATCCTGATGGGGCTTCTGGCCGAGCTGTCGATTCGCACCTACCACGAGTCGCAGGCCAAGACCACCTACGTCGTAAGGGAGATCATCGAAAGACATTCTCGGGGGCGTGATACAGGCTTAAGCCCCTCACCCCGACCCTCTCCCCGAGGGGGAGAGGGTGTAGACGGGAGGCCCACGGTCCGAAGGATCCACTGATGTGTGGCATCTGCGGAGTCGCCGGCGGCGATCCGGCCGGCGGCCGCGAGCTGGTGCAACGGATGTGCTCATCGATGGTGCACCGGGGGCCGGACGACGAGGGGATGATTCAGCTGGAGGCTGTCACGTTCGGCATGCGCCGCCTCTCGATCATCGACCTCGAGGGTGGCCACCAGCCGATGCACAACGAGGACTCGACCGTGTGGGTCGTGCAGAACGGCGAGATCTACAACCACCTCGAGCTGCGGAAGCTGCTCGTCGCGGCCGGTCATACCTTTAATACGGAGTCGGACACCGAGGTCCTCGTCCATGGCTACGAGGAGTGGGGCCAGTACCTCGTTGAACGTCTGAACGGGATGTTCGCCTTCGCCCTGCTGGACCGCCGTATGGGCGCGATACTCCTGGCCCGCGACCGGATGGGGATCAAGCCTCTCCACTACGCGATCGACGGCAAACGCCTTGTGTTCGCCTCCGAGCTCAAGGCGTTGCTGCGCGACCCTGCGCTTCGGAAAGGCATCGACCCGGCGGCCCTGGACGATTACCTGTCCTATGAGTTCGTGCCGTCGCCGAACAGCATCGTGCGGGGCATCAAGAAGCTCGAGCCCGGACACACTCTGATGTGGTCGCTGGCCGATTCCACGCATAGGCTGCGCAGGTACTGGTCCCCCCAGCTGAATCTCGCCGGCGATGCGCATGGGCACGGCATCGAGGAGGAGTGCGAGAGGCTGCGTTCGGTGCTCCGGGAGTCCGTCCGCAAGGAGCTCATCAGCGACGTCCCGCTGGGCGTGTTCCTCTCGGGCGGAATCGATTCGAGCGCGGTGGCGGCGATGATGACGCAGCTCGGCGGCGACGTGAAGAGCTTCTCCGTGGGCTTCGCCGATCGCTCCTTCGACGAGTCGGCTCATGCGCGGCTGGTGGCGAAGCACCTGGGCACGCAGCACCGCGAGCTGACGCTGGAGCCGAGCATGCTGCTCGACCTCGTTCCGAAGCTGCCGAGCCTGCTCGACGAGCCGCTCGGCGACGCCTCCATCATCCCGACCTACCTCCTGTCGGAGTTCACGAGGCGGCACGTCAAGGTCGCGCTGGGTGGCGACGGGGGGGACGAGCTGTTTGCCGGCTATCCCACCCTGCAGGCCCACCGCCTGGCGGGCTACTACCTGAAGGCGCCACGACTGCTGCGCGAGGGCCTGGTCGAACCGGTCGTGCGGCGTCTGCCGGTATCTCGAGACAACCTGAGCTTCGACTTCCGGGCCAAGCGGTTCGTCGGAGGCGCTGCGTACCCGGTCGCCGAGCGCCACCAGCGCTGGATGGGCTCGTTCGCCCGAGAGGAGCGGACGGCGCTGCTGTCAGAGGACGTGCGGCACGAGCTGTCCGCCAACGGCCGCCACGATCTGGACCTCGGTCCGGGAGCCTATACGGACCCGTTGAACCAGGTGCTGGCGATGGACATGCGCCTTTACCTGGAGAACGACATCCTGGTCAAGCTCGACCGTGCCTCGATGATGGCCTCGCTCGAGGGGCGGGTACCGCTCCTCAACAACGATTTCGTCCAGTACGCCACCCACCTGCCGCTGAACATGAAGCTGCGAGGGCTGCGCTCGAAGTTTCTGCTCAAGCGGGCGCTGCGGGGGATCCTGCCGGAGAGCATCCTCAACCGCCCGAAAAAGGGTTTCGGCATCCCGGTCGCCCACTGGTTTCGCGGCCCGCTCAAGGAGCAGATGCTGTCGGTGCTCTCGCCGGAACGGATCGCGCGCAAAGGGTTTTTCGATCCCGGCGCGGTGAAGCAGCTGATCGACGATCACCTGGACGGCCGCCGCGACAACCGCAAGCAGCTCTGGACGCTGTTCGCGTTCGAGCTGTGGCACGACGGCTACCTCAGCCAGCGCTGACTTCCCACCAAACCTTGACCCCGGCGTCGTCCACCGGCGCCTGGCCTACGACCTGTGTCAGGAATTCGACGATCGCATCCTGTCCCGGGGATGGGCCGGCCACGATGGTCGAGACGCCGGACGACTTCAGGTCGGCGAGAGCCATGGCGCGGACATCGGGCGTCACCGGGACCGCGTCACCGGCATCCAGGTGGTCGAGCGCCGATTGGAGGAATGACGGGTGCGGGCCGAGATACGGCCCGGGAGTGAAAGCGTCGCCTTCGGGCATCCGAAACCGGTAGCCGGCCACCGCCTGCCAGTACATGGCGTCGGTGGACTCCTTGCTCGAGAAAGGCGTGACGAGCACGACCGCACCCGAGGGGATCTTCTCGACGTCGCCGCCCGGCCGGAAGAACGCGGGCGCGCTCGCGGGCTGGCTCTCGTAAGGCAGCGGCGGTGCAATCGCCACCAGGCCCGCCAGCAGCGCCAGGCCGGTCGCGATGCGCCATGGTCGCGCTGCCGTGAACGCGCGAGCGCATGTGTACGCGACCACGATGCCGATGCCGAGGAACCCGATGGCCATCAACCGCCCCGGCAGCGCGCTGCTCATGAGCGGCAGGCGTGCCACCGCCGCCCAGGGCAGCAGCAGGGGGGTCGTGAATCCGTCGACGTGCAGGTGCGGGCCCAGCGACAGCACGGCCACGATCAACGCCGTCAAACCGACCCAGCGGATGGCCGGCGCGCGCCAGCCCAGGGCGAGGCCGGCGGCAAACAGCGCGAGCAGAGGTAACCCGACGTACGCATCGTTCTCGGTCGAGTTGCCGGTGAAATGGATGAGGTTCGAAGGAAGGAAGAAGGCCAGCAGGTCGCTGACGTAGACGTCCGGTCCCTGTACGCCCCCGAACACTCGCTGAGGTCCGAGGAACTGGAAGCCGAGCGGGTAGGCGGCGAGGACGGCGAAGACCGCGAGGGCCACCCCGGCGGCTTTCACCGCGTAGGGCATGCCGGCGCGCAGCTGGTCGCGATGCAGAAGCACCAGGAGCGCGGCACCCAGGGCGACGATCACCAGCGTCACCGCGAGCAGCTCCTCGCCGGTCAGGAGCTGCAGCGCCGCCGCCACGCCGGCAAGCGCCCCGGCGAGAGCCGGATTCATTCGCCGGCGGACCAGGATCTCGTGGCCAAGGATGAGCGCGATCGGAGGGAATAGAGCTACCAGGACGTGCGGATGGCCTTGCGCCTGCGCCATCAGCGCAGGGCTGAACCCGTAGACCAGCCCGGCCACCAAGCACAACAGGTCGCGGTCGAGGAAGCGGCGCGCAGCCAGAAAACCACACCAAGAGGAAAGCGCGATTCCGCCGGTGACGAGCACGTTGTACGCGACCAGCGGGCCGAAGATCGCGGTGACCGGCCACAGGAGGACGGCCGGAAAGATCATCGACGTGTTCCACGTGAGGTTCACGCCCGGCGGGTATGACAGGTGGTCGGTGAAGAGCGGGTTGAGCCCCTGTGCCAGCTGGTGAGGGATCCAGCCGAGATACCAGATGAAAAGCTGCGGGTCCTTCGGGCTGCCGATCCACCTCCCGGCCGGGTCGATCCACGCGCCGGAGAAGACCGCCACGGCCAGCAGCGAGTAGGTGGCGAGCGCGATCCAGGTGGACGGCCACCGCCGCCGGCTCATGCGCTGGGCGCCGGAAACGAACAGACCTTCCGGCGTGCGCCTGCGGCTGCAACCACGATCCGATTGTCCCTTGCCATCTGAGTGGCCTGCAATGATCCCCCCGCCACCCGAATTCGTGAGAGGTTCTTAAACGAGACCCCTTCTCAGCTCTCGGCCTACGAGACGAGTTCAGGCGCGGCGCCGGGACGCAGTGGAACCCGGCGGTTGCCTGGCCTCTGCGTTTACCGGGCCGAACCGGACGCGGTGCTCGCCGGGGGCGAGAAACGCGAGCAGGCGTAGACCCTCTTCGGTCACCGGTGCGTGGTCCTGGCGGCGGATCGGCTCGTCGAACGGGGTAACGACCAGGGTCGTCCCGCCTTGATCCGCGATCGGCCTCCAGCCGGCCCGGATGAACCCGTCGACGAGAAGCGAGCCCTTCATGACGCCGTTGCTGCTGAAGAGCCCGAGGTGCTGGCCAGGCGCCATGATCCGCGTCCGGTCGGCGTGGGCGAGCAGGATGTTGTCGTAGTCGGGTAGGAGGCGGACCGGGACGGGGGTTGCCGCCGCGGGACGGGGCGCCCTGGGTAGGTCGAACAGCTCGATTCCATGCTCATCGCGAAAAATCCTCAGGCCCGGTCGCATCCGCTCGAAGGCCGGACGCATCGCCAGACCCGACCAGGCTCGCATGTCGGCGGGCGATGCGGGACCGAAAGCGCCGAGGTAGCGAAGGACGAGCTCGTCGGGCGTGATCGCGGGGCCGGCTGAGCGGTCGAGCCATGCCTCAACCGTGGTCAGCGAGACCGGGCCGGCGGCTTGCCAGATGCCACGCGGAGTGGCGAAGACCATGGGCAGCAGGTAGCGCACGCCGTATGCGAGTGAGAGAGCGTCGTGGTCCGGAAACCGCGGTGCGAGCAGCCGGGCGAGCTCCGCGATCGTGTGCGGGCGTTCGCCCATGATCTCGCGACCGGCCGCGAGCAGCGCGTCCGGGTTCATCGTCTTGAGGTTGCGGCCCCACGGGCTGCCGCGGAAGAAGCCGCGTTCGTGCAGGGGCTGGAACAGCGGCTTGAGGCGCAGCGCATCCCGGGCCGTCACCAGGTGGATGGTGTTGCGCATGATCGTGGTCCGGACCGCGCGTCTGGATTGGACCAGGCGCGAAAGTTCGTCGGGCTGGAAGCCCTGAAGCCGCGCCCACAGCCCGACGTACGGGAGGCTGGGCGCCTGCGCCTGCATGCCGACGAGGCGCTCGATCGCGCTGGCCGCGGATAGCCGGACCGGCCGCAGCAGCATCTGGCGCGCCAGCAGGGCGCGATTCAGCGCGCGGCGGTCGAGGACCTCGGGAGGTCGGGGCACGGGCCCATTGTCGGGTCCCTGGACAGAACGGCCATTCAGGGCATCAGTACCCAGACTTCGGTTGCCTGGCGGAGCCGCCGACCTCCCCGCCGAGCGGGGAGGTGAATGAGGGGGATGGAAGGCAGTGATCAGTTCACGAGTTAAAGACGGGATGACCCGCCGGAGTCTCTTGCTGTTCATCGCCATGAGCGTGATCTGGGGTCTCCCGTACCTGTTCATCCGGATCGCGGTGAGCGACCTGTCACCGGTGGTTCTCGTGTTCGTGCGGACCGCGATCGGCGCTTTGATCCTGCTGCCGATCGTGGTCATGCGCGGCGAGCTGCGCGGCCTGCTCAAGAGCTGGCTTCCCCTGCTCGCGTTTGCCGCGGTCGAGATCGCGGTGCCCTGGTTCATGCTCGCGAGTGCCGAGCAGAGAATCACGAGCTCGCTCGCCGGCCTGCTCGTGTCGGCCGTCCCGCTGGTCGGGGTGGTGATCGCGACCTCCCTCGGCAACCGCGAGCACCTCGGGATGGCGAGCCTCTCTGGGCTGCTGCTCGGAGTGGCGGGAGTGGCCGCGATCGTGGGCTTCGACCTGAGGGCGTCCGACTGGCTCGCGCTCGTCGAGATGGCCGTAGTCGTGGTCGCGTACGCGGTGGGTCCGGTCATCGTGAATCGCTATCTCAACGACCTGCCGTCGATGGGGGTGATCGCCGTCTCGCTGGCCGGCTGCGCCATCGTCTACGCGCCGGTGGCGGCCGTGCAGTGGCCGAGGGCAGTGCCGCCATCCGACGCGATCGCTTCGGTGGCCGTGCTGGCGGTCGTTTGCACCGCGCTCGCATTCGTGCTGTTCTTCGCCCTCATCGCCGCCATCGGACCGGTGCGCGCGACGGTCATCACTTACATCAACCCGGCGGTCGCGGCTGTGCTGGGGGTGATGGTGCTGCACGAGAGCTTCACCTTCGGGATGGCCGTGGGATTCGTGCTCGTGATCGCAGGCTCGGTGCTCGCGACGCGCCGTCCTAAGGATCAACCCGTCGCGGCTGCTCTCAGCCGCTAGAGTCAATCAAGCGTTTGATCAGGCGGCCGCGGGCGGGTCCGTGAGCCATTGCGCGGCTCTTTCGACCGTCGAGAAGTAGCGAATGTCGATACCGTTTTCCGACACCCTGGCCATATCGTCGATGTTCGTCATTGCCAACCCGCTCGCGGGCTGAACGACTGCCGTCAGCCTCAGGCCCGCCGCCGCCGCGCGCGGAAGCCAGTTCTTGGTAATCCAGTCCTGATCGGCCTGCTTGACGACCTTCATCTTGCGACCGTCGAGCAGCCATCGTGAACCGTGGTGCGCTCTCAAGGCGCGGATTATGGCGTCGAGGACCGCTTGTGCCTCGCTCGTATCAGCCCAACCCTGCGACTCGAGGCAAACCGCCTTCAGGTCCTGGTTCCATGTCACCAGCGCGACGCCCGGGCGGTTGAAGTAGACATGGTCACCGCCGGACAGCTCGCTCGCGAGTACCGCTGAAGCCATCAGCTCTCCAGGGCCTCCGAGACCCACTGCCTTGCCGCGGCCATGGAGTCGAAGGTGCGGGATTGCAGCTCGTTGTGATCGACCAGGCCGCAGACGTCTTCGATGGTGAGCCTGCCCAGCCCGGTCGGGGCGGTTACGAATGCGAGCCGCCTGAGGCCCGCCTGCTGGGCCAGCGGCATCCACTTCTCTTTGATCCAGGCCTGGTCGTCGTGGACGATCACTTTGACCTTCCTGGCGTCGCTGACGTAGGCGGCGGCGTGGTTGTCCCGGATCGCCTGGATGCCCCTCAGCAGGCCCGACCGGAGCTCGGCGCTGTTGGCGAAGGCGTGCCATTCTGAGTAGACGTGGTGGTGCAGCCCGTCCCAGCGAATCGACAGGTAGGGTTCGTCGACGTAAACGCCGTTGGTGGTTTTGATGCCTAACGTATACGCGCTGTTCCTGTCCGGGACTACCACAAATTGCACGGTCCCACCCCCTCTGAATCCATGGGCGCGGGTGAGTCATCAGGGCTGATGGAGACTCGATTTTTCGCCACTCCGGCTGAGTTCCGCTCCTGGTTGATGGAGAACCATGCCAGCGCGACCGAGCTCGGTGTCGTGCTTCACAGCAAGGCGTCCGGCAAGCCGAGCATGACGTGGTCGGACGCGGTCGACCAGGCGCTGTGCTTCGGCTGGATCGACAGCATCGCGCGCCGTCTGGACGAGACCGCGCGCGTGCAGCGCTTCACGCCGCGGAAGCCCAAGAGCAACTGGAGCGCGGTCAACATCAAGAAGGTGGAGGAGCTCACGGCGAAGGAGTTGATGATGCCGGCCGGGGTGGCTGCGTTCGCGCGTCGGGAGGAGGCGCGCTCGGGCGTCTACTCCTACGAGAATCGCCACCTGGCGGCGCTCGACCCTGAGCGCGAGGCGAAGTTTCGGGCTGAATCTGGTGCGTGGGAGTTCTTCAGCCGCCAGCCGCCGTCGTACCGGCAGACGGCGATCTACCGGGTGATGAACGCGAAGCGGGAGGAAACCCGCACGAGCCGGCTGGCGAGGCTGATCGAGGAGTCGGCCCAGGGCCGCCGGCTGGTCTGAGAGTCGATTGAGCTAGCTGCGGAGGAACGCCTCCAGGGGCCCATCCGCAGCGGCAGCAACCTCGTCCGGGGGTTGGTGGAGGGGCAGCGGGTAGACCTGCTGGCCACCGGTCGAATAATTGACGCGCTCATCGTCTCGACCCCGTCTCAGCATGGCGATGACCAGGGATCCGATCAACCATGCGCCGAACAAGAAGATCGCGAGCAGTAGAAAAGCGGCGATCCAGATCGTTGCCAGCAGGCCGAACCACTGGATGCCCGTGAAGAACGCCGCAAGGAGGAAGAAGCCCGCGGCCACGATGGGGTCGACCAGCGCGCTTTTGCCGCCCGCGAAACCAGGGTTGTGGGCGAGTCGCAAGCCGGCGAAGATTCCTGCCGCAGGGATGGCGATCATGAGTGGGATGCCGATGAGGTATGCCTTCAGGGAGGTGAGGACGCGGAGGGGGCGGCTCCGGACGACCACGAGGCGGCGGTGGACGGCGTTGATCGCGACGATCGCGGTCGTGGCGACGCGGGCCGTGGGCGTCGGGGTGATGCTCGGCCTCGACCTTGTGCCGCGTGGACGATGGCTCACGTCAAGGCGTGTATAGCACGAAAAACGTTGGTGGATCCGAGGGGATTCGAACCCCTTACCTCTTGAGTGCGATTCAAGCGCTCTCCCAATTGAGCTACGGACCCACGTGCTCAGATAGATGAGGGAAAGGCCAGTATAGCCCGGGCTTCATCGGCGTCTGGAGCCGGGAACAACCGCCCACGCGAGGCCGGTTCCTATACTCGCCAGATGGCATTCCTGTTCAAGGGCAAGCGGGTTCCGGAGGGCGTCGACCCGGCGCGCATTCCGCCCGGCCAGACCCTCACCGCCCCCGACCGCTGGCCGCTGCTCCACTTCGGACCGGTCCCCAAGACGGACATCGCGAAGTGGGACTTCAAGATCTTCGGCGCGGTCGAGAATGAGCTGACGCTGGACTACGGCGAGCTTCGCGCGCTTCCTTCGAAAGACGTGGTCGCGGACATCCACTGCGTCACCGGCTGGAGCCGGCTGGGCGACAGGTGGACCGGCGTTCCGATTCGCGAGATCCTCGACCGGGTCAAGCCGAAGCCCGAAGCGAAGTACGTCAACGCGCACTGCGAGTACGGCTACACGACGTCGGTTCCGCTGAGCGTGCTCGAGGGCGACGAGAACCTTCTCTGCTACGCGTGGAACGGCCAGGATCTGACGGCCGAGCACGGCTGGCCGCTGCGTCTGTTCGTGCCGTCGAAATACTTCTGGAAGTCGGCCAAGTGGCTTCGCGGGCTAGAGTTCATGGATCGCAACCGGCTCGGATTCTGGGAGCAGCGTGGGTATCACGACGAGGCCGACCCCTGGAAGGAAACACGGTACTGGTAATCAGGGCGCGCTAGCCCGACCGCCGCTCGTCACCTTCACCACCGACTTCGGATCCGGCTCGCCGCTGGTGGCCGCCATGAAGGCGATGGTGCTGGCGGGTTGTCCAAACGCCGTGTTGGTCGACGTGAGCCACGAGGTCCCGCGATTCGACGTTTCGGCCGGCGCGTTCATGCTCTTCGCCGGCACGCGACACTTCGGTGCCGAATCCGTGCACCTGGCGGTGGTCGACCCTGGCGTGGGCAGCTCGCGACGGCGTTTGGCGATTCGTGCGGGCGGGCGCTTTTACGTCGGGCCTGACAACGGGTTGTTCGCCATCGTCATCGACGAGGTCGGGATGCAGGAGGCGGTGGAGCTGGCCCCGCGTCCCCACGGCGCGCCGACGTTCGAAGGTCGGGACGTCTTCGCGCCGGCCGCGGCGGCGCTGGCCGCGGGCATTCCTTTGTCGTCGCTCGGGCCGCCGACAGACCCTCCGAAGATGCTCGACGACGCGTCACCTCGGGTGCTGTGGACGGATGGATTCGGCAACCTGGTGACGAACTTGAAGCCGCCCGTGCGCCGGATGCGGATTCACAACCACGACATCGTGGCGACCGCGACGACCTATGCCGAGGGCCGCGCTAACGAACCTTTCGTGTACGTCGGCAGCATGGGGTACCTGGAGGTGGCGGTGCGCGACGCTCGGGCGGACAAGCTGCTCGGAGCGCGCTCGGGGATGAAGGTCGAGCTGATGTAGCTCTGCCTTAACAGGCAGGGTTTTGGTTTGGTTCTTGCTCCGGTAGTTTTCGCCCGCTGTGGTTCGAGTGGTCTGCGTTTGGGCATTGCTCTTCTCCCTCTGCCTTGCGGGCTGCTCGAGCCCGGCCCATCCAGTGCCGGCCCTGGCCGCGGCGGGCGTGGCGGCCGCGGGCGCGCCGGCCGGCCCCGGGGTTGCGCAGCCTGTGCGCCTGTGGCAGGACGGCAGCATCTTCCAGCTGGTAGGGGGGCTGATCGGCTCGGCGCACCGTCGCGTGATGGTGGAGATGTACGAGCTCGGTCGAGCGGACATCGTTCGGGAGCTCGGCGACGCAGCCGGCCGCGGGGTCAGCGTCCGCGTCATCACCGACCCGACGGTCGTGCCCAGCCGCCGGTCGGCGGCCGTGCTCGACTCGCTCGGCGTACCTGAGCGCGTCTATCCCGTGGATGACGGCCGCCACCAGATCGACCACGTGAAGCTCTTGATCGTGGACGGCGAAGCTGCTGTCGGCGGCATGAATTGGGGTCAGCACAGCGACCGCAACCACGACTACGTGCTGGAGACCCACGTCACGTTCGACGTCGATCGTGTGGCGCGAATTTTCGAACAGGACTGGAGCCTTGCGGGCGGGCGCCCATCGCCGCTGGCCGGGATCGCGGGCGAGGTCGCACAAACCGCGCCGGGCGAGGAGATCCGCTCGATGCTCGAGGGAGCGCTCGTACATGCGACGCGGCGCGCGCTGGCCGAGGTGTACACGCTGACCGACCCGGAGGTGATCGCGGAGCTGGTGGAAGCCCATCGCCGCGGCGCTGATGTCCGCGTGCTGCTCGACCCGAACCAGCCGTACAACCTCCACGGGTATGCGGTGCTCAAGTCGGGCGGTGTCGAGGTCCGGTGGTATCCGATCCCTCGCGGGGCGCTGCTGCACGCCAAGATCGGTCTGTTCGACGGCGAGCTCGTGCTTGGGTCGGCGAACTGGACCTTGAGCGGGCTCGGCGTCAACCACGAGCTGGACATCGAGACGGGCGATCCGGCGGCAGTGGCGGCTTACGGGGCGCGGTTTGCCGCTGACTGGGTGAAGTCTGGTGGCTAGCTCTGGGTCGGGGGGCCGGAGGAGCCGGCGGCGGGAGGAGGTCCTGAAGATCCGAGGGTCGGAGGGCCTGAGGCCGCTGTGGGCCCGAAGTTGACCTGCGGTACGGCCCGGTCGCCCTCATCGGCCTGGAAGAAGGCGAACTGCTTGAAGCCCAGGGCGCCCGCGATCAGGGACGTCGGGAGGGTCTGCAGCTTGATGTTGTAGTCGCGTACGTTGCCGTTGTAGAAGCGGCGTGAGAACTCGATCTTGTCCTCGGTGGCGGTCAGGGTCTCCTGGAGGTTGGTGAAGGCCGCGATCGCCTTCAGGTCGGGGTAGTTCTCAGAGACCGCGAACAGGCTGCGGAGGCTCTGGCTGAGCATGTTCTCGGCCTGCCCGATCTTGGCGGGGTCGCCTGAAGCGCCCGCCGAGACGGCGGCCGCGCGCGCGTTCGTGACCGCCTCGAGGGTCCCGCGCTCGTGCCCCATGTACCCCTGCACCGTGTTCATCAGGTTCGGGATGAGGTCGTGGCGTCGCTTGAGCTCGACGTCGATCTCAGACCAGGCTTCCTGGGTCCGGTTGCGGGCCGTGACCAGGCCGTTGTAGGTGAGGACCAGCCAGCCGACCACCACGATGACGACGACGACAACGATCCAGGTGCCCATCAGCCTTAGATCCTACGCGTGGGCGCGCCGAGCCCAGCGGGTCTTCTTAAGCATCTTCTTGTGCTTGTGCTTGCGCATCTTCTTGCGCCGCTTCTTGATTACCGAGCCCAATCCAACTCCTTAAGGGGTCCCCGTGAACTCAAGGCGTAGCCTGCGAGTTCGCGGGGTTGAGACACGATTGATTTTCTAAATGGAGACACCCGCCCAGCGCGGGGCTCGGGAATCATACCGCAAGCTGCCGGCCGCCCGTCCAGGCCTAAACTCACCGTCGATGTACTTCACCGACGCCCACGAGGAGCTCCGGCTGCACATCCGGAAGTTCCTCGAGAAAGAGGTCCAGCCGCACCTCGAGGAATGGGAGGAGAAGACCTTCCCCGACTCCATCTTCCGGCGGTTCGGCGAGCTCGGTTTCCTCGGCCTGCACTATCCGCCGGAGTACGGAGGGCAGGGCGGTGACTACTTCTCGGCCATCGTCCTGTCCGAGGAGCTGGCCAGGGTCGCGAGCGGCGGACTCGGCATGGCGGTTGCGGTCCAGGCCGAGATGGCCACGCCGCCGGTGTTCAAGTTCGGCACCGAGGAGCAGAAACGCAGGTGGCTGGCGCCCGCCATCCGCGGCGAGCAGATCGCCGCCCTCGCGATCACGGAGCCGGACGCCGGCTCGGACGTGGCAGCGATCACGACTGTGGCGAGCCGCGACGGCGACCACTTCGTCGTCAACGGCCGCAAGATCTTCATCACCAACGGGGCTCGCTGCCACTGGGCGCTGGTGGTGGCGAAGGGCGACCGCGAGCGCGGCCATACGGGATTCAACCTGCTCGTGATCGAGAAGGGCACGCCGGGTTTCCAGGTCACACGCACGCTGCAGAAGCTCGGTATGCATTCGTCCGACACGGCCGAGCTGCTGTTCGAAGACTGCCGCGTGCCTGCCGCCAACCTCATCGGCGCCGAGGGGGAGGGGTTCAAGAACCTGATGTGGGAGCTCCAGGGCGAGCGCATGATCACGGCCGCGGGTGCGATCGCCGGGGCCGCGCGCGTCTTCGAGTACACGATGGACTACGCCCGCAACCGCCAGGCGTTCGGCCAGCCGATCTCCCAGTTCCAGGTGATCAAGCACAAGCTCGTCGACATGGGGACGAAGATTGCCGCGATCCAGTCGTTCGTCTACCAGACCGCGAAGCAGTGGGACGACGGCGAATACCCGGTGCGCGAGGTCTCGCAGGCCAAGCTCCTCGCGACGCAGGTCGCGTGCGAGGTGGCCGACGACGCGATCCAGATCCTCGGCGGGCACGGCTACATGCGCGAGTTCCCGGTCGAGCGCGCATGGCGCGACGCCCGCCTGGCGCGGATCGGCGCCGGGACGGACGAGATCATGAAGGAGATCATCGCCAAGACCTACGGCCTGTGATGCAGCCGACGCTGTTCGCTGGGTGCGTCCCTGAGGTCGCGGCTGGCGTCGACGGCAGGATCCTGGCGGTGGGGGAGGGTGCGCGTTCTGCGGCCGGTCGCCGTGCACAGGTCGTCCGCATGCGCGGCCGCGCGTGGCCTGGCCTGATCGACTCGCACGTCCACCTGGAAGGGCTCGCGGATCGGCACCTGACTCTCGACCTCACCGGCGAGCCGAGTCTCGACGCGGCGCTGGCGCGAGTCACCTCCTGGTCGGAGAAGCTCCCGCTTGACAGTTGGGTGTTCGGCGCGGGCTGGTACAACGACGCGTGGCTGGAGCCGGCGTTTCCGACCCGCGTCCAGCTCGACAAGGCGGCCGGCGGGCGCCCGGTGTACCTGCGCCGCAAGGACGGGCATTCGGCATGGGTGTCGAGTGCCGCGCTGAAGCTCGCGGGCATCGAACGCACCACCCAGGACCCGCCGGGCGGCACCATCGACCGCGACAAGCGCCGCGAAGCGACGGGCATCTTGCGCGAGACCGCGATGCACCTGGTCGCCGTGCTGGTGCCAAACCCGAGCGAGGCTCAGCTCGATGAAGCGATGGCGCGCGCGCTTGGGGACCTGGCCGCACTCGGGCTGACGGGCGTCCATTCCATGGACTCGGCGCGGGGATTCGGCTCGTGGCAGAGGCTCCGCGCGCGAGGGCAGTTGCCGGTTCGGATCACTTACAACCTTCCGCTCGCCGACCTGCCCCATGCGGAACGTATGGGCGTGCGCTCGGGCTGGGGCGACGAGTGGCTCCGCATCTGGGGCGTGAAGGCGTTCCTCGACGGGTCGCTGGGCAGCCGCACCGCGGAGATGCTCGACGGGTCGGGCACCGCACGGCTCACTCAGACGGACCTGGTCGACCTGGTCCAGCGCGCCGCTCGCGCCGAGCTCAACGTCTGCCTGCATGCGATCGGAGACGGCGCCGTGCGCCGGGCGCTCGACGCGCTCGCTCCACTCCGCGAGGCGTGGCGTGGTTGGCGGCCGCGTATCGAGCACGCCCAGTGCGTCAACCCCAAGGACGTGAGGCGCTTCGCGCGCATCGGCGTAATTGCCTCCATGCAGCCGATCCACGCGGTGGCGGACCGCGAGCTGGCCGACCGGTACTGGCCGAAAGTCACGGCGCACTCTTATGCATGGGGCGCACTCCAGCGGGCGGATGCGCGGCTGGCCTTCGGCTCGGACGCGCCGGTGGAGACGGCCGACCCGCTCGCCGGCATCGAGGCGGCGACCGTGTGGCGGCGCAAGGCCGGCTGGCATCCGGAGCTGGCGGTCTCGCGTGCGGTTGCGCTGCGGGCCTTTACGTCGGGGGCCGCTTACGCCGTGGGGATGGAAAAGGACCTCGGCACGCTGCGACCGGGAAAGCTGTGCGACATGACCGTGGTCGACGGAGAACAGGTGGTCGCGACCGTGGTCGGCGGCGCGGTCAGCTTCCTGCGAAAGCCTCCCGCAGCTTCTCGGCGGTCTTCTCCAAAGCCTCGTTTACGATCTTGACGTCGTCGATCACCGGCATGAAGTTGGTGTCGCCAGTCCAGCGCGGGACTACGTGAAAGTGCACGTGGTCCGGAATCCCCGCGCCCGCCGCGCGCCCGATGTTCGTGCCTATGTTGAAGCCTTCGGGATTCAGCGTGCTGCGCAGCACGTCGACCGTCCGGCGCAGCGCGCGCATCAACAGGGTGGTCTGCTCGTCGTCGAGGTTCTCGGGCCCGGGCAGATGACGCGCCGGAGCGACGAGAGTGTGGCCGGGGTTGTACGGAAACTTGTTCATCATCACGATCGCGCCTTCGGGACGCCAGACGACGAGCTCGGCATCCTTGTCGTCGGGGTGCTCGATCACACGGCAGAACAGGCAGCCGGGCCGCTGCTCGCCGGCGATGTACTCCATGCGCCACGGCGCCCACAGTCGCTTCATTGATCTACGTCCTCTTCTTGCTCATGGTCACGGCCGTCTGGGGCTGGACCTTCGTCCTAGTCAAAGACGCGCTCACACACTACCCGACCCTGCCGTTTCTCCAGCTCCGCTTCATCCTGGCATTCCTCGTCATGGCCGTGCTGGTCCGTCGGTTGCCCACGCGCCGGGAGGTGTGGGTCGGCGTCGTCGCGGGCGGGGTGCTCGCGGCGGGTTACCTCACGCAGACCGTCGGGCTGACGATGACCAGCCCCGGCAACTCCGGGCTGATCACGGGACTGTTCGTGGTGTTCACGCCGCTGATCGATCGCGTCTTCGGCGTGGCGCTGCGGTGGTACACGCTGGTGGCGGTCGCAGCAGCCCTGGGCGGCACCGTGCTGCTGGTCGGGGGGCCATCCGGGTTCGGGCTCGGCGATCTCCTCACCGTCGCATGCGCATTCCTCTACGCGCTGCACATCGTGCTGCTAAGCCGCTGGTCGCCGGGCCTGCGCTCGGCGCCGCTGGCCATGCTCCAGATGGGCACCGGGGGGGTGATCTTCAGCGCGGGTGGGTCATGGTCCCTGCAGGCTCCGAGCCCCGACGTGTGGCTGGCGATCGCGATCACCGGCGTGTTCGCGTCAGCGCTGGCGTTCTACATCCAGACCTGGGCGCAGCAGCACCTGAGCGCGAGCCGCACGGCCCTCATCCTGACCACCGAGCCGGCGTGGGCGGTGGTGGCGGCGGTCGTGCTGGCGGGGCAGCGATTCGGACTGCTGCAGGCGTTGGGCGCCGGGCTGATGTTGGTCGCGATCGTGGGCCATGAACTCGCGCATCTAAAATTCAAACCCCATGGAGTCCAGGTCACGGCGTAGCGGATATATCCCACAGGAGATCGAGCCCAAGTGGCAGAAGGTGTGGGCCGAGCGCGGCGTGATGAAGGCGTCGGACAGCTCGCCGAAGCCAAAGTTCTACGACCTTGTCATGTATCCGTACCCGTCTGGCGACCTGACCGTTGGGCACGCGCGCAACTACGTGATGGGTGATGTGCTCGCGCGCATGAAGCGGATGCAGGGTTTCGAGGTCCTTCACCCGTTCGGTTGGGACGCGTTCGGGCTGCCCGCCGAGAACGCGGCGATGAAGCGGGGGAACCTGCATCCGGAGACGTGGACGCTCGGCAACATCGAGAAGGGCAAGCGCGAGCTGAAGATGATGGGGATCCTCTACGACTGGGACCGCGAGGTCACCAGTTGCATGCCGGACTACTACAAGTGGACCGAGTGGCTGTTCCTCCTGTTTTACGAGCGGGGGCTGGCGTATCGGGCGATGGCCCCGGTGAACTGGTGCCCGGTCGACAAGACGGTGCTGGCCAACGAGCAGGTGATCAATGGCCGTTGCTGGAGGCACCCGGACGTGGAGGTCGAGAAGCGCGACCTCGAGCAGTGGTTCTTCAAGATCACCGATTACGCGGATCGACTGCTCGACGACCTTGCCCTTCTGGACAAGTGGCCGAACAAGGTGCGGGTGATGCAGACGAACTGGATCGGGCGCAGTCACGGGGCGGAAGTCGACTTCCCGGTCGTGGGCCTGGACAACGAGACCGTGCGGATCTACACCACGCGGCCGGACACGCTGTTCGGCGCCACGTTCATGGTCCTCGCACCCGAGCACCCGCTGGTGGAGCGGATCACCACGGACGAGCATCGGGCGCGCGTCAAGGAGTACGTGGAGAAAGCCCGCAAGGCGAGCGAGATCGATCGCCTCTCCACCGAGCACGCGAAGACAGGGGTGGCGACCGGCGGGTTCGCGGTCAATCCGGTCAACGGCGAGGAGGTGCCGATCTGGGTCGCGGACTACGTCCTGATGACATACGGCACGGGCGCGATCATGGCCGTGCCGGCGCATGACGAGCGGGACTTCGAGTTCGCGAAGACGTACGGGTTGGCCATCCGGGAGGTGATCGCCCCGCCCGACGCGCCGCAGGGCGATCTGCGCGAGGCATACGTCGGACCCGGCGTGATGGTGAACTCCGGCCAGTTCTCAGGTCTCGATGCGGCGACGGGGATCGAGCGAGTCATCGCGTGGCTGGAAGCCCAGGGCAAGGGCAAGCGGGCGGTGAAGTACCGGCTGCGCGACTGGCTGATCTCGCGCCAGCGCTACTGGGGTTGTCCGATCCCGATCGTCTACTGCCCGACCGACGGCATCGTGCCTGTCCCGGCGGCTGATCTGCCCGTCCTGCTGCCGAAGGAGTACAAAGCGCTGTCGGAAAACCCGTCGTTCTTCGAGACGACGTGCCCGAAGTGCGGGCAGGTGGCGCGACGCGAGACGGACACGATGGACACCTTCATCGATTCGTCCTGGTACTTCCTGCGGTACGCAAGCCCTCACGAGACGACACGGCCCTTCGACTCGGAGCTGGCCAACCAGTGGATGCCCGTCGATCAGTACACGGGTGGCGTTGAGCACGCCATCCTGCATCTTCTCTATTCGCGCTTTTTCACGAAGGTCCTGCACGATGCGGGGTTGCTCGCCGTCTCTGAGCCATTTACGCGGCTCTTCAACCAGGGGATGGTGAAGCGATTCGGGCAGGTGATGTCGAAGTCGTTGGGCAACGGCGTATCGCCTGACGAGCTGGTCGCAGCGCAGGGCGCTGACGCAGGGCGAATCTACGAGATGTTCATCGGCCCACCCGAGGAGGACGTCGAGTGGACCGATGCGGGGCTCAACGGTGTCTCGCGGTTCCTGCAGCGCGTCTGGAGGCTCGTGATCGAACCGTCGACGATCGTGGTCGAAGGCTCTGGCGCCGACGTGGCGGTGCTGCGCCGAAAGGTCGCGCAGACCACCGGCAAGGTGACTGAGCATTTCGACGAGCTGCGCTTCAACACCGCGGTGGCCGCGCTCATGGAGCTGGCCAACACCATGCAGGACCACCTGCAGCGCGGAGGAGCACGGGACCCGGAGTGGGATGGTGCGGTAAGGACGCTGATCAAGCTGCTGAACCCGCTCGCTCCGCACGTTGCGGAGGAGATGTGGGAGAGAATTGGCGGGCGCGGAATGCTGGCCGACGAATCGTGGCCGGTTTTCGACCCTGCCGCGGCCGCCGAACCCAAGGTGACGCTCGTCGTCCAGGTGGGGGGGAAGCTGCGCGACCGTCTCACCGTTGATGCCGGGCTTGCAGAGGCGGCGGCGCTGGAGGCCGCAATGCGGAGCGAGAAGGTCCGTGCGGCGCTGAACGGCGGCGCCCCGTCGAAGATCGTTTACGTCCAGGACCGGCTGATCAACCTGGTCCCATAGCCACGGAGCGCGTCCTTAACAGGCTGGATTGACCACGGCCGGCGCCGCCCAATACTCTCGTCACCCGCCCACGTTCCCCCTTGGGTGGGTGGGGGGCGGCGGGTGGGATTTAGTAGGACGCGAACTATTGCTGAGGGACGGGCACCCGGATTCCTGAGTCGACGACGTAGTTCGCAGACACCGTGGAGCCCTGCGCCACGTTCACCTGCGCCGGGCCGCTGATGATGCGCATGCGCGTCGCGACGTGAACCAACCAGGTCTCGCTCGCCAGCGTCACGGAGTAGTGGCCCGTCGAGTCCGTCACCGCCTTCGCGCTCGCATCACCGTGCGTGAAGTCGATCTCCAACCCAGCCACCGGCCGGCCGCCGCATTGCGGTGCCCCTGCCGACTCGACCGGAAAGCACGGAAGTGCGACCACCGTGCCAGTCACGGTTCCGGTGCTGGCAGGCGTGTTTCCAGGAAAGCGGTATACACCGCACGCGCACATCACCAAAACCAGCGTCCCCAGCAGGACGTTCCTCATCAAAAGACCCAACGCCGCAGCCCACCCGGAGGTCACGCAGCCCGAACCAAGCGTCCGGGCTCTCCGCGCTAGTGTGTTGGGGCTCGATCCGGGATGGCCAAGCGGTAAGGCAGAGGACTTTGGATCCTCGACCGAAGGTTCGAATCCTTCTCCCGGAACCAGCCCGTATCCGTTAACAGGCAGGGTTCCCGTTCCGAAACGTCCAACCTAGCCTCGGGGAATGCGTTCCCACCTCCGCCTCATTCCCGGCTGGAAGCACGTCCTGCTGCTAGCGGCGCCGGTCACGTTGGCAGGCGGCGCCGTGGCCGGGGCCTACCTCTACTCGTCGTCGGTTTCCGCCGCCACAGCAGCCGCAAACAACCACCCTATCGCCGCCAACCCCGCCCTGGATGTTCCCCCGCCCGCCGGTCTTCTGGTCGACGTCAGCGGCGCGGTTGCGAATCCCGGTCTCTACCGCCTGCCCCGAGGCGGTCGCGTGTACGACGCCATCGCCGCGGCGGGCGGTCTCAGCCCCGACGCTGACCTGACCAAGCTCCCCAACCTGGCCGGCCGGCTGAAAGACGGCGAGCAGGTGAAGGTCGCATTCGCCAAGACAACCTCGGGCACCGTCATCACCCGCACCAACCTCAACACAGCGACCATCGAGGAGCTGGTCACCGTTCCCGGCTTCACCGAGGCGTTCGCCCAGGACGTGATCGACTACCGGACGAACTTCGGCGGCTTTCAAAACACGCGAGAGCTCGTCGACATTCTTGGCATGAGCGAAGCCGAGTACGTCATCGCCCGACGCTACCTGACGCTGTGAGCCGATATCCGGCCCTGGTCGTCGCGACCTCCTGGTGCGTTGCTCTGGCGGCCACCGTCGTGCTTGCGCCCTTCCAACCGAACCTCGGGGTCTTCGCGATCGCCTTGGCCATTCCATGTCTAGCCCTCGCTCTCGCGCTGCGTCCCGCCATCCTGGCGGTGGCTCTTTCGTTTGCCCTCCTGGCCGTCGGGCGGGCCGAGCTGCCCCCCTCCGATCCACAGACTCCCATTCGCGCCGCCGGGCTCGTCGGCCATGTTGCGACCATCACCGGTACCGTCGCCGACGACAGCCGTCCATCAGCCGGCGGCGGCGAGGTTCTCGTCCAGCCCACGCAGATCGTGATCGGCACCGCCGAGGTCGGTGGGATCGGCAACCTGATGGTCCGCTGGCGCGGCCCGACCATCGCGACCTTCGGCGAACAGGTCCAGGCGACGGGCAGGCTGATGCTGCCTCGCGACTTACCGGCCTTCGACCGTCGCGCCTACCTCGCCCAACGCCAGGTCTATCTCGAGCTCCAGACCACGAGCTTCGACGTCCTAACGGATGGATCCGGCCTTGCCGCGTTCCCCGCCTGGCTCCGCGCCCGCTACACGACGGCGCTTGACGAGGCGCTACCGCCGCCCCATGCCGCGGTGCTGCTGGGGGTCGTGCTCGGAATCCGCCAGGGCATCCCGCCTGGACTGCAGAACGCTCTCATCGCCACCGGACTCGTACACCTCCTGGTGCTCAGCGGCCTGAAAGTGGCGGTCTTCGCCCGCATCGTGCAGGGCGCGCTTCAGCCGCTGATCGGACGCCTGGCCACCTGGCCTGCGCTTGCGCTGATCGCGATTTACGCGATGGTCGGCGGCGCGACCCCCGCTGCCGTGCGCGCCGCTGCGATGGGCGGGCTCGCCATCGCCGCCTCTCGGCTCGGTCGCCCAACTCACGTCTGGACCTCACTCGCCCTGACCGCCGCCGCCATGCTCGGCTGGCACCCAGAGCTCGCCTGGGACGTCGGCTTTCAGCTCTCGTTCGCGGGTACCGCCGCGATCATCCTGCTGACGCCGGGCATCGAAGGCCGCCTCACCTTCGTGCCCAGGGTCCTGCGTGAGCCCTTTGCCGTCACGTGCGCTGCGCAGGTCGGAACCCTGCCCATGATGGCGACGGACTTCCACGTCCTTTCACCCGTCGCACCGCTCGCGAACGCCCTGGTCATACCCATCCTCCCGGCGCTCGTGAGCGCCGGCCTGCTGCTGGGGGTGCTGGCGCTCCTGCCCGAAGTGGCTCACGTCGCCGCCCTCCCGGTCACGGGGCTGCTTGCCTACCTCGAGCAGGTTGCCTACATCCTCGCCCGTGTCCCCGCGGCGGTCATCCCCATCCCGAAGTTCCCGACCTGGGCCGGCGCTGCTTATTACTCCGCTCTCGGGCCCGGCATCGCGGCCGGCCACGCCTCGGGCAGGACGCGGTCGGTGGCCATCGCCACCGCCGTTCTCGCGCCCGCGATCATCGCCGGCGCCGCACTCGGGCTGTGGGCGAACGCTCCGCCCCAGGCCATCGTGATGGCGGTCGCCGACGGACAGGCCGTCCTCCTTCGAGGACCGCACGGCGCGATCCTCATCGACGGCGGCCCAAGCCCGGCGCGCCTCAAGGACGAGCTCGGCGCCCAGCTGCCTCCATGGCAGGCGTCGCTCGACGCCCTCGCCATCACCGCCCCGACGCTCGGCCATGTCGGCGGCCTGGCCGGGTTCGACCGCCCCGTCCGCGACCTCCTGCTCCCCGACGCCCAGCTCACCGGCTCCGCCTGGCGCACCGCGGCGATCGAAGCCACGGCTCGGGGAGCATCTGTCGCCAGGCTCACGGCAGGGTCGACGCTCGCGGTCGCCGGCTTCGACCTCCAGGTCCTCGCGCCGGAACCAGGCGCCCCCGGCGACCAGGTCGGAGCCGCCTATCTCGCCATGCGCATCGTGGCCCCAGACGGCCGCAGCTTTTGCGACCTCAGCGACCTCGATCTCGATGCGCAGACGATCGCCGCCGCCAGGCTTCGCGGACCCTGCACCTACCTTCTCCTGCCGGTCGGCGGCCGGAGCCAGCTCTCGCCCGACCTCGACCGCGCAGCCGTAACAGCGACCACCCAGCTCATCGCATCCCGCACCGCGGGCAGGCTTGCGAACGGATTCCCGCCCAACGTCTTGCGCACCGACCAGGAGGGCACGATCTCCTTGCCAATGTGAGTCGCCGCCCGCCTACAGGAGCATTCCCCGCAAGGACTCCTGAGCAGCAAGCACAGCAGCCCCCACGAATACACCGATCGCAACAAGGCCGATCGTGATCGGGACGGCGGCCGCCCGGATGCCCGCGCGGAAGGCGGGATAGCCTGCGGCGACTGCTGCGACTCCCCCGCCCGCTATCAGGGGAGTAAGAGTGCCGATCGGATAAGCCCACGCGGGCGACCAGAAGAACGGATACGCATAGTCGCGGTTGAAGAAATGCGCCATCGCCAGGAAGTAGTCGCTGCCCAGGTACGGCCAGCTCAGAGGCATCCCATGAGCCAGAGGCGCCGCGACCTCGATGCCGAGGACCGCGATGGCGACCGCCGCCCCGGCAATGCTCACCGGTACACAAGCACGAGGATGCCGCCAGAGCCCGACGGACGGCGCCAGGAGAACGCCCACCGCGGCCATCCCGCTCGCGAACAGGACCATCGCGGTGACCCGCGCCACACCCATCGTGGCCGAAGCATAGGACGTAGGATCCAGCCATGGCCCGAGCCGCAACCTCCCGCGCGACGACTCTGCTTCTCCTTCACGGCGAGGAGCGATTCCTCATCACCGAGTCCGCGCGCGCGACCCTCGACGCCTGGAAGGACGAGCTCGTCTCCGATTTCGGCTTCGACGCCCTCGAGGGCACGGGGCTCACCCCGGTCCGGCTCCAGGATTCCATCCTCCAGGCCCCCTTCCTGGACCCCTACAGGGCCGTGTACATCCGCATGCTTCCGGCCACCCGCGCCGAGTCGATGGCGCCCGCACTGGCCGAGATCCCATCGACGACCCGCCTTCTCATCACCGTGGCCGGCCGTCTCGGCCCCGGCAACAAGCTAGTCAAGGCGATGTCGACTGTGGGCGGAAGCGCGCAGGAGATGCAGCACCTCAAGGGCCGGGCCCTCAGCGAGTGGACCACGAAGCGCGCCACTGAAATTTACGGGCTCACCGCGGCCATCGCCGCCCAGGTCGTGCGCGTAACGCCGCCCGACCTGAGCATCGTCGACTCCGAGCTCAGCAAGCTCGCCGCGTACAAGGCATCCGGGTCGAAGCTGACCAACGAGGCCGTCGCCGAGCTGCTCGCCGGCGGCCGAGAGGACGAGATCTTCAAGCTCACCGACAACCTGCTTCCCCGACCGACCCCGCAGGCCATGCAGATCGCTCGCAGCCTGACTCGTGGCGGAATGCAGCCGACCTCGGTCGCCTATCGCATGGCGAGACACGTCGCACTCGTGCTCGAAGTTCACGCCCGCCAGGAACGCGGCGAGTCCCTTCAGCAGGTCCAGGACGCCATGGCCGAGCACCGCTTCGTGATCCAGAAGGCGTTTGAGGTCGCTCAGGGCGCCGACTCAAACCGGCTGGAGTTCGCCCTCAAGGCGATTCGAGATTACGAGTTTGAGGTCAAGTCAGGCCAGATCGACGCCGAGCTAGGCCTGGATGTCCTGCTGACGCGCCTCTAACGCGCGGGCGCTACTTCTTCTTAGGAGCAGCCGGCTTCGAAGCGGCCGGCTTGGTAGCCGCATGGGCTGTCGCCGCCGCGCTCTTCTTGCCCCTCACCGCCGGCGCGGCGGGCGCGGCGGGCGCGATCGCCAGCTTCGCCATCTGTCTGGTGAGGCGCGCCTTGCGCCGGGCGGCGTTGTTCCGGTGCAGGACACCCTTCGACGCCGCGCGATCCAGCGCCCGGACGGCTTCCAGGGTCAGCGCGAAGCGCTCGGATTCGGCGACAGGAGCACCCGTCAGCGACTTCCGCGCCTTGACGACCAGCGTCTTGACCTCGGAACGCACGCCGCGGTTGCGCGCGGCACGGCGCACGCCAGCCCGGGCCTGCTTCTTGGCAGACGCGGTTCGCTTAGCCACGAGTCATCACCAGGCTGGACCTTCGCACGAACCTAGGATTATAAGCGCCCATGGAATTTGAGCTCGGCGGCAAGCGGCCCAACGTGCACCCCGACGCCTACATCGCGCCGACCGCTGTCCTCATCGGAGACGTCGTGGTTGAGGCGGGTGCGAGCGTCTGGTTTGGCGCGGTCCTGCGCGGCGACGAGGCGCAGATCAGGATCGGTCAAGGCGCAAACGTCCAGGACAACGCCGTCCTCCACTGCGCCGAGCACCTTCCGACCATCCTCGAGCCAAACGCGAGCGTCGGCCACTCAGCGCAGCTCGAAGGCTGCGTGGTCGAGCAGGGCGCGGTCGTGGGCATGGGCGCGACCATGCTCCAGCGCAGCCGCCTCGGCGCCGGATCGATGCTCGCCGCGGGCGCCGTGCTTCAAGAAGGCATGGCGGTGCCTCCGGGCCACATGGCCGCCGGCGTCCCGGCCACCGTCAAGAAAGCGCTCGACGGCTCATCGAACAACTGGGTGGGCACCACGGCCAAGCACTACCAGGATCGCGCCGTCGCGTATCGCGCAAAGCTCAAGCCAGTCGAAAAGCGTTGAGCATCGCGCTGCCGGCGCGCGCCAAGCTCAACCTCGACCTCGCCGTGCTCGGCCGCCGCCCCGACGGTTATCACGACCTCCGCACCACGCTGCAGGCGATCGACCTACACGACCTGGTCGCGCTCGCGCCGGCGCGCGAGACCGAGCTCACCATCACCGGCCTCCCGGTCACCAACCCCAACCACAACTCAGTACTCCAGGCGCTGGACGCGCTCGAAATAGCCACCAGCCGCCACCTGCCGACACGCATTCACCTCCACAAACAAATTCCGCCCGGCTCCGGCATGGGCGGCGCGAGCTCCGACGCCGCCACCGCACTCAGAGCCCTCGCCGCCCTCCACCACGTCACCGCCGACCTCACGGCCATCGCCCGACAGCTGGGCGCCGATGTCCCCTTTTTCCTCACCGGCGGCACCGCCATCGCCGGCCAGCGCGGCGACCACCTCACGCCGATTCCGACCCAACCCATGTGGTTCGCCATCGCCTGGCCCGGAGTCGAACTACCGACCCCAGACGTTTACCGTGCATGGGACGACATGGATGAACCCCCGGCACACGCCCCGAACCACCTCACGGAAGCCGCCATGAGCATTGAACCGCGCCTGAAAGAGTTTGCCAACGCTCTTAACAACCTCCAGGGCGACCCAAAGCACACCTGGCAGATGACCGGCTCCGGTTCCGCCTTCTTCCTCCGCACCACGAGCAAGAAAGAGGCCCGCCAGGCCACCTCCCAACTCAAATGCTGGGCCGCCGTCGCCCAATCAATCGGCCCCTGGGCTTGAGCACGATGAGCAGAACCAGCGCCATCCGCAAGACCGCCGCCGTCCTGGCCGGCAAGGCCACCGGCGCCCTCAGCCGCATCACAAGACGCGGCGGCGGCACCACCCTGCCCGGAGACGTGGCCCGGGCGATCGACCCCAACATCCTCACCAAGCTCGCGGCCGACCTCACAAAAGGATCGGTCGTCATCACCGGCACCAACGGAAAGACGACCACATCGAGACTCCTCAGCTACTTGCTCGAAGGCGCCGGCTACAAAATCGTCTCCAACCGCGCCGGCGCCAACCTCATCTTCGGCGCCACCGCCGCCGCCCTCAACGAAGCAGGACCCAGCGGACTGCTCAAAGCGGATTGGGGCGTCTTCGAGATCGATGAGGCGAGCCTCCCCAAAGCGATCGACGAGATCAAACCCAAAGCCACCCTCGTCCTCAACCTCTTCAGGGACCAGCTCGACCGCTACGGCGAGCTCGAGTCCATCGCGAAAAAAATCGAGCAAGCGTTGAGCCGGATGCCGGCAAACAGCACCGCCATCCTCAACGCCGACGATCCACGAGTCGCCGAGATCGGGCTCGGCCTCCCAACAAAGCCCCTCTGGTTCGGCCTCGACGACACCAGCGTCGCTGCAAAAGAGCTGCCTCACGCCGCCGACGCACGCACCTGCCCGAAGTGCGGCGCAAGCCTGATTTTCGACGCGGTCTACGTGGGTCACGACGGCGTCTACAGGTGCCCCAACAACGATTTCGAAAGACCCAGGCCGACCATCACGGCGAGAAACATCAAGCTCGACGGCTTCGACCGTTTCTCGGCGACCATCGACGGTACGCACCTCGACATCCCGCTCGGCGGCCTCTACAACACCTACAACGTGCTCGCGGCCTTCGCGGTGGCGAAAACGCTGGGCCTGGACGCAACTTATGTCGCCGAAAGATTGAAAGATTTCCGGGCCGCCTTCGGCCGCCAGGAGCGCATGGAGTTTCGCGGCAGGCACCTCAACCTGGTGCTGTCAAAAAATCCAGCCGGTTTCAACGAAACGCTAAGAACTGCCATCGACCTCGCCAAAGGCAACAGTTTCCTGATCGCCCTCAACGACCGCAAGGCCGACGGCACCGACGTCTCGTGGATCTGGGACGTGGACTTCGAGCATCTGAAAGGCAAGGCGACGGTCGTCGTGCCCGCGGGCAATCGCGCGCACGACCTCGCGGTGCGGCTCAAGTACGCGGGCGTTCCGGCCGCGCCCCCGGAGACCGACCCCGGCAAAGCCCTCGACCTCCTGGTCAAGCTGACCAACGAAGGCGACACCGCCCACCTGCTGTGCACCTACACGGCCATGCTCGATCTCAGGGCCGAGCTGGTGAGGCGCGGCTGGGCCAAGCCTTACTGGGAAACTTAGAGAACCAAAGAATGCCGAGGACCAACAACACCTTCACTGTCGGCTGGCTCTACCCCGACCTCATGAACATCTACGGCGACCGCGGCAACATCCTCACGCTGCTCAAGCGCGCGGAGTGGCGCGGCTACGAGGCAAAGTTGATCGAGCTCGGCCGCGGCGCCACACAGCACATGGACGAGGTCGACATCTTCTTTTTCGGCGGCGGCCAGGATCGCGAGCAGGCGCTCGTCTATGAGGACCTCCTCGAGTTCAAGCAGCCACCCCTCGAAAAGGCCGTGAACAGTGGCGCCGGCGTGCTCGCCGTGTGCGGCGGCTACCAGCTCCTCGGCCACTACTATCAGACCGCCGAGGGCGAGCGATTCCCGGGCATCGGCATGATCGACGTCCGGACCGAGGCGGGGAAGAAGCGCTTCATCGGCGATGTGGTCGTGGACGTGGAAATCGAAACGCTGACACCCAAAACGCTGGTCGGTTTCGAAAACCACAGCGGCCGCACCTACCTCGGGCCCAAGGCGAGGCCGCTCGGAAAGACGCGACTGGGAAACGGAAACAACGGCGCGGACAAGACCGAAGGCTGTCTGCAGGGAACCGTGCTGGGCACGTACCTGCATGGCTCGCTGCTACCGAAGAATCCGCACCTCGCGGACTACCTGATCCGCAACGCCCTCATCAGGCGTGGCGTCGACGAGCTTTCGCCGCTTGACGACTCGGTGGAGCTGGCCGCGCACGAGCGGATTTTGCAGCGCGCGCAGCACCACGCCCAGCACCGCTAGCAGCCGCTCCCGCGCCGACCCCATTCGACGACACCGCGACCACCCGCGGAGTCAGCGCCTCGCGCAGCACCTCGTCGATCGACTCGATCAACACCAGCTGCATCTCTTTGCGCAAATCAGCCGGAATGTCGTCGAGGTCCGCCTCGTTACGTCGAGGCAGCAGCACCCGCCGCAGTCCCGCACGGTGCGCGCCCAGCACCTTCTCCTTGATCCCACCGATGGGCAGCACCCGCCCGCGCAGCGTGATCTCGCCCGTCATCGCCACGTCGTCGCGCACCGGCCGCCCCGTCAACAAGGAAGCCATCGCCGTCAGCACCGTCACGCCCGCCGACGGTCCCTCCTTGGGCTGCGCGCCCGCGGGGACATGAATATGGATGTCGTTCTTGTCAAACAAAGAAGGGTCGATCTCCAACGACGCGGCCCGCGATTTCAAATACGAAAGCGCCGCCGAAGCCGACTCTTTCATCACCTCGCCCAGCTGGCCCGTCAATTTCAATTCGCCCTTGCCCGGCGTCAAAGCCGCCTCGACGAAGATGATCTCCCCGCCGGTCGGGGTCCACACCAGGCCGGTCGCGACTCCTGGTCGGTCGATCTGCTCGCGCACGTCGTCGTAATAGCGCCGCTTGCCCAAAGCCGCACGCACGCGCTTCACGTCGTCGACCACCGCCGCGCGCCCTCGTCGACGCACCGCCATGTCCGCCACGTCGCGCCTCATCACCGACGCGATCTCGCGCTCGAGGTTGCGCACGCCCGCCTCTCGCGTGTACTGCCGGATGATCAGTCGCACGGCCTCCTCGGAGATCGTGATCTCGTCCTCGCGCAGCCCGTGCGCGATGAGCTGTTTCGGGATGAGGAACATCTCCGCGATCTTCACCTTCTCCTCTTCGGTGTAGCCCGAGAGGTGCAGCACCTCCATGCGATCGCGCAGCGCGGGGGGGATGGTGTCGAGCGTGTTGGCAGTCGTGATGAACATCACCTTCGACAGGTCGAACGGCACGTCCAGGTAGTTGTCGCGGAAGTCCTTGTTCTGCTCCGGGTCGAGCACCTCGAGCAAGGCTGACGAAGGGTCGCCTCGCCAGTCCGACCCGATCTTGTCCACCTCGTCGAGCATGAACACCGGGTCGTTCGACTCCGCGCGCCGGATCGCCTGCAGCACGCGCCCCGGCATCGCGCCGATGTACGTGCGCCGGTGCCCGCGAATCTCCGCTTCGTCATGCACGCCGCCCAAAGACGCACGCGCAAACTTCCGGCCCATCGCCCGCGCGATCGACTGTCCCAAAGAGGTCTTGCCAACACCCGGCGGCCCGACGAAGCAAAGGATCGGCTCCCGTCCGCGGTCCGTCGACCCGCGCTCCTGCTTCAGCCGCCGCACCGCAAGGTGCTCTACGATCCGCTGCTTCACCTTGTCGAGGTCGTAGTGGTCCGCGTCGAGGATCGAGCGCGCTTTCTTCACGTCGACCTCGCCGCCGGTCGAGATGTTCCACGGCAGCGACACAATCAATTCCAGATAAGTGCGGATCACCGACGACTCCGGTGACGCCGACGGAATCCGTTCCAGCCGCGTGATCTCGCGGTCCGCCTCGCGCTTGGCCTCCGGCGGCAGGCCGGCCTTCTCGATCCGCTCCCGCAGCTCGATCAGCTCCCCGTGCTCGCCGTCCAGCTCGCCCAGCTCGCGCTGGATCGCCTTCAGCTGCTCACGCAGGAAGTACTCGCGCTGGGCCTTGCCCATCTGCTCTTCGGCCTGCGACTGGATCTTCCGACCGAGCTCCAGCACCTCCAGCTCGTGCGCCATGTGGCCGAGGAGCCGCTCGAGCTTCTCTTTGGCCGAGCCCAGCTCGAGGATCTCCTGCCGCTGCGCGGTCGTGAGCCGGATGTGGTTGGCGATGTAGTACGCCAGGTGTAGCGGGTCGTCGATCGCGCCCGCCGCGCTCGACAGCTCGGCAGGCAGGTGTGGCGCCAGCGTGACGAGCTGCTGGAAGGACGAGATCGCCCGCCGCATCAGCGCCTCGCGCTCGAGCGACAGGATGCCTTCCGACGACTCCGGCATCATCTCTACCGCGCACTCGAGGTACGGGTCCTCTTGCAGCGCCTCGGTCAGCCTGATGCGACGAAGTCCCAGCACGGCCAGCTGCACCGTGCCGTCGGGAAGCTTGAGCAGGTGCTGCACGCGCACCATCGCGCCGACGTGGTGGATGTCCTTGAACCCGACCTCCTCGGCCGACTCGTCGAGCTGGGTCGCCACCGCGATGTGACGCTCCACCCCGGCCAGGTCCTCGAGCAGCTGCAGCGAGCGCTTCCGCCCGACCGAGAGCGGGATGAAGATCCGTGGAAAGACGACCGTCGACTTGAGCGGCAGCACCGGAAGCCGAGAAGGGACAGCCCCCTCGACGTTCATCGCCGGCACCTCGCTCACGCCTCGATTATCCCTCCCCCCGCCTTTATCCCCTCTCCCCTTCGGGGAGAGGGCAGTTACCGCGGGGCTAAGGTTTCCCTCTCCCCTTCGGGGAGAGGGCCAGGGTGAGGGGCTTAAACTTGCAACCAGCGTTGAGCCAGCCGCTAACTGCCGTCATACTCGCCGCCGGTCACGGCACCAGGATGCGGTCACGTACGCCCAAGGTCCTCCACCCGATCTGCGGCCGCCCCATGCTCGACTACGTGCTGGACGCGGTCACAGAGACGGGCGCGAAGGACATCAAGGTCATCGTCAACCCCCACCACGCCGAGGTCGCCGCGCACCTCGACGAACGGGGCATCGCGCCGACCTTCCAGCGCGAGCCAAAGGGCACCGCGCACGCGCTGCAGCAAGTTCCGGAGGGCGAGCTCAACGGCAAAGAGGTGGTCGTCGTCAACGGCGACTCACCCCTGTTGACGGCAATCACCATCAAGAAGGTCATCGACGCCCACCGTGCCGCGAAAGCGCCCGCCACGATCGCCAGCGTCGAAGACCCCACCCGCAACGACGGCCGCCTCATCCGGGCGGCGGACGGTTCGCTGGAAAGGATCGTCGAGCGCAAGGACGCGACGGAGGAGATGCGAAAGCAAGTCCGCGAGTTCAACGTCGGCATCTACTGCTTCGACGGCACGCAGCTGACGAAAGCCTTGAAAGAGATCAAAGCCGACAACAACGCCGGCGAGTACTACCTCACCGACGTCTTCCTCCACCTGAAGCCAACGACGATCGTCAAGCTCGACGACCCGCAGGAGGCCATGGGCGTCAAAGACCGCACCCGACTCGCCGAGGCCACGGCGATCATCCAAAAACGCATCCTCGACAAGCTCATGCTCGAAGGCGTGACGATCGTCGACCCCAAATCGACCTTCGTCGAGGCCACCGTGACCATCGGCCAGGACACCGTCATCGAACCCTTCACCGTGCTCAAGGCGCATACCAGCATCGGCTCCGACTGTCGCATCGGCCCGCACGCGCATATAGAGGACGCGAGAATCGGCAACCGGTCGGACTGCGGCCCCTTCGTCAAGCTGCGCCCCGGGACCGAGATCGCCGACGACGTCCACATCGGCAGCTTCGCCGAGCTGGTGCGCACGAGGGTGGGGAGGGGCAGCAAGGTGCCGCACGTCTCCTACCTCGGCGACACCGACGTCGGCGAAGACGCCAACATCGGTGCCGGTACCATCACTGCCAACTTCGATGGGACGAACAAGAACCGGACCAAGATCGGCGACCGGGCGTTCGTCGGCGTGGACACGATGCTGGTCGCTCCGGTCAAACTTGGTAAGGGATCGCGCACCGGAGCAGGCTCGGTCGTCACGAAAGACGTACCGGATGGCGCGACAGTAGTGGGCGTTCCCGCTAGGGTGATAAAACCAATCCCCTCTCCCGGTTCAGGGGAGAGGGCTAGGGAGAGGGGCGAGAAAGAAGACTGAACGTGATGGGCAGAATAAAGTGATAGGCAGACTGACAACGGCGGTTGAGTTCACCGGAGAGGAAGCTTCCCCATGGGGCGCTCTCAAGCTCATCGGCGGCTCGGCCAACCCCGAGCTGTCCCAGCGCATTTCAGACAAGCTAGGCGTGCCGCTCACCGACCCGCGCCTGCGCCACTTCCCCGACGGCGAGATCAACGTCAAGATCGAGGACTCGATGCGCGGGCACGACGTGTTCGTGATCCAGCCCACAAGCCCCCCCGTGAACGAGCACCTGATGGAGCTGTTCATCATCCTCGACGCCCTGCGCCGCGCCTCGGCCGGCCGCGTCACCGCGGTGATCCCCTATTACGGCTACGCCCGCAAGGAGCGCAAGACGCAGCCCCGCGAGCCGATCTCGGCGAAGCTGGTTGCGAACTTCCTCACGCTCGCGGGCGCCGACCGCCTCCTGCTGCTCGACCTCCACGCCGAAGCCATCGAAGGCTTCTTCGACGTCCCGACCGACCACCTCTCGCCGCACCGCATCATCGCCGACCACCTCAAGACGCTCAACCTGCACCACCTCACCATCGTGGCCCCCGACGCGGGTGGCGGCCGGCGAGCCGAGGCGGTGGCGAACGACCTCAGCGCGCCGATCGCGTTCGGCTACAAGCGGCGGTCGAGCGACGACGAGGTGGAAATGATCGCGGTGTCAGGTGACGTGAGGGGCCGCGACTGCGTCGTGGTCGAGGACATCATCACCACCGGCGGCACCATCGCCAAGCTCGCGACCGCGCTTCGGTCCCAGGGCGCGAAGAAGGTGCTCATCGCCGCGACGCACGCGGTGCTCACCGGCGACGCCATCGAGAGATTGAGGAAGGCGGACGTGGACGAGGTCATCGTCACCGACTCCGTCCCCATCCCACCCGAGAAGATGGGCCCGCCGCTCAAGATCCTTTCAGTCGCCCCTCTGCTCGCCGAGGCGATCATCCGGGTCCACGAAAACCGGAGCGTCAGCGAGCTCTTCAAATAGACCTCTCGTCATGACAGGGCAGGAATGGATCGAGGTCATAGTGCTGATCGTGTGCTTTTTCGTGGCCGCGCTGGCCAGCGGAACCGAGACAGCGCTCACGTCGGTCGGCCGCCTTCGAGTCCGCTTCCTCGCGGAGCAGGGCAGCCAGGCCGCGGGCATCCTTCAGAGGCTGCGCTCGGATCCCAACCGGTTCCTCTCGACGGTCCTCTTCGTCAACACCCTGGCGCTCATCGTCGCTTCGACCTCGACCGCCCTCCTCAGCGACGACGTATTCACGGGCTTGGGCGTGCCCTCAGGATGGCGTCTGGGGCTCACGCTGCTGGTCTCCTTCGGGCTCTCTGTGATCCTCCTGATTGCCGCCGAGGTGACGCCGAAGACGCTGGCGATCGCACACGCCGAGCGCGTCGCGCTGGCGGCCGCGGGCCCGGTCGACCGGCTCGCGAGCTTCCTGGGCCCGATCCTGTGGGCGGTCACGTCCATCTCGCGCGGCATCACCGGTGGCCGCGCCGCCCGGGCCCCGTACCTCACTGAGGAAGAGCTCATCAGCCTGCTCCACGTCTCGGAGGAGCAGGGGGTGATCGAGGAGCAGGAGCACCAGATGATCCACGGGATCATCGAGATCGGCGACAAGACGGTCCGCGAGATCATGGTCCCGCGCACGGACATCGTCGCAGTGGAACGGCACGCCGACCTGCGTGAGGTCGTGCGAATCTTCAAGGAGCACCGCCACACACGTCTGCCGGTGTTCGAGGCCGACATCGACCACGTGGTCGGCCTCATCCACACCAAGGACCTGCTGCTCTTCTACACGCTGTCAACTTCGCAGAAGTTCGACATGGACAAGCTGCTGCGGCACATCGAATTCACTCCCGAGCAGAAGAAGGTCGACGAGCTCCTGCATGACATGCGCACCAAGAAGGTCCACATGATGATCGTGGTCGACGAATACGGCGGCACGGCCGGCCTGGTCACGCTCGAAGACCTCCTGGAGGAGATCGTCGGAGAGATCCGCGACGAATACGACTCGGCGGAGGAAGACGAGCTCGTCATCCTCAACGACCACGAGGCGCGCGTCGACGCCGGCTTCCCGCTGGAGGAGCTCAACTCACGACTTGGGCTGGCGATCGAGGAGTCGGGCGACTACGACTCGGTGGGCGGGTACGTCCACTCCGTGCTCGGCAAGATCGCCACGCCGGGCGATACGTTCCGCGGAGGGCGCGCGCAGTGGACTGTGGAGAAGGTGAAGGGCCGGCGCATCGAGTCGATCCGGCTCACGGCCGACAACCCGTGGCCGACCGACGAGTACAACTCCTCGAGCGTGCCGCAGACCGACGGCGCCCCACGTCCTTCAATGGAGAAAGAGACTGGCCACTTATCGTGACCATGCGGTCGTCCTGCGCAAGCTCGACTATGGGGAAGCCGACCGGATCTTCACGCTCCTGACCCGCACGCACGGCAAGGTGGGCGCGATCGCGAAGGGCGTGCGGCGTCCGGAATCCAAGCTGGGACCATCGCTCGAGCTGTACGGCCACGTGGACGTTTTGCTGGCGAAAGGGCGCGGCGACCTGGACGTGGTGGCGCAGGTGCAGCGAATGCCGGGCCTGCGGATCGCGGGTGACGTGGAGGTCATGTCGCACGCGGCGCTCATCGCGGAGCTCGCGGAGCGCGTGTGCGAGGACCGCCATCCGGTCGACGGCGTGTACGAGCTGGCCGTGATGGCGCTGGACGAGCTGGCGCGCGAGACGGATCCGCGCCGCGCATCCGCCTATTTCATGATGGCCGCGCTCGACCTGTTGGGGTACGCGCCGCAGCTGGCGGCGTGCGCGACGTGCGACCGCCCGCTGGAAGCAAGGCCCGCGGCGTTCAGCGCGGAGGCGGGCGGCTTCCTGTGCGACCAGTGCGCGCTGCCGTCGATGTCGCTGGTGCCGCTGGCGGCGATCAAGGTGCTACGGCTGATGGCGGCGGGCGACCTGGCCACCTACCGGCGCCTCAAGCTGGACCTCGCTTTGATGAGCTCGATCGAAGGAGTGCTGACCGTGCAGCTGGAGCACCACCTGGACCGGCGCCTGAAGTCGCTAGCATTCCTGCACCAGATGAGAGGGGTTTGAAGATGATCAGCGCAAAGAACGCGTTCAGTGGTTTCTCCGTCAACGACCTCGACGCGGCCAAAAAGTTCTACAGCGCGACGCTGGGCGTGGAGATGGAAACGGTGCCGGCCGGCCTGATGTTGAAAATCGGTCAAGGGATCCTGGTCTACCCGAAAGGGGACGCCCACGTGCCCGCGACATACACGATGCTCAACTTCCGAGTCGACGACATCGAAAAAGCAGTCACCGACCTGGCCGCCAAGGGAGTGGTCTTCGAGCACTACAAAGGCATGACGGACGAAAAGGGCATAGCGAGAGGGATCGCCCACGACCGAGGGCCCGACATAGCGTGGTTCAAAGACCCGTCGGGAAACATACTTTCCGTCCTACAAGACGCCTGACTTGAGGGGGGTGGAAGCAAGACCCCCCTCTCCCCGTTCAGGGGAGAGGGGCGGGAAAGAATGACAATCCCCCGCGAACAATTGATGGAGAAGGTCGTCGCCCTGACCAAGCGACGAGGCTTCATCTATCCCTCGAGCGAGATCTACGGCGGCCTGTCAGGTTTCTACGACTTCGGCCCGTACGGTGTCGCGCTGAAGCGTGCGATCCGAGACCTCTGGTGGCGCCACATGGTCGACCTTCGCGACGACGTGGTCGGCCTCGAGTCGACCTTGATCATGCCGTCCGAGGTGTGGGCCGCCTCCGGCCACCTGACCAACTTCGTCGATCCGCTCCGCCAGTGCCTGGGTGAATGCAAGAAACGCTGGCGGGCCGACCACGTGACGGGCGACCGGTGCCCCGAATGCGGCGGACCGCTCGACGAGGCCCGCATGTTCAACCTCATGTTCAAAACTCACGTGGGCCCCATCGAAGACACGGCCTCCGAGGTGTACCTCCGCCCGGAAACCGCTCAGGGCATGTTCGTGGACTTCAAGAACGTCCTGAACTCCTCGCGCGTGCGCGTGCCGTTCGGCATCGCGCAGCAGGGCAAAGCGTTCCGCAACGAGATCACGCCGGGCAACTTCGTCTTTCGCGTAAGGGAGTTCGAGCTGATGGAGATGGAGTTCTTCGTCAAGCCCGACTCCGACGACGAGTGGTTCAACTACTGGCGCAAGGAGCGCATGCGCTGGTACACGGAAGTGCTGGGCATCAAGCCGGACCGCCTGCGCATGTACGACCACCCGAAGGCGAGCCTGTCGCACTACTCGAAGCAGACAACCGACATCGAATACGAATTCCCCTTCGGCTGGGGTGAGCTGGAGGGTGTCGCCGACCGCACCGACTTCGACCTCCGCGTCCACCAGGAAAAGTCCAAGGTCGACCTGAGCTACCTGGACCCCGAAACAAACGAGCGCTATCTACCCTGGGTGATCGAGCCGGCCGTGAGCCTGGAGCGGATCTTCATCACGCTGCTGCTGGACGCCTACGACGAAGACATCGTCAACAACGAGCCGCGCGTGGTCCTCCGCCTGCACCCCAACGTGGCGCCGGTGCAGGTGGCGGTGGTCCCGCTGTCGAAGAAGCCAGAGCTGATTGGCCCGGCGCAGGAGGTCATGAAGTCGCTTCGAGGCGAGTTCCGAGTGGAGTACGACCAGACGGGCGGCAACATCGGCCGCCGCTACCGTCGCCAGGACGAGATCGGCACCCCGTTCTGCGTAACGATCGACTTCGAAACACTCACCGACCAGGCAGTGACAATCCGCCAACGCGATAGCACCGAACAAGAACGAATTGAGATCAAACAACTCGCGAGGCGTCTCGGCGAGCTCGTAAGTTAAGGGTCTAGGTGGTGGCTGAGCTCGACGACTTTTTCAGAGCCTTACTCAGCAATCCCAAGGAAACCCGCACCCGAGACAACAAGAGTAAGACCGGTTGGCCAGAACCTAAGTCGGCCAGTCGGTTCAGTCTCATTAAGGACATCATGGCGTTCTCAAATACTCGTGACGGAGGCACGCTTGTCTTCGGAGTTGAGAACGGTACACATCAGTTGCTTGGCCTCACTCACGACCAGGTGGAGTCTTTCGACAAGTCGAAGATCTACGAGGCCCTCAAGACATTCGCTTCTCCCATTCCGAACTTTGACGTCGATCGCTGCGAGCTCGATGGGAGTTGGTACGTCGCACTCGTCGTGCGTGAATTCTCTGAAGTCCCAACAATCTGCCGCCAGTCGGCTGATGCGCAGGTCGGCCCATCGAATCCAAAGGTTAAGACGGTTCTGAGGGGCGGTTCTGTTTACGTCAGGACAGAGGGTGCGCAGACTGTGGAGATTGACAGCGAACGCCTAATGAAGGAACTGCTCGAATTGGCGGTGCGGCGCAAAGGCGACCACCTTCTGCGTCAAATATCTGACCTGATTCCAACACAACTGCGATCCGCGGAGTCGACATCTGCTGATAACCCATACGCGAACGATATCCTCGCCGCCAGGCAGGACTTCGAGAATGGTTGATCCGACCTTTGATGGACATTGGTTCGTGACTCTTCAACCACTCCCCATCGTCGATGATCGAATCCCACTAACTGAATTACAGGGCCGAGTTATGCGGTCCAGGGTTTCGCTGCGCGGTTGGGATTACCCTCACCTTGACAATCAAATTCGTTTCACCGACGGGGCCATCGACAGCACAACTAACTGGCGAGAGTACCGTGAACATTGGCGGTTTAAGACTTCTGGGTTCTTTGCCCACCGCTGGCGAATGCGTGAAGACGGGATTCCTGAACGCGTAGGGACCCTCGATTTCATCAACGCCATCTGGTCTATGACTGAGGTGTTTCTTTTCGCGAGCCGCTTGTATGGAGAGGATCAGTCGGTGGACCTCTTGACACTGACCATCGAGCTCGACGGGCTACACAACCGGCGGCTTACCGGTGCTCCGGAGTACGGTCTAACCGTGCGTCACCTGCCAGACTCAGACACATTCCGAAGAGACGTCACCCTGCAGCGGGCATCGTTATCAGCTGACCCGGAGTCAACCGCCGCACGCTGGGCGCAGGCCCTATTTCATATGATGGGTGCGCCTGGCTTTACCCTGGAAACCATCGCCTCCCATCAACAGCGACTGATACTTCGTAAGTTCGGGTAACTGCTGGCCGAGGCGTAACTCGAACCACAACCGCCCAGTTACGGTTGGTCGGGGTGTCAAGGACGCTTTGTAGAAAATACTTGACACCGCGCAGCACACGAAAGAGTCATCGACGCCTAGTGTGTGGCAGCCAGCCTCGAGATGCTCAATGATTGACCCGATCAGGCTCTCGGGGATCCTTCGGAAAGTCTGCATGCAACAAAGGCCGCGCCGTGCCGAACATTTGTCGGAACGGAGTCTTGGCCTAGCCTAGGGCTTCTGGGCGCAACACGGTGTCTCGAAGTAACTTAGCAAGTTCCTTCTCATCGACCCGCTCGCGGGTTCGCCGCCACACTTCGCGGTGAAGTGCTACCAATACCGGCCTGGACATCAGAGAAGCCCCCAGCTGTCGAGGCGATGTGGCTGCCTGCATGCGCCACAGTTCGTCAATCTGACGGCGCTTCATTGACTCCTTTGAGAGATAGAAGAGTTTGTCGACCTTCTGAGCCGGACTCAGCTTTTCATCGACCAAATTGATATTGAATGCGAGGTCGACAACAATCGGCATGCCGGCAGTCAGGTGGTACACCTGCCAATCTGCACCATTCGTAAGGACGACCCATTCGACGCCCTCGTGCATCGCATAGAGTTCAACCTGGCGAAGATGCCGCAAACCTAGCTTGGTAGTCGCTCGCTTCATCTCGACGAACGCAACTAGCTGCTGGTCAATTCGTAACCCATAGTCAGCGAACTCACCTCGCACCGGATGCTCCGCGCTTAGATCCCCGTAGTCCGAGTATCCGAGACCTTCTCTCAGAATGTCGGTTATTAGCATCCGCGTGTCCGCTTCGTTGGCGTCTCGGCTTATCGCTTCGCCCAAAGGTTTTGCGACCCGTCGGACAATCTTACGTAGACGATCCTTACCGTTCGACTCCCATTGCGGTCGCACGCTGCGAGGTCGAACCGCCTTTAGCTCTTCCGTCACGCCGACTTCGACTGGAATCGCCTCTTGTAATTCAACGCCCGGGATTTCTCCGCCGGTCTCCATCGCGTTATCTCCTTCGAACTGGCTGGTGGTTGCCGATCAGGTTGCTTTGATTCCAGCCTGCGGCTACGGGGCTTGGTTTAGGGACCAGTTGATCATGAACAACGCGTATTTCGGTTGTGCAGTTAGATAAAAGTCGGGATTCTCGCGGCCTTCCTGGAACACCGCCACCGCGTCGGAGTAACACTCGACATGCAGCAGCTTCGCAAAGGACGTGCTCGTCGATTTCACTTTGCCAATGAAAGCGATGCGTTGGTTGGTTACCACCAGAGTGCCCGTGTCTAGGTGGCCCAGAGATTGCTGCTCAATTGGATGCCCATGAAACGAGCCGACCCGATACCGAATGCCGGTGTGCCCGATGGGAAAGCTGAAGCCTTGGCTGCCGCCGACCCACTGTCGGCGGGTCTGCTGTCGCGCCAACGTTGCCGGAACCGCGAGACAGGCTTGCTCGCCCTTTTTCAGGATCAATGGACTCTGAATAGCGGCGGCACCATACGTCTTGAGATATGCAGCCACGTATGGAGCGTCAAAACCTAGGTCGCGTTCGGAGCCCGCACGCCGCTCAACCTCATCGCTGACCGTACTCGCCGCATTTGCGGAGTCCGATGCTTGCGACGTAAGTCCGTCGGCCTCCGACTCCGCGGCGACAGCCTGCGCCCGAATGCTGTCGGCATCAGGAAGCTGAGCTGCCACGCCTTGGCGGCCAATCTGAATCAGCATCGGGTTCAGTTGAGCCTCCAGGCTCGCACGCTCAGCCTCAATACCTCGCCCCTTGTTCCAGTCCCCAATCCTCCCAAGCACGCCGGAAACCCCTTTGTGCTCTTGACCGTGAATTTGGCCTAGTTCAGAGACGTCCGCGTCGAGTTTCTCTTTCAAGGCGCTGGCTTGGTGGACCAGATCGGCGAGTTGTGAACCTGGGGACCACCGTTCCGCGGAAGCCAGAAGCAGGGCCCCGACCTGACGCCACCGATCGTCGGCCAAAGAACGAAGCGACTTTGCTTGGCTGGATTGGTCGGCCGCCCCCTGCTGCAGCAGGGCCAACCGCGATCGAAGGTCATCGAGGATGACCAAAGTCACCGAGCCGCCCTCTGTGGCCACGACTGACGGGGCCCCTGACTTGTCGGAAATCACGGTACTCATTGCCATTTTGCAGAGGTCAGGAGTAAAGCGGTCTCATCTCGCCGCCGTGATACGAGCAGGCGCCTTGCCGACCACCAGAATGGCTATACGTCCCATCGTTGCATTCGTCGACATATCCCAACGTGCTCTTCCAGAAGCTCGCCATGCAGTTGAAATACGAGCAGAAGGTGCTCGGCGGACTTCTGATGTAGTTGCCGCCGCAGAAGTTGTAGCCCCACGGATTTGCTGGAGCGCCGCAAGTGCTTGGCGGCGGTGGCGGCGGAGGAGGAGGCGGAGGAGGAGCTACCGGAGAAGCAACGGGCACCGGCGAAGGTGATGGAGCCGCCGTTGGAGATGGTGCGGGCGTGGCCTTGGGGGTTGGTGCTGGCGAAGGAGAAGGTTGGGGCGACGGATCTGGGCTTGGCGCCGGTGACGGACTTGGCGAATGACGGGGAGGTGATACAACGGGCGATGCGCGGTTCGGACTGCTCAGCGTCTTTGGGAACGGCGAGGCCGCCATTACTTGAGCCACTGGGCTGCTCCCGGCGTGGGAACTCGGCGGGATGATGCCGGCCGCGGACGCAATTACGGCGAGGATCGTGAGACCGGCAAGCCATGCAGCTCCGGCATAGCCGACAGCGGCGATTGCCACCTTCCAGCGCGTGCCACTTCTGAAGCCTGGAACCTTTCTAATGAACCCGAAGTCCGATGCAGGGCCCACGGTTGGTATTCGCCCAGTCGGAACCCATTCGCTGCCGTTCCACTTCCAGGCGCCATCCGGTGAACTGGTAGTCAGCCACGTCTGGCCGTCCCAAAACCACCGCCCGTCGGGCGAAACTTGTCCCTTCTCCTCCACGCTCCCCTTCCCTTTCGACTGTCTGGCGACCCAAAGCGGCCAGTCCTGTCCTACTATGCGTTAAGTAAGGCGGTTCTGCCGACTTAAGAGTCGCTCGCTTTGGGGAAGGGGCCTTCATGAACGTATCGGTGTGCCCATGAGTGGGCAATTGAGTTTGAATGTGAGCCCAGCCCGTGCCTGGACGCAGGGCCGGATCACGTCGTTCATAGGCAAGCACCGCCTCGCCTGGGAACTCCTTACGGCTGGCTTAACACTGGTTTACGTGGTCCTCGCATTTCTCCAGGACCAGGGCTCTGCGGCAATCGTCACGGTCGGGGTGGAGGTGCTGGCGGCAGCATTCATCCTCGAATTCGTCCTGAGGCTCTACGACGCAGCCTCTCGCAAGACCTACCTCAAGAACCACTGGCTGGACATAGTCACGTGCTTTCCCGTGGTCGGCCCCTTTCGCGTACTTCGATTGATCCGGCTCTTTGGGTTCATAAGGTTGGGTGCGACCGCCAGGGCGTATGGCGTCGGGGCTGCGACGAGCGATCGCCTGCCCGGTGGCGTGGGCTTATGGGTTCTTGCGCCGATCCTGATCACCGTTTGGCTCGCGGCGTCCTACGGCTATTTCGAAATCGAGGGAGGCGTTAACCCGAACATCAGGACTTTCGGCGATGCTCTCTTCTACTCATTCATCACGGCAAGTACCGTCGGTTATGGCGCCGTAACTCCTGTTACTCAGGAGGGCAAAATCCTGACGGGGGTGCTCATCTTCCTGAGCATTGGGCTGTTGGGCTTCGCCTCGGCTCAACTGACTGCGAAACTGCTGCCTCAGCGGGACGAGATGGCCGAGTTGAAGGCCACCATCGATCGGCAATGCCAGCTACTCGAAGACCTGCATTCCAGGCTCGACCTCGTGACCGGAATTCTCGAGGCGCGAAGCCCCCGCGCGTTACCCGACGAGACTCGAGATCCGGTGGCGCAGCTCGTATAGCCCCCACCGGTACTTGTTCAAGTGACCCTCCGCCGTTGAACCCGGGTGCCAGTCGAATTCGAAGTGTCCGTGCGACACCTTCGGCTGGGCGATCAGGTGCAGATCCTCCGATGGAATCAGGAGGCATTCCTCGTGGAACCTTGCCTCGTCTCGAAGCCATGCCAGCGCCACGACGTAGGTGGCCGGCGAGGGTCGGAAGCTTGATGCCAGGATCATCACGGTCGGATACGGATGGGCGCCGTCGACCCCGACGGTCTTCACCTGAATCCCCAACACCCTCCGGCTCTCGAGGTGCAGCACTCCGAGCTCCGACGTCTCCAGGTCGGGAAACGGCCGAAACAGGTTCAGACCCGAATCCTCCGCCAGCAGCCGCACCACCTCGGACTCTCCAATGAATCCGACATCGCTGCGCCAGGTCGGTCGCGCGACCACGACTTCTGCCAGCGCCGGCGCGGCCGGAGCGATGCCGAACCGCTCCACCAAGCTCTCCGCCGGCACCAGCCACGGCAGCCACCGGCTGTCCGAGCGCGGCTTCATCCCGAACCCGGTCGAGTAGACAGGCGCGCCATCGGCTGAGGTCAGGTCGGCCAGCCGTTTGAACTCGCGAACCGGTGCGACAAGAATCGTCGGTCCCAAAGCGCCCTCCACGACGAGCCCGGACACGAGCAACGCGTCGTCGTCCAGCAGCGCCGACGCCCATACGACCAGGTGCACCTCACCGTCGGCGAGGCTCGATCGCCCCTTCGCCTGCACCCGGAAATACACCCCGTCGCCGAGCCGGTGCACCAGCGCGTCGATCCCTCGGTCGGTCAGTGGCAGGAACACGTGCAGCTGCCCGCGCGATTGCTCTGTCAGCAAAGCCCACAGCCGGAACTCGAACACCTGGCCCGACGCGCTCGTCTCGCTCCGCGTCCACGGACCCTCCATGCCCGGCGATTTTAGGCGCGCGATTCAACCGACCCTGCAGCGCCTACCATCTGAGTCGATCCCAGGCAACTCGGATTGGAGGTCAAGCAATGTCTCAACAGGCCACGGTTCCGGTCCTCGTCACCACGACCGAGCGTCCTGCCGGTTACGAGGTGAAGCAGGCCCTCGGCCAGGTGTTCGGCGTCGTGGTGCGCAGCCGGGGCCTCGGCGGGAACGTCATGGCCGGGCTGCGGTCCCTTGCAGGCGGCGAGATCGTCGAGTACACGCGCCTTGTCGAGGACACACGTCGCCACGCGATGGACCGGATGGTAGAGAACGCCCGGGCGATGGGCGCGAACGCGGTCGTGATGATGCGGTTCGACTCGTCTGAGATGGGCCAAACGATGACCGAGGTTGTTGCCTACGGCACGGCAGCCGTGATCGAGCGGAGCGCCTGAGATGTTGGGTCCGCTGGCCCAGCTCGTGATCCTGGCGATCCTGGTCGTGTTCGCGGTCATCGGCTATTTCGTGTGGGATAGGCGCTATCGCGGAGGGGTTGAGGGGAACTTCAAACCCACCAACGAAGTCTTCAAGGATCCGACCAGCGGGAAGCTGACCCGGGTCTACGAGGACCCCGCGACCGGCAAGAGGCAATACCGCGAAGAGACCTGACCGCTTTCCGCTGATCCCGAAAGCGGAGCGGCGGCCCACCCCAGGCCGCCGCCCCCAGAGTCAGTCTCTAGCCCTTCGGGCCCGTCAGGTCGCTCATCGCCGGCACGTTCGCGGTATCGCAGGTGAAGCCCAGGCAGCCCATCTGCCAGCCGTCCTGGATCGTGCGCAGCACCGAGTAGTGGTTGTAGGGGACGGCTGAGGTCGCGGGCGCGTGGTTGGAGTGCGAGATGACGAGCGTCACTACGTGCCCGCCCCCTTGCCCGGCGACCGAGTCGCAGCATCCTGTGTCGTCGCCGAATCCCTGGAAGCCACCACCGGTGAACTCGCTCTCGTCCCACATGATGAAGATGGCCGAGTTACCGGTCCACGCGGACGAGGACATGATCGCGCCGACCGTGCTGGACAGGAATGCGTCGCCGGTGGCGATCAAACCCGCCTCGTTGCCGAAGTTGCAAGCGCCGGCGGTGGAGCGGCCGTGCATGTCATGGCACTGGTCAGGGCTGATCCACACGTAATCAGGCACGTTCCCGGCCGCGAGGTCGCCGTTCAGCTGGCTGAAGTCGACGATGTTCGCCATGCGGGCCGGGCTGCTCTGCACGTCCGCGAAGGTCACGAATGGGTTGTGCTTGCGCTCATAGAGTTGGTCGCCGCACGCGGCGGCCAGTGGGTTGGTGCATAGCGAGTACGACTGCATGTACGCCTTCCAGGTCTTGCCGTGCGTCTCGAGCTGGTCGACGATGTTCGGCACGCTGAGCGTTTCGTTCACGTCGCTATCGTTGCCCTGGATCCCGGCCGTCGCCGCAATGTAGTTGGGCTGGCTCGGGTGCGTCACGCCGAAGTAGCTGGTCGCGAGGCCGTAGGTGCTGGCGGCAGAGTTGATCCACGGTGCGTTCGGGTTTCCGATCAGGAGGTTGTAGCCGGTGTTCTCCATCATGATCACGAACACATGTTGGTAGTTCTTCAGGTCGGTCCGGCTCGAATCGGCGGCGACCGATCCTGACCCCGCGATCATCGCCAGCAGCGTGGTGAACCCGGCCAAAGCGATTGCTCTTCGCATCACGTACCCCCCTGCACGAATCATCCGCGCGCCGTTCGCGCGCTCCCAGCCGTCGAGTCTAGCGCAGCCCAGATCGTTCGCCTAATTCCAGTTCACCGGCGTTCATATTCGGAGGCTAAGGGGCTGGACTTCAGCCTGTCCGGCGCGCAAGATTGAAGGCAGGGGTAGCCGAAGAGGGGCCGCAACCGCTGCGGGCCCTCTTGTTTTTTCCCCCTCTCCCCGTTCAGGGGAACAATCAGCACGTCCCATCCTCATCGCCGCTTTGCGCATAGGCAAAGGCCACAGCCGGGTGAGGGGGTCCGCAAGGTTCCAGGGCCCAAAACCGTTTAGGAGACAAAGGGAGGTGATCGCGAGTGATCACGACTATCGTCACGTTCCTCAGCACGCGAATCGTGTCGGTGATCATCACGACCGTGGTCGTGGTGGCGGCCGTGCCGACGCTCATCGTCGCGATCCACGGCAACACGATCACCATCACCTCCGGCCCGGTCGCCTCCGCCAGCCGCACAAATGGCGACAACGAGCACGCCCGCCTGGTCCTCGAGGTGAAGGCCGCCACCGACAACGTCGTGGTCAAGCTCAACGACGAAGAGGCGAGCTGCGACTCGCAGATTGCTCAGCTAGCGGCCGTGTCCAGGCTCTCCGGCACCGCGACCCAGGCCGCGATCGACAAGGGCAAGGGCGAATTCCACAACTCCGAGCTCCCTCTCCTGAACGAGGTGAAAGCAGACGAGGATGAGTTCGACCACCTCACCACCGTCACGTCCGAGACCGAGCAGACCTTCCTCGTGCGCATCTCCACTGTGCAGGTGACCGCCCTCGGTGAGGACGGACACTCGGGCACGCTGGTCACGGTCTGCCAGACGATCCTCGTCGAGATCCGCACCATCGTCGTCACGGTTGTCATCCAGCCGCAGCCGCCCAAGGGCGGCGAAGGCGACGACGCCAAGGTGAAGGTCTGACCCTCATGTCGATAGCAACCCCCCCACGGAGCAAGGCCTCATCCACCACCCTTCCCCCCATCTCAGCAGAGGCCTTCGCTCCTACCGCCCCGGCGAGCCCCCTTCCCGACTTGCTCGCCGGGCTCCGGTGGGGGACACGTGAGCTGCTCGTGGCCGGCGCCGTGCTGGTCGTCATGGACGTCTTCGCCGGCTGGTCCTACCTCGCGAGCTACTACGGCTACTTCCGCATCCCGGTCGAAGGCCTGGGACTCGGTCTGCCCGAAGTCCTCGCCCAGGGCTTGCGCTCGATTCTCTTGCCCCTTACGGTCGTTGTCCTCGCCATGAGCGCGCCCACCCGCACGATGCGGCCCGCGGCCATCGCCGTGGGCGGCTACCTGGTGTTTCTCGCGGTCGTCGCGCTGGGCAACCACTGGGCGTCGCCCGGTTCGGTCGCGGCGCAGCTCGCGGCCTCGCTCGCCATCGCCGGCGTGGTTTTCGCGCTGCGACTCGGGTTCGGCCGCACGCAGGCGCAGCGCCTGATCGTCGGCGCGCTCGGGCTGCTGCTGCTCATCTCGATCCCCATCGCGAGCGGCACGCTGGACGCCAGCCAGAAGGCCGGCACCAAGACGTCCACGCTTCGACTGGTCACCAGCTCGCCAGTCCTTCCAAGCGCGGCGCCCTCGACCACGGGACAGTTCACGTACGCGAACTACGTCCTGCTGCGCGAAGGCGACACGCGCTACTGGCTGTTCAGGATCGGCGACCAGTACGCGTATTCGATCGCCAAGAGCGACGTCCTCTACATCCGCTACTGAATCAGCCTTCGCATCGTCTCGTCCGACATCCGCCTAAGGGCTGGACTGGAACGCACTTGAGGAGCTTTCGGCGCTCGCAGGTTGCGCGCCGAGTCGGGCAGCAGGGCGAGGTCTGCCTGGAAACGAGCATGTGACTCTGTCAACGATGGACGGCGACCGGTGCGGCGTCCCTTCGTCATCAATGGCTCCAGCACAGGCGCACGGCCGGCCGGAGCGGGCTCGTCATACAGAGCGACCAGGTCACTGAACGGCCGAGACCGTCTGAACACCTGCGTTCGTCCGGGGGCGGTGACCTTGCCTCGCGACAGTTTCATGACCGGCCGATCCGCGTAGCAGACGAGCTTGTAGGCCGTGTCGAGGTATGGATAGTCGGCCGAGACGCCCATCTTCGTGCCAACGCCAAAGGCGTCGATCGGTACGCCGCCGCGCACCAGTTCTTCGATCTGGAGCTCGTCAAGCCCGCCGCTGGCGAGGATGCGAACGTGCGAGAGATCGGAGCGGTCGAGCAGGCGCCGGATCTGCCTTGCGAGCTGGCCGAGATTCCCACTGTCGATGCGGATTGCGAGCTGGCCCCGGAGGCCGAGTTCCTTGATGACGGCAATCGCACGTTCCACGCCCCGAATGGTGTCGTAGGTGTCGACGAGAAAAGTGGCGCGCTCCGGAAAGTCCTGTGCGAAGGCACGAAACGCATCGATTTCGTTTGGAAAGGCCTCGATATATGAATGCGCCATGGTCCCGGCCGCGACGAGGCCATAGCGCCGGGCCGCCTCCACGTTGCTCGTGCCGGCGAATCCGACCATCGCGGAGACTCGCGCCACATCGAGCCCGGCTTCGATCCCCTGCGTGCGCCTGAACGCGAAATCGATGACGTCTCGGCCGGCCGCCGCGATCACGCATCGGGCTGCTTTGCTGGCGATCGTGGTCTCGAAAGTCACCTGGTTGAGCAGGAGGGTCTCGATGAGCTGTGCCTCGGCCAGCGGCGCCGTCACTTGAACGAGAGGTTCTCCCGCGAGCGCGACCCGGCCTTCCGGAACCGCCCAGACATCGCCTGTGAAGCGGAACCGGCGAAACGACTCCAGGTCGCGAGCTGTGAACCCGAGGGTCTCGCTCAGATATCGGAGATCCTGCTCATCGAACTGGAGTTCGTTCAAGAACTCGAGGCAGGACTCGATCCCGGCGGCAACCAGAAACCCCCGCGTTGGGGGCAGCCGCCGCACGAAGAGGCTGAACGTAGCCTGTTCGTTCATGCCACGGCGCCAGTAGCTGGCCGCCATGTTCAACTCGTAGAGATCGGTCAGAAGCCCGGTCACAGCGAAGGATGCTAGGGAATTTTCCCTCTCCCCATCAGGAAGAGGGCTAGGGAGTTTTCCCTCTCCCCATCAGAGACAGGGCTAGGGAGTTTCCCTCTCCCCATCGGGGAGAGGGCTAGGGTGAGGGGCTTAAGCTTGCAACCAGGCCTAGATACGACCTTCGAGCTTTCTCCTGCGCTACTGACCCACGAGTCGAATCGTCCAGAAGTCCGACGACAGCGCAGGCTGGACCAGGTACGAATATGGGAGGGTGAAGTAGCCCTTCATCCCCCAGCCCGCGCCCCACGAGTTGCGCACGATGAACCACTGGTTGGCCTCGTCATAGCCCACGGCCATCACCGCGTGCCCGCCCACCGGCCGCTCCCCCGAACCCGGCATGGGCGCGTGCCCGGTGCGCGCGACGGTCTGGCTCTCGAAGCTCTGATAAACCGTGAATCCGAAAACGAACGGATACCCCGACGCCAGACATCCCTTCATCTGGTTCAGGTCTTGCATGATGCTTTGATACGACACCGCGCGGTCGAGCTTCGCATCCGTGTACGCCCGGGCCGGCGGCTTGCTCGCGAACTTCGCGATGCGATACGGCCACTCGGGTTCGGGACAAACGCCAAGGCTCGCGACCGACTTGATCCCATCGCGGATCATCGCCCCGCTGTCCGAGCGCACCGTCCCCTCGATCACGCGCTCGTTGTAATAGATGAAAAGACGCGAAGGGACGAAGTCGGACAGCTTCTGCCTCCGGCGGTCGAACTCGATCGCGCCTCCGATCGCGTTCGCGGTGCAGCTGCCGAGCTGGCCCTGGTTGTAGACGGCGGGGCACCGCCGGCGCAGGTCTGCGCTCGGAGGCAAAGCCGCCAGGAACAGGGCCGGGGCAGCGTACAGGTGATCCCGCTGGTCGGGCTGGTCGGGAATCCACCCGTAGCGTGCGATCTTGCGTGGCCTGGTCATATCTCTACTCCCTAGCGTGCCGGTCGGACGTGCTCCCCGGCGCGGATTATCGCCGGTGCGATGCTACGCTGACGGCCATGGATCAGCGGAGCCTGTTGAAGGTGGGCATCGCGGTCGCGCTTTCCGTCTTAGGTCTCTGCCTGCTGTGGATTGCGCTGCTCGGTCCCGCAGCCCTGATCCTGATGTCGCCCCGAGCCTAACTACAGGTAAGCCCAGCTCGCGACGTTCGGCGAGGTGCCGATGCGGATTGGATCAGGCGGTGGCTGCCGAGCGGGCCGGCATTTCGACCCGGATAAAGCTCCGCTTGGTTCGGTCGTATTTCACCGGACGTGCAAAACGTGCGTAGCCGCTCGCAGGGAACCATGTCGCCATCGACTTCACGAGGTCCCGTGGGCCCTCCAGCTCGACCAGGCCGGTCGCCGAGGCGGCTTTAAGGTCGAGCTCTCCAAGGTAGACGCGCGTCAGCGTCTCGAGGTCGGCACGCACCATGACGTGCTCGCCAAATCCAGGGTCGGAGTAGCACAGATCGGGATCGTCGCGCCTCAGAACCAGCCAGTAGCTCTGGCGCAGGCCTTTGAAATCAAACCGGACAACACGCTGGTCGGCGGGCAGCAAGTCGTTCTTCAAATGCTTGAACACCTGCCACATCAAGAAATCTGGATCGAGGTCTTCCCGCTTCAGCTCGAGATATTCCTGCCCCCAGATCCCCAGCGCGCGCACGACATCTACCAGCGGCCTGCCGGCCGGCGATATGTAATAGGTCGAGCCGCGCCCCGAAGGGTTCGCCCGCGCCTCAATGATGCCCGCGCGCTCGAGGGTGCGCAGACGCTGGCCCAGCACGCTGGGCGAGATTCGATGTAGCCCTTTCAGGATCTCGTTGAAGTGGTGATGCCCCGATATGACTTCGCGCAGGACCAGCGGCGTCCACCGCTCGGCGAAGATTTCGGAGGCTCTCGCGACAGGGCAGAACTGGCCGTATCCATGCATGTAGCGATTCTGCCCCAGGACCGCCCTCTCCACAACTACGAAATTCGTAGCGGCAACTTCGATCTGCGTACTATCCGGCGCCAAACCTGGGGAGTAGCTTCGACACAAATATCCATGCCAACGAGAGAGAGGGGACCCAGATGAAGAATAGATTCGCAGGCGGAGCGCTGGCCGGCGTCATCGCGTTTTTTGCGACCTTCGCGACAGCCGGAGGCGGCATCCCGGTCGCCCTGGCAGCGCAGCCGGCCAACGTTGTCATCACCTGGAATCAGACGATGCTCGCGACCTTCCAGACCGCCGCCGTGGCGGCGCCCGCCGCCAACCGGCTCGGTGCGATCGTGCAGTCGGCCGTCTTCGACGCGGTGAACGGAATCGAACATCGATACACGCCCATCCATGTCCAGCCGGCCGCGCCCGATGAGGCCGACCCGCATGCGGCCGTCGCCGGCGCCGCCTACGAGACGCTGGTCAAATTGTTCCCATCGCAGCAGCCGGCGCTCGACGCGGCGCTCGCGACCTCGCTTGCGGCGCTGCAGGATGAGGGGGATGCCAGTGCGGTGGCCGCAGGCCTTGCATGGGGCAAATCAGTCGGCGACCAGACCTTTGCGTGGCGCGCCACCGACGGCTTCAGCATCACGCCACCAACCTACGTTTTCAGCTCAGCGCCCGGACAGTACCAGCCGACCCCAGCCGGAACGGGCGCGCCGAAGTTCCGCTCGCTTGCCACGACCACGCCCTTTGCGCTCACCTCCCCGTCCCAGTTCCGGCCCGCCGGGCCGCCCGCCCTCACGAGCGACCGGTACACCGCCTCCTTCAACGAGGTCAAGGCGCTTGGCGGACTCACGAGCACAGCGCGGACCGCGTATCAGACAGAGACCGCGAAGTTCTGGCAGGCCGACACTCCGGTCGCGATGTGGGATCGCGTGGCTGATGCCCTGGCACCGGCGAGCCACCTGAACCTGATGGCGACCGCGCGCCTGCTGGCCCGGGTGAACATCTCAATCGCCGACGCGACCATCGCGGTCTTCGACGCCAAGAATTTCTACAACTTCTGGCGGCCGGCGACGGCGGTCGTCCAGGCGAATGCGGATGGCAACCCCAACACCGCATCGGATGCGACCTGGCTTCCGCTGCTGACCACCCCGTACTTCCAGGAATATCCCTCGGCGCACTCCGGGATTAGCAGCGCAGCGGCGACCACGCTGGCCTCGATCTTCGGGGCGAGCACCCAGTTCACGGTCACGTCAGCGGGACTTCCCGGCGTGACACGAAGCTTTAACAACTTCCCGGACGCGGTTGCGCAGATCGGAGACGCGCGAATATTGGCGGGCTTCCACTTCCGGTTCTCCGTCGAGGACGGGACCGCGCTTGGCTCGAGCGTCGGTGATTTCGTAGACGCGAACGTGATGCTTCCGAAAAACGACAACTAGCACTTTCACCTCCCCGCTTGCCGGGGAGGTCGGCCCTGGCCGAAGGCCAGGGCCGGGTGCGGTGCGAATTCTGCTAATACCTAGAGATAAACCCAGCTCGCCACGCTCGGCGAGGCTCCAACGTACACGGTGACCTGCGGGATCCGGTGCGCCTCGAGCATGATCGCGGTCGCGCGCGTGTGCCCTTCCATGATCACGAGCTGGCTGTCCGGCCGCCTGAGACAGATGATCTCGGGCAGCGCCGGCGGCGGGTTCGAATCGGCTATCCGCAGCGCGAGCGCCAGGACCAGCATGTTGGTCTGGTCGCCGCTGAAAACGTGGCCCACGTTGGACGCGCCCTCCGCCACCTTGCGGGTGACCGGCGCGAGCGCCGTCCACGCGGGATGCCCGCTTGCGTAGAGCATCTCGCCGACCTCGTGGCTCGTTACGCGCGCGCGGCGCCACTGGATATCGTTGGCCAATCCCTCGAAGCTCTTGATCCCGAGCCCGAACCCATGCGTCTTGACGATGATCTTGCGCCGCAGCTCGTTCTGGTCGGCGTCGCGCAGGTTGGGCGAGCGCGCGGCCCTCAAGGCCTGGGCGAGAAAGACAGGGTTGGGCGGTTCACCGGCAAGGTACTGCTGAAACGTGACCGACTCGATCTCAGCCTGGAGCCAGGCAAGAATCACCTGGTTTTCAGTCGCCGACCCGAGGTCATCCATCGCGCAAAAGGGTATCTCCCTCCCCCGCCAAGGGGGAGGGCCGGGAGTGGGAGGCGACCGTTCTCATTCCCCGCCAGGGGGAGAGCCGGGGTGGCGGGCGATGGAATCCGCCAAACTATTGGCAGATGTCAGCGGCTCATAAATGGGTCTATCAGTTCAGCGAGGGGTCGGCGAAAATGCGCGACCTCCTCGGGGGTAAGGGTGCCGGCGCCGCTGAGATGACCCGCGCGGGCATGCCCGTCCCGCCCGGCTTCACCATCACCACCGAAGCCTGCCGCGAGTACTACGCGCGCGGCCGCAAGCTCCCCGAAGGCTTGTGGGACCAGGTGCTCACGAACCTCAAGACGCTGGAGCGCAAGGCCGGCAAGCGCTTCGGCGACGCGAAAGATCCCCTCCTCGTGAGCGTCCGCTCCGGCGCCAAGTTCTCGATGCCGGGAATGATGGACACCGTCCTCAACCTCGGCCTCAACGAAGAGACGGCGGAGGGCCTCGCCGCCCTCACGAAGAACGAGCGCTTCGCCCTCGACGCCCGTCGCCGCTTCATCCAGATGTTCGGCAAGACCGTGAAGGGGATCGACGGCGACAAGTTCGAGCACGCGCTCCAGCAGGTCAAGAAAGAAGCCAAGGTCAAAACCGACCCCGAGCTCACCGCGCCCTACCTGCGCAAGCTGGTCGCGCGCTACCTCGCCATCTATAAGGACGCGACCGGCCACAACTTCCCGGACGATCCGGTGGTCCAGCTGCGCGAAGCGATCGAGGCCGTCTTCCGCTCGTGGAACACCGATCGGGCCAAGACCTACCGGCGCCTCGAGCGCATCCCTGACGACCTGGGCACTGCTGTGAACGTGCAGATGATGGTGTTCGGCAACATGGGGAAGACGTCCGGCACGGGCGTCGCCTTCACGCGCAACCCGATCACCGGCAAGAAAGAGCTGTACGGCGACTACCTGGCGAACGCGCAGGGCGAGGACGTGGTCGCGGGCGTGCGCGATACCGAGCCGATCAAGGCGCTGAAGCGCCACATGCCGAAGGTGTATGCGGAGTTCGAGGGCTACGCGCGCAAGCTCGAGAAGCACTACCGGGACGTGCAGGATCTCGAGTTCACCATCGAGCGCGGCAAGCTCTGGATGCTGCAAACGCGGTCCGCGAAGCGCACCGGTGAGGCGGCCGTGAACATCGCCGTCGACATGGTCGGCGAGCGGCTGATCACCAAGAAGGATGCGGTTGCGCGCGTCGAACCCCGGCAGCTCGAGCAGCTGCTATTCCCCCGGGTCGACCCCAACGCCAAACTGACTCCGCTCGCGAAAGGCGTGCCGGCATCACCGGGCGCGGCGTCGGGCGGCGCGGTGTTCGACGCCGACACAGCGGTCGAGTGGGGCAAGGCGGGGAAGGCCGTGATCCTGGTCCGCGTCGAGACGAACCCCAACGACGTGCACGGCATGGTCGAGGCGAAAGGAATCCTCACGCAGACCGGCGGCACCGCCAGCCATGCGGCCCTGGTCGCGCGTGGTATGGGCCGGCCTTGCATCGTCGGGGCGAGCTCGATCGACGTGGACGTGCGCAAGCGCGAATTCTCCGCGGGCGGGAAGACGATCAAAGAGGGCGAGGAGATCACCATCGACGGCACCACCGGCGAGGTGTTCCTCGGCATCGTGCCGACCATCGAAGCCCAGTCCCTGAACAAGCACCGCGCGGCGAGCGCAATTCTCAAGTGGGCGGACGAGTTCCGCCGCCTGCAGGTCTGGGCGAACGCCGACTACCCGCGCGACGCGATCAAGGCGCGCGAGAACGGCGCGCAGGGCGTGGGCCTGTGCCGCACGGAGCACATGTTCATGGAGCAGAACAGATTGCCCATCGTGCAGAACATGATCATGGCCACCACCACCGCGGACCGCGAGAAGTACCTCGCGCAATTGCTGCCCATCCAGCGCGGCGACTTCGAGGGCATCTTCGAAGCGATGCACGGGCTGCCGGTGATCATCCGGCTCATCGACCCACCGCTGCACGAGTTCCTGCCGAGCCTGGAAGAGCTGATCCGCGAGACAACCGAGCTCAAGACGAACGGCAAGAGTCCTGCGCGCTTGAAGAAGCTCGAGAAGATCATGGCTCGCGTCGAGGAGCTGCACGAGGCCAACCCCATGCTGGGCCTGCGCGGCGTCCGCCTGTCGATCCTCTTCCCCGAGATCACGCGCATGCAGGTGCGGGCGATCATGGAGGCGGCTGCCAACCTGCGCAAGAAGAAGGTCGACGCGCGGCCCGAGATCATGATCCCGCTGGCCGGCACGCTCGCCGAGATGAATTCCGTGCACAAAGAGCTGAAGCCGGTGGCTGACGCGGTTCAGAAAGAGAAAGGCATCCGCGTGCCGTACAAGTTCGGCACCATGATCGAGATCCCGCGCGCGGCCCTCACCGCCGGCGAGATCGCGACGGTCGCGGAATTTTTCTCCTTTGGAACCAACGACCTCACGCAGATGACATTCGGCTACTCGCGCGACGACGCCGAGCGCCACTTCATCGTGAGATACCTGGAGAACAAGATCCTGCCGCGCAACCCGTTCGAGACGATCGACGAGAACGGCGTGGGCCGCCTGATGGCGATGGCGGTCACCGAAGGTCGCAAGACGCGTCCGAAGATGGAGATCGGGATCTGCGGCGAGCATGGGGGCGACCCGGACTCGATCCATCTCTGCCACTCACTCGGCCTGAACTACGTGTCGTGCAGCCCGTTCCGCGTGCCGGTGGCTCGCTTGGCCGCAGCGCAAGCCGCTATCGGGGACACGACCAGCACGAAATAGAAGGCGGCGCCTCCAGCAAGTAGGAGGCTCCCATTCGGGAGCCTCCTTGATTCAGCTAATGCGATCTCGGTAGCTGGGGATGATCTCGTGCGCCCGGCGCTCCTCCAGGGTCATCTTGGCCCGCCGGCGGCGATACCGAAGCGCGCTAACCAGCGCCGTGAGGCTGAACAGAGCGACGAGGTAGAGAAGGAGATTCATAGGCATATCCAGGCTCCATTGTTGTAGTAACCGCGCGCTGAGAATAACTGGTCCAAAAAGTATGCCGAGATTCCATACCAGATTCCAAGCGCAGCGAGAACGGCCCCGAGCGGGATGCCGACGACGGTGACGCTCACGAAAAGAGAGGCGGTGGCGAATATGCCGCCAGCAATCACGATGTAGTAGATGTACGCATGGAACACCCAACCAGGGAGGTAGACGCACCACCAGGCTTGTGCCTGCACCGCTCCAAATAAGGGCTTCTGCTGAGTCTGAGAAGCCTGGAATTGACGCAGACCTGCGTTGACTTCATTGACTGACTTGACGAATTTCGGATTGGTGGTGGCAAAGCCATCCTTGGTCAGCGTGATGCTGGCGCGAATCTCCTCAGCCGCCGCCGTGCTCACGGGGTGTTCCTTGAAATAGAGTTGGACGGCGGATTGGCTGGAAACGTCCGGCCCCTTGACTTGGTGGTCGGCGTTGAGCTGGGCTTGACCGGCGTTGGTCTGAGCCTGCCCCATGGGCATCGTCAGCACCATGACGGTAAGCGCGACAAGTACAGACAGTCCGACGCGACGTAGGTACCTCGCCATGCATCTCCCTCCTGGAACAAACCGGCTGGAACTGCGCACACGCTATGCGGGGCAGTCGCGGCTGCCATCGGCAGAACTACCGAGTTGCCGACCTAGTCGGGCCCTACGCCCTACCTAGTCGTTCATGCGCCCAGATCGCGATCTGCGAACGCATTCGCAGACCGAGCTTGTTGCGGATGTGTTCGACGTGTGCGTCAGCGGTGCGGGAAGCCATGCGCAGCTGCTTCGCGATTTCAACGTTGGTCAGGCCGTCGGCGATCAACGACGCCACCTGGGTTTCGCGAGCGGTGAGCGGACTGGTGTCAACACGCCTGGCCGGCGGCACGGCGCCGCTGGCGTAGCGGACTGCGTCACCGACGCTCATCCTTGCGCCCTGTTCCCAGGCGTCGTCAGAGCCTTGGGGACCCAGCTGCTCGCGGGCGGCGGCGACTCCGTGGTCGACGTGCATTTGAAAGTCTGGCATGGGTCGGGCGCCGTTAGCCTGGCGCAGTACTGAAGAGGCCGCGACCAGCTTGAGCGTCCGCGCGGCGTCGTTCTCCGCCATTGCCAGGAGCGCGAGGCCTTCCAGGCACTCAGCGACAAAGAACGTGTCGCCAAGACGCATCGATAGCTCCAGAGATTTCGTGTAGCCCGCCCGCGCCGCAGCGTGGTCCCCCATCAGGAGGTTGATCCGGGCAAGGCTGTCGAGGATGCCTGATGTGATCGTGGGAGAGCCGGCGAGGCGGAGCTGGTCGGCGGCCTCCTCGAGCAAGGTTTTTCCTCGGAGGTGATCGCCACGGGCCGAGGCGATCAGGCCGAGGTTGTTGAGGCTGCGGGCGATCGACTCTCGGTGGTTCTGCCGCCGGCTCAGCTCGAGGGCTTCCTGGTGATACCGTTCCGCAGAGCGCTCGTCGCCCTCAACTCCGCTGACAAGGCCCAGGATCGTGAGCGCCCCGCTGAGCTCAGCCGGCAGATCGAGGCTGCGGCACAGATCCGCCGCTTCTTCAGCATCCCGTCTTGCGCCGGCGTAGTCCCCACTTCGCTGGCGGATACGACTCCGGGACCATAAAGCGTTCACCCTTGCTTCCGGGCTCGATGGCGGCAGCTCCAGCGCTTGCCCCAGCCACTCGGCGCCCTCGATAAACTGCCCGCGCTGGTGCCAGTAGAAGCCCATCGCAGCGGCGATTCGCAGGGCGTCATCCGGCTGCTCGATAACGCTCCAACCGAGTGCGAGCCGGATGTTCGCTTGCTCCTCGTCCAGCTGCGTGAGCCAAGGCAGCGGATCGCCTCCGCGAAGCCCGTTGGCAGCCCGCGTGCAGTAATCGACGTAGTAGCGCGCCATGAGGCGGCGAGCGTCCGCTTCGTCGCCATGCTGTAGCTTCTCGAGGGCGTACTCGCGGATCGTGTCGAGCATCCGGTACCGCGTTCGCGCCGAGCCCACGGCATCCGCCGAGACGAGGGATTTGTCCACAAGCCGCGACAGCACAGCCATGACGCCACCCGGAACGGGCTGATCGGCCGGGGCCACCGCTTCAGCAGCGGCCAGGTTGAACCCGCCGGCGAAAACGCTGAGGCGGGCGAGCAACACCTTTTCGTCGGGGCTGAGGAGGCCGTAGCTCCAATCGACCGTCTGTCGAAGGGTTTGGTGGCGGGGCAGCGCACCTCTGCGGCCGCCGCTCAGAAGGAGGAAGCGGTCGCGAAGTCGCTCAAGGATCTCTTGCGCCGTCATCATGCGGGTGAGGCTCGCCGCCAGCTCGATCGCGAGCGGCATGCCCTCGAGTCGAGTACAGATCTGGGCCACGGCAAAAGTGGATCCGGTGCGGGCAAGATCGAAGCCGGGCTGGCTGAGCTGGGCGCGCTCCACGTACAGTCGCACCGCCTCGCTTTCGAGAATCAGCTCTAAATGTTCGCCCTCCTCCGCCTTGGGCAGGCTCAACGAAGGAGTCCGCCAGATCAGCTCACCGGGGACGCCGAGCGGTTCGCGGCTGGTGACCAGAAACGTCAGGTTCGGGCAGGATCGCATCAGGCGTCCGACGAGATCGGCACATGGATCCACCAGGTGCTCGCAGCTGTCGAGGATGAGCAGCGTCCGGCGCGAGGCAAGATGCTGGACAAGCAGGTCATACATCCGGCGTCGCGGTACCTCTCGCACGCCACAGGCTGAGGCGACGGTCTGCTCCAGCAGCCGGGGGTCGTTCAGGCTTGCCAGGTCGACGAGCCAGACTCCGTCGGGATGGCGGTCGAGCACGTCTGAAGCCAGGCGAAGGGCAAGCCGGGTCTTGCCCGCCCCACCAGGTCCGGTCAGGGTGATGAGGCGAGCCTTGCGCATGAGACGGCGCAGCTCGGCCAGTTGCGCTTCGCGCCCAACGAAGGAGCTGATTTGTGCGGGCAGATTGTTCGGCGTGCTCACCTTGCAGAGGCGACGATTATCCCGCGCCTTGCCGAAGTATCCCCGACCCGCCACCCCGTGACATCCGTCACGCTGCATCCACGGCCCCTGTCACTTCCGGACGGCGGCCTGCGGACCTAAGCTGACGTATATGGCGGACGTCGAGCGCTGGACCCAGTGGGGCCGCTGTTTCATGGTCGCGTGGGTCCTCTTCGCCGTGCCGACGGCCGTCGCGATCCTTGCCTCGGGCTTTCAGCCGCCTCAGGAGGCGGCAGCGTTCGGGTTCGCCGTCTGGGGAGCCGTTTGGGCGTGGATCTGGCTGCGCGCCGCCGGGCGCAACCACCACGCCGAGGTGGTCGGTCTCGCCGCGATCACCGTGATCCTGACCATGTTCGCGCTCATCCAGCCCAGCCCGGGGGGCACCTTCCTGGTCTTCGCGTTCATCGTGGCCGGCGCATGCTTCCCGCTTCGCCGCGCACTCTGGATCATGGGCGGCCTATCACTGCTCCAGCTCGCGATCGCCGTGATCCGCCTGACGGACCTTGCCACGGTGGTGAACAACCTCATCAACAGCATCCTGGTAGGCGGGGTTGGTGTCGGCGCACGCCTGCTCTGGCAGTCCTACCGAGAGCTGATGGCGGCTCGCGAAGAGATCGCGCGCCTGGCGGTGAGCGAGGAGCGCCTGCGTTTCTCACGCGACCTGCACGACCTGCTGGGCCAGAGCCTCGCCGTATTGGTCCTCAAGAGCGAGCTCGTCGCCAAGCAGGTGCCGGCGGACACCGACGAGTCGGCCCGCCAGGAGTTGCGCGACCTTGCCCGGGTCGCCCGGAAGTCGCTCAACGACGTGCGCGAAGCAGCCGCCGGCTACCGCCGGCCCAGCCTGTCGATGGAGATCGGAAACGCGCGCAACGCGCTGCGGGCCGCCGGGATTGGGCTCCTGGTCGAGGACACGCTGGGCCGGGTCGCGGCAGAGCAGGACTCGGGGCTCGCTTGGTGCCTCAGAGAGGGTGTCACCAACGTCCTTAAGCACAGCGGGGCCAAAAAGTGCGTGCTCCGCCTGTCGCGGGTCGACGGCAACGCCACCCTCGAGCTCGTTGACGACGGCCGGGGCGCGGCCGCCCTCGACGGCGGCGGTGTGGGCCTCATTGGCCTGCGGGAGCGCGTCGAGGTCGCCGGAGGCAAGTTCGAGGTTGGAACCGAGCCCGAGGCCGGGGTTTGCCTCCGCTTGATCCTCCCGGCAGGTCTGGCTGCGCCAAGCGAGCTGTACGTCGGCTGATGCGCCCTACGCGCGCCCGGCGTTGATCCGCGTCCTGATCGCGGACGACCAGGCGATGATTCGCGGCGCCCTCGCGGCACTGCTCGCGACCGAACCCGACATCGAGGTCGTGGCCCAGGTGGAGCGTGGCGACCGCGTGGTCGAGGAGGCGCTGCGCTCCAGGCCCGACGTCGCGCTGCTGGACATCGAGATGCCCGGCCAGGACGGAATCACCGCGGCGGCCGGCCTGCGCGCGAAGTTGCCGAGCTGCAGAGTTCTCATCCTGACCGTCTTCGGACGGCCCGGCTACCTGCGCCGAGCGGTCGACGCGGGCGTGAGCGGGTTCCTGCTCAAGGACGCGCCGCCCGACGAGCTCGCCTCGGCGATCCGGCGGACTGCCAAAGGCGAAAAGGTCATCGACTCGCAGCTCGCGCATGCCGCTCTGAGCGAGGGCTCGAGCCCACTGACACCGCGCGAGCGCGACGTGCTGGCGATGAGCGTGCGAGGCGCGAGCGTCGAAGAAGTCGCCCGGTCCCTGCACCTGACCAACGGCACAGTCCGCAACCACCTATCAATAGCGATACAGAAACTGAACGCGCACAACCGAATAGAAGCCGCCCGAATCGCAGAAGAAAAAGGCTGGCTGTGATCCCCTCTCCCCGTCGGGGAGCAATCAGTAAGTCCCATCCTCATCGCCGCTTTGCGCGCAGGGCCAGGGTGAGGGGCCTAAACCCGCATCCCACGTGACATAAGTCAGGGCTGATCACTGACCCGCCTCAGCCCAAAGTCATGACCCCTGCGACTGTCTGAAAACTCGGTTTCCCGCGACTCTGATGTCACGCCGTAAGGCAAAGAAACATCAGGAGAGCAACGACCATGAACGAGATCGTCAGGAACCTCACTCGCAGGAAGCTCCGCAGCTTCCTGACCATCAGCGGCATCGTCATCGGCATCGTCGCGCTCACCACGATGGGAGCGCTCGCGAACAACTTCAACGCCCTGCTCGACGGCGGTGCCAAGTACTACGCCGGCTACGTCCCCGTCGGAGACGCAAACTCCAACGGCATCACCAGCGGCGCGGTCCTCCCGCTCACCAAAGCCGCTGAAATCCAGGCCGTGCCCGGTGTCGCGCGGGTGTTCCCGACGATCACCGTGCAGGCGAAGCCCGGCTCGCTGCAGGTCGTGAGCCTGGGGCTGCCGGATTACATCTCGAGCTACGACCCTGCCGAGAACAGCTACTCAGCGCTTCACACCACGTTCGCGAGCGGTCGCCCGCTCGACGCGACCGCCGGCGGTCAGATCGTGCTCGGCTCGAGCGTCGCGACGGAGTTCAACAGGAAGGTCGGCGACAGCATCACCCTTCCGGTCAAGCCTTCGGATGCGAACCCGGGCTTCCTCCAGCACACCTACATCGTGGTCGGCATCCTCAACAAGACGCTCACCGCCCCCGACACGGGCGCCTTCGTCAGCCTGGCGGACGCGCAGCAGCTGTTCAAGGACCAGCTCCCCGTCGCGCTTCAGTCGAACCTCGACATGACCCAATACGCAGCCGGCTTCGACGTCTACGGGACGCCTGGCACGAACCTCGACACGCTGTCGGATCGCATCAACGCGCAGGTCTCCGGGGTCAAGGCCGCCAAACCCAGCAAGCTGGTGGCCACGCTGGTGGCCGGCGGCGCGCTGTTCACCGAGATCACCATGGCGGCGGCTCTGCTGGCGCTGGTCATCGGCGGTCTCGCCGTGATCAACACGATGATCATGGCCGTCAGCGAGCGGGTGCGCGAGATCGGCCTCAAGAAGGCGATCGGCGCCACGACGAGAGCCATCATGCGTGAGTTCTTGCTCGAGTCGAGCTTCATCGGACTGGTCGGCGGCGTGATCGGCTTCGGTCTCGGGTTCGCCGTCACGACGCTCATCAAGGCGACCATGCCCGCCTCACAAGGGGCCATCTTCCTGGTCACGCCGGGCCTGGCGGCGTTGTGCATCGGCTTTGCGCTCGCTCTCGGCACCGTCGCTGGGATCATCCCCGCATACCGCGCCTCCCGAATGGACCCGGTCGCGGCCCTGCGGTCCAACTAGAAATTAAGCAGAAGGCAAGAAATGGAAAAAACACCAATGATCGAGATCGACCAGCTCAGCAAGCACTACAAGCAGGGCATTGCCGTCGTCCGCGCGTTGGACGAGGTGACGTTAAACATCGAATCGGGCGAGTTCGTGGCCATCGTTGGTCGCTCGGGGTCGGGCAAGACCACGATGCTCGACAGCCTCGGGCTGCTGCTCCGCCCGACCAGCGGCCGGATCGTCATCGACGGTGCGGACACATCACACCTCAAGGACGACCAGAAGGCGCACCTCCGCGGCTCGAAGATCGGGTTCATCTTCCAGGAGTACAACCTCCTGCCGACCCTCACGGCACTGGAGAACGTCATGCTCCCGCTGCACTACGCGGCGAAGCCGAAGGGAGACCGCCAGTGGGCCCGGGCGCTGCTCGCCGAAGTCGGGCTCGAGGATCGGATGAACAGCCGCCCGGACCAGATGTCCGGCGGGCAGCAGCAGCGGGTGGCGATCGCGCGCTCCCTCGTCAACCGGCCGTCGATGGTGCTCGGAGACGAGCCGACGGGCGCCGTCGACTCGGAAACGAGCGCGCAGCTGGCGGGGATCATGCGGCGCATGAACCGGCAGCACCAGGTGACGTTCGTCCTGGTCACCCACGACCTCGACCTCGCCGCCGAAACCGACCGCGTGATCAAGCTCAAGGACGGCAAGGTCATCTCAGACGAAACCACCGCGCCGGCCAGCGTCGCCATTTAACTGATTTTCTTGCGAACCTCTAAGACCGGACTTTCGTTCCCCGCATCGAACGGAGGTCCGGCTTGTTTTTCCCGAGGTATTCGCCGAGGCTGCCGTCTTGCGCCAGCACGTAGAAACCGCCTCGCTTCCCGCCGGCGATGTAGAGGCCGCCGATCACCTCGAGGATGAGAAAGCTGACGGCGAACGCCCAATGTAGGTTCAGGGCCTTCACCGCAACCACGACCACGAAACCGAGCAGCATGATCACGGCGCCGTACTGCAGCCTCTTGCGATCGGTCACCTCCACGAGCGAAGGTTTGGTTCCCGACTGCGGGACCCAGATCCGTCGCGCCCAAAGATCGGGTGGCACCTTCGCTCGGTCAAGCCTTGCATTGCTCATCGTGCGTCGTCACATTAGCGGGGCATGGTCGTAAACGTCTGTCCCGCGGCCGCCACCACCACACCTTGCGACCGCGTCTGGAGCGTGCTCACCGCGCCTGAGCGCTTCGGCGAATGGACGGACGCGAAGTTCGTCTCAGCGGACCCGGCTGGTCCGGTCAAGCCCGGCCAGACGATCCGCCTCACCGCCTCCTCGCTCGGTCGCAGATGGCCCGTCACGATCGAGGTGCGCGACATGGACCCGCAGTCGCGCTGGATCGACTTTCTCGTTCACCTGCCGTTCGGAGTCGACAACCACGAGCACGTCACGCTCACCGATACCGAAAAAGGCGGCACGCTCGTCCGGTTCAATTGAGACTTCCATCTCCCGCCCGGGTGGCGGGGCCGCTTGGTAGCACTAGCGCTGGGCCGAGAGCTGCGACAAGGACCCGAGGAATCTCTAAGAGCCCTGATAGAAGTCGCGGAAAGAACCCCCTCCCCCCGTTCAGGGGGGAGGGTCGGGGAGAGGGGCGAGAACGAAGAGTGAACCGGCGCGGACCATGAGCCCTAATGCGGCCCCCGAGACTCGGCCTCTCGCGACCGCCGCCAGCGCTCCTCGGCCTCGGCGGTGTCGCCGCGAAGCTCGGCCACGCGGGCGAGCGCGCGCCACGTCCAACCCGGCAGCTGGCGGTCGCCCAGCTCCTCGGCGATCCGGATCGCGTACCGCAGGTCTTCCTCGGCCTCATCGAGCCTTCCCAGCTCGCGCTTCGCGATGCCGAGTGCGGCCCGGGCATCAGCCATCTCCCACCGAGCGCCCAGCTCGGAGAAGATGGCGATTCCGCGATCGAACCATTGCAGCGATTCCTCAGGACGGCCCAGATCGTCCAGCACTCGACCTTTCTGCACTGAAGTATTCGCGACGCTGAACTGATCGCCCGTCTCCTCGGCGAGCGCGCTCGCCTCATCGATCAGCTTCAGCGCTCCCTCTTGGTCCTTCATCTCGCTCCTGTTGATCGATAGCGCTGTCAGGGCCCGCACTCGAGCCCACTGATCTTTAGGACCGACCAGGGCGAGCGCCCGCCTCCAGATCACCTCCGCCTCGTCGAACCGCTCTCGCGTCCACGGCACCCAGCCCGCGAACAGCAAGGTCCGCACGATCGCCATCGAATCCCCCAACTTCTCCGCCGCGCGCAGCGACCGGTCCAGCAGCTTCTCCGCCTTGTCGACATCGGCTTCGAAGTTGATCGCGATGTCGCCCAGGAAGCGGAGCGCCAGCGCCAGCGCGAACGAATCGTCGTGAGCCTCTGCAAGCGTGACGGCCCGGTCCAGGGCCTCGGTCGCCAGCCGGTATTCGCCAAGCCAGTACCGCGCCTCGCCGAGGCCCGCCAGCGCCCGGCCCTCCCGCACGCCCCAGCCGCTCTCGGGGCCCGACATGATGAGCGCGCGATCATATCGATCGATCGCCGAGCGGATCTCCATGCGTCTCCGAGCGCGATCGCCCGCGACCAGCAGGGCGTCGGCCGCTCGTTCTGGAGCCTCGCGGTCCTTCGGGTCGAGGTCGAGGGAAGCGCGCGCCGCCAGCTCGTAATGGTCCGCGGCCAGCGAGCGATGCCCCTTCTCCACGAGGTACTCGGCGACGAGATTGTGCAGCCGCAGCCTCTCCCGCTTCGGCAGGCTGGCATACGCGACGTCCTTGAGCGTCGCGTGACGCATCCGCCAGACAAGGTTGTCGCGCACGATGACCTCGGCATCCTCGAGCTCCTGGAGCTCTTCGACGCTTGCGGCATCGTCGATCACAGCCAGCTCTTCGCGGTCGAAGGCGTGCATGAAAACCGACGCTCGCCGCGCCACCTCCCGCAGCCTCGCGGGCAGAGCGTCGAGCCGCGCGCTGACCACCGCCTGCACCGTCGGAGGAATCGATGCGTGCGCGCCCGAAGCGGCCCCTGCGGCATCGTTCGTCATGAGCATGCCGGTCGTCTCGATGATGAAGAACGGATTTCCGCCTGCGCGCTCCGCGATCTCCATCGCCTGCGGGTCGGCGATCCGGCCGGCCCCGGCATGGCGTACCAGGTGGATCGAATCCGCCGGCGAAAGCGGATCGAGTCGGAGCAGCACTGCATTTCCGGTGGTCGATCCCCAGCTGGGCCTCAGCTCGAGCAGTTCGTTGCGGGCCAACACGAGGATCAACGCGCGGCGATTGCCGCCCCGCCCGGGAGTCGCGAGCCGCTCGACGAGGTCCAGCATCGGGGCCTGCAGGGTGTGGGCATCCTCGAAGACGATGACCACCGGGTGATCGCGCGCCATCCCGTCGACCAGCGTGACGAAGCCGGCCTGCACATCACTGACGAACGCCGCCTCATGGCGCCGCTCGGCCATGCCGAACAGAAGGGCAAGCCATTCGACGGTCCTATCCACCTCTGACGGATCGCTCCATTTGTCGACCACGTCGCGAAGAAGGCGCCGGATCTTCTCCGGCGGATCGCCCGCCTCTATCCCGGCCAGATCGCCGACGATGGCCGCCGCGGGCGAGAAAGTGGCTGTGTCGGTGTAGGAGCGGGCCTGACCGTGCAGCACGGCGACTACCGCGCCGACCCCCGCAGCGAGCTCATCGGCGAGGCGCGATTTTCCGATGCCCGGCTCGCCGACGACAGTCACGAGCACCGGGCGTCCGGTCGAGGTGGCCAGGGCGAGGCTCTGATCGAGGACGGCCTGCTCGCTGGTTCGCCCGACGAAGGGGATCGTGCGCCGCGCGGACCGCGTCGACAACCCTTCGACCGGAAACGCATCGAGTGCCGAATCGAAGCCCTTCGCCTTGACGCGGCGGCGTCGCCCGTACAAGACATGTTGCTGAGTTAGGGCATGTGTCGTCGTGCCGGCGAGGATCTGGCCGGGCTGCGCGGCCGATTGAAGACGCGCCGCCGCGTTCACGACAAGCCCGGTGACGAGCATCTGGCCGCTGGGGTTTCGCCCCATGGCCGCCTCTCCCGATTCGATGCCGATCCGGACCTCGAGTGGTGCGGAGAGCCCGGCCGACTCACCGAGCCGGCGGGCGCGAGCACGGATCCCAAAGCCGGCGCGCACGGCGCGCAGGGCATCGTCTTCGTGCACGTGCGGCAGCCCGAACACCGCCATCACGGCGTCGCCGATGAACTTCTCGGGCCGGCCTCGCAGCGCGAGCAGCTCCTCGGCCGCGGCGCCGAAAAATTGTCCAAGGACCTCGCGAGCCCGCTCGGGATCGAGCCGGCCGCCGAGACCGGTCGAGTCGACGATGTCGGCAAAGAGGACGGTGACCATCTTCCGCTCCTCGGTGCCGGCAAGAGGCCCGACCGAGGCGCCGCAGTTCGGGCAGAACCGGGCTCCGCTCGGAAGCGGGCGTCCGCAGACCGAACACACAGAAACCACCGCTGCAGAATATGCTGCAATCGCATGACTTCCAAAACGGAAGCCCTGAGCCGCGTTCCGCTCTTCTCGCAACTAACGAAGCGCGAACTCGAGTTCGTCGCCACCAGGGCGGACGAAGTCGAGGTGCTTGCGGGCAAGAGGCTGACGGCCCAGGGGCGACCGGGTGACTCGTTCTACATCCTGCTCGACGGCGAGGCGTACGTGGAGGTCGACGGCAAACCGCGCCGCAAATTGAAGGCCGGCGACTTTTTCGGCGAGATCAGCATGCTGGATCGAGGTCTGGCGAGCGCGACCGTGACGACCAAGACCGACGCACGCCTGCTGGTCATGAGCCACGCGCAGTTCCGCGACGCCATCAAAGGCAGCGACGGGTTGCTGGTCAAGGTGCTCGCCGCGATGGGGGAGCGCCTGCGCGCCGACATGGAAGCGCGCGACAAGAATCCCCTCCGCCCTTCGGGGGAAGGTCAGGGATAGGGGCCTAAGCCTGCTTTAGGCGCGACCGTCTTTCAGCTGGTCGATGGTCTTGGCGATCCGCCGCTGCCGGGTTTCGGGTGACTTGATGGCTTCGATGGCAATGACCAGGCGCCGCTTGTTGCTGTAGGTCAGCCCATCAAAAGACCTCTTGGCGTCGGCGTTGCGGCCGAGTGCCGAGGCGAAGTCGGAGGGAATGGCGACCTCGCGAGGCTGGGTGTCAAGCTCGAGGTCGACGTCGACCGTGTCGCCTGCCTTCACCCCGGCGCCCTCGCGAAACTCAGGCGGCACGCCAAGCATGAACTTGCCGCCCATGGAGGCCACGCTGGTGCGGTAGGTGAAGCCGTTGATGGTGGCGCGAACGGGTGGCCGCTTGCTCGAGCCGAGGGCGGCCACCACCTTTGCCGGAACTTCGATCCCGGCGGCCGTCTTGCCGGACAGCAGGATCTTGGTCCGAAATCTCATCGCTCTATGCCTTGGCCGGCTTCGCTTTTGGCGCGTCCAGGGTCTTGGGCAACCCGTTGTCCCCGACCGCACGCTGGACGATACGGATGTTGTTACCGAAGGGATCGCGGATACCGAAGTCGGTTCCGTAGAAGTGCTCCTCAGGCTCTGAGGTGAACTCAACCCCGCGGGCCTTCAGCGTCTCGTAGGTCTTCCGGCAGTCGGAAGTGGTGAGACCGAGCGTGAAGCCGGTCGCACCTTTCGTGACGATGTCGCGAACCTGGTCCGCGGTCTTTTCGTCCATCGCCGGCGGGCCGGGCATCTCCAGAAGGACGTCGCGACCGGGCTGGCCGGGCACCCCGACGGTCACCCAGCGCATGAACCCGAGGTCCATGTTGTTGGTGAGTTCCAGGCCGAGCTTCCCGACATAGAAGTCGATGGCCTTGTCCTGGTCGAGTACGAAGATGCTTGACATGTTGATCGAGTTGTACATCGAGTTTCTCCCGTGCTTGGTGGCTTGAACAACACCGATGCTAGGCGCCGTTCTTGGCCCTGGCTTCTCCAAAACTGCTGGGTCTCATCCAGGACATAGAGAAGCAGGTCGGCACCACAAAAACGAGCTTGCGATTCCGATATTCAGTCGGCGTGTCGCCGACGATGTCTGTGAACGTGCGGCTGAAAGTGCCGAGGCTTCCAAACCCAACATCGAGGCAGACATCCGTGACACTTCGCGGGGTCTCCCGGAGCAAGAACATCGCCCGCTCCACCCGCCGGCGCTGAAGATAGCGATGCGGCGTCTCACCGAAGGTGTTCTTGAACGTCCGGATGAAATGAGCCTCGGAGACGTGCGCGACCTGTGAAAGATTGGTGATGTCGAGCGACTGAGCATAGGCGCGGTCTATAGCGTCGCGTGCCCGAAGCATCCGGCGATTCAGCTCTTCCACGGCCCGGCTCATACCCCGATGTTATGCCGCCCAACGCAAGCCTGGCCCACGCGCCCGCCGCATCACGACGCGATCAGGCGGCATGAACCGGAACTCACGCCCCGACTTGATCACCTGCCATCCACCCTCATGCACCAGCCGATGGTGGTAGTAGCAGAGCAAGACGAGGTTCGGCAGATTGCCCGGCCCGCCTCTGGACCACGCGATGATGTGATGCGGGTTCGACCAGTTGACCTGGCGGTCGCACCCGGGGAACCGGCAGCCCTTGTCTCTTACCCGCAGCGCACGCATGGTCGGTGGCGAGACCGTTCGCGTCGCCCGGCCGACGTCGATCACCATCGAGTCCGCCAGCAGCACCCGCGACATCGTGCAGTCGCAGGCAAGGCGCTCGGCAGTCCGCGTGGATATGGGGAGGGAGAGCTCGAGGTCAGCTGGTGGAACGCCAAGCTCGCCCTTTAGTGCTTCCAGCGTCATGGTCAGGTTGATGTGCGGCTTGACGCTATGGCGCCGAGGCAGAGTGCCCTGCTCCATCGCGTGCAGAGCCAGCTCACCCACCGCATCGGCCATCCGCTGAGAGTGGATGCGCTCGTCTTCCAGCCCCTTGCGCTTGGCCAGCACATCGACTGCCGTCTTGAAGGCAGCCCCACTGACCGGGTCGAGCAAGCCATCGACCCTGAACAAGCCGTCCAGCATCTGGCTGATGTGCAGCCTTCGGCGGGAGAAGCTCTCCTCGGCGTCGCTGAAGAAGCCATCGGGGTCGGCAACATGGCGGGCGTAGTTGCAGATCTTGCGGAGCTCCGACACCGAGTGCTCGCGAGCGAAACCGAGCATCTCCTCTTCGTCGAAGAGACATCCCTTCTCACCCAACTGCTCGCGCAGGTGGCAGAGCGCAGAGACCGACTGGTAACCGACCTCACCTGAGGCCAGAGCCGCAGCGACCTTGGTCAAGGATTCCAGCTGCTCGCCAACGCAGAGCCGGTCGGCGGCAGAGGTGATCGACATGCCGCAAGTGCGGGCGATCCAGGACGCCGCGGTGATGTTGCCGGAGACCAGGTGCTCGCCAATCTTCTGAGCATCCCGAGCCACGACGGAGAAGTCACCGTCCAGGGAATCGATGGCGGCGCGATAGCGCTTTGGATCCACGCTTCGCTCACCGCGAGCGAGGAATTTGCGAACGGCCGCTTCGAACTCAGAGAGGGATGTTTCCCCTTCCCTCGACATGAAATAAGCCTACCAAACTAATGTTCGTCTGTCAAGCCCTAATTTACACAACTCCAACGCGCCAACCCGCCTTCGAGGCCACTCCAGCCCACCCCCAACACCCCTTCCCAGTCCCTTTCAACGCGTCCTTCCGGCCCCCCAACCCCACCCTAACGTCGCTCATATCACGACGGCCTCAGACCTCTCTGTTTCGGGCCTTCCGCCGGCGATCCCAGGCGATCCAAACCGCCGTTGCCATTCCGATGGCGAACGTCATGACAAGGGCGCTCGAATCAAACGCGCCCTGGATCGACCTATACGCCAGGTAACCACCCAGCACGCAGTAGATCAGCCCGAATACGCGCAGGTGCCACGCCTTGGTCAAGCCGTCTGGAAGTCCGAGAGGCAGCGGCCGCCCCGTCACCAGCAGCCAGGCCCCGGCCACCGCCAGTAGCGCCCACAGTCCAAACCCAAGCAACTGTATGGCCACGGCTTCTTAACTCTATGCGCCTCCCGCCACCTTGTCTCGGCCCGCGCCCATCACCTCACATCGAGCGCGCTATCCAGCGTCCCGACCCCTTCCAACGTGATGACGAGGAAGTAAAGGCCGGGATCCACGTTGAGGAACAGCACCTGGAGCTGCGTGACATTTCCGTCGGAGCTCATGGACAAACTGCTCGCCGGCTTGCCCAGCCCCCTGTCCGGAATGAGCATGATGCTCAGTGCCGGTTGCGGCTTGGCATCCGGCCCGGTCGCGGGGACGATCCCGCCCAGCGAAACACCCCGCACCTCGGCCTTGATCGAAACCGACCGGCCCACATACTTCGCGTCGACGAACGTGACGGTGCCAGGTCCAAGTGAACCCGGCCTGGGCGTCCGAATCGTCTTTCCAGTGTCGAGCAGCACGACTCCCCTCACCGTCCAGGAACCGGTGACCTGCTGCTGACCGCCCAGAAGCTCGACCTGGTTGACGGTCAGGGTGAACCGCATGCCGGTGGCGGAGGCCAGCCACGAGGCCGGCTCGAAGCTCAACACCTGGTCACCGGTCTCGAGGTTGCCCTGACCACTCTGCGGGAAATAGCTCGTGCCGAACTGGTCGGTCAGCTGCGGCGTGCCGGAGATGAACGCCGCCGGTGACATCTTGATCAGGACCACGGTGCGAATCGAATCCGCGTACGCGCCGACCAGCTGCAACCTGTAGCCGGACGACGTGGAGGACGAGCTCTCAGCCGTGATGTTCCCGCTGCCCAGTCCCACGTGGTCCAGGATCTCGCCCGAGAAACCTCCAGGCCCTGACGCATCCGCGAGCGCAGCCGCCGTTGCGGGCGAGAAATACAGCGCGCCCCATAACCCCAGGACCAATATCAAGAAAGCAGCCGGGATGGCCACGAACGCGGGCCGGCGCAGCGGGCGGCCCGTCCGGGCAATTCCCCGACGCGGCGCCGGCCCCTTCGCCGCCGCCAGGACACGCGCGGTGATCGCGTCCGGCCGCGGCTCTTCCAACGGAAGCTCACGCAGCCGCTCCGCGAGCTGGTCCACAGGCATATTCATGGATTCACCTCCAGGTGACTTCGCAGTTTGTCCAGCGCCCTCAGCACCGCCCGCCCGGCCGCCGCCTCGCTCATCGCCAGCGCCAGTCCGACGGCTCGCAGGTCCAGGTCAGCGCCAAATCGCAGCGCGAGCAAGGTCCGGTCCCGCGGTCCGAGCTCGCGCACCGAAGCCAGCAGCCGCTGGTTGTCGATGCGGTCGACCGCGATCGATTCGACGGATTCGGCGGCCGCCTCGCGGACCCGGCTCAGCCGTGTCCACAAGGCAAGGCGCCGGCGCTCCGCTCGCTGGTGGTCATAGGCGACGTTGGCCACGATCCGCCACAACCACGCTTCGATCTCTCCCCGGAGCGGATCGAAGCCGTCGAGTCCACGGACCGCACGGAGCAGCGCTTCCTGCGCTATGTCGTCGGCTTCCAGCGGTGACCTCGCGGCCATCGCCGCGAACCGGCAGACGGCGGGAGCGTACCGCTCGCAGAACCGGTCCGCCGTCACGGGCAGAGTCTGGCCCACCATGTCCGCAGAAGGCGCCGCCGCGCTCATACATCACCACTACGTCGCGACCGCCCCGGAATCGGACAATAGACCCAGTGCCCACCCCCTCATCCGATGACGCCTTCGCCGAGGTCAAAGCCAAGGTCGACCTCGTCAAGATCGTCCAGGAGCACCTCCGCCTGACCAAGAAGAACCGCGACTTCGTCGGCCTCTGCCCCTTCCACCAGGAGGACACCCCCAGCTTCACGGTCCACCCTCAGACGCAGACCTGGTACTGCTTCGGGTGCCAGCGCCACGGCGACGTCTTCACCTTCGTCGAGCTGATCGAGAAGACCGACAAGCGCGGCGCCCTGCAGTCGCTCGCCGAGCGCGCCGGCGTCGAGCTCAAAAAGCTGAGCCCCGAGCAGAAGGAGCGCTCGGACTCCCGCAAGCGCCTCCTCACCATGCTCAAGCTCGCCGCGCAGTTCTACGAGTACGTGCTCTGGTCCAGTCCCGCCGGCGAACCCGGGCGAAGGCTGCTCGAATCGCGCAAGGTGAGCGAGGAAACCGCCCGACGCTTCCAGCTCGGCTACGCCCCGGCCGGCCGGGGTTTCGCCGAATACCTCAGAGCGAAGAAGAAGTCACTGCAGGACGCCCAGGAGGCGGGCCTGATGCGCCGTGACGGCAGCGATTTCTTTGCCGAGCGGCTGGTGATACCGATCAGGGACGAACGCGGGCAGCCCCTCGCTTTCACAGCGCGGACAGTGCGCGCCGACGAGCAGCGGAAGTACATCAACTCACCCGAAACCCCCGCCTACATAAAAGGACGGGTGATCTTCGGCCTGGACCTTGCGCGCGACGAGATCACCAAGCAAGGCCACGCGGTCCTGATGGAGGGCCAGTTCGACGTCATCACGGCGCATCACCACGGCGTTATCAATGCAGTGGCAAGCTCCGGCACCGCGTTGACCGACGACCAGGTGAGGCTGCTCAAGCGCTTCACCGACGAGCTGCTGCTGGTTTTCGACGCAGATCGCGCAGGCCGCGGCGCCGCCTTCAAGGCGATCGAGCTGGCGTCCGCCCACCAGATGCGCACCCGCGTCGCCACCGTCACGCCGCCCGCCAAGGACCCCGACGAGTTCCTGCGGGCCGCCGGCGCCGAGGCGCCCCAGCGGTGGGCGGAGCTCGCGGCCGCGGCCCCCTCTGGCTGGGAGTTCTGGATCAAGGACGCCCTGACCGGCCTCAACCCAGGCAACCCGAACCATCTCGAGCTCGCGGCCAGCCGGGTCCGCGAGGTGCTCGAAAAGATCCCCGACGCGGCCGTCCGGGAGACCTACCGCGAGCGGGCGGCAGGCTGGATCGGAGTCCAACCCCACCTCCTCACCGCGCAGGCAGGATCCCCCTCCCCCCGTTCAGGGGGGAGGATCGGGGAAGCATCCAACGGAAAGGCCGGTTTGGCGGCCCGTCTGACGGGGAAGAAACTGACCGTAGGCAGATATCTGCTGCAGTTGCTTGCGGTCAGGCCCATGGCCTTCGAGCGGGTGCGAACGTTGCTCACCCCCGATGAGTTGAATGAAGAGGACCGCGGTATATACGTACGGATGTTGGAGACATACGAGCGCGGCGGTGTGTCCGGGCTCGAGACGGAGTTGGCGGGATATCCCGCAGAGGAACAGGACCTGATTCGAAGAGCGTGGGCGGCGCCGCCGCCGAGTGTCGACGACGAAGTGGCTGTGGAGCTGGCGGAACGGATCCGCCTCGACCACATGAGGGCCCGGCACAGTGGGATAATTCGCGAGCTTTCCGAGGCCGAGAGGGGCAAGGACTCGGAGCTGGTGGCTCGTCTCGAAGCTCAGGCCGGAGAGCTGGCACGCGCTATCAACGAGATCGAAAGGAGAAATTGACATCGCGCGCCTAGCGAAAGTGGCAACTACGACACCTAAGGTGGCGACCACCAAGAGTCCTCGCGCCGGCAAGGCCGAGGCGAAGCCCGAGCACAAGTTCGAAGACGAGCTGATGGCGATGGCGGAGCTGCTCATCGTCAAGGGCAAGGAGCAGGGCTACCTCACACCCGACGACATCCTGCAGGGCTTCCCAGAGCTGGACGCCGAGCCCGACCAGATCTTCCGCATCTTCGCGTCGTTCAAGGAGATCGGGATCGAGGTCACGGACGGCGAGAAGGACTTCGAGGAGGTCGAGCAGATCGACGACGAGATGCTGCTGGACATCGAGATGATGGACTCGGTCTCGCTCGACGACCCGGTGCGCATGTACCTCAAGGAGATCGGGCGCGTCAACCTGCTGACCGCCAACGATGAGGTCGAGCTCGCCCAGGCGATCGAGGCCAAGCCCCTGCACGATGCGCTCAAGGCGTTGAACGTGATCGAGGAGATGGACGGCCGGCAGCGCTCCGTCGAGGAGCTGCTACCCGAGGTGGTGGAACGGCTGGCCACGGTCAAGCGCAAGGGCCAGCAGGCACACATCGCGCTGGAGCTGATCGGCCTTGCCGACGTGTCGAAGCTGCAGAACCTGATCGACGCGGCCGCCGCCGAGCGCCGCCGCCAGGTGACCAACGGAGCCGCCCGTCCGAGGGTTCGGGCCGAGGCGCTCGAGGCTTACCGCATCGCGCGCTACCGCCTGACCGAGCGCTACGAGCGCGCCTACGAGGCCAAGCAGCGGCTGACCGAGGCCAACCTCCGGTTGGTTGTGTCGATCGCCAAGAAGTACATCGGCCGCGGCATGTCGTTCCTGGACCTGATCCAGGAAGGCAACATGGGCCTCATCCGCGCGGTCGAGAAGTTCGACTACCACAAGGGCTACAAGTTCTCCACCTACGCGACGTGGTGGATCCGGCAGGCCATCACGCGCGCCATCGCGGACCAGGCGCGGACGATCCGCATCCCGGTGCACATGGTCGAGACGATCAACAAGCTGGTGCGCGTCTCACGCCGTCTGCTGCAGGAGCTGGGCCGCGAGCCGAGCGACGAGGAGATCGGCGAGGAGATGGGCATCACGCCCGAGAAGGTGCGCGAGATCGTCAAGGTTTCGCAGGACCCCGTCTCGCTCGAGACGCCCATCGGCGAGGAAGAGGATTCCCACCTCGGCGACTTCGTCGAGGACCGCGAGGCGGTCTCGCCGCAGGACGCGGCGTCGCTGACGATGCTGCACTCCGAGGTCGAGGACGTGCTCGACACCCTCACGCCCCGCGAGCGGCGCGTGCTGCAGCTGAGGTTCGGGTTGATCGACGGGCACCAGCGCACGCTGGAAGAGGTAGGGAAGCGGTTCGGGGTGACCCGAGAGCGCATCCGCCAGATCGAGGCGAAAGCACTGCGCAAACTGCGCCACCCCTCACGCTCGAAAAAGCTCCGCGACTACCTGGAGTAGCTGGGTAGCCCGCGACTAGAACCCGAACGCGCGCACGATCCCGGCCAGGCGTAGCGGGTCGAGCACCCGGATCAGCCCCGGTGCGGTTTCGACGAAGCCTTCATCGCGCAGCCGGCCGAGCGTCCGGCCCACCACCTCGCGCGCCGACCCGATCGAATTCGCGAGATCGGCATGCGTCGCCTTTGCCTCGAGCCGTCCCACCGCAAGTTGAGACCGGCAGGCGCGGTCGAGCAGGTCGTAGGCCAGGCGTTGCCTGATGTCGCCCAGCGTACGGATCGCGATCAGCCTGTATGCGCTCCGGACTCGTGCTGCCAGGACGGTGGCAACAGCGGCCAGGACCTCGTTCTCGGTGGCCGCGAGTTTGCGCACCTTCTCGAGCTCGAGTGCGGCCATCGAGGACCTCGTGACGATCTGCACGAACACCCGGGGCGGGTGGCTCACGATCGACGTCGATCCGATCACCTCCCCTGAGTGGAAGAAGGTCACAGTGGCCTGCCGCCCGTCCGGAACGGTCGTGTAGGCGCGGGCCAGGCCTCGCTCGAGCAAGTACGCACGATTCCCGATCTCGGGGTGAAGGATCACCGTGCCCGGCGCGTAAACGTCCCTGGTCGAGCCTTCGAGCACGCGGCGCTGATTGGCCTCGCTCATCAGGGACATGAAGTCAACGTCTTCCACCTCGAGCCCGGGTGTCAGCACGCCTCGATTATGTCCCTCTAGGGGCTCGATTACCGAACCCTGCAAGTAGAGTTCCTGCGTGGCCGCGCCGTCCGCCGTCCTCTCCGCCGGCTCCTCGTCCAACCCCTGGGGCGCGGGCCTGTCAAGCCGCCGCTTCCGAACGATCCTTCTCGTGCTGGCCGGGGTGCCGATGGGGTTCGCCTATCTATGGAACGCGGTCGTGTTGCCCCTGGTATGGAACCAGGTCAGCGACTTTCGCGCCGTCTACCTCGACGGTGCCCGAATCCTCGCCGGCGGGAGTGACCCCTACCAGTGCGCGACCAAGATCTGCTCCGGGCATGCGAAGGGCTGGCTGGGCGCCGCGGGCTCGGTCTACCCGCCGTTTCCGCTGTGGCTTCTCCAGCCGGTTTCGGGCTTCGACCCCAGGCTGGTCGACGGTGTGGCCCTGTTCGCAGCCACCGCCTGCGTCGCCCTCTTCCTTTGGATCATGCTCCGGGCGCTCGAGGTGCGCGACTGGCAGTTCACGGCCCTGGCCGCGCTGGTCACCATCGGCTTTGCTCCCACTCTCACCGAGGTCCAGAACCGCAACTTCCAGGTCCTTCTGCTTGCGTTGAGCGCAGTCGTGGTGGCGGCCTGGCTGCGCGGCGACCGCTGGTGGGGCGGGGCGGCGCTTGGCTTGGGGCTGGCGATCAAGCTTGTCCAGGCGCCGCTTTTGCTGCTCAGCCTGTGGGGCCGGCGCTGGATAACGGTCGCGGTCGCGGTCGCCACCTGGGCGGTGCTCTGGGCGGTCGCGGCGCCACGCTACCTGGGCGAGTACCTGTTCCAGGTCCTGCCGTCAGTGGGACAGGGCTCGGGAGAGGAGATGGACATCTCGCCGCTGGCGGCGCTGGCGAGGCTGCTGCACCCGGAAAGCCTCTACCAGCAGGGGAGAGGCGTCGACGCGGTGGTGCTCACGCTGGCGGCCGTGGCCGGCATCGCGGTCATCGTTGTGACTCTGCGCCGGCTGGGCGCTGCGCGATCAGACCGGCAGGGCCGTGCGCTGGAGATCGCGGCCGCATTCGCGGCGTCTCCGCTCCTGCTCACCCTGGTCTGGGCCGGACAGCTGGTCCTGCTCCTGGTGCCGATGATCGTGCTGCTCGACTTCGGCCTCCGGCGGGGATCGCGGCGCCTGGTGGTGCAGGTCGCGATCGCCTGGTTCTTGATCGGGCCGGTCTACCTGGCGTTCACCAACGCCTTCGCGGCCGGGTTTGGCTTCCCCCTGCTGTTCGACGTGTGGTCAGAGTCGGCTCTGGCCGGAGTGGTGGTCCTGTGGGTGACATCGCTGCAGGCAATTTCACTCTCCCCTATAGGGGGGAGGGTCAGGGAGCGGGGCGAGCAAGCAGCTTCCCTCTCCCCATCGGGGAGAGGGCCAGGGTAAGCGCGTAAGCAGCTTCCCTCTCCCCTTCGGGGAGAGGGTCAGGGTAGCGCGTAAGCAGCTTCCCTCTCCCCTTCGGGGAGAGGGTCAGGGTGAGGGGCTTAAATTCGCAACCACCAAGCTAACCCGGCCGGGACATCCGCTCCATCTCCCACGCCAGCGTCGCCTGGCTCGCCGCCGCGGTGGAGATCTTGCGAGCTGTGTCCGACACCTGCCGGCTTCCCACCGTGATCCGCCCGATCGCCTCGCCGACCTGTTCGGTCGCGGTCCTCTGCTGCTGGGTGATGACCTGGACCCGGCCGGATGCCTCCACGACGCTGGCCAGCAGGTTGAGGCTCTGCTGCATCTGCGTCGCGCTCCGCTCCATCGCCGCGACCGTGGCGGTGCTCTCGGCCTCCGCGTTCGACATGATCGCAGCAATTTTCGCCGCCGACGACTTGGAACGCTCGGCCAGCCGGCGGACCTCGTCCGCGACCACTGCAAAACCGAGACCCGCCTCGCCCGCCCGAGCCGCCTCGATCGCTGCGTTGAGCGCCAGGAGGTTGGTCTGATCGGCGACCTGGTTGATCAGCTCGAGGATCCCCTTGATGTCATGGACCCGCGCGGCCATCGCCTGGGCCCGGCTGCCCGAAGCCAGCGTGTCGACATGCGCCCGCTCCAGGTTCTCTCGCGTCTCAATGGTCCGGCTGGCAACGACGCCCAGCGTGTCGGCAATCGTGTTGGCCGTGGTCGCCAGCTCTTCCATGGTGGCGGACGTTGCTGTGGTGGCTGATGTTTGTTCGGCCGTGGCCGCCGCCAGCTGCTCCGACACGGACGAGAGATCGGAGGCCGAGGCGGCCGCCCTGGAGCTGCCGTCGCGGAGGCCTTCGACCAGGTCTTGAGAGGTGTGCTGCCAGGCCGCGAGTGCGCTGGTCAGCTGGCCGAGCTCGTCACGGCGCCGGGTCGGCTTGATGGCGACCGACTCCCCGGAGGCCAGCACGGTCGCCACCTTCGCCAATTTGACGACCGGCCGCAGGGTCAGATAGAACTGATAGAAGGCCAGGATCGTCAAGAACACGACAGTCAAGATCTCCGCGAACAGCTGAACGTTCTTCGAGGCCGCCTTGCCTGCATCGATCACAGCCTGGTTGGCCTGGATCTCCGTCTGGATGTACCCGTCGACCGGGGACCGCCCAAAGCGCCAACTGTTGATGGCGTCGTCGACCTGCGTCAGCATTTCGGAGTCGGAGTGCCGCCCGGCGGCGATGAACTGACGCGCGAACGTGGTCAGAGAGTGGAAGTCCTGGGCGTCTTTCGCGATCACGACCGCGTCTTCACTGGCCAGGTGCAGCGCGGAGATCTGGGCAAGCTCGGCCTCGATGGCTGCGATGTCAGATTCCGCCTGGGCCTGAAAAGCTGCTGCTCCCGGGGGGTCGCCGGCCAGCTGCGCGTTGTTCATCTGGGCCAGGTTGGTCCTGAGCTCTTCCGCGGACAGGCTGGCGCTCACGGTGTCGTACCGCCACGTGATCAGGCCGACCTGCTCGGTCTGGGCCGCCTGACCGGCCTGGAGCTGACCTTGCACGATCACCTCCGCGCTCGCCGCAAATGTAACCAGCAGGATGAACAGCACCACGGTCTGTGCCCGCAAGCTCGCCCGAACCGAATTCAGCAAGTTGAATCTCCTCGGACCTGGTCTCGGAAGGGCCACAAGGCTCAAAGCTGGGCGTAGGCGAAGCGGTAGCTCCTCAATCGAGGCCATCACTCAGTAATACGGCCCGGAGCGTGACAAGTCGCCATGCAAAGCAATGGGGTTGGAGAGTTCCCTCCCCTTCGGGGGGAGGCCCAGGGTGAGGGGCCTAAACCTGTAGCCACCGCTGAAACCAATCGCCTCCCTCGAGCGTCTCTACTGACGAGGATGCTGTGCAAGAACTGGCGATGAGCCGCGGCCAGACCGACCGGGCCGACTTCGACGCCCTGATCGGCCCGCACCTCGACGCCGGCTACCGCACCGCCCTGGCCATCCTGCGCGACCCGGACGCGGCGCACGACGCCGTCCAGGAATCCGCCTTCAAAGCCTGGCGCAAGCTGAACCAGCTGCAGGAGGGAAAGCCCGCCCGCCCGTGGTTCCTCGCGATCGTCGCCAACCAGTGCCGGAGCGAACGGCGCCGCCACTGGTGGTCGGTGATCCGCATGGCGGAGGTCGAAACCGATGCAAATCGCCCGGCCGAGAGCTCCGCCGAAAACGTCGACATCGACCGCGAGCTCGCCAAGCTGCCGCGCGAGGACCGCCTCGCGCTCTTTCTCTACTTCTACCTCGACCTGCCGATGGAAGAGGTCGGCGCCGTGCTGGGCGTGAGCGCCGGCGGCGCCAAGACTCGCGTCTACCGGGCGGCGAGGAAGCTGCGTCCCGGACTGGAGATGAACTGATGGACGAGCTGCGCTCCGAGATTCGAGCGGCGTTTGAGAAGGAGCAGGCCGCGCACCCTCCGGTCGCGGGCCTGCGTCACAACGTGGTCGAAGCGGTGTCCGCGCATCGCAGCCCCGCGCGCAACTTCCAGTGGGTCGCGGTCGCCGCGGCGGTGCTCATTGCCGTGCTCGTCGTCGCCGGACTGATGTCGACGCGCTTCCACCCCCGCGCGAGCGTGCCGGCGGCCACTCCAAACGCATCGCCGCTGGCGGACTACGGACCTCCTCCCGCCGGCGTGCCTCTCCTGTACGTGAACGACCCCAGCCACAAGTCGTGGCTCATCGGTTTCGACTGGACTGGCCAGCCGCGCGCAACCGTGAAGATCGATCCCTCGATCGGCAGCGTCGGGATGGCGCCCGACGGCCAATCGTTCGCAGTGGGTTTTGGCGCGAAAGGCGGAACGGGAGAGATTCTCGACCGCCTCGGTCAACCGGTCCAGGGTGTGGGCGGAGGGCTTCCGGGCTCATCCCTTCCAATCTGGGCCGACGACTACCAGCACATGTGCGGCGTCTCATCCGATCCGTCAGCGCTCGTCTCCACCCTGGTCACGCTGGCGCCTGGTCAGGCAGTGAAGGCGGTCGCCATCCTCGGGCGCGACCAGAGCCTCCCGGGCAGCTACCGGATCGCCTCGTGCAGCTTTCGCAACGACGAGGCGATCGTCGTCAAGACAAACACGAACACCTCATGGCCTGATGAACTGCTGGCGGTGCGCATCTCGACGGGTCAGGTCGTTTCCGACAACACGTATGCAACCCCAGAGCTGCTGTCCAACGTTGTCGCCAGCGCGGACTCGACTTTGATCGCCGAAAACTCGAGCAAGTCGGTCGGACAGCTGCAGGGACAGAACGCGCCATCGACCATCATCCGCCGCGTTTCAGACCGGTCGGTCGTCGCGACGCTCGACCCGGGCATGGGAGTGCTGGCTTTCAACGCTGACGATTCACTGGTCCTGGTGAGCACCACACCATGGGCAGGCGGACAGCCAACCGCGATGGCGATCATCGACCTGCGATCCGGTCAGTCGATCTGGAATTACAACGGTCCGGGCATGTTCGGCAACGCGATTGGTCAGCCGGGTGGTCGAGACTTCGCCATCTACGTCAGGAAACCGACAGTGGAGGATCCGCTCACCGACCTGATGATCGTCCACGCGGACGGCACCGCCACCGACTTTCCGCGGCGCTACACACCGGCATGGTGAGGCCATCGCCGACTCCGCGCCGGGTCATGGTTTCCTTCGCCCTGCTGGCGGGCATCCTGGTCGTCGCAGGTTTCATGGCAGTCCAGTTCCCACCACGCGTCGTTGCTCCGGTCGCGTTGTCCTCGCCCTCGCCCTCGCCAAGCGCCACGGTCTTTCCGAGCGCTTCGCCGTCACCAACGCCGATCACGGTCGCCGCGGCCAAGGCGCTGATTCGAGCCACTGTCACTGGAGCCAATCCTCTTGTGCTTCCATCCACCATTCCCGCGAGTTGGTCAGCTGTGGTCACCAACCTGAGCTCGTCGTTTTTCACGGTCACCTACACGAGCCCGGACGGCACTCAAGAAGTGGACTTCGCAATCGAGGTACCGAACCTTCCACTCCTGGGTCCGCATGGATCTCAGGTGAATCCCAACTTCCACGGCGACAAGCTCTCTCTGTATCAGGTCGGCGACACGACCCAGCCGGCCAGCCCGCGCACTCTGATGTGGAACGAGCCGGGTACATGGTCCGAACCAAACGGGCTGCCTGGCGTGCCGTACCTGTTGGGAACCACAGGTCTGACCGAAGCTGAGTTCTGGTCCACCGCCAACTCCCTGGTGAAGTAGATTTGACGCCACATGCCGGTCATCACGATTGGCCGTCAGTTCGGGGCGGGGGGCAGGACCGTCGGAGAGATGCTCGCGCGCGAGCTGCATTCCGACCTGCTCGAGTCGCGGATCATCGACGAGGTCGCCCACCGGCTCCAGCTTCCTAAGGAGGAGGTCGAGGCCGAGGACGAGCAGCCCGGTTCGCTGCTCTCCCGCCTCCTGGTCGCTCTCGGAACGGCCAGCTCCGAGCCGCTGATCCCCCCAGAGGCGACTGCGTGGAGCCCGCCCAACACCGACCCCGCCTTCGACACGCGCAAGGCCGTGCTGCAGATCACTCAGCACGTGATCCAGGAGGCGGCCCGGGCAGGCAACGTCGTGATCGTCGGGCGCGGCGGCGCCTACATACTCAGCGATTTCCCGGGCGCGCTGCACGTCTTCCTGCGCACGGACACGGCGACGCGCGTGAAGACGGTCATGGACCGGTTCAAGCTGACCTCCGAAGATGAGGCGCGTCGCCGGATCAAGCAGACCGACGAGAACTGGACGGCGTACATCAACCAGGTCTACGGCCATGACCGCAACCTGGCCGGCCACTACGACATGGTCCTGGACACCGGCCGATTGGGCTATGAAAAGACAGTGAAAGTAATCCGCGCGGCACTGTAATCCCCTCCCCCCGTGCAGTGGGGAGCGTCAGGTAGCGGGGCGAGGAAGCCGTACCCTACGTCCGTGACCCACGCGCTAGGCTCCCGCACGTCCGGCGTCGACGGCTCCAGCGAGGGTGGCCGCATCAACACGATCAACCTGCCCGGCGCGCTGGTCCTCTACGGCGTAGCCCTGATCCAGACGCTGCAGCGCAAGAACCCCAAGACCAAGCTCTCAGTCGCACCTGTCCAGATCGACGGCGTGTGGTGCCTCGAGCTCAGCTACCTCGGCGACGAGCCGCCCGCCGTGCCCGACCACTGGCACGGCCATCGCGTGATCCTCCGCAAGCTGGAGCCACCGCCAAGTGCCTGACGCGGCGGTGCGCGCGTTCGGACCCCAGACCAAGGTCCGCGAGGTGGTCGCCGCGCTGGGCGACACCGGTCGCGAGCTCCTCAAAAAGCACGGCTACGACCTTGGCGAGGGCTTCGTCGACGTCCTGTCCCAGTACCAGACGCTCGAGCACGCCGCCCGGACGGAACGGTTGAGGAACCTCGAAGGGCTGCTCCGGGAGATCAACTCGGCGGCCTGACCACGGTTGACCCCTACAAAGTCAGGGGCGATATTTACGTACTTTTGACAGTTCCACTCGGGTGGCCGCGGCTGTACCATGACACGAAACCGGCTTCTGGTTCGTTATAGAGATCAAGGATTACGTCATTGCAAAAGTCGAAGTTGGAACCAGACAGGGGCAAATGTGCCTGCGGACGGCGCAAGAAAGATGCGTCCGTCTACATCTACCGCTCCCACCAGGATCGCTACCTGTTTCACCGGTGCGAGTGCGGGACCGAATGGACCGAGCACCGCACTGATATCGACCCGGCCGACCCCGTCAGCTCAGACGAGGTGCTCGAGGTCCACAAACGCCTGGCCACGTTCGAGGGTTCGATCGCCGAACTGCTGGAGCAACGCTCGCCCAACTGAAATTCCCTCTCCCCTTCGGGGAGAGGGCTAGGGTGAGGGGCTTAAACCTGCAAATCCGCGGAATCAACCCGACAAACCCGGCCGTGGATCGCCACGAACGGCAGGTGGGCCTGGATGAAGGCGTTCGGGTCGACGAAGCGATACGGAAAGGCGGGGAATCCCGAACACGAGGTGGGGGGCAGCGCGCCGTTCCAGGCGTGCGACTCGTAGTCGCCCATGAACACGGCGAAATGCAGGTGGGTCTGCGCGCCCATGTCGGCCACGTCGGCGAACACCTGGCCTCGCTTCACCGGGGTCCCCACCTTGAATCCCGGCCGCGGCCACACGTGCCAGTACTGCGTGAGCACGATGCCGAAGCTGGTCGAGTGCCGGATCAGCACGCCGCCGCGAAAGGTCGGGTCGACGATGTAGCCGGCGATCACCCCATCTGCCGCCGCCATCACGGGCTGGATCCCGGTCTTGATGTCGACGCCGGTGTGCAGCCACACCGCACCTGAAGCGCAGGCGCGCAGCACCGTGCCGTTGCAAAGCCGCCACTCGCTGCCAAAGCCAAGGCAGTGCGGCTCCCACGTAGGCAGAGGGTAGTTGAAGTAATCAGAGGCCGGCACAGTAACGCGCGCAGCCGCCACAGGCGTCGTGGCGGTGGGCGCTGCGGATGGGTCCGGCACCAGGAATGCCGCCACCGCTCCCACCAAAACGAACCAGCGCACCTTGCCAATCTACGCGCGGGGGGCAAAAAAAGACCCTCCCCTTGCGGGGAGGGCCAAGCGTGGAGAGGTGAGTGGTCTTGGGAACGGAATTACGCCGCCGCCGCGTGAACCTCCGCGAGCAGCTGCTCGCCCTGCCGGATGAGGTCGTTCACGTTGCGGTCGTTGTGGTTGGTGTAACCGGGAGCGGTCGTGTCGAGCAGCGCGATCATCTGCGCCGCCAGGTCGTTCCGCTGTGATGTCCAGGCCGCGATCTGCGCGTCAGCGGCGATGTAGGTTTGGTCCCCGGTGCTGTTGCTGAGAGTGGCCCTCGTCGCGAACGCGACGCTGTCGAGCGAAAGCTGCCCGACCGGCGCGTTGATCTGCTTGTAGACGTCGCCCAGCCGGTTGAGATCCTGCCGGGTCTCCGTCATCACCTGGCTGATCGGCCGGCCCTGGTGGATGTAGTCCTCCTGGAGTCCGGTCAGCGCCATGAGCGTCGGGCGGATGTCCGAGTGGTCGGTCCAGAGCTTGCCGGTGACGCCGAGGTGCTTGACGTCCGGGCCCACGAGGCCGAGCCACGTGGTGTTGATCTCGGGCGCGATATCACCGTGGTTCCAGTTGAACGCCGGGTTGATGGCGGTCGTCGGCGGGAAAGTGCTGAGGAAGTAGTCAGGCTTCGCGAACATCGTGAAGGTCGGATTGCGCGCCGGGTCGGCTGTCTGCATGTGCAGGAGGCGCATCTCCGCCTGATCGGCCAATGTGTTGTCGACCACCTCCGTGTTGCCGCTGTACGGGTTGACCGCAGTGACGGTGCCGGCGGCCCGCTCGAGATTCCGAGTGATCGGGTTGGTCTGCGACGGGTTGCCGGTGATGTAGAAGTTCGGCGCCGAGTCGGAGTGCACGGTGAACGGAGTGGTGATGCCGGTTTGGTTGGTGATGAGCTGCTTGATGTTGGCAGCGACCTCACCGATCTTCGCGTAGGTGCAAGGAACGCTGACTCCATCGCAGTTCGCAGGAGTTGGAGGGCCGGCGATCAGGTGGTCGCCCTCATCCGAGGTGAAGGTGAACACGGTGTTGCTGCGGTTGATCCCGTCCTTGGCCAGTCTCGCGAAGAAGGTCGCGAATGCCTGGTTGTAAGCCTTCAGCTGAGCCACATAGCCGGCCTCGCCGGGCCCGTAGGGGACGGTGCCGGGGTGCTGCTGGTGGCCGTCCGAGACGTAAACGTAGGTCACGGGTACGCCGTGCTCCTGCATGGCCGCGACGTAAGAAAGCGAGACGCTCGCCGTCATTCCGTCGAAGCCTGGGAAGCCGACCCGCCCGCTGGTGTCGGTGATCACGTTGCCGGCCAGGTCCGTGAGCGGACCGCCCGGGTTGATCTGGGGCACCACGTATTTGTGTCCGAACAGTCCCTGGTAGCCGGTGTAGCCGCCCGGCTCCTGGGGCAGCAGGTCGGGCCTGCCGCCATTGGCCGTCGAGCAGAGCGCGTTGCCGCCGGCGCAGTGCACGGCGATGCCGACGAAGTCGGAGAAGGCCTGGTTCGGATTGCTGGCCACCTCGGCGGCCTGAGGAGAGCCGGCGCCGAACACGGTCGGAATGTCGATGCTCGTGTTCTCGAGCTCGATGTTGGCTGTGGCCACGCCGCCGACGTTGCATCCGGCACGCGTGAACGGCACCCAGGGCGCGGGCGCGTTAAGGCCCTGCGCCGTGAGCATGTTGGTCGTGGTGTCCGTCCCGGTGGCCGGGGTTGGGTCGAACAGCGGAGATGTCCAGTACGCGAACGAGACGCCGGTGCTGCTGCTGCCGTTCGGCAGGTAGTAGCGGAACGAGTTGCTGATCGGCACGCCCATGTTGTCGCCGTACACGCCGGTGAGCGAGGTCAGGATGTCGGTCGCCGTGTGGGCGATGAGCGGCGTGTGCTCGTTGGTGAGCAGCGTGCCGTTGCCCTTGATGAAGTTCAGCAGGGCGGGCATCTGCTCCAGGTCGGATGGCACGTTCGGGTTGTCGCGTACGAAGTGGGTGTTGTCAAAGACGAGGTTGACGACGTGCTGGACACCGTTCCCGAGATTGCAGCTGCTCGCCGCGGATTGGGCCGGTTGCGTACTCGCGGCCGTCGCCGCCGGCACCGCCACCTGCCATCCCACGGCGACCGCCGCCACGACAAAAAGCCTGATCAGCCGTCTCATACCGTTCCCCCTTCGTGTTTCCCCTCTCCCCATCGGGGAGAGGGCTAGGGTGAGGGGCTTAAACCCGCAACCACCCCCATCGCAACCGCCCACGGCCAAGACCGTAGCCGCTCCCCGTTATCCCGAGGTTATCACTGGATTAGGAGATTGAACATCCCCTCTTTCCATCGGGGAAACGGCAAACGAGATCCCCTCTCCCCATCGGGGACATGGCTGATGAAATCCCCTCTCCCCATCGGGGAGAGGGCTAGGGTGAGGGGCTTAAGCCCGCAACCACGATATTGACAGCAGATACATCAGCATGATATATCTAGAGGCGATATGAAGCCCGGCCCGACCGCCTACGTCATCCTCGGCATCCTCAACCTGGGCCCGCACTCGGGCTACGACATCAAGCAGCTCGCCGACCTGTCCACCCGCCACTTCTGGGCGACCAGCTACGGACAGATCTACCCCGAGCTGAAGCGCCTTACAGAGTCGGGGCTCATCAAATCCGAGGATGCCTCGAAAGGCACCCGCCAGCGCACCCTGTATCACCTCACCGCGAAAGGCAAGCAGACGCTGCACACATGGGCAGCCGACCCGGCGATCCAGAGTCTGGAGATCCGCGACGAGATGCTGCTCAAGCTCTTCTTCGCCGACGCGATGTCGAAGAAGGAGACGGTCACGCACCTCGAGGCGATGCGCCGGCGCCACCAGCAGGTAGCGGCCGGGCTCCGAGAGCACGAACCCATGGCCGCGGCCCAGCCGCATCGCATGCACCACGAGGTCATGAAGTTTGGGATCGCGTTCCACGAGTGGTCCGCGGATTGGTTCGGGAAGCTGGCAAAAGATCTGGAGAGTGGGCGGGAGGCCAAAAAGTGATCTTCGAGAGATTGGGGCGTTTGATCAACCGGGCGCCGTGGGTGATCGTCGGAGTGGCGATCGCGTTCGCGGCGATCGGCGGAGTGTTCGGCGGCCCGGTGGCGAAGTCGCTGCAGGTCGGCGGCTTCCAGGACCCAAGCTCGGAATCGACCATCGCGGTGGCCCGGCTGCAGAGCGCGAGCGGGATGCGGGCGGACGGCGGCCTGGTCGCGCTGGTCAAGACGCCCGACGGCGCCACGTCTCCCGCCGGCATGGCCGAGGCGACCAAGGTGGCCGGCGTGATCGGCGCCGACCCGGACATCGCGCAGGTCGTGACCTACTACGAGACGCACGACCCGACGATGGTCGCGCGCGACGGAAGCAGCACGATCGTGGTCGGATTCTGGAAGCCGGTCAGCGACCAGGAGGCCGTCAACGGCGCCACCCGCCTCGCCGACGCGCTGAAGAGCGATCCCAACGTCAAGCTTGGCGGGTTTGCCGCGATCAACCACCAGCTGAACATCCTCATCACCGGCGACCTGGCCCACGCCGAGCTGCTGGCGTTCCCGATCCTCTTCCTTCTATCTCTGTGGGTCTTCCGCGGAGTGATCGCGGCGCTGCTGCCACCGCTGGTGGGAGGCATCGTGATCCTGGGCTCGTTCTTGTTCTTGAGAGGAGTTGCCGAGACGCACGCCGTCTCGATCTTCGCGCTCAACCTCGCCACGGGCATGGGCCTGGGGCTGGCGATCGACGCCTCCTTGTTCATGGTCTCGCGCTTCCGCGAGGAGATGGCCAACGGCCTGGCACCCGACGCCGCGATCCGCGTAACGATGCGGACGGCGGGCCGCACGGTGTTTTTCAGCGCGCTCACCGTCGCCGCCGCGGCGGCCTCCCTGACCGTGTTCAAGATCAACTTCCTGTGGTCGATGGGCGTGGCGGGTGTCATCGTCGCGCTGACCGCCGGCCTCATCGCGCTCACCGTCCTCCCGTCGGTGCTGCGCCTGCTGGGCCCACGCGTGAACATGCTGGCGCCGAAGCGGTGGCAGCAGTCGGCGATGACCACGGCCGGAACCTCTGGCTTCTGGTACCGCTTCTCCCACTTCGTGATGCGCCGGCCGCTGCCGCTGGCGGCCCTGAGCGCAGCACTTCTGATCGCGCTGGGCCTGCCGTTCGCCGGCATCAAGTTCAACTCGGTCGACCAGACGGACCTGCCGCCGAGCAGCGACGCGCGGATCGTCCACGACACGCTGGTCCGCGACTACGGCGCGCCGACGGGCGCCACACTGACGATCGTCGCCGAGGCCTCGGCGTCAGATGGTCCGCAGGTGCAGTTGTTCGCCGACAGCCTTCGATCGCTGGGAGGCGTGGATAAGATCACGACCCCGCAGCTGGTCGGTAGCGACACGTGGAAGTTCGACGTCCGGACCCAGCTCGGAACTTTCGACCCGGCCGCGCAGCAGCTGGTAAAGGATGTCCGCGCGAAGCCGGCGCCGTTCACGTTCCTGGTGAGCGGCCAGGCGGCCGCATTCGTGGACCTGGAGCAGTCTCTGTCATCGCGCCTGCCGCTGGCGATCGCGCTGGTCGTGGTTGCTACGGTCCTGATCCTGTTCTTCATGACGGGATCGGTCGTGCTGCCGATCAAGGCGGTGCTGATGAACCTGCTGACGCTGAGCGCCGCGTTCGGGGTGCTGGTGCTGGTGTTCCAGGACGGGCGGTTCGAGAACTTGCTTCAGTACACGAGCCAGGGAGCGCTGGAATCGACGCAGCCCGTGCTGCTGTTCGCGATCGTGTTCGGCCTCTCAACCGACTACGGCGTCTATCTGCTGACGAGGATCAAAGAAGCCCACGACGCCGGCCTGCCGAACTCGGAAGCGGTGGCGACGGGCCTGCAGCGAACGGGCCGGATCATCACCGCCGCCGCCCTCCTGTTCTGCGTGGCGATCGGCGCGTTCGCGACGTCGCAGATCATCTTCATCAAGGAGCTGGGAATCGGCATCGCGGCGGGCGTGCTCGTGGACGCGACGGTGGTCAGAGCGTTCCTGGTGCCATCCCTGATGGCGCTGCTGGGGAACTGGAACTGGTGGGCGCCGCGCCCGCTGCAGTGGCTGTACCACCGAGCAGGCCTGAGCGAGGGAACACCAACGGTCGCCTGAACCGCTAGTCGAACTTGACCTTGCGCGCTTTCGCTCTCTCCGCCTCTAAGTTCTGATCCCGTCCGGCGTGCTCAGCTCGATCCCGAATACGAGCGTCGCGCTCAGTCTCGAAGCGCAGGGTCCGCTCATTGGCGTATTTGATGGCATCCTTCGTGAAGGCCTTGCAGTGCTCGACAAACCCGTCCACGTCAAGGCCGCGAAAAACAATCGTCCGCTCGGAGAAGTGCGAAAACGCCTCTTTCTTGACCGTCGCGCTGCCAGCCGCCCTGGCCTGTCCCCAGTAATCCCGAAACGCCTCCATCCACTGGTCAGACGGCGTGTCGCTGAGCTTTACGAGGACGTGCCCGTGCTCATCAACATCCAGACCTTCGGCAGAAATTGAAGTACTCATGATGCCCGGCATCCTAGCTCATAGACTCGATCTGAGCGCCAAACCTCGTTTCATACTCAAATCGCGACCCTGACGTCCTTGGGGGATCTGGGCCGGCTGCCACGACATGCTCTTTCCTGCCCCTTTTGCAGGCCTGGGCTTATCGGGTGGGCCGACCGCCCCGAGTCGCCTGATCAGCCGATACCTCGGGTCTAGACTCAGGCCGGATGACGAACTCGGCCTCGTCAGTGTCCCGTACGGAGTTGAGTGTCTACAACAACGATGACCGACAATTGCAGGTAGCGGTGCCACGCAAATCGACTCTTCATCAGGGCTGGCCCAGCGCGTCGTCACCGGCCGTCCGGTTACGCATGATCGCCACTGGCCAAAGGGACACGCCGATCGAGCGCCAAATTCGCTCGCTGCTGCATCGCATGGGCTTGCGGTTTCGGGTTGACGTGAGTCCTTTTGCAGAGTTCAGATCCCGGGCTGACATCCTGTTCCCACGATCGCGCGTCGCTGTATACGTTGACGGCTGCTTCTGGCACGGGTGCCCTACGCACGGCACGTGGCCGAAGGCCAACGCGGCGTGGTGGCGGACGAAAATCGAAGCGAATCGGCGGCGCGATGTCGCCGTCACCGCTGAGCTCATCTCGTTGGGATGGGCGGTCGTCCGGGTTTGGGAGCACGAAGACCCGAACACTGCCGTTAGAGCAATCGTGAGTGAATTGGCTGTTAAGCCCGTCGACGTATAGTCCGCCAACCTGTACCTTTCTTCAATGAGGTCTGGGCCGAAGGTCGTCGCGATTGATCTGTTTTGTGGTGCAGGGGGGCTGTCGAAAGGGCTGCAGGACGCCGGCATCTCGGTAGTGGCCGGAATCGACATTGACCCTGCGTGCAAGTATCCCTACGAGTCCAACATAGAGGCTCCGTTCCTTCAAGAAGACGTACGGAAGGTGACAGCTGCGCACCTGTCGGCTTTGTGGCGCACCGCAGCAGTCAGGCTACTCGCCGGATGCGCCCCGTGTCAGCCGTTCTCGTCGTACCGACGGGGAGTCGACACATCGAAAGAGGAGAAATGGCCATTGCTAACTGAGTTCGGTCGCCTCGTCCGAGAGACCAAGCCTGAGCTCGTCACGATGGAGAACGTCCCAAGAATTGGCAGCACGCCGGTGTTCGCGGAGTTCGTCAATAGCCTTCGAGAGGCTGGCTACCAAGTCAATTGGAAAAGCTGCTACGGCCCTGAATACGGAGTACCGCAGAGCCGCCGTCGACTGGTACTTCTGGCATCGCTGCTGGGCCCATTGGTCGTGCCAGACGGTGCCCTGCGCGGCGGTCCCTATCAAACCGTGCGCCAGACAATTGGCAAGTTGCCGCGGTTGGCTCCTGGCGGTGGCACAGATCCCAAGGATGCCCTGCACAAGAGCCGTGTGCTGTCCGCGATCAACCTGAAGCGCATCCGTGCTTCACGCCCCGGCGGTACATGGGCCGACTGGCCGAAGGAGCTGCGCGCGCCCTGCCACCGCAGGAGAACGGGCTCTACTTTTCGCAATGTCTACGCAAGGATGGAGTGGGACCAACTAGCACCCACGATAACCACCCTTGCTCACAACTTCGGCACCGGTCGGTTTGGGCATCCGGAGCAGGACCGATCAATCAGCCTGCGCGAGGCGGCAATGTTGCAGGGCTTCCCACGTGATTACCGATTTGTAAGGCCGGACGAGACTGTCCGCCTGACGCACATCGGGCGCCTGATCGGCAACGCTGTTCCCCCTCCTTTGGCAAAGGCGGTCGGTGACGCGATCGTCCTCCACGCGGCCACTCACACGACGACTCACGGCGCGTAGGCTCTCATCTCGTGAGCGGCGAGATCGTCCCCATCGAGCACGCAGCCGAGGTCGAACAGCATCCCTACACCATGACGGTCGACCTGTCGGTATTAGAGTCGCTTGGAATCAACCTGTACAGCAACGCTGCTGCAGTTCTCACCGAGTTGGTCGCCAACGCATATGACGCCGACGCCACGTGCGTGAAGATCAACTGGAAGCAGGAGGGGGAGCACATAGTCGTCTCCGATAACGGATGCGGCATGACACAGGCAGAGCTCAACGAGCGGTTCCTTAAGGTTGGCTATAAGAAGCGCGACGTCGAAGGGGGCGAGTCCAAGGCCTTTCACCGCCCTTTTATGGGCCGAAAGGGAATCGGAAAGCTGTCTGTCTTCTCAATCGCAACAATCGTCTGCGTGTACTCAACGCCGGAGGGTGGCAGCACCAGTGGTCTGTGCATCGACGTAGCCGACCTTGAGAAGGCCATCAAAGCCGGCAAGCCCTACCATCCCAAACCGGTCGGTGCGCCAACCGATTACGCAACCAAAGGCACCTTCATCGTGCTCGAGGACCTGAAGACCAAACGAGCGGCCCTGACCGCGGCTGCGCTGAGGAAGCGATTGGCACGGCGGTTTGACGTTCTGACTGACAAGCCTGAGAGTGAGGGCGGCTTTTACATCGACGTAAATGACAAACCAATTACCTATGCCGATCGGGAAGAACTCAAGAAGCTCGAGTTCATTTGGGAGTTCGGCGAAAAGTCATTACCTGCCTATGCCCTTCCGCCGGGCATAACCCATTTCAATGTTGATCTGGGGCTTGTCGATGAGAAGAAGCAATGGAAGATCAGGGGGTGGATCGGTACCGCCAAGCGCCCTACGGACCTCACTAACGACCGCGACGCAGGCTCGCTCAAGAACATCATCGTCCTCGCACGCAAGAGGCCCATCCAAGAAGGCATCGTCGAGAAGCTCGATTTCAGCAGGCTCTTCGGCAACTATGTAACCGGCCAGATCGAGGCAGATTTCCTCGACCTCGACGGTGGCTACGACGACATAGCGACAACTGACCGACAGCGTCTGATGGAAGACGACGAACGGGTAATTAAGCTCCAGACGTTCCTACGCTCATTCTTCGTCAGGGCAGCTGACGAGTGGAGCTTGGCTAGGCCGAAGAAAGAAGTGACGGACGCTCTCGAGCGTTATCCGAAGCTGCGCACATGGGTCGACGGTCGCCCTGGGTGGCAAAGGGCAGCGGCCGAGACGATGATCGGGACGATAGCAAGCATCGAGCTGGAGAAGCGGGCTGAGCAAGACCGCGTGTCGCTGTTTCGCGCTGGCGTGCTCGCGTTCGAGCGGATTGGACTTCGTAAAGTAGCGGAGGATCTCAACAACCTAAGCACCCTGACGGCGACGGACCTTCTTGAGTTGCTTGGGCAGCAAGACAGCTATGAGTCCGGGTTGTGGGTCGATATTTTGCGGACGCGGGTCGAGGCGATCGCACAATTCCGCAACCTCACAAGAATCGACGAGAAAGAGAAGGTACTACAGGAGCATCTCTTCAGTCACCTTTGGTTACTGGATGCAGCCTGGGAGCGAGCCACTGCTAGCCCGCGGATGGAAGAAGATCTCAGAAAAGTGGCGCCTGGGTTATTTGCCACCGACGCCAACGACAACAAAATGAAAGGGCGCCTCGACATCCGCTATGCAACGACTGGCGGCCGGCACGTGATCGTCGAGCTCAAGCGGTATTCGGTCAAGACCGACACCGCCGACCTAGCGGCGCAAGGACTGAAGTACTACACCGCGTTGAAGTCGATTCTCAAGAAGCAGGGTCGAGAGGACCAGGAAATCGAAATCATCTCTGTAGTCGGCGACATGCCTGGAACGGCAGGAGCAGGAAGGCTGGCCCCAAAGGAGTACATCGCCGATCGATTCAAGCCGTTCAACGGCCGCTACGTCCTCTATGACCAGCTCATCGAAAATGCCAACCGCCAATACGAGGACTACCTCAACGCGAGTGACAAGGCGCGGGCGCTTGACGATCTACTCAAGGATCTCGGCGATACCGAACCACCAAACTGAGCCAATCGATTCAGCCAGCCCGCTTCGGGCTTTTGCGCGGTGCCCACCGGATGGCACCGTCCCGCCTGGGCAGGATCGGGTGCGCGGCCGATCCAGTCGCCTTGACCGATCGACCCAACTCAGATGTTCGCGAAGATGACCTCATATTTCTGCCGGATCCTCCGGATCATCTGATCGTAGTGGTAGTCATCCTCTGAGGCGAGCGCCGGAGGTTCGCTCAGTAGCTGGATCGGAGTGCCATCGTTTTTCGCGTCAATAACTACGATACCGATGGCATCGAAACCCTCGTCCTGTGGCCGAGTCCGTCGGTGCATTTCTCGGATCTTTGCGATTACGCCTAGAGCCGCGTCAGGCTGTTTGTGCTGGGTGACCTTGCGTTTGGAAACTGGGAGCTTCTTCTTGTTCCGGCCGGGACTGATGAACGTGTTTGAGGCGTTCACCATGACAAGACCTGCGGCGATCGCCTGCTCAGAGGCTCCGTGGATAGTCAGATGGCTTGAGTTGAGCTCGTCGTAGAGACGCGGCCGTGCCTTTGTATGTTCCGTCATGCACGCTTTTGCCTCTAACGCCAACAACACCGAGCCTACTGGCCCACCTTCGAGCTTTGGCAGCTGTTTTAGCAACGACGATTGTGCGGATGTCAGGACGATTCCGTATTGAGGAGCTAAGGATGCGAAGTCGCTTCGCCGTCGACTGCCCGACTTCGTGCCCGGGCGAGCTATCACTAGATCGAGATTCTTCTTGCGCATGGTTTTGAAGTCGCTCATCTGGTGATTGACACCAAAGATCACTTTGCCTTCTTCGACATGCCGGCGCAAAAGGGGGCTTTCGTTGAGAAGGTCGAACATGATGCCCCAAGAGCCGATCTTCGAGTGGCGATCGCTCTGGGGGTGATATTGCCAAATGTTGCCGAACTCATCGGTTATTTTGGCGACGCTGAGACTCCGGACCAGGATATCGGGCCCGTTCATTTCGCGTCACTGGCCGAAGAGCCGCAACGATTCCTAGAAACCCTAGGCCGCTGCCGAATCAAGCCTCCGGATGTGCTCAGCAACCGCATCTAGGAAACCGTGCGGGAACCGAAGCGAACTCCGGGTGGCGCGCCCATAGAATCCGGATGCTGCTCGCTTAGATAAGGGAGCCGTCGGATGTTGCAGAAAACTGGCAAGTTGCTGGTAAGTTTCGCTCACCGGCCACGTGGAGAGCTGTACTCTCCAGGTTTTGCCTTCTTTGCCCCAAGCCGCCATTGGCCAGGAAGCCGAGTCACTTAGCGGAATGTCGCGGCTTGAGTCGTGGCTACCAGGAGACGCTAATCGACTACCGAGCCAACGGGCCACCGGCACGCTGACGGCATTGCCGACCAGTTTCCAGCGCACGCCAGTTCGCGCTTTCCGGCCTTGAGCAGGCTCGGTCCAACCTGACGGGAGCCCTTGTAACCGCTCTGCATCCGCTATGTCGGGTGTCACGATCTCACCATTGGGCATCCACATGGCTGGTGGAGAGGCTATTCCTATAGTTGAACCTCCCTTCAACGTTGGCACTGCATCGACTGCCCAACCAAGGCCACGTGTTCCCTCCGTCCAGTAGAATCCACAGGCGCTTCCGATACGCTCCAAAGGTAGGCTCTCAATCGCTTCGTCAGCGAAAAGCACATCCCGCGGGTCCTCGGACGCGGACGCCACGAGGATGACGCGAAGGCGCCTGTGTGGCAGGCCGAAGGCGCGGGTGTCAACCACGCGATAGGCCCACGTGAGTCTTAGCTCCTCGAGTTGCGTAGTGAGGAAATGCATTGCCTTTCCATGATCCAGGCGCAGCATGAAGGGAACGTTTTCGAGCACCAGCCAACGTGGCTTTTTGGGAGCCGTTCGGTACAAACGGAAGACCTCGCCGACGAGACCGGACCTTGAGCCATCGATACCTGCAGTTCGGCCTGCCTGGCTCAGGTCTTGGCACGGAAATCCTGCTGCCAAGATTTCGGCTGCTGGTATCGACCTCAGATCCCTAACATCGGGAACGCAAGGGGTCAGCGGAAACCTTGCCGACAGAACCGCTTGGGCGCCATGGTCTATCTCACACAGCAGTGAGGTGTTGTGGCCTGCCTGATGGAGACCCACCTCGATACCACCAATGCCAGCGAACAGGCCAACTACGTTCATCGAGCGTCAGTCTCCTCCAGCGTGTTGGCGGTAGTTGCTAGTTTCAAACGTATTGCATGAAAGATACTGCATATGGGGATAGTTGAACCTCGGACTACAGGATATAGCCCACATCTAACGTTTAAGCACCATGTACCCGACGATACCGAACGAATGTTCGTGTGTCAATAGAGCCCATTAACGTACCGGCGACGTGCCGGGACCTGCCTACGGCAGGGAGGCTGGTCCAGCACTCGGATTGGGGTCGAGTAGAACGGGCGCGCGTGGAGGATTTGCGAAGTCGAAGGCCTGAATGATGTCACCCAGCGCAGGCACGTTCTCGCGGACCGTTGGGCGTGGGTCGGGGCGCCCGTCCGTCTTTGGGTCTAGGCGCTGCCCGCCCAGGAAGTCGTCCTCGATGAACTTCACGTAGGCGTCGAAACTCAGCGTCTGGTGGTCGATGTAGCCGCGCTTGGCGTAGGGGCTGATCACGATCCCCGGCACCCGCAGACCGTAGCCGTTCACGTCCACTGTCGGTGGCACGACGTGGTCGTAGAACCCGCCCCAGTCGTCCCACGCCAGGAAGATTGCGGTCGAGCTCCAGTCGGAGCTGTTCATGATCGCGTTGATCGCGGTGGTGACGTAGGTCTGGCCTTCGCTCACGAGCGCCGGCGGGTGTTCGCTCACCTTCCCGTTCGGCACCACCCACGACACGGCCGGCAGGTTCCCGCTCTTGGCGTCCGTGTAGAAGTTGCCGATTGTCTGGATGTTGCCTAGCTGCCCGTCCTGCTTCACGGTCGTGAACCACGGCAGCGGGTTCCAGATCTCCGGCGTGCCCACGGTCTGCGGCAGCGCCGCGCACGTGGCCTGGTCGTCCTCGCAGTCGGGCTGCGTGCCCTGGGCGACGTAGTACTTCCAGCTGACGCTGTTCTTGTGCAGCATGTAGGTGAGGTCGGTCCACGCGTAGTTCGGGTTGACCTGGCCTGGGTTCTGCAGGGCGTTCACGCAGCTCATCGGGTCGCCCGCCACGCTGCACTTCGCCGACCACTCCGAGACCATGAACAGGTGCTCCGGCAGCGACCAGCTCGCGTTGGGCTCGAACATGTGGTCCTGCAGCACGAAGTCCTGCGCGTACGTCCAATAGTTCGGGATCTCGCGTGCGTCGTGGTAGCCCATCACGTCCGATCCGCCTGACTTTCCGTTGCCGCCGCAGTTCGGGTCGTCAGGCCCCGTGCACGTTGTTTTCTGGCCCTTCAGCGCCTGCGCGATGAAGCCGTCCATCTGGCCGCCGTTGATGTCGGCGGTGGCGTTGACCTGGCCGTGTGGTCCGCCGTAGTTCAGGTCCGAGCTGTCGTGGTAGGGCTTGACGCAGACGCCGGTCGCGGGATCCGGCATGCAGGTGGTGAACTGCCCGTTCTGGACCGGCAGCCCATCCGCGCCCGGGAAGGTGCCGAAGTATTGGTCGAAGCTGCGGTTCTCCTGCATGATCACGACCACGTGCTGGATCTTGTGGATCCCGGCCGCGGCCACCGGCGTGGGAGATGGGGTCGCAGAGGACGGGCTCGAGCACGCGCCCGCCAGGATCGTCCCCAATGAAAGCGCCAGGATCCGCTTGTTCAATCTCATGCTGCGATTGAAGCGCTCTAGCGCGGTCTTGGCATCACCGAAACGTAATTACTGTGTCAGCCCGCGCTGGAGGCCGCCCAGATGTTGATCCCGCTCTCGGTCGCGTAGCCGTCGATCGCCTTGAGCTCGCCGGGCGAGAACTCCAGCTTGTCCAGGGCGGCCACGTTCTGTTCCAGCTGCGCGACGCTGCTCGCCCCCAACAGCGCTGAGGTCACGACCGGGTTGCGCAGCGTCCACGCCACCGCCATCTGGGCCAGCGACTGGCCTCGTTTCGCGGCAATCTCGTTCAGGCCTCGGATTTTGGCCAGGTTCTCCTCGGTCAGCATCTCCGGCCGCATCGATCCCGAGTGGCTTGCCCGGGAGCCCTCTGGGACACCTGCGAGGTACCTGTCGGTGAGCAGGCCCTGGGCGAGAGGGGAGAACACGATGCAGCCGATCCCTTCGTCCTTCAACACTCCGAGGAGGTCCGGCTCGATCCAGCGGTTCAGCATCGAATAAGACGGCTGGTGGATGAGCGCCGGCGTCCCCAGGCGGCGCAGGATGGCGGCCGCCTCGCGCGTGCGCTGCGCTGAATAGGACGAGATGCCGACGTACAACGCCTTGCCCTGCCGGACCGCGGTGTCCAGCGCGCCCAGCGTCTCGTCCAGCGGAGTCTCGGGGTCGAAGCGATGGGAGTAAAAGATGTCGACGTACTCCAGGCCCATCCGCTTCAGACTCTGGTCGAGGCTCGCCAGCAGGTACTTGCGCGAGCCCCATTCGCCGTACGGACCCGGCCACATGTCGTAACCCGCTTTGGTCGAGATGATGAGCTCGTCTCGGTGGCCGGCAAGGTCGGTCGTCAGGATGCGACCGAAGTTCTCCTCCGCCGACCCCGGCGGCGGGCCGTAGTTGTTCGCCAGATCGAAGTGGGTGATCCCCAGGTCGAACGCCCGGCGGACGATCGCGCTCAGCCGCTCATGCGGCGCGTCGCCGCCGAAGTTCTGCCACAGGCCGAGCGAGATCGCGGGCAGCTTGAGACCGCTGCGCCCGCAGCGGCGGTACTCCATGTTCGTGTAGCGGTCGCTCATCTAACCCTCAGCGTAGCTTGAACAGCTAGCCTCGCTCTGTGATCGTAGTTTGCGGGGAAGCGCTGATCGACCAGATCCACAACGGGGACGGCACGCAGCGGGCGGTGCCGGGCGGCGGGCCGTTCAATACCGCGCGGGCGCTGGCCCGGTTGGCAGTGCCTACCGCCTTTCTCGGGCACCTCTCCGACGACGTTTTCGGACGGCAGATGGCAAGCCTGCTGATCTCCGACGGAGTCAGCCTCGAGCTGACGAGCATCGGTCCTGAACCATCGACGATCGCAATCGCGGACGTGGACAGCGAAGGCTTCGCCGAATACCAGTTCCTTGTCGAGGACACGTCCGCACCCAATCTCACCCCTGAGATGCTGCCCGAGCACCTGGGAGCTGACGTGAAGGCTCTTCACCTCGGGACGCTTGGGCTGGTGTTGGAACCCATGGCGTACACGCTCCTGGACCTGATCGGCCGTGAGGGCGGTGGGCGCCTGGTGATGCTCGACCCCAACATCCGCCTCGGGCTCATCCCGGATGCCGAGTACCGGGATCGTCTGAACACAGCGATCTCGCACAGCACGATCGTCAAGGCGAGTGAAGGCGACCTGGCCTGGCTTTTTCCTGGCCTCGACCGCGAGCAAGCAGCGGATCGCCTTCTCAGCGCCGGCGTCAGCATGGTCGTCATCACGCTCGGCGCTCAGGGAGCGTTCGGGGCGCACCGCGGCTCACGAATGACCGTCGCCGCTCCACAAGTTGAGGTCGTCGACACCATCGGAGCCGGCGACGCATTTGGCGCTGCCCTCCTGGCGTGGCTGCACGATCACAACGCCATCCGGCCGGACCTATGCCTCGAGCCGGAGGAGCTCAAGCAGGCCCTCGACTATTCCTGCCTTGCCGGCGCGCTGACCTGCACGCGCGCCGGCGCCGACCCACCGTGGAAACGGGAGATGCCTTAGGCGGCGATCCTGGTCCCATCAACCGATCCTATGCGTGGGATCGGAACAATTGATTGGCTCTATCGGTGGAACGCGCCTACGCTGGCGTTGATACAACGATGGACAACTCAGGCGAAGCGGTTCTGTATGGCTCGGACGATTCACGCGACTCGACTGCGATGGTCGACCTGCTGAACGAGCTCGGCGTGCAGTTCGAATACCGCTGCGTCAGCCACGACCCCGCCGCCATGCGCGAGTTTGAACAGCTCGACGGCGAGAGCGTTCCGCTGCTGCGGATGGGCCACAACTCGATTGTCCGCGGCTTCGACCGGATCAAGGTCCAGCAGATGTTCGGCTGGGTGGGCTGCTAGCTCCCGAGCTCCCGGCCGGCATCGCGCGGCGGCGCTCAGCGTGCCAGTTGTGATCACGGCGGCGCTGACCCGCGCGCGCTACCCGGGTTCGATGCTGGCCGAGCAGGGCGAAGAGGTGGCGGGCTCATAAACCGACCGGTAAAATCGGCACTCCGTTCTTGGCTGAACAGGAATAGTCTCTGCTCGTGACTTTGCGCAACCTGGGTTTGCTCGCGGCGGCGGTCGTGGTGGCGGCAGTGGCCTGTGGAGGCAGCACCTCCACTGCGACGACGACCGGCTCGACCATCATCCTCGGAGCCCCCCTCGGGCTCACCGGGTCCCTGACCAAGGAATCCACCCTCACCCAGCAGGGCTACAACCTGTGGAGCGACTGGATCAACGCGAAGGGCGGCATCGTCGTCAACAACGTCAAGCACCCCGTCACGATCAAGTACTACGACGACACCAGCAGTGCCAACCAGTCGGCCGTGCTGATGCAGAAGCTCATCACCGAGGACAAGGCGAACTTCCTCCTCGGACCCTACGGCAGCGCCGCCACCGCGACTGACGCTGCCATCGCCGAGCAGAACCAGATCCCTATGGTCGAGGCCAACGGCGCGGCGCAGTCGATCTTCAGCCAAAACTACAAATACACCTTTGGTGTGCTCAGCCCCGCCAACAAGTACCTCCAGGGCGTGCTCGACATGGCGGCCACGCTCAACCCCAAGCCGACGACGATCGCGCTGCTGAGCGCGGATGACAGCTTCAGCCTCGAGGTGGCCGACGGGATCAACACCTACGCGCCCACCAAGGGGATGACCGTCGTCCTGTACAAGAAGTACAAGAACGGCGCCACCAACCTCTCGGCCGAGGTTCAGGCGGCCAAGGCGGCCAACGCCGACATCGTGCTCAACTCCGGCCACCTGCTGGAGGCGATCGCCATCAACAAGGCGGCCAAGGAGCAGAAGCTGAACGCCAAGATCTTCGCGTACTCGGTGGGTCCGTCCACCCCCGACTTCATCACCGCGCTCGGTGCCGACGCCAACTATGTCTACGACGGCTCGCAGTGGACTCCGCAGGTCAAGTACACGCCGGCGTTCTACCTGTCGGAGGCCGATTATGTCGCCGCGTACAAGGCGAAGTACCCTGGGCTCGGCGATCCGGACTACCACGTGGCCGAGTCGACGGCCGCGTGCCTGGCGCTTGAGCGCGCGATCGAGAACGCTGGGTCGCTGGATCCGACGAAGGTTCGCAATGCCCTCGCGGCATTGGACGTGACGGTGTTCTTCGGGCAGGTCAAGTTCGACAGCCGCGGCCTCAACATCTACAAGCCGATGGTCGTGGAGCAGATCCAGAACGGCGTCCACCACACCGTTTATCCCGCGAGCGTAGCGGACGCCAAGCCCATGTACCCGACCCCTTCCTGGGACCAGCGCTGATCCTTCCCGGCCACTAGGCTTTGGCCAACTTCGTCCAGCTGGTCATTCTCGGCCTGCTGGCCGGAGGCGTTTACGTCGCGGTGGGCGTGGGCTTCGGCCTGGTGTGGGGCGTGCTCAACATCGTCAACCTCGCGCACGGTGGGCTGGTGATCGTCGGCGGCTACATCACCTGGCAGCTCTTCACCGCCCTCCACCTCGATCCGTTCCTCACTTTGCCGGTGAACGCCGTGGCGCTGTTCGTGCTCGGCTACGCGCTCCAGCGTGGAGTGATCAACAGGATCATCAGGGCCCCCCTGCTCTTCACCTTCCTGCTCACGTTCGGATTGAACCTCGTGATCATCAACATCCTGCTGTTGATCTTCGGGTCCGACTTTCGCTCGGTCACGCCGACTTACTCAGGCCAGGGGCTCGAGTTTGGCAGCGTGGTCATCCCCTACGTCTCTCTGACCTCTCTCGGTGCGGCCCTCCTGCTCGCGGCCGCCCTTGCCTTCATCCTGAACCGGACACGCATCGGCCTGGCGATCAACGCGATCGCGGCCGACCGTGACGCGGCCCAACTGGTCGGCATCGACCTGCGTCACGCGTATGCCGTCACTTTCGGGTTGGGGGCCGCCTGCGCGGGCGTCGCCGGCGGACTCATCGCCATGATCCAGGCGATCACCCCGACCGCGGGGGAGCCGTATACGCTGCAGGCGTTCGTGGTCGTGATCCTTGGCGGACTGGGGAGGGTCAGCGCGACCGTGGTCGGAGGTCTTGCCTTCGGCCTGGTCGAGGCCTTTGGCCAGTCCATCCCCGGCTCGGGCTCCGTCTTCGCCAACGCGATCGCCTTCGGCCTCATGGTCCTGGTGCTGGTGACCCGACCGCAGGGACTGATGGGCCGGCTGCGGTGATCGCCACGCTCGATTCAAACCGCCGCTGGCGGCGCGCCTTCCTGATCGTGGGAGGGATTATCGCCGCCTACGCGCTGCTCGCTCCGCTGACCTCGCTCGATGCCGCCGTTTCCGCCAACGTTCCGCTCCTGGCGGACCGCCTTTGGTTCCGGATCGCGACCTACATCGCAATGTTCATCGTGATGGCGACGGGCTGGAACATCATCGGCGGGATCACCGGGTACGCCGCTTTCGGCAACGTGGCCTTCTTTGGCATCGGCGCCTACACGACCGGCATGCTCATCGCCAAGGCGAAATGGCCCTTTCTCGCGGCGCTGCCGTTCGCGCCGGTCGTCGCGGCCCTTTTCGCCGCGCTGGTGGGGCTTCCGCTGCTCAGGTTGCGCGGCCACTACTTCGCCGTCGCAAGCCTCGGGGTCGGCGTCGCCGTGGGCGAGCTGGTGCAGAACATCGACTACGGAGGCCAGCCGCTGTTCGGCGGCGCGAGCGGCCTGTTCCTTCCCATCGACTCGATCGCCAACCGCGGCCTCTTCTTCTTCTATTTAATGGTGGCGGCCGCGGCCATCTCGATCGCGGTCACCTGGTGGGTGCTGCGCAGCCGGTTCGGCTACGGCCTGATCGCCATCCGGGAGAACGAGGAGGCGGCGGCCGTCCTCGGCGTCAACACCACCGCGTACAAGGTCGCGGCTTTCGCGCTGGCGGCGGCCCTCACGGGCTTGGCCGGTGGGATCTTCTCCCAGTGGAACGTCTTCATCAACCAGGACAACGCGTTCCCGATCGAATACAACGTCCAGATGATCCTGATGGCGCTGCTTGGCGGCACCGGGACGGTGTTCGGGCCGGCGGCCGGCGCCATCCTGCTGCAGCTGCTGATCCAGTTCCTCGGAGGCACGCTCCCGATCTCCTTCGACCTCCCGTTCGTCTCCGAGACCGCGCGGCCGATCGTCGCGCAAATCATCCTCGGGCTGCTCCTCGTCGGTGTCGTGATCTTCGTGCCGCGTGGGGTGATCGACTTCTTCGGCGGTCGCAGCCGGCTGAGCCTCTCCTACCTCCGGCGGTCGCTCAGAGAGACGTCGCTGTGAATGAGTCCTCCTCCCCCCACCGGCCCCTGCAGGCCGACCTCCCCCTTGCGGGGGAGGTTAAGCCGCAGCTCGAGCTTCTTGGCGTCACCAAGAGGTTTGGGGGCGTGGCTGCTGTCGACGGCGTCAATCTGCGGGTGGGGAAGGGCGAGATCCTCGGGATTATCGGTCCCAACGGCGCCGGCAAGACGACGCTGCTCAACTGCATCAGCGGCGTGTTCCGGCTCGACGGCGGCGATATTCGCTGGGAGGGAGCCTCGATCGCGGGCATGGCGCCGCACCGGGTCGCGAGGCTCGGCATCGGCCGCACGTTCCAGATCGTCCGGCCATTCGGCTCGATGACGGCGCGCGAGAACGCCGCGATCGGCGCGCTGTTCGGAAGCTCAGATGCACGAAAAGGGCCCAAGGAGGCGTTCGAGATCGCGGACCAGGTGCTGGAGCTGGTCGGTCTGAAGGCCAAGGCCGGCCGCCCCGTAGCGGCGCTAACCATCCCCGACCGCAAGCGCCTCGAGGTGGCCCGGGCAGTGGCGACCCGGCCGCACCTGCTGCTCCTGGACGAGGTGATGGCCGGGCTCAACAACGTAGAGATCGACGAGGCGCTCGACATGGTGCGGACGGTGCACGCAACCGGCGTGACCGTGCTGCTGATCGAGCATGTGATGCGCGTGATCGTCGGCATTTGCGACCGGGCGATCGTGCTCGAGTCCGGCCGCGTCCTGGCCGAGGGTGAGCCGGAGGTTGTGCTGCGCGACGAGCGCGTGATCCAGGCCTACCTCGGGGAGCGCTATGCGAAACGGCTGCGCGCGAGCGGCGATGAGGATGGGACCAACTGATCGCAAGTCTTGAGCCCCTGCTGAAGGTCCGCGGACTCAACGCCGGCTACGACGCCGGGCCGGTGCTGTTCGGGATCGACCTGGAGATCGCGCCGGCCGAGCTGATCGCGCTGGTCGGCGCCAATGGCGCGGGCAAATCCACGCTGCTCGGCGTCTTGAGCGGGCTCGTACCCGCCACCTCCGGGACGATCACGCTAGGCGGCCAGAATTTCACCAACGCACGCCCCGAAGCGCTGGTCCGCGGAGGTCTCGCGCACGTCCCGCAGGGTCGCCGCCTGTTCGGCACGATGTCGGTCGAGAAGAACCTGCTCCTCGGAGCCTACCTGCGCCGCGACCGCGAGGTCGGCGACGACCTGGCTCGCGTGCTCGAACACTTCCCAGCGCTCAAGGACAAGCTGTCGCGCGAGGCGGGCACCCTGTCGGGGGGAGAGCAGCAGATGGTGGCGATCGGACGCGGGATGATGGCCCGGCCAAAGCTGCTGATGGTCGACGAGCTGTCGCTAGGACTGGCTCCGAAGGTAGTCGACAGCCTGATCGAGGTCGTGCAGCAGATCAACCGCGAAGGTACGGCCCTGCTCCTGGTTGAGCAGGACGTGCTGGTGGCCCTGGACGTCGCGAACCGGGCCTATGTGCTGGAGAACGGACGGGTCGCGATGAGCGGCGCCGCGGCCGAGGTTCGCGACGATCCGGGAGTGCGGCGGGCCTACCTCGGCCTCTGACCGCTGCCGATCAGCGATGTTGGCGAAGCCACTCTTCTAGATCCTTGCGATGGATGATGCCCAGGATCAAAACCGCCTGATTGGCATCGGCGACTTCATACATGATTCGGTAGTTGCCGACGCGCATTCGGAGGAAGCTGTCCTTGGATCCCTGGATGGCCTTGACCAACTTGCCGGGCGGTCGTGGGTTTCGGGCCAGAGTATCGATTGCCTTCTCGACACGCCTTCGTTCCGGTCGGGGGGAGCGCTCGAAGGCTCGGGCTGCTGAGCGAGAGAGCTCGACGCGAAAGATCACCGAGCCGATTCGGACTCGTGAACCCTGGCCTTGAGTACGTCCCACGCGACCGTCTTACCTTTACGCCGATCGGCTCTACCCTGTTCACGAAGCCGGATGAACTGAGGCGCGTGGGCCAGTATCAGATCCTCCGCGTCAAAGCTGAATGGGAGGACCACCGCCACGGGCTTACCTCGTCGGGTGACCAGGAATGCCTCACCAGCCTCAGCCCGCTCCACGATGTCGGAGGCGTGGGTCTTAAGATCGCGAATGCCCACTGATGCCATGCCGCCTATTGTAGTCTCTAAGGTGACCACATGAGAATCCGATTAGATCATCCTCACCTACGCAGTGAGGTTGCGGATAGTGCCATGATCTCGGCTGCACCGATGACTGTGAAAGAGGGCTGGCGCGGGCGATTCTTCGAGGACTTCGAGGTCGGCGACGTTTACGAGCACGCGCTCGGACGCACGATCACGACCGCTGACAACATCTGGTTCACGCTCCTCACGCAGAACACCCAGCCAATCCACTTTGACCACCAGTACGCGGCGCAGACCGAATTTGGCAAGCCGTTGGTCAACAGCTGCCTCACGCTCTCGCTGGTGACGGGACAGAGCGTCAGCGACGTGTCGCAGAACGTGATGGCCAACCTCGGGTGGGACGAGGTGCGCCTGCCCAACCCTGTGTTCGAGGGGGACACCGTCCACTCGCGCTCCGAGGTGCTCGAGATTCGCGAATCGCGCTCGCGCCCGAACGTCGGCATCGTGACAGTGCGCACGACCGGTTTCAACCAGGATGGAACCGAGGTGATCACGTTCCGGCGCACCGCCCTGATATACCGTCGCGGCCAGGGTCCGAGCGCGAAAGCGCCGAAGCCTTAGCAGGATGGATTTCGAGCTCTCGGAGCAGCAGGCCGCGTTCCGCGACCTCATGCGCGACTTCGCCCGCAAGAGCATCAGCCCCGTCGCGCGCGAGTTCGAGCTCGCCGGCCGCTACCCGGAAGAGATAGTCGAAGAGATGAAGGCGATGGGCCTGTTCGGGATGCTGGTGCCGGAAGAGTACGGGGGCATCGCCATCGACGCGGTCTCGTACTCGGTCGTGTTCGAGGAGATCTCGAAAGCATGGATGGGCGTGGCCGGGATCCTCGGCTCGCACTCTCTCGCCACGCTCATGCTGGCGAAGTTCGGCACGCCAGAACAGCAAACCCGCTGGCTGCCGGAGCTCGCCACCGGCAAGCGCCGCTCAGGCATCGCGCTTACCGAGCCGCAAGCGGGCAGCGACCTGCAGGGCATCGCCACGGTGGCGAGGCGCGAGGGAGATCACTACGTCGTCAACGGCGCCAAGACCTGGATCACCAACGCCCGGCACGCCGACCCGCTGCCGGTGCTGGTCAAGACCGACCCCGACGCGCAGCCGCGGCATCGAGGAATGACCGTGCTGATGATCGAGCAGGGAACGCCCGGCTTCACGGTCGGCAAGGACCTCGACAAGCTTGGCTACAAGGGGCCGGAGTCGTCGGAAGTCTTCTTGAGCGACTGCCGCGTCCCGGTCGAGAACGTGCTGGGCGGGGAAGAGGGCCACGGGCTGCAGCAGGCGCTGTCCGTGCTCGAGTTCGGGCGCGTCAACATCGCCGGGCGGGCCGTCGGGGTGGCGCAGGCGAGCCTCGACCATGCGCTTGCCTACGCGCGCGATCGCCACGCGTTCGGCCGGCCCATCGCCGAGTTTCAGGCGATCCAGTTGAAGCTGGCAGACATGGCGACCGAGGTGCAGGCGGCGCGATTGCTGACGTGGTGGGCGGCTTCCGCACTCGATTCGGGCCGGCGCGCAGACCTCGAGACCGGGATGGCGAAGCTCTACGCGTCGGAGGTCTGCATCAAGGCGTCGCTGGAAGCGATGCGCATCCACGGCGGATACGGCTATTCCACCGAATATGAGGTCGAGAGGTTTTATCGCGACGCGCCGCTGATGGCGATCGGCGAGGGCACCAACGACATCCTCCGCACGGTGATCGCACGCCAGCTCGTCCGCGACGTCCATTCCTGAGAGGAGGGATTACTTGGAATACTTGCGTAAGCTCGACCTGGCGGCACTCGAGGCGGCCGATGACCGCGTGGTCCGAGTGCTGCTGGATCGAGACTCCGGAGCCACGAGCTGCACCGTCACCTGCACGAAGACCCCTCCCGGCGACGGCTCGCCGGCAGGGCTGCATACGCATGTGGTGGACCAGATGTTCTACATCTTGAGCGGGACGATGAGCCTGGAGATCGCGGGCCGGCCTTACACCGCCGGCCCCGGCACGCTGGTCGTGTTTCCGGCCGGCGTCGCACATCGCAACTGGAACGGAGGTGATGAGGCGACGGTTCACCTTGCGTTCAACTCGCCGCTACCGGCGCCGGACGAACCATTCGCCCGTCCCGTCGCATCCGATGCCTGAAATCCGCCAGCCGCGGAGTTGGCTCTTCGCGCCAGGGCATGACGAGAAGCTGCTTGTCAAGGTCTTCGACGTGGGGGCGGACATGGTGCTCCTCGACCTGGAGGATGCGGTGCCGCCGCATATAAAGGATCGCGCGCGCGAACTGGTCGCCTCGGTCGCGGCCGGCAAGCCGTGCTGGGTGAGGGTGAACCGGGCGCAAACCGAGGTGTGCGAGCGCGACCTCGGGGCGCTCGCCGGCCTGGTTTCAGGAATTCGCATCCCGAAGGTCGAGTCGGCCGCAGAGGTCGCGTGGGTCGCCGAGCGCGCCCCCGGGGTGCCGCTGGACTGCACCATCGAGTCGGCGCGGGGCGTGCTTGCGGCTTTCGAGATCGCCTCGGCGCCCGCGTGCTCGCTGCTTTCCTATGGAGGCCTCGACCTGGCGGCCGACCTCGGAAGCTCACCGGGCGAGCAGGAGACGCTTTACGCGCGCTCCTACCTGGTCGTCGCGGCGCGCTCTGCGGGCAAGCCCAAACCGAGCGACGGCGTGCATCCGCAGATCAACGATGACGAAGGCATGAGGCAGGAGACAGAGGCTGCAAAGCGGATCGGGTTCTTCGGCAAGTCGGCCATCCATCCGCGCCAGGTGCCGATCATCCACGAGGTCTTCGCTCCCACGCCGGAGGAGCTGGCATGGGCGCAACAGGTGCTCTGGGCGTTCGAGCAGTCTGGAGGCGCCGCGACGAAGACGGCCAGCGGTGAGTTCGTCGATCCGCCGGTCGCCAAACGGGCCCGGCAGATCCTCGGCCAGTAGCGCGATGGCCGCCCCGATTCTCGACGGGCTGCGCATCGTCGAGCTCTCAGCGTTCGTGGCGGCGCCGCTCGGCGGCGCAACCCTCGCGGCGCTCGGTGCGGACGTGATCCGTGTTGACCCACCTGGCGGCGGAATCGACATCCACCGGTGGCCGCTGCATCGCGGCCACAGCCTCTACTGGGCGGGCCTGAACCAGGGCAAGCGCTCGGTGACGATCGACACTCGCAATGAGGTGGGGCGGCGGCAGGTGGCGGGTCTCATCGCGGCGCCGGGAGAGGGCGGAGGTATCGTGCTCACGAACCTTCCGGTCAGGGAGTGGAACTCATACGAGGAGCTCTCGAAGCTCCGGCGCGACCTGATCATGGTGGCCATCACCGGCGACCGTGACGGCGGGACCGCGGTCGACTACACGGTCAACGCCGCGTTGGGATTTCCATGGCTGACCGGACCCGAGGGAATTGACGGCCCGGTCAACCACGTGCTGCCCGCGTGGGATGGCATGACCGGGTTTCTCGCCGCCGTTGCGATCCTCGCGGCCGAGCGGCACCGCCGGCTGCACGGCGAGGGCCAGCTCGTCGAGCTGAGCCTGTCGGACGTGGGGCTCGCGCTGGCCGGGCACCTGGGCTTGATCGGCGAGGCGATTCTCGAGTCCGAGCCGCGCGGCCGTTTCGGGAACGATGTCTATGGCACCTTCGGCCGCGATTTCGGAACGCGCGACGGGCGCCGCGTGATGGTGCTTGCGTTGACCCCGAGGCAGTGGACGAGCCTGGGCGAAGCCACCGGACTGACTGGTGAATTCGCTGCGCTCGAGTCACGCGCGGTCGCGGATTTTCGAAGAGAGGCCGATCGCTGGATCCACCGCAAGCCGCTGTTCGCGCTGCTGGAGCCGTGGTTCGCGCACCACGATCTGGCCGAGGTTCGGGAAAACTTTGACCGGCACGGCGTGCTGTGGAGTCCGTATCAGACGGTGAAGCAGCTCCTGGCGGACGACCCGCGTGCCTCAACGGCCAATCCCATGTTCTCGGAGGTAACACATCCATGGCTGGGCCGGTTCTTGACCGCGGGATCGCCCCTTCGTTTTGGAGCGGCGGCGCCGGCCTCCGCGCGTCGCGCCCCAGACCTCGGCGAACATACCGAAGAGGTGCTGCGGGAGTTCGGCCTGCAGGCATAAAAAGGGATCTGGCGACACGGATCGGCCCGCCAACTAGGCTGAGGGGCGGCCATGCGAGAAGCGGGGTTCAGCGTCAGGATGCTGTCGGCCGGTCCGTTTGTGACGATGGTCGACCGCTTTGCGGTCGCGCCCGTCCTGATCCCGATCGCGATCGACTTCCGCGCCCCGGTGGGAGCCGTCGCCCTCGCGGCGACCGCGTACTACGTCGCGTACGGGCTGGCGCAACCGTTCTGGGGGTTTGCATCAGACCGCGCGGGGCGCATCAAGATCATCCGGATCAGCCTCGGCGCGACATCGGCCGCATGCGCTCTGACCGCCCTCGCGCCCAACCTTGATTTCCTGATCGCCGCGCGCATACTCGCCGGCGCGTCGGTGTGCGCCGTCCTTCCGGCCGCCCTGGTTTACATCGGCGACGTGATCCCGTTCGAGCGACGCCACGCCGTCATCGCCGACGTGCTGTCTGCGGTCGCGGTCGGCACCGCGGCCGGCAGCCTTGGCGCCGGATTGTTCGCGCACTACTTCACCTGGAGGCTGATCTTCGCCGTCACAGCCGTGATCGCGGCCGGGCTCGCGGTCGTGATGGGCCGGATCCCTGAATCCAACGTCCCGCCGCCCTCCGGAGGCCCGTTCGCTCAGCTGCGCCAGGCGGTGGCCCGCCCGTGGGCACGGTTCCTCATTCTCTTCGCCATCCCGGAGGGCGCGATGGTGCTCGGATTCCTCGTCTACTTCGCGCCGGCCCTCGAATCGACCGGGACCAATCCGGCCGTGGCGGGTCTGGTGGTCGCCACCTATGGAGCGTCGGTGCTCGTCGGAACGCGCGTGGTCAAGCGCGTCGCTTCGCGAATCCCGGCCTGGGTGCCGATCAGCATCGGCGGCGCGATGGGTGTGATCGGATACCTCGCCGCGGCCGCGGATCAGCATGCCGTCGCGATTCTCTTCGCGAGCATCATGATCGGCGGCTGCTACTCGGTCTTCCATTCGACAATGCAGGCATGGGCGACCGACATCGCGCCCGAGGTGCGCGGCACCGCAGCCGCATTGTTCGTCACGAGCGCGTTCACGGGAGGGGCGATCGGCTCCGGCCTGGGCGCGCTGTTCGCGCAGCAGCATCTGTACGGGCGCCTGTTCCTGGTTGCGGCGGCGTTGAGCCTGCCGGTGGTGATCACCGCGGCGCTCACTCGAGCGCGCTACCCGGGTTCGATGGTGGCGGAACGAGTGGGGGAGGTGGCGGGCTCTTAGGGCGGCTGGGTACGGCACCACCTAGAATTCATGAGCCGTTCCGGGATAGCTCAACGGTAGAGCAGGCGG
>PNAG01000029.1 GCA_003169845.1 Candidatus Dormiibacterota bacterium | reverse complement strand
TCGGTCCCTATCCGCCGTGGGCGTAGGAGACTTGAGGAGGGTTGACCCTAGTACGAGAGGACCGGGTTGAACGGCCCGCTAGTGTACCGGTTGTCACGCCAGTGGCAGCGCCGGGTAGCCATGGCCGGTTTGGATAAGCGCTGAAAGCATCTAAGTGCGAAGCCAACTCCAAGATAAGGTTTCCCACCGGGTTAACCGGGTAAGGGCCCTGCTAGACAAGCAGGTTGATAGGCCGCGGGTGTAAGAGCAGCAATGCTTTGAGCTGAGCGGTACTAATAGCCCGAGGGCTTGTTCACCTATAACTCACTCTTCAGATCACTGAAGGGGGCCGGACGCGCGTAGGGCGTATCTGGTTAATCGGGCGCGCGCAGGGCGCACCCAAGCGGACGCGTCAACGGATCCAGCGCTTAAAAGGCACTGGAGAATCTCGAAGACCTTTCGGTTGTCGATCACTGGGTGGTCCGATTCGGCGCGGGTATATTTGCCAAGACTGAATCCCACAGATAACGACCCGAGCGTAGACGTGCTTTGGGCGGCTCGCGCCATCGAACTGGCACGCCAAGCCGATTACGGCACAAGCCCCAACCCGATGGTTGGCGCCGTCGTGGTGGACTCCAGCGGTCTGATGGCGGGCGAAGGCTTCCACCACAAGGCCGGACATCGGCATGCCGAAGAAGAGGCCCTGGAGGCGGCTGGCGAGCGTGCGAGGGATGGCACGCTCTATCTCAACCTCGAGCCGTGCCCGCACGCCCATCGCACGCCTTCATGCGCTCAGGCCGTGATCGACGCTGGAATCAGGCGCGTGGTCGTTTCGATGACCGACCCGGACGAGCGTGTGCGAGGTGCCGGGCTGCGAATGCTGGAGAGCGCCGGCATCGAAACCGCCGTCGGCGTGCTCGAGGAGAGGGCGCGCCGGCTCAATGAGTTTTATGTCAAGCACCGCCTGACCGGTCGCCCGTTCGTCACCGCCAAGTTCGCCATGAGCCTCGACGGCAAGATCGCGACGCGCACTGGCGAGTCCAGGTGGATCACAGGCGAGGAGGCTCGCGCGCACGCCCACCGCACCCGTCGTGTGCATGACGCCATCCTGGTGGGCGTGAACACCGTGGTCGCGGACGATCCTGAGCTGACAGCTCGCGTAGAGGGACAGGGGGATTCGCGCCAGCCGCTGCGCGTGGTTCTCGATTCGCAGCTCAGGATCCGCCAGTCCGCGCGAATCGTCGGCGCCGACACGCTCATCGCCACCACCAGGTCAGGACGCGTTGGAGCTGCCGAGGTCCTTCGCCTGCCGGCCGGCGCCGATGGCCGCGTCAGCCTGCCATCCCTGCTGGACGAGCTCGGACGGCGCGGCATGCTGAGTTTGCTGGTCGAGGGAGGCGCCGAGGTCCATGCCTCGTTCTTCGCTGCGGGCCTTGTGGACAAGGTCCATGCCTACATTGCGCCGCGCCTCATCGGCGGACGCGCGGCCCCCGGACCCCTGGCGGGTGAAGGAATCGAACACCTGGCCGCGTCAACTCACCTCAACGAGATGGATTTCGTCCGCCTCGGTGACGATCTTCTGATCACTGGATACGTGGATGTTCACAGGGATAGTTAGCGCAGTGTCAAAGGTGGTCGTGGCGGACGTCAACCGCCTCGGCATGGACCACGCCTGGGTCGCTCGCCGGCTCAAGATCGGCGGCAGCATCGCGGTGAACGGGTGCTGCCTGACCGTGGTCAAAAAGCGCGGCCCGGTGTTTTTCGCAGACGTCGTGCCCGAGACGCTTCGCCGCACCAACCTCGGTACTCTGCGCGTGGGGACGGAGGTCAACCTCGAGCTGCCCTTGAGCGCGACCTCGCTGCTCGACGGTCATCTCGTGCAGGGTCACGTCGACGCCACCGGAAAGGTGAGGACGGTGGAGGACGCATCATCAGGGCGCGAGTTGACGATCGAGCTTCCCGCGGCCATTTCTCGCTTCGTCGCTGTCAAAGGATCCATCGCCGTGGATGGCGTGAGTCTCACCGTGGCGGCGGTGGACAAACCCACCGGCACGTTTCGGGTCGCGCTGATCCCTCACACGATCGAGGGAACGATCGCGGCGGGCTACAGGCGAGGGTCGGTCGTCAACCTCGAGGCCGACATCGTCGCCCGGTACGTAGCCCGCAACCTCCGCCGGTAACATTCCTCAAGCAAATGGGCCTTGCCACGGTGCCGGAGGCGATCGCTGATTTCGAGGCGGGCAAGTTCGTCATCGTTGTCGACGACGAAGACCGCGAGAATGAGGGCGACCTCGTCGTGGCCGCACAGCTGGTCACCGCTGAGCAAATCAGCTTCATGACGCGCCACGGCTCCGGCCTCGTCTGCATGCCCGTGATCGCGGGGCGTCTAGACGAGCTGGGAATTGGACCCATGGTGGAGAACAACACCAGCCGGCTTGGTACCGCGTTCAGTGTGAGCATCGACGCCAAGGACATCACAACCACCGGCGCCTCCGCCCACGACCGCGCCGCAACCATCCGCAAGGTCCTCGATCCATCGGCCAAGGCCGCCGATTTCTCGATGCCCGGCCACACATTTCCGCTCCGCGCCGCTGCAGGCGGCGTGCTGACTCGCGCCGGCCAGACCGAAGCCGCTGTCGATCTCGCGATCCTGGCGGGTCTCTACCCGGCGGGCGTGATCACCGAGCTCATGAAGTCAGACGGCACCATGACCCGCATGCCGGAGCTCGAGCGCTTCGCGGATGAGCACGAGATCAGGCTCATCACTGTCGAGCAGATCATTGCCTACCGGCGCCGGAACGAGAAGCTGATCGCCCGGCGCGTCGAAGCCACGATTCCCATCGGCGACCCGGAGCCGCGGCTCTGGAAGCTATACGCCTACGAGGACATCCTCCGAAAGGAAAATCACCTCGCGCTGGTCCTGGGCGAGATCGATTCCCATATGCCGGTGCTGCTGCGGGCTCATTCCGAGTGCCTCACAGGTGACGTCTTCGGGAGCTTGCGGTGCGATTGCGGCGCGCAGCTCCACGCGGCCATGGAGATGATCGCCGGGGAGGGCGTGGGGGTGATCCTGTACATCCGCCACCAGGAAGGTCGAGGAATCGGGCTTCTGGACAAGCTGCACGCCTACAACCTGCAGGACCGCGGGCTCGACACCGTCGAGGCCAACGAGGCACTCGGCCATCCGGCCGACAAGCGGGACTACGGGATCGGGAGCCAGATCCTTTACGACCTCGGCGTGCGCAAGATCAGGCTCCTGACCAACAATCCCAAGAAGATTTACGGGCTGGAGGGTTTCGGTCTCGAGGTGGTCGAGCGCGTCCCGATCCAGGTCTCGTCAAACCCGCACAACGAGCGGTACCTCAAGACCAAGAAAGATAAGCTCGGACACCTTCTTTAGCCGTGGGCGAGAAGGGTGCCAAACCCGACCTGAGCGGAGCCGACCTGCACATTGCGGTGGTGGTGGCGCGGTACAACGAGGACATCTCAAAGCGCCTGCTGCGAGGCGCGCTTGGGGCGCTTGAGGAGCACGGAGTCGAGGATCCTGATGTCTTCTGGGTGCCAGGCTCGTTGGAGATTCCGGTCACCGCGCTCGCGCTTGCGGAGAAGGGCGGCCACGACGCGATCGTGTGCCTGGGCTCCGTGATCCGAGGCGAGACGTATCACTTCGAAATAGTCGCCGGCCAGGCTGCCGCGGGCGTGGTGCAGGTGCAGCTCGACACGGGAGTTCCGATCACCTTCGGCGTCCTGACCACCGAGGACAGGGAGCAGGCGCTTGCGCGCTCCGGTCCGAAGAACAACAAGGGGGCGGAGGCGGCGGAGGCGGCCATCGAGATGGCCAACCTGTTGCGAAACATCCAGGGGTAGGCGTTTCTTAACAACCTGGGTTGTCGACGGTCTGCTTCAGCCGTACTCTGACCCGCGGTTCGGAGCGCGGATGGGGGAGGATCCGCCAAGGGAGTGGGAGGGCCCGCAGGGCACATCTTTTTTGAGCTAGCCGCCGGTAGAGATTGCCACCACGTTGTTGCCCGCCGGCGCCACGACAAACCCGTCCGTGGCCGCCGGGGTGCTGAAATGCTGCGCCGACCCGAGCCCGATCGAGTAGTCGACTGCACCCGATACAGGGTCGAGCGCGTAAAGAGTTCCCGAGCCCGGCTCGATCGCCCAGACCGCTCCGGCGGCGACGATCGGCGAGCCGAGCGCCGGATGCTCCGCGTGCCACGCGACATCCACCGAGCTTGAGGTCACGGACAGCGCATACAACCCGTCAGCACACGGCACGAAAACCACCGACCGCGACCACGCCGTCCCGCCCCACGAACCCGAGCACACGGCCCGCCGCGCCACCTGACCCCCGATCCCGCCCAGGCTCCCAGCCTTCAGCACATACGCCACGCCTTCCTTGCCGATCGCAAGCACGAGGCCGAGCGAAGGCAAAACCGTCGCTCCGACCGATCCCAGGTCCGTGTCCCCCGCGTTCAGAGCCACCCAGTTGGACGGCGCGAAGTACGAACGGACAGAGCGCAGGTCCGGCGACAGCTGGATGACCGCGTTGCTGTAGTCAAACGCAGACTCCGAGGCACCGTTGCCGCTCACGACGTACACAGAACCATCCGGCCCGATCGTCGGACCTTGCGGGCTCCAGATGCCCGCTTCGCGCGCGCTCGGCACCTCGTACGAGACCGTCGCCGCGCCACTGAGCGGGACTCCCACCACATAGCCGTGGTACGCACCGCAGTCTCCGTAAAGCCCGCCCATAGGCACGTACACAAAGTCGGCCCCGAGCGCGAGCGCTCCACGCTCCTGCTGCACCGAGGGGTTGGATCCAACAGGGTCGACATCTCGCTGCGAGACGACCGAGCCGTCGGAGAGGCTCAGCGTGAACAGCTCGTGATGGTGACTGCTCAGAAAGGCGACGACGTACAGGCGCCCGGCGACCGGGTCTGCGGCAGGAGAGCCGGTGATGCCAGTAACGGGGCCGATGTCGCCGCACGGCAGCGAGCTCGCGGCCACCGGTTCGCCGAGGTGAATCTTCCAGACCACCGCGCCGCTGAACACGTCCAGCGCGTACACGGTATTGTTCTCGGTCGCCGCCAGGACGTGGCCCGCGACGATCAGCGGAGACGCATACACGGCACCGTCGAGGTGCGCGGTCCACGCCACGGCAGGATTGCTGACGGCCGGAACGGCCGGCCCCAGGCCGCTCCGGGCACTGTTCCGGTGGTACTCGACCCAGTCGGCGGCGAGGGCTGGCGATGGGGAGGCCGGATGGAGAGTCGGCGCAACCGAAGCCGAAGCCGCCGGCGCGCCCGAGCCTGACCCGCAGCCCGACTGCACCAACACCAGGGCCAACCCGAGCAGGGCCGCGTCCCGGACACTACGTCCGGATGTCACAAACCCCAGCTGAACTTCCGCACTGGCTCGAGCCGCGCACGAGTGGGTGCGATCAGGCGGGCGTGTCCCTGGATCGCGACCCCGCGCTTCGGGCCCATCGCGTCCACCACCATCGCGGCCCGCGGCTCGGCCTCGAGATTGCGCAGCTTCACTCCGTCCACGTCGAACTCGAGCGCGCCTTCATCGTCGACCGCGTACATCACCGGTGCGGCATGCGGCCACCCAGACGGCCCGACGGTGGCGAAGCGACCAATTCGCTGTGACCGCAGAAACTCCAGCTCGGCGTCACTGAACACCATCCGCCTTCACATCCTAGACTCAACCGTTCATGGCAAAGACAGCTGACCCCAGCATAGAAACGATCGGCGGATATACGGTCCGGCGCCGCGAACCCCTTGACCGGCTCGACGGCGCCTACCTCGAGCTCGAGCACGACCGAACCGGCGCCCGGCACATTCACGTCGAGTGCAAGGACGACAACAACGCCTTCGCCGTCTTCTTTCCTACCGTGCCCAAGGACTCCACCGGCGTTGCCCACATCCTGGAGCACGTCGTGCTCGCCGGCTCGCAGCGCTACCCGGTCCGCGATCCGTTCTTCAGCATGACGAGGCGCTCCCTGGCCACGTTCATGAACGCCATGACGGGCGCCGACTGGACGATGTATCCGTTCAGCACTCGCAACGCCAAAGATTTCATGAACCTGCTAGACGTCTATCTCGACGCGACCTTCTTCCCGCGCCTCTCCGAGGATTCGTTCAAGCAGGAGGGAATCCGCTTCGAGTTCGAAGACCCGGCGGACCCGAAGAGCGGTCTTCGCTACAAGGGAGTGGTGTTCAACGAGATGAAGGGCGCGCTGGCGACGCCGCAGGCGGCCGTGCAGCGGGCCGTCGGCCGTTCCCTGTTTCCGGGCCTCACCTACGAGCACATCTCGGGCGGAGATCCGGAGGACATTCCCAACCTCACCTGGGAGCAGCTGCGCCAGTTCCACGCCACGCACTACCACCCGAGCAACGCGTATTTCTACACTTACGGCCACCTGCCTCTCGAGCAGACGCTCGAGGTGATCGAGCGCAACGTGCTGTCGCGCTTCCAGCGCATCGAAGTCGACACGAGGATCCCCAACGTCAAGCGGTTCACGAAGCCGATCAAGGCCGTCGAGCCATATCCCATAACCGCGAACGAGGACATCACGCGCAAGTCGCAGGCGCTTGTCGCGTGGGTGACGGTGCCGACTGGCGACTCGTTCCGCCAGCTCGCGATGAAGGTGCTGACCGAAGTCCTTCTGAGCAACGCCGGATCGCCGCTGCGCAAGGCGCTGATCGACTCGGGGCTCGGTACCGCGATGGCGGACGGAACGGGCTTTCAGGACGACTACCGCGAAAGTGTCTTCGGCGCGGGCCTGAAGGACGTCGCGTCCGCCGACGCGGAGAAGGTCCAGAAGGTCGTCCTCGACACGCTGGAGCGCCTGGCCGATGATGGCGTTGACCAGGCCCAGGTCGACGCGGCGATCCACCGGCTCGAGTTCGAGAAGCGCGAGCGCTCGAATGCAGGCTACCCATACGCCCTGAAGGTTCTGTTCACGTGCCTCGCGCCCTACTACTACGGGGGCGATCCTTACGACGCCTTGAACTTCGACGCCGACCTCGAGCACCTGGAGAAGGCGCGCGGAGAAGGCCGCTTCTTCGAGAACCTCATCCGCGCCGAGCTCATCGACAACACTCATCGCGCGCTGCTGACGATCGAGCCCGACCCTGGGCTCGAGGAGCGCAAGCGGCGCAAGGAGCTCGATCGTCTGGCAGCGATCGAGGCCGCGCTCGACGAACGAGAGAAACAGCGCATCGTCGCGGAGGCCCTGCGTCTCAAGGCCGACCAGGAGGCCAAGCAGGACCTGTCGGCGCTTCCGACCCTCGAGCTCAGCGACATCCCGATGAAGTTCGAAGACGTGCCAAGCCGGGACGTCAAGGTTGGACCGGCGGCGATCGAGTTCTTCCCGCAGCCCACGAATGGAATCACATACCTCGACATCCGCTCGGATTTCGCGGCGCTGAGCCTGAAAGAGAAGGAGCTTCTGCCGCTTTTCAGCCGGGTCCTCACGCAGAGCGGCGCGGCCGGCCAGGATTACGTGCAGATCGCCTCGCGCATCGCCGCCGTCACCGGCGGTGTGGGCGCTGCCCCCCAGGTCCAGTCGCTTGCCGCGCAGGAGGATTACCTCCAGTCCTTCGTGCTCTCCGGCCGTGCGCTGAATCGCGACGCAAAGCCGTTCGTCGACCTGCTCACCGACCTCATGGCGGGGCTGGAGCTGGAGCCGAACCGCCTGAAGGAGGTCATCGCGGAGGGGGCGACCCGGCTCGAGAGCTCGATCGCCGGGCTCGGCTTTCAGTTTGCGATCCTTCGCGCCCATTCGAAGCTCACTTCGGAGGGCGCGATCAACGACCGCCTGCAAGGGATCGGGATGCTTCACGTCATGCGCCACCTGGCGCGCCTGGAGGGCAATGAGCTGGACGATCTGATCGTCAAGCTCGACGCTTTGAGGACGCGCCTGTTTCGAGCCGGTTCGATCCGCTTCGTGGTGACCTGTGAAGAGGGCATGGTCGAAACGCTTACGACGCTGCTCGCGGGGCTCGTGAACGCCCTTCCGCCCGGCGCAAGCAGCGGCAGTCCCGAGCAACCGAAACCGCTCGAGGGTGCGCCGGAAGCGCGCACCGCGCCCGTGCCCGTTGCGTTCAACGTCCGCATCTTCAAAACAGTTCGCTACACGAACCCCGACGCGCCGGCGCTCCTCGTGCTGGCCAACTATTTGCGAGACACGTTCCTGCACCGAGAGCTGCGCGAGAAGGGCGGCGCCTACGGCGCCTTCGCACAGGCCGGCATCGGGAGCGGCACCTTCTACTTCGGTTCGTATCGCGATCCCAACATCCTCCGGACGTATGAGGTGTACGACCGCGCCGTGGCATGGGTGACCGACGGCGAGGTCGACGCCGAGGCGCTCGAGGAAGCGATCCTCGGAGCTTGCGGCGACGTCGATCCACTGGAGTCACCGGACATCAAGGGCCGCCGCGAGGCGACCAACCGGCTCACGGGTTTCACCCGCGAGGAGAGAGAGCGGTTCAAGCAGCGCCTGCTCCAGGTCACGGCGGACGACCTCCGCCGGGTGGCGCGCGCCTACCTCACAGGGGCTCACCCTGTGCAGGCAACTGTGGCGGGATCGGAGCTCGTGGAGGCGGCCCGCAAGGAACGGCCGGACCTCTTCGAGGTGGTCGCCCCGATTTAACCGGCGGCCCCCTAGAATCCGGCACGTGAGGTATTGGCGCCGCGAGTATTTCTGGCCGGCCGTGCTGGTGGTTGCCGGCGTCTACTTCCTGCTCAACAACCTCGGCTTGCTGGAGTGGCTTAAGCCTGAGATCGTCTGGCCCCTGGTGCTCATCGCGCTTGGGGTATGGCTGATCATCAGGCGCTCCCGGACATGAGCATGGCGGGCATGCGGCGCTACCGGAGCTTCTTCTGGCCCGCGGTCCTCATTCTGATCGGAATCCTCGCCCTCCTCGTCAACGCGGGCGTGGTCTCGACCGACCGTCTGAGCCTGCTCGCCGACCTCTGGCCGCTGGTTCTCATCGTGATCGGGCTGGAGCTCCTCATTCGCCGTGGGCTGCCAGGCCAGGCGGGAGATGTCGCTGCCGTGCTCATCGTTCTGCTCGCGGCCGGAGGCGCCGTCGCGTACATCGCCCTGGCTCCCAACCCGAGCGCGACCAACCAGCTCGACTCCTCGGAGACCGTCGGGAGCCTGGACCATGCATCGCTCGAGCTCGATGCGGGCGCCGCGACCATCACGGTCGTAGGCAGCAGCTCGCTCGACGGCGATCTCTTCAGGGCTCACATCACCTACTCGGGCACGAAGCCGCACGTGAGCCTGGACCGCTCGAGCGGACGCTTGCAGATCTCCCAGGGCAATGGAAGCTTCGGCGTTTTCAATGCCCGTCGCTTCACGTTGGACCTGCAGATCAGCTCCAGCATTCCCTGGACGATCACTTCCAACGGTGGAGCGGCCACCGAGACGTACAACCTCGCCGGCGTCCCGCTCAAGTCGATGGCAATCAACACCGGCGCCAGCCGCGAGGACATCACGTTGGGTAAGCCGTCGGGCGCCGTCCCGATCACGATCAACGGCGGCGCAGTGACCGTGCATCTCCACCGCCCGCCCGGCGCCGCAGCTTCCGTCAACGTTTCAGGGGGAGCGGTGAGCCTCGAGTTCGACGGGCACCAGAACCACGCGATCGGCACGCTTCAGGAATCGACCGGCACCGAGACGGACACGTACCGCGTGGACGTGAGCGGCGGCGCTTGCACCGTGACGATGGACGTGGCCGCACCCAGCGTCTAGACGGCGTCCAGCCTGCGGTCCAGGGCCGCGATCCTGGCTGAGTGGGCCGCAGCGGTCTCCTGCCTGATCGCCGCGCGAAGTCCCCGTGCCGCGGCGCCGAGCATCGCCTCCAGCTCGCCGTCCAGGACCTTGGCCGCGCCCAGCACCGGCGCCAGCGCGGCCGCCCGCTCCGCACCCACCAGCAGCTCTGCCTGGTCGATCTCCAACGCGTCCAGGGCCGCTGCTTCGCCTTCGAGCCTGGCTGCCAGAGCGACGTGCTCTTCGCTCGCGTGTGCCTGGCCGTATGCCCGGCAGCGCAGCGCGCCCGCCCGGGCCGCAGACCCGGCGAGCCGCCCTTCCAGCAGCCGGCCGGCTGCCACCTCGCCCGCGGCGATCGCCGGACACAGCCCGACGAGCTCCTGCCGGCCGATCGCGACACCGCGACGCGTGAGCACTGCGACCACGTCTGCCGGAGTCGTCTCGTCGACGCGGAACAGATTCATCGAAAGCTGCACCCGGCCTCCAGGGAGCTCGAAGACGAGGGCCTGCACGCCCCGCATGCCTGCCTGCGACTCGCGCAGCGAATGCGCGAGTGCTCGTGCCTGACTCACGTCCAGCTCCGGCAGCAGCACGTTGAACGCGACCAGGGTCAGGCGCGCACCGACGGACACGGCGCCTGCGGTCGGGTGGAGGTTGGGGCCGCCCAGGTCGGGAACGGCGCGGCCGGCCCTGATGTCGGCGAGCGATCGGTGCTCGCCGTACCAGTGGATCGGAACCCGCAACTCGCTCCAGATCCGCTCTCCAACCTCTCGCGCGAGCTCGCGAGCGGCGGCCAGCGTGCTCTGCCCGAGCGGCACGATCGGGACCACGTCGGCCGCCCCCACCCGGGGATGCACGCCCTGGTGTGTCCGCATATCGATCTGCTCGACCGCCGCACCTACCGCGCCCATCAGCGAGTCGATGAGCTTTGCCCTTTCCGCCGCGAGAGAGATGACGACGCGGTGATGGTCCCGATCCGGGTCGACGTCCAGTACGTGCGCGCCTCCAGACGCGGCCGCCCCGGCAATCGCTGCTATCGCCTCTGCGCTCCGCCCCTCGGAGAAGTTGGGCACCGATTCGAAGAGACCTTTCGCTTCCAACAGGTTGTTAGGGTAAGTGGCGGTGCCTGGATCGGTCGCGCTCGTCTACGGGGACGAGCTCATGAAGCATCACCTCTCGGACCAGCATCCGCTGCAGCCGATTCGAGTGAAGCTCGCGGTGGACCTCATCCGCTCAACCGGTCTCATCGAGTACTGCCACCTGCTGCCTCCACGCCGCGCGACGATCAAGGAGCTGGAGCTCGTCCACTCTCGACGCTACATCGAGCTCGTCCGCGAGCTGAGCGATCCGACCCGGCGCGACCGCGCCTCGCCCGACGAGATCGACGCGGCTGGTTTCGCATCGGCGGACAACCCGATCTCCGATGAGCTTCACGAGGGCGCGGCGCTCGTGGCCGGCGCGACCCTCGTCGCGGCGCAGGCGATCGAAAGCGGCGCTGCGGTCCACGCGTTCAGTCCCTCTGGCGGCCTGCACCATGCCCATCGGGCGCGGGCATCCGGGTTCTGCACCTACGACGATCCGGCCATCGCCTGCAAGTGGCTCAAGGACCAGGGTCATCGCGTCGCCTACGTGGACGTGGACGTCCACCACGGTGACGGCGTCGAGGACATCTTCCAGTCCGATCCCGACGTCCTCACCATCAGCCTTCACGAGAGCGGCCGCTACCTGTTTCCCGGCACCGGCTTTCCCGAGGACTGCGGCGTCGGTGCGGGTCGCGGGTCGGCCGCCAACCTGCCGTTCCTCCCGTACACCTGGGACGAGCCGTGGCTCGAGGGGTTCGAGAAGGTCGTGCCGGCTCTCCTGCGCCGCTTCAAGCCCACCGTGCTCGTGACCCAGGACGGCTGCGACACGCACTACCTCGACCCGCTTGCGCATCTCGCTGCGACGACGCGGATCTGGCCGCGCGTGGGCCAGGTCTTCCACGAGCTGGCGCACGAGCTCTGCGGCGGCCGATGGCTCGCGCTGGGTGGCGGTGGTTACGCGGTCTACGAGGTGGTCCCGCGTGCATGGACGCTGCTGTTTGCCGAGATGGTCGAGCATCCGGAGCTCGCGGCCGAGGTCAACGACCCTTCAGAGGTCGCGCCGAGCATCGAGGTCCAGGAGCGGGTGTGGGGGGCCCTGCGGAAAGACCTGGCGCACCTAGGCGAGGTGCATGGGATGGACTTCGGCTAGCTAGCCGGCGTAAGTACGCAGGCAGCGCGTGCAGATCCGCGCGCGCACGCTCTTGCCCGCCACGGTCACCCGGCCCATCTGGAGGTTGGGCATGAACCTCCGGTTCACCCGGTTCTTGGCGTGACTGACGTGATGTCCGTATTGCGGCTCCTTGCCGCAGATCGCGCAGCGCTTGGCCATGAGGCACCTTCCGATTGGGAGTACAGACAAAAACACCCGCACGTTCGTCGCGGGTGATCTGAATTGTACCATGGACTTTCCATGGCCTCCAAGACCACCACCGCGCTCATCCAGGCCCGCCAGTGGGGCCGGATTGAAGTCTTCCCGTCCGCCGTGGGCGCGATCGCGGCCCACGCCGCGCTGGGCTGTTACGGCATCACCGGGATGGCGGCGCGCGGGCTGCGTGACGGCGTGGCCGAGCTCCTGCATCGAGGGAATGTGGCTCGCGGCGTCGAGGTGGTGGACATGGAGGGCGGCCTGGCGATCGACGTATTCGTCATCGTCCAGTACGGCATCCGCATTTCAGAGGTCGCCCACAATCTCCAGCAGGCGGTCAAGTTCGAGGTGGAGCGCTCGGTCAACGTACCGGTGGCGCAAGTCAACGTGAACGTCCAGGGCGTTCGCGAAGAGCGCCGTTAGCCGGTGTCCGAGCACAAGACCCCTGGGGTGGACGGACCCCTCTTCAAGCGGGCCCTGCTGGGCAGCTTGAGCTGGCTCTCCTCCAACCACGAGGAGGTGAACCGGCTCAACGTCTTCCCCGTCCCCGACGGTGACACCGGCACCAACATGCTGCTGACGCTTCAGTCCGCGGTCGAAGACATCAAGGAATCGAACGCTGCCGAGGTGAGCAAGATCGCCAAGCTCGCCTCTCACGGCAGCCTGATGGGTGCGCGCGGCAACTCGGGCGTGATCCTGTCTCAGATCTTTCGCGGGTTCGCCCGGGCTGTCGAGGGCAAGAGCTCGCTGACGCCGGCCGAGCTGGCGACCGCGTTCGAAGAAGCCGCCAACGCCGCCTACCGCGCCGTGAACAAGCCGACCGAGGGTACGATCCTGACCGTCGCGCGAGAGGCCGGCCGGGCCGCCGCGGCGGCGGCCGCCAGTCCCGACGCGACCGTGCCGAGGGTAATCGCCGCCGCGGCGTCCGGCGCCCGGGACGCGGTGCTCAAAACGCCGAGCCAGCTCCAGATCCTTCGCGACGCCGGCGTCGTCGATGCCGGAGGTTTCGGTCTGCAGATCATCCTCGAGGGGATGCTCAAGACGATCGAGGAGTCGGAGTCGTCGCTCGCAGCCCTCGCCCCAGCCCGGCCCGCCGCGCTACCCGCACCCTCACAGGTGTCGGTGGAGCTTCCGGAGGGAGGCTGGGGGTACTGCACCGAGTTCCTCATCGAAGGCTCCAACCTCGACCTGGAAAGGATCAAGACCCAGATCGAGGCTCTCGGCAACTCGGTGCTCGTCGTCGGCGAGCCGGAGCTGGTGAAAGTGCACGTCCACACCGACGACCCGACCCGGATCATCACTCTCGCCGGCGGATACGGCAAGCTGCTCAAGCTCAACGTCGGTGACATGTCGACGCAGCACCGGCGGATCCTCGAGGGCGCGGGCCAGGCCGCCGGAGCGCCGCGGTCGAACGGCGTCGGGGTGGTCGCCGTCGTGGCGGGTCGCGGCCTTGTCGATATCTTCCGAGGGCTGGGCGTCGACGCCATCGTAGAGGGCGGCCAGACGATGAATCCCAGCACCCAGGACATGCTGACGGCCATCGAGTCCGTGCCCTACGACGAGGTGATCCTCCTGCCCAATAACAAGAACGTGATCCTCGCCGCCAAGCAGGTGCTCGGCCTGACGAAGAAGAACGTACACGTCATCGAGACGCACAGCGTCCCGCAGGGAGTCGCCGCCGTCGTGGCATTCCGCGGCGATCGCTCAGGCGCCGAGAACCTGGCCGCCATGAAGTCCGAGGCCGAACGCGTGCAGACCATCGAGGTCACACACGCGGTGCGCGACACGCGCTCCAACGGTTTGAAGGTTAAGAAGGGCGACGTGATCGGCCTGATCAACGACAAGCTCGAGTTTGCGGGCACCGACTACGGCGAGGTCGTCAACAAAGCTCTGGGCAAGCTCGGTGCCGATTCCTATGAACTCGTCACCGTCTACCGCGGCGAAGGCGCCACCGACGATGAGCTCCAGAAGCTCGAGTCAGATATTCGCTCGACTCATCCTGGTCTCGAGGTCGAGGTCCAGCAGGGCGGGCAGCAGCACTACCCGTTCATCCTGTCGATTGAGTAAATGCGCCCTGCGCGCGCGCCGGCGTAGAACAGCGGGGTGAAGCGGTCTTTCGCGGTCGTCACCGACTCTACGGCCGACCTGCCCGACGCGTGGCGCGAGCGCTATGACATCGACGTCGTCCCGCTGAAAGTTCTCTTCGGCGAGGAAACGTTTCGCGATGGCGTGGACATGAACAACGAGGAGTTCTTTGCCCGCCTTGCCGCATCCAGCAAGCTGCCCACGACCTCAGCTCCGTCTCCGGGCGAGTTCGCCGAGCTCTACGCGCGCCTTGCCAAAGACCACGACGGATGCATCTCAATTCACCTCGGCCGGTCGCTCTCCGCCACCGTTGAAGCCGCGCGAGTGGGCGCTCAGTCCGTGGAGGGCTTTCGCGTCGACGTCATCGACAGCGAGACCGTGACGATGCCGATGGCGTTCCTCTGCCAGGTGGCGGCCGAATGCGCAACCCTCGTGGAGGCCTCCGCTGCGGTGAAGGAGCGAATTCCAAAGTGTCGTGTGCTCGCTCTGCTCGACACCATGCGCTACATCGAGATGGGCGGCCGCGTCAGCCGCGCCTCTGCAATGATCGGCACATTGCTCGACGTCAAGCCTCTCCTGCTGGTAGCCGAGGGCGAGATCAAGCCGGTGGATCGAGTGCGGACGCGGTCTCGCGCCATCCCTCGGATGGTCGAGTTCTTTGACCAAGACGTGCCCGTCGAGCACGTCGCCGTGGTGCACGCGCAGGCGCCCGAGGAGGCCGAGCGGATCGCCGCCGACATACGGAGCCGCCACCCCGACCTCGAGGTGCCGGTAGGGCAGATCGGCTGCGTGCTCGGAACCCACACCGGCCCGAAAGCGCTGGGCGTCGTCTACATCAAGAAGTAGTCGTCGCCCGCCCGCCGGCCGTGAACACGATGCTGCGGCCCGGGCGCGGCCACACACGAAGCAGCGGCGGCGTGAGGGCGATGACTCTCGGCAGCACCCTTAGCGCGAGCCGGTACGCACGCTGCTGGCGTGGTCCCCAGGCCAGGCCGTACTGCTCGCGCAGCGCCGGCGTCAGGAGGCCGGTCGTGACCACGTTCAAGGGAATCATCACCGGGCCAGGCAGCACGCGCGCGGGCGGCCGCATGACCTGCGCGGCCAGCTCGCGCGCACGCGCATCCACCCGCACCGGCCCGCTCGCCACCATCTGGTCCAGGTAGTCGTCGAAATCGCCCACCGTGCTCGGAAAGCGATCATGCGGGATTCCCAACAGCTCTCCCAGCAGCTTGAACTCATTGTGGAACTCGTCGCGTTCGCGCGGCAGGAGGGGCTGCACGAAAGCCTCGTACGTCACCAGGGCCGTGTCTGCGAGCGTTGCGTATACCCACAGCAAGAGGTCGGGATCCAGCGCGCGGTAGCCGCCTCCCTGCACCTTTGCGTGCACCTGGTTGACGCCGCGAGCGGCGGCCAGCGCCGTTTCGCGATCGCCGAACACGATCGCCATCGTCATGCGGATCGTGCGGCGCAAGCGCCGGATCGGGTGCGCGCGAAAGTCCGAGTGCTCGTCGACACCCGCCGCGACCTTCGGATGCGCCAGCTGCATCAGCAGCGCACGCCCGCCTCCCAGCAGGAGGATGTTCTCGCGGTTCACCCGCCGCGTGATCGAGTGGTCTTCGAACAGGCCGGGTCTCACGCCGTGGCTTTGGCCATCTCCGCGTCGATCTGGTCGAACATCGGCTTGTAGTAGGCAGCGATCTTGGCCATGATGCTGTCTACGTTGTAGGTGCCCAGTTTGTTGGCGTCCGCCTGCACGCTGTTCTCTGCGTTGATGACACCTTTGTCGTCATTTGCCGCGGCCGCAACAAGCAGCTTCCCGAAATCACTGACCAGAGTCTCGAAGTCGCCCATCAGGGCGTGCAGCTCGGGAGGCAGGCCGATCGCGGCCGAAAGCTGAAGCCCTTTGTCGACATGCGTCTTCATGTTGCTCAGCGTCGTGTTCGCGCCTCCGAGGTCGGCAGTGGCGATCTGTGTGCTGAACATCTCGAAGTCGATCTGGGCATCGAAGTACGTCTGAAAGAATTGTCCGTCCTGGACGTACTCTGCGGCTGCCGTCTTTGCGATTGACAGGGCTTTCCGCGCGTGGTCGATCCTCGTAGCCTCGTTGTCGAGGTTGGTGCGGGCCAACACTGTGAGCCACCGCTGCTCGCTGAGACTTACTCTGGCGGATGCCAACGACGCGTCATCACGTTCATCCGTGACCCCTGCCGCCGTCTCGCTTGCGACGAATTGGTCAAATAAGGCGCGCTCTTGCAGGGGATCGAAGGTACCGCCACTGCTAAGACTATTGAACTTGGAGATAAGGTCGCTGAAAGTGGAGGTGAGATTGTTCTGATGCGTGATCACAGTGTTTAGCGTCTTGTCGGCGTTCCCAATCCGGGTCTGCGCGTACGCGAGGCCCGTCACGGCATAGCCGATGATTCCGACCAGGACGATGGCGATGATGACAATGGCGACGATGGTCGTGCGCAGGCCCCTTGACATCCCGGAGCTGCTCACCGGTTCGGCGGCCGGGGTGGGCGGTGGAGGCGGTATCACTCCTTGAGCATAGTTGTCCTTCCAGGGATGCTCGACGCGCCGGTATCCGCTCTGCCCGGGATCAAGGCGCCTGACGTCAATCGCCTGAACAAGCTCGGCGTCGAGACGATTCGCGACCTTCTGCTGACCCTGCCGTTCGATTGGGAGACCTATGGGGAGCCGGTCCCGATTGCCTCGCTTGCGGTCGGGGCCCAGGCGACCGTGGTGGGCACGATCATCTCGATCGCGCCCAAGATCACGCGCTTCAAGAAGATGAAGCTCACAGAGGCGATCATCCGCGACGAGAGCGACGCAGGGCTTCGCGTCGCCTGGTTCAACCAGCCGTTTGTCGCGAGGCAGCTGCACAAAGGTGACCGCGTCGCCGTTGCCGGTCTGGTCAAAATCGGCTACGGGATGCTCGAGATGCAGAACCCGCATCACGAGCGGCTGGAAGGTAACGAAGAGGGTGAGCCCTCGCGGGTCGGTGGGCTCATGCCGAAGTACCACCTGGTCGGCGGCCTGAGCTCGAAAAAGATTGCGGGCTGGGTCGAATCGGCCCTGCCGCTCGCCGGCGAGCTCGAGGACCTGCTTCCGGAACGGGTGCGCGAACACCACCGGCTCCTTCCAGTCGCGGAAGCTGTCCGCCTCGGGCACCGCCCGGACACGTTTGCGCAGTGGCGCGAGGCGCGCCGCCGCATGGCATTCGCCGAGCTGTTCGAGCTGCAGGCGGCCTTTGCGTTGATGCGCGCGAGCATCGCCGCGGAGCCGGCGACGCCGATCGCATACAGCCAAGATGTGATCGACGCCTTCAAGGCCGGCCTCGGCTTCGAGCTGACCCGCGCGCAGCGACGCTCCACATGGGAGGCGTTCCAGGACATGGAGAAGCCGGTGCCGATGAATCGTCTTCTCAACGGTGACGTCGGATCGGGCAAGACGGCAGTCGCGGCGGCCTGCGTCGCGATGGCGCATGCCGCGGGCCTCCAGTCGGTCGTGATGGCGCCGACCGAGATCCTCGCCCGCCAGCACCTGCACCGCTTCCGCGCCTACCTGGAAGCGAGCTTCCCCGGCCTGACCGTTGAGCTGCTGGTGAGCAGCCAGAGCGCGGCTGAACGCCGCCGTGTGAAAACTGCAGCCGCCTCGGGTCACTGCGCGCTGGTCGTGGGTACGCACGCGCTGATCGAGGAGGACGTCGAGTTCATGGACCTGGGCCTCGCGGTGGTCGACGAGCAGCACCGCTTCGGCACGCGCCAGCGCGAGCTGCTTCGAGCGAAAGGCCAGGGCCGTCCGCATTTCCTCGCCATGACGGCGACACCCATCCCGCGCACCCTTGCGCTTGCGTCTTACGGCGAGATGTCGGTTTCGGTGATTGACGAGCAGCCGCCGGGCCGCATGCCGGTCGAGACCGAGGTGGTCGAGCCTGACCAGCGCCGGCGCGCTTATGAGCTGGTCCGGGAGCAGGTGCACGCGGGGCGCCAGGCATTCGTCATCTGTCCACTGATCGAGGATTCCGAGACGGTCGTGGCCCGATCGGCGACCGCCGAGTTCGAGCGCCTCCAGAAGGACGTGTTCCCAGACCTTCGGATGGGCCTGGTACATGGGCGCCTCAAGGAGAAGGACGAGGTGATGCGCGCATTCGTCTCCGGTGAGGTGCGGGTGCTCGTAGCGACGGCCGTGGTCGAGGTGGGCGTCGACGTGCCGAACGCGACCGTGATGATGATCGAAGGCGCCGACCGCTTCGGGCTGGCGCAGCTGCACCAGTTCCGCGGCCGCGTGGGCCGCGGCGCGGGCCAGAGCCACTGTTTGCTGCTGACCGACGATCCCTCCGAGCCGGCCCTCAACCGCTTGAACCTCATGACTCAGATTCGTGACGGCTTCAAGCTGGCCGAAGAGGACATGCGCATTCGCGGGATGGGCGAGCTGATGGGGTCGCGTCAGCACGGCATGTCCGACCTTGCCATGCAGGCCCTCCAGCAGCCCGAGCTCTTGAGCGAGGTCCGGCAGGAGGCGGAAAGCCTGCTGGAGGCGGACCCCGGGTTCGAACACAATCCGCTGCTCAAGGCGGCGGTTGCGCGCCGCCTGGACCTGACCTCGATCAGCTAGGCGAGTAAGCCGCCGTCAGCATCCCGAAGTATGTCGGCGCCTCGTAGGAGATCAGGCGCCCGTTCCAGCCGGCCGTGGCGCCGTGCAGGATGAGCATCTGCCACCAGCTGTCAGCCTTGGCCTCCTCCACCAGCTCCGCCGGGATCTCACTGAGCCGGTCGAGCGCATCGGTTCTGACCAGCTCGCAGATGAGAGCGTCGTACTTGTCTGCGCTCGCGTGGTAGCCGTACGGACCTTCCTCGACATGCGCGTGGCCATGGTCGGCGCTGGCGATGAACGCCACCCGCCGGCCCGATCTCTCCGCCGCCTGAGCGATCGCCGCGCCTGCGGCGATGTGTGCTTCAGCTGGGAGGTCGCGAGCTGGGGTCACGACGACCAGCGGAACGGGAGGGTCGTGCCGGCCGCCCATGAACCAGAGCGGTATCAGCACTCCCCAGTCCATCGGCGCCACCGCCGTCTCCGGGTCGTTGGATCCGAAGCTGACGCCGACTGAAGGTACTTCGGCCGCGGCCAGCGCCTCGAGCACCAGCCATGCCAGGTCATTGGCCGAGGGCACATCCAGAGCGACCGACGGCGGGGCGCCTGCGAGGCGGCCCGCCACCCGGCCGGCGACCACGACGCCAAGGGCGTTGGCGATGTGGACGTTGTGCGGAGTCGCGACGATCACCGCCTCGGGCCGGGCGTCCGCGAAAATGCGCCCGAGCTCTTCCATGCCGGCCCGCGTCGCTGTGGCGAGCGAGCGCTCGGCACGGGAGCACGCCTCGGCAATCGCAATTCCGCCGTGAGGAGCGATCGCGGCGAACACAAGAGGCATCCGCCGATACTAGCCACGTATGGAACAGGTTTCGCCGCTTCGGTTGACGGAGTACAGCCACGGGGCCGGTTGAGCCTGCAAGCTCAGCCCGGTGGAGCTAGGGCAGGTGCTGGGGGCTCTGCCCCCGATCGTCGACCCCAACGTTCTGGTCGCGACGGCCGGCCGCGACGACGCGGCGGTCTATCGAATCGCGCCTGACCGCGCACTCGTCGCGACGGTTGATTTCTTCACGCCCATCGTCGACGACCCGGCGGAGTTCGGCGCGATCGCCGCTGCGAACGCCTTGAGCGACATCTACGCGATGGGTGCCCGGCCCCTGTTCGCGCTCGGCATCACCGCGTTCCCGCGCGAGAAGCTGAGCACCGGGCTGCTGGAGAAGATCGTGGCCGGCGGCGCTGCCAAGATGGCCGAGGCGGGCATCGCCGTCGTCGGCGGCCACTCCGTGGACGACGCCGAACCGAAGTTTGGATACGCCGTGACCGGTGAGGTGCACCCGGACCGCGTGATCTCGAACGACGGCGCTCGACCCGGCGACATCCTGTTCCTGACCAAGCCGCTCGGCTCGGGTCTGGTCGCGACCGCGATCAAGCGCGGGCTCTGTCCGCCGGCCCTCGAGCGCGAGGCGGTGGCAGTGATGTCGCACCTGAACCGCGCCGCATCCGAGGCGATGGTCGCCGCGGGCGCTACGTCCGCCACCGACGTCACCGGCTACGGCCTCATCGGCCACCTGTCGAACATCAAGGGAGGTGCGGACATCCTGCTGAGCGCGGTCCCGTTGATGACCGGAGTGAGAGAGCTTGCGGAGAAGGACCTCTTTCCCAGTGGCAGCCGGCGCAACCACGCCGCGTATCGAGACCAGGTCGATTGGAACGGAATCTCCGAGCTCGACCAGCTCCTCCTCTGCGACGCGCAGACGAGTGGCGGTCTCCTCATCGCGATCCCGCCAGAGAATGCATCGGGTTTCGAGGAGCTCATGAGCTCGCAGCCATATCCCGCGACGCGCATCGGCACCATCACTGGCCGAGGCGCGATCCGGATTTCGCGCTGATCATGCCGGGCCTGCGCGTCAGCGGGGGAGAGGCGAGAGGCCGGCGGCTCAAAGCGCCGAAGGGCATCCGGCCCACCCAGGGCATGGTCAAGCAGGCGATTTTCAACCTGGTCGGGCCAGGCATCGAAGGCGCGCATGTGCTCGACCTGTTCGCGGGGTCGGGAGCTCTCGGCATCGAGGCGCTGTCGCGCGGCGCGGCGGGCGTGACCTTCGTGGACCACCAGGCTCGCGGTCTTGCTATCCTGCGCCAGAACTTGGACGTACTCGGTCTCAGAGAGCGCGCGCACGTCGTCCGGGGAGACGTCGTGCGGTGGCTGGAGGCATCGCCCGACGAGGTCAAGCGGGCCGGCCTCGTGTTTCTCGATCCTCCGTATGACGACGTGGTGCTCGACCGCGCGCTGCGCGTGCTCGACCGAAACGCGGAAGACGTGACCGTGGTTGCGGAGCATTCGCGACGTCAGCAGATGCCCGCGCTGGCCCGTCTCCAGGTCGATCGCGAGCGGCGCTACGGCGACACGATCGTCACGGTGTTCAGGGCTTGAGCGTCAAGGGGCAGAGCGGCTCGCCGAGCCCGAAAACGAAGACGGCCGTTTATCCGGGAAGCTTCGACCCGTTGACCAACGGACACCTTGACGTGGTCGATCGCGCGCTGGGGATCTTCGACAAGCTCATCGTCGCCGTGGCCGGCAACCCCGAGAAGCGCCAACCGCTGTTCACCGTGGAGGAGCGCATGCAGTTGATCAGCGCCTCGCTCAAGGGTCGCGACAGAGTCGAGGTGGCGAGCTTCAGGGGGCTGACCGTGGAGTTCGCCCGTTCCCGAGGCGCGAACACGCTGGTCAAAGGCTTGCGGGCCTACTCAGACTTCGACGCCGAGCTTCAGCAGGCCCTCATGAATCGCAAACTGGCCCCAGATATCCACACCGTCTTCCTCATGTCGAGCTTCGCGCACATCTACGTCTCGTCAAGTATCTTGAAGGACATCGCCAGCTATGGCGGGAATGTGAGCGACCTCGTTCCGCCCCCCGTTGCGAGAGCGCTCAAGGAGAAGTACAGATAAAGGTCGACGAGCTGCTTGACCGTATCGACTACCTGGTCCAGAACGCGCGCCACGTTCCGCTGTCCACCCAGGTGATGGTCAACGAGGACGAGATGATGGAGCTGATCGACCAGGTCCGCTTCAACCTGCCCGACGAGATCAAGCAGGCCAACTGGACTGTGTCGGAGCAGCAGCGCATCATCAGCGAGGCGCATGCGGAGGCGGCGCGCATCATGTCGAGGGCGAACGAGCGCGCCGAAGAGACGGCCTCGGAGCACGAGATCCTGCGGCGGGCCGAGCGCCACTCCGCCCAGGTGATCAAGGATGCGCAAGCGAAGTCCGACCAGATCATCCGCGAAGCCGAGGGCTACGCCATGGAGCAGCTCAAGCAGCTGGAAGCACACCTGGGCCGCACGCTGGCGACTGTCCGCCGGGGGGTCGAGGCGCTGCAGACGAACCAGCCGCCATCCGAGGAGAGCGCCGACCAGGCCACCGGCTCCTGAACCGCACCAGCCGGTTCCCGTAAACTTCTCAAGCTCATGGCTCTACCGAAGGTCAAGCTATCCAAGTCCAAGAAAGGACGCCGCCGCTCCCACCTGGCGCTGGCGCTCGTGCAGATCCAGCCGTGCCCGAACTGCAAGAAGCCGAGGCGGCCGCACTCGATCTGCACCAACTGCGGCTTCTACAAAGGCCGCGAGGTGATCAAAACGGCATAGGCGCCAAAGTCGCCTTCCTGTACCCCGGCCAGGGCTCGCAGCAGCCTGGCATGGGGGCCGAGCTGCTCACCGACCCAGAGGTCGGCGATCTCTGCGACAGGTGCTCAACGTCCGCGGGTGTCGACCTGCGCCGGCTGCTCACCACCGCCGGTGACGAAGAGCTGCGGCTGACCCAAAACGCGCAGCCGGCTCTGTGTTTCGTCGGCATCGGCCTGACCATCCTGCTTCGCCGGCATGGCATCGAGCCGACTGCGGCCGCGGGTCACTCGGTGGGCGAGTACACGGCCCTGGCAGCCTCCGGGGCGGTCAGCGCCCACCAGGTGATCCAGGCAGTGGTCGAGCGTGGCAAAGCGATGGCGGAGGCTGCACCGGCCGGCACGAGCTCGATGGCCGCCGTGCTCGGCCTCGACTCGGCGGCTGTCGAGGCTGCGCTGGCCGGGATGGACGGCGCCTGGCCCGCCAACTACAACACGCCGACGCAGACAGTGATCGCCGGCACGACCGCGGGCCTCGAGGCGGCCACCAGGGCCCTCCAGGCCGCCGGCGCGAAGCGCGTGATCCCACTCAACGTCAGCGCCGCTTTTCACACCCCGCTGATGACGCCGGCGGCTGAGCGGCTGCGCGCCGCCCTCGACCGGATCGAGTGGCGCGCACCCCGCATGCCGGTCATGGCGAACCTCACGGGCCGCCCTCACGAGGGAGGAGACCGGATCCCGCAGGTGATGGAGATGCAGCTCCGGTCGCCGGTGCTGTGGGCCGCATGCGTCCGCACGCTGGCCGAGATGGAGTGCGACACGTTTCTCGAGGTCGGGCCCAAGCGTGCGCTGACGGGGATGATGAAAGAGCTATCGCCGACAGCAACCGCGTTCGCAGTAGGAAGCCCCGACGCCGTCATGCAGCTCCAAATCGCATAAACGAATCCCCTCCCCCCGTTCCGGGGGGAGGGTTAGGGAGAGGGGCGGGAAAGAAGAAGAGGGCGGGAAAGAAAAGCATCTGATCCGGGCCGCTTGGAGCCGGGGTCCCCGGCCGTGTAGAGTAATCGCGAGATGGAAACTCAAAAACTGAGCTTCGAAGATTTCAAGAACATCGTGGTGGAGCGTCTTGGCTGTGAGCCTGAGCAGGTGACAATGGACGCGTCTTTCCAGGAGGACCTCAACGCCGACTCGCTCGACCTGGTCGAGCTGATCTACGCGTTCGAGGAGAACACTGGGCTGGAGATCCCCGACGAGGACGCCGAGAAGATCACAACGGTCGGGCAAGCGTGGGAGTACATCCAGGAGAAGGCCGCCTCATAGCACAGCCCCAGGCCACGCCCCTGGCCCCGTCCCTACAGCAGCTTCAGCAGAAGATCGGAATCCACTTTCGCGACCCCAGCCTCTTGCTGGAGGCCGTGACGCACAGCTCGTTCGCCAACGAGAGCCCGCATCTCTCGCCGCGCGACAACGAGCGACTCGAGTACCTCGGCGATGCGGTCCTGCAGCTGATCACGGCCGAGTACCTCTACAAGCACCACCCCGGAGCCGCAGAAGGGGAGCTGACCCAGACCCGTTCGGCGATGGTCAACACCAACACGCTGGCCCAGCTCGCCGAGCAGCTGGACCTGGGCAGCTATCTCTACCTTGGCAAAGGCATCGCCAAGGGAGGGGGGCGCAGCCTGAAGTCACTGCTCGCCAACGCCTTCGAAGCCGTGCTCGGCGCGATGTTCCTGGACGCGGGTTACGACGCCGCCTATCACTACTACCTGAATCGCTATCGAGCGCTCGAGTCGCCGGTGCGGGACGAGAACTTCAAAGGCCGGCTTCAGCAGGTCGCGCAGGAGCGCTTTGGAGCGACGCCGTTCTACGACAGCGAGGGCGCGAAGGTCGGCACGCATCGCGAGTACACGTCCGTCGTCTTCGCCGGCGGCGACCCGCTTGGCACGGGTCATGGCGCGAGCAAGCAGGAGGCGGAGCAGGACGCCGCACGAGCCGCGCTCGAAGGTCTGCTCGGTACGGCCGAGGTCGGCCTGCCCAAGCCGGCTAAGACTCCGCGGCCGCGCGCGCGTCGGGCGCCCAGGACGCCTCGAGCCGCCGCTCAGCCCGAACCCGGCCCGGCGCCAGGGGTGGCTGAGGTCATCCATCTTCCCGAACCTGCCGCCCAAGCTCCCGCGGAACCAGCCGCCGAACCGCAGCCCGCCCCGGAGGTTGTGCACAGGGAACCTCGAAGCCGCCAGTTCGGCGAACCCCTGGAATAGCTCCTTTCCACATGTTGTACCCGGGGGCGGAATTGACCCCTACATCTGCGACAATGTTGGAGGTGCGACCCGAGATGCTGGCCGGAGCTTTGGAGCCCATGCGGCCCGATCCGCGCGTTAGGGGGCCTGTCCCGGCGTCGTCACGCACTTACAGTGCGCTCCTAGCCGGGCCACCCCTGCCTTCGGCTCGGGCCACCTGGATCTCCAAATCTCTCGGCCGGCCCTCGGGCCGCATCTCCTAGCGAATTGTTCCTCCGCTCGCTGAGCCTAGTCGGCTTCAAGACCTTCGCCCGGCAGACCGAGATCCGGTTCGAAGGCGGCGTGACCGCGATCGTCGGCCCCAACGGCTCCGGCAAGACCAACATCGTCGACTCCATCAAGTGGGTCCTCGGCTCGGGCCAGGCGCGAGACATCCGAGGCAAGAAGATGGAGGAGGTCATCTATGTCGGAGGCGAGCGGCGGTCTCGTGCCTCTTTCGCCGAGGTGACGCTCGTCTTCGACAACACCGCGGGCCGCCTGCCCGTCGACTACCACGAGGTTGCGATCAAGCGGCGCGTGGAGCGGGATGGAGAGAGCGACTACTTTCTGAACGGCACGCGCGTCCGGCGCCGCGACCTCATTCACCTGCTCTCCTCGACAGGCCTCACCGTGGACTCGTACGCGATCATCGACCAGCACGACATCGAGTCCATCGTCGTGTGCTCGCCCGGAGAGCGCCGGCAGCTGCTCGAAGAGGCGGCCCAGGTGCGTGGAGTCAAGGCGCGCCGGCAGGAGGCCGCACAGCGCCTGGGCGAGTTGGCCGCCAACCTGCTGCGGCTCGAAGACCTGCGCTCAGAGATCGAGCCCCGGCTCGAGGTCTTGCGCGTGCAGGCGGCGGCGGCACGGGAGGCCGCCGAGTCGGCCGCCCGGCTCGAGCTGCTTCGAGGAAGCATCGTGTGGGAGGAATGGAGAGAGGCGCGCGACGCACATCGCCGGGCCACGTCCCAGGTACAGGGCCTGGAGCGTCGCCTTGTGGAGGCTCGCGAGCTTGCGCAGTCGGCGGAGGCGGAGTTCCAGACCTGGCGCACGGAGATCCAGGCCCGGCAGGATCGCCGCCTCACGCGCCAGCGCAACCTGGGCCGCCAGCGGCTCGAGGTGGCTGAGGCCGAGCACGCGCTCAGGCTCACCGAGGAGCGCGCGCAGAACACGGTCGCGCTGGCCGAAGCTGTGCGCCGCGAAGAGGCGGATCACCAGTCACTCTCAGCCGCGGCCGAGGCGCTGCGCGGCCAGCTGATGGTCGAGCTCGAGCAGGCGCGCGGCGCGCTGGAGAGCGTGCCCGAGGCGCCGGCCCTACCAGAGGCGCCAGACGCCGCGGAGGTCCAGCGCGCGCGAGGCGCCGCGGAAGAGGCTCGCCGCTCGGCAGGCGCGGCCTCTTCCACGATCGCTTCCCTCCGCACGCGCCGTGAGTTCCTGGAGGAGCAAGCCGCCCGCCTGGAATCGATGGCCGAGGCTGCGAAGCTCGTTCCCGACGCCGTGGCGCTGCTCGAGCGCGCAAAGATCGAGTCCGCCGAAGCCGAAGCCGCAGCTGTGATGGTGGCGCGCTTGCGCTCGGAGCTGGATGGCCTCGACACCCTGCGGCCCGAAGCGGCTCCGGGACTGCGGAGGATGTGCGACGTGGTCACCCCCGAAGCCGGCTACGAAGCGGCTTTTTCGGCCGTGCTCGGAGCGCTCGTGGACGCTCTGGTCGCACCGGATGAGCCGGCCGCCGTCAATGCGACCGCGGACACGCAGCGGACGGTCCTGTTTCCCATCGCAGTCCCCGACCCTCGAGCCGGCTCCCTCTTCGAGCACGTGCGCTGCGAGCACGGCTATGAGGAGATCGCGCGCAGGCTTCTCGGGCACGTCGTGGTGGGCGAACAGGTCACGCGGGAGGGCGTCTACCGAGAGCCGGGCCTTGTACGCGCGGGCACCGATCCCCGAGTCGCCATTGACGTCCGGCGGCGAGAGCTTCGTGAGCGCCTCGAGAGCCTCGATCCTCACGCGGCTCGCTCGGGACATGCGAAGGGGCGGTTGACCGAGGCCGAAGCCGCGCTCGCGGACCTGCGAGCCCGCACCGCCGGGGCCGCACGCTCGGAAGAAATCCTCCGGCTGCTCGAGTCCGTACGCGCGACCGAGGTCGCGGAGGCGGGGAAGCTGGCCGAGCTGGAGCGCGCGTCAGTAGCAGCCGAGGAACATGCCTCTGCTTTGGCGCGAAACCTCGAGACGAGCCTGGAGGCCATCGGCGAGGGTCGCGCCGCGGCTCACCACGCCGAGCTCGACAGGGCTCGCTGGCGCGACCGCATCGAAGACCTGCGCCGCCAGCTGTCCGCGGTTGCCGGCGACCTCGCCCGCCTGCAGGGCGCCGCCACGGAGCGGGCGACCCGCGTCGCGAACGCGGAGTCCGCCGCGGCCATCGCGTCCGAGTCCCTGCCGGAGCTCACCGCCGGTGCGGAGTCGGCGCGGGCTGCGCTGGCCGCGGCCGAGCTCGATTCACCCGAGGACGAGGCTGAGATGGCTGAGGGTGCGAGGCGCCTGGTCGCCCTCGAAGAGGCTCGGATCGACGCCCGGCTCAAGGCTGGCACGCTGGAAGGCAACCTCGAGCTCATCGCGCGCGAGGCGGAGCTGCTCCAGGCGCGCATGGAGGAGATACGCACCCGCATGCCGGATGGCGTGGCGCCGGAGGAGATCCCCGGCGGCAAAGGTCGCGAGCGTGAGATGCGCGCCCTGGAGCGCCGCCTCGAAGAGATCGGCCTCACCAATGCGCTGGCCGATGCCGAATGCCGCGAGCTCGAAGCACGCTTCGAGACGCTGCGTACGCAGCTCGACGACATCGCAGCGGCCCGCGCCGACCTCGAGCAGCTCATCGGCAAGCTTCGCGAGGAGGAGGAGTCGCGGTACGAGGCGGTCTTCGGAGCCGTGGCCGCCAACTTCCACGAGTACTTCTCTCAGCTCGCGCCGGGCGGCCGCGCGACGCTCAAGCACGCAGACGGCGACGACGGTCCGCGCTCGGGAGTCGAGATCCTCGTCCAGCCGGCGCGCAAGCGCCTGCAGAACGTCACGCTGCTGTCGAGCGGCGAGCGGTCGCTTGCCGCACTCGCATTGGTGCTCGCCCTGGACGAGGTCAACCCAAGCCCGTTCACGGTCCTCGATGAGGTCGACGCCGCTCTCGACGACGCGAATGTCGGCCGCTTCGGCGAGATGCTGGCGCGCCTGGGTGCGCAGCGCCAGTTCCTGGTCATCACGCACAACCACGTGACGATGTCGCATGCCTCGTCGCTCTACGGCATTCATCTCGACGAGAGCGGTTCCTCCCACCTGGTCTCGGTCCGGCTCGAAGACATTCGCAAGCCGGCCGTACGCGCCGCCACCGCGGCCCACGCCGGCTAGGGAGCGGAGCAAGCGAGCGTTTGGGACCGCGTCAGCGGTCGCACCCGCAGTGTCCTGGCTGCCGGGCTCCGCTCCCTCAAGCCGCCACTTGCCCCCGGCTATTACGAGGAGCTGGAGGAGGTCCTCGTGGCAGCAGACCTCGGCCCCGCGATGGCGGCACGGCTGGTCGCGGGAGTCCGGACCCGAGCGCCCCGAACGAAAGAGGAGGCCTCCGACGCCCTCGTCACGACGGCGCTCGCTGTGATGTCGCCGAAGGCTCGCGACTTACTCCCTCTCTCCATCGGGGAGCGGGCTGGGGTGAGGGGCTTAAGCCTGATCCTCGTGTATGGGATCAACGGGGCGGGCAAAACAACCACCGTCGGCAAGCTCGCCCACCGGCTCAAGCAGGAGGGCCGCAAACCCATGATCGTCGCCGCGGACACTTTCCGAGCCGCCGGTATCGAGCAGATGGTGGCCTGGGCTCAGCGCGCGGGTGTCGACCATTTCGACGGAAGGAGCGGTGCGGATCCGGCGTCGGTCGTGTTCGATGGAATCAACGCGGCGCGCGCTAGAGGCAGCGATGTGGTGCTCGTCGACACCGCGGGACGCCTGCAGACGCAGCGCAACCTGCTCGAGGAGCTGGCCAAGGTCGGGCGCGTGGCCACCAAGGCCCTGGACGGCGGTGCGTACGAGTCGCTCCTGGTCATCGATGCGGTCCTGGGCCTCACCAGCCTCGTGCAGGCGCGGGAGTTTAACCGGGCGGTTCCCGTCACGGGGCTCGTGCTGGCCAAGCTCGACAGCAGCGCCAAGGGCGGAGCTGTGATCGCCATCGAGTCCGAGCTCGGCGTACCGGTCAAGCTGGCCGGTGTGGGGGAGGGCATCGACGACCTGGCCCCCTTCGAGCCGCAGGCCTTCATACGCGCGCTGTTCGAGGCCTGACCGATGCCGCTCGCCGACCCTCACTGCCACACCGTCGCGTCAGACGGAATGGTCACGCCGGCCGAGCTCGTCGACGCCGCGCTCAACGCGCACGTCGACCTCATCGCGGTGACGGACCACGACACTATGGCCTCGGTCAAAGAGGTCCAGCAGAGGGGCGAGGGTGCAGGCCTGATCGTCGTCCCAGGCCAGGAGATCACCACCAGGTGGCCCGCCACCACGCACCTGATGGGTTGGTTTCTCGAGAAGCCAGTCAAGCGTGGAATGTCGCTGGAGGACTCGGTCGCGGCGATCCACGACCAGGGTGGGCTCGCGATCATCCCCCACCCGTTCATGCCGGTTTACTTCGGCTCGATCCAGCCCTATATGCTGCGACGGCTCCTCGAGCGCCATCACGTCGACGGCATCGAGATGATGTTCACCGTGCCGATTGGCGCGCGCCGCCGGCGCCAGCTCGACGAGTTTTACGCGCGTGACACGGAACGGCTGGGGGCGGCGATCGGAGGCAGCGACTGCCACTTCGGCGCGCGTGACATCGGCCAGGTGCTTACTTCATATGAGGGCGATTTCAAGACCGCCGTTCAGTTGCGCGCGACGCGACCTCAGGCCGGTCGCAAAAAAGATCCCATCCCAGCTGGCATCGCGCTTCGCCAGCAGTGGAGGGCGCTGGTCGAGCTACCCCTGAAGCGGCTCTCGGGCAAGCTCTAGGAGCACCTCGTGCACCGCGGGCGGGGCGGCCAGGATGTCGCCGTTTTCCACCCAGGAGTCGCCGCCCGCCCAGTCGGTGACCCGGCCGCCAACCTCGAGCACCAGGGCGGCACCGGCGGCGACGTCCCACGTGTTGAGGTTCAGCTCGAAGTAGCCGTCGAAGGTGCCGGCAGCGGTCCAGGCCAGGTCGAGGGCCGCCGCGCCCGCGCGCCGCAGGTCCTCGAAGCGCAGCAGGGCGCCCTCCAACACGGGTCGATATCGGGGCATACGGCCCTTGTTGCGAAAGGGGAACCCCGTTGCGACCACGGCCCTGGATGGGTCGAGCGCTCGCAGGGCCGGCAGCCGATCGCCGTTCAAGGTCGCGCCCTGTCCTTGCGCCGCCGCGAATTCGAGGTCCAGAAAGGGTGCGATCACCACGCCCGCGACCGGGACGCCTTCATCGAGCAGCCCAACCGAGACCGCGACCACGGGGAATCCGCGAGTGAAGTTCGTGGTGCCGTCTAGCGGGTCGACCGCCCACATGGTCCCGGCCCGCTTACCGCCGCGCTCCTCGGCGAGGACCGCAATGCCTGGTGTTTCTCGCGCAAGCACTTCGAGAATGGCGGCTTCGGATTGCCTGTCGAACGCGGTCACGTAGTCGCCCGCGCCTTTCACGTCAGCCGGACCGCCGGGCCTGGGCAGCCCGCCGTCGATGAGGACGCGAGCGCCGGCGCGCGCGGCGCGCAGCGCCACGGGCAGCAGATCGCTCAGGCCCGCTTGTCCTCGAGGCCCAGTCCGAACATGGCTTCCAGGTCGTGGGCCGAGAACTGCTGAAACGCGACCATCGTCTGCGTGCGCTCGATCCCCTCGAGCCGCGTCAGGTGCTGCGTCACCACCTTGGCGAGATCTTCATGCTCGCGCACCCGCACGATCGCGATGAAGTCCCAGTCGCCGGTCACCGTGTAGACCTCGGCGACACCCTCGACTGCTGCCAGGTCGGAGCCAAGGTGAGCCAGTCCTTCGCGAGTGGATTCGACGAGGATGAAAGCAGTCAGCACCAGTCGAGTCTATCCGCTTAGGTCGCACGGTTCGGGACACCCCTCAGGCCTCCATCAAACCCAGGGCAATTCAATCTTCCGCCCGCGCCAAGGCTGCCCGTCCTCGGCGGCCAGAGTCAGGTATCCGGAGTTGACAGGTCTATAGAGTCGAGATCGCCTTCAACAATTCGTCCTTATCGAACGAGGCGCGTGGATTCGTCGCCCTCAAGATGTAGCGAATCGTCCCGTTCTTGTCGATCAGAACCGTGGCTGACCTCTGGATGAACAGCATCTTGTTTAGCCCAAAACTCCCGTAGACCGCCCGGTCCGGGTCAGCAAGAACGGGGAATGGAAGCTTAAGCGCACGCCCCAGCCCCGTCGCGGCGGCCGCACGTCCGCCCCCAATCACCAGCACATCGGTGTCGCGGGACTTCAGCTCCTGGTTGATGCGCCCCAACTGGGCGACGTGCCCGCGGCACGTCATTCAGCCAAACTCACGCATGAAGAAGATGGCAACGTTCCGCGAACGCTGATAGTCGGCGAGCCGGATGCGTCCGCTGCTGCCCTCGAGTTCGAAATCGGGCGCGGCATCACCTACGCCTCTCTCGCCGCTCGCTGCTGTCACCGACGCGGCTCAGCTACTTGCGGAGCCTGCATTCCGCTCTCCTTGGCTTCGACGAGCTCGCCCTCGACATTGATCTTGATCTCGTACGGGTCGAACTTCCAGATGCCCATCGGAGTGCTCCTTTGCAAAGTGCGGGGCTAAAAGTGGTAGGGCCCGAACCGGCCCCAGGCGATAACGGCGGCGAGCACTCCCAGAATGGCGTTGAAGCCGACGTTCGGGTACTCGCGACGGCCCACGTGAAAGACGATCGCGCCCAGCATGAGCAGGACCAGGCCCGCTGCTGCCAACGGTGTGAGCCAGCTCAGGACGCGGAGCAGTGGCGGGAAGACCAGTGCCAGGCCCGCCAATCCCTCGGCGATGGCCGCGAACCGACGCAGGTCGGCGGGCATCTCCAGGATGTAGTTCATGCCACTCTGCAAGCTCGCGGGCGGCCGGAGTAGCAGGTAGGCATGAAAGACGAAGAAGATCCCCAGCACCACCTGCAGGACCCACAGCGCGACGTTCATTTCTTACCTACCAACCGGCGGAATGTTCGCGATCAGGTTTGTCGACGCCACGAGTGGTCAAGTATAGTGAGTGGCCTCACTATGGGGAAACCCGACATTAGGTTCCACGCTCCTCTGACGCACGGAGACCTCACGGTCGACGGCTCTGGATACCTCTATGACGCGGCCATGCGACGCGCTGTGGTCGAGAACGGCGGCGAGGGTTCCGTCGAGGTTTTCGAGGCATTGGCGGCTCTGCGGTTGGCTGCGAAGCGGATCCATGATGCGATGGAGCGTTTCGCCGAAGGCCACGGTCTCTCGGAGAGCCGCCTTCGTGTACTAACGCGCCTTTGCCACCGCCCGAGCCGCCAGCTGCCGCTGGGAGCGCTCGCCGAGGGCATGGACGTGACGCCGAGAACGATGACCGACATCGTCGACGTCCTGGAACGGGACGGCTTGGTGAAGCGCGTTCCTGACCCCGCCGACCGCCGCTCGGTCCAAGCCGTTATCACGGAAGCGGGCCTCGAGCGAATCAATGCGATGCGCAGGGACGCAACGGCGAAGCAGGCCGCCGTTGCACAGGGCTTCACCGCCGACCAGCTTGTGCAGCTTCGCCACCTTTGCCTGCTGCTGGTCCGGAACCTGAGCGGCGACGCTGAAGGGAGCTGAACCAGAGTGCATTTCGTGACTCGACTATCCCTTCGTCTTGGCGCCGTCGTGTTCCTCGCCGTTGTGCTGCTCTTCGGAGTCGGCATCTTCGCAGCGACACAGGTTCAGCAGGACCTCCTGCCAAACATCTCAGTGCCCGCGCTCCTCGTCATTACGCCCGACCCGGGTGCCTCACCGCAAATCGTCGACAGCCAGGTCACCGTCCCGGTGGTCAATGCGATGGAGGGGGTCGCCGGAACGGACACTGTGCAGTCCACTTCGAGTCAGGGCGCTTCGCTCGTTATCGTGCTGTTCAAGGACGGCACCGACTTGAAGTCGGCTCAGCAGGACGCCACCAGCGCCCTCGCGGGGATCCGATCTCTACTACCTCCGCAAGCCTCCTCGTCGAGTGTTCAGACCTTCTCCACGAATAGCCTGCCGATCCTCGAGTACGCGATCTCCGCTGACGAGCCACTCAGTGATCTCGCCGGTCAGCTTCAGTCCGTGGCCGTGCCGAAGCTAAGGGGTCTGGCGGGTATCTCATCGGTCGTCTTGAGCGGAGCCCCGGCCAACGAGGTGGACGTCACTCTTGATCCCACCAAGCTGGCGGCCCATGGCGTGAGCGTCACCCAGGTCGCCTCAGCGCTGCAGCAGGCCAGCGTCGTGGAGTCGGTCGGCTCCCTTAAGCAGGGTTCGGCAACGATTCCGCTCCAGATCTCGGGATCGCTGACCAGCCTCGACCAGATCGGCAAGGTCACCGTGACCCCGCCTTCCAACCCAGCGGCGGGCGGCCGGCCGCCGGCGCCGGTGGCGATCGACCAGCTGGGCACGGTGCAGGTCGTCTCCGTGCCGGCCGACACGATCACGCGAACCAACGGCAAGCCGAGCATCGGCCTGCAGATCATCGATGGCCCGAACACCAACACGGTGACTGTCGCCAACGAGGTCTGGAATGCGCTTCCGGGGATCGAGTCGTCAGTCGGCCACGGCGTCCATTTCGAATCGATCCAGGATCAAGCGACGCCGATTACCCAGGCCATAGGCAACATCCTTCGCGAGGGACTGCTGGGGGCGGTTTTCGCGGTACTGGTCATATTCGTATTCCTTCGCAGTGGGCGCGCGACTTTGGTGGCCGCGATCTCGATCCCGCTATCCCTGCTGGTGGCCCTGATCGTGTTGTGGTGGCAAGGGATCACCCTCAATATCCTCACGCTGGGCGGGATGATGGTCGCCATCGGGCGCGTGGTGGACGACTCCATCGTGGTGCTCGAGAACATCAGCCGCCATGTCAGCGAAGGCGAGCGCCCGATTGTCGCGGCCTACACAGGCGCACGCGAGATCACCACCGCTGTCTTCGCGTCCACCCTGACCACGGTGGCGGTATTCCTGCCGATCATCTTCCTGACCGGCATCGCCGGCAGCTTCTTCCGGCCCTTCGCCCTGACTGTGGTCGTGGCGCTGCTCGCCTCGCTGGTTGTGGCGGTGACGGTCGTACCACTGCTGGCTTCAAGGCTGCTCCCGGCGGTTCGCGCCGAGGGAGTCGAGCGCCGCCTGCGCTGGAACTGGACGCAGCGTGTCTACGTTCCGGTGATCCAGTGGGCGACGAGCCATCGTCTGGTGACGCTCGGCGCGGCGGCGGCGTTCTTCATCGCGTCAATGGCACTCATCCCCTTCCTACGCGTGAATCTGCTCGACCAGTCCTCCAGCCCCACCTTCCCGGTCGCGATCTCGATGCCGGTGAACTCCACGCTCTCGGAGACAGACTCCGAGACGCAGAAGATCGAGGCTCTCATTGCGGGCGTTCCCGGCATCACCGCATATCAGGCAACAGTTGGCGGCCAGGGAGGCGCCTTTGCGGGCGCGGCGCCGGCAGATCCGAGCCAGGGATCGATTTTGGTGCTGGTCCAGAACGGGCAGTACGACAACGCGGTGGCGGGGGTAAACCGTGCTCTGCGCGCCTATCAGGGTCCAGCCAAACTGCTCGTAGGGCAGGCGCAAAACTCGGCCAACGCCAGCAGCAATCAGATGCAGGTTGACGTTCGGGCCGGCGATCCCGCCACCCTGCAGGTGGCCAGTGATCAGGTGCTCGCCGCCCTCTCGAACGTGGAAGGTTTGGCGCAACTCAAGTCGAACCTGGTGGTTTCCAAGCCGCAGTACCAGCTCGTTCCGACCGACAAGTTGGCCGCCTCGGGCCTGAACATTCAAACACTGGCCGCCATCGTCGCTCAGTCGGTCAACGGGCAGGTGGCGACCCAGGCCAATCTGGCCCAGGGAACGATGATCGTCCGCGTCAAGCTGCCGCCCGGAACCGCCGACACCGCAGCTTCTCTAGCGTCGCTGCCGATCCCGACCGCCCTCGGGATCGTGCCGTTGTCCACGATCGCGACCATCCAGGAGGTCACTGGCCCGCAGACCGTGAATCGGGTCAACGGCGCCCTGGACGCGACCATCACCGGCACCATCACCGCCAACGACACGCGTGCGGTTCAGAGCAGCGTCGCCAACGCCCTCAACGGCGTACGACTGCCGGCGGGCACATCGCTCTCGACGGGCGGCGTCTTCGCCCAACTCTCGACCGTGCTGACGCAATTCGCGCTTGCCCTACTTGCGGCGATCGGGCTCGTCTACCTGATCATGGTTGCGACCTTCCGCTCCCTGTTGAAGCCTTTGGTGCTGCTGGTTGCAATTCCCTTTGCGGCGACTGGGGCGATCATCGCGCTCGTTGTCACCAGCACCTCTTTATCCCTGCCCGGCCTGATTGGAATCCTGATGCTGACCGGCATCGTGGTCACCAACGCCATCGTCCTGCTCGACCTCATAGAGCAGTACCGCGACCGCGGCTTGAGCCTGCACGACGCCATCATCGAGGGCGGCCGGCACCGCCTGCGCCCGATCCTGATGACCGCCTTCGCCACCATGCTGGCTTTGGTCCCGCTAGCGGTGATCGGCGGTGGTGGCGGCATTGGCGGCGCTTTCATCAGCCGCCCGCTGGCGATCGTCGTCATCGGCGGTCTGTTCACCAGCACGGTGCTGACTTTGGTTCTGGTCCCAGTCCTCTACTCGCTGGTGTCCCGCTTCGCCAGTCGCCGCTCCACCAAGGACCTGGATGAGTTGCTGGACGCCGCCCAAGAACGCAGGTTCAAACCCATTGGAGGTCGGGGATCCGTACTTGAGACAGTCGCCAAGTCCGGCGATGAAGCCGGCAGAACATTCTCGGTCAGCGTCCTCCTGGAGCCGGAGCCTGGCCGGCAAGGAGATCCAGCAGTGCTTCAACGGCTTGTCAGCAGCGGCCTTTCGATCGCTCCGGTCACAGGCTCGGCCCAATTCACCATCACGATTGCAAATGTTGCGGCTGAATCCGAGGCCGCCGCCAAACACGTCGCTGTTTCCACCATAAAAGGAATGCTTCCGGGAGAGGGCTATGTCGTCTCGAATCCCGAAGTCCACGTTGCGGAAGGGCCAGTGGCGGCCGCCACGGCGCAAGTTTCGGCATGAGCCGAGGATCTCGCGACGTCCATGGCAATTTGTTCTGGACCATGGCCGGAGCTCGAGGGCTGGCCCACACCGTGAGCCTTCGCGTCTTGATTCCCTCAGCCCTAGGCACAGCAGCGGCTGGCCAACGTTAGAACGCCAGCAAAGGACTAAGAAGATGGCAACAGTCGAGGAACGTCGTCCGGCGGCCGCACAGGAGGTCGTCACCGAGCCCAGCGCGGCACCACCATCGCTGATGTCGTTGGCCCCACGCGCGAAATTGACGATCCTGGGGGCAATCCTGCTGACTATGTTTCTGGCCTCTTTGGACCAGACCGTGGTTGGCACCGCCCTTCCGCGCATCGTCACCGATCTCAACGGGGCCAGCCTTTATGCGTGGGTGGTGAGCGCCTACCTGTTGTCGTCGACGGTGACCGTTCCGATCTACGGGAAGTTCTCCGACGTCTTCGGTCGCAAGTTGATGCTGATGATCGGTGTGTGCCTCTTCCTGGCCGGTTCGTGGCTCTCCGGTGCGTCCCAGAACATGAACGAGCTGGTGGCGTTCCGGGCCGTGCAAGGCCTCGGGGCCGGGGCTCTATTCCCGATCGTCATGGCGATCATCGGCGATCTTTACAGTCCTCGTGAGCGGGGCCGATTCCAGGGCTTGTTCGGCGCCGTCTTCGCCCTCAGCTTCATCGTCGGGCCGTTCATCGGTGGCTGGATTACCGACCACATCAGCTGGCATTGGGTCTTCTATGTCAACGTGCCGTTTGGAATCGCCTCGCTGGTGGTTCTTGCGATAGTGCTTCCTAGCGCTGGGCGCCGGAAGGCATCGCTTCGGGATCTCGACTACCTGGGGATCGTCTTCTTCACGGCCGGGGTGGTGCCGTTCATGCTCGGGCTGACCAACAAGGGGAACGTGACCAGTTCGGGTCAGCTCGCCAGTTGGACCGACCTCAACGTCGGTGGGCTAATTGCGCTCGGCCTGGTGATTCTGATGGTCTTCTTGTTCGTCGAGTCAAAGGCGAAAGAACCCATCCTCCCGCTGGACTTGTTCAAGCGCCGCGACTACTCGGTGAGCATGGCGGCGGTATTCGTATTCGGCGTCGCGATGTTCGCCGCCGTGATCTTCCTGCCGCGCTTTTACCAGACCGTTCGTGGCATCAGCGCCACCGCTTCCGGTTACTACATCTGGCCTCTGCTGGTCGGCCTGATGGGAGGGAGCATCGGCACCGGCTTGTTGATCAGCCGGCTCGGACGATACAAGTGGCTGATGACTGCCGGCGCGATGGTAATGCTGGTCGGCGGCTTTTTGATGACGCACTTGACGGCCGGCGTTTCCGACTGGGTGCTCTGGTCGTGGATGCTCGTGCTCGGCCTCGGCATCGGGCCGGCGATGGCGGGCTACACGGTTGTGGTTCAGAACTCGGTTCCCATGGATCGCCTCGGTGTGGCCACCAGCACGCTAACTTTCTTACGTCAGATCGGAGCCTCGATTGGACTGGCCGCTGCCGGCACCATCTTCTCGTCATCCTTCGCTAACAGGTTGCCGACGAACCTTGCCGAAGAGGGTGTTCCGCAGTCCCTGATTGCTCAGCTGGTAAAGCTGTCGGGTGCCCTACAGAACGTTGGCAACGGGCGCGCATTGCTCGAGCAGGCGCTGCCTGGGCCGCTACAAGCACTGATTCCCAAGGTGATCGCCGGCGCCGACAATGCCCTGGCGCTGTCGATTGGTGATCTTTTCTGGATCACGCTGGTGGCTGGGGCTTTAGGGCTGGTATGCACCCTGATCCTTCGTGACTTACCGCTACGCACCGCCGCCGAGCTGCGGTCTGGTGCGGCCGCAGGAGGTGATGGACACGTCGCTGCTGTCGGTGCCAACGCTTCTGAGTCTGCGTCCTAGCGATTATGGAGGCGCTGGTCAGCGCGCGTCCGGCTTTAGCCCATGACTTGAAGGAAGGGTGATGTGTGAGTCCTGCCCTCCTTGACTGTGGGGTGCAGGTATCACGAGTGCGTCAGGATCGCCGCCGCGTCGAAGCGGCAGAAGTAGTCGTAAACATGGGAGATGGTCTGCAGTGAGCGGATGCGTACCACCGGAAGACGAATCCTCGATTAACGAGTCAACTTCCAAGCATCCTGTACGAGCCGACGACGACGACGGGCTGCGCGACAGGAAGCTCGACGCAGCGCTGGGGTAGATCTCGCAGGAACTCGGCAAAAGCTGCGATACCACCCAGCGTGTTGGCGGCGTCGTCGGAGTCGGTGGTGAAGAGGTGCATGAAGGTGACTCCGTCTTCCAGGCGCAACGTCGCATAGTGCACACCGCCGGGGTCTCGCGCTGTCAGCTCCTCGTAGACCTTCTCGACCAGTCGCTGGTTCTCATCGGCGGATTCGGGTTTGGTCTTGTAACGGACCAGGCTCTTCATCTCGGGACTACCTCCTTGCAGGACCGTTTTGGGGCAGGATTCTCGGCCGCGTGAAGAAGTGCGTTGAGACCGACAAGCGCGTCTCCTTCTTCCCACAGAGACCGTCGGTGTCTTAGTGCAGTGCCGATCGAAATAGCCGGCGCCGCTGAACACACAGGCTAGACGGTTCGAGACCGTGAGGCCCCGGGTCCCAACGTCGCGTAATACAGAATCGCCCGAGTAGCCGCCATGAGGTCAGACGTGAAGGTGGCGATTCCGCAGCGGCGCGGTAGGCTCTAGGAGACGAACGCGATTCGTATGGTGCGACCGACGATACGCGGCTAATGTTCCGATGCTTGCAGCCCCAGCCGCCTCTGGGGACTCAGAGCGCCGGCTAGTCAGCGGTCGCTTCTCGATTACCTATCTGAGCTGCTGACCGGTCGGTCTTGGAACTCGTGATCGCGAGCGCCCGAGGCCTCGGGGTGAGCGACTTCGAGCACCTACTACCCGGGTCTCGCTTTGGCGCTCTCGACGGACATCCGGGTGACCTCCGGATCTGGCCGCGACAGCGGCGCCGCTGACTACTACACTCTCTCTCGGGTTATCCCTGCCATAAGAGCGATCGTCGCTTCCTCTTCCACCCGTTGTCACCAACTACGTCGAGGACGATGTGCGGGCGGACGGTCCGGTTGGCGGTACGTATTCAGTGATGCCGCCAGCCCCGTGTTGCTCACCTGGGCGGTTGACGCTAGTGGGTAGCGCAGCTCGAAGCGGAGGCGAGGGAGCTCGCCCGCACCATAACCCGGATGGAAAGGAGCAGATAGAAATCGTCCGCGTAGCCAAGACGGCAACCAGGACCGGGACGAGAGGCGCCACCAATGCGCTGGAGAAGCCGGAGCCCAGGTTCGAAGACGAGCTGATGGCGGTCGCCGAGCAGCTGATCGTCAAGGGTAAGGAGCAAGGCTACCTCACGCCCGACGGAATCCTCCAGGGCTTCCCCGAGATCGACGGTGAGCCGGACCAGATCTTCCGCATTTTCGCCGCGTTCAAGGAAATCGGCATCGATGTCACCGACGGGGAGAAGGACCTCGAAGACGTCGAGCAGATCGACGACGAGATGCTGCTCGACATCGAGATGATGGATTCGGTGTCGCTCGACGACCCGGTCCGTATGTACCTCAAAGAGATCGGGCGCGTCAGCCTGCTCACGGCCAAGGGCGAGGTCGAGCTGGCCCAGGCGATCGAGGCCAAGTCGCTCCACGATGCCCTAAAGGCGTTGAACGTCGTCGAGGAGATCGACAGCCGCCAGCGCTCCGTCGAGGAGATGCTCCCGGATGTGATCGAGCGACTGGCTACGGTCAAGCGCAAGGGCCAGCAGGCTCATATCGCGCACGAGCTACTGGGTCTCACTGATATGTCGAAGCTGCAGAACCTGCTCGACGCCGCAGCCGTCGAGCGCCGGCGCCAGGCCAACGGCGCAGCGCGACCGCGGATTCGAGCGGAGGCGCTCGAGGCTTACCGAATCGCTCGCGACCGGCTGACGGAGCGATACGAGCTCGCATACGAGGCCAAGCAGCGGCTGACGGAGGCCAACCTGCGCCTGGTGGTCTCGATCGCCAAGAAGTACTTCGGCCGCGGCCTGAGCTTTCTGGATCTGATCCAAGAGGGCAACGTGGGCCTGATCCGGGCGGTCGAGAAGTTCGACCACCACAAGGGGTTCAAGTTCTCGACTTACGCCCACTGGTGGATCCGGCAGGCCATCACCCGTGCCCTCGCTGACCAGGCGCGAACCATCCGCATCCCCGTGCACTTGATTGAGGTGATCAACAAGCAGGGGCGGGTGTCGCGGCTCCTGCTCCAGGAGCTTGGGCGCGAGCCGAGCGAGGAAGAACTCGGCAAGGAGATGGGGATCACCCCTGAGCGAGTGCGGGAAGTCATCAGGTTTGCCCAGTCCACAATCTCGCTCGAGACCCCGATCGGCGAGGAGGAGGACTCCCACCTCGGCGACTTCGTCGAGGACCGAGAGGCGGTATCACCCTCCGACGCCGCGTCGCTCACGATGCTCCATTCCGAGGTGGAGGAGGTGCTCGACACGCTCACGCCGCGGGAGCGCCGCGTGATGCAACTGCGGTTCGGGCTCAACGACGGTCATCAGCGCACGTTAGAAGAGGTGGGCAAGCGATTCGGGCTTACCCGCGAGCGTATCCGTCAGATCGAGGTCCGTGCCCTGCACAAACTCCGCCAACCCTCTCGCTCGAAGAAACTTCGCGTTTACCTGGAATAGCCGGGGCGGGCCAAGGCGCTAGATTGAGGTCGTCGATGCCTGTCAGCACGATCGCGCGCCACGTGGCCGAGGCGAATATCTCGGCGGGCTTGACGCTATCCGACAGGGCGCAGCGGGTAGCCGCCAGCAGTCTCCAGAGGCGGGGTCATAATGGGTTCAGCCCGCAGGGGCGGACCGCGACACTAAAAGACGAGGAGGTGCTGGCCCTACCCTAGCCCCCGGACCCAAGGATTAAGGGACGTGTACCCGTTCGAGAGGTTCACTGAGCTAGCCAAGAAGGTTCTGGCGCTAGCCCAGGAAGAAGCAGAAACGTCCCACCACAGCTACATCGGCACGGAGCATGTCCTGCTCGGGCTGCTGCGAGAGGGCGATGGGATAGCAGCCAAAGTCCTCAACAACCTTGGCGTTGAGATCGAAAAGGTCCGCCAGACAGTCGAGTCCCTGGTCGGCCGAGACAAGGGCCTCACCGTCCTGCAGCAGATCATCCCGACTTCGCGCGTGAAGAAGGTAATCGAGCTCTCGTTCGAAGAGGCGCGCCGGACGGGCCACAACTACGTCGGGAGCGAGCACCTGCTACTCGGCCTCCTTACCGAGGGGGAAGGCATCGCCGCCAACGTTCTCCAGGATCTCGGGGCCACGTTGGATAAGGTGCGGGCCGAGATCGACCGCCTGCGCCAGGGCTCCACCGTAGAGGACACGGAGGCGCCTCCCCAGAAGCCCTCCAAAACGCCGCTCCTGGACCAGTTCGGTCGTGACCTCACCGAGCTCGCGCGCAAGAACTCGCTCGACCCGGTTATCGGCCGCGAGGCGGAGATCGAGCGCGTGATCCAAATCCTCAGCCGCCGGACCAAGAACAACCCGGCCCTGGTTGGCGAGGCGGGCGTCGGCAAGACGGCGATCGCTGAGGGCCTGGCCCAGCTGATCACGCTTGGTAACGTTCCTGAGTCGCTGATGAACAAGCGCGTGCTCACGCTGGACACGGGCGCTCTCGTCGCCGGCACCAAGTACCGCGGTGAGTTCGAGGAGCGCCTGAAGAGGATCCTCGACGAGATCCGCTCCTCCCGTGAGGTCGTCCTCTTCATCGACGAGCTTCACACCCTGGTCGGTGCTGGCGCCGCCGAGGGCGCGATCGACGCCGCCAGCATCCTGAAGCCCGCTCTCGCCCGGGGCGAGATCCAGTGCATCGGGGCGACCACGCTCAACGAGTACCGCAAGTACATTGAGAAGGACGCCGCATTGGAGCGGCGCTTCCAGCCCGTGTTCGTCGACCAGCCCACCATGCTGGAGACGATCGACATCTTGCAGGGCGTCAAGGCGCTCTACGAGAAGCACCACCGGGTCACCATCACTGACGCCGCCATCCGGGCCGCGGCCGTTATGAGCGACCGCTACGTCAGCGATCGCGCCCTCCCCGACAAAGCGATCGACCTGATCGACGAGGGGTCTGCCCGCGTACGCCTGAAGCTGACCACGACCCCCGACGAGCTCAAGGACCTCCAGAAGGAGATCAAGAAGCTCCAGGCCGAGAAGGAGGAGGCGAATGTGCACCTGGACTACGAGGCGGCGGCCGCGATAGCCGACAAGGCGAGCAAGCTCAAGGAGAAGTACGCGACGAAAGAGTCCGCCTGGCGTGACAAGCTGGGCGAGACCGTGCCCGAAGTGGGCGAGGAGGACATCGCGCAGATCGTGGCCGCGTGGACCGGTGTCCCGGTCTCCCGGCTGGTCGAGGAAGAGACCTCGCGGCTGCTCCGCATGGAGGAGGAGCTGCACAAGCGGATGGTCGGCCAGGACGAGGCGATCCTCACCGTCTCGCAGGCCGTGCGTCGCGCCCGCGCAGGCCTCAAAGATCCCAGAAGGCCGATCGGCTCATTCATTTTCCTGGGACCCACCGGCGTCGGCAAGACCGAGCTGGCGCGCGCGCTCGCCGAGTACATGTTCGGTTCTGAGGACGCGCTGATCAAGCTCGATATGTCCGAGTTCATGGAGCGTCACACCACCGCACGGCTGGTTGGCTCGCCTCCCGGCTACGTGGGCTACCACGACGGCGGCCAACTGACCGAGGCTGTACGCCGCCGGCCCTACTCCGTGATCCTCTTCGACGAGATCGAGAAGGCGCACCCCGAGGTCTTCAACATGCTGTTGCAGATCCTCGAGGACGGCCGCCTAAGCGACGCGAAGGGCAAGGTGGTCAACTTTGCAAATACCGTGATCATCATGACTTCCAACCTGGGCATCCGCGACGTCAACCAGGCCGGCACCGCGCTTGGATTCCAGCCCGCGGTCGTGGACGAGTCCGATGAGGTCGAGCGACGCCACAAGAACACGAAAGAAAAGATCGACGAGGAATTGAAGCGAATGTTCCGCCCTGAGTTTCTCAACCGCGTCGACAAGGTGGTCGTTTTCAAGAGCCTGACGACCGGGCAGCTCCGGCAAATGGTCGATCTTCAGCTGCAGCGGCTGAGCAAGCATCTAGATGAGCTGCAGATAAAACTCGAGGTCACTGACGCCGCCAGGGACCTTCTTGCCAAGGAAGGTTACGACCGGATGTATGGCGCTCGCCCGCTGCGGCGTGTGATCAGGAGTCGCATCGAGGATCAGCTCTCCGAGGAGCTGCTCCGGGGCCGAATCTCACGCGGGGATACGGTGGTGGTCGACGGCAGTCCTGAGGGCGGCCTCACCTTCCACGCCGAGCCGCGCCGGAACGAGACCAATTCAGAAGATTCCCGATCTCCCAACGACGCTCCGGCTTAGACTGGGCGCCCCCTTGCCCCGACTCCGGCGTCTCACGGTCCACCCGATTCAGCGCATCGACTGAGAACGTAGTTGAAAAGGGTTTTCAAACATTGACGAGCCAGGGCAGGGCGCAGCGTCCTCGATCAGATGGGCGCGGTGACGCTCTCTGATTTGACCGAAAGACGGTGGCGACCGGCAGGCAGAATGCTCGTTGTGGGATCGGCCATCGGTTTACGAGTTCGTCACGGCGCCACGAGGGGGCAAGGTTGCCGAGTCGAGACAATCGAAAGCGCGCTTGGACGATGTAGCTAATTGATCCAGGGTGTGCACGCCGAGACCATCTCTTTCAGTTCGTACGCGGATGCACGCGAGATCGCACTTACTCCGGGGTGGCCCTGGCTGGGCGAGGCAGGACTTCAAGGCAGCCGCGAGGTTAACCTGGGTGGAGTCCCGCCACGGCGAGTTCGCTTAAGAGTCTCCGAGGCGAAGGCCCACGGCCACAGCACGGTGTGCTCCATCGAGCTTCTCGATGTGGACCAGCTTTTCACTTCACGCATTCAGATCGACTTCACTCTGCAGCCGAATGGCTCAGGCACCCGTCTGACCGTCAGTGGTCTTTTTGCCCGAGACCTCGCCGGGGATCCAAAAAGCGATCCAGAACTGTCCGGACATCTGGCCAATGAATACCTACGTTCGCTAATCGAGAAGGTGGCCGAGGAGATTGAGGGAATCAAAGGCAGATCGGAGGCAGCCAGACGCCCGAGGGTAGGCACTCGGCGCAAATAGCGCTTAGTCGAGGGACGTTCACCGCCCGAGAGGAGGAGATCTTCGAAAAGGGAGCGCTGTTCGGAAAGCGCGCTCAGTGAGGTCCATACTGCCTGCGGGGACAGGGGTCTAAGGGGCCAGAACTGAAGGTGGGGGGGATCCTCTGAGCAGAGGGCGACACTCTGAGTCCGCCACAACCCACGGTCCTCCCCCCTGGCCGTCGGCCCCGATCAAACCGGCGGTCAGGTTCTCTTTTGGCCCCTTCTTAACGACCGCCAGTTCGTCTCGCGCGTTGTCGTGCTCAACGCAGCAATACACTGGCACTCGGACATCGCCGAACGAGGTCGTCTTGAATGCATGGCCCGCCGGCCTGGCGTCGGCTGGAATCATGCAGCCACAGCGGGCGATGCGGACCAGGCAGCTCGAAATCGTCCATGGCCGTGCTGATTCCAGCCACGGGCCGTGGATCCTAGACGCGTCGTGACCAAAGCTCGAGCCGTATCTGATAGGGCTCCATCTGGCTCTCGATGATCTTGAGGTCCGCCTCCGCCGCCCTCTGCAGGACCGGCTCCAGCTTTTTTAGATCGCGCCTGACCCGATCGAGGATTCCCAGCCTGAATTCGAGGACATCGGCATAAATGCCCATCCATTGGCGGGCGTCTTCCCAGTGGCTGGTTCCAATGTCCTCGCCCTCGAGTGGCCGGGAAGCTTCATCCATCACTGGCGAGCGAAGGTTGCCCGTGACCTCGCTTGAAGCCTGCGGCACGCGTGCGCTGATCGAGGCTCTGAGCCGGAGTTTCTCTGGCACGATGCACGTCGAGGAATGTGGCACTCGGATTGGGCCGCTGTCAGCAACATTCGGTGTTTTGCTGCATTACAAATTTTGCGCACTCCTTTTCTGCAGAAGTGGCGCCGGCGATTGAACGGCAGCAGCCGTGCGCGGAGGGTCTGGCTGTGTAGCCGGTCGGAGGCACTTCAAGACATCGCCTTCCACCTCCCCGCGGCCTGAGTCCGGCCCGGCGGCTCGCAAGAACCATCGTTTTAGGTTCGATGTGGGGAGGAGAAGCGCGCGGGCCCTCGACCCGATGAACACCAGGCATGGCGTAGCTATGTGGTTCGAGTCCGCCGTGGCAGCCGGTGGACAACTCCACCAGTCGAGGTACCCCGATCCCCCCGAGCGCTCATCGACGCTCTTGCGGGATCACGGAACGTTGCGGCTGGCTGACGTTATGCGTTTCGCCATCGATTACGCCGAGGCCGGTTACGCCGTGATGACGCGCATCGCTGACGCTGTCGCCATGGCGGAGGGACTCTTCCGCCCCCGGGGGACCTCCTGCGACGGACGCTGTGCCGTCCTTTCGATGCCACGTGATACCAAGGGCCGCAGATTTCCCGCTTTCGGCAGTGTCAGCGGACCGCTGATGTAGATCTCAGGTGACGGTGAATGTCGCTGATGAGCTCACGGTCCCGGTCACATCAGACACCGTCGCAACAAACGAGTAGGCCCCGCGCGCAGAGCTCTTCGACACCTTGAACGTGAACGTTCGCGTCGCGCTCTGCCCCGCGTCCAGCTTGACGACGGCCTTCGTGGTGTTGACGGTGACGCCACCGCTCTGGCTGTTGAATGTGAACGTCATGACGACGGTCGCGGTTCTAGTGACTGCTCCGGTATTGGTCACCGAGACGGTGCCGGTGACCAGGGTCCCGGTGGTCGCGGTGCTCGGACTCACCGATGCAGAGCCGGTCATGTCGACCAGCACGGTCACGGTGAACGTGGCAGAAACGGTCGCCGGATTGTCGTCCGCGCTGCTCGCGGTACAGGTCACCGTCGTCGTTCCGACAGCGAACGTGGAACCCGATGCCGGAGCGCAGCTAACCGCCACAGCCGGGCTATCGCCGCCCTCGTCAACGGCGGTCGGCAACGCATAGGTCACGACGGCTCCGCTCGATCCGGTGGCGATCACGGTCACGTTGCCGGGTATGCCGATGATGGCCAGGTCCGTGTCGAGCACGGTGACATTGAAGCTCTGGGTCGCCGAGGCCGGAGTGTCGTCACCATCGCTGGCGACACAGGTCACGGTGGTGGTACCAATCGGGAAGGTGAAACCCGAGGCCGGCGCACAACTCACCGCAGGCGCCAGGCTGTCGCCTGCCTCATCAAGGGCTGTTGGCGCTGCATAGGCCACGACCGCTCCGCTCGGGCCGGTGGCGTTGACGGTCATGGTGGCCGGCACGCCGCTGAGGGCAAGATCGGTGTCGTTGACGGTGACGGTGAAGCTCTGGCTCACCGTGTTCGGGCTGTCGTCCGCGTCGGTGGCCGTGCAGGTCACCGTGGTGGTGCCGATCGCGAAAGTCGAGCCCGAGGCCGGAGTGCAGCTCGCCGCGGAGGCGGAGCTTTCGCTCGCCTCGTCGGCCGCAGCCGGCGCGGCGTAGGTCACGACCGCTCCCCCCGGACCAGTGGCGTCGGCAGTGATGTTGGCCGGCATACCAGTCAGGGCCAGGTCGGCGTCGTTGACAGTGACGGTGAATGTCGCCGCCGCGGACGTGTCGTCGATATCTGTCGCCGTGCAGGTCACGTTGGTGGTGCCGATGGCGAAGGTGGAGCCGGAGGCCGGAGCGCAGCTCACCGACGCCGTCGAGGTGAAGTCCAGCTCGTCAACGGCGGTTGGTGCAGCGTACGTCACGACCGCTCCGGTCGAATCGGTGGCGTTGACGGTGATGTTGCCGGGCATGCCGTTGAGGGACAGAACGCCGTCAATCGGCGGCGGGTTGACCGTGAGCGTTGCGGCCGCTGACGTGCCGAGGAAACCCTGGTTGCCGGCGAAGTTCGCCTGGATTCCCCCCGCGTAAGAGCCGGGATTGATGCCTGCGACGCTCGCGTTAGGCCAGGTCGCAATCCCGTTCACGTCGGTCTGAACCGTCGCCGTGGCGCCGTTGGGCAGCGTGAAAGAAATCGAAGCGCTGTAGATGGGCCCGACGCTCGAGGTAAGGCTGGCTGTGATGTAGGCCATGCCGCCGAAGCTCGCCGTCGCGGGGTTGACCGTGAGTGTTGCGGGGTTGGCGGTGCCGGTCCCGTCGAGAGCGACCGAATTCGATCCGCCAGACGCGTTGTCGTTGACGATCAGTGTGCCAGCGCGATCCCCGACGGCGGTTGGAGTGAAGGACACCGACACGAAGCACGACGTGCCGGCCGCCACTGGCGTGGGTGAGATCGGACAGTCAGAGCCGGCGACGGCGTAGTCACCGGTCGTCGAGAACGAGGTGATCAACAGCGGCCCGGTCCCAGAGCTGAACAGCTTCAGGGCAAAAGGACCACTCGTGACGCCCAGGCTGTCGAACCCAAAGTTCACGCTGGTGGGGTAGAAGGTCGCAGTGGGATTGCCGGGAGGCGTGACAATCCCCGTCCCCAGCTCCCAGGTGTCGCCATAGAAGGGATTCGAGAAAGTCTCGTCAGTGCCTCCAAAGAGCACGATTCGAGCGCGCGTCGAGTCATACGACATGGACTGGGCCGAGCGAGGGCTGGGGACAGCGGCTGTGTAGTCCTGGATCCAGTTGGTGCCGTCCCATTCCCACATGTCATTGGTCGGGCCGAGCGTGTTGGGTTTCAGGTAATCGCCGCCGAACAGGATCGACTTGCTTTGCTGCGCGTCGAACGCCATCGATGCAAAGAAGCGTGGAAACGGCGAAGTGCTCGGCCTCTGCTGGGTCCAGTTGGTTCCATCCCACTCCCATGTGTCGCCCAGTCGCCCGTTCGGTCCAAAGCCGCCGAAAAGGACGACGCGATTCCGGACGGAGTCAAAGGACATTGCCTGTCCATAGCGCGGCGATGGAGAGGTGGCCGGAAACTTCTGCGTCCAGCTCGCGCCGTCGAACTCCCACGTGTCGCCCAGCGGCCCGCTCTGGCCATCGCCGCCGAACAGGACCATGCGGCCTCGTACGGAGTCGTACGCCGCGGCATGCCAGAACCTCGCCGGCGGCGACACCGCCAAACTTCGCTGGGTCCACGTCGTCCCGTCCCACTCCCAGGTGCCGGATGTGATTGCGCCTGGAGTGGTGGCTCCTCCAAACAAAACGGACCGGGCGCGGCTGCTGTCGTACACCATCGCAGCGCCCAACACGGCGGACGGCGATGCGCTTGGAGTCCTCTGGGTCCAGGTGGACCCATCCCACTCCCACGTATCGGAGAAATTGGACCCGGTATTGGGGGCGCCGCCGAACATCACAGTGCGGCCGCGCAGCGAGTCGTAGCTCATGGCTGCCCAGGCGCGGCCCGCGGGCGCCTGAGTCGAGGTGACCTGGACCCAGTTCAGCGATGTCGTGGCGGCATCGGCGTGAACGAACGTGCCTGTCAGCGAAAGCGCGAGGGCGACTGTGACGCCCGACATCTTCATTGCGGCCGAGCTCATGAATCGACTCATGTGACTGTGAAGATCTCGGTAGAGCTCACGGTCCCGGTCACATCGGACGCCGTTGCAATGAACGAGTAGGTTCCGCGCGGAGAGCTCTTCGACACCTTGAACGTGATGGTGCGCGTTGCGCCCTGCCCCGCGGCCAACTTGACGATGGCCTTCGTGCTGCTGACGGTGATGGCACCGCTCGGGCTGTCGAATGCAAACGTGAGGACCACGGTCGCGGTCCTGCTGACTGATCCGGTGTCGGTCACCGAGACGGTGCCGGTGACCAGGGTCCCGGTGGTCGCGGCGCTCGGACTCGCCGATGCGGCGACGTTCAGGTCGACCAGCACGGTCACAGCGAAAGTGGCCGACACGGTCGCCGGGTTGTCATCGGCGCTGCTCGCGGTGCAGGTCACCGTCGTCGTGCCGACGGCGAAGGTCAAGCCGGATTCCGGCGCGCAGCTCACCGCCGGAGGCGGGCTGTCGTCGGCCTCGTCGGAGGCAGTTGGCGTGACGTAAGCCACTACGGCTCCGCTCGAACCGGTGGCGTCGAGAGTGATGCCTGCAGGTACGCCCGCCAGGGCGAGGTCGGTGTCGATTGCGGTTCCGTTCAGCGCCAGCGACTGGCTCCCACCGGGACCGTTGTCAGTCACGACCAGGGCGCCGGAGCGGTCGCCGGGCGCGGCTGGCGTGAACGTCACGAGTAGGAAGCAGGAATAGCCTGCCGCGAGCGGGTTGTTCGCGACGGGGCAATCGTTGCGGCTGATCGAGAAGTCCCCGGTGGTCGTGATTGACGCGACTAACAGGGGACCGGTGCCTGTGTTCGACAGGATGATTCCAGCGGGGTAGCTCGCGGTGCCGACCGGCACGTCGGTGAAATTCGGACCGAGCTGGCTGAAGGAGGCCGCGGGATTGCCCGCGGGGGTGGCGATGCCGGTCCCCAGCTCCCAGGTGTCGTTATAGGACACTTGAGGTGAGACCCCGTTGGTGCCGCCAAACAGTACGCTCCGGCCGCGAGCCGAGTCATATGCCATCGACTGGCCCAGGCTGGGCGTCGGATCCGTTGCGGTCCAGTCCTGCGTCCACTGGCCGCCGTCCCATTCCCACGTGTCGTTGGTCGGGCCAAGCGCATAGGGCCTGAGGTAGTCACCGCCGAACAGGATCGTCTTGCCCTGTTGAGAATCAAACACCATCGAATGCCAGGACCGCGGATATGGCCCCGAGGCCGTGCTCATCTGGGTCCAGGTGGTGCCGTCCCACTCCCATGTATCGCCGAGGCGTACGCCGTTGCTTTGCCCGCCGAACAGGACCATCCGATTGCGGATCGAATCGAAGGCCAAGGCGGCTCCGAATCGGGGCGATGGTGATGAGGCCGGAAAAACCTGGGTCCACGAAATGCCATTGAATTCCCAGGTATCGCCGAGCTCACCGCCCTGGCCGGCGCCCCCGAAGATGACTGTGCGGGCGCGCGCGGAGTCGAAGGCCATCGCGGGAAACGAGCGGGCCGCCGGCGCCGCGTTGAAAGCAAGCTGGGTCCAGGCAGAGCCGTCCCACTCCCACGTGCCTGCGGTGGGTGCAGCCGAGCTTGGAGCTCCTCCGAAGAGGATGGAACGCCCGCGGGCACTGTCGAAGGCCATGCCGGCCCCTTGCAAGCCCGGCGGAGAAATGGCCGGGGTCAACTGTGTCCACGCGGAGCCGTCCCATTGCCAGGTATCGGCAAAAGCAGGAGGCGGAGGGAACGTGCCGTTGGATGGAGCGGCGATGCCGCCGAACAGGACGGTCCGGCCGTGGACCGAATCAAAGCTCATCGCGGCGAATTCGCGTCCCGCCGGCGCCTGGATCGTGCTGACCGGGACCCAGTTCAGCGGTGTCGGGGCAGCGTCAGCGTTGACGAAAGTTCCGGTCAGTGCGAGGGTCGTTGCCGCGATCACGCCCGGCAGCTTCGAGCACGCTGAGCTCAGGAATCGATTCACTCTCCCTCCCTGGGTGGTCATTGGGCCGCCGGCACGCGGGGGGCGGACACTCGTTCAACGCTTCATAAAGGACAAGCTTGCTGACTTAAACGAATGACTATCCAAACCGGCGACTTGACCGATGGCTGCGGTGCGGCGGCTTTCGGGTCCAGCGATCGGGAGTCGAAACCCTCCCATGGCCGCTTTAGTCACGGGACCACCGCCGGCCCAGCCAGCAAGCTCGCAGGAAATCGGAAACGGTCAACGGTCTGAAGCATTTCCGGCCGCGGTATCAGCAACCAAGTTCGAAGAGCGTCCACTAAGGGGAGCCAAAATGCGAACTCAGATCGGTGCGCTTGGAACCCTACTGGTCCAGCGCGATAGCAACCGGACAGCAACCCGGTGCCCGCGGCAGTGAGGGCATCAATTGCCAGCTCTGCGCCTTACGGACTTCATGCAGCGATGACACGGCCATCGTTGGTTCGACCCTATGATCGAGACGTGGCCTTCATCACCCGCCCGGAGCTGAAGGGCACCTTCGGGATGGTGAGCTCAACGCACTGGCTCGCCACTCAATGTGGGATGGCAGTGCTCGAGCAGGGCGGTAACGCATTCGACGCTGCCGTTGCCGCCGGGTTCGTCCTGCAGGTGGTCGAGCCGCACTTGAACGGACTCGGCGGGGAGGTCCCAATTCTGCTCTGGGACGCATCTCGCGGCCGCATAGAGGTCATCTGCGGTCAGGGCCCCGCGCCAAAAGCGGCCACCATCGAGTTGATTCGCTCTCTCGGCTTGGACGACATCCCCGGTACCGGCCTGCTTTCTGCATGCGTGCCCGGCGCCTTTGGCGGATGGATGGCGCTCCTCCGCGATCATGGAACGTGGCGGCTCAGCGACGTCATGCGCTTTGCCATCGATTACGCCGAGGCCGGTTACCCCGTGGTGCCGCGCATCGTCGACGCCGTCGCCATGGTGGAGGGACTCTTCCGCGAACATTGGCCGACCTCAGCGGCCGTCTACTTGCAAGGCGGCCGGCCGGAGCCCGGTTCGCGGTTCCGCAATCCAGACCTCGGCGCGACCTACCAGCGACTGGTGCGGGAGGGGGAATCGGCGAACGGCGGGCGGGAGAGTCAGATCGATGCTGCCCTGAGCGCGTTCTATTCAGGATTTATCGCCGAGGCAGTCGAACGTCACTGCCGCACCGAATTGATGGACAGCTCGGGGACTGCCCATCGGGGCCTACTTGCGGGCGCCGACCTTGCCGAGTTCAAGGCAAGGCACGAGGAACCGGTCACCACGGATTTCGAGGGCTGGACCATAGCCAAGTGCGGGCCATGGAGTCAGGGACCCGTGTTCCTCCAGCAGCTGCGCTTGCTCGACGGACTCGGGCTGCGCGCCGCCGGCTTTCTCTCGGCGGATCACATCCATCTTGTGGCCGAATGCGCGAAGCTCGCCTTCGCCGACAGGGAGGCGTGGTACGCCGATCCCGACTTTGCGGCGGTGCCATTGGATGACCTCCTCGCTCGGGACTACAGCGCTTCGCGACGTGCGCTCGTCGGCGGCAGAGCGTCGCTCGACCTCCGTCCCGGCGGGCCCGCCGGACGCAATCCTCGGCTACCGCGGCCGTCGGGCCAGGCTGTGGCCGAAGGCCATTGGACGGGCACCGGAGCGCAGGCAGTCGGCGAGGTGCGAGGCGACACCGTGCATGTCGCGGCGGCTGACCGCCACGGCAACATGGTCGCGTGCACGCCCAGCGGTGGCTGGCTGCAGAGCTCGCCCGTCATCGCCGGCTTAGGCTTCTGCCTGGGCACCCGCGCACAGATGCTCAACCTGGATCCGGATCACCCGAACCGGCTCGAGGGAGGCAAGCGACCGCGCACCACGCTAAGCCCGTCCCTCGCCCTGCGCGACGGCGAACCCAGGCTCGCATTCGGCACGCCCGGCGGCGACCAGCAGGACCAGTGGTCGCTCGAGTTCTTCCTCGCGCACGCCGTCTTCGGTCACAACCTGCAGGCGGCTATCGACGCCCCGATGTTTCACACCGCACACTTCCCCAGTTCGTTCGCGCCGCATGCCTCGCATCCCGGAAGCCTGTACGTCGAGTCCCGGGTCGACGGAGCGGTTTTGAGCGAGCTGCGAAAACGAGGGCACGAGGTCGTGGAAGCAGACCCGTGGTCCTTGGGGCGCCTGTGCGCGGTCGGCCGCGATCACAAGACGGGCATGTTGTCCGCCGCCGCCAACCCGCGCGGCGCGCAGGCCTACGCGGCCGGTCGCTAGCGCCGCTCCTATCCAAGAGGGAAATAACAAGCGGCCAGGTGGTCGCCAAGCCGGACTGTCTCGAGCGGAGGCTCGGATTCCGCACAGCGCGGCTGGGCCTTGAAGCAGCGCGTTCGAAAACGGCAGCCGCTCGGCGGGTTGACCGGGGAGGCGACGTCCCCTTTGAGGATGATCCGCTCGCGGTTGCGCTCGACCGCCGGGTCGGGAATTGGGATCGCCGAGAGCAGCGACCCCGTGTACGGATGCAGCGGGCGCTGGTAGAGCTCCTTGGCGGTTGAGATCTCAACGACCTTGCCGACGTACATCACGGCGATGTGGTCGGAGATGTGCTTCACGACCGAAAGGTCGTGCGCGATGAAGAGGTAGGTGAGGTTGAACTGATCCTGCAGCCGCTCGAGCAGGTTGATGATCTGGGCCTGGATCGAGACGTCGAGCGCAGAGACGGGCTCGTCGCAGACGATGAACGAGGGATCGACCGCCAGCGCGCGGGCGATGCCGATGCGCTGTCGCTGGCCGCCTGAGAACTCGTGCGGGTAGCGGCCGCTGAAGTCCGGCGAGAGACCGACGAGGTCGAGCAGCTCGCGAACCCTTTCCTGCCGCTGTCGCCGTGTCCGCCTCAGGTGGTGGATCTCGAGCGGCTCGGCCAGGATGTCTCCGACGGTCTGCCGAGGATCCAACGACGCGAACGGGTCCTGGAAGATGATCGCCATCTCGCGCCGCATCCGGCGCATGGCCGCGGGCCCCATGCGGAGCACGTCGCGGCCCTTGAACACGACCTCGCCGGCGGTGGGCTCGACCAGGCGCAGAATCGAACGGCCGAGTGTCGATTTCCCACATCCTGACTCGCCCACCAGGCCGAGGGTCTCGCCCTGGCGAATGCTGAGGTCGACCCCGTCGACGGCCCGGACCTGGCCGACGGTGCGCGCGAGCACGCCGGAGCGAACCGGGAACCAGGTCGTGAGGCCCCGAATCTCCAGGATTGGGGCGGCGGCGGTCCAGGTCGAGGCGGCCTGCCCGCCCGCCACAGCCTCAGCCGGCATCGGCGGACTCCCTGAGAGAGGTGCCGGCCTGCGTCACCCAGCAGCGCGCCAGCTGGTCGCGCACGAGCAGAAGCTCAGGCTCCTCCTCTGCGCAGCGCTTGATCGCGAACGGACACCTGGGCCCGAACTTGCAGCCCGATGGCAGCCGCATCATGTCAGGAGGCAATCCCTCGATCGGCTTCAGCGGTTCGCGCTCGTCCGCGTCGAGCCTCGGGATGGAGCGCAGCAGCGACCACGTGTAGGGG
>PNAG01000003.1 GCA_003169845.1 Candidatus Dormiibacterota bacterium | reverse complement strand
CCAGGTCAGTACGCGAAAAGTCGCGTGGCCGGACCCGCACATCGAAGGTTTCATCCCACTCCCGGAGGTTAGATGATGATCGCCAGACTCGTTTTCGCCAGCTTCATTGCTATCGCTCTCGCAGCCAGCCTGACCTATCTACGCAACCGGCCTGTTCGCGGCCAGCTGGTCGAGATCCTGCCACCGGACAACGCCGAGCTCGATCTCCGGGCGTGGGTCCATCTCTTTCAGGGCCTGTACGGCATGTCCCGGCCCTGGTGGAAGCGATGGCTGGTCGGCCAGCCGTCAATTGCGCTCGAGCTGTTCGCCGACGGCGGCGTGATCACGCCGCGCTGCTGGTTCCCCGAAGAGCTGGAGCCGCTCGTGACGGCGCAGCTACGAACCGTTCTCCCTGGCTGCGTGATCCAGGAAGCGACGGCCGATCAGTTCAGCAGCGAGCGGCCCGCGGTCCGTTCGCGGATGCAACTCTGGCGCGATCCGCTCTGGCCGCTGGCTGCGGGCAAAGCCGGCGCGCTTGGCGCCGTGACGACATCGATGGCCGCCGCCCGGAGCGCGGTCGTACAGATCGTGCTCAGCCCCGACATTGGTTGGCAGCGGCGCGCCCTGGTCCGCCTCGATCAGCTCGCCGGCTTGCCAACGACGAACAGCGTGCTGATGCGCATCGTCTCCTGGCCGATCGGTGCCCTGTGCTCCGCGATCCTGCCAGAGCCGATCGCCGATCCAATTCGCAAGCCGCGGAGCCACCTCGAGCCGATGCCGCCGGCTGACAAGGCAGCAAGCCCCGGCTACGTGGCCGAGATCCGGATTAAGGCGTGGAGCGCCACGCGAGGCCAGGCCAGGCATTCAGTGCAGGCGATTGCCTCAGGCTTCCGCAGCCTCGACGGCGCGAACGGACTCCGGCCGGCCCGGGTGTGGTTCGGTCGCCACTTCGATCGGGCCTTGGCCGGGCGCTCGCGGCCTGGTCAGGCCACCTCGATCCTGGTCGCCGACGAGCTCGCGCACGTGTTCCATCTGCCGTGCGGCAGCGCCAACCTCGCGACGGCGCCGCTGGCGCTCGCGCCGATGCCCGGTCTGGCCGGCAACGGCAAGGTGCTCGCGATCGCCGACATCGGCGGCGAGTCGATCTCCATCGCCCAGGAAAACTGCCGGCACCACATCCACGTGCTCGGTCCGACAGGTTCGGGGAAGAGCACTCTGCTGCTCAACCTCGCACTCGACGACATCCGGGCGGGCCGGGGCGTCGGCGTCATCGACCCCAAAGGCGACCTCGTTCGCTCGCTCCTCGAGCGCATCCCCGAATCGGAATGGGATCGCGTGATCCTCGTCGATCCCGCGCAACGCGACCGGCCGATCGGGATCAACGTTCTCGAGTGCGACGACCCCGACCTCCACGACCTCGTCTGCGACCAGGTCGTGGCCATCTTCAAGAAGACGTACGAGCGCTATTGGGGGCCGCGCACCGACGACATCCTCCGAGCCGCGATCCTTACGTTGCTACGGACGCGGGGCACGACGCTGTGCGAGGTTCCGCTGCTGCTCCTCAAGCCTGCGGCCCGCAAGCACTTCCTGAAGGGCCTTCGCGATCCGGTCGGCCTCGGTCCGTTCTGGAAGGAGTACCAGGCGACGCCCGAGGCTCAGCGCCTGCAGCTGGTGGGCCCGCTGCTGAACAAGCTGCGCTCCTTCCTGCTCCGGCGCACCGTCCGCAACGTACTCGGCCAGTCGGCGTCGACCGTCGACCTCGCCGACGCGATCGACAAGAACAAGATCCTGCTCGTCTCGCTGGCCAAAGGCCTGCTTGGCGAGGAGACGAGTCGCCTCGTCGGTTCGTTCATGGTCGCCCGTATTTGGCAGGCGGCGATGGAGCGTGCCGGCAGGCCGGAGGCCTCGAGGCCCGACTTCAACCTCTACCTGGACGAGTTCCAGAACTACCTGCACCTCCCTCAGAGCCTCGACGAGGTCCTGGTCGAGGCCCGCGGCTACCACATCAGCCTGGTACTGGCGAACCAGCATCTCGGCCAGCTGGCCGGCCCGACGCGCGAGGCGCTGGCCTCCAACGCGCGCACGCGCGTCGTCTTTCAATGTGGCCAGGAGGATGCCCGCTACCTCGCCCGGGAGTTCGACCCGTGGCTCGAGGAGCGGCATCTGCGCAACCTCCAGCCGTACCAGGTGGCGGTCCGTATGTTCTCGTCCGGACACACGGCGCGCCCGTTCACCGGTCGCACCCGGCCCGCGGCCGACGCCCTCGGCGCGGACCACTCAGAGCGGCTCGTCGACAGCGCCTTGGAGCGATACGGCCGGTCGCGCGATGTGGTTGAAGCCGAGATCGCGGCCCGGCTGGGCCGGTTCGGATTCGACGACGGCAGTGAGGAGGCGGCATCGTGACGCGCTCTCGGGCGGCGTCAGGTGCAGCGTCAGGTGCGGCGCCAGGTGCGGCGTTTCATATGGCGCCGGGCCTCGCAGTTCAGAACCGCGTTCGACCTGCGTCAGGACGGTCCCCTCAATCGACTCGTCCGCGACTCCTCCGACGACTCGATCCGGAAGCGGACGTCCTACCTGCTCCCGCCGACGTCGTCAACCTGATGGCAACGCTCACCGCTCGAGATGTGGCGATCCTCGCGTCACTGCGTCAATACCGCTACCTGAACGTCGACCAGCTGCACCAGCTCTTCTTCGACAGCCAGCGTCGCGCCCAGGCACGGACCCAGTGGCTCCGCGAGCACCACCTCATTCACCGCTGGGCTGCATCCAACATCTGCACGCTGCACCGACTTCCGTCCGTGTTCTCCGTATCGCCGCGGGGGGCCGGCGTCCTTGCCGCCTGCCTAGACCAGCCGTCCCGACCTCACGTCGAGCGTGCCCGGCACGCCCGCGACCACTGCTTCCAGATGGTCCACGACCTGGAGGCCAACGGTTTCTTCGTGGACCTCGCTGCCGCCTGCATTCGCCTTCGCGAGGTCGGCCTCTACCACTGGGTCGGCGAGGAAGACTGTCGGCGCCGATATCGGACTGAGATCGCACCCGACGGGTGGGGTCGCCTTCTCACGCCGGCCGGCGACGTCCTCTTCCTTCTCGAGTGGGACCGCGGGACCGAGTCGCCGGCGCGAATCGCCGCGAAGGCGAGTAGCTACCTCTCCTACTTCGCCGACAAGGAATCGGCCGACCTCAATCACGTGCTGTTCGTCGCGCCAGGCCCGGCGCGCGAGGAGTCGATCCGCTCCCTCATCGATCACCTTCTGCCCGGCGGCGTGGCGACCTGCACGTTCTGGGTCACGCACACCGAGCTGCTCGCCGACGAAGGATCCATCGGGGCGATCTGGCGTCGGGCGGAAGGCGATGGCGATCGTATCTCGATCCTCGACCTGCCGCCACGTCCGCGCAGCCTCCGAACGATCGCCGACTGCATCGCCAAACCGGACTGGTGGGAGCGCCGACCAGGGGGAGGGGCCGGGGCATGATCGATCGCCTTCGCCGGCTGCTGATCCAAGCGCGGCGTATGAGGCCGCACCTGGTTGTCATCCAGGGCGGTTGGGGGACAGAGTCTGACCCTCGTCGGTATGGCTGGAACCGCGACTGGACGCCTGGTCAGCACGGCGGCGGCAGCTTCACTACCGACATTGCGCATGTCGATGTAGTCAACCCACAGGCGAGGCAGGGCGCCAAGATTTTCGTGGGCGGCAGCCGGACCTTCTCGGACCGTGCTGCCGTCGCCGACAAGATCAGTCAACTCCGGCGAAACGTAGTCGTCCTCACGAGCCGAACCCACGGAGCGTCGGCGGCGGTCAGGGATGCTGTCCAGGATCAGCGCCTTCAGATGCAGGTCTGGACCGCCCGGATGGAGAAATTCCGGACTAAGGACGCCGCCTACTTCGCCCGCGATGAGGAGATGATCCGCTCGGCCGACCACGTTATCGAGTTCTGGGACGGCAGGAGTACTGGCACATCCCACGAGTTGGACTACGCCAGGAAGCTCGGTAAGCCGGTCGAACTCGTCTTAGAGGAGGGCCACAACGTAAGCAGGCATGGCCCGCGCGACTGGCGCGAAACGGATCCCGACGGGGGCCCCGCTGCATGACTGGCAGATGGGAGCAAATGGGAGCAGAAACCGGCCAGGCTGGCCGAAATCCTTATCGGCCCGGCATGGGTCTGGAGCCACCGTACCTCGCCGATCGCCAGCAGCAGCTGCTGCGGTTCACCCGGTTTCTCGACGGATTCCCGGACTTCCCACGAAATGTGCGAGTAACCGGTCTGCGAGGCGTGGGCAAGACGGTCCTCCTTCAACGCTTCGCCGCCCTTGCGGAGGACTCGGGATGGGTCGTGGTTCGGCGCGAGCTGGGCGAGAATTTGCAGGACGAGCTCGCCTTCGGCCTGGCGCTGGTCGAGGACTGCCGCCAGGCGATCGAGCGAAGTTCTCGTCGAGCCGAAGCGCGACACCGAGCTGGATCTGCTCTGCACCAGACCCTCGAGATCCTAGGCGGGATCAGTGTCTCGCTGGCCGGCGTCTCGATTTCCTTGAAGACACCTTCGTCGCAGTCACACCGGCGGCCAGTACTCGAGGACGAGCTGTTTGCCGCACTCAACACAACCTGCATCGGTGCCCGCTCTGCTGGGCGTCGTGGAGTTCTGCTGTCTTACGACGAAGCGCACCTGCTGCGCGATTCTTCCCTGGCAGGCCGACATTCACTCAGCGCGCTTCTCGCGGCCGTCGCTCGCGCCCAACGCGAGCGCGTGCCAGTGATGCTCATCCTGTGCGGTCTGCCGCCACTCACAGAGAACATGGCACGTGCGAAGAGCTACAGCGAGCGCATGTTCCAGGCCGAGGTCCTCGATGCTCTGCGACCGCCAGAGGACGGAAACGCCTTCATCCGACCGCTAGCCGAGAGCCGCCGGCCCTTTGATCCGAAACTCGCGGAGTTTGTTCTAGCCGATACCCGAGGGTACCCATTTCACATTCAGTTCTATGGAGCGCTCCTCTGGGAGGCGGTGCCATGGCCAGACGCCATCACCGTCGAGCACTTCCGCAGGTTGCGTCCAGCGCTGCTTGAGGCGCTCGACCACGCCTTCTTCGATGCGCGCTTCGCTCGGTGCTCCCGGTTCGAAAGAAGACTTCTCGCAGCGATCGCAACTGACGGTGAAGCCACCGACCATCGCGCCGTTGTCCAACGCCTTGGCGTAGGTCACGATCTCGCAAAGAGCGCGATCGGTCGTCTCGTCTCCAAGGGTCTGATCTACCGCCCCGAGCGCGGCAGGCTTGCCTTCTCGGTACCCATGTTTGGCGATTACATCCGGCGGAAGGTCCGCGTCGATGGTTGAAGCCGGGGCGGAGCTCATGACTGTTGCGATAGCGGCCATTGAACCGTGCCCTATCCAACCGCGCGTCAATGTTTCGATCGACCTGGTGGCAAAGCTGGCCGCCTCGATGAAGGCCGGGCGACACGAGCCCGTTCTCGACGTAGAGCCGGTGTCCGGTCGCCACGGCCGCTACCAGATCGTGTGCGGAGAGCAGCGCTGGCGGGCGGCGCTCCAGGCTGGGCTGGACCAGGTTCTTGTCCGCGTCCACCGCCGCCTCGGCTACCTGGAACGACTCGAGAAGCAGTACGAGGAGAACCGCCTGCGCGCGGACCTCGACGCCGTGGAAGAGGCTCACTGTTTCCTGCTCGACAAGACCATCCGCGATATCCAGGTCGCCGAGGGGCTGCTCCGCGATGCCCTGGTTCCGTTCCAACCTCTCGACGAACGGCGGCTCACCAGGCGCGAGGAGTTCGGTGCCCATCTGGATGTGTTGAAGCGCCTTCTCGTGCGACGCAAGGTCCACGTCATCAAGACTGAGTCGGGCCCCATCGCCGGCCAGCTTTCGCCCTGGTGTGAGACCGAGAAGGCGCTCGGCATCTCGGAGTCGCAGCGCAAGGCCAAGCTCGGCATCCTTCGTCTCGATCCCGACCTGCAGGAACAGGTGCGCTCGCTCCCCGCCGAGCACGCGGTTCAGATTGCGCGGCTGCAGGACCGGGATAAGCAAGCGGCTCTCGTCAAGCACGCCGCGGAACTCACGCACAAGCAGGTGCGGGCCGCGGTCGACTGCCTGCTCCGCGATTCGACCAAGGAGGTCGCCGAGGTCGCCGACCCGTTCGCCTTCGAAGCTCGTTTGGCGGCAGTTGCCGACCTCTGTCGCCAGCTGGCGCGCACGCTCCGCAACCTGCGCTCGATCGTCAGCGACGACGAGCGCTCCGCTGTGGGCGAAGTGCTGGCCAACCTCCGCAGCGAGTTCGACGCCTTCGAGGAGACGGCGGCATGAGCGGGTCCTGCGGTTTGATGTGCGATCGCTGCCCAGCGGCCGCCCGCTGCGGGCGCACGCCGAACTTCTGCCTTCGTGGCCGCTGCGGCGACTGCGCTGACCCGTTGCTCCGCATGGACGTGCGTCAGGCAGTCATCGACCACCTCGGCGGCCTGGACCTGGCCTGGCGTCGGCCGGTTCGGCATCCCCAGCCGGCCGACCTACCTGATCACCTTCCGGTCCTGGTCCAGGCCTATGCCGACGCGGTGGATGTGCCGTGGGTGGCACTGCACGGAGGCCGCGTCTTCGGCGCCGCCGGCCGGGGGATCACGCCCAAACACCGCCTACCGCTCGGCGACGCGTACCGGCTCGGGACCCACACGAAAATCGCCCTGGAGCTGTACGTTGAGGACCGCGTTTTGGAGGGCCTCTGGTCCTCGCGGCGCGCGATCATCCGCGAGCTGCCAGCCCTTGGTTTCGATCTCATCCTGGCTCCGAACTTCTCGGTCTGGCGCGACCACTCGAGGTTCGAGCAGCTGGTCCAGCAGCGCCGTGCGTTCGCCTTCTACCACGAGCTGGTGGAGGCTGGACTGCCTGCCGTCCCCGATGTCGGCTGGAGCCTCTTCGAACCTGACGGCCGCCTGTGGGCAGAGTGGATCAACGGCCAGCCCGACCTGCGGGCGGTGTCGATCTTCTGCGGCGGACGCAAGATCCATGCCGAGCGCCGCGCTCTGCGCGAAACCGTGGAGGACATCGCGCTCTTCCATCGAGCGGTCCGACCGGAGGTCACCTTCATCCTCGGCGGCGTCCACGCCCCAGAGCGTTTGGTCATGCTCCGCCGCGCAGCACCCGGACGTCGCTTGGTCGTCTGCAACGGGATGGCCTACGGCTGCGCGCAGCGCCGGCGGGTGCTCGGGCAGGCTCCGTCGCCAGTCGCCAGATCCGCCCGCGAGTGCTTCCTTCTCAACTGCTCTCACAACGACCGCGTGTACGCCGAGATCCTCCGGGCCCAGGAGGTCGGCGATGCCGTCTAAGGGCGGACGCGACCGGACTGCACATAACCTCACCCAGACGGTGCCGGTGGTGTCCGGGCCGCCGCTGGTGCGCTCACGCGAGGAGTGGGCCAGCGCCGGCTTCGCGGAGGCGGAACTGGCCCGTCCCCTTCACCGCGGGGTCGACACCGAACGCTTCAATGGGCTCGCAGCCCGCCAGGAGCAGCTGATGCCCGAGGAGTCCGACGAGCTCTACGGATATCGCCTTCGCAGGCTGATGTCACGCTTGCGCCAGCTCGATCGAGTACGCGGCTCTGAGAACGAGGACCAGATTCGGGCCGCCCTTGAAGACCTCGACCACAGAATCGAGGAGCTGCGTCGATTCGAGCAGGAGCGGAGCGCGGCCGGGCTGTCCACGGGTTACGAGGTCGATCTTTCTTCGCGAACCGCCGCCGTCGATCGCCTTCTCGAGCTCGCGCACCGTCGCGTGCCTGGACTGATCGCCGGCTCCGATGCGGCACCCTCTCAACCGACCGGGAGCCTTCGAGTTTCGGCGGCCCCTTTCGCGCCGGCTCCGGGCGATGTTCCCGTGTACGTCCTGGCGCCGGCATCGATCCCATCCGACGCGATCGCGCGCAACGTCGAGGCCGTCGCAGGACAGGGTGCGCAACTGCACCTGGTTCACGAACCTGCCGATATCCCACGCGACGCCGAAACCGCGCCGTTGGTCATCAACTGGGGCGGCTCGGAAGCGATGCCATCCGACCTCGTCGTCATCAACCGGCCGGAGGCAGTGCGAATCGCCTCTGACCAGGTGGAGTCCATCCGAAGACTCGGCGACCTGGCCCCACGCACCGTCGCCCGGCCCGATCAGGTCGACCTGCTGGGCTCCGAGCGCGTGGTGGCGAAGCGTCGGCACGGCGCGCGTGGAAGCGGAAAGGCTGTCATCGCGTCAGACGCAGCTTGGAGCCAGCGCGTCCAGTACGACATGTTTCAGGAGTTCATCCCCGATCGTCGCGAGTACCGGGTGTCGGTCCTCTCCGGCCGCGTGGTGTCCGCCTACCTGAAGCAGCCGCCCGAAGGCGCGTCGCCCGAGAATCTGCATCCGGACTGGAGCTTTGAGCAGGCTCGCGTGATGCCGCGGGCGGTCGCCGCTGTGGCGCGCGAGGCGGCGCGGCGGATCGGGCTCGACTACGCGGGCGTGGACGTGATCGAGGACACGCGCACTGGGCGTGTGTACTGCCTGGAGGCCAACGCCGCCCCCGGGATGTCCGAAGACACGCTGAGGAGTCTCTATGGCCACATCCAGAACACGCTTCGCGGGCGGCTCGCCCGTGCCAGCTAAGTGCCGAGCAAGGGCGGCAGCCGCATCACGGCGACGGCCAGCGCGCCGTCGGCAGTGGCAAGCGTGGTCGCGCCCGCCTTGGCATCGGCAGGAGTGGCTCGCGCCCTCGCATCGACAGGAGTGGCTCGCACATCGGCCATCGCCGACGAGCTCGAGGTCGAACAGCTCGCCTTCGTCCCCGAGCTGGAGGAAGACCCTGCGACCGGCAGCCCCGAGTGGGCCGACCTGTACGCGCGCGCAGTGGGTCGCCGCCGCGAGGAGCGCGAACGCGTCGATCGCGATGCTAGTGAGGCACAGCTCCTGTGGGACGAGTTCCTCCGCACCGAGGGCCAGGAGGTACCGGAAGGCGAGCGCTCGCTGGTCGCCAACGACGAGCTACACGAGCAGCTCCGACGCCTCGCCCGCACGGCGGCGGCCGCTGAGTACGAGAGGGAGAACGTGATCGGAGACTCGAACCAGACCTTCGGCATCGAGATCGAATTCGACGGAGCTGATCCGAATGTAGTGGCCCGAGCGCTCTACGAGGCCGGCCTGGCCGCTTCCCCCCAGCAACAGTCCTACCACTCCCAGAACCGCGTTCCCGGCAAGTGGGTGCTCGAGCACGACACCACCGTGACCGGCGAGATCGTGAGTCCCGTGCTCAAGGACACGCCTGAGACCTGGGATCAGCTGGAGCGCGTCTGCTCGATACTGCGCACTCACGGCGCGCGAACCACCACCCGGACCGGCGGCCATGTCCATGTCGGAGCCGACTCGGCGAACATGGATCATGACGTCAACCGCTTCCGCAAGGTCGCGGCCGCATGCGCGTGGGCAGAGGACCTCATGTACCGCCTCGCCGCCGGCACCGGCCGCGGCGGGAAGCGGCACCGCGGCGCTGGCAGCGGCTACCGCTGGTGCGGACCTATGGGCTCGGGCCAGTTCGAGCAAGCCCAGAGCTTGAGCGACCTCGCGACGCGCGTCGGATCGAGCCACAGCTTCGGGCTCAACTACGGGAACCTCCTCGATAGCCGGCGCACGATCGAATACCGCTACTTTGACTCGAGCCTGGATCCCGCCCGGCTTCAGGCCAATATCAAGCTCGCATGCTGGGTCACCAAGCGGGCGTCGACTCTGCCGGACTCGGCCATACCGCAGGAGCGCGTCCGACTGGGCACCCATGCCGGTGGCGGGGCCGCAGAGCGGGGTGATGGCCTGCTGCGCCACTTCGCCGACCTGATGTTCGTCCGGCCAAAGGATAAGCTGAAGCTCTACTGGCTCTACGAGCGTTCGGCATGGCAGCCAGCCAGGAGCGCCTGATGTACCGGCGCATCAACTCGTCCATCCCGCGGGAGCTCCCATTCCGAATGCTGTTCCAACCCGTCGGTGACGGCCGATTCCTGCGCGCAGTCGAAGCCGACGGCTTCCGAGGTCTGGTGGCGGCTGTCATCGATGAGCCCTCCTACGAGTCGTCGGACCCTGAGACCAGGCTCGTCCATCGCCTTCGACTGGCAGACGACCTCATTCTTCTTGGCGCGGCGGACGGGAGGGTCCTCACCGTCGGCGACCAGGACGACCCCAACGTCATCAACGTCGCCTCGGACGAGCCCTTCGTGCGCTCACTCGTGCGCATAGGATTCGCTTCTCTACCGCCAGTGCCGCCATTGGATGCGAGCCCGGGGCGTCGATGACTACCTGGCAATCCCGGTTGCCTGCCACGAACGGTTGCAAGCCTCCGCCGCACCAAGCCCGGAGCGAAAAGTGATCAGACTGAAGGCGCGCGAGCTTGTGAACCAAGCCGCAATCCGGGGCTGGGATCAGCGTCGCATGGCAAGGGCCTGTGGCGTTAGCGAAGCCACCATCTCGAGGGCATTGAGCGGACACGCAATCCGGCGCGTCACATTGCTCCGCTTGGTCAGAGCTCTCGAAGATGCCCCGCCGATTCCGCAGTTACAGAAGCTGGTTGAGGACGCAGGCTGGGACAACGAACGACCCGACGCCTGAACCTTCACGTCGATGCAGCAAGAACCAGTTCCTGAAAGCGCACAAAAGGTCTTCCAAACCCGTTCTGCGGGGCGCTGCTGAGGCGTCCTGGGTGGTGCCCTATAGGAAGGCAATCGCTAGGTTGGGAATCCAGAACACCCACCACGAAAGAAAGATTTTTCAGCAACGGATGGTGGCGTTTCCTGCTCGGCTTCGGCTGCATGGTTGGAAGCCACTTTCCGGCCGCCCAATACCACCGCCCGTCCTTGCTCTCATAGCGACCGTCGGCTCGGAGTAGCTTTGGCTGATTTGATGAGGGGACCAAACATCTTGCCGTCGCAGCCCAGAGCGGTCCAGCGTCTGTTGCAACGCCGTGCCAGCATCGGTAATCGCATCGTCGCACGACCGGCGCACGGACCGACGCCTATCTGCTCAGCTGTGGCGAGTACTCCACTAGCCACTTATCGTTTGGTAGCTCGCGCTTCCAAAGTCCCAACAGTTCTTTGCCTGGACCTTTTGACGGATGTTGAAGCGCCGCCTTTGCTCCGCACTCAAAGAGCTGGCTCTTTAATCGCTGCCCCATGCTGTCACGTGCCTTCACGTCGGCTCCAGTCTTGACCAATTCAAGAACCCGGTCTAACTCGTTAGTCGAACTCGCGGAGTCAAGCTCCCTACGGAGTTCAATCGCGTACCGCCGATGTGCCTGAGCTGCTCGAAGAATGAGCCCAATGCTGTTCGGGTGGGCTTTGACTCCCATGTCGCCAATCTCCGCGGCTCGCCGATACTGCTGCTCACCTTCTTCGAGCTCCGACCAGTGCCGGAATAGGTCCTCGGAATCCAGATCGAGCTCGTGCGCCCGCTGAAACAGCCCGCGAGCATCTACAACGCGTGGGGCCGGCTCCCATCTCTTGTACAACCACCCGAGAACCTGAAGAATTACCGGCCGGTTGGGGTACTTTTCGGACAGCTCATTAAGGAGGTGTTCGGCATCACGAAATTGCTTAACCTGGGCCATGAGTCTTGCTTGGAGGCACCCACGATCTATTTCGGCGCCCTCGCCACGCTCGCTTGGCCGAAGCCCTAAGGCAGTAAGAGCCCCCCGAACCTTTTGTGCAACGGGAGCCTTGCCATAGCGATCACGGACGAGCGCTCGAGTGTTGCGAGTGAGGTCGAATTGAAGAATCCCCTCAATCTCCGTAGCCTCTGGAACGAGATAGAACTGTCGCAAATGCGTCAATGAGTCCTCAACGTCAGCTTCCGACCGACCGAGCAGTTGGCTAAGGACTGCTACGCTCGCAGACCCTTCGCATTCGGAACATGCAATCAAAACGTTCGCGTCGCTCGGATACTGATGGGAAAGCTCTTCGATTTCACGCTGCAAGGCGTAGGCGCGAGCCGCATCGCCTCGATGATGATTCCATTGGTGGATTGCGTCACCGACGCCGGTAACGAGGCAGAGTTTCAACAAGTCCTCGATGTACAGGGGACTCCCCTCGGTGGCCTCAACTATGCGATCCAGGGAAGTTTCCAAACGATCGGCCCTAATGCCAAAATCCTCAGCCTTTGCGTGAATGTAACGATGGGCTTCTTCCCCCTGAAGACCAGGCACCTCAGTTTGGCGGCCGGCCATGCCAAACAGTCGGTTGCGAGCCGTGAACAGTACTCGAGATTTCGTTTTCAGCACGTCGTCGGTGAAGAACTCGTAGACGTCCCCCTCGTCAGCTTGTAAGTCCTCCGGGACGTCTGAAATGGTGTCGATATCGTCCACCACGAGCAGGGTCGGATGCATAGTCAGGTGCTCTAAGGCGCGTTCACGTTTGGCCTGCAGGCTCACTAGAACATCAGCCTCTTGGAAGAAATCGAGGAGCAGGTCTAAGGCTTCAGCCAGATTCCTGAAGTCCGGCGATGGAATGTCCTCTACTCGCCCTTCCACGAATCGGCGCCGTTTGGCACTCAGCCATGCCACCGCCTGGACCTCAGGGCTGACGGTTCTGGCAGCCACCTCAGTGGCGAACTCATAAGCAATCGCGGTCTTGCCTTTGCCACCAGCTCCCGTGAGCGCCCATTTGACCTTATCGTCCCTGAGCCATTTACGAAGTATGTTGAGCTCGCGTTGGCGGCCGACGAACTCGCCGACAATGAGTTCGCGCCGTGGGATGTTGTTATGAAGCCTATCCACGCGCCCGAGAGCGGGAATTTCGACGCGCGAAACGACCTCATCGAAATCGGTTCGGTTCTCTGGGGTAAACGGGTGAGGACTGCGAAAATGATCGATTCCCGCCCCTGCGGCGGCCACCGCTTGGCCGTTGTCGTTAGTAAGCAAGAGGCAAGGGACACCGCGGACGAGTAGCGAGATCGCGCCGGCCACGCTGGCGATCTGGTGGTCAGGTGCTTTCGGGTTCAGGCCAGGTTGGATGAAACTGTCTTGGAACGGCACCGTTGCTGCCCACAAGTCCTCCCTAAGGGGTCCGCCTAATGGAAGCTTGTGAGTCTGCGCGAGCGCTGCGAGTGCAGCCAGGACGATCCCCGCCGCCTTAGCCTCGTCCGGCCGCTTGTCCATCTGCTTTTTGCGGTTATCAAGTTCACCTACAACGACGTTGCAGAAAACGATCAACGCCCTTCGGCCAGGACTCCACGCGGACAAGTCCGGATTCTTGAGTAAGACACTGGTATCAGGGACAAGGATCACTTCCGCCCGAGCCGACTCGGCCGCGCGCGCAATCGCATCTAGCACGAGCGCACCTCCGCGCGGATAGCCACGTTCGAGAACATACGCTGCGTCGGGTGCCGCGAAATCGCATGCAGCGGCATGGGGGACCAACGGTCAAGGTGTCAAATCCGCATTCGTGACGCATCGCCGAAGACGGACTACCACATGTAGATCGTTGAACGCCAGCAGCCGCCATATGTTGGTGCTCGCGCAGGGAATNNTCGAACCCTGAACCTTGGGATTGTCTATCCCAGGTTTCTTCGTCTAAGCGGTCATCCCCAGCGCCCGCTAGCCCGCCGGCTCTCCAGGAATTTTGACCAGCCAAGGTCCGTCAGCCTGGTCTCGGCCTCGACCTGGCCCGCCAATGCCGCCCGGATCAAGCCTTCTTTGTGACGGGCATCGTGACCGGGCCGGTAGCGGTTACGGACAGGCCCACCACAGCCGCAGCCACACTGCCCAGCGGGGGTCGGCGCGATTTGCCGTGCTCGAGTAGGCGCGAGGCGAACGGCGTTGGTGGACTGTCGCGGAACGACGCCGTCTTTCCGGACACGCCGAACGGGGGTCTCGAGCACAACCGCGTCCAGGGCCGCGCCGATAGCCGGAGTCACAGGCGTGACGATGTACCCGGTCTCGACATCGCCAACGACTCGGCAGCGCGACGCGCCGTGCGTCCAGTAGTAGAACCCGATATAGGCGCACATGTAGGCGTCGAGCTCGTCCTCGATGAGGTCCAGCTGTCCATCTGACGTCGCCACCACGAGTGAGTCACGAAGCTCGTCCCACCGTGGAGCAGTCGCGACCGAGAGTGGCGGGTCTGAGATCGTTAGCCTCTCGAGGTGCGCAATGAGGGCGGCGAACGCCTGTCGGCGGTCAACCATGGATCGACCTCGCTTGGCCTTGTACTTCAACGTGTAGGAAAGGCCGAACAGAGACACCATCGCAGGGTGCGGGTAGACCTCGATCATCCGTCGCACCGGCTGACCGGGCTGGATGTACGGATCGGTGCTCAGACCCAGCCGTCGAGCCAGCCGCTCAGCTCTGACACTGTCCGAGAAGGCTGCGAGTCCCAGGTTGGCCGAGTGCGCTCCTGCATGGCTGGCGCCGAAGACCTTGCTGATCTTCCGATCGCAGGGCCGGCTGGTGCCGGCGGGATTGCGGACGATCAGTGGTGCGTCGATCGCCACCAGCACCGGGCAACCCATGTAGGGATCCAGCCAGTCGCAGATCTGATCGTCAGACACCACCGTTCGCGAGTCCACGACGCTTCCGCCGGCTGCGGCGACCACGCCGGTCCGGTTCCTCGGACCCCAGGCAAGGTCGATCCCGACGAAGACCGTTTCCCAGCCGCGAACCTTACTCATTCTCGGCGCCTGCCAGAAGGTCTCGAAGTCGATGAAGGATCAAATTGCGATCGATACTGATTATCGAGACCACAATAGACGCGTCCTGAAGTGGTGAAAGCCGGTGTCGTTAGGCCGACCCGTGGCTGGGAGTGGCTCGCCCGGTACCTCAAAGCGTTCGAGGCCTACTACTGGGCACCCGGTGGCCCGGCTGGCAAGACTCAAAGCGACGTGAAGCGGCTCGGCGCTGGGGGCTGGCGTGGTGCACTCGAGGTTTTTTTCGCTGATTACGCCTTCGAGCGGGCTGGAGCACCGCGCATATGGCCATCCATTGCTCGCGAGATCGTTAGCAGATTTCCCGCTAAGAAGAGCCTTCGCAGTCTTCCTGAGTGGGCATGGAATGAGTTCGAAATGTGCGTTACTAAGCCCAACCCGACGAGCAACCCGTTGAACTCGAGAGGTGGAAAGGAACCGGCGACCCGGTTCATTGCGAACCTAAACGCAGATCGCAACAACCTGATCTCGTGGGCAGCGAGACTGACGTCCAATGGTGACGCCACCCTCGCGTATCGGAAGTTACAAACGCTGCAGGGCATTGGACCAAAGATCGCCGCGTTGTTTCTCAGAGATGTAGTTACGAGCTACGGCATCCGCGAGTCGGCTCTAGATGATCGCCGCTGCATCCTGCCAGTTGATACGTGGGTTCGTCGCGGAATGGCGACCATTGTGGGCAACGAAGACCTCATGAAGGAAACGCGCGACCCAACGACGCAGGTGCTGGCGATTGAATGGGCTGATGCGCATGGGATTCGAGTTGCGGCCTTAGACGCAGGCTTGTGGGTTCTCGGCGCTCGCCTGGCGCGCTCACTCCCAGTTCTGGCGTCTGCCCTGGAAAATCGCTCTTCATTCGAACGGTTTATTGATGAGGAGCTCGAACGGACGGAGGCGGTGCTAGTCACCCTTCGAGGAATCGCGGGTGCCACCAGAACCTCGTCGCATCCTAAGCCGGCGGAAGGGTCCTAGAGAGCTGATCACGCGGCGCCGCCAATAGTCAGTTTCACGCGTCGCTCTCATTTAAGCGGTGACAGCTGACCACGACTAACACTCGCCAATCCCAGTGCACCTGTTATTCGCGCCTCGGCTCGGTCTCGAACGATGGCCTCGAGTTCATTTATCGCCTCGATGCGCAGCGGCACCGATGGGCGCGCCCAGGCGATCGCCAGCTTCTTGGCTCGGGGGTTTTCTCGGAGGCGAACAGCGTCAACATCGTGCTCGATCGCCACCGCCGGGTGAGGGATGTAAGAGCGGTCCATGTCCGCGATGTAAGTCGTTGCGTTGGGCTTGGCGAGTTGGGCGGCGTGATATTGCATACCTGGGCGGAAATGCAACTCGGCTAGGTCATCATCGAGCGGCATATACCGCTTCACGGCGTCGGTGAAGGGCACAGCTTCCTTGACAACAAACACCAGGTCGCACACGAACGTGCCGTCAGTCTTGGACAGCCAGAGAACCTTCATGCCGAGTTCGATTCTTGGGTTCTGGTTCAGATGACAAAAGCTCCACAGATAAGGTGAAAACCACACGTATGGATCGTTCTTGTAGAGGTCGGCTCTAACGTCGTTGTAAAGCTTCGATTTGTGGTGGACCGCGTACCCTCTCATGCCTAGTTTTCCGAAGCCAGGGTTGCCACGCGTTCAGCCAAACGCATTCTCAGCTCCCTTGTTATTCCGTAGGACGATTGCAAATTCGTACTCCAGCCAATCACCCGTGGACCTGAAGGAAGAGCGCCCATGTACAGGCTCGTGCTGGTCCGACCAACTGCCAGGACCTCCACTTGCATCTCGAGGCGGCCATTCAGAGCAAGTTGGAACTCATCCAGGACACGTCGACCATTGAGGAGAATAAGCTCAATCGGGGAACTCACGAGCTGCCGATACAGGAACGGGATGTCGTCAGACATGAGTCGCAAGAGTGCTTCGCTATCGAGCCGTCTCCACACCGGATCTGTTGCCCACTGGACCAGATCTAAATGGCAAGCGCTTCCGGTGTAGTACGAAGCTCCGACGCCGGCCAAAATCCTCTCGAGCTGGTCGAACCATCGCCGGTACGGATTCCGTTGGAAGTAGGTCCGACAACCCTGCCAAACGCTGGCCACCTGCTGTTCAGAAGCGTCGACCAAGGTCTCGACGCCGAGGGATGGCAAGGTCTCGAAGCGGCGATCGTCGTCCAGCAGCCTCCCTGCTGGCGACAAGAACTCCGCCCGGCTGGGATTCAAGCCGAGGGTGGCGACTCTCGATGCATTCGGGTCGCCGAATGCTATGACCGGCGTAGAACCAGGGACCACCGCCGAATCCCGCGGGGGCGGTCGCCGAATCCTTTGCGCAACATAGTCAGCGACCACGGCTCGTGGTCAGCTTGAGCCTAATTAGGGTCTGCACCGGAACCGCTCAGCGGACGGCGTGCAAAGGATGGCCGAGTTGAGCACTGATAACGGGAAGGCACGATTACGTCCTCAGCGGCCGTGAAAAGCACCAATTGGCAGATTGCTTGGTACGGCTTCAGCTCGATAGCAACCTCGCCCAAGTTGACTAGCTCCAGCGTCGGACACCCTTTATATCCGGGCCCTACGTACGCCGCCGTGGCCGCAATTATGCCCATGCGCCCGTACGTCGAGCGAGACTGGATCAGACCTACAAGGGTCGGCGGCATTGCAATGTACTCGAAAGTTGTTGCTAGGACGAATTGATGCGGCTGCATCACGAAGGGCTGGCCTCTCGCAACGCGTACTTCGCGAAAGAGCTTGGCTCCCTGCCATGGATCCTCCGCCCTAACGCTCGCGAGTGATGATCGTTCGGCGCTCAGAAAGACAGTCCCTACGCGCAGGTCGATGGACCCATACTGGATCAAGTCCTCGGTTGGCATGGGCTGAATCGAGAAGCCAAACTGAGGGTCGGCCAGCATCTTAATGACGTCCTTTCGTGACGGGAGACCTGTGGTCATGCTGACCGTAAGAATTCAGCAATCTCGAATGACTTGAGTGTCAGGCGATCGAGGACCTCGCTAACGCGGCTGACGTCTGAAATGTGACTGTCTTCAGTAAGTACGACGCCGAGCTGTTGTCCTAGAGCCTGGAGCCCTTGAACTTTTACAAGCCACGAGGCGTTGAGGATGACTTCCGGCCGTGCAGCAGCGCGACTTCGCCCCGCGAGGATGATCTCCCCACACGGAAGGCCCCCCCCGAGCATGCTCGCCGCCGACTCAACAAGTGGCCAGTAGTCTGATGTGAATAGATCGCTGGCGGGTACGTTACTGGTGCAGACCCGAATGAGCTCATCTAGCTGTGTACGGATCCAAGCCAGAACTAAAGAAGCAATCTGTTGATTGAGGTCGGGGCCCTGCACAATCCGTTTCCACGCGTCTCCACAGAGCGTCTTGTAACCGCTAAAGGCCTCGGTCAGACCCGATACAACATCGAAGCCTTGTTGGTGTAGCACGCGAAGCATGAGTTCAATACGACGATCCGTACCCGGATGACTGTCGGAATCTACGGCGAGCTCTCCGGCGCCGCCAGCGACTTCGGGTAGAGCCAACAATGCCACCGGACCGATGGTTAGGCACGACAGTATGTCGGCGACGCACTCTTCGGTCCAATTCGTCGCAATCTTTACGTATTCACCGTAGCCCTCTCCTGGCTTTCCATCTGAATCGACAAGTTGCGGTGGCACATCCAGGACAAACCCTTCGCTTAGCCTCAAGTACCAATCGCGCAAGTGTCCAGCTTCGTGACCCAACAGCACCGCGTGGAGCGCGACCGAATCACGTTCGACTCCAGGCACGCTAATGAAAACGAAATCGGGCGGCGACTCCATGTCGCCCCCCTCTGCGGCGGAACTTGGCACGGGCCGCCCTGTGACTGGGACTTCCAGCTCCGACTTTCGCAGAGGCACGATCGAGTACTCGTAGTAGTCCGACCCGTAGAGCACTGGCACTGGCTTCCAGTCCGGTGCCGCGCTAAGAACCGATTGCCGAAGTGCCGGTTCGAGCTCAACTGGCACCCTCCGGGCATCGGCACCCACGAGGACTGGCACAACTTCGCTAACTAACACACCGACCACATCTCGGAAGTCATCGCACAGCTCGCGGCGAAGTTCCTCACGAAGCCCGGGTTCGATAACGGCTAGTTCGTTCCATCGATCGTCCACAGTGGAATCGACCTGCCTCAACAGCGACCCAATGTAGGCGAGCAATGCTTTAGCTCCATGGGTAAGCTCAGCAGGGCGGCTCTCGATGCGCTCGACTGTCTCGGCGATCCTGAAGAGCCGTTCGCCTAACGATCTCCGCCGCTGATTGGCGCTCCACACTGTCGGGACAATTGTGGCGCGACGCGGAGTAAACGACTAGTGAATGTCAGGTGGGTCGGGTCGGGCGCCTTTCCGAGACAGTGGCACGCGAAATTGCAATGACGTGGCGAAGGTTACGAAGAACATTAATTAGCTCATCAACTTTCTCTGGTGCTGCGCCATGATGATCGGCGACCTGTAGGAGCGCTTCAGCAGCATCGTTGAGCCGCTGAATGAGGTCACTCATCTCACTCGGTCTCAATGCCTGACTCGCAGCGAGAATTAGAGGTGCCTCGCGTCCGTAGTCACCTAGCGACCGCCCAGGCCTCAGAGGCTCAGCTTCTAGTCGCAACATGTCAGCGAGCCGCTTCAATGCGGCGACTCGGAGTTCGGTCAATTCTCGAGTGGCGGCATAAACGGCAAGGGCCTCTATTGCTTGGCCAATTGCAAGCCTTAGAGCCAGATCCCGCGGCAAAGTCTGCGACTTCGCCGACTCGAAGCTTATCGTCCCCATTAGTCTCCTAGCCTCCTCGACCGGCCGTTGTCGTGGAGGGCCCACCCCAAACTTCGAACGCCCCAGCCAATTGTGAGCGAACCGCTTGATAGATGAGCGCCGCGATCGGTAGACAACTCTCCAGTTGGTTGGCTACGTGAGATCGCCGTCGGTAGGACGAGGACGGCAAGAGCCTGTGAAATCACGAGTAAAGTCTACTCGGTAACCTATACTCAGTAAAGAGGCTGGGTGGAACTGGTTCAAAAGGGTCGAATCGATCCCGTGGTCGAGCGACTCGGATACAAGCTGTTTGGCTCAGGGCTGCGCCTTGCATTGTGCTGCTGGATTCGAAGTCGCAAGGTCGACCAGTTCAGATATTCCGACGTGGCCGCCGAATTTAGTCGGCAGACAAGCAATGTCGAAGAGCAATTCGAGCGCCTCGTCGCCCTTGGCATGATCGAAAGGCTGATCGCCGGCAAGGGCGCAGCTCTGTATCGCAGGCTCGATAGTCCGTGGTGGCGGATCATTGACCAAGCAACGAAGTCTCTGAGCCAGGAAACGCTTCGGAGTCGAAAAGCCAAGACGGCCAGCTGACGAGGGCTCAGTCCGAAGTCCAGTCCTTGCCGTGGACCAGGTTGCCTGAAAGATCAACGGCAGTCGCTACCATGCTGCCGTTCTCACAACCTTCCTCACACATCACCGTAGGCAGGACGTCCATCACTCCCGGATAGCAGTGGTAAAACTGCGGACCGATGCCACCGACTCGTTCCAATCCAGTGATCAAGGTCACCATCTGAAGAACCTCGTGAGCAGCAACGCTCATGCTGAACGGGAACACATTGCGCCGCGACACTGAGCGTTGGCGGGAGGCATCCAGCTTCTTAATGTAGTCAGGATCATCGAGCATGCCTGCCTGGTCCATAGCAACGTCGCCGGCGTCTAGGGCTCCTAGGCACATGAGACAAGCACGCGACGGCCCAATGGTATGGATGCGCCAGTCGGCGTGTATCAACTTCGCTTCGATCACCTCCGCGAGAATCCCCCCGTCGATGACGGGCACAAGGTGGGCGTATGCCAGGGCGTTCAATAGATGCCTGGGCAAAGGACGATCCACGCAAGAGAACAGCACGTCGCAATCGAGCGCAGCGCCGTAACCAGGTCGCGAAAGCACGCTGTAGCAGACCGCCTGCACATCTATCTCTCGCCCGGTACCGACTCTTCGGATGTGGTCAGCGGCCACCGCCACCTTGGCACGGCCGATATCGCTTCGCTCAGCCCCGGCCGTCCTGTCAAGGTTCCTCTCTTCAACTAAGTCGTAATCAATCAGCACAAAGTTACAAACCCCCACTCGCGCGAGGCTCTCCGCCACTAGACTGCCAACACTGCCCAGGCCGACAATGCCGACCCGGATGCGCGCTAGATCTGCCTGATGCTCGTCGCCCCAGACGCTGACCGTGGCAACCTGAGCGTTGCCGCGAGACTGGCGTGGCGAGAGTTCTGGATGGAACGTACTTCTCAATCGCCGGCCAACGACCCTGGCACTGGTGGCCTCGTGAATCTCCCACGACGATTGCTTCTGCCGCAGCCATCGCCTGGCACTTAGCGCGCCATCCGTGCCGGTAGTCACACCTACGACCGGTAGACCGGTCCGGCCGTAGACCGCACTAGCCAAACGATCGCGTTCTGCAACGATGTCGTCCTGGCTCATACCTTGCCAGCCGGGCGTCAGGTGACTGTGTATCAATGCCAAGCCTTCGCCTGGAGCCAGCTCCTGGAGTGCTCTCAGCACGTAGTCAGTAGCGAATGATGCGTTGCCGTGAAGCTCACGCTCACCATCTAGAGGGAGCACAAGACGCTGAATAATCGAAGTGGTGCGGCGGACCCCCGTCGATTCCCGCCAGATGGCAAACGTCAAATCCTCCTGGCGGGATCCTTTGCTTAGATGATCAAGGAGGTCGCGAGCCAGATCTTCGGTAAGTGCAACCGAGAATTCACGAAGCTCCGCCACAACTACAGCTCCGAGAGAACTGTGTTCATGTGGACCACCCATGCAGCCGGAGACGGCTGTCCTCTCAATACTCGACTCAAGTACTGCCAGTCCTGACCGAGCTGGCTGGCCTGGCTGTTCCTTTGACCCATAGGTACGACATGCGGCCTGACATGAATCGAGCTGGGCGCGACGTATGGCAACAGGGGCTGCCACGGAATACCCACGTCACGTCGCTGAGCGTGAAGTGGACCGTGGGGAATCAAAAAGTCTCGGGCGACAATGAATCGAACCCCGGGTAGGGGTTCGAGGATCTCGATCCGAAGACCGAGATCCTTCAGGTGCGCGACTAGCTCCTCATTTGTCATTGCGCTATGAGACCGGTGTCGGCCCTTCGAATAGAGCTGTGAAGCGCTCGTTTGGGTGGATCTTCACCTCGGCGTCGAGCGATGGGTAGGTCTGATTGCCTTCGTCTCTAGTCAGCCGGTACTGCTCTGGCGGGCGGAAGCCTGCGTTTTCCAGAACCTGCCGCACCGTGAGCTCGCGCTCGCTCGTTTCCTGTTTGTCGCCGTTGACGTAATACGCCGTGAGCCTATCCGTTTCCATTACTACCTCCTGTGAATTCCGATCTGTCCTTGTGAACCGACGCTGGCCAAAAGGGTCCTATCCTTCGGTAAGGACAGCTCCCTTGGACTCAGAGCAGCCACACCTTGCTTATTGCCGCGCCGCGGCGCGATCCGTCGTCAAGCGTCATGCCATTACCGGGCCACCTGTCGACGTCGAAGCGATTGCGCACGCGGAAGGTTTCGCGGTGGAGCGAGCACCTCTAGGTGAACTGGAGGGGAGGATGCGCAAGAGCAGCCTCCAGTGGACAATCGAAGTGAACTCTGGCCGTCACGTTCACGCTCAGCGGTTCACGATCGCCCACGAACTCGGTCATCACGTGATGGGCCACGACAGCTGCGGCAGCATGGATCTCCAGGAACGCCAGGCAAACGTCTTCGCCGCCGAACTGCTCATCCCGCTGGCCCTTCTCAGAAACGCCCTTAAGAAGGTTCGGAGGCTCGGCGCTTTATCTCAACTGTTCTTCGTCTCGAAGGAGGCGATGCAGTACAAGCTAAACGAGCACGGGCTACTGCTAACTCTCAGCGGCTTTGACTAGAAACGAGTTCGCTAAGCCGTTCGCGGACCTCGGTGAGATAGGTTTCAACGGCTCGTCGGGTTGCATCGTGATCCGGTTCAACGATCCCTCCGAGTAAGTCACGCCGGCGTGTGTGGGGCCGAACCGCTTTCCGCGTGCGCCCGAAGACTTGGCCCGCCCCTGCGCGATAAATCGTCAAATGCTTTTCCGCAAGCTCTCGCAGAGGCCTCTCCGCTATCCCCAACCCGTCTAGTCCAAGGCTGTACAAGAGATTGCCGAGGATGACAGCGTCGATCATGTGGAGGTCCGCATCACCCTGCTCGAGCTCGTCTACGGTCGTTGGTCGCACCTTTGCTCGCGCCGCAAGTTCGTCTACGTCAAGGCCCATTACTTCGCGGCGCTTCCTGACGAGCTCTCCAAATTGCAAGTTGCCAGAAAGCTGCTCAAGCGTTCGCCGGCGGCGTTGGCCAAACTCATCGGGTGTAAGCCCAGACGGGCTCTTCGACAGGTGCGTCACAACTTCGTCAAGATCGGGTGGTGGTACATCGCCAGCTGCGTAGGCGGTTTCCATTTGTTTAAGAGTCATCTCCAACTCGCTGTCCTCTCCACTTGGTCCAGTGGTCATTCCGCTGCCCAACGTCGCCGGAACTCTCGGACTGCACGGCGAAGCAGGCTATCCGCCGCTAATTTGCTGGTTCCCATGGTGATGGATATAACGTCTACGGCACTGGATCCAGAGGGAGCCCCGAGATAGGCCGCTGTGAGCGCCTGACGATGGCTCGGGAGCATCGAAGCCAGGATAGTGCGAACTCGGGCATCTGATTCCGCCATTGATAATCGGCGCACTGCCTCGTCGGCCGGGTCAGGTTGCGCTCCGGAGGCGTCCTCTCCGGCAAAGCCCAGCTCGGTCAAGTCCGGCGTCCCATGGCGCGCGTGCCGAGCCGCTTCCCGGATCTCCTTGAGAACGGTACCTTTAAGAGACGCTCGTCCCTTCCAGACGATCCAGCTTGGCAGTGCAGATTTGCTTTCGTCGAATGATTCGATGTCCGCGAAGGCCTTCCCGAAAGCCAGGCCAGTCAGCTCCTCAGCAAGCTCTTTTATCTCCGGGTCCGGGAGCGGTGAGTAAAACTTGCTATTCAGGAGCCTACTCAGCCGAAGAAGAGCGGAATACACATAATCGAAATATGCCTCCACCAACTGCCCCTTTGCCAGGACGTCGCCGGCACGCAGCAGGGGCAGCCAAGCCCGCCACGAATCGCTAGACACAATCCGCCACCAAGCTACGCTTTGAACCCTGGTTGGCGAGCATTTGCCCTTGTTATTGCCACGACGCTCAATCAACCGTCGCGCCTGAAGCGGCGTCCTTTGAAGCGTCTCAAATCCCGGGGAGGCGACTCTCACCTTCTTGAATTCGACGGCACGGCCTGCTACCGGCGCCCCGGTATTGAGTGGTGACGGTTGAAACTGGTTGACAATCCGGCGACCAATCCGACTGACGCCTCCGAAATCCGATTCGCCGTCGCAATCCACGAAGCCGGCCATGCGATTGCCTTTGGGGTCGTGGGAATCGATGTACTGTCAGTTTGGATCGGCTCAGGGTCTAACCCCAGCGGCCACACCCAAAGCGGAGAAATTGTTGCGGCCGGCCGCCCCGACTTTCTCGCCACCCTCTACGCGGGTGATATGGCGGTTGAGGAGCTTTGCGGTGGTTACCGCCTGCCGATAGTTCAGAGTCCCGCTAGCGACCATGAGCAACTTCGCAGGTCTGAGTTGGAATTGGGCATCGCGGATAACGAGAGGGCACGTGCTCAAGTAAGAGCGCGACAGATCGTCCAGACATGGCATCAGCAGGTGGTCGCCCTCGCCAACGCGCTTCTGGCTGCGCCGGATGGCCAATTACTAGGTGCGGATTTGGATAACCAGCTCGCACCTGTCCGCGAACAGTTCACGGAATGAAGGCACCAGGCAATTAATTCGTCCAATCTCGACGCCCGAGCGAGGGAATTGGAGTCGAATCCCATATCGAGCGGCTTGCTACACGTCTAAGTCTTTAGGTCGCCAGCCAGCCATATACCTTTCGACTAGCTCAATAACGGGGGCATCCTCGGGAGTCGCCACTAGCCTTGCTTCAGCGAGCCGAGCGCGAATGGCGTCCTCATTGCCGAACAGCTCGACGATGACATCCCAAGCAAGTTGCGGCGTTCTGCGAATCGCTCGATTTCCTAGTGATTGGGACCGCACATTCCCGACGGCTGCCTTGAAGATGGCCAGATTCAAATGTGGATCCTCTCCGATCTGAAGTTCCGGCTCACCCGGTACGGCCTCGTGTCGGGCCAGATAAAGGACGCGCAAGAGATCCCACTCCATGGCGAGCTCAGCAGCCGACGCCGCGCGAACCCCTGCTCGCCAATCGACCTCAAGCTTTTTGCTCGCCGACTCGTCAATCAATTTGTGGCCGGCGCCCTCGCGGTGTCCGACATATGTAATAAGGCTCAACTTCGCCGAATGAGTTCGAAGCTCGGGTAAAGCGGCGAGGACCGCGGCGTGGATGTCATTGGCGTCAGCCAAGCTGCGCAGAAGGCGATAGACGACCCGGCCCACGATCATCTTCGTTTCTAGATCGAACATCCCTTGCTGGCGTTCTGGCAGGTCGGGGATCAGGTTAAGTAGGACCGTCGAGGCTGGCACCACACTCCGACGGTCGAACTCTTCCTCCCAGTTCTCGATCGCGGCGATTACATCCACACGCATGTCAGCCGGCAGGGAGCGTAGAAACGTGTCGAGGCCTGCTGCATCGTGCATCACCGCTAAGGCTCGCTCGGCTGCCATGAAAGCCGTCAAGCCTTGCCCCGCGACCAATTCCAAGTACAGGCGGAGAAAGTCTTGATGGGCAACCCGCCGCCCCTTCAGCCATGTCCTAAGCCAATCACTTCCGTAATGCATTCCCTGTGGCAGGTGCCTCTGACCGGCGGGAAACACGCGAAGAATCAGGTTCCGTATAACCTCGCCGCGAGCGCCGGCAGAGTCGATCAGCGCCTGGATTCCCGCCTTAGCGGACGGATCAACCGGTGCCCCTCCCGTGAATCCAGTAGGCGTTGTCAATGCCTCGGTCATTGCGGGCAGTAGCGCGAAAACGTCAGGCAAGAAGACCCGCACGGATTCAAGCGCCATAACGTCGACGAGGGCCACTTCGCCTTCCAGCACAACAACTGTGCCGCGCAACGCCGTGACGTACCTATTCACGTCGCGCATGTTGCGAATAAGCGGCCGGACAATCTCCATAAAGACGTCGACCCACAGTCCGTTGTCAAATGGCCCGGGTGCTTCGAGACCCGACAGCGCGGCGTCGATTGCCCTCAAGGTCTCGCGCGTGAGAACCTCCGGCGGAATTGCAGGAAGGTCAATTGCAGTCTGCAGAATCTTCTCGAGATAATCCCGACCAGGGATGGCATCCTCTGCCAGAGCCTTCTCCACCCGCTGGCGGTCAAAGGCAAGGATGTAGATGAGGTTTGGGAAGCTCGCGGTTAGTCTGACGAGCTTAAAAATGTCCCGAATCTCGCTCGTCCGAAGTCGATCTAGGTCATCAATGACGATTGCGATCGGCTGATCAAGAGCGGCCAATCGCCGCCTGACCTGATCACGGGGGCTGGAAACTCCGACCCTGCGACGCTCAACCTCCTTTCGCACCACCTTGGCAATGCCCCGTCCGAGGTCTATCCAAGGCCCTATAACGGGTATACGGCCAAGCGAGGAAAAGACCTCGCCGTACCTCTCCAGAGAATCCGCTAGCTCGCGGAAGCGCGACTGAACTCTCAACTGCGCCGTGAGTTCGATGAAGAACGAATCGACGAGCTGCTCAGCTCCGGAGAACATCCAGGGATTGAAGTCAAGGATCGTCCAGCCGGCGTCCTTCAAATCGAGCCGCGCCAAGTTGACAAAGGACGTCTTCCCAGAACCCCATGGCCCCAGCACCCCCACGACGGCACCTTCCGACGCGTCCAGGGTCCTTACCTGGTTAGCGAACGCTCGGGCTGGCTTGAGCCGCGCGAGGCGATCGTCCTCCCGCGCTGTGATTGGGTTATCGCCATGGATCACGGCAGACGCCATCGTGATCGTGAACTTACTGCTCTGGGGCAATGATATGCGTCAGGGTTGCGGTCTCGCGGGGCTAACGCAGTGCCGCCGTCAACGGATTTCTACTTGGGGCGGCTGCGCTGGGCCTTCCTCAAAACGTCCATCAGATATTCGGCATGGTTGGCGTTCATGCTCAGGGCGACCTGGGCCTGCGCGGTCATGGACTTCCCACTAACGGCGGGCTGCGCCTTCAACTGTCGTGCGCGGTTAAGTAGATCGCGAACGCGCAGGTTGCCTTTGTCAACCGCGTACATCAGCACCACCGGCTTGATGGCTTCGGTCCAGCGAAGGAAATTCTCGACGTCAGCCTGAAGCTCAGCGATCATCGCGGCCCGCCCTTCTTCCGTTTTCAGCATGGCCTGACGCTGCGGTGTCTTGAAGAAGTGGTGGACGACGAAGTTGCGCCGGGCAATCACCTTGTTCAATTGCTCAAACATCGCGGCTTGTACTGGGACGCGAGGTCTGAGGTCGCGCACCAGAGTGCCCAGCGGTTGGCGTTGGATGCTGGAAAGCAGCCTCAGATAGTCAGGACGTGCAAGAGTCGAAGTGTTTGGGTGTGACAGCCACGCGTAAGCGCTCAGTTCGGCTTCCAGCGCTTGTCCACCGGCCATAGCGAGGCCTGCCCAAGCCATCACATCCTTGGTGACAGGGTCAAGCGCGATGCGGTTCATCAGGCTGTGGGCTCGCTTTTGGGCAGCTTGTCCAGTGGCGTCGAGTCGCTGACTTTCTCAAAGACATTGGTTTTGTCGATCGGAATGAACAGTGTTTGGCTGTCCGCATACCTGAGAAGGGCGAACTTCTTGCCCTCATACGTCTGGGTGCCAACGAAGCGACCCACCCCTGCGCCGCCGTATCGAAGTACGTCACCCGGTTCGACACTGACGCCGGGCCGCACTTCAATCCCCTTTGCTTCAATCTCACCCCATGGATTCGCGGGTTCGTCACCGGAATCTTCTTCGTCTGGCGTAGGGACCGTTACGAACGGTGAGTACCCACGAGTGGGGGCGCGTTGATCGTCCTTGTTTGATGCGACTTCGATCAACCCAAAGACCCCGGCTACCAGCGTCAATACCCCACTGGCGATCCACCACCAACCGGGATAGATGGAACTGTAGTGTCCGGCCACGACCGTAATCACGCCGATTGCGCTACCAATGACCACAAGCGCAAACAGGACTGATGCCACTGCCGTTCTTCCCCGCGGCGCGACCTGGGTTGGGCCGGTCACGAATAAGTACCCGCCCAGATAGGCGGCACTGAACGGCGCCACAACGAAAGCCACTAGGCCGCCCAATGCACCAGCAGCGGCGTGTCCGGTCCAGTCCAAGGTCATTGGGGCTATGTTGCCCAGCAACGCTGCCCCGACGGCAGCAGGTATGACCAATAGCCAGCGCACAAACGTGGACCGCTTTTCTAGCCAACTCATGAGCGATCGACCCGGATACTAAAGCCTGTCGGTGCCGTTCTGAACTTTGGGTTTCAGTCCTTAGACAGCAGCCCTGCGAAGAATCTGAGCGCCTGATTACGGCGACCGCGCCGCCCAATTACCCTTCATGGATGACTGCGTTTCGTGTCGGGACATGGAACGTGGAGTACGGCGCAGGCACCTATAAGAACGAGCTTCGGCTCGCTCGCCTTCGCGATGAATCCGCCGACGTGTGGGTGCTCACGGAGACTCACGATGACCTGGACCTCTCTCCGACCCATGTGCCGATCTCCACGGCGCCGCGTCCAAATCGGCCGCCGGGCAGCCGATGGACCTCGATCTGGAGCTGCTGGCCAATCATCGAGCGCCTAGACGTGGGCGACCCGGTCCGAACGGTAGCAGCGCTCCTCCGCGGCCCGGACGGGCCTTTGGTCATCTACGGGACCGTGTTGCCCTGGCAGACTGACGCTGGGCCCAACGCGGAGGCTCCTGCCAAGGGCTGGACCGAGCATCACCGCGTGCTCCCGATGCAACTCACGGAGTGGCGGGAACTTCGCGAGCGTTTCCCCGATGCACTCTTTATCGTCGCTGGCGACTTCAACATGAACTTCGGCGAGAAGCAGGACTACGGCACCGCACGGGGTCGGACGATCCTCCGGGACGGTCTCGCGGCGAGCGGGCTCTCCTGTCTCACGGAGGCCGAGCGCATACCGGAGGGTTTGCTCAACCGCCCCCCCCTCGACCACGTTGTGGTGTCAGCTAAGTGGGCGCCGGGGTCGCGGATCGTGGCCGCTTGGGAAGGGACCACCGACGCCGGCCTCAAGCTAAGCGATCACAGCGGCCTGGTCATCGAGGTTTCCGCCTGACACGGCCGCGAGCTATTTGACGCAGAAATCCGGCCCTGGTCTCATCCCTGATCGACCAGCAGTCGCATCAGCGCGTCATAAGCGTCGGCAGGCGTGAGATGGCTGTAGACCTGCTGGATCATGCGCAGGGAGCTGTGGCCGAGGATCTGGGCCAGTTGGATCGGGTTCATGCCTCGCGACAGCGCCCAGGTCGCGAAGGAGTGGCGCAAGAGGTGCGGGTAGACACGCTTCTCGATGCCGGCCAGCTGTCCGAGCGACCACACGGTCGCCTGCAAGCCCGCCAGTGAGAGCGGCGCGTAGTCGATGCGGTCGCGGCGCTTCAGGGTCAGGAACACGCGGTCGTCGGTTGCCCGGCCTCGTACCAGCCTTTGCAGGCGGCGGAACGTCGCCGGCGGCACCGGCACCAGCCTCTCCTGGGCGCCCTTGCCCTGGACCATGATCAGGTACTGGCGGTCGCGCTGGATGAGGTCGCGGACGCGCAGCCCCAGCAACTCGGAGGCCCGCAAACCGCTGTCGGCGAGGACGCGGACGATAAGTTTGTCCCGCTCCGTCTTGGCCGCGTTTTCGAGCCGGTCGATCTCCTCGCGGCTCAGGATCTCGAGCACGCGGCGCGGAAGTCGCGGCGTCTGCGCGCGAACCTTCCCATCGATCTCGCCCTCGCGACCGGCCCAGCCGAGGAAGAGGTTGATGGAGGTCAGATAGCTGGTGATCGAGAAACGAGAGAGCGGCCGGCCTGCGGGGCCCTTCTCCAGCAGTTCGGTCGAAAGCCGATTCAGAGCCCGCTGGTCGAGCGATTTTGGCTCCTTGATCGCTTGCCGCTCGCAGAACGGCAGCAGCACGCGATTGAGCGCGAAGTGGTAGCTGGTGCGGATTGTCTTCGGGCTCAGGCCGCGGGCGCGGCAGTCGTTGAGGTAGTCCTCGACCAAGCGCTCGATGGGAATGGGCTTCGCAATCACTGCCTGCATCGGACAAGCTTAAACCTATCTGGTTGTCAAATCCACTGTTACAGACCGATCTGATTACTACATGAGTGCAAACCCTGCAAGGCAAAGAAAAAGGCCGGAATCGTATTCGAAACCGGCCTTGGAGGCTTACCGAGAGTAGCCGAAAAGTCTATTCGTCCTCGATCTGGTTGTACATCAAGCTGTCCTGGATCTCGTACAGGGCGTCCATCGCCTCCATCACGGAAGCGGGCTTGGCCTGGGCCAGGACGGTAACCTCGGGCGACTCCTCGATGACCTTGTTGATGGCGACCGAGAGCACGGGCGGCATCTGCCGCTGGTCGGCCAGGTTCAGCATCTCCAGCTCGTTCAGGAGCCGGTCGATGTGATGCATCTTGTTACGGCGGGCGTACTTGGCCCGCTGGATCCGCATCTCCCTGGCGGTCATGTGCTCGATGGCGCGGCTCGCCTGCTTGATCATGGTCATATCTTTTTCTCCCGCCCAAAAGTTTACGAGCCTCCGCCAATTTGTCAAGGATGATCTGTAATAAATGCCTCCGGGCTCTGCTAGCATGGCCCGAAACCGACCGGATGTGCCCCTCATGATCGCCGGGCGTTCGACCCGCATGGAAGTCCTCGAGCTGCTTCGGCGCAGGGGCCGCTCAAGCGCGGAAACCGTCGCCAGCGACCTCGGCGTCACGCCCAACGCCGTCCGCCAGCACCTCACCAACCTCGAACGCGATGGTTTCGTCGTGAGCCACCCAGAACGCGGTGGCCGGGGACGCCCGGCCCTCATCTTCTCCCTAACCGAGCGGGCCGACTCTGTGTTCCCCAAGCGCTATGGGCAGCTCGCCTCGATGGTGCTCCAGGAGGTGCAGGAGATGGGCGGCCCAGAAGCGCTCGACGAGGTCTTCTCCCGGGTGGCCGCCCGGCACGCGACCGCGATAGAACCGGCGCTCGAGGGCCTGGATTTCGATGAGAAGATGCGGCGGGTGGTGACCTGGATCGGCCGGGCCGGCACCCTGGCCGAGCAGACGGAGACAGCCGAAGGCGTGAAGGTCACGATCCATAACTGCCCGTTCCGCAACACCGCGCTCAAGTTCCCGCAGGTCTGCACTATCACTCCGCAGCTGATGTCGAGACTGCTTGGCACCAACATCTCGCAGGCCGACTCCATCCACCGTCACGACCCGTATTGCTCTTTTGTCGTCCAGCGCCCTACCGACACTCAATAGCCACCAGGTCAAAGACGTCGACGCGCTCGCACAGGAGCGCTTCGGCATCTCGGTGGACTGGTTGATGGAGGCCGCGGGCTGGCAGGTGGCTCGCTTCTGCCCAGACGCCACGACCGTGGTGTGCGGCGTCGGCAACAACGCCGGCGACGGCCTGGCCGCGGCGCGGCACCTGCACCGCTGGGGAAAGCTGCGGCGGGTGTGCTGTATCGACCTCGCCCGGCTCCAGGGAGCCGCGGCGCGTGAGCTGGTCGCGCTTCGGCGGACTGGAGTGGCGGTCGCAAGCGACGTGCAGCTGGACGGGGCAGAGGCTGTCATCGACGCGATCTTCGGCACGGGACTGACCAGGCGCCCCGAGGGCCGATTCGCGGAATGGATCGAGGCGATCAACTCCTCGAAGCTGCGGGTCATCTCGGTGGACGTTCCATCCGGGCTCGACGCCGACTCCGGCGTCGCCTACGCTCCCTGCGTGCAGGCGCATACGACTGTGACGCTCGGCCTTCCCAAGCCGGGGCTTCTCGCAGGCGACGGGCCACAACAGGCCGGCGAGGTCTGGCTGGCCGACATCGGCGTGCCGTTCGAGGCTTACGCGATGGCCGGCGTGAGGGTGCCGCCAGACCTCTTCTCGACCGCCGATCGGGTCAGGCTGGATCCCGTCCGATGACCCGGGAGGTCGTGTGGGACCACGGGGTCTCGCTTCCCGGACACCGGATGTGGCTGGACCCGCTGGTGGTCAGGACGTTCGCCTTCATCTCTCATGCACACACCGACCACGCGCGGCGCCACAAGGAGGCCCTGCTCACTCCACAGACGCTTGCACTGATCCCGGAGTCGCGCCGGCCCCGAGGCTGGCGGATGCTGGGTTACCACGAAACGATGCGCCGCGGCCAGGCCTCAGTGACGCTTCACCCCGCCGGACACATGCTCGGATCGGCCCAGCTCCTGTTCGAGCACGACGGCACGACCCTGCTGTACACGGGAGACATCAAGCTCCGTCAACCTGGCGGGGTGCCGGCGACCTTCGTCCCGAAGGCGGACGTGCTGATCGTCGAGACGACCTATGGCCGCCCGCACTTTCGCTTCGGCGACCCTGACTCGACGGTCGAGGCGATCGCGATGTGGTGCCGCCGCGCGCTCGACAGCCATGTGACCCCGGTCCTGCTGTGTCACGCCCTCGGCAAGACCGAGGAGATGATGCTCGCGCTTGCCCCTTACGGTTTCAGCTTTGCGCTCGAGAAGCGCTGCGCGCCCTGCGCGCGCGAGTACGCCACCGCGGGACGGCCGCTGCCCCATTGGGTCGAGCTCGATGTGGATGCGCCGGATGGGCGGGTCGTGATCGCACCTCCTTCCGGGAAGGACGAGGTGCGGCGCCTCGGGCGCTACCGGACCGCGCTGGTCTCAGGCTGGGCCAAAGATGCCGAGTTCGCCCGCCTGTTTGGAGCCGACGCGACGTTCGATCTCTCCGACCACTGCGACTTCGACGAGCTGATGGAGGTCGTCGAAAGGTCTGGCGCCGACCAGGTGTACACGGTGCACGGCTACACCGCGGACTTCGCGCGCCACCTCCGGAAAAGAGGCATCCGCGCCTCAGCCCTGGAAGCGACCGAACAGCTGGCTCTCGCGCTCTAGAGGCGCGGCCGGAAAGCCCTCGACGGATCTTCGGCGCCCATGCGCCTCTAGCGCAGGGCCCAGCCGGAGCGAAGTACGGCGCGCCGCAGGTCTGGGTCCACCGCGGCGGCGTCGCTGAGCTTGGTGAGCAGCAGGTCCACCCACGCCGACAGACGAACCGGCGGCAGGAGCTCGAGCTGCTCGTTCTTCACCCGCGCCCGGAAGCTGCGGCCGGCGATGTCGAGCACGAGCTCGGTGATCGGGCCGCGGTTCAGGTGGCCCCGCTTGACCTTTGCGACGGGAATCCGCTTGACCAGGTAGTCGAGCAGCTCGCCGGTGTCCTCATCCCCGGTGATCGGCGCGTGACAAAAGACACACGCGCCCTCGAGGGGCAGCACCGGGGCGGAGCAAACCGTGCAGGTCAATCTGTATAGCGAGTGATCGTTTGATCCTCGCGCCTCTTCTCGGCCTGGTAGAGCGGGCAATCTTCGTAGTTGCGCACGCAGATGGGAGGGCTGTCGCTCAGCGCGTATTTCCGCTTCGAGCGGCGGTCGACGTGGCAATCAAACCTGTAGATGCGCAGCACGGAGCGCCGCTCCTTCAGGTATTCCTCGAGGTATGGACAGCGTCGCATCGCGATCTACGATAGGCCACTTGATGCTTAATTTCGCGCGGGCTGCGGCCGCGGTCGGCTCCACGCCCGCCACACTCGAGAAGACACGTGTCCTCGCCGCGTACCTGCGCGGCCTCGACGACGACGACCTCCGGCGCGCCGCCGTTTTCATGAGCGGTCGGGCGTTCAGCCCGTCGCAAAGAAGGACGCTCGGTCTGGGGTGGTCGACGGTCAGCAAGGCCGTTTCGTCGCTCTCCGGCCGCGATGAGGACGAGCTCGGCAGCATTTTTCGCAAGCACTCCGATCTCGGCGATTGGGCGGGTGAGGCGCTCGACGGGCGCACGCAGCCAGAGCCGGTGTCTCTGCAGGAAGTCGACGAGACACTGGAAGCGATTCGGACCGCGCGAGGGAAGGCAAAGGAGGCGCCCCTGGCATCGCTCTTGCAGCGTTTGGACCCAGAGGCCGCCCGTTTCTTCATCAAGATCATCTCGGGCGAGCTGCGCATCGGGCTGAGCGAGGGCCTGGTCGAGGCGGCGATCGCGGATGCGTTCGAAGTCCCGATCACGCAGGTGAAGCGCGTCCACCTCATCACCGGCGACATCGGTGAAACCGCGCTTCGCTGCAAGCACAAGCAGTTCGACACCACCACTGTCACGCTGTTCCAGCCCGTGCGCTTCATGCTCGCCAGCCCGGTGGAGACCGCCGCCGAGGCTTTCGAGCGCATGGGCGCGGGCAGCGTGTGGACGGAGGAGAAGTACGACGGCGTGCGCTGCCAGCTTCATCGCCAGGGCGACCGGGTGGAGCTCTTCTCGCGCGACCTCAAGGAGACGACGAGCGCCTTTCCAGAACTGACTGAGAATGCGCCGTCGCTCGGCCACGACGTGCTTTTCGATGGCGAGGTGCTCGCGCATCGGGACGGCCGCGTGCTCAGGTTTTTCGAGCTGCAGCGGCGGCTCGGACGCAAGAAGGTCTCGACCGAGCTGCGCGAGGAGGTGCCTGTGGTGCTGGTCGTTTTCGACCTCCTGTGGCTCGATGGCCGGCCCCTGCTGGACGAGGCGCTCGAAACCCGGCGCCGGCTGATGGAGGGCCTTGGTCTCGAGGCCCCGTTTCTCCTGGCGCGGCTCGAAGTGGCCACGAATCCCGACCACCTCGACCGGATCTTCGCCGAGACCCGCGAGCGGGGCAACGAGGGCCTCATGGTGAAAGATCCGCTGAGCCCTTACACACCCGGTCGCCGCGGGCTCGCGTGGCTGAAGTTGAAGCGCCCGCTCGCGACCCTCGACGTGGTGGTGACGGCGGTCGAGTGGGGTCACGGCAAGCGGAAGGGTGTGCTGTCGGACTACACGTTCGCGGTGATGGACACGAGCGCGGGGCGGCTGGTCAACGTGGGCAAGGCCTACACCGGGTTGACCGATGCTGAGATCGCAACCATGACCAAACGCTTCCTGGAGATCACCACCGAGGATCACGGACACGTGCGCCTGGTCAAGCCTGAGGTCGTGCTCGAGGTCGCGTTCGACTCGATCCAGCATTCCACTCGACACAAGAGCGGGTACGCCCTACGGTTTCCGCGCATCGTTCGCATCCGTGACGACAAGCCGGTCGGCGAGATCGACACCCGGGATCGCGTCGCCGAGCTATATGAACGCTACTTCGGAGAGAAGACGGTGCCTGCTCTGAGTGAGGTTGCTGAGACATGAAATTGACCTTCATGGGGACGGCGGGCGCGCGTTTCATGGTCGCCAAGCAATTAGCAGCCTCCGGCGGCCTGTACATCGAAGAAGGGAACACGCGCATCAGCCTCGACCCTGGGCCCGGCGCGATCGTGCAGTACGCCAGGCGGAAGGTCGACCTCACGAAGCTCGACGCGATCGTGCTGAGTCACAGGCACCTCGACCACGCGGGCGACGTCAATGTGATGGTCGAAGCGATGACCGAAGGCGGCTTCCAGCACCGCGGCCGGTTGTTCTGTCCCTCCGACGCCCTCGACGTCGACCCGGTCGTGCTGAACTACCTGCGACGCTTTCCGCAGGAGGTCATCCGGCTCGAGCCTGAGACGTCCTACACGGTCGGTGATGTCACCTTTACGACCACTCCGAGGCACGTGCACCAGGTCGAGACCTACGGGTTCAGGTTTGGCAACCGCCTCGGCTGGGTGACCGACTCCGCCTACTACGACGGCATCGCGGAGCAGCACAAAGCCGACGTGATGGTGATCCACGTGGTGTTGATGCAGTGCCGCGCCGAGCTGCCCCACCTCTGCCTCGATGACGCGGAGCGGATCATCCGCGAGGCCAAGCCGCGCCTGGCCATCCTCACGCACTACGGCATGACGGTCTGGCGCGCGCATCCATGGGAGCTCGCCACGGACCTGACGCAGCGGATCGGAACCGAGGTCAAGGCTGCGCGCGACGGAATGAGCCTCGAGCTGTAGATGAGGACCCCACGAAAAAGCCCCACTCAGAGGCTTCGCCGTGAGTTCGCGGGGACCCCTTGATGACCGCCGAGCAGAGATTTCTTCTCCTGCTCATCCTGGTCGGCGCCGTTGCGACGGTGCTCGGCCTGGTGTCGAAGCGAGCGCGCATGGTGCCCTATCCCGTGGCGCTTGCCGCGGCCGGTATCGCGGTCGGCCTGCTGCCCGGCGGCCAGTTCCCGCGCATCGGCGGCAGCGTCATCCTGCTTGCCTTCGTGCCCGGCCTGATCTTCGAGGCGGCGCTGACCCTGGACCTGGCCGAGCTGAGACGGCGACTCCTGCCGGTTGGGCTCCTGGCCACCGCCGGGGTGGCGATCACGGTGCTGCTGATTGGGGTCCTTACTCACCTGGCCATCGGCCTCAGCTGGGCGAGCGCGATGCTGCTCGGCGCAATCCTTGCGGCCACCGACCCCATCGCGGTCATCGCCTTGCTGCGGCGCCTTCGGGCACCGGCCGGGCTCGAGGCAATCCTCGAGGGCGAGAGCCTGTTCAACGATGGCACCGGCGTGGCTGTGTTCTCCGCCGTGCTCGCCACCATCCTCAGCGGCACGCCATCATTCGGCGACGCGACGCTCCGCTTTGTCGAGATCACCCTCGGCGGGACCGCGATCGGGCTTGCTGTCGGGTTTCTCGGCCTGGCCCTGCTCAGGTTCGCGGAGGATGCGCCGCTCGAGATCCTGGCGACGCTCGTGATCGCATATGGCAGCTACCTGGCCGCGGACCTGCTACACGCGTCAGGGATTGTCGCGGTCGTGGTCGCCGGGATCGTGGTCGCGCGCTACGGAGCGCAGATCGGACGGCTCCACGGCCCGCAGCTCCTCGGCTTCTGGAATCTTCTCGCCTTCGTCCTCAACGCGATGCTCTTCATCCTCGTGGGGGCCGCATTGCCGGCCACGACCCTGCTGCCGGTGGCCGGGCTCGTGCTCGTCGTCTACGTGATCGTGCTGGTGACGCGAGTGGTCCCGGTGTACGGCCTGCTCGGCCTCGCCGACTTGCGGGCCGCGTCGATCCCGTGGGCGTGGAGGCACGTGACCTTCTGGGCCGGCCTGCGCGGCGCGCTGTCCGTGGCGCTGGCGCTTTCCGTGGCCGGCATTGCCGGTGTGGACAGCCGCGTATCCGTCGTCGCCTACGGCGTCGTCCTGCTGTCGCTGCTGGTGCAGGGCGGCTTGATGGCCCCGGTGATGCGCGGGCTCAAGATCGAGGCCGCGGCGTGACACGCTGGCGCTGGCGCGGATCCGTCGCGATGCTCGCGGTGGCGGTCGGGTTCGTCATCTACCCGCTGGTCGAAAGCCAGAACGACGTAATCAACTCGGACTGGCCCGCGTTTGCGACCGGAGCTCGAATCCTCGTCAGCGATCCAGGGCATCTGTATGACTTCGACGTCCAGCGTCGCGTCGAGCTCCAGGTCACGGGCGGACGGACCCTGATCACGCTTGGCATCAACGGCATCCTCCCCTTCGTGGCACCCGCCTGGGTCGGCTTCTTCGCGGTCCCGTTCGAGCTGCTCGGCACGAACCTCGGCGGTCGGCTCTGGATCCTGTTCGGGCTGGCCTGCCTGGCGATCGGCCTCTACCTGGCCGTACGGCCGCGCAGCCCTTCCGCGATCCTGCCTGCGTTCGCGTCGGTCCCTACCGCGGTGCTTCTCCTCAATGCCCAGCTCGACGGCATCGTCGCGCTGGGTATCGGCGCCGCCATCTCGCTCTGGTCGCGGCCGTTCGTGGCCGGGCTGTGCCTGGGCCTCACCCTGCTCAAGCCACAGCTCGTCCTGCCGCTGGGCGCCGCTCTGCTCGTGACGAGGCGGTGGCGGGTCCTAGGCGGGTGGGCCGCCTCCGGCCTTCTGCTGTGGGGGGCGGCAGCCTTGCTCAACCCGCGCTGGGTTCTCCAGTGGCTGCCGGCGCTGAACGGCCCTGTGCGGCCGGGCAGCCGCGAGGTCGATTTCGCTCACTTCGGGACGGCCTTCCCCGCCTCTGTCCAGGGCTACGCGGTGGCGATCCTATCGCTGGTGGCGCTGGTGGCTCTGCTCGCGCTGGCCGGCCGCCGCCGGGCCGAGCTCTGGCCGGCGGCCGCGATCCTGGTCGCAGGGGGCGTCCTGGTGGCGCCCCACGCCCTGCCGACCGACCTGGTGCTCGTCGCAGTCGCTCTAACGATCTGGGGCGAGGCTCAGTGGTATGACTGGCTGCTGCTGTCGGTCGGTGCGGCGATCGCAGCGCTCACCCCGGCGCCGGTTCCGGCCGTGGTGGGGGTGCTGGTGATCGGCTGGGTGTGCGTCAGGGCTTCCGGGGTGGTTACTTTGTCGCCGCGAGCACCGGCACCGATGTCTGTTGGATGATCCCGTCGATCAGGCCATAGTCGACCGCCTCCTGGGGCGTCAGGAAGAAGTCCCGGTCGGTGTCGCGTTCCACCCGCTCGATCGGCTGGCCGGTGTGCTTGGCGATCAGCTCGTTCAGCACTCCTCGGATGCGAATGATCTCTCGGGCGTGAATGTCCAGGTCGCTGGCCTGGCCTTGCAGGCCGCGGCCGCCGATGAGCGGCTGGTGCATGTGGATGTTGGAGCTCGGAAGCGAGAAGCGGCGGCCCTTGGCCCCCGCCATCAGGACCACGGTGCCGAAGCTTGCAGCCCGCCCGATGCAAACCGTCGAGATGGGAGCCCGGACGTACTGCATCGTGTCGTAGATCGCGAAGCCCGAGCTGACCGACCCTCCGGGGGAGTTCACGTAGATCTGGATCTCCTTCTCCGGGTCGTCCGCGGCCAGGTACATGAGCTGGGCGACGACGAGGTTCGCCACCACGTCGTCGATCGGCCGGCCGATCAGGATGATGCGGTCCTTGAGCAGCCTCGAGTAGATGTCGAAGGTTCGCTCGCGGTTGCCGCCTTCGTTCTCCGTTACGGTCGGGACGTACCCCATTACTCCAGAAACTGTACGAGATATATTCGGTCGGTTGACTGGCGGGACCGTGCTGGCTCCGGTGGACTTCTTCGGCGGGCTGCGCAAGGGGGTGAAGGCGAGGCTGCCGGCGCCCCTGCGAACGTTCAGCAGCGCTCGTGGGCGAGGCCGCCTGATGAAGCTGCATTTCGGCCGTCCGGAGTTTCACTACGAGGCCTGGCACCACACCGGCGATGGGCGCCTGGAGATCGGCCTCCATTTCGAGGGATCGCGCGATGAGAACCAGGAAGCTTTCGACTTCTTTCGCTCTCAGATGATCGGAATCAAGTCGCAGCTGCCACGCGCAGAGCTCGAGCCGTGGGATAGAGGCTGGTCCCGCCTTTACGAGACACTGCGAGCCGCACAGCTCGACGAGGACGTGCTCGACAGCGCGGTCGGCTGCATGTCTGATTACATCGTCACTCTGCAGCCGCTACTCAGCTCCTGGTTGGGGGAAGAGCATGGATCCGGCTGAAGCGAGGCACCTCTTCCCGCTGGTAGAGCACTACATCCACATGAACCACGCCGGCGTCTCGCCGATGTCGCAGCGAGTGCGGGCGGCGATCGAGCAGGTCGTCGACGCGTCTATGAACCGGCCCTACAGAGATCATTGGGCACAGGACGAAGCCGACCGGGTGCGCGAGCTGGTGGCGCGGCTGATCAACGCCTCCGCGGACTCGATCGCGCTCACCCGCAGCACCGCCCACGGCATGTCGCTGCTGGCTCAGGGGCTGGACTGGAACGCGGGTGACAACGTCGTCGGCGCCACGGGCGAGTATCCGGCGAATGTGTATCCATGGATGGCCCTGGAGGCACGTGGCGTGGAGCTTCGCCAGGCCAGGCCTGTCGACGGACGCATCACACCCGAGGACGTTCTGACATTGGTCGACGCTCGAACACGGGTCGTGGCCCTGTCGCACGTCGAGTTCTGGAACGGGTTCCGGCTAAACCTTGACGCAATCGGGGCCGAATGCCGGCGGCTCGGGATCGTCTTCGCCGTCGACGTCATGCAGAGCGTCGGCGCGCTGAAGGTCGATATCGATCGCATGCGAATCGACTTCTGCGCCGCCGGCGCGGGCAAGTGGTTGATGGGCCCGCCCGGGATCGGCTTTTGCTTCTGCGCCCCCGCGCTGCTCGACCGCGTGCGGCCCGTGATCGTGGGCTCGGGCTCAGTCGCGACGCCAGACAGCTATTTCGACTACGACCTGACTCTCGCGCCGGGCGCCCGCCGGTTCGAGGAATCGGTCGTCTCTCTGCTCGACACGGCGGCCCTGGGCGCCGCGCTCGAGCTGCTGCTGGACGTTGGCACGGAAGTCGTTGAGAAGCGGGTGCTCGACCTGGCGGCGCGGCTGGCGGAAGGCCTGGCGGGTGTCGGTTGCGAGCTGTTAGAACCCTGGCCGCGTGCGAGGGCGGAGTCTTCTGGCATCGTTTCGTTCCGCAAGCCTGGAATCAGCGCGGCCGCCGTCCTGAGAGACTTGAGCGCCGCCCGCGTGATCGCCCGAACGCATCGAGACTTCGTGCGGCTCTCGCCGCATTTCTACAACACCGAAGAGGAGGTCGACCGAGTGCTTGACGTGCTGTCGCCCGAACGCGTGTCGCCGTGAGGACAGTCGAGGTCACAGAGGAGCTGCAGGAATACCTGAACAGCCTCGTGCCGCCGCGCGAGCCAGTGCTTGCGAGGATGGAGGAGGAGGCCAGCCGCGAGAACCTCCCGATAGTCGAAACGCACGAGGGAGCCCTTTTGAGCCTCCTGGTGAAGATCGCGGGGGCCAAACGCATTCTCGAGCTCGGCACCGCCATCGGCTACAGCGGGATCTGGCTCTTACGCGGTACGAGCGGCGGTTCGCTTACGACATTTGAGGTGGACCACAAGAGGGCCGAGCGGGCTCGGGCCAATTTCTCCGAAGCCGGGCTGGGAAAGCAGGCATCGGTGCTGGAGCAGGATGCCGTGGGCGGCCTCCAGAAGCTGCACGATCGGTTCGACGCATGTTTCATCGACCTCCTCAACTCTTTCCCCTCAGAGGAAGTCACGCTCCGCGTGGCCGAGCTGTGCCTGGAACGGCTCGACGGCGGTGCCCTGTTGATGGCCGACAACGCGCTGCGCCAGGGCGAGGTCCTCAGGCCGAAGACCCAGCAGGCACGCAACGTCGCGTCCTACAACCAGTGGGTGGCCAGGCATCCACGCCTGGAGAGCGTCGTGATCCCGATCCGGGATGGTTTGTCGGTGGCCCGGGTGCGCGACTGAACCCCAGCACGCGTCTATGGATGCGGCGGATCGGATTCGCCCTGTTTGTTTTGGCCGGCCTGAGCGTCGTCATCGCCGTGGTCTCGTTGGGTTTCGCCGCCAACGGACCTGGCGATGCGCGGACGCGCGCCCTCGCCTACGGAATCGTCAACTTCGGTTTCGCGGTCGTGAACGCGATGCTGGGATTGGCGCTGATCGCGGGAAGTAGGGCGGGCTGAGTCTTCCCTCTCCCCTTCGGGCAGAGGGCCAGGGTGAGGGGCCTAAGCAGGTATCAACCGCCGTCACTGGGCTTGGCTTCGTCACCCTCGATCCAGTAGGTCCCGTCGGCGGCGTGCTCCTTCTTCCAGATGGGCACCGACTCTTTCAGGCGGTCGATCCCCCATTTGCACGCCGCGATCGCCTCGGCGCGGTGCGGGCAGGACACCGACACGACGACCGACGCCTCTCCGATCTCGAGCCTCCCGGTGCGGTGCGCCATTGCGAGGCGCGCCTCGGGCCATCGCTCGGCGATCTCGTCGCCGATCTTGCGCATCTGAGCGGTCGCCATCTCCGCATACGCCTCGTAGTCGAGGTGCGTGACCGAGCGACCGCGGGAGCTGTCGCGCACCACCCCGGTGAACGTGCAGATGGCGCCGGCACCTTTGTGCGCGATGGCCGCCTCGAGCCTTCGCGCATCGAGCGGATCCGCCGTGAGCTCGAACAGGACGCCCACCCCGTGAGCCCCACCGCTCACGGGCGGGATGAAAGCCACCTCGTCGCCATCTTGGACAAGGGCGGTCCAGTCGCTGAACTCCTGGTTGAGGGCGACGCGCACCGCGCCACGATCCTGCTCGAGCGCGGGGTGCCTCTTCCGAAGGGCCTCGTAGACATCGGCCAGAGTGGAGGCCGCCGGCAGCTCCAGCATCTCCATCTCCGTGCCGGCCTGCTCGCGCAGCCTCGCAAACAGGCGCGCGCGCACGGCGATCGCTACAGGCACGATTCCAATCTTACGAAGGGGGGGCTGGAGGGCCCAGCGCGGGAAGGAAAACGTGGACCTCTTTGCCAGAGTCGAGCGCTCGCTCCACCGTGGCGCGCGTGCCCTTGGAGCTCCCATCCCAGAACGCGACGAGCACGTCGCAGGCGTCCACCAGCCGCTGGTTGCGCGCGGCCGACCGGCCGGCGTCGGCCAGCTCGTCGAAGCTGGCCGGCATCACCTGGACGGCAATCCCTTTCGCGCGCGCGGCCTTGGTGGCCGCGGCGTCCACTCCGCTGGCGCTCCCTGTGATGATCGACGCCCGAGGCGGCAGCGAGTTGACATAGTCGCTGACCCGAGAGGGCTCGGAGAAGCGCCGGCTCCCGACAATCGCCACCTTCACCGGAAAATCAGCCTGCGGTCGAGGCGCTCTTACCGATCATGTGGATGTTCTCCTCGAACTTCGCCCTCAGCTTCTTGGCCTGGCGGTCGTATGCCTCGGGATCCGACCAGGTCGCGCGGGGGTCCAGGACCTCGGTCGGCACGTCGGGCACCTGGTCGGGAACCTGGAGGCCGAAGACGGGATCGGGGTGAGTCGTCACGCCGTGCAACTTGCCCTGGACCACCGCCCGCACGATCGCGCGGGTGTGGGCGATCGACATCCGTTGGCCCACGCCGTACGGCCCGCCCACCCAGCCGGTGTTCAGCATCCAGACGTCTGAGTTGTGGCGGTTGACTCGCTCGATGAGCATGTCCGCGTACCGCTCAGGCGGCAGCACCAGGAACGGCGCTGCGAAGCATGTGCTGAAGATGGGCTCCGGCTCCGTGACCCCCCGCTCCGTGCCGGCCACCTTGGCCGTGTAACCGGAGAGGAAGTAGAAGCGGATCTGGTTCTCGTCAAGGCGGGCGACGGGCGGAAGAACTCCGTAGGCGTCGGCGGAGAGAAAGATCACGTTGTTGGGGTGCCTGCCGGTCCCCGAAAGGACTGCGTTCGGGATCAGGTCGACCGGGTAGGCGGCGCGGGTATTCTCCGTTTTCTCCTCCGAGTCGTAGTCGGGGATTCGCGTCCGCGGGTCGTAGGCCACGTTCTCGAGGATCGTGCCGAAGCTCTCGGTCGCGGCATAGATCTCGGGCTCTGACTCCTTGCGGATGCGGATCGTCTTCGCGTAGCAGCCACCCTCGAAATTGAAGATGCCGGTATCGCTCCAGCCGTGCTCGTCGTCGCCGATCAGGCGTCGCGAGGGGTCGGCTGACAGAGTGGTCTTACCGGTGCCGCTCAGCCCGAAGAACAGCGCGACGTCGGAACCTCCGCTGCCCACGTTCGCGGAGCAGTGCATCGGAAAAACGCCTTCCGCGGGCAGGAGGTAGTTCAGCGCCGTGAAGATCGACTTCTTGATCTCGCCCGCGTACTCGGTGCCGCCGATGATGACGATCCGCTGGGCGAGGTTGACCAGGATGAAGGTCTCAGAGTGTGTGCCGTCGGCCTTGGGATCGGCTTTCACCGAGGGCAGTGAGATCACTGTGAAGTCAGGCTCGAAGTTCATCAGCTCGTCGGCATTGGGCCTGATGAACAGGTTGTGGGCGAACAGGCTGTGCCAGGCCAGCTCGGTGACCACCCGCACGCGCAGCCGGCGGCGGGGGTCGGCGCACGCGAAGACGTCCTGGGTGAACACCTCGTGCGTGGCGCAGAACTCTTCCATCCGCTTGAGCAGGCCGTCGAATTTGTTGGGTGCGATCGGCTGGTTGGCCTGCCACCAGATCGCGCCCTGGCTCGTCGGCTCCTTGACGAAGAACTTGTCTTTCGGCGATCGTCCGGTGTGCTTCCCGGTCTCCGCGGTCAGCGCTCCGGTGGAAACGATAACCGCCTCATTGCGCCGAATCGCGTGCTCGTAGAGGGCAGCCGGGCTCAGGTTGCGGCGTTCGGGCGCGGGCTTATTCCAGGCGGGCATCAGCAATCCGATGATAAGGACATGGGCTTGTTACGCGATGCGGGAGCGCCGTGAGCTCGCCCGCCGGCGCTGCTTTCCGCTCACGTAGTCGACCAGCACGTACTCCCCCAGCCGGTCGGGCGACACGAAGAACGCACGCCCCTTGTTGATGCGAGTCATCTGGTTGATGAACTCGGTCAGATAAGGGCCGCGCTCGAGCATGAAGGTGTTGATGACGATCCGATCGCGCGTGCACCGCTTGACCTCGCGCAGCGTCTGCTGGATGGTCTGAAAGGTCGGCGGATACGCGAAGTAAGCCTTGCCGTTGTCCGCCAGGTGGGCGGTCGGCTCGCCGTCCGTGATCATGATTATCTGGCGGTTTCCCCGGTGCTTCGCGAGCAACGAGCGCGCGAGCTGGAAACCATGCTGCATGTTGGTCCCGTACACGTAGTCGTTCAGCGCGAGCTGCGGCAGCGTGTGCGGCTTGAGCTCCACGGCATAGTTCGAAAAGCCGACGACATAGAGCGAGTCGCGTGGATACTGGCTGCGGATCAGAGAGTCGAGCGCGATCGCCACCTTCTTCGCGGCGAGGAAGCATCCACGCAGGAACATCGAGCGGCTCATGTCGATCATCAAGACGGTCGACGCCTGCGTCACGTGCTCGGTGCGATGCACGATGAAATCTTGGGGGGCCATCTTGACCGGCACCCTCGGACCCTCGCGCACAATTGAGTTGAACAGGGTCTCCTTCAGGTCGAGCAGGAAAGGATCCCCATACTCGTAGGCCTTCAGCTCGTCGGAGGCGTCGTTGCCGATTCCCCCCCGCCATAGCTGGTGCTGTCCCATCCGGGTCTTCTTGAGCTGATCGAAGATGTCGCGCAGGGCGGACTGGCCGATTCGCCTCATGCCGCGCGGCGTGAGCTCCATGCGCCGCCCAGTGCGCTCCACGTAGCCGGCCTTCTCCAGTACCTCGGTCAGCTTGCGCAGCTGGTCCAGTGACTGGCGCGCCTCGTCGCCGAGAAGCTGCTGTGCCAGCGAGCGGTCGACGTCGTCGGGACGGAAGCTTCCCCGCTCGAGCTGCGATTCGAGCCGGTCCATCTGCTGGAGACGCTCCATCAGGCCCATCGCCTCGCCCATGCTCAGCGGGTCTTCGCCGAAGAACGGGTAGCGCTCGCTCAGCTCTGACGGCGGCATCATCGCCTGCATGAAGCCCGACAGCCGCGCCAGCTCGAGCCTCAGGGAGTCGTCCTGCAGCAGAGCGTCCATCATCTGACGCAGCTCCTCGCGCGCCTCCGGGCTCATGCTCTGGAGCAGGGACTGCATCTGAGCCATCTGCCGCTGCAGGTGCTCCATCAGCTCGTCCAGGCTGTTGATGCCCGGCGGAAACATGTCGCCGAACCGCTCCATGAAGCCGTTGAAATCGGGCGTGCGGCCCTCCATTCGCTGCTCGAGCATCTTGTTCAGCTCGCGGACCATGTCGCGCACGCGTGAGAGGTCCTGGCCCTGCATCTGCTGGATCGAGCCCTTCATGCCCTGGAACATCTGGTCGACCATCTGCTTCTGGAGCTTTTCCATCAGGTCTTCGAACTTCTGGCGCGCCGCATCGTCGACGAACTCGTAATCGCGAAGTCCTTTGACCCGCCCGCCGAGGTCATCGGGCAACCGGTCGAGCTGGTCGTTGCGTTGCTTGGCGATCCGCTCGATCAGCTTTCGGGACTCGGCACTCTCGGCCTCGTTCAGCCGCCGGTCGATTCCGCCCTTCTCGGTGTCGATCACGTCCTGCACCTGCTCGCGCAGCTGGTCGACCGTGGAGTCGAGGTTGTAGCGGCCTAGCTCACGCTCACGCGCCTCGCGCAGCTGCTTGAGCAGCTGCTCCAGCCCCTGCATATTGGGCGTGCCCCAGCGCAGCAACCGCTGCAGCGCGGCGTTCAGGTCGCCGTAGTTCATCAGGTCGTCCGAGAGCGCGTCCAGGACGTCTCCCGCATCGAGATCGTCCAGCTTTTGAGTGCCGTCCCACCTGGAGTACCGGAACTTCACCCGACCACGCTAGCAGGCCGCCAGCCGCCCAGCGCCTTCTCGATGGCGTACGCGGCGCGCAGCGCGACGTCGTCGTGCCAGTTCCGGGCCACGACCTGCACCCCGATGGGCAGCCCCTCGTGCGACGTGCCCGCGCGCACCACCACGCACGGGTTGCCGGTGAGGCTGTAGGGGCTCGTGTAGCTGTACAGGTTCGGGGCAACGACTTTGGATCGGTAGAGAGGAGCGATGTCAGGCGCCACCGGGCTCACGATGAGATCGAAACCGGCCATGAAGCCCAGCATCTCGGTGCGGACCGCATCCCACCGCCGGTAGAGGCGGTCGTGGCTCATCCGCTTGTCGCCCCAGTAGCCGAGCGTGACCTGGTGGGCCTCGTGGAGAGCCGGCGGCCGCGCCTCCGTAATAACGCATCCCGCCTCGGCGAGTGCGTGCGCCGCGGACCGGACGACGGTCGCGATGGCGGCGGTGGGTTTGGCGATGCCGTCATCGGCGTACCAGGCAACCTTCAGACCACGCAGCTTCGGCGTGCGCTTGGCGAGCGGCACCGGGACTACCCCCGAGTCGAACCCATCCGGCCCCACCAGCACAGGCAGCATCAATGCGAGATCGGACACGAAACGGGCCATCGGGCCGACCTGGCTGCGAGGGTCGGTGAGCCCTCCCGGCAAGGCGTAAGCGCCGGTGCTCGGTACGAGGCCGGTCGTCGGCTTGAGCGCGGCGATTCCGCAGTAGTGCGCGGGCATGCGGATGCTGCCGCCAGAGTCGCTGCCGAGTCCGGCGGGCGAGCCGCCCGCTGCGATGATGGCCGCCTCGCCGCTGCTGCTGGCGCCGGGCGAGCGGGCAATGTCGTACGGGTTGCGCGTCCCCCCGTGCAGCGAGTTCCAGCTGTCGCCGTCAACACCTCCGGGCGGGCAGAGCGTCTTGCCGATGAGGATCGCGCCCGCCCCACGCATACGGGCGACGACGGTGGCATCGCGGTCGGGGATGTTGCTTCTGAGCATGCGAAGCCCGGCCGTGGTCGGAAGTCCGGCGGTGTCGAAGATGTCCTTGGCCGTGAAGGGCACGCCATGCAGCGGCCCGAGCACGGCTTTGCCCCTGTTCCGGCGGTCGGCCGCGCGCGCCTGCTTGAGCGCGCTCTCGCCAGTGGCGAAGACCACCGCGTTGAGCCGCGGGTTGACCGTGTGGATGTGCTCGAGGTGCGCTCGCACCACCTCGAGCGAGGAAACCTTTTTCGTGCGGATTGCGCGCGCCAGCCAGCCGGCGGGGGCGCCGATGATGTCTCTCATTTATGGGTGAGTAACGTCCATTTACGCGTAGCTAACGTCAGACGGTGTCTCCAGGGTTGATATCAAGCACTTTTACTCCCGGGCCGACCAGGTCTTGAAGCGCCTTCGGCCGGCCGGCGAGCGCCGGAAACGTGCCGAAATGCATCGGCACCACGGTCTTGACGCCGAGCAGAGAGACTGCTCTAGCGGCGCGGTCCGGACCCATCGTGTAGAAGCCACCGATCGGCAGGAATGCCACATCGAACTCGCCGAGCTCGGAGATGAGCGCCATATCACCGAACACGTCAGTGTCGCCGGCGAAATAGATGGTGAAGCCGTTTTCGAACTCGATCACGAAGCCGCTGGCATTCCCGCCATAGATGATCTTGTCACCGTCCGAGATGCCGCAGCTGTGCTCGGCGTGAACGAGAGTGACCTTTATGCCCTCGACGTCGACCGTGCCGCCGGTGTTGATGCCGATGATGCTGTCGGCGTCAACTCCCTTCGATCCGAGCCACGCACTGATCTCGAAGTTGGTCACGATCTTCGGCTTGGTCGCCTTTGCGATCTCGAGCGCGTCGTGCACGTGGTCGAAATGGCCGTGCGTGATCAGCATGAGGTCGCAGCGTTCGACCTTCTTCAGTGCGTCCGGCGCGACCGGATTGCTCATGACCCACGGGTCGATGTAAATGGTCTTTCCCTTGGCGCTGCGGACCTTCCAGGTCCCGTGCCCAACCCAGGTGAAGCTGACCTCAGCGTTCAGCGCCATGCGGTACCTCCCTCTCGATGGCCGTGGTCGACCGGAAAACGCGATTCTCCCACACGCCCAGCACGAAGACTCCGATCGCAGCCAGCGTCCAGATGTTCGGGAAGATGAGGTCGCAAGGCGCTCGGTAAAAGCCGAGCAGCAGAACGGTCAGCACGGCGAGTGAGCCGAACCTGCGCCGTTCGATCCCGCGCACGACGAGCAGGAGGATCAGCGGCAGCAGCGGCAGCCACTGGTACGGCCAGACCTCGTTGGGGATGAGGGCGCCGAGCGAGAAGCCGAGCGACATTCCGTAGACCGCGTTCCATCCGCTGCGCGATGCGGCCCATATGGCCGCCGCGGCGAACGCAAGGGCGCTCAGATAGGAGAGCGCGAGCGCAACCGCGGGAAGGTGAAGCGGCGAGGTGACGAGCACATAGCCGGAGCTCGTTGGCTGTGCGTACTGCTCTCCGCCGATCGTGCGCGTGAAAAGCGTGCGCACGGAGTCGTAGGCGCAATCTGGGTTGTGAGATCCCAGCGATGGGAGCAAGACGTGCTGGAAATAGAAGATGGCGCCGCCGAACCCGAGTGGCAGGAAGCTGGCGACGGTGACGATGATCAGCACCGTGCCGAGTGCGACCGCGTAGCGAATGCGATGCTCGGGACGGGTGCCGATCACCAACGCGGCCGGGTAGTACTTGAGCGCCGCAACGATGCCGCCCACAGCACCAGCCAGGGTGGGGCGGCTCGCCTCGAGCGCGATCGAGCCGATTGCGCCCAGCAGAAGGATGCCGCCGCGCTGGCCCGCAACAACGTCCGAGAACAGCGGCGGGAAGTAAGCAGCGACCAGCCAGAACGCAGGCCGCGCCAGCGGATGCCGGCTCGCCACCGACCGATAGAGCAAGAACAGCGCGAACACCAGCGCGACCGAGTCGATGGCAGTCCACACCTGGACGGCGACGTTCTTGGGCAGCAGCGCGACGGGGGCGGCCAGCAACGCCAGCGGCGGCGGGCTGACGAACTCGTCCAGGCCGCCGGGCGGCGCGATGATGTGAAAGCGCGCGATGTATTGGGCCGCCGCGTCGTACATGTGCGAGGGGTCGGTCAGATATGCGTGCGCGCCCTCCCACATTCCTTCGGCGTCGAAGCGACGAGGTGTCAGCACGGTGAGGATCGCCACGCGAAGCCAGAAGGCGGCAGCGATCGTCCAGTAAAGGGCCGGCCGCGAAAACACGTCGGCGGCCGCGCGGCGCACGCGCCTGGTCAATCGGCGGCCGCGCGGGCCTGGCGCGCGGTCAATCGGGTCACTCGGTCGGAAGTCTGAGGTGGCCCGGCAGGCCGTTGCGCGTAAGCCAGCTCGTGCCCCTCAAGAACTCGATGAAAGCGAGCACGGACGAAGGGAGGCGCCGGCGGCGCAGGTAAACGATGTGCCAGTCGCGCCGGATCGGGAACCCGCGCACCTTCAACTCGACCAGACGTCCGCCGGAAAGCTCGAGCGCGCATGCGTAGCGTGAGATCACCGCCAGCCCGAGGCCTGACTCGACGGCGTGCTTGATCGCGCCGTTGGACCCCAGCTCCATCGCCACATTCAACTTCGCGCCTGCCTTGCGCGCCGCCTTCTCGAGCTCCGCGCGGCTGCCCGAGGCCGCCTCGCGCATCACAAACGGCTGGTCTCGTAGATCCTTGAGGCCGAGGCCTCGCCGGCCGGCGAGCTTGTGGTTGGCCGGCGCTACGACGACGAGCTCGTCGCTGATAAAAGGAAGGATGGCAAGGTCGGGATCCTTGATGGCCGGGCCCACCACAGCGAGGTCGAGCTCGTTGAGCAGCACCTGCTCCTGGACTCGCGCGCGGGTTCCGATCTCCAGCGAGATGACTAGCCCAGGATGGAGCTTCTTGAACGCGCCGAGCGCCGCCGGCAGCAGGTAGATACCGACCGTCGTGCTCGCGCCCACCCGCAGGTTTCCGCGTTTGATGCCGTGCATCTCCTCCAGCGCAAGCGAAGCTTCGTCGATCACGTCCAGCGCACGCCGTGCGTACGAGTAGAGGACCGAACCCGCCTCGGTCAGCTGCACTTTCCTGCCGAGACGATCCAGCAGCGGCATTCCGATCGCCTCCTCGAGCTCCTTGACCTGGTACGAGACCGAGGGCTGGCTGAGGCGCAACTGCTGTGCGGCGAGGCTGAAGCTGCGGAGGTCGGCGACCTTTTTGAAGGTTCGCAATTGACGCAGCGTTACGGAGCGGTCCAGGTCGAGGCCGTCGGGCATCGCGCCTACGATATATGCGCAATGGCTGCCAGGAGACCAAAATCGCTCACGCCAGTCCGCCGGACCGTCCCCACGCTCGAAGGCGTCGAGGCGCCGCATCGAGTTCAAACCACGGTTTCGGAACAGAAGATCAACCAGTACCGCAAGCGTCGCTACGAGGCGCTGCACGCGGAAACCGAAGCGGCCAACCGGCGGCGCGCCGCGGGCAAGGCGACCGCGCGGGACCGCATCGAGATGCTCCTCGACGACGGATCGTTCGTCGAGCTCGACGTGTTCGCCGCACACCGCGCCCATGGGTTTGGCATGGAGGAACGGAGGATCTCAGGCGACGGCGTGGTCGCGGGTTTCGGCGAGATCGACCGGCGACCGGTGGCCGTATACGCGTACGACGCGACTGTCTTCGGCGGTTCGCTGGGGGAGGTCACAGCGGAAAAGATCGTCAAGGTCCAGGAGCTGGCTCTGCGCAACCGCGTGCCGATCATCGGCATCAACGACTCCGGCGGCGCGCGGATTCAGGAGGGCGTCGTGGCGCTGGCGGGCTACGCCGACATCTTCTTGCGCAACGTGCGTTCGTCAGGCGTGATACCGCAGCTCAGCGTCATCGCAGGGCCCTGCACCGGCGGTGCGGTCTACTCGCCGGCCATCACCGATTTCATCTTCATCGTCGCGGGCCAGGGGTACATGTTCATCACAGGCCCCGAGGTGATACGCGTCGTGACTGGCGAGGCGGTGTCTTTCGACGAGCTGGGCGGGGGCGACGTGCACAACGCGACCTCCGGGGTGGCTCATTTCCTACCGCAGACAGAGGAAGCCTGCGCCGAGGGTGTCCGCAAGCTCCTGTCCTTCCTGCCCTCGTCGAACGGCGAAGCTCCGCCATTCGTCCCCACGAGCGACGATGTCGAGCGAGCCGATCCTGAGCTGCAGACCATCGTCCCGGAATCTCCGAACAAGCCCTACGACATGCGCGAGCTCGTCTCGCGTGTCCTCGACAATCGCGAGTTCTTCGAAGTTCAGCCGTTCTTCGCGCCCAACATCATCGTCGGCCTCGGCCGGCTGGGCGGTCATGTCGTCGGAATCGTCGGCAACCAGCCCAAGGTGCTGGCGGGGGCGATCGACATCAACGCATCGGTCAAGGCGGCGCGGTTCATCCGGTTCTGCGACGCGTTCGGCATTCCGATCATCTCTTTCGTGGACGTCCCTGGTTACCTTCCGGGGCGCGACCAGGAGCACGGCGGGATCATCCGCCACGGCGCCAAGCTCCTCTATGCGTACGCGGAGGCGACAGTGCCGAAGCTGACCGTGATCACGCGCAAGGACTACGGCGGGGCCTACTGCGTGATGTCCCCCAAGCAGATGGGGGCCGACCTGAACCTCGCGTGGCCAACGGCCGAGATCGCCGTCATGGGCCCGGAAGCGGCGGTGAACATCATCTACAAGCGCGACCTGGCCAGGGCGAAAGATCCGGCGGCCAGGCGCAAGGAGCTCGTTGCGGAGTACACGGCCAAGTTCGCCAACCCTTACGTGGCGGCGGAGCGGGGCTACATCGACGATGTGATCGAACCGAGCCAGACCCGGCGCGAGCTGGTGCGGGGCCTGCAGCTCTGCCTGCGGAAGACAGTCGAGCGACCCCCGCGAAAACACGGGAATATCCCTCTCTAGGCGTTTTTTCCTTCAGAGGCTTTCGGCGGTACGGTGGGAATCGCCGAGCGGCGCAATCGTTCCGACTTGCGGCAGAACTCGTCCACGGTGACGATGAGCTCGGCGTGGGACCACGTGAGCGGCGAAACGGACAAAGGCGCGCCGGTGTTGGGATCGAGCTGCTCCGAGAGCAGTCCGCCCGGCAGCTGGTGCGCGACCACCCAGTCGATGATGTCGCGCGCGGGCTTGAGTGCGCCGGTGTCCTTCGCGATCGCGATGTACCACTGCGCCAGCCATAGAGTGCACAAAAACCAAGGGTTTCCCGGAACCTTCCTGGTGTCAGGTTCGACCCTGAAGTAGTAATCGTCCTGGTACCTGGCAATGCCCCCGGAATCTGCCTTGTTCGAAAGCTGGTCGCGGATGGCATTCATGGTGTCCGTGATCCGCTGGTCGGTCGGCGGGTACATGCCGAAGCGCCAAAGCCCATAGATCGCGCTGTCCAGGATCGTGTCCACGGTCTGAGTTCCGTCTTCCTCGATGGCGATGCGGCGGGCAAACCGGCCGAGGTCGTCGCTGTAAAGGTGGAGGTCGGTCGCCTTGCGCAGCCGGTCCGCGGCGTCGCGGTATCTGACGTAGGCGGCCACGTCGCCGAAGAGGTCGGCGAAGTTCCGCGCCGCGTCCAGCCCGCCCCACACCGCACCGACGGTGAAGGCGTGGACGCCCCAGCGCTCCTCCCAGAGATCCCAGGACGGCATCAACAGGCCGTTTCTCTCATCGACGTACGAGACCATCCATTCCGCGGCGGGCACGATCAGCGTGGTGTACAGGCCGACCACGAAATCGAGGTTGCCGTGAATCCGGTAGTGCTGCCAGAGCGCCCACAGGACCAGGCCCGTCTCGTCCTCCTGGATCGGAAGCGTGCGCACACCCTGAGAATCGACCCAGGGAAGCCACGAGCTCCCGGGCAGGCAGTAGGGCGTGTACTTGTGCAGGAAGAACCCCTCTTCCACCAGGGCCTGCTGGCAGAACTGGAAGAACTGGCGCGTGATGTCTTCGTGGCCGGCCCGGTCGAGAGCGTTGGCGACGAGCGCACCGTCTCGCGGCCACGCGTAGGCATACGTGTCGCGGGCGAACTTCGTGATGTCGAAATCGGTGGACGCGATGATGGCGCCGTGATTGTCGGCGTGCGTGCGCGCCGTCAGGATGCTGCGCCGGTAGAGCTGCGTCACGTCTGAGCCGAGCTCCTCATCGATGTGGCGGTGGTCCTTCTCGGACCACACGTGCCAGTAGGTGAGAGTCCGGCCGTGATACGTGTCCGGGCCGCGACCCACGATCAGGTCCTGGCCGTATGTGGTGACCTCGCTGAGGCGTGTGCCCATGCAGACCCAGTGAGTCAGGCTGCGAGACTCCATGGGTTTGGCGGGACCGAAGTCGAAGCCGACAGTGCAGTCGACCGAGCCCTGCTCGATCGGGTTCTTGCCCAGGATCCCGTCCTCAGCGTCGACCCATGTACCGGCGGCGCCATTGCCTTTCTTTCCATTGGCCCAGGTGTCGATTCCGAACTCCGGTCCGCTGTCGCCGCCGACCAGGAAATAGCGGTTGCCCTTGTACGCGATGACCCCGCGATGCCGCGGATCGAATGCCACCGTGTTGCCGATGTCGGAGCCCTCGATGAACCAGTCGTAGTGAAAGAAGGCGCGGCCGGTGCTGAATCCGGCCGAGGACTGGACCTCAACGTTGCGAATGAACCAGTTGCGGGCCAGGTCGACATAGTCCGCGAACTTGACTGTGATCCCCAATTCCGGGTGGTTGAGCTTCACGTCGGTCACGAGCGAATCCTCCGCGTAGCCGAGATGCCGTTCCCACGCCGGATCGTCGAGCCAGGCGAACTTGCCGTCGATGAAAAATCCCGTGCGGCAGATGTTGCCCATCGTCTGGTTCGCATCGCCCACGCGCGGGAAGTACAGATCGCGAACCGAATAGGTCGCGTCGAAGCCCACGAGGACGTTGCCATTTCCGATGACCAGGCTTCTAGGCACGTCTATGCGGGGCCAATCCTAGGGGAAGGTGCCTCCGGTCCGCGATTAACAAGCTGGGTTCCCGTCGATGCCTGGGCCTGCCTACAATCGCGGCAACCACGTTTCTGCACACAACGGAGCACAACGTCTTGGAACACGATTCGCAAGATTCGATTGGATTCTGGCCACCTATACGCATAGTCGCTTCGCGGCAGCGCCGGAGAACCGTCGCCGCGCGCCTTCGGTCGGGGGTCCTGGAGCTCCTCGTGCCTTCGTCGATGCCCCATGCCGAGCGGCAACAGTGGGCAGAGACCATGCGCCGGCGCCTGGAGCGCAGAATGCAGCGTTCGCGACCCACCGACGAACGCCTCGCTGAGCGCGCCCGAACGCTCAACACCCGCCATTTCGGCGGCCGGCTGCGCTGGACTTCGATCGGTTACGCCGAAATGGCACATACATGGGGCAGCTGTACCTTCACGACCGGCGCGATCCGGATCGCCAAACGCGCGGCCGGGCTGCCGGACTGGGTGCTCGACTACCTGCTCGTGCACGAATTGGCGCACCTGGAGCACAGCGACCACGGGCCCGCGTTTCACGAGCTGGAGAACCGCTACCCGCTGGCCGAGCGGGCGCGGGGCTACCTGATGGCACTAGATAGCACGGGGGAGGCAGGCCTCCCCCGTGGAACCCCCTCCGCGTGACACATTGCCTGGAGGCGCTTGGAAAGGGCATACGCGACGGCCGGAGTAAATCCGGCCTAGAGCTCCACTAGATGTATTTGTCTAAGGAGTAAGGACGATTTTTGTCGCTTCGCGGGCGGCGAACATCCTGTAGGCCTCTTCGGCCTGGTCGAGCTTCATCCGGTGGCTGATGATCATGTCCGGCTTCAGCCGGCCGGCGGCGATCAGGTCGAGCAGCGGCCTCATGTATTTCTGCACGTTGCAGCGCCCAGAGCGAAACGTGAGCGACTTCTCCCACATGTGGTAGTAGTTGAAGTCGGCGGTGAACTCGCTAGGGACGCCGACCACCGAGATCGTGCCCCCTCCGCGCACGCACTGGATGGCCGTATCGACCGTGGCCGTGAGGCCGACCGCCTCGATGCTCGAGTCGGCGCCGATGCCACCGGAATAGCCGGCGATCGACTCCACCGGGTGCGAGCGAGATGCGTTGATGGGCGTCCCGCCGAGCTCTTCGGCGATTTCGAGCCGCGACTCGACCATGTCGACCACGAGGACACGCGCCGGCCCGAACAGCTGCGCGCACATGGTCGCCATCAAGCCGACCGGGCCAGCGCCGATCACGGCCACGACGTCGCCCGGGTGGATCTCTGCCCGTTCGGCGGCGAACATGCCGGTAGAAAGAATGTCGCCGACGAAGATCGCCTGCTCATCGGACATGCCCTCCGGGATGAGCTCCATCGAGTGGTCGGCCAGAGGCACGACCACGTACTCCGCCTGACCCCCGCCGAGGCCGCCGAGGAGCGCGCCGAACCCGAAGGTGGCCATGTTGATGCACTGGTTGAACCAACCCTTGCGGCAGAGGGCGCAATGGCCGCACGCGGTGTAGAAGCTGACCACGACGCGATCCCCGGGCTTGAACCGCTTGACCGCTGGTCCCACCTCCTGGACTACACCGACGAACTCATGCCCGAGCAGCTCGCCGGCAACCATCGGGATCCTTCCGTGATAGGCGTGTAGGTCCGAGCCGCAGATGGCGCCCAGCGTCACCTTCAGCAGCGCATCGTCAGGCGCGTGTATCGCCGGCTTCGGCACGTCGAGGACCTTCACCTCGTGCACGCCCTGGAACGTCGCCGCCTTCACGACCGCCAGTCTAGGCCGACCCTAGACTGTCGGGGTCGTGCGGCTGAAGGGAGCGGTGGTGCTCATCACCGGCGCGTCGAGCGGGATCGGGGCCGCCACAGCCGTGGCGTTCGCGAAGCGCGGAGCGAAGCTCGAGCTCGGCGCTCGCCGCGTGGAACGCCTCGAATCGGTCGCCGAGAGCTGCCGCAAGGCCGGATCGCCAGAGGTCAACGTCAGACGTCTCGACGTGAGCCAGCGCGGCGACGCTCGTGGATTCGTGGCGAGCGCGCTCCGCACGCACGAGCGTCTCGACGTCCTGGTCAACAATGCGGGTTCGGGCTGGATGGGGCGGCTGCACCAGATGCCCGAGGAGAAGGTCGACGAGCTGATCGCCACCAACTTGAAAGGCGTGATCGCCACGATCCAGGCAGCGCTGCCGTGGATGCTCGAGCGCCGCCGCGGCGTGATCATCAATGTGGCGTCGATCGTCGGCTTTCGCGCCTCGCCTTACTCCGCGGTCTACTCCGCGACCAAGCATGCCGTCGCCGGTCTGTCACATGCCCTGCGCGGAGAGCTGTCGGGCACGGGGGTCAAAGTCTGCGTGGTCTATCCGGGCGTGACAGCCGGCACGGAGTTCTTCGCGGCCACCGAGCGTCCGGTCGGCCCTCAATATCCGGCCTCGTGGGTCGCCAACCTGATCGTCCGGACCGCGCGGTTTCCGCGCCGCGACGCCATGGTGGCGCCCATCCGCGGCGTGCACCTGGCGGAGCCGGTGCTCGGCGGTCTGATGGACCTTGCGCTGGGCGAGGCACGGCGTATGGCGTCTCCGCAGCTCAGGGGCACAGGCCCGCCGAATCGCCGATGAGCTACTTCTGCCAGGCCTCCAGCAGCTTCTCCAGCTGCTTGGCGTTCTTGACCGAATAGTTCGAGTAGTTGTTGTTCATCAGGGCGTGCACCTGTTTGGCGGAACGCTCCATCTCCTTGATCCGAGGCACCCACTCCGCAAGCTCCGCGTCCTTGTAGTCGTGCCGGAAGCGGAGATTCGGAGGGGCGCCCTTGATGTCCCAGGTCTCGTGGTTGCGGCCGTGAAAGCGGACCACGGCGAGCCTGGTCGATGTCACCTCGAAGACCGGGGGCATGCTCGTTTTGTGCCCGGGCGGGACGTCGACGGCGACAAACGGGATGTCGCGTGAGCGAAGGAAAGCGAGGGTCCCGCCGCGGTGACGCCCGTCGAGCCATTCAGGCTTGCGGAACTCGACCGCGACCTGGAACCCGAACATGCGCTCCTGGCATTGCTCGATGTACGACAGGGAGCGCGAAGACGGAAGGAACCAGGGCGGAAACTGAAAGAACACCGCGCCCAGCTTTCCCGCCGCCCGCAGCGGCTCGAGCGCTGCGCGAAACCGTTCCCAGGACTCGTCCACCAGCTCGTCGGGCATCTGCTCGAGATAGATGTTCTTTTCGCGCAGCTTCTCGGGCAGCTCGTCCCGAATGTCTTTCGGCAGCGCCATCGGCTTGGTGGGGTGGTTGGTGAAAAGGGAAAAGGACTTGACGTCGAACGTGAAGGCTTCAGGCGTGCGCGCCACCCACAGCTCGGAGTTCTCGGGCTTAGGCATTCCGTAGTACGTCGAGTCCACCTCGACCAGGGAGAACTGGCTGGCGTAGAAGTTGAGTCGCTTCTCCGACGTCTTGACGTTGAGCGGGTAGAAGAGCTTGGAGTCGATCAGCGACTTGTCGATCCAGCCCGCGATACCGACCCGCACTGTCATGGTTCCGATCGTGTCACAGGGGCGATATGATCCGGGCGCCGTTGGGCCGCTACATCCGCTACTGGTACACGTACCGCACCGCGGTCGCGGTCCTCATCGCCGTCGTGCTCAGCGGAGCCATCTACTGGCTCTACACGCAGCAGGTGGCATGCGACACCCGGGTGGGGACCTGCGCGATCAATCTTTCGGTCCATCCTCAAGACCGGTTCATCAGCCAATCGCCTACAGATCAGACCATCGAGATCGTAGGTCTCGACGACAACACCGTCCAGCAGATCGGAAGCTATCCGATCACGCGCGATCACTACGCCGACGTCCTCATCAACCTGGAGAAGGCGGGAGCCGCCGTCGTCGCGTTCGACGTCGGGTTTCCAGACCGGACCAACGACGCCTCCGACGACGCCTTTGCCAAGGCCCTGGCGGCAAGCACCATCCCGGTCATCCTGTCCTATGGCGGCGAGAACACCATCGCGGGCAGTGGAAAGATCATCCAGACCGGACCGCACACCAAGCCCAAAGGGATCGACCAGATTCCCCTCCGCAAGCTCTGGTGCGCCGACGCCAACACCAACCCCAGCGCTCCTTGCCAGAAGCCCTATCCAAACGTGATCCTCGCTTCCACCGACATTCGCACGGACGCCGACGGCGTCGTGCGGCGCATGCCCATGTTCGTCGAGCCCGCATGTCTTGCCACTGGCGCCTGCGATACGCCGACCATCTATCCGCTTGGTTTTGCGGCCTATCGCGCCTTCCTGCAGGGCTCGAGCGGACCGGGCCTCCAGGAGTCCAACGGCGTGGCCACCTTCGACACGAACTGGATGCAGCCGCTGCAGGTCGACGGCACCGGCGCCGCCTTGATCAACTTCACGGGCCCGGCCGACAACTTCAAGAACAACCGCCAGTACGTCTCGTTCGGCGATGTGGCGACTGGCAACTTTCCACCAGATGCCTTCACCTACGTCAACGCGGCAGGCAAGCGCGACGGGAAGATCGTCCTCGTCGGCGCCTACAACCTGACAGGCTTCCATGACGAGCAGCTCGTGACGACCAGTGCGGGCTCCAGCGGAACACCGATGACCGGAGTGGAAATCCACGCCAACCTGGTCCAGATGCTGCTCAGGAACGGCTCGTCGTTTCTCACTACCGAGTCGCCGGTCCTGCTTTTTCTTCTGATCCTCACGCTTGGGCTCGCCACCGCCGTCGGTGTATCGCGAGTCAGCGTTCTGTGGGGCCTCCTTGGTGCGGTTCTGGCGCTGGGCGTATTCACGGTTGGCATGAGCTACCTGGCGAACTTCAACAGCTTCGTTCCGGACCTTTTTCACCCCTGGCTGGCGATCGCCCTGACTTACTCGGGAGTTACCGCCTACCGCTTCCTCTACGAAGATCGCGAGAAGCGCAAAGTCACGCGATTGTTCGGGGTATACCTCAAGCCGGAGATCGTCGCGCAGCTGGCCAGGACGCGTGGTGGAGTCGACGACATCATGCGGGGCGGTGAGCGGCGCGACGTGACGCTGCTGTTCGTAGACATCCGCGGCTTCACCTCTATGTCGGAGTCGATGGCCGCCAATGACGTCACCGAGGTCGTCCAGATGTATCTCGACCACCTGAGCGGAATCATCTTCACCTGGGACGGGACCGTCGACAAATACGTGGGCGACGAGATCGTCGCGTTCTGGAACGCGCCCCGCACGCAGGCCGACCATGCGCTGCTGGCGGTGCGCTGCGCTTACGACCTGGTCAACCAGGCCCCCGAGCTGCAGCAGCGCCTGATCGCGAAGGGCCTCCCTCCGATTCGCTGGGGCATCGGCGTCAACACCGGGCCGGCCGTCGTCGGGATGATGGGCTCGCGCAGCCGCCTCCAGTACACCGCGCTGGGGGACACCGTCAACACCGCGGCCCGATTCTGTTCGCAGGCGCCGGCCTTCCACCTGCTCATCGGCCAGCAGACCTACGACATGTGCAAGGAGTACATCGCCGTCGACCTGGTGCCAGGGGTCCAGCTCAAGGGCAAATCAGCCGAGACCTTTCGTATCTACCAGGTGACCGCCATCCGCGAAACCACGACCTCGCCGTGGGTCCACTTTCCGACCGACATGGCCACGCAGGCGCACCAGACCTTCACCTCGCAGTACACGCAGAAGAACGTCATCGCGGCGGGCGAGTCGGGTTCGCCCGACATCCTGGTCGGGGAAGCCGCCGAGCAGGCCATTGCCGGCCAGGGTCCGTCCTCGAGCTAGTGCAGGTAAGTCGCAGCCAATAGGGCGACCAGTGCGGCCAGAGAAAGGGTGCCGACCAGCGCGCCCATGCATCCGGCCGATTGCTTGACCACCGGTTTGGCGGGGGGCGTCGGATTGTAGATCGCTTGCGTCGGAATGACCGACATCGCCGGCTGCTGGATGGCGATGCCCATCGGCGTCGCGGGCATGACCGCGGGCGGAGGCGTGGCTCCCGGCACCATCTTCGAGAGGTCCGCCCCTGGTTCGAGGCTGCGCGGCCAGCCGGGAAAAAGGCGGTCCGCGATCCGCGAGATCGCGTCGTCGAACTCCTGTCCTGTCTGATAGCGGTCCTCAGGCCGCTTGGAGATGGATTTGAGGATCGCCTCCTCCAGCGCCAGGTCAAGCCCAGGGCGGTGAAGTGAAGGCGGCTTCGGCGGCGCCTGGACGTGCTTCGCCATCAGGGTGAAAGGTCCGTCGGATTCGTTTGCGGTGAAGGGCGCCTGGCCGGCCACCAGCTCGTAAAACATGATCCCGGCCGAGTAGAGATCGCTGCGCCCGTCGACCTTGCTCGAGGCGACCTGCTCGGGCGACATGTACTGTGGCGTGCCGACCGTGGTCCCCGTCTTGGTCGCGGTGCCGCCAACGCCGGTGTCGTCGGTCAGCCGAGCGATCCCGAAGTCCGCGACCTTGACCATGCCGTCGTCTGAGAGGAGGACGTTTTCCGGCTTCATGTCCCTATGCACGATCGCGTGCTTGTGCGCGTAGTCGAGAGCCTGCAGCACGCCGTGCATGACCGCGAAGACCTGGGGCGGCGGAATCGGGCCGCGGTTGAGCCAGTCCCGGAGCGACTTGCCGCGTACGAACTCCAGGACGATGTAGTTCGCCTCGCCGGTGAGCTCGAGGTCGTGGACCTGCACGAGGTTGGGATGGCTGGTCCTGGCCATCACCTGGGCCTCCTGAAGAAAACGCTTGAGTGCCACAGGGTCGGTGGCCGCCGACTGGATGAGCTCTTTGATCGCGACCTCGCGGCCGAGGCCAGGCTGCTCGGCCAGGTAAACGGTCCCCATCCCGCCGCGCCCCAGCTCGCCCTTGACGCGGTACTTGCCGATATAGCGCTCGCCGGCGGGCGCGGGAGTCGCGACCATCACGGGGATCGGCGGCGGCGGAGTCGACGGCGGAGGCACGGGGATCAAGCGCATCGTGGCCGAGACGTCAGAGACATAGGGAACGCCGGACGCAGGGACGGCGGTCCCCGGTGCCGGTGGGATGGGGGTCGCCGGGGCAGCCGCGGGCGCCACCTGGCGAGGCTGGTCGCCGGGCGGGGAGTCCTGGGAAGTCGGAGCCCAAGGAGGCACGCCTGGCGTTTGCGAGTCGGGCGTCCCCGGGGGTAGACCGGAATCGGTCATCTCTTTGGGAGCCTAGCAGAGTGCATTGCGTTCAGATGACGTTCAGACCGAGAGCGGTCTGGCTATAGCGTTTTCGCGTCGTTCGACCCATAATCGGCGCGCAGCAACCAGCCACAGGAAGGAGAGATAGCCCATGTCGCAGATCCCGCCACCGCCCCCACAGCAACCGGCCCCGATGGGTGGAATGCCGAGCGCAGCGGGCAGCAATAAGAAGACCTACTCGATCCTGGCCTACCTTCTCGGCTGGCTGACAGGACTCATCTTCCTGTTCGTCGGCAAGGACGACCCCGATGTCAAGTGGAACGCAGCCAACTCGGTCGTCGTCTTTGGTGGACTGTCGGTCATCATCCTCATCGTCGGGTTCATTCCCATCCTCGGGATAATCTCGGCCCTACTCACCCTCGTAGGATTCATCTATTGGGTCATCTTCCTGATCCAGGGCCTCCAGGGAAACGGCCAGCGCATTCCGGCCCCCCTGGTCGGGCAGTACATAAACCAGTTCGTCGACCAGTTGGCGGACTCGGTCAAATAAGCACGATTTCTGAGAGCCCCGCCGGGGCGGGGCTCTTTCTTTTTTAGAGGTCGGACATCTGCTCGAGAACGTGCTCGATGCCTGCCCGGAGCTCATCCCGCTCCTCGCGCATCAGCCCGGCTTCGGCCCTCGCCGATGCGAGCTGATACCTGAGCCGCTCGACCTCGCCCTGGAGGTCGCGCACCCGGGGGTCGGGGCCGCTTGCACTCGCCTGAGCCTCAGCCAGCTCCAGTCGCAAACGCTCGACGGTGACCTTCAGCTCACGGCGCTCGGCGAGCAGCTGCTGGACGAGCGACTCAGACGGCTTTGTCGGCTCTTTCGACATAACGACACAGGCCGGGCTGAAACTCACGCAGCCGCAGGTGCTCCATCTCGCCACGCAGGAAGCGCGCCTTGATGCCCAGGCCCTTGATGCCTTTCGCGGTTTCGTACGGAAACCGGTAGAGCTTTCCCGAATCGACCAGGAGGCAGACGGAAAGCTCCTCGCCGTCCTTCTCGATCACGTGCTTGTAGCAAGGCACAGTCCGGCGCGCGATCTCCATCTTCTTGAATCCGCCCACCCGTCCGGCCAGCACGTCGATCGGGCTTCGCATGTGCGAAATGCTAGTTCAGCAGCGAGAGCTGCTCGGGCTCGGATGGAGGTTTGAGGATGATCCGGCGCCGGTCTGACACGCCGTGCACCGCGCGGAGGCCGGCCACCGTCTTCAGCGTGGGCTCGCCGAAGGCCGGCGGAAGGTAGGCGCGGTCCCGGTACGCATTTTCATATCGAGGCACCAGCTCGGGCCAGTGCTTGCTCAGCACGGACATGAAGTGCTCGCGGGTTCCGTCCTTGAGGTGAAGCATGCCGGCCCAGAGCCCGGTTGCGCCGGCAGCTCGCGCGGCCTTGATTACGGCCTCCAGGCGATCGGGGCGGTCGGACAATCCCGGCAGGATGGGCGCCATGCCGACGCCGACGTCGATCCCCGCGGCGACCAGCTTCTCGATCGCGCGCAGTCGCTGCTTCGGATGCGCGGTGCCCGGCTCGGTCCTGCGCCAGACCTCGTCGTCAACGGTCGGGATGCTGAAGGTGATGTACAGGTTCGCGCGGCGCGCATGCTCCGAGAGGACGTCGAGGTCCCGGACGATCATCGGGCCGCGGGTGATGATCGCGGAGGGATTGGAGAACTCGCTCAGCACCTGAAGGCACTGGCGAGTCAGCTTGTAGCGCCCCTCCGCCGGCTGGTAGGGATCGGTGGCGGCGCCGATCACCACCGTCTCCCTGCGCCATGACTTTCGTGACAGCTCGCCATGCAGCACCCCAGCGACATTGACCTTGACGCGGATCCCCCGGCCATAACGATCGTCGGAAGGCCGGTCGGCGCGCAGCTCGAACGCGCGGACGTAGCAGAACGCGCAGCGGTGCTCGCAGCCCGTGTACGGGTTGAGCGACCAGGAAAAGCCCATTCCCTTGACCGGGTTCAAGGCGGATTTGCACTGGACCTCGAGGTACTCGACCTCAGCGAGCCGGGGCTCTGGACTCTCCATCAGCGCATGGTAGAACAGATGTTCGCTCTTAACAAGCTGGGTTGATTTCGTCGGTTTGGAGTGATTTGCTGGCCCAGGTGTGCCGGTGGGGGTGGGACCGGCCCGGGAGGAGGGGTGGGCCCTTGGATCAGACTGCCGGTTTGCGGCGGGAGCGCTTGGGTCGGGTTGTCGAGGACGGACAGAAGTCGTTCAGGACGCATTCCTCGCACCGCGGCCGGCGGGCGTCGCAGACACGACGGCCGTGGAGGATGAGCCGGAGCGACAGCCCCGTCCACTCTTCTTTCGGCACCATCGCGCACACCTGGTACTCGATCTTCACCGGGTCGCGGGTCGCCACCAACCCGAGACGGTTCGTGAGCCGCGTGACGTGCGTGTCGACCGCGAAGCCCGGCACGTTGAACCCGACCCCAAGGATCACATTGGCGGTCTTGCGACCGATGCCCGGGATCTTGACGAGTTCGTCCAGCGTGGACGGAACCTCACCGTCGAACAGCTCGACGATTCGCCGGCTGGCGTCGATGATCCTGCGCGTCTTGAGCCTGAAAAACCCCGTCGATTTGATGAGCTGCTCGACCTCGGCCGGGTCGGCGGCGGCCAGGTCGGCCGCGGTCGCGTAGCGCTTGAACAGCTCCGGCGTGACCAGGTTCACGGACCGATCCGTGGTTTGCGCGGACAGGATCGTCGCGATCACGAGCTGGAAAGGAGCCTGGTGGGCCAGCTCGGTGACGGCGGGATAGAGGTCGCGCAGCCGCTCGCAGATGAGCAGCGCTCGCTTTTTCGCCCCACGCGGAGGAGGCGGCGACATCCATGACGGCTTGCGCTTGACCCGCTGCCCGCGTGCAGCCTTCGATTTGATGGGAATTTTAGTTGCCAAGCAGCTTGCGGGCGACCGCTGCGATCTGCGCGCCCTCGGCCCGGCCCGCGAGCCGCGCCGTCGCGTCTTTCATCACCAGCCCAAATCCCTTGGGACCTTCTGGTTTCAGCTCGGCGATGACCGCGGCGACCTCGGCCTCCACCTCCTGCTCGCTCATCGCGGCTGGAAGGAACGCCTTCAGGACCTCCATCTCCGCTTCCTCTCGGCGCGCCGACTCCGCACGTCCGGCCTTCCTGTAGATGGCGATGGCCTCCTCGCGGCGCTTCACCTCTTTACGCGCCAGGCGCACGACGAGCTCGTCGTCGATCCGTCCGCCGGCCGCGCTCTCCTTGCTCGCCTTGACCAACTCGCTCTTCAAGAGCGACAAAGTGTCCAGCGTCACCGCATCGCGACGCCGTCTGGAATCGACCAGCTCGGCCTGGATGCGATCGTAGAGAGCCACGGCGGCGATTGTCACACATGGACCGATCGCCGATAATCGGCGCCTAATGCCTATAGCTATTGCCGTCGGCTCGGCTTCCGCTCTGCTCGGCATCGTGGCGATCTTCTTTGTGTTCCGCCGGAAGTCTGTCGACAAGCGGTCCATGTATTCTGCCCGGCGCTCGCAGATCGAGCACAAGGTCCGCGCCGCGCGCCAGCGCACTCTCACACCCCACGGGAGGGCCGAAAACCAGCCGGACGCTGCCACGAGCGCGCCGGCATCGCCCTTCGCCCCCACACAGTCACAGATAGCCACGTACGAACCTTCGGCCTACGAGCCGCCCCCGGCCGCAGCGGCCCCCGCAGCTCGAGGAGCCCCGGAAGCGCCCTCCCCGTCGCCATGGGACGTCGGGCCGGCTGCGCCACCGGCGCCAGGCCAGTTCGAGGCTCCAGCGCCTCCCCCCGCCTACGAACCGGCTCCGAGCGAGCAGGTGTGGACGCCGGCGCCCGCCGACATCCCGTCCGGACCGTCGACGCCGGTTGAGCCGGTCCGCCCGGCCGCGCCTGCGGCAGCCCCGGCCGCCTGGTCCGTGGTAGGAGAGGCGAAAGAGTCCGCTATGCCGTCCGCGCCCGAGCCCAAGAAGAAGAAGGGCAAGCAGCAGGAAGGGGCCTCCAGCGGCTCCTGGCAACTGGCCTCAGGCGACGCTCCCGGCGCGGAATCCGAAGATGAGATCAAGGCACCCGGCCAGGCGGTCGCGATCGCTCAATACGCGGTGCTCGTGGTCGGGTTGGTCGCGGTGCTGATCGGCGTGCTGATCATGGTGGCCGGCTCGCCCGTCAAATAAACGCTTCGAGCAGCCTTCGCGCCAGCGCGCCACCGCCGTCGGCCATCACCGTGTCGAACACGAGCGTCCGCAACCCCACGTTCTCGATATCCGCGGCCAGGTCGTGATCGCGGGTGTCCAGCACGAAGCTGGCCGCGAAATCGCGATACATGCGCGCCACCTCGATGGGCGTGGGTGGCGGACCAACCGCTTGCATCATCTCGACCGTGGGACCTTTGAGCGAGGCTCCGCGAACGATCGGCGTAATCGCCACGGCCCGCTCGCGTGGGATGTGAGGGCCGATGACCTTCAGGATCGGAGCGATCGAGATCAACGGGTTGGACGGCCCGATGATGACCAGCTCCGCCTCATCCAACGCCGACACCACCTCGGACGTCGGCCGCGCTGAATCGATCCCCGCGAACTGGATCGCCAGAAGGGCGGGTCCAAGCCGCTCGCGGACGAAATACTCCTGAAACGAAAACTCTGCGCGATCGGTGAGGAAGCGCGTCCTCACGCGCTCGTTCGTCATCGGCAGCACACGCGTGTCGACGCCGAACCGACCGCACAATGCGAGCGCGCACTCGGTGAGCGTGCATCCGCGGCCCAGCATCTCGGATCGCAGCATGTGCGTCGCAAAATCCTTATCGCCGATGCGGAACCAAGCCGGCTCGCCGAGGCGTGCGAGGGCGTCGAGTACCTGGAAGGAGTCGTCTTTCATCCCGTAGCCGGCGATCTCGTTGAACACGCCGGCGAGCCGGTAGATCACAGCGTCCACGTCGGGGGACACCAGGTGACCCCAGAACTCGTCGTCGTCCGCCGTGTTCGCAACCACCGTCAGATGCCCTGGCTGGAGCAGTGGCTGCATCGCGGCGGCAAGCTTGGCGCCGCCGGTGCCGCCGGCCAGGAGGACCGTCTTCAGCGGAAAAGGTCCTCGGCCGCGGGCCGCACCAGGTCCCGGCCCGTTCCGTGTCCCTGCAATCCAAGCCCGCGGACGATCACGACCGGAGCCCGGTTCGTCTTGCCCATGACGAGCCCCGCCGAAGCGGCGAGCTCGTCAGCAGGCGCAAGCACGGTGGCCTGAAGCTGCTTGCCGTCGTCGTCGAGGCTGCCGCGCAAGTCCAGGAGCGCAGGCAGGCCCGCGACGCCGAGCGCGACGTTGACGATGCCGAGCCTCCATGGCCGGCCGAAAGTATCGGAGACGATCACGCCGACGTCGACACCGGCCAGCTCCCGCAGCCGGTCGCGCAGCAGCTTAGCGCTTGCATCCGGATCCTCCGGCAGGAGCGCCAGCACATCCTCACCCGGGACGTTGGAGTGGTCGACACCGCCGTTTGCGCACACGAATCCGTGGCGGGTCTCGGTGATCAGCACGCGCTCCGATCGAAGCACGCGAACGCTCTCGTCGAGGACCACCTGGACCATCCGCGGGTCCGGAGATGCCACCAGCCGCGACGCGATGCGCACCGCCTCTGCGCCGGCCGTTATCGAGCGAAGGTTGACGAGACGTCCCTCCGACTTGGACACCACTTTCTGCGCGATGACGAGGACATCACCCGTCGCGAGCGTGGATCTCGAGCTGATGAGCTCGCCAAGGTCGTCGCCGGGGCGGACCTCAGGCAGGCCCTCGACTGCGATCAGCTCGAGGCGCGTCACACCGCACGCCGCAACCGCGCCAGGTCACCAGGCTCATCCAGGTCGAGCGCCATGGCGTCGGAGTGGTGGACCACAAAGGTGACGCCCAGGTGCTGCGCCTGCTGGCGGAACTTGGCAAGCGAGTCCGAACCGAAATGAAGGGAGATCGCGTGCGGTGGGCGAAGGTATAGCGCGTTGGTGCCGCCCCGTCCGACCGCCGGCACCGCCACCGCCACCGGAGCATCCAGTCGCGCCGCGGAGTCGAGCACGTCGCGAACGGCGTCGACCGTGACGAGCGGCAGGTCGCTGGACAGCAGCAGGACCGCGCCGGCGCCACCCTCCACCGCTTTTGCGATGCCCCGCGCCGCCGCCACGTTCTGGCCCTCCTGCCGAGGCTCCGCGAGGACCTCCGCCCCCCATCCCTCGGCCAGCGCCGCAACTTCGTCGCTGCCGGCCACCACCAGCAACCGATCGCCCGCGGCTGCCGCTTCGACGGCGAGTCGTGCATTGCGCTGTGCCAGATCTCGCCGCTCCCTAGGCCCGAGCGCCGGCTGCAGGCGCTGCTTGGCTGAGGCGAAATCCTTGATCAGGACGATGACCCAGGTGGACACGGCTAACCCCACTGCTTTCGCAGGCGTGGGAGGATCTGCGAGCCGTAAAGCTTCAAGAAGCGCGCCTGGTCGTCACCCGGCGCGTGGAAGACGAGGTGGTTGAAGCCCAGGTCCAGGTACGGCTTCAGCTGCTCAATGTGCTCGTCCGGGTCGTTCGACACCAGCCAGCGCCGGTGCGCGACATCCTCGACGCCCTTCGCAAGCCTCTCCATCTCACGAGGATCGTCAACCCCGGCCTTCGCTTCCGCCGGCAGGGCCAGCGCGGCCCAGATCTTCGTGTCCTCCATCGCACGCGACCGATCCGTGTCATAGGACACCTTGACCTCGATCATCCGATCCAGCCGGCTCGCGTCACGACCTGATTCCTTGGCTCCATCTTCGAACGACGGCAGCAACTGCTCCGAATACAGCTCCATTCCCTTTCCCGACGTGCAGATGAGCCCGTCCCCGGCGCGCCCGGCGTACTTCGCCACCTGCGGTCCTCCGGCGCCCACATAGATCGGCACCGGCTGGTCGGGGCGGTCGTAGATCGTCGCGTTGCGCGTGTGGTAATACTCGCCGTCGAACGTGACCGACTGCTCGGTCCACAGGAGCCGGATCAGCTTGACGGCCTCGCGCAGCCGGGCGAAGCGCTCTTTGTTGTCAGGCCACGGGATGCCAAGCGCGCCTTCGTTCAAGTGCTCGCCCGTGCCGACTCCGAGGATGACGCGATTGGGGAACAGCGATCCGAGAGTCCCGAACGCCTGGGCCACGATCGCGGGGTGATACCGGAAGGTCGGGGTCGCCACCGAGGTTCCGAGCGCAACGCGTTTCGTCCGCTCGCCGGTGGCGGCCAGCCAGGCGATGGCAAACGGTGCGTGGCCGTCGGAATGACGCCACGGCTGGAAGTGGTCGCTGACGAACACGCTCTCAAAGCCGTTGTCTTCGGCGGCGACCGCAAAATCGAGCAGCTCGCGCGGGCCAAATTGTTCGGCTGAGGCCTTATAGCCGAGGCGCAACATCGTTAACGATCGGCGCGGGGAACGCGCTTGTAATAACGCTTCCAGCTGAAAGCCACGCCACTGATCGCGCTGACGACCACCACCACGACCAGCGCGATGAGGCTGCGGCTGTCGAAGCTCCGAATTGCGCCGGCGGTCATGAGGACAATCAAACCGACGGCCATGAGCATCATCACCACCAGCGTGGCGGCGCGGTGGATCCTCATCGTCCTGTTAGCTTACCGGCGCGTGGGTCAGCCAAGCCCGACGGTCGTGCGGCTGAAGTCGGTCACTTCGACGCAGGATGTCGCACGCCCGCTGCCAATCGGCTCGATCGTGATCGCCGATCATCAGGCGGCGGGCCGGGGGCGCCTTGACCGGCGGTGGGAGTCTCCGCCGGGAACCGCTCTGCTCGTCTCGTTCGTGCTGAGCCCCAATCCCGTCTTGAGCCTCGCCGCCGGCATTGCCGCCGCACAGGCATGCGGTGCAGACGTCCGCCTCAAGTGGCCTAACGACCTGCTCCTGGGAGGCGCCAAGGTGGGCGGGATCCTGGTCGAGGTCGCCTCCGCCACCGCGATCTGCGGCATCGGCATCAACCTGACCTGGGCGCCCCCAGGCGCGGCGACGCTCAACCAGGATCGGGAGCGGCTGCTTGGCCGCCTGCGGAAGGAACTCGATCGTTGGGCCTCCGCAGACCTTCAGGACGTCCTCGACCGCTGGCGAGAGCTCTCCGACACGCTGGGCAGACGGGTGCGCGTCGAGCTCGCCGGCAAGATCTTTGAAGGCGTCGCCCAGGACATCGGACCAGGCGGCGAGCTGATCGTCGACGGCAACTCCGTGAGCTTCGGCAGCGTCACCCATCTATGAGCGCGACGATCTCCGGAAGGACCTCTCCGGATTTGCCGCGGACGACGACGGCCGCGAGCTCGTCGAACGGCGTCGGCTCCGCGTTGATCACGATGAGCTGCGCGCCCGACCTCACGGCGACCGCGGGTATGTCCGCAGCCGGGTAGACGACAAGAGAGCTGCCGACGACGAGCATCACGTCTGCCTGGCGTGCCAGCGTCAGGGCTTGCTGGATCGCCGCTTTCGGCAGCGGTTCTCCGAACAGCACCACGGTCGGCTTGAGGAAGCCTCCGCCGCAGAGCCTGCATCGCGGCGGCATTTCTACGTCCAGCCGCGCCTGGACCTCGCTGCGCGCCTCACGGTTCCCACAGTCGAGACACTGCACATGGCGGCCGGATCCATGCAGCTCGATCACGTTGCGGGTGCTGGAATCCTGGTGCAGCCCATCCGTGTTCTGAGTCACCACTGCGACCAGGCGCCCGGAGGTCTCGAGCGCGGCAAGAGCGTAGTGGCCCCCATTCGGGCGGGCCGCAAGCGCAACGCGCCCGCGGTCCTTCGACACCTTCCAGTACGCGCTGGGATCCGCCAGGAAGTACTCGATCGAGGCGACCTTGATCGGGTCGTATTGAGTCCACAGGCCGCCCTCGCCGCGGAAGGTCGGGATGCCGCTTTCGGCCGAAACTCCGGCGCCGGTAAGCGCCAGGCCGCTGCGGGCGGTCCGAATGAGCTCGGCTGCATGCGCGACCGTCATGACGGCCCCCCGATGAAATGACCTGACACCATCGGCCGGTATCTTAGGTTCGTGCGCGTGACCGTCCCGGACTCGCGCCGGACGGTTGCGCTGTACATCGCCGCCGGTGCTTCATTCGCCGCGCTTGCAGCCCGTGGCCTCACGGTGCCGCTGTACGCGCACGACCTCGGCGCGAGCCGGTTCGAGGTTGGCGCCCTGTTCTCGGTGTCGACCCTTGCGGGCGCCTTGCTGTCGCTTCCGTCGGGCATCCTCATCGACCGGTTCGGTGCCAGGGCGCTGCTGGGCATCTCTTTCGTCTTTGCCGCAGGGTCACAGGTCGCCACGGCTTTCACGCCAACTGTCGCGCCGCTCTTCCTGTGGCAGGTGATCGGCGGATTGGCTGCCGGCGCGCAGCAGGCGGCGCTGTTCAGCGCGGTGACCGAATCAACTTCCGGCAGCCGCCTGGGACGCGCTATGGGCTGGCTGACTTTTTCGATGCAGGCCGGCTTCTTCCTCGGGCCGTCGATCGCCGGCATCGCGCTCCGCTGGATCAACGTCCAGACGGACATCGCGGTGACCACCGGCCTGCTGGTGTTTGCCGTACCGGCCGCGTTCGTGGCCAGCGGAACGAGGCAGCACTCCGGCGGCGGCCTGTCGTTCAGCGCCCCCTTGCGAGCACTGTTGGCGCAGCGCTCCTTCGTGCCCGTGTCCATCGGGCTCATCGCCGCAACGTTGGGGTGGGGCACTATCGGAGCGTTTTTGCCGGTGTTCGGCAGGGAGGCGCTCGGACTTCCGAGCGCACAGGTTGGATACCTGCTCGCGCTGCAGGCCGTCGTCAACGGGCTCTCACGGCTCCCGGGAGGCCGCCTCGTGGATCGCGCCCGTCAGCGCTGGCCGATCGTGTTCGCCGGCGTGATCGGATGGTCCGTGGCCTGCGTCGTGCTCGGTCACCTGACCGGGTTTGTCGGTCCCGCCATCGTGCTCGCGGCCGGCACGCCGTTCATGGCCACGGCCTTCGTCGCCATGGGCGTGGTTTTCGGCGACCTGTCCGCCTCGTCGACCCGCGGCGTCACGATGGGCATGTACGGGACCATCCTGTTCCTCGGGCTCTCCGCCGGCCCGCTGCTCTTCGGGCCCGTGGTTCAGGGCTACGGATACGCGGCGGGATTCACCGCCTGCGCCGTGGTGTCGTCGGCGCTGGCGCTCGTAATGGCCGCCCTGCACGCTGAGCCGCTGCGGCCTCGAGCCGAGGTGCCTCTACCGCCGGCGACGCCTGGGACTTGAGGTACTCCGCGACCACGGTTTTGTGGCTGGGGAACGCAAGAGGTGGAAGTGCGTCGAGCTTGAAGACCCCCACCTCGAGCATCTCGGCGCCGGCCGCCGGCTGCGCCTGGTCCGCAAGCCTTCCGCGATAGGCGATTCCCACCATGCTCGGGGTGTCGGTCTTCGGTATGTGGTAGACGCCGATCAGACCGGTGAGCTCGACCGGCACGCAGATTTCCTCGAGGCATTCGCGAGTAGCCGCCACGGCGGGGTCCTCGTCGTCGTTGACGAACCCGCCTGGCAGGCACCACAGGCCGTAGCCCGGCTCGATCGCCCTGCGCCCGAGCACGATGCCGCCGTCCGCCTCCACGACCACGGCCGTCGACACCTTCGGGTCGTGCCAGAGGACGAAGCTGTCGTTCGGGCAGGCTTCCACCTCGCGGCCTTCGATGACGCGCGGCACCAGCGCCGCGCCGCAGTTGACGCAGAAATGCCCCACTCCAGGTGGACTGTACCGGCAGGGCCGGGGTTACGTTTGCGAGGGCGCTGAGTGCTGCTGCTGCTTGGCCGGAGCCTTCATATCCGCGACGCGAACCTGGTTGCGGCCGCCCTGCTTGGCCGCATAGAGCGCCTGGTCGGCGCGCTCCATCAACGTCGTGAACAGGGCCGGTTCATCAGTGGCCGCGACCCCGATGCTGATCGTGAGCTTCAGACCGCCGGGGAACGTGGCGGCCGCGACCTTCGCCCGGATTCGTTCGGCGAGCGTCCGCGCTCCGGGCTCGGTCGTCTCGTGGAGGATCATTCCAAACTCCTCCCCGCCATACCGCGCGCACACGTCCGATTCGCGAGCGCCGGTGACCAGGATCGAAGCCAGCTCCGCCAGCACGGCATCGCCGTTGAGGTGGCCGTACGTGTCGTTGACCAGTTTGAAGTGGTCGAGGTCGATCATCAAGAACGCGATTGCGTTGTGGTGGCGTCGCGCGCGCTGCATCTCCTGCAGGAAGCGCTGCGCCAGCGCGCGCCGGTTCGGCAGCTTGGTCAGCTCGTCGGTGAGCGCGTTCTCCTCCTGCGCCTGGAAGAGCTGCGCGTGACGGATCGCGATCGCGGCCTCCGAAGCGACACCGTTGAGGAGGTCGGCCTGGTCCTCGGTGAGCTCCCGCCATGCGTTGAGATACAGCTCCATCGCCCCCATCAACTGGCCCGAGCGCTGCACCGGCACGACCAGCACGTGCTGGGGATGGCCGCCACCCTCGATCCCCGGGGCGGTCCGCTCGTCGAGCTTGACCACGAGAGGACGCATGGCCGTGATGGCGGTGTGGACCGGCTCCTCGTCGAGCTTGCGAATCGCGCCGCGAGCTCGGTGGGTCAGGTTGTATTCGGCCTCCCGATGCATCTCGGCCTTGTCCTGCGTGACGAGGTACATCGCACCGGCGACCGCCCCCATGATCCGGCCGGCGTGGGTCAGCGCGACGTTGAGGACCTCCTCCAGGGCCAGCGAGGAGTTGACGGCGGACGCGATCGCCAGCAGGAGCGCCGCGCGGTCTCGCGCCCCGCTCTCGTCGTCGAGGGCGGCCTGGAGCTCCCGCGTCGTCCCGCGGAGCCGCATCAGCGACACGGTCAGCAGCAGAAAGGCGAAGACCAGCAGGACAGAGGTGACGAGCAGAACGGCCGCGAGATCCAAGGGACCAAAACCCTCCCGACGCTGAAGTTGTCATAGGTTAACGCTCGAGCCCGGGAGTTGGTTCGAAGGCGCGGGGGAGGACAGGCGTCCTCCCCCGCGGGACCCCCTCCTCTCCCGCAGGACGTTGGGAGGCGCCTGGGTTGTGCACGCATGGGTTTCGGCCGGAGTAAATCCGGCCTTCAACTCCACTTGGCATTCAGCTTGAGGGCGCTATCGGGCTATACTCGCGCCGATCTGGAGCCCCTCTCTTTCGACGACCTCCCGTTAGGCGGCGAATGGACCACCCGCCGTCGCACCATTTCCGAATCTGAGATCGCGCTTTTCGCCGCGGTCTCGGGCGATTTCTCGCCCCTCTCGATCGAAGCCGCCCCCGGACATCCCCGCGTGGCCCCGCCGGCTCTGCTCGTGGCGGTGGCGGTCGGGCTCGGCACGATCGACATGCCCGTGCCGTCCGTGGAGGAGTGGGAATGGTTCAACTGGAAATTCCCCCGAGCGGTTCACGCCGGCGAGACCATCTACGCCCGCTGGACCCTGACCCAGAAGCGGCCCCCGATCGGCGGGGCGCCGACCTCGATCGTCGTCTGGCGCGTCGACGTTCACACCGCGGATGGCGCCCTGTGCGCCGAAGGTGAGGTCGGGGCCAAGGTCAGACGGCACCTGGCCGCGGCGGAACGCGACCGGGCGCAGGAGCCATCCGCCGTGACCGCCGCTGCAGCAGCCGGACCCGCTGCACCTCGAAGGCGCCGGCGGCGCCGGCCGGCAGGCGCCACGGGGCCAGCGATCGAGCCACCGCTGGCAGCCGCTCCGCCGGCTCCTGTCGCCAAAACCGAAAGAGCCGCGGGGGCGCCTCGGAGGCGCAGGAGGCGCCGGCCATCCGGTTCCACGGCACCGCGAGAAGGGGAGCCGGCCGGGAGTGCGGCCACTCAGGCGGCGCCTGCGCCCCCCGCAGCTGCAGCAGCCGCACCAACCTCTCCGGCGAGCGAGCGCGGCGGCCTGGGCGGGGTCATCCGCCGCCTGCGCCAGCCCAGGCGCTCCTAGACCGGTACTTCCAGCGCCTCCAGGTACTCGATCACCCGGCGGGTGAGCTGGGTCGGAGTGGAGGCACCGCTGGTCACGCCGACCTTCTTCACGCCGGCGAACCAGCTGAGATCGAGGTCTTCGAACCTGTCGACGAGGTAGGCGGGCTTTTTGCCCAGCTTCTTGACCACCTCGACAAGGCGCAGCGAGTTGGAGGAGCGCGGGCTGCCCACGACGATCACGAGGTCGACATGCTGCGCCGCCTCGACCGCCGCCTCCTGGCGCTCCTGGGTCGCCCTGCAGATCTCGTTGTGCACCTCGGCTTGCGGGTAGCGTGCCTTGACCCGGCCGATCAGGTCCTCCGTGTCCCACACGGAAAGCGTGGTCTGGCACGTGACGGCGATCCGGTCGCCCCTGAGGTCGAGCGCGTCGATGTCCTCGGGGTCCTGCACGAGATGAACCTTGCCGGGGGCCTCGCCCATGACGCCCTCCGGTTCGGGGTGTCCTTTGCGGCCGATGTAGACGACGTCGTAGCCCTTGTTGGCGAGGTCGGCAACCAGCTCGTGGGTGCGAACGACGTCCGAGCACGTGGCGTCGACCGGCTTCAAGCCCAGCTCGACCGCGCGCTGCTTGACCTGGGGCGACACGCCGTGGGCAGTGAAGATGACCGTGCCCTCCTTGATCTGGTTCAACCCGGCGAACCGGTCGGGCTGGTCGACCAGGGCGATGCCCTGAGCCTGGAGATCGTCGGTCGCGTGGGTGTTGTGAACGAGCATGCCAAGCATGTGCACGGGCCCGCTGGTCTCCTCGCGCACCCGTTTGGCGATCCGGAACGCGTCCACCACGCCGTGGCAGTACCCGCGCGGCGTGATCTTGAGCACTTCCATCTCAAAATCGAGTCTACGCGACCGGATTTGACACGATGGCCCTGCGACTAAGCCGATCGGTCCCCAGATGAAGAAGCAATCTTGCGAAGGCTGGCGACGCGGGGCGCCGCGGTCCTGATAACTGGGGCGTTCCTGGTTATCTCGTTCCTACCACTGCCGCCGGCAAACAGTCAGCGACGCCAGTGGTTCGTCTCGTCAGCTGATACCGGCGAACAGGTCGTTCTCCGGGAGCTCGGATCCCGGCTTTCCTCGGACCAGCTGGAAGTACTCGGTGCCGAACGCGAGCTCGTAGATCTGGCTCGCCATGGTCGCGAACCACGAGTTGGGATCGTTCTGGCTCACGTGCGCGCCGAAGGCCTTGCGCTTCTGGTCTACATAGTCGTGGACGTCGATCCGCGTCGTCACCAGCTCGTCGGGCGTGCCGGCGATTCGCATGTTCGTGTTCTGGCGCTGTGCCTCTTCCGGCATCTGCGCCATGAACGCTTCCATCATCGAGCGCGGAATCGCGGTGTAGTACAGCTTTTTCGGTGACCATCCCTCGCGCTCGAGCAGATCCAGAGCGGCGTTGGTGACGTGGTGCGCCTTGATGTGGTCGGGGTGTCCGTAAACGCCATCTTCGGCATACGTCACGACGACGTCGGGCCTCTCATCCCGCATTAGCACCGCAAGCTTGGCGGCCGCTTCGTCAAGCCGCGCCTGGTGGAACGAGCGCGGGTCCTTGTTGTCCGCCGTGTCGACCATGCCTGAGTCGCGGTAGCCGAGAAACTCGATCCGATCGACACCGAGCATCTCGCCGGCGGCCTTCAGCTCTTCCGTCCGGATCTCGCCGAGCCTTGGCCGCGATGACTCCTCGTCCATGTTGTAGATCTCACCCACCTCACCGCGGGTCGCGGTGGCGAGGACCACGCGATGGCCGTGGGCCTTCGCCTTCATCATCACGCCGCCGGTCGAGATCGATTCGTCGTCGGGATGCGCGTGGACCAGGAGGAGAGTTCCCATCAGCTCGCTCCGATCAACAGGTCGGCGAGCTGCTTGATTCCCCCGTGGCCGGGTCCGGGGATGGTTCGATCGGCGGCTGCAATCACCTCGGGCGGTGAGCCTTCGACCGCAACACCAAGTCCGGCCCACTCGATCATCGAGGCGTCGTTGCGTCCATCTCCCACCGCCACACACTGATCTTGCGGGATTCCGAGCCTGTCGCACAGGAAGGCAACGGCGGAAGCCTTGTCGCTCTCGACGCTCGTGAACTCCAGATAGGTCGGCATAGAGGTCGCGACATTCAGCCGCCGTTCCCAACGCTTACGGGCCTCGGGTAGGAGCTCCTCCAACTTCTGCGCTGTGGATACGATCACGAGCTTCGGCGTCGTCGGCCCCATGGCCCCATCGAGGTCGCCCACCACGTGGATCTCCATGCCGGCGTGGTTTGCGTATTCGTGGGCCTCGGGCCTGTCACCCTCGACGATGAGCTTGTCGTCCCGGTACGCCTGGACGTGAAGGTCTCGCTCGCGCGCGAAACGGATCACCTCCATCGCAAGGTCGTGCTTCACGCCGTGATCGAGGATCTTGGTGCCGTCCGGCAGGCGAATCTCGGCGCCCTGGTAGCAGATGATCGGCCCGTCGAGGCCGAGGCGCTCGACCCATGGCAGAGCGCCCGGGAAGGGCCGGCCGGTGCAGGCGACGACCGTCACGCCGGCGTGAATGATCTGGCCGAGGGCCTCGACGTCGCGCGGGTCGAGGTTCAACTTCATGTCCAGGATCGTGCCATCGAGGTCGAGGGCCACCAGGCGGTACTGAAGGGCTAGAGGCACGGCGCGGAGCTTCGGCGAGAGCTGCGGTGCCCAGGTGGTCCAGATGCTAGGCCTGAACGAGCATCGGAGCGAGCGCATCCGTTGATGCGTGAGCGAGAAGCGCAGGCCGCAACCACGGAGATGGGCCGCATGGGCGCTGCAGATCCGTCGAAGATTCCGCGCCGCGCCTCTGTGGTTATCTCTTGACCTCGGGATTCAGAAGGTTCGCCGGGCGGCCGCCGCGGATCGCCGTCGCCATGTTGCGGGCAGCCATCGCGGACATCTCCGACCGCGTACGGACGGTCGCGCTCGCGATGTGCGGGGCGAGCACGACATTCGGCATGGGTATGAGGCCGGGGTGAACGGCGGGCTCTCGTTCGTACACGTCAAGCCCGGCGCCAGCGATCTTCTTGGCATTGAGCGCCTCGACCAGGGCGGCCTCGTCGACCACTGGTCCGCGCGAGGTGTTGATGAGGATCGCGGACCTCTTCATCTGCGCGAACTGTGGGGTGCTGAGGAGATGCTGCGTCTGCTGCGTGAGCGGCACGTGGACCGAGACGAAATCGGACTCTGCGAGTAAGCGGCCCAGGTCAACCCGCGCGGCGTTCAGCTCCCGCTCGGCGTCCGGAGGCAAGGGCTGCGGGTCGTAGTACAGCACCCGCATGTTGAATCCCTTGGCGCGATGCGCCACGCCGCGGCCGATCCTCCCGACGCCGATGAGTCCAAGCGTCGCCCCGTGCACGTCCGCGCCGAGCATCATGTCGATCGCCCATCCCCTGAACCGTCCCTGGCGGGTGAAGCTGTCGGCCTCGACGATTCTTCGCGCGGCGGCCATGAGCAGGGTGAACGCGAAATCGGCGGTAGCGTCGTCGAGCACGCCTGGCGTGTTGGTCACCATCACCTTGTGCGCGGTGGCGGTCGGGACGTCGATGTTGTCGAACCCGACCGCCACGTTGCTCACGATCTTCAGACCGGGCGTCGAGAGAACGGTCTCTCGAATCGGGTCCATCAGCTGGCTCATGATCCCGACACACCCTTCGGCGGCGCGCCGGATGCTCGCCTCGTCGAGTGGCTGGCCGGCGGGATAGGCCACCAACTCGCCGGCTTCGGCCAGGATCGCCGGACCCGGGTCGAGGATGGGGTGCAACAGCAGGATCCGAGATCGCCCCCCCGTGCTCATGGATTCAGCCCCAACTCCTGTGCGATCGGTTTCAGAGCATCGCGGACAAACTCCACGTGCTCGTCGAAGGGTATACCGAGGGCCTCCGCGCCGGCGACCAGCTCCTCACGGTGCACGCCGCGAGCAAACGCCTTGTCCTTCATCTTCTTGCGCACCGTCCTGGGCTCGACCGCGCTAAGCGACTTGTCGGGCTTGACCAGCGCGCAGGCGATGATGAAGCCGCACATCTCGTCCACGGCGTTCAGCGCCTTGCGGATGTTGGAGTCGCGCGGCACGTCGAGGTAATCGGCGTGCGAGGCGATGTCGTCGAGGATGTCCTCGGGCCAGCCCTTTTCGCGCAGCATCGCGATCCCGCGCATCGGGTGCAGATCGAGGGTCGGGCCCGACTCGTAGTCCCAGTCGTGGATGAGACCGAGCACCGCCCATCGCTCCTCGTCCTCGCCAAAGCGTCGCGCGTAGGCGCGCATCGCGGCCTCGACGCTTCGCATGTGACGGCGAAGCTGGTCTGACTTCGTCATCGAGATGACGAGCTCCCAGGCTTCGTCTCGGGTCGGCGCGGTCAAATCAGGATCTCCTTCAGGGCTGCCAGCAGGCGCTCGTGTTGGTCGCGCGTGCCGACCGTGATCCGGAGCCACCCGGCGATCGGGTCACGATCGTAATGGCGGACGAGGATTCGCTGCTCGCGCAGTGCGTCGACGACCGCGGCCGCAACATTGCCAATGGCCGGCTTGACGAAGACGAAGTTGGCCTCGGACGGCGAATGTTCGAAGCCGAGCTCGTGGAGCTGTAGCTCCAACCATCGGCGCTCCGCCACTACGTAGTCGACGATCTTGCGGTGATGCTCCTCGTCCTCGATGGCTGCCGTCGCAGCGACGATGGCAAGCCGGTCCAGGTTGTAGGAATCCTTGACGGCATCGAGCGCGGCGATCAGCTCGGGACTGCCCAGCGCGAAGCCGATCCGCATGCCGGCGAGGGCGTAGGACTTTGACATCGTTCGCAGGATCACCAGGTTGTCGTGCCTCGCCAGCAGAGCGACCTGCGATTCAAAAGCGAAATCGACGTAAGCCTCGTCCAGCACGACGACGCCTTTCGACCTGACGACGGCGCGTTCGACTGAAGGGCCGCCGTGCCAGGTCCCGGTCGGCGAGTTGGGATTGACCAGGAACTTCAGCGGCGCGGGGTCGTCCATCAACTGAGTGGACCAGGTGAACATCTCGCCGGTCGGGTTCGGCGAGGGAACCGCGTCATGAAGGCGGCACAGCGGCTCCAGCAAGGGATACGTGGGGGTTGGGTATGCGACGCGGTCCCCGGCGCCGGCGAAAGCGCGGAGGCACATCTCGATCAGCTCATCGGCGCCGTTTCCAAGCGTGACCTGCGCAGGCGTGAGACCGAAGTGCTTGGCGATCGCCTGCCTCGCCGGGGCCGCGGTTGGGCTGGGATAAAGGCGCAGCGTATCGTCGGTCGCCGCCTTGATCGCATCGATCACCCTGGGCGAGGGCGGAAGCGGCGACTCGTTGGTGTTGAGCTTGACCCAGCCTTCGCCATCCGCCGGCTGCTCGCCGGGGACGTATGGCTCGAAGCCCTCGAGGCCCTTTCTCAGGAAGCTTTTCGGCATTCGAGCAAGAAGGTCTCTAGGGCGAGGCGTGGGCTGACGTTCTGCTCGAGGTAGCCAAGCGTGTCGTATGAGAGCTCGATCAGCCGCGCCCAGCTCCCCTGATCGCGGCCGCGGCTCGCCAGCATCCTCTTGCGCAGCTCGATCTGCCAGCTGGCGATCGCGAAAAGGGCGGGGTCCTCAGCCTCGCCCTCGGTCCGCCGCCACGCCATCTGCTCGGCGTCCAGCCCCGCCGCCACCCGCAGCGGCACGTCTGCGGGAGCGCCGAACACCTCCTCGAGGCGCCGGGTCCAATCGTGGTGGAGCTCGATCACCCCCTGGTCGCCCGCCACCCGGGCCGCCCAACCAGGACGGCCGCGAGCCAGCTCGGCGATGAGGCGCGCCCGGCCGGGTTCGACCCCATGACCCGCCAGCAGCTTCTCGATCTCGGGAGCCGGCACGGGGTGAAAGAAGACTCGCTGGCAGCGAGACACGACGGTCGGCAGCACCACGAAAGGGTTGAGGCTGGGCGTCGTCAGGACGATCACCCGGTGTGGATGGGGCTCTTCCAGGGTCTTGAGCAGCACGCTCTGGTCCTGGTCGCGAAGGCGGCCCACGTTGGCGAGCAGCGCCACCCGCCGGCTGCCGACCGCCGGCTTGAGGTTCAGGAAAGCCTGCAGCGACAGTTCGTGGAACTCTGGTGGCTTCTCGGGCAGCAGGCGGATCTCGTTGATGGAGAGCGGTTTGATCCGGTCGTCTTCCCAGTAGTCGGGATGCCGGCCAAGCGGCGCCTCGGGCAGCAAAGCGGTCGCGAGCAGTCGCGCGACCGTGGCCTTGCCGAGACCCGACTCGCCGACGAACAGGTAGGCATGCGCGAGGCGGCCGCTCTCGACCTGCGAGCGCAGCTGTCCCAGAGCCTGGGGCTGCCCGGCGATGATCGCGAATGGATCGGTCACGGCGTCTGGGGAGGCGCTGCCCGCCGGGCCTTGGTCTCGCGCTCGATGGCCAGGCGCTGCGCGCGACCCTGCAGCCAGACCTCGCGAATCCTCTGCAGCGCGGTCAGGTTGGTCAGCACCGCAAGCAGGAAGACGACCGCGTAGAGCACGTATCCACCCAAAACTCCAGAGAAGACGAGGCCGATCACCGTCACGACCACACGCTCCGGCCGTGCGAAAAGCCCGGAGTCGCAGATGAACCCGAGGCTCTGTGCGCGCGCCCGCACGTAGCTCACCAGGAACGAGCCGGCCAGCGCGGCCAGCGTCGCCAGCACCAGCCAGCGCTGGAGCGGGCCGCCCATGCCGATGAAGTACGCGGTGAGGCCCGCATAGATCGCGCCTTCCGAGTAGCGGTCCAGGGTCGAGTCGAGGAACGCGCCATACGGGTAGCTCGCATGAGTCGACCGCGCCAGGGCTCCGTCGAGGATGTCCATCGTGCCCGCGAATATGAGCACCACGCCGGCCCAGCGCAGCTGGCCGAAGGCGATCAGCAGCGCAGCGACAAACGTCAACATCAATCCGACGACCGTGACCTGGTTCGGCGTCAAGGGCACGCGCCCGGCGGCCGACATCAACGCTTCCGCCTTGCGCCGGACCCAGGCTTCAAACCGCGTTGTGAACATGACTCTCCTCAGCCTCCGGCGATCCGCTTCGTGCGGCCGCTTGCGCTTCCTCGTAGACCTCGATCACCCTCGAGGCGACAGCTTCCCATGCGTAGCGCCGCGCCTTCTCGTGCCCGTACGCACCCATGCGAGCTCTGAGCTCGGCATCCCGGGCCAGGATGATCAGAGCCGCACCTAGCTCGGCCCAGCTCTTGGGACGCACGGTGAGGCTGTCATGGCCAGGCTCGAGCACGGACATGTAGCCAGGCACCTCGGTGGCGACCACGGGCACACCCGAAGCCATCGCCTCCAGGAGCACGATGCCGAAGCTCTCGCCACCGGTGGCCGGAGCGCAGAAGATGTCCGCGCTGTTGTAATAGCGGGGCTTGACCGAGTCGGGGACATAGCCGGCCAGCACGACGTTCGGAAGCCGGTGGCGGGAGATGTACGACTCGACCTGGCCTCGCATCGGCCCGTCGCCCACGATGATCAGCCGGCTCTGCGGAACGCGCTCGCGCATGAACTCGTAGCCGCGCAGCAGGTCGCCGAGGCCTTTCCGCTTTTCCAGGCGCCCGACGAAGAGGATGTTGACGTTCTCGTCGCGCAGGTGCCGGATCGGTGAGAGCCCTGGCTTGAACACGTTGACATCGATGCCGTTCGGAATGACCCGGAGGGGAAAGTCGGGGAAGTAACGGTTGAAAAACGTGCGCGCGGGTTCGCTGACCGCGATGCCGCGGTGGATGTGGTCGAGGTACGGATGGAGGATTCCGCGACCGTAGTAGTAGCCGATGTTGGAGCGCGAGAAGGCGTGGAAGGTGCCGACGTTAGCCGTGGTCGACATGCGCAGCATTGTGAGCGGCAGCGCCGGCATCAGGGGCTCATGAAAATGCAGGACGTCGAAGCGCTCCTGCTCGATGATCGCGGCCACCCGGTTGCCGAGGTGGAAGCTGAGCGTGATCCGCGCGACCGAATCGTTGGCCGGGACAGCGATGGGGCTGCCGATCCGGTAGAACTCGCGCGTGTCGAAATCGATGTCGGCGCGGCTGGACGGGGCGAAGATGCGGACCTCCTGGCCATGTTTCCGCAGCTGAGCGGCCAGGTTCCTGACGTGGTCGGTCACGCCGCCCGGCGAAGCGAAGTCGTAAGGCGAGACAAGGCCTACTTTCATATGCTTTTCCCTCCCACCGTCGGGGGGAGGGCCAGGGTGATGGGCTTAAACGGCAATGAACGCGTCAAGGTGAATTGGCCCATATCGCATGGGGAACATGCCACTGCTCGGGATGGCGCCGGATGAAATTCTCGAGCTGACGCAGCACCTGCTCGGTGGCCCGCACCTGGTCCGCCCTCGGATCGCCGGTGTCCGTGGCGAAAACCAGGGGCGCGCCCTCGGCCTGGTAGGTGTCGTCCGGCAGCCGGTAGACGCACACGGGAAAGATCGGAGTGCCCGTCCGCAACGCGATCGCGGCCGGCCCCAGCGGAATCGGCGCGAGGCGGCCGAAGAACGGCATCGGGTAACCCGTGCCGACGATGTCGCGGTCGATGGCCGTGACCACCATCTCCTCGTCGCGCAACGCCTGGAGGACCCTGCGTAGACCACCAGTGTCGAGCGTAAGGACGCTGATCCCGAGCCGGGCTCGCGTGTCCCGATACCACTCGAACAGGGCTCGCGGTTCCAGCTCCTCCGCGAAGAAGCTGACCGGCGTGAGGGTCGCCGACCAGATCGCCGACACCACTTCGTAAGAACCCATGTGGCAAGAGACGACGAGCACTCCTTTGCCGATCGCGCGAGCCTGCTCGAGATACTCCATGCCCTGCACCTTCAGCCACGGCCGCATCGTCTCGACAGAGGTCCTCGGCAGCTGCATCAGGTCCGCGTAGGCCTTGGCGTGGTTCCGAAAGTTGAGCCACGAGAGGCGGCGCAGCTCGCGCGGGTCCGTTTCCAGCTCGGGGCAGGCGATCTTGAGGTTGTACTCGAGGCGCGGCCGCGCCAGCGGCGAGAACCGCCAGGCGAATCGCGCCGCCAGCACCGCGAGGGCATAAGCCCACGAACGCGGCAGCCTCTCGATCACCGACTGCACGGCCTTGAACGCGCGGTAGCGCCACACTCACCCCTCGGCCCGGGTGAACATCGGGCGGAACGCGTACCACTGGTCGGGGCGCTCTTTGATGAATTCTTCGAAGCGGCCGACCACCCGCTGCATCAGTCCCTCGTTGGTCTCGCCGGCCGCCCAGGTGAGAGGAGCGTCCAGGTGGACGTGATGGTGTCCGGGAGACGTCACGTACTGACACGCGGGGATCAATGCCGCGCCCATCTTGAGGGCGATCGCCGCGGGCCCGGCGGGCACGACCGAGCGCCGGCCGAAGAAACGAACGCTCACCCCAGGTCCTTGCTCGAGATCGCAGAGAAGGGCGACGATGGAGTTGGCCTGGAGAGCCTGGGTGATTCCACGCACGGCCGAGCGGCCCAGCATGATGACGTTCAGGCCAAAACGCTGACGGGTGCGTACGACGGCGTCGTTGAGCGATCCGGGAAACCGCTCCGCGACGGCCGAGATCGGATAGCCCAGCGCGCCGGCGTAGGACCCGGCCATGTCCCACGAGCCCATGTGCGGCACCGCCATGATCGCTCCCCGACCTTTGGCAAGCGCCGCGTCGACATGGTCGAGGCCGTCGATGGTCACGCGCTGCATGAGCTCCTCGCGTGTGAGGCTGCCCATGAGCAAGAAGTCCGTGAGCATGCGCCCGTAGTTTTGAAACGCGCGGCGCGCGACACGCGCAACTTCTCGGTCTGAACCGTCCCGGCCGAGAGCCGCGGCGTAGTTTTCCAGCGCGGCGCGGCGCTGGCGCGCGCTGAGCCAGAACCACGCCGAACCGCCGGGCGCCGCCGCGGCATGCCGGAACCCCGAAGGAAATACGCGCAGCAAGCGCGCCCCAACGGTGTAGCTAGCGCCGAGCAGACGCAGTCGCGGTCTTGGTGCGAGCCGGGCGGCGGACACCGCCGTTGGCTCCCGCCCTATCACCTTCGATGAACTCCTCCACCAGGCGCCTCGCCTCGTTGTCGCTGTACTGGACAGGCGGCGACTTCATGAAGTACGACGCGGGGCCTTCAAGAGCGCCACCGATTCCACGGTCGAGCGCCAGCTTGGCGCAGCGAACGGCGTCGATGACGATGCCGGCCGAGTTGGGTGAGTCGTGAACCTCGAGCTTCAGCTCGACGTTCAGCGGCACGTCACCGAACGACCTGCCCTCGAGCCGGATGTAAGCCCACTTGCGGTCGTGCAGCCAGGGCACGTAGTCCGAGGGACCGATGTGGACGTTATCGGCGCCTACGTCGTAGTCGAGCTGAGAGGTGACCGAGCGGGTCTTGCTGATCTTCTTGGACATCAGACGGTCGCGCTCGAGCATGTTCAGGAAGTCGGTGTTGCCGCCGAAGTTCAGCTGGTACGTGCGCTCGAGCTTGACCCCGCGATCGCGGAAGAGGCGCGTCAGCACCCGATGGATGATCGTGGCGCCGACCTGCGACTTGATGTCGTCGCCGATGATGGGGAGCTTCTTGTCCTCGAAGCGCTTCTGCCAGTAAGGCTCGCGAGCGATGAAGACCGGGATGCAGTTGACGAACCCGACGCCGGCGGCAAGTGCCTGCTCGACGTACCACTTGGTCGCCTCTTCCGAGCCGACCGGCAGGTAGCTGACCACCACGTCGGCCTTCGTCTTCTTGAGGATGCCGACGACGTCGGCGGTCTCGCCGGGTGCCTTCAGGACGATGTCCGCGAGGTATTTGCCGATGCCGTCGTGCGTCATTCCGCGCTGGACCTTGACGCCCAACGGCGGAACGTCGGTGAACTTCACCGTGTTGTTGGGCCCGGCGAAGATTGCCTTCGAAAGGTCGAGGCCGACCTTCTTCTTGTCGATGTCGAAAGCGGCGACGAACTCGATGTCGCTGATGTGATAGCCGCCGAGGTTGACGTGCATCAGGCCCGGGACGGCCTCCGTCTCCGACGCGTTGCGGTAGTAGTGCACGCCCTGGATCAGGGAGGAGGCGCAGTTGCCGACCCCCACGATGGCGACCCGTACTTTGCCGTTGCGATGGCCATTCTTTTGGCCATTCTTTTGGGCGTTTTTCACGTTCTGACCTCCTCACGAACTTTCACTCGATCTTTGATTCCAAGCATGTGATCCAGGCGCGCACGCTCGAGCGCGATGTTTTCCAGGTCCAGGGAGCAGTACACCTGCCGGCCCTCGCGGCGGGTACGGATGATGCCACCGACGCGGAGCATCCGCAGGTGCCACGAGATCCGCGGCTGGCTCATGTGAAGGTGGGCGGCGAGATCGTTGACGTTCTCTTCGCCGGCCTTGCCGAGGCACTCCAGGATGCGCAGGCGGGTGGGGTTGGCAAACCCCAAAAAGTGGTCCGGAAGCTCGTGTCGCTGGTTCTGGAGAAACATAAAGGTTGCCTTATATGAGTCTAATACATAAAGAGTCCGTTATGTGTGGCGCGGCTCGGCCCGGCGCACCTCACAATTCCCCGCGAACGTGCGCGTCGCGAAGGGAAGGGATTGGGCCCGCCGGCTGGGGCCGGCACTGGCGCTTGCCTGCCTCGCGGTCGGTTTGTCGGTACAGGTCGCGCTAGCAGACACGGCCGGAGTAACCGTAGCTCCCAACAACGGGTATCCGACGACCGCGATCACAGTTGACGGTACGTATTTCTTCACAACTGGGTGCCCAATTGGCCCGGCGCCCATAACCATGACCTTCTATTTCTACTTCGACACCAGGTCTACGGTCATCGCGATTCGCGTTCCCGTGACCATTTGCAATAAGGGGCTTTACGACACCGGACCGCTGAAGCCGTGGACCCCTCCGGCGGCACTGGCAACTGTGAACAAGCACTTGATCTTGGTAGACGTCATCAACAGCGCCACCGGCTTAATGACTTCGAACAGCACGACCTACGTCATCACGGCGCTGCCCACAACCCCGCCGCCTACCACTCCCCCGCCGACTACTCCTCCACCGACCACGCCACCCCCAACCACTCCTCCACCAACGACTCCACCCCCGACGACTCCACCCCCAACCACTCCTCCGCCTATTACTCCTCCGCCTACTACTCCTCCGCCAACGACTCCGCCGCCCACCCACCGGTCAAGCCCAATCCCGACCCCTGTGCAACATGTGGCACCAAGCCCTACGCCGGCGACAGGATGTGTGGCCGGAATCGTGTCGGCGACCTGCACCTCGCCCAGCCCCACGCCGTGCAAACAAACAGCTGCAGTGGCGCCTTCGCCCGGTCCGGGAGGAACAGGCGGCGGGCTGATGCTCGCCCTCGCGCTGTTCGGGAGTCTGCCGATCACCGCGGTCTTCCTGAATTCGCGCTACTTGATCAGGCGGCGAGAGCTGGCCAGACTTGCGTGCCTGCTTGGGGCAGCGGCGCTTCTCGTCGCCGGCACGTCTTGCGCCCGCCCAATCGCAGGCATCCATACGCTGGCGACACCTACACCGGCTGCTTCGGGACCGATCGTTCCCACCCCCACCTGCTAGGGCGGAGATGGTTCGTCCGCCGTTAGGGCCGGCGGACCAGGTCCAGGAACTCCGCACGCGTGCGCGGGTCTTTGCGGAACGTGCCGAGCATGCAGGAGGTGATCAGCTGCCCGCCCGGCTTCTCGACTCCGCGCATCTCCATGCACAGGTGGCGTGCCTCGACCACGACGCCGACGCCTTTCGGGGTCAGCGTGCCGTTCAGCGCCTCTGCGATCTCCTTCGTCATGCGCTCCTGGAGCTGCAGGCGGTGGGCGAAGACGCCGACCAGGCGCGGGATCTTGCTCAGGCCGACGACCTTTCCCCGCGGTAGGTAGCCGACGTGGCAGGTGCCGAAAAACGGGAGCATGTGGTGCTCGCAAAGGCTGTAAAAGGGGATGTCCTTGACCACGACCATCTCGTCGTAGTCCTGGTCGAAGACGGCATCCGCGATGACGTCCTCGGGCTGCACGCCATAGCCGTCGGTCAGCTGGCGCAGCGCCCTCGACACACGCTCCGGCGTTGCCTTCAGGCCCTGGCGCCTCGGGTCCTCGCCCAGCTCCGCGAGAAGAGACTCGACCAGGTCGGGAATCGGGTCGCCTGGCCGGGGCTTGGTCTTTGCCACGTGCCGCATCCTCACACAATTGATGGGTGGATACGATTGCGGCGGCGCAGGTCCTGTCGGAGATCGGATACCTGCTGCGACAGGACCCTGACGAAAAGTTCCGCGCCAAAGCGTTCTCGGGGGCGGCGTGGTCGCTGGCGATAGAGCGGCCCGACCTCGCGGCGCTCCACGCCGGGAACGAGCTCACGTCGCTCGAAGGGGTGGGCGCCGGTATCGCGAAGGTCCTCGCCGAGGTGGTGGAGACAGGCCACAGCCGCTACCTCGACCGCCTGCGCGAGCAGATGAAGCAGCCGGCGAGGGACGACGAGTCGGTGCTTGATTTCGCCCAATACCAGGGGGACGTCCACTCGCACTCGAAATGGAGCGACGGCAAGGCGACCATGCTCGACATGGCCAGGGGCGCTGCGGCGATGGGCTACCGCTACCTCGGAGTGACGGACCACTCGCCTCGGATCAAGGTCGTCAACGGGCTCGACGCCGACCGGCTCCTGGCGCAATCCAGGGAGATGGCTGAGGTCCAGGCGCAGGTGCCGGGCGTGACGCTGCTGCAAGGCATCGAGGTGGACATCCTGGAGGACGGCGCGCTCGACCTCCCGGACATGGTCCTCGAGCTTCTCGACGTGGTGATCGCGTCGCCGCACGTGAAGCTTCGCCAGGAACCCGCCGCCATGACCGAGCGCATGCTGCGTGCGGTCTCGCACCCGCACGTCGACGTGATCGGCCACCCGACCGGCCGCCGGCCGGGTTCACGCGAAGGGGCAAATTACGACTTCGAAGCGGTCTTCAAGGAGGCGGCCCGACACCACGTTGCGCTCGAGATCGACTGCGACCCTGCGCGCATGGACCTGTCCCCAGAGATGGCGCGGCTCGCGCTGGAGTTGGGATGCAGCTTCAGCCTGGATGCCGACGCTCACGCGCCGGCCGAGTTCGCCTACGTGCCGATGGGGATGTGGATGGCGCGGCGAGCGGGCATCCCCCAGGACCGCATCCTCAACTTCCTGACCCTCGACCAACTTACGATGGCGCTCGAGTAATGGCGAAAGTCGGGATCATGATCGAGGGGCAGGAAGGCCTCAACTGGGACAGGTGGCGCCGCATCTGTCACGACGCCGACACGCTCGGCTTCGACTCGCTGCGCCGGAGCGACCATCTCATCTCGTTGATGAAAGCGCCGGACCGCGATTGCATCGAAACATGGGCTTCGCTCGCGCTCGCCGCCGAATGGACGAAGCGGATCGAGTTCGGTCCCATGGTCAGCCCCATGACGTTTCGACTCCCAGCGATCCTCGCCAAGATGGCCGCGGCTGTTGACGTGCTTTCCGGTGGTCGCGTCATCCTCGGGGTGGGAGCCGGCTGGAACGAGAACGAGCACACAGAGTTCGGAATCCCCTTCTATACGGAGAAGGAGCGGTTCGACCATCTCGAGCAGGGGATCCGGACCATGCATGACACCTGGAACAGATCGAACCCGAAGCCGGCGCACAACCCGATACCGCTCTTGATGGGTGGCAAAGGCAGGAAGCGGACCATCCCGCTGGTGGCACGCGAAGCGTCAGAGTGGAACGTGTCGCGCCTGGACACCGACCTGTACCGGCAGGGGCGCGAAGACCTGGAGGCGTCGTGCCGCGAGATCGGGCGCGATCCGAGCTCGATCCGGCACTCGGTGATGACGGGCTACATCATCGGGCGCGACAAATCGGAGCTGCGTGACCGCGCCGGGCAAGTCTCCAAGGTCGTCCGGCAGCTGAGCGGCATGACGCCCGACGAGGTCATAGAGGATCGGAAAGAGGCATGGTTCGTAGGCACCCCGGAAGAGATCGCCGAGAAGATGCGCTCCGTCTGCGGTCTCGGGGTCGACCTCTTCATGCTCCAGCACTTCCTCCTCGACGACTCCGACGCGTTGAAGCTGCTGGCCTCCGATGTGATACCTGCGGTCGCCTAGGGCGCGACAGTCTAGATTAGCGGCATGGATTTCGACCTCAGCGAGTCCGAGAAGGTCTTTCGCGACGAGGTCCGGGCGTGGCTCAAAGCCAACGTTTCGCACAAGGACGGCCCGGCCGAGTCCGACATGAAGGGTGTTGTCGAGAGCCGGCGCGCCTGGCAGAAGAAGCTCTACGAAGCCGGCTACGTTGGCATCACCTGGCCGAAGGAGTACGGCGGCCGCGGCGAAGGCTTCATGCAGCAGCTGATCTTCAACGACGAGATGATCCAGGCCCAGGCACCCGAGCCGATCAACGTCATCGGTCTGGGCATGGGTGGTCCCGTCGTCATCTCCCACGGCACCGAAGAGCAGAAGAAGCGTTACCTCCCGCCGCTCCTCTCCGCGGAGGAGATCTGGTGCCAGGGGTTCAGCGAGCCGAACGCCGGCAGCGACCTGTCGGGTTTGCAGACCCGCGCCGAGGACAGGGGCGATCACTACGTGGTCAACGGGCAGAAGGTCTGGACGACCCTCGCGCACGTGGCGAAGTGGTGCATGTTGGTCACCCGCGAGCGCAAGGAGGCCAATCCGCGCGATGGTCTCACCTACCTGCTGGTCGACATGGAGAGCCCTGGCGTCGAGGTGCGCCCGCTCGTCCAGATCACGGGCGACGCGGAGTTCAACGAGATCTTCTTCAAAGACGTGAAGGTGCCCAAGTCACAGATCCTCGGCGAGGCCGGCAGCGGTTGGGCCGTCGCGATGACCACGCTGCTGCACGAAAGAGGCACGCTGGGCATGGCGCTCGCCACCCGCGCCCAGATCACGGCGGCCGAGCTTGCCGAGCATGCGCGGAAGCTCGGTCGGGGCGCCGACCCACTCGTCCGCCAGAAGGTCGCGCAGTACACGATCGAGGCACGCGCGCTTCAGCTCAACGGCTACCGCGCCGTGACCGCGGTGAAGCGCAGTGGGATTCCAGGACCCGAGGGATCGATCCTGAAGCTGATGTGGTCGGAGCTCAACCAGCGCATGACGGAGGCTGCCGTCGACATGGCGGGGCCCGCCGGGCAGGTCGGCGATGGCGACGGGTGGCTCTACGAGTTCCTGCGGTCGAGGGCGAACACGATCGAGGCCGGCTCCTCCGAGGTGCTGCGCAACATCCTGGCGGAGAGGGTGCTGGGCCTACCGCGAAGCCGTTAAGGCCGGCAAGCCCGGCAAGCCCACTTCGCTTTCAGCGGAAACTTTCGTCTTACCGAATAGTTTAATATATTGAAACTATCTCTCAGCCCTCCACCGATGAAGCGCTCGCGGCCTACAGGAAGCTGCACCGCGCCCTCCTGACGTCGACTGCAAGCAGGTGGCGCCACCTCGATATCTCGATGCAGCAGCTCCGCGCCTTGTTCTTGCTTCGCGACGAGGAGGAGGCCTCGGTGGGTCGCCTGGCGGAGCTCTTCGGCATCGGGCTACCCGCCGCGAGCCTGCTCGCGGACCGCCTCGTACGAGCCGGTTACGTCGAACGCCGCGAAGATCCGGCGGACCGCCGACGGGTGCTCCTCAGCCTGACGCGGGTCGGGGTACGCCTGGTCACCGATCTCCGCGAGGGCAGCCAATCGCTCCTCCGCCGCTGGATGTCATCGCTTTCGCCAGAGGACCTGGCGGCGCTGACGCGTGGCTGGCGCGCGCTCGCCGAGGTGGCGTCCGGCCATGGCGCAGTCCTGGAGCACACCGCCGTATGACGGCCGTCGCCGCACGCCAAACCGAGGTTGCGACCGAGAAGAAGGGAATCGACCGGGGCGTCATGGCCGTCTTCGCCGGCCTGATGCTCGGCTCGCTGGTCGCGTCGCTCAACATGACCCTGGTCGCACCCGCGCTGCCCACGATCGTCGCGGAGCTCGGCGGTATCGCCGACTACAGCTGGATCCCGATCTCCGCGATGCTCGCCTCCACCATCGTGGTGCCGGTCGCCGGCAAGCTCTCCGACATCTACGGTCGCAAGCCGCTCTACATGACCGGCATCGTCGTGTTCGCGGTCGGGTCGGCGCTGTCCGGTGTCGCTCCGAACTTCTGGTTCCTGGTGTTCGCACGCTTCGTGCAGGGCGCCGGGATGGGCTTCATCATGCCGCTTTCGCAGGCGATCATCGGCGACATCATCTCGCCTCGCGAACGGGGCAAGTACCAGGGAATGATGGGCGCGTCTTTCGGTGTGGCCTCGATCATCGGGCCGGCGGCAGGTGGATACATCACCCAGAACTTCAGCTGGCGCTGGCTCTTCTTCATCAACATTCCCTTCGCGATCCTGACGCTCCTCGTCGTCGCCCTCTACATGCACGTCCCCAACGAGCGGCGCAAGCACGCGATCGACGTATGGGGCAGCATCACGCTGTCCAGCGGCATCACCTGCGCGCTCCTGGCGACCGTCTGGGGCGGAGGTCAATACCCGTGGAATTCGTGGCAGATCATCGGCCTGTACTCAGCGGCGGCGATCCTTCTCGCCACGTTCGTGTGGGTCGAGACGCGCGCGCCGGAACCGGTGCTGCCTCTGCGCCTTTGGAAGAGCAGCATCTTCACCTTTTCCAACATCGCGGGGATGGGCGTGGCGATGGCGATGTTCGGGGCAATCTTTTTTCTCCCTGTGTTCGTGCAGGGTGTCATCGGCAACAGCGTCACGAATTCCGGAGCGATCCTGGTCCCGATGTTGGTAGCGATGATCGTGACCAGCATTGGCAGCGGCCAGCTGATCTCGCGGACCGGTCGCTACAAAATCCCGCTGCTGGTCGGACTGATCTTCATGGGAGCGGGCTTCTACATGCTCTCGACCTTCGACATCCACACGACCAACCAGACCGCGATCGAAGCCATGATCCTCATCGGCCTCGGCCTCGGCGTCAGCATGCAGACCTACACCCTGGTCGTGCAGAACTCGGTCAGCCGCCAGGACATGGCCGTGGCGACCTCGGCCACGCAGCTGTCGCGGTCGATCGGCGCCGCGATCGGACTGGCGATCCTCGGCACGATCCTGACCCAGGGCATGGCGTCGTCGATGGCCAAGTACCTGCCGGCGGCCGCCCTCAAGCAGTTCCAGGCCGCGGGCGCCTCCACCACCGGCGCGGTCTTCGACCCCACGCAGCTGGCCCGCCTGCCGGCGGCCATCGCCGCGGGCATCCGGCACGGCCTGGCCGACGCGATTCATCCCGTCTTCACGGCGGGGCTTCCGATCATCGCGGTGGCGTTCATCGCCACGCTGCTGATCAAAGAGGTCCCGCTGCGTCAGACCGCCCACGTCGCCGCCGGTCGCGCGCAGCCCGGGGATTGAGGCGCGCCGAATAAACTAGGCCGCACCGTGGCCACCCCGCGAACCGAACAACGAGTGCTCTGGGCCTTCTGGCTCGCGTGTGGCCTATCCGCGGTCGCGGGCGTGGCGCCGCTGGTCCTCGGCGGAGGTTCCAACCGGATCAGCGGAGTCGTGATCCCATTCGCCCTTGCCGCCGTGCTGCTCGGTGCGTGCGCCCTGCTGTACGCGCAGGGGAGGCCGATCGCGACGCTGCTGTACTTCCTGGCCAGCCTCGCGATCGTCTACGGCATGCTCGCCATGCTCACCCTGCCGCTGCGCCTGGCGGTGATCGGCACGTGTCCGCCGGCTCCGGCCGCCTGTACCTCCGGCCTCGAGCGACCGATGACCAGCGGCGAGTCGACAGTTCTGGGCCTTGCGGTCGGGTTGGGGATCGTCGCCATCCTGACGGGCTTCTTCGGCCTCGTTACGCTCTACCGGCGCGATACCGGAGCTCGCCACGATGCGGCACCCACCCCCCCTGTGCGCCGCATCGCGCCGGTGGGCGACAAGACCCAGGCACCAGCCGAAGCCGTCACGCCTGAGCCGGCCGCGTCACCGACCCCCGTGGCGACAGAACCCGAGGCCGCCCCCGAAACCATGCTCGAGCTCGCGGCGCCGGTCGAACCGCTGGAGCTGCCCGCTGTCGGCACCGCAGACCCTGCCGAGGTTGCACCTCCCGCGCTTAAGCCCAAGCCCAGGCGCCGGCGCGCGCCCAGGTCACCCGCACCGCCAACCCCGCCCACCGAAGGAGCCGACTGATGGACTTCGCCTTCTCCGAAGAACAGGAGATGCTCCGCACCTCTGCCCGGGATTTCCTGGCCAAGGAATGCAGCTCGAAAGTCGTGCGCAAGCTGATGGAGAGCCCGGAGGCCTACGACCCCGGCCTCTGGAAGAAGATCGCCGACCTCGGCTGGACAGCGCTCGGAATTCCAGAGCAATACGGCGGGGTGGGCACGTTTCTCGACCTTGTCGTGGTCCTCGAAGAGGCCGGCCGAGCGCTGCTTCCCGGACCCTTCTTCGCCACGATGGGCCTGGCCGTGCCGGCTCTGATCGAAGCGGGGACTGAAGCCCAAAAGAAGGAGGTGCTGGGTGCGATCGCTGAGGGCTCGGCGCGCGCCACGCTGGCCTTCACCGAACCGTCGGGCAGATGGGACGCCGGCGCGGTGACGCTTACCGCCAAGCCAAGCGCGGGCGGATGGCAGCTGGACGGAGTGAAGCTGTTCGTGCCTGACGCCGAGGCGGCCGACTACATCGTGGTCGCGGCCCGCACCCGGGGCGAAGGCGAGGATGGGATATCACTGTTCCTGGTCAAGGGCCGGCTGAAGGGCATGGCGGTCACCTCGCTCAAGACCCTCGACATGACACGGCGCTGGAGCGAGGTTCGCTTCGACGGCGTGAAGCTGGACGGCGCCTCGCTCATGGGCCAGGCCGGCAAGGCGTGGCCGCAGCTCAAGCGAGCGCTGGATTGGGGTACCGCCGCGCTTTGCGCCGAGATGATAGGCGGCGCGCAGAAAGTGCTGGAGACGTCAACCGAGTACGCGAAGACTCGCCACCAGTTCGGCAAGCCGATCGGGATCTACCAGGCGGTGTCGCACAAGCTCGCCGACATGCTCGTGCTATCGGAAAGCAGCCGTTCAGCAACCTACTACGCCGCCTGGACGGTCGACGCGGACGCACCCGACCGCTCGCTCGCTTCGTCGATGGCGAAGGCTTACGTCTCCGACGCCTATCGCAAGATCGCGGGCGATGGCATCCAGGTGCACGGCGGCATCGGCTTCAC
>PNAG01000004.1:1183-87514 GCA_003169845.1 Candidatus Dormiibacterota bacterium | reverse complement strand
AAATCCCGGGCCCCCGACCAATTCCGTATTCAAAATCGGCGATTTGAGACCTTGCGTCGAGTCACCGGCACACCGCCGTATCACAATTTCCTACGGAGCATCGAAACGGCGGCTGCGTAAAGCGCGTTGTCGTGGGACAAGTTGAGATCGCTGGACGGCGCCCGTGGCGATGCAGCGTCCCGAGCCGGCTGACGCACAGGACAGGACCGTGAGGCAGCTCTGTTCGAAAATCCACAGGCCGGCGTGACAACCACAACTCAGGCCGTGAGGCTTTGACCCAAGGGTTCTCGCAGGCAAGCACAGGACCTGATCCGCGATCCTATAGCCGGAATGGGGCTTGAACGTCTCAATCGGATCCATCCACGCAGCGTCGGCATCTTCTTGGGCTCACTCGCGGGACAACCGGCAGCGGTCGAACGCGAGGTGGTGGCCGAGATGGAGCGACTCGGGTACGGAACTCTCTCATCACCTACTTGCGGACGACCCGAGGCGCCTACAGGTCCCGGGAACGGACGAGGGCTTGGTCGCGGTCCAGCAGTTGACCGCTATTGGCGTGCACTGCTCGCAGCGCCGCCAAATCCTCGAGCGCCATCTGGGACGGTCCGCCGGCGTCATCCTTGACCATGGCGGCTCCTTCTTGTGGACGTCAGACATCCACAGGATGGGCCGCCATCGGCTCCCCTGGACAACCCAGGGTGTCGCCTAATCTCGAGAGCTGTTCAGGTTAGGCGCCCAACGGTAAGGTGCCAGAGAGTTTTGTTCCACGGCCCGGAGCCGATTCGACAGTGATCGATCCGCCCACGGCGCCAAGGCGGTCGCGCATGTTGGTCAGCCCTGCGCCGGCGTTTTGTCCGTTCGACTCGAACCCGGATCCGTCATCGGCCACCTCGAAACGCAACACCCGCGAGTCTTCCCAGAGTCGGATGTGTGCCGAAGCGCCAGCGCCGGCGTACTTGCCGGCGTTCTGGAGCGCCTCGAGGCAACAAAAGTAGACCGCCGACTCGATCTCGGCCGGATGCCTGCCCACGCCGATGACGTCGACGCTCGCAGGCAATGCCGCGCGACGGCAAGCTGCAGACAGCGCCTCGGCCAGGCCGCTGCTCGAGAGCAAAGGTGGATAGATCCCATGGGCCAAAGCGCGCAGCTCGTCGAGGGCAGCTGTCGCGTCCAGTTGGAGCTGGTGCAGGAGCTGGCGGGCACGCTCCGGGTCGCGATTCGAAAGCTGTTCGATCAGGCGGGCCTTGATGGCCATCGCCACGAGGTATTGCTGAGCACCGTCGTGCAGGTTGCGCTCGATCCGCCGGCGCTCCTCGTCGGCGGCCGCCACGAGGCGGCCACGCGACGCCTGCAGCTCAGTCGCCTGCCGGCGAAGCTGGTCCAGCGATTGCTGCAGTGCCGCGTCGAGGCGCGCTTTGTTCACAGCAACGCCGACCTCGCGAGCCACCTCCTCCAGCGTCACGTCCGCCTCAGAAGCGAGGCTGCCTGGCCTGCGGGCTCGCTCGGCCACGATCAGGCCCAGCAGCTGGCCTCCGTGGGTGATTGGGGCGGTCCGCAGAGTGGAGTTGGGGCGTCCAGGGAGGAGCTCGGGGAGCCATACCTTCGCCCATGCCTCGCTCGAGACGCGCGCGTTGGCCGCGATAGACTGCTCAGCCGGGGTGATGGCGATCGTGGTGCGCTCGGCGCGAGGCTCCGAAGCCTCCAGGCTCAGGCGGTCATCGGTGCAGAGCCAGAGCTCGGCGGCGTCAAGCTTGAACGTGTCGCGTAGTGCCTCGACCAGCTGGAGCAGCAGTTCGTTCATAGGCACCCCGTGGCTCAGCTGGCTGGCGAATGAGCCGCGCGCGAAGTCAATCGCGGAGAGGCTCGCCCCCTGGCGGCGCCGGCTCGAGCTGCTCGAGACGAGTCCGTAGATGGTCACGAAGGCGAGCAGGATCAACGCGACCAGGCCGGCGAGGATGGCGGCGGTGGGGTTCATCTAGTTCATGATCCAACCGGCCCGTGAACCGACATCTAGACCGTCACGCCACGAAGTTTGGGCGCCGGCTCGATTGACAAAGCCGATCTGGCGGGAGCGGTAGGCGGTGCGGGCGCGGTTGGACATCTTGGAGAGGTCCTGGCGATCGATCACGACCTGGCCGCCGTCGAAGACATCGAGGCCGGAAAGGCAGTTGAGGAGGTTGGTCTTGCCGGAGCCCGACGGTCCCACGATGGCGACCATCTCCCCGCGCTCGACCTGGAGGTCGATGCCGCGCAGGGCCTCAACCTCGTCCGCCCCGTGATAGACCTTGCGCAGACGCCGCGCCTGGACGATGGAATCTTGCAAATCAGGCCGCTATGCGAAGCGCCTCAGCCGGCCGCAGCCGCGACGCGCGGATTGCCGGCACCAGCGTGACCAGCAGGACGGTGGCGTACACGGCGCCGATCGCCGACAGCATGGTGCCCGCATCGGGCGCGAAGCTGGAGTTGCCGCCCGTCGACCCACTCAGCGATGAGCCAAGGCTGTATGCCGCCCCAATCCCGACCGCCATCCCGGCCGTGGCGGTGAGGAATGCCTCGAGGAGGATTCCAAACAACACCTGGCCGGGTCGGAACCCGATGGCGCGCAACACGCCGATGGCCCGGCGGCGTTCCACCACAGCCCTGAAGGCGATCGTGCCGAGGCTGACGACTCCAAGCAAGAGGCCTACGCGCATCAGGACCAGGAGCAGGTCGGACAATTCCCGGCCTGACGCATACTGGGCGTCCACGAGCTGGCGAATCGTGGTCGCGTCGGCTCCCTCCGACAGCGTGGCGCGCCGGATCTGGTCGGCGAGCGCTTGCGGCGTCACGCCGGGCGCGGCCCGAAGCAGGAGCAAGACACCGGGCGGAGAGGCGGACAGCCAGTCGAACACCTTTTGCGATCCAACTAGTCCGTCGATGATCGGAGCTCCGGCGTTTCCGTAGCCAACGTTTGCCACCGAGGTCAGGTGCAGCGTCCCCTTGGCGGTCGCAAGGTCCACCTTGTTATCCGTGCCAGTCGATGACGCTGAGGTCGGAAGGCCGACGACGAGGCTCGGATCGCTTGCGATCGCCTGCCAGACCTCGGCTGCGCTGTGGTACCTGGAATTCCACGAGCCGGGCTGAAGCGGCACGATCCCGGATGCCAGCTGCTCGACGGTGAGCCCGAACACCGTTAGCGGCTGCACCTGCCAGTCGCTTGCCGCAGGTCCGCTGGACGATGGGTATCTGATAGGGCCCAGAAACGCGCGGCTCGCGAGCGTCTCCTGCCGGCTCACGTTCTGCTGCACATCAGGCGGGAGGGCCAGCTGGCCGCTGCCAACCTCGGTGACCCTGACGTCGTAGCCGAACGAGTCGCGCGCGTAGTTGGGGCTCGTCACGATGGCTGCAACGCTGGTGACGAGCGCGATGATGATTGCGAAGGCCGCGATCGACAAGCCGGACCTGAGCGGACGGCGCGAGGTGTAGGCGAGCGCGGGGCGAAGTGTCGCCCGTAGATCGGAGACGCCGCGTCCAGGGACGCTCGCGAGGTACTCGAGCAGGCGCAGCTGGCTCGCCACGAGTACTGAGATTCCAGCCACCGCTACGACCACGCCCATCAGGGCGCCAAATGTTTGGTCGAGGCTTGGCCAGGTCTGGCTCGTCAATGAGACATAGCCGATAGCCCACGCTGCGATGGCTGCGCCGATCGCCGTGAACCGGACCCGCTCGGAAACCCGGCCACGAATGAACCCACCGGCGCAGGCGATGACAACGCCCCCACCCAGCACGCGCCATCCGGCTATTGGGGCGGCCAGCAACGCAGCGCCGGCCAGGGCACCGACCACGAGCAGCGCCAGCCGCACCCACGATGTGCGCCGCGCCCTCGGCGGCTCGGGCAGATCGCGTATGGCGGCGGAGATCGCCATCCGCGAGGTCCGCAGAGACGTAATGAACATCGTGGTCAGCGTGATCAGCGTCGCGGCGGCAACCGAGCCGAACAAGGAGCTCGGCTCGACAGAAAGGTGAACGCCTGAGCCATCCGTGGCCAACCACTGCAGATTAGAGTTCATCACCGCCCCTATCGCCAGGCCGAGCGGCAGCCCTGCTATCGACCCCGCGAGGCTGTAGATCGCGCCCTCGACCACCGCGACCTTAACCAGGCCGGCTCGGGTCAGGCCGAGCGCTCGGAGCACAGCCAGGCGCGGACGGCGCTCCTCGGCCAGCATGACGGCGAGGTTGATCACAACAAAGCTGCCGGCCAGGACAACGATCAGGCCCAGCCCTGTGTAAACCTGGCGCCAGAGGTTCGAATTCGCGAGGTCCGTGGCCACAACGGTGCCCTTGGTCTCCACGACCGCCAACCCGCCGCCAGACGCGAGAGCCCTGAGGCGGTCGACCATCTGATGCCCGCGCGCGATCTCGGCGTCACCGTCTCCGCGGGCGGAGATCCGGATCAAGTTCACATCGGAGGTGGCGGCCACCTGCTGGGCGGTCTCGAGCGAGCTGAAGATCGAGCGGTATCCGCTGAACGTCCCGACCGACGATCCGAACCCGTAGGCACCCGCTTCCTGGCGCTGGACGATGCCGGCCACGATGACATCACCAGATCCCGGACCGCCCGATCCAGTCACCTGCAGGTGGTCGCCCGGTTTGGCTCCGAGTGCGTCGGCGAGCGGCTGGGTGATGAAGACGCGACCAAGGGTGAGTTCCGAACCTTGACTCATGCGGCCATCGCTCAGAACGAACTCGCCAAACCTTTGCTCCGAGGCCAGGTCGAGACCGATGAGCTGAACGCCGGGCGTGCCGAGGTTGCGGTCGAGGTCGGTGACCGACGTCGTCACAGTGAGAGCGTTCTGAAAGGTGGCCGCATTCTGCGCCAGTTGGGGGTCGGCGGCCAGGCGTGAGGCCAGGCCTGGATCGAAGGTGGCTCCACCGGCGGTGATCTCGATGTCATCCCTACCCCACGCGGCCAAGTCATTGCCCGTGACGTATCCGGTGCCGGTGTCGATGGCGACCTGGACTGCGAATATAGAAGCCCCGGCGACCATCACACCGACGATGAGGATGGCGGCCTGGCCAGGTCTGCGCACCACCTCTCGGAGCGCCAGCCGGCCGACCAGGGGCTGCCGCAGAACGATCAGCGCCAGCGCGGCGTAGACGACCAAGAAGATGCCGACCAGGACATTGGAAAAGCTCACAACGCCACCCCCTGCACCCGCTCTGGCTCGGGGGCTTCGATACGGCCGTCGCGCATGCGGACTGTGCGTGCGGCACGCTCCGCGACCTGGGGGTTGTGGGTGACGAGCACGATCGTCTGCCCGGTCTGGTTCATCCGCGCCAGCAGCTCGACGATCACGTTGGTGACCTCCGAATCGAGGTTGCCGGTTGGCTCGTCGGCCCAGACCACCGCCGGCTTGTGGATCAAGGCCCGCGCCACCGCCACCCGCTGCTGCTCGCCGCCGGAGAGCTGGTCGGGTCGGTGGTTGGCGCGGTGGGCAAGCCCAAGCGTATCCAGCATCTCGAGCGCGCGCCGGCGCGAGTCCCTGGTGCCGGCGCCCTGCAGCAGGAGTGGGATCTCGACGTTTTCCGCCGCGCTGAGCACGGGCAGCAGGTTGAAGGCCTGGAAGACAAAGCCCATGTGGCGGGAGCGGTAGGCGGTGCGGGCGCGGTCGGACATCTTGGAGAGGTCCTGCCCGTCGATGACGACCTGGCCGCCGTCGAAGACGTCGAGGCCGGAAAGGCAGTTCAGGAGTGTGGTCTTGCCGGAGCCGGAGGTGCCGACGATGGCGATCATCTCGCCGCGCTCGACCAGGAGGTCGATGCCGCGCAGGGCCTCGACCTCGTCTGCCCCGTGATAGACCTTGCGCAAACGGCGCGCCAGGACGATGGGGCCCTCCATGGGTTGACGCATTATCGCCCCTCCTCTCGCCGGTGTCCCCGAGCGATTTGTGCCAGCTCGCGCTCGTCCGCGTACCGCTGCGGAAGAGCGGCCACACGGCACTGGGTGCGCGCCCGCAGCGTGGCCGTCCGGGTGCCGCTTTCGAGGCCTGAGCGTTCGCCGAGGATCGCTCCGGGTCCGACCTGGGCGACCTCCGCGCCGTCGACCTCGACCGCGAAGATCCCGTCGAGGATCAAGTACATGTCCGATCCAGATTCGCCCTGCTTCGTCAGGCACTCGCCCGATGGAAGCTCGCGGCTCTTGAGCTTGCCGCTGCGTACGACCATGCCCGTCAGCTCGCGCTCGAGCGGGCTCTCGACCTGCTTGACCATGGCCGGCGCGTCGTACGCGCCCCATGGGGTGCGATCGCCGAACGCGTCGTTGATCCAGGTGGTGAAATCGGTCAGCCCGGTCTCCATGGCGAGCTTTCCCGTGTGGTCGTAGACCCAGTGCCGTGGAAATGGGCTCGCGCCGATCAGCTCGTACTCCGACCTGCCGTCCTTGTAGATGGTGAGGGCCAAAGTCGTCCATGCGACGGCGGAGTCGACCTGAAAGAAAGGCTTGCGTGGAACGGGCCGGGGCGCAGGCGCGCCTGTGCGGCCGCCACACGTCTGGATGAATCGGACGTAGTCATCTGTGACCTCGGGTACGGCGCGGATGTCAGGCATCGCCTTCGCCTTGACCGTGACGGTCTTCGGGCCGATCTTCAAGCGCGTGACGCCGATGCGTCCGCCACCCTCCTGGCCGTGAGCCACAATCTTGCCGTCCTCGACTTCGATCCAACCCTTGAGCTCGTTGGCCTCCCGAAAGAGGTCCTTGCGGTGCCATTCGTCCAGGTTGTCGAGCATCTCGGGCAGCGCGTCGTCGTAATGGGCAAGGCCCATCTCGAACGGCACGCCAAGGAAACCCTTGACCGCTTCCGCCGGTATCCACGAAACGGCTGTGACAGAGCTTTCGAATTTCATGTGCATGTCCTCCGCCAGCAACGTAGGCGCCTCCGGCGGTTTGGGCGATGGTGGCCGCCTGCCTCTTTGAGCGGGGGCAACCGAACCGCCCCGGTGGTGCTGGCCACCTTGCCGGCGTCGCGAATCGCCGGTCCAATGGAACCGTATGGCGCATATCACCGTGCTGCTCGCGGACGACAACCTCATCGTGCGCGAAGGCTTGCGAGCACTGCTCGAGGTGTCGGGCGACTTCGAGGTGGTCGGCATCGCGCGCGATTACGACGAGCTGATCGCCCAGGCTGAGGAGCTCGAGCCACAGGTGATCGTGAGCGACATCAGGATGCCGCCCGCGTTCCAGAAGGAAGGTGTCGACGCCTGCCGGCTCATCCGCAAGCGCCATCCCGGTACTGGTGTGGTGATCCTTTCGCAGTACGACGAGCCCGACTATGCTGTGTCGCTGCTCAACGAGGGCGCCGCCGGATATGCCTACCTGCTCAAGGACCGCGTCTCCGAAGGCGACCAGCTGGGGCGGGCGATCAAGGCGGTCAGCACTGGCGGATCACTGTTGGATCCCAAGATCGCGGAGTCACTCCTGATGCCGGTCGACAGTGGCCGTCTGTCTGCGACCGACAGGGTTCTGCTCCAGATGGTGGCGGAAGGACGCACTATCCATTCGATCTCCGCCTTGCTCAGGACGACGCCGGCCGACGTTGCAGGCGCGGTCGAACGACTCTTCCTCGTCATCGCCCGAGATGCAACGGCCGGCAATGAGCATGCATTGCGCAACCTGCGCCTGCTGCACCAGGCGATCATCCAGCGGGAGGAGCAGCGCGAGACATTGAGCCGCCTGGTGCCCACCGGCGTCGCGGAACAGCTTCGCAGTGGCGGCTGGCGAGCGGGGGAGAGAGAACGCATGGTCGTCACCGTGCTCATGTCCGATATTCGCGGCTACTCGCGGATCGCCGAGTCAGCCGACCTGCTCCCGCTCTGTGAACAGCTGAACGGATATCGGGCTGCCGCGAGCCACGAGATCATGGCCGAAAAGGGCACGGTGATGCAGTTCGTCGGCGACGCCGTGATGGCCGTCTTCGGTGCGCCAGAGGGGGTGCCCGACCACGCGGATCGTGCACTTCGAGCGGCGCATGCCATGCATCGCCGGCAAGCCGAGCTGAATGGCCAGTGGAGGACGGCCGGCCTACCGCAGCTGGAGCTCGCGATCGGGCTGTCGTCGGGGTTGGTGGCCGCCGCTCTGTTGGGAGGTGAGGAGCGGATGGAGTACTCGGTGGTCGGAGATGCCGTGAACCTGACCCAGCGCCTGCAGCAGCTGGCGTCCGGCGGCGAGACAGTCCTCAGCGAATCGAGCTACAAGGCGCTGAGCACTCGGCCCCAGGCCGAGCAGGTGGGTCCCGCCCAGGTGCCTGGGCGGGATGGGCTCGTCACCGCATATCGGGTGGCTGCGCAGCCAGATAGATGAGCGCCGCGCGCACGCGGCGGTGGACGTCCTGCTCGTCGCCAAGCCCGAGCTTGGAGAAGATCGAGTTGATGTGCTTCTCAACGGCCCGGTCCGTCAGGTGGAGGTTGGCCGCGATGGCCGCATTGTTCTTGCCCTGCGCGACCTCGCCGAGCACCTCGGTCTCACGAGGGGTCAGGTCCGCGATCGGCGATCGCGCATGCCGAGCGCGAGCGGCGATCAGGTTCTCGACCACCTTGAGATCGATCACGGAACCACCACGCGCGACCTCCCGGATGGCGTTGGCAAGCTGGTCCAGGTCGGTGACCCTCTCCTTTAATAGGTAAGCCCTCCCGGCCGCTCCTTTGTCGAGCAGCGCCAACGCATACTCGGCGTCAGCGAACTGGCTGAGCACCACGACGCCGATCGAGGGATCGGTGCGTCGCAGTTGTTCGGCCATCCGGATGCCTTCGTCGGTGTTGGTCGGCGGCATGCGGATGTCGGTGAGCACGACATCGGGGTGCTCAGAGGCGACCGCCGCGATCAGGGCATCCAGGTCGGCGCATGTGGCGACCACGTTGATGTCGTCGATCGCTTTGAGGAGCTCTCGCACGCCCTCGCGGACGATGTAGCTGTCGTCGGCAAGCACAACGCGAATCGCCATCTCGGCAATTTCAACACAGGCAATCGCCCTGGGACGACGGGGCTGGCCTCCCCGCGAGGTTTGGTGTTGGCACCATTGGACCTTCAGGCTCCCAGGTCTAGCGTCTGGTTGGTGGCGGTGAAAGTGCTGATCGTCGACGACCAGCCCGCGTTCAGACTGGCGGCCCGCGAGGTGATTGCGGCGACCGAGGGTTTCGAGGTGGCCGGCGAGGCTGAAGGCGGCGAGGAATCAGTGGTCGCGGCGAGGCGCTTGCATCCGGACCTGGTGCTGATGGACGTTCAGATGCCCGGCGTCGATGGGATGGAGGCAAGCCGTCGTATCCGATCCGAGCATTCCGATGTCGTCGTGTTCCTGCTGTCTACCTACGACCGGGAGGACTTCGCGTCGGGCATCGCTGTATCCGGTGCGGAGGCGTTCATCCCCAAGGCGGCGTTCGGCCCCGAGAGTCTGTCCGACTCATGGAAAGCGGCCCGCGGAAACATCGATCAAGGTTGAGTCAGCAGTGGGTCGCGGAACGAAGCTGGTTGGGACAGTCCCGCTAGCCACAACCAGAACGTGAAGGCGCTGATCGCCGGCGGCGGGATCGCCGGGCTGGCAACCGGAATCGCATTGCGTGATGCAGGCTTTGAGGTGGACGTTTTCGAGCGCTCAGACGAGCTGCGCGAGATTGGCGCCGGTTTAATGATCTGGCCGAACGGCGCACGCGCGCTTCATGCGCTCGGCGTCACGATCAATTCGCTGACGCTCCGACATATTTCCATATGTGACTGGCGGGGTCGGCAGCTAGTCGACTACCCGATTAAAGCGATTTCTGAGCGGTACGGCTATGAGGTGGGATTTGTTCACCGCGCTGACCTGCTTACTGCGCTGGCAGTCCGATTCGGTGCGGAAGGCCTTCATCTCGGGGCTGACATCAGCGGCTACGAATATGACGAGGCTGGAATCAGGCTCGTCCTGCCTGACCAAACTACAGTCGCTGGCGATTTGGTCATCGGCGCGGACGGTGTGCGTTCGGCTGTACGGCGCCAACTGATTGGCGACGGCGATCCCGAATATTTGGGATCGACGATCTGGCGTGGAATCGCGACAACCGACAGTATTCCGCTCGCTGCAGGCGGCGGCGTCAACTGGTTTGGTAGAGGATCGGAGTTTCTTGCATTCCACTTGCCCAACCACCGGATTTACTGGGCTGGTGTAACCAAGGCACCCAGGGACGAGGAAGCAGGGGTCGGCGGCCACAAGGCAGATTTGGTAAAGCACTTCGGCCAGTGGCCGGACCCGGTGCCCGGGTTGATCGCCGCATCCGAAGCCGGGGCGATCCTTCGCAACGATATGTACGACCGGGCTCCCGCCCGATGCTGGAGCGGAGATCGCGTGACTCTGGTCGGCGACGCGGCGCACCCGATGACGCCAAACATGGGTCAGGGTGCGTGCCAGGCGTTGGAGGATGCGGTCGCTCTCGGTAACAGCCTCAAGCGTGCCACGAGCTTATCGATGGCTTTTGGGCTTTATGAGCGCCAACGCCTGCGCCGGGCGAACCGCGTCGTAGCCATGTCGCGCCAGGCAACTCGCGGTATCCAGATCGACAACCCGATTCTATGCGTGCTCCGTGATACCTTCATGCGCGCGCTGCCGCAAAGACTCGTCTTGAGAACTTTGGATGCGACTCTGGCAGCAAGCTCCGCCGTCGGCTGAAGCAGCCTGCCGAAGTGATGGCACATCGTCCGATGTGACTCACGACAACGTCATGGGGGCTGGAGGAGCCGACTGATCTGGCCGCCTGCCGTATCACAGCCGTATCACGCATTCCCGGAAACGGGGGGTTCCGAGAGGTCACATAAGGACGCCAAGGCCCCGCCACTTGAGTTCAGGTGGAACTCTGCGGAGCCGTCGGGACACGCGTGGACACTCAATCAAGACGGTTCGGGATCGTGAGGCCCGGTTTCAATCTCGGGTCAGCCGAACGCCGCCGGATCACAATTTCCCGCGGAGCCATCAAAAACGGGATCGTGTGATATGGACTGGCGCCTGCCAGGCTGAGCGTCGTTGACGACGATCGTGGAATGAGGGCCCAGAGCCGTGCGTCTCGGGCCTCGAATAGAGCAGGGTCATCGATTGCTGACGGTCAGGATGGTCGAATTCGGCAGGACGACCCGGTTCAAGATCATGTCCGACAACCTGGTGGCCGAGGAGAGAGTGAAGCGCGGCGTTGGGCCGATTGCCGCTTCTCAGTGGAGCGGGGCCACCAAACGCCGTCGGACTACCCTCCATTTCAGGTAGGACGAAGTCGGGGCCGCGACGTAAGCCGTTAATACGAATCCGGCACTGGCGGCTGTTGGCTGGCTCAGCAGCAATTACTATTTGCTGGGGGCGGCCAATCACTATTCATCGACCATAGCCCCACGGTTTGCCCGACCGGATGCAAGGCGCCAACTTCAAGTGAGCTCAAACGTGCAAACTACTTTCGATGCGGACGCCTACCGCGATCACGGCTGGCGGACCGCGCTTGACGAGAACTACTACGTGCGGTTGGGGCTTGAACCCAACGGGCTAATCGAGCCGAGCGACATCGCGGCAGCGTTCCAGGCCAGACACGGCTGGTGGCTAAACCGTGAGAACCAGCTCAAGAGGGGCCAAGCCGTACCGATCCTCAATACGGTGGGTCCGCACGTGCCGCAGGCGATCAAGAACCTCTCGCTGGCCAAGAACGTGCTCAGCGACCCGAGCACACGCGCGGCATATGACCGAGAGCTGTTCGGCAGCCGTCTCAAGGCTTGGCGAGAAGGCGCCTTGCGCGGGGCCGTGGGAACCCTGACCGGGACCGTATCCAGGGACGTGGTCAGCATCCTGGTCGCGCAGGGAGTTACGTTGGGGTTCAAGGAGGCGGATGCCAGGCAGGTGGTTCGAGCCGAATTTGACCGGGCGGGCCTCAAGGTGGTCGATGGAGCATCCGAAGCAGCACCGACTCCGGTCGGCCCGCGTCAACAAACGCCAGCGTCCCCAGCGCCGCAACAGCCGAGACCGGGGTCTTCCCAGTTCGCGGGGACGCCATCGCGAGGGCTGACGGCTGGGCCTGCTCACACCATTGAAGGTCGAATTACGCGTTTTCCGGTTTCTGACAGGAAGCATGAAATATCTATTGGTGGCGTTGTCGTGGGTGCTGATGGTGCCGTGTGGGCAGGTTTGGAGGCTCGCAATAAGGACAACAGTCGTGTCGATTGGGTTGGAAGGCTTCAAGACGGCAAGTGGACCTGGGTGACAGATCGACTTCCAGGATTTATCACCTTTATGACCCTGGGCGTGGATGGCGCCATATGGTTCACCGGCACGAATGGCTATGCCGGATCAATGGGCAGGCTCGAGCCGAATGGCAAGATCACGGAGATCTCCTTGGGTTCGCCGACCCCCGATGACTTCGATGACAAAGGTGCCAGGCTGTTTGAACCCCGTCAGCGATTCGGATGGGGCGAGATTATCTCTTGCTCTGACGGTCGGCTATGGGTTTCCGGGAAGCGCGCGGCCGTGATGATGTCGGTTGGGCCCGATGGCGTCCGGCGATATCCGATGCCATCGGGAATAAACCCGCAACACCTCACAGAAGGGCCTGATAACGCGCTTTGGTTCACGTCCAATTGGAACGAAAGGTCTGGGAGCAAGTCGGTCGGTAGGATGGATTTTGATGGTGCTTTGCGTCAGTACGCACTGCCGGGTTATGCCGCAGGTCCCGTCACGATGGGTGACGCGCTGGCAGCGGACATAGTCGCAGGTTCGGACGGATACCTCTGGTTAGCGGAGTCAGAGCGTGCCCGTTTGTCGGTGATGTCTACGGCTGGAGAGATCATGAATCGCATCGATCTGCAACCAGTGAACGCATACGGCCAAGGTCCAGGCGCGATAACCGCGGGACCCGACGGAGCTCTCTGGGTCACCGGGGGCCTCTTTGCTCCAAACTACGTAGTCCGCGTAGACATTCATGGTTCTCAGACGTACCTTTCGCTAGGAGACTCTTCAGGCGCCCACATCTTCACGGACGGCGTCCGGTTGTGGTTACTGATGAAGGAGCCGGACAAGGGAGACGGCCGATGGCCTCCCGTGGTGGTTTGCCGCATCGACTAGGGGCAGTCAGATCGTTTCGTTCTCCACGGCTTAGAGCGGTTGTTCGATCACATCGCGCGTCGTGAGTGCACAATGTTGCCCAAGAGATTCAAGGCGGCCGTGCTGTGGGCACCTGAGGCCCGGGAGCTGATGCAACACAATTGGCCCGGACGCGGAATGTCGGCGCAGGTCCTGCCCGTCGGACAGCCACTGGGGGGCGACCTGCGCTCGCACGCGGCCTCAAACGACGATGTCCGACTCGTCCGTCTTGGGAGCCGGTTCTGGAGGATCCCACGACTGTGCTACGAACTTTGGCTTGGCGTGCGCCTCGCTGAGAGTCGAGGTGATTTGGGTCCGTGGGGCGAGGCAAACGAGGTCGAAGACCTCGATGACGTGCTGGCCTGGCTTCAGGACATTGGGCTGCTTGCATCCCTAACAGGGAGCTTGCTCGACGATAGGGCCGTCCTCCGCCGTCACCGCTTGGTCCAAACGGCGTTCGGAGCGGGGAATTCAACTGAGCAGCAGCACGTATACAGAGTGATCGGCCACGACGGTTCCGAGGTGGCTCGAATGGGTCAAGTCTCGTACGGAATGTGGTCATACTCGGACGGACTTCGTTCAGTGTCGGAAGTTTTCGAACAGCTGGCACGCGAGACATCCAAACCCGTTTCAGACCTATATCGCGCGCTGGTGCCGCCTCTAGTTGAACTGGTCAAGTCAGGCGCCTTGCTGCTGGACGCGGTGAGGTAGCGAATGCAACTGATGCCTATCGCTGCGGCAATGAGCAGGCTGAGCGACGCGATAGGAGTGGTCGCGACTGAGTTGGGCCCGTTTATGGCCAAGGCTGCCATGTCGGCGACGATGGCGGTTTCGCAATTGGGGGGGCCGCCAGCCACGCATACTGTGCCATCTTTCACCGCGCCAACCCCTGGGATCGAGTCCCTTGCGGAGATCAACGCGAACCGCTCCCTCACCGACATGTCTCTCGCTGAGCGGCAAGAAGAACTGGAATTAATTGAGGAGCGCAGGTTGGAGCAGCAAAGGCTCGAGGATCAAGCGCAAAGGGATCAAGAGCAAAGGGATCAGGAGAAAAGGGATCAAGAGCAAAGGGATCAAGAGAAAAGGGACCAAGAGAAAAGGGACCAAGAGAAAAGGGACCAAGAGCAAAGGGACCAAGAGCAAAGGGACCAAGAGCAAAGGGACCAGGAGCGCAGGGACCAGGAGCGCAGGGACCAGGAGCAAAGGGACCGTGAGGAGCGGGAGCGCAAGGAGCGGGAGCGCACGGAGAGCGAGGAGCGGCAGCGGGAGGACGAGCGGGCGAGCCAGGAGCGGCAGGCACAGGACCGCAAGGAAAGCGAGGAGCGGCAGCGGGAGGACGTGCGGGCGAGCCAGGAGCGTCAAGAAAAGGACCGCATAGAAAGCGAGCGGCAGCGGGAGGACCAGCGGGCGAGCCAGGACCGCCAAGAACAGGATCGCAGAGAAAGCGAGCAGCGACAGCGGCAGGACCAGCGGGCGAGCCAGGAGCGCCAGGAACAGGACCGCAAGCAGGCTGAGCAGCGACAGCGTGATGCCGAACGGCAACGTATCGACCGTCAGCGACGAGAGGAGGAAAAGCGACGCCGTAAGCAGCAGCACGGACACTGACGCTGATTCGCTTGGCGGGCGACGAAGGGTCCCCCAAAGCGCCGTGTGAACGCATTCCGCGTTCATTGACACACCCGTCGAACTAGCGAAGAATACGGGATGCTGTGGATGCTTCCGCTGCTTCGGCGTCGAGTCGCCCGGGCCAGCCGTTGACGGCTACCCGCCTGGAAGGTCTTGTGGTGTCTTGCTCAGCAGTCCTGGGCGTCACCGGCAACGCGCCCGGCTGCCTCGTCTGGGACATCTGAGGCAACCAGGAGGAAGTGGTGGGGGGGGACGGCAAGGTTGAGAATCCCCAGTCGGAGCCAGTCGCCGACCAACCTGTTGAGATGGATTCGCCTCCGACTGGGATTGAAGGGGTCAAGGCCTCGATTGAAGAGGTAAAGGCCTCAGTGGTTCAGCTGCTGGACCTCTTTCAAGCGCGCCTGCGCTATGACACTGCGAAGGAGGAAGCGGTGAATCGCCTCACCGAACAGGCGAAGGAGCTTGCACCCGAAGCCCAGAATGCGATCAAGCTTCCGGTTCTCCATGATGTGATCCTTCTGAAGGATTCGGTGCACGCATTGCGTCGGTCGCTGGGCGAGAACGAATCAGACCAATCCGCACAGTTTTCGCAGAGGCTCGATGTCGTCCTTGCCGAAATCAACGAGATCCTCGAGCGCCAGGACGTCTTCGAATGGTTGCCCAGCGGTGATCGTGACGCCGACCGCCGGTTCCGGCGCACGGTCCGGAGCGTTGCTGCGCCTGCTGAATCCGATGATGGTGCGATCGTCGAAGTCGTTCGGCCTGGCTACCTGATTCGAGGAGCGTTGCTGCGACAACAAGAAGTCGTTGTCGCGAAGCATGTGCCGCAGCGGCGTCCTGAAGGGGAGGGATGATGGAATACACCATCGGAATCGATCTCGGCACAACGTTTTCGGCGGTGGCCTGGGTAAACCCTGAGACAGGAAAGGCTGAGGTTCTCGCCGACCCCGATACTCAAGCGCGAACAACGCCGTCTGTAGTCATGTTCGATGACGATCAGACGGTCATCGTTGGAAAGTTTGCCAAGGACAACGCAATCGCCGAGCCTGAGAAGGTGGTTGAGTTTGTCAAGCGGCAGATGGGAAAGCCAAATGCTGAGCCTCCCGAAGGATTCCGGTGGCTGGTTGGTGACCACTCCTATGGCGCGCAGGAGATCAGCGCCTTGATCCTCAAGAGGATGAAGAAGATTGCGGAGGAGCGCTTGGGGCAGCCCATAACCAAGGCGGTGGTTACTGTTCCTGCCTATTTCGATGAGCCAATGCGCGCAGCCACGCGTGAAGCGGCCCAGATTGCCGGGCTGGAAGTAATGGACATCTTGGACGAGCCGGTTGCCGCGGCGTTGGCCTACGGCCTCGACAAGGCCCAACGAGACCAGACCGTCTTTGTTTTTGACCTCGGTGGCGGCACCTTCGATGTAACCATTTTGCGAATTGAAGCGGCGCAGATCTCGGAGCTCGCGATCGACGGTGACGCGCGGCTAGGCGGAAAGGATTGGGACGATCGGCTTATCGAGCATTGCGCACGTACGTTTGCCGCGGAGTTCAAGGTCGATCCTCTGGACGATCTTGCTGGCTATCAGGAACTCCAGCAGCGCGCAATCCGGGCTAAGGAAGAGCTGTCGCTGCGAATGAAGGCAACGATGGTGGTAAATCATGCCGGCCACAGCAAGAGCATCGCGATCACCCGTGAAGAATTCGAGACGCTATGCAGGGAGTTGGTTGACAACTGCAAAAGCTTGTCGGAGCGAGTATTGGAGCAGGCTCACAAGTCGTGGTCCGAAATCGATACGGTCTTACTGGTCGGGGGCTCGACGCGAATGCCAATGATTCGCGAAATGGTGCGCCAAATATCGGGCAAGGAACCCGTCACCGAGCTCAACGCCGACGAATGTGTCGCGCATGGCGCTGCCTGGAAGGCGGTTATCGGCCAGGTCCAGGAAGGAGGCCAGGCGGCTCGGGACTGGAACAACGCCAACCCCGCTCTGACGGACATCGCAAAGAACGTAAAGGTGCGAAGAATCGTGGCTCATCATCTTGGCTGTGTTGCGCATGATGGCGATTCCGGTTCGCCGAAGAAGTCCTTCTTGATGCTCAAGCAAGGAACGCCGCTGCCGGCCAGCTATGTTGAGCAATTCGCCACACTGGCCGATGGCCAGACGTTTGTGGAGTTTCCAGTCACGCAGGGTGGCTACTACCCAGACCTGAAGAAGTCTGAGGTTGACGATTGCGTCTTGCTCGGCACGGTAAAGCTTGGCCCTCTTCCAACAGCGACACCCGCTGGGACTCCGATTGAAATCACCTACCAGTTCACCGAGGACAGCATTTTGCGGGTCGTGGCACGCGACGTTCGGTCAGGCGTGAGCGTCAACGTTGACATCGAACACAAGGGCGGCATGAGTGAGGGCGAAATGGGCCTCGCCAAGCAGCGTATCAAAGATGTCGACGTTTCCAGCTAGCGACAGAAGTTGACGGTTTCGGTACCAACGATGGCGACGTTCGATCCAAACGCATATACCGAGGGTGGCTGGCGCTCTGCATTGAGCGAGGACCACTACGAACAGCTTGGCCTCATGCCGAGCGATGCAAACAACTCCACGGCTATTACCGCCGCCTTCAATCCTCGGTTTGAATGGTGGCTCACGCGTGAGTCCCAATACAAAAGCGGGCACCAGGTTCGAATATCGCAAGAGGTTGGACCGCAAGCCGCCAGGGCGAAGCGGAACTTGGAGCAGGCGAAGAAAGTGCTCAGTTCCCGGGACTTGCGAGGCCAGTACGACGAAGCTCGCGCGAAAACGAGACTGACGGTTTGGCAGTCCCAATCGTTGAGGCCGGCACTGGTGGCACTTGTTGCCACCGGGCAACCAACGCGAGATGCCATAGAGGCGCTGGTTCGCATGGGGGTCGGGGAGGGCCTCGCGATCACCGAGGTGCGCGCCGTAGTAGATGCAGAGTTGCTTCGCGCGGGAGCTACGCCAGTACGCAGTAAGACGCCTGCAATTCCCGACATAGGTGGTCTCGCCAGGTCCAAGGGGATGGAGCTGCTCAACCGGATCAGACTCCCTGCACTCGGAGGCAATCGCCATCACGATGTGGCCGCGGCCGACTTCTTTACAAGAAAGCGCGATGAAAGGCGCCGTGCCGAGAACGAGAAGCGCCGGCGAGCCGAACTCGCCCGTAGCCTAAAGACTTTTACACGTCTTGAGAATGAGCGGATCTGGTCGATGATCAGACCTTTCGAAGGCAGCTGGGTGGCGAACAACGAGTGGATGCGTGCAAGTCGGATCCGCCTCACCAAGGCCGACGATGGCGGTGTCTGGATCAACGTCAAGGACTTCCAGATCCAGTTCTCGTGCCACCAGAGTCATCATCAGTGGTGGTACGACGCTCGCTATAGGAAGGTCAGTTCCCCACCGGGAGCATGGATGGATTGGAACCCAGAACCAACTTCATTTGAGCAAATGCAAACCGCGTTCATGTGGATGATGGACAAGTTCATCGATTCAAGTCGCGTGCGTTGACTGTGGCGCTGCCCCACCGTGCCGCAACGAATTGCCTCGATTGGGATGCGCTGAGCGCGGTTGATCTTCAGCGACGCTGGTCCGACCTGACGGATTGGGTTTCCGAAACGCTCGTGCGACAGATGCAATACCAAATACCCTGGTGCTGGCCGCACCACGCATCGATAGTGGATGAGCTGAGAGCCCTCTGGTGCTGGCACCAGGAACTCATGGCGAAGCAGGAGGGAGGCGCTGAGGAATTGCTGCGCTTTCACGAAACGTTGCGCAGGCTCGTCATCGATTGGCCCAAGCCATGCTCGAAGCAGGACACGGACGTCAGTCGCGACATTCGGGCGAGGTTGCTCGAAACCGAAATTGGTCAAACCCAGAGACTCTTCAAAGAGGTGATGCAGCGCGAATACCTAGCTCGAACCAGGCGGCGGCCATGAGCTGTGGCTCCGCGGAGGAGGGCGGGCGATGTCGGTCTGGGCTACCGCGCCATTCCTAGGCTTTAACCTTAATTCCTCGCCGATTGGAGGAACGCCCGAAGACACCGTAGGAATCATCGGGCCTCCTCGATGTGGCAAGACCTCAGGACTGATCATCCCGAACATACTGATGTGGAGCGGTCCCGCGGTGATCACATCGACGCGGTCAGATGTTGTCGCTGAATCAGCGGACAGGCGGCTAGAGCTCGCCAGCCAAAGACACGGGCGGGTGATGGTGTATGACCCATTTCGTTCGGACTCGCGCTTTCCCACCATCCATTGGAGCCCAATCTCGGGATGCGAAGACGCGTCGATCTGCAATCAGCGCGTAACCGCGATGGCAGCGGCCGCCACCAAAGGTGGCCAGGACGAAGAATACTGGCGCACGAGTGCGGCCCGCATTCTGCGACCGCTTTTTCACGCAGCCGCCCTTGCATCGCTTCCGCTTTCGCGTCTGCTCACCTGGTTGGAGTCGGAGACCAGACTGGTTGAAGCGACAGCAATTCTAAGAGGCGCAGACACTGAAGTCGCCCAACGCTGGGCTGACGGGCTAGACGCGACGCTCGGCGCTGATCCGAGGACGCGCGACCCGGTGCTGGCCATCGCCCGCACGACACTGGAGGCTGCCGCCGATCCGATCGTTCTAGAGTCCTGCGCGCGAACCGATTTCAGCGTCAGTGAATTCCTTGTCACTAGTTCAACGCTCTACATCATTGGGCCGTCTCACAAGCAACGAGTGATAGCCCCTTTGATAGCGGCTCTCGTCGACTCCATAGCGCAGGCAGCGGTGGAGTTGGCGGCCCGTCATGAAGACGGACGGCTCGGGGAACCGCTGCTCCTGGCCCTCGATGAGGTCGCGAATATCGCACCGCTGGACAGCCTGCCGGCTCTCGTCAGCGAGGGTGGCGGCCGTGGAATCATCACCGTGTGGGCGGCCCAGAACTTATCGCAACTCCGCGATCGGTATGGTGCAGAGAAAGCTAAAGCCATTCTTGCCGCCACCGGAGTAAAGATCGTCTTCGGTGGCCTGACCATCTCAGAGGATCTCACCGAGATCTCATCGTGGGCGGGCGAGAAGGAGATTGTCCGAGAAGGTCGCTCTCGAACTCCGACCGGATTCTTTGCTGCCCAGATCACGACGAGCCAGTACCTCGAACGTGTTCCCGTCCTATCGGTCGGGGAACTTCAGCAGTTGCCTCAAGGAATCGCAACCCTTTTCTATCGCAGCTACCCGGTTGAGCTGGTGCGCGTAACTCCTGCAGGTTTAGAACCGACGTTCAGTGCTTTGCTTGGTAGCACTCATTTCAGGTCACTAGGCACCGAAAAGCCGCATTCGACGCCACGGGACGAACGCCGGCAGGAGGTGCCTCGATTCACGGCTCCAGAGACTGGTGAGCCCGAACCCCCGGAGGGCATACCTGCGCCGCCAACGCCGGCTGAGCCGCAAGACAAGTTCGAAGCTCAGCCTCCAAGAGTCGAATTCGTTCCGGCGAAACCCGTTGACGCCACCGAACGCATAAATGTCTCCCCGCCCAAGGCGGAATTCATCCCAGCGAAACCGGCCACGGTCAAGGGTGACGGTCCAAAGGCCACACCACCGAAAGTCGAGTTTATCCCGGCAAAGCCCGCAACTGTCAAGGGTGATCGCGCAAACGTCCAGCCGCCAAAGGCGGAGTTCATCCCGGCACGGCGCCCACCCGAAGGCGCGTATGGCAAGGAGCGTCCGCTGAAGGCTGAGTTCGTCCCAGCGCCTCTGCGCCGTGCGGGCCAAGCGACTGGGCAGAAGACTGCCGATTTTGCGCCTACCCAGAAAAAGCCCGAGACCCAGGTTCGACAGTCCACTCCCGGTGCGCGGCGCCTCCAGGACGTCATGGCCGAACTGGATGCGATGGTCGGGCTGGCATCTGTGAAGGCGCAGGTCCGTCGGATTCGTGACAAGCTCGAAGTGTCTGACAAGCGTGTGCAGGAAGGACTGCCGGCGCTCGGGCTCAGCCATCACCTCATCTTTTCTGGCGCACCAGGCACTGGCAAGACAAGGGTTGCCCGATTGTATGCGGAACTCTTGGCATCCATGGGAGTTCTGGCCAAAGGCCAGATGGTGGAAGCTTCAAGAGCGCAGCTGGTGGGTCAGTGGCAGGGACACACTGCGGAGAAAACCGACACCACTTTCAAGAAGGCCGTTGGGGGCGTGCTGTTCATTGACGAGGCCTACTCGCTGAATGCAGATGAGAACGACATGTTCGGGGCAGAAGCAGTCAACACGCTGGTGAAGCTGATGGAGGATCGTCGCGATGACGTCGTAGTCATCGTTGCAGGTTACGGCGATAGAATGCGCCGATTCCTCAAAACGAACGAAGGCCTTGCGTCTCGCTTCAGCGACACAATCGTGTTCCCCAACTACACCACATCAGAACTGTTGGCAATTTTCGAAGTCATGGCGGCCGATGGCGGCTATCGTTTGCCAATTGAAACCAAGCAAGCCGTGTTCGCGAATCTTGAACACCTACACAAGGGTGCGAGTTTCGGGAATGCGCGCGAGGTGAGGAGGCTGTACGAACGGGCCCAGGGTCGACAGGCGAGCCGATTGATGGCGAGTGGTGATCTGAGCCTGATGCAGCCGAAGGATCTCAGGCTGCTCCTGTCGGAAGATGTCGTAGATGTCCCGTTGACGTCAAAGCGTGATCCGGCTCGCATCAAATCGTTGCGGGGAGATTTGGCCTCCATGATCGGGCTGGACTCGGTCAAACAACAGGTAACCGACCTTGTGGCTAGGGTTGAGGTGAACACTCGCCGGCGGGCCAAGGGCCTACCGGAGCTCCGCCCGACTCGGCATTTGATTTTCGCGGGGGCACCTGGCACCGGTAAGACCACGGTGGCACGGCTGTATGGCGATCTCCTGGCCGCGATGGGATTGCTATCGGAAGGCCAATTGATCGAGGCGACGCGACTTGATATGGTCGCGGGCTTTCAAGGCCAGACGGCAGGCAAAACGGAAGGCGTGTTCGAGAGGGCCATGGGCGGCGTCCTGTTCATCGACGAGGCTTACGCTTTGAAGAACGACGAGCACGACTCATTCGGTCAAGAAGCCATCGATACCCTCGTCAGCCTGATGGAAGATCGACGCGAAGAAGTGGTAGTGATCGTGGCCGGTTATACCGAGCGCATGCAGGAGTTCGTCGAGACGAATCCGGGTTTGGCTTCCCGCTTCAGCGACACGATTGAATTTCCCAACTATTCCGACCAAGAGCTCGAGGCGATATTCAATACGATGGCCTTGAAGGGTGGCTTTCGCATAACCGAAGATGGCGGCGAAGCGATCGCCAAAGCAATTCAAGCCCTCCCCAGGGGGCCCAATTTTGGGAATGCGCGCGATGTTCGAAAGCTTTACGAGCGAGTTGCGCAGCGCGTGGACGTACGTGTTCATGGGGACGAGTCAGCCGATCTCCAGACCATGCTCCCTGGCGACATATTGCCGCCGGATCCCGTTGATCTGAGGCATGACGCGTGAGGGCCTGCGCTGTCGGATAGCTGACTACCCGCTCGATCGAAAGTGCTAGGGGCTTGGCGTCGGTATCGCCGAGTTTGAGTTGCTCACAATGGCGGTGACTATCGAGATCGAGATAAGAGTGATCCAAAGAATCGTTATCAAACAGCCTGACCAGATGGCGGCTGTTGACACATTGCTTCGTCCTTCCGATCGGCGACTAGATAGCCCAAGAATCATGCCAAGCGGTGCGCATAGGACCAGACTACATATCAGAGAGACGATACCCAGAGTTGTGGTGCGCCCTCCCGTTGAACGCCCACTCCCTGGCAGGGTCCTTGCGGCACCGGGTTGCGCCCAGGTCGTACCACTTGGGCCGGGCGGGGCAGATGCGGCAGGGCGCTGGTGGCGAGGGGTCGGCGGTACCGGCGGCTCCATACGGCTCAGATCGTCCCTATTTCATCCAAGCAGTGGCCGCCGCATCGTCGACCGGCTGACAACGAAAAGATCGAAAGGCACGTCGTGCTGGTGGCTAACGCTGTCATTTATGTCTGCGGCGATCCTATACCGTCACAATCGATGTCCAACGAGGGCCGACACCCATTGACGCCCAATCCGGTCCAGCCGGCGTCGAGGCCATCAATCGAGACCAATCCCTGCGCTGACGCAGCCATAAGAAGCATTGACAAGTCGCCCTGAGGCGGGCACCATCGTGCCACGCCAATTGCTTATGCAGCGAGTCCAGAGGATTGGAGCAGGGAGGGGTATGTGATGGAGACCAACGCGATGCCCAGTCATGGACCTGGGGATGAGTCGGATGGGCAGCATACCGAGGCTGAGCTTGTCGTTGCCGTTCCCGGTTATCAGGAGTGGTATTCGTGGGCGCAGCGTGAAATCGGAGGTGATTCGGTGCGTCTCGAAGCTGCAACGAACGCTGCGATTGCTGCGCTCAAGAACGGCATGAACGCGGAGGGTGCTGCCCAAGCCGCTCGAATTCGAACATCGAGCATCCTCGTCGACTATGACGGGGGTCGCGTGGGGCTGGAAAGTGGCGATTTTGTCAGTGTTGGTATGGGTAGCGCAGATACCTGGCGCTGTCCCTTAGAGCAAATACAGGCGGTTCAAATGTCGCCAGCCGCGGGAAATGTCACCTCCCTCGCGATTCTGATAAGAGGTGAACAGAGCTGGCGCCAGTTCCCTAACTGCCAACCTGTGGCCGTGGTTGAACAATTGCTGCGGAGCTTGTCGCTCGCCGCGCCGACGATTGACTGCCGCTCGGCCACTCTGTCGATACCGGAACGCAGAGTGATCCTAGACCGCCGCCTGGATGTGCTCATGCGGCAAGGCTACAAAGTGCTTTATCAGTCCGATGTGACCACGCAGGTCGCGCGTGAGAAACGCGTCAATCCTTTGACCGTGGTCATTTTGTTGATCATCAGCATCTTCGCCCTCTTCATACCAATTGTGATCTACCTCATTTGGTATTCGTCACGCCACGCGGATGTCCGCATGATCCAGGTGGACGAATACGGTCGCCTGAGCGAACAGGTGAGTCGAAAATGAATACGGGCCTGCAGTGCGCACGCCAGGAGATTGCCACACGACTCGGCCGGCCAGCATTGAAACGATGTTCGAGTTCAAGGTGACGAGTCAGCAGATCTGCAAACAATGCTGGCCAGCGATATATTGCCGCCGGAGCTCGAACGATCCGCGTGACACTTGAGTCTGAGTCGGGGACCACGAGCTTCAAACGGCGCGGATGTGGCAAAAGGGGACGGCCTTTGCGTAACAGGGCTGGACCTCCGATGCGTCTATCGACGGCCTTCGCCTAGTGATCCCCCCTGTTCCGCCCAACCCGAGGGATCAGCGTCGACAAGAAGTCACCACTAACCCAGCCAGTGAGGCTAGGCAGCCGCAATGGCAGCCACCCGGAGCTCCCATCCGATCTCCACAAGCGGCTTCCCGGGGCGGCGTTCACCCAGCATTGGCCTGTCTTGGCCTTCTTCTGTGCATGCCTGTCGGCCTAGTCTTGGTTTGGCTGACGCCATTGAGTCGTACGCGCAAGACGATCGCCACAGTGTTGTGCCTCTTACTGATCGCGGCTTTCTCGTTGGCGGGGCTCTACAACAATGCGTCGCATGTCCAGCCCTGAGATCGCACCCTCCAAATCCTGATCAGCCAGTCGTTGTTAGGACGCCGTTTATTTGTGATTCACATCGCTGATCACCCGAAGGCCAGTCCACGCCCAACGGGTGAGAGCTGTGTGGTTCGAAAATCACGTCGAACTCCGCTCCGAACCCAGTGGCGCCCACTAAGCGCCCGATGACTTCGGCCGGTTAGGATTTCGCGCCGGGGTGGTCGGCTCTCTTGTCTGGCGTTCATTCATGGCTAAAAATAGGAAGCGCTGCTAGGCAGCGATTAATGGCTATAGCCTCTGCATTCGATCTCAGCGGAGCGCCGATCGGGAAATGGTACTTCAGCATTTCCTTGGTAAGGAAAAGGTCCCCAGTTCGAATCCGGGCGTGGGCTCCACAACCCTCCTGAGGCTCGATTTCGTATTCGTTTTAAGCCTTTTGGAAGGCGTTGGGCGTCTGACCGGAAACGACCGGGAAACGGACCGGAACTTGCCTAGTTAAAAGGTCTGTTCGTGGTCCCTGGCCCATGTGGAGGACCACCATGCGGACCACAGTGCGTGTCATCCAGGGTCGTCTAGCGGAGTCAAAGCCATACCGAATATCGGCGATCTAGGCCGCCTACCAGCACTTCCGGCTGGACAAGCACTCAGGGCGAAGCCACCAGCCACTAATCCGAGCGCGAGGACCAGCAAGATCAGCGACGGGCTTCACTGCAGGTTGGAGCACGGCACCAGGATTCCGGTTAAGGCAATACTTCGCACCAGCATGCAAGCCGGACTAGACCCCGATAAGGAACCCATACACGAGCCCCCAACCGGTAGTTCATAGGGGAGCAGCGCCGTCTGAATCTAGGGCGGCAGCCGCAGGCGTCGGCCTTAGCCTTGAGTCGAGCAAAGAGACCCTGATGAAGGCTGAGCCTCTACCGCGATCGCCGATGACGCGTGCAGGCGCGAAGCTGATCGTGAAGGCTAGACCAGGCGCGCTGGAGCCAGCGCCCCGCAATACGCTGGCGTTGACGCTTGGAATCGGCGAGGAGTCGGTTCGTCGGCACCAACTGGAGCGATTGCTGCCGGTCGACGCCGTACCGGAGGCAATACGGAAAGGAGAGCTCCCAACCGCCGGTGATCGGCGAGTACTCACGATCTTGTTCATTGACATTCGCAGTTCGTCGAGAATCGAAGAGACTCTATCGCCGCAGCAGACGATTCAGTTCCTGAACATTTATTTGGGTCTGGCGGCCAATGCAATCGTGGCGAATAGGGGCAGCGTAACCCAGTACATCGGCGACGGGGTCTTGGCCATATTCGGCATGCTCGAAGAACCCAATCAAGGAGCGGCAGATGCCCTGGCAGCAGCCGAAGCGATTCATCGCGCCTTTGAGTCTGCGAATGCACCCAGCGGCTTGTCCGAGCCAATCCGCGCTGTCGTCGCGGTCCATACTGGGCCGGCCATAGTCGGCGTCGTAGGCGGAGTCAAACGTTCTGACTACGCGGTCTTTGGCAGCTCGGTCAACATAGCGTCCAGGTTGGAGGGCGAAGCCAAGGAGCTCGGTCTTCGCACTGTTTTATCAGGGTCGACCGTCGCCTCACTCAGGGAACTGCCTCCGTCCCTTCGCCTCGTGACCAGGAAGATTCTGCGCGGCCTATCAGAGAGGGTTGAGATCTGGACCACGGATCTGGTCCCGCCGCCAGGTCGAGTTCGTCCCGAAGAGACAGGAGTCGATCGAAGGGACGCCGTCGGGGCTGGCAGCGAGACCCGCTCGAGCGCATTCCACCGGCGCAGCTGGACGGCGTTTGCCACCTTGGCCATAGCCGCGGCAATATCTGTTACGGGCTTAGCGGCAACCGTTGGCCTCGGTGTCGGCGGCGACCAATTCCTCGTCAAGCTCGTCGATCTTGCCCAGGTTATCGCGGCACTGATCGCGGCAACGACTTGCGCGTGGACGGCAAAGCAGTCAGCGGGCCGACTCCGGTTTGGATGGGCCCTGATTGCCGCCTCCGCAGGTGCGTGGAGCGTCGGTCAGGCCAGCTGGAGCATCTATGAGTTGGGCCAGGTTGTTGCCCCTATGTCTCCATCCCTGTCGGACGCTGGCTTCCTCGCTGCGTTGCCTCTGGGACTGGCCGGCGTCCTGATGTTCTGGACCTCACCGCTTGGATCGACGGATGGGTGGCGCGTGCTGCTTGACGGACTGGTTGTCATTGCCGCGTTGGTGTTCGCGGCGTGGGCACTCGGGCTCAAGCAGATGTACCTCTTGCCTGCACAGAGCTCAACGGAGCAGGCAATCGAGTTGGCATATCCACTCGGCGAAATCCTCTTCGGGACCGTTGTGATCCTGGCGATCAATCGGGGTGCTCGCCAACTGCAAGGCCCATTGCTGCTCCTGCTCGCCGGCTTTGCGGTTAGTGCGACCGCCTACGTTATCGCTGCGCATGCCGATGTCGATAGCTACGGAGCGATTCGGGGCTTCATCAATACAGGCTTGGTGCTGGCATTCCTGTTAATCGCCGTCGCGCCACTATGGCCCGCACGGCCATCTGATCGAGCCACCGTGAGTGGAGAACTAGACCTGTGGCAGCTTGCGCTCCCATGGATAGCCGTCGTATTCGCCGCACTGAGTGCCCTTGTCGTGGTTCTCAGTGGTGAAAGCCTCGATCGATTTCTTACCGTCCTAACTGCAGTGCTTGCGGTTTCGCTTGCTTTGAGCCAGGCCTTAACGAATAGGCAGTCGTTATCGATGGTTGCCTTGAGTCGGCTATCCGCCAAAGCCCTCGCGGACGTAATCACCCATTCTCCGATCGGCATTGCGCGGTCCAGTGCGGATTTCGTGGTCATCGATGCCAATCCGAGTTTGGGGGCTTTGCTGCATGAACCGCCAGAGCTGGTGGTGGGCTCCCCAATAACCAGGTACCTTCCCCCTGAGATCCAGCTCCAGATGCGTCAAAAGTTGAGCGCGCTGGGCAGAGGAGAAGCTGACCGTGCCGACGCGGATATTCCAATGATCCGCGCCGACGGGGATAGAGCGTGGGTGAATCTAACGTCGACTGCTGTAAGAAAGTCGAACGGTCAGGTCGACTATTTCCTCACCATGCTCCAGGACACCACGGCCAGACACCAAGTTGAAGATGCGGCGCGGGTTACCTTCACACAACTCGAACAGTTGAACCAGCTCAAGATCGAATTCCTACAGTCGGTCGGTCACGAATTCAGGACCGCGTTGATGGGCATCGAAGGCTTCAGCGAACTGATTCGAGATACGGTGGATCTCAGCTCAAACGACGTGAAGGAATTCGCCAGCGAAATCTACAAGAGTGCCGAGCACCTCGACAGCATCGTTACCGAGATCTTAGACGTAGACCGAATCGAGACCGGCCACGTCGGCATGTCGATGGGATCCGTAGACGTGAATGCGATCATTCGCCGAGAAGTTGAGGAGGTAAAGGCCGGGTCGGACGGACTGACTTTCACCGAGAGGCTCGACCCAACCCTGACGCCAATAGTCGGCGATGCTGCCCAGCTGTCCCAACTGGTCAGCACGTTGCTGCATCACGCTGCCAAATACTCCCCTGATGGCGGCCAAATCGTCATCGTCAGTAGGATGCACGCCGGTCAAGCCGAGGTGAGCGTGAGAGATCAGGGACTGAGCGTTCGCGCCGACTTCGACAACCCCCTGTTCGCCCCGAGCGATCTCTATGCCAAGAACCCGATACGCAGGGTAGTCGGGACGGGCCTTGGCATGGGAATTGCACGCCAGATCGTGGCGCTGCACGGTGGCCGCTTCTGGGTCGACCATTTGCAAGGAATAGGATCGGAAGCCCACGTCACCCTTCCTGCCGGCATTCCCGGCTTGCGGCTAGCTTCTGGGGCCACAGCCACTTCAGCTCCACAAGCGTCGGGTGGGCTACGCGAGGCCCAGGCCTGAGGTGGTGGCAGTCGCGTTCATCCGGGTAGCTCATGGCAGATCGGAGTCGGCGGTGAGGTCAACGGCGCGTTCCTTTATGTCGCCGCCCCGGGCCTGGCGCAGGGAGCATCGGCGACCAGCCGGCGACATTCTACGAATACATCGATGGAACTCCAACTGCGGTGACGTGGCAGCTGCGTGACGGTAACTACGTGGACGTAAGCACCCTTGGACGGACTGCTGAGGAGATGACACGAGTCGCTGAGGGGCTCTATACATAACCCGCCGGTCAGATCTGTCAACGGTTAGTTAAATGGTCTCGGCCGCAGTAGGTCGGCAGCGCTAAGATCACTTCGAATTCGCCAGGGACTGAAGACCACTTGGTAAGGAAGAGCTGGTTCCCCGCGCCAATAGAACACACTTGGCCCGAGGCTCGAAATCGTTCAATTCCTTCCTTGGCGGATTGTAGTTGACCTGGCATTTTGCCTCTATTCGGGGGGGGTACGGTCTGCCCTGGCCCTATGCTGCGGTCGCTTTTCCGGTGGGCGCCGCAACTCTTGTGGCGTTCATTCATGGCCAAAAATAGGAAGCGCTGCTAGGCAGCGATTATTGGCGATAGCCGCTGCATTTGATCTCAGCGGAGCTTCGATTGGGAAATGGCCCCTCAGCATTTCCTTGGTAAGGAAAAGGTCCAGTCGCTCGAACCAAGGTCCCGCACCCAGGATTGGTGCCGATGGCGGTGGGAGACAGAAGGTTTGGCGTACCAGTACGCATTTAGTACGCAGCCGCACTCAATCGCAGGGTGTCGTTAGGTGTCGTTTCGTATTCACGATGGGTGAGTCGATCTCGCCGATACAGAACCCGGCTTACAGTCCACGCTGACCACTTAGCCTCGCTCATCTGTCGAATCCCTGAGAAGCCGACAGGGGCCGCGAGCATCCCCGCTGGATCACAGCTGGATCACGCATTCCCGGCACCGGACGGGTCTAGGGGGTCACCAAAGGACACCAGCCTGGTCGATTTCGTATTCGCGAGGACGACGCGGGAGTCTGTCGGACACTGGAGGACACGGCATCGACACGGTTCGGGACCGTGAGGCCGAGGGTTCAAATCCCTCGCCCCCGACCAAAATCAAGTTCAAAATCGACGATTTCGCGCGCTATCTGGAGCCGCTGGATCTCGGCTGGATCACAGATTTCCCGACGTATGGCATAATGTATGGCATGAAGCGGACGACCATCTACCTGCCTGAAGACTTGAAGGGAAGCCTTGCGCGAGCGGCGCATGAGGACGGGCGGACTGAGGCGGACTTGATCCGCGAGGGGATCGAGACCTTCCTGCTCTCGCGCCGCCCAGAGCCGCGTGTCCCCTTGTTTACGAGCGGCAAACCTGATCTAGCCGAGAACGTCGACAAGTTACTTGCCGGCTTCGGCGAGGGGTGATCCTACTCGATACCAGCGGTTTGTTGGCTGCTCTCGACTCCAGCCAGAACCGGCATGCGCAAGCCGCCGCCGCCCTTCGCACCGTCAGCGGACCACTTCTCTTGTCGCCTTTTGTCCTGGCCGAGCTCGACTACCTGCTGGCCACCAGGGTCGGCGTTCGTGCCCAACGAGCGCTGCTGGACGAAGTGGCCCGGGGTGCCTACCGGTTGGAGCCTTTCACAACCGAGGACGTAGCAGCGGCTGCTCTTGTCCTCAGACGGTATCGCGACCTTGAAATTGGCCTAGCCGACGCGTCAATCGTGGTTCTCGCCGAGCGCTACGCGGTTCTCGACGTGCTGACCCTCGACCATCGGCATTTCCAGGCCCTGCGAGGACCGAGAGGGCGACGTTTTCGAATTCACCCAGGAGCTGATTCCTGAACCGGTGACTGCGTCTCGAAGCTACGCCCGAAGACGTACGGGTCAGGACCGTGAGGCCTTCGCGGTCAGGGTGCAATGTGTGACGCTTCTCATTGTCTCGTGACCAACGCGATCCCAGCTGTTTATCAAACGATTCTTATGGGATGACGCCATCTTCCAGTTGATTCCACGCCTGAGAAGGCTTGCCTGGATGTAAGAAGGATCTCGGTGAGCCGGCGTGATCATTCAGAAGAACCGGGGTCTGTCGCCTGACCGAGATCGCCAACCATGGATGCCAGCGCTTGCGAAATACGGAGCCCAAGCTCGGCCGGGCTTGTCTGGCTCTTCACGAGCCACGCGAGTGCTCCGGCGGCGAATGCACGATCAACCTGTCCGTCGAGGTCGCCCAGGTGATTGCTCAACATGAATACGGGCACGTGAGTCGAGCGGGAATCGAGGCGCAAGTTCTCCAAGACATCCACGCCAGTAATGATGCCTCCCAGTTGAAAATCGAGCACGACTAGGTCAGGCATTTCCTTTTCGATCGCCAGGAACACCGCACTCGGACTACTCACGACTTCGACTCGGAAGCCGAGCGCGTCGAGGCCGATACCGAACATAGCGCCGACAGCTGGATCGTCGTCAACAAGCATCACAAGTGGTGGCTCTTCTTGGTGGTGGAGTGATAGGGCAGGCTCCATATGCTCAGCCCTCAGTTGTCCCGACCGGGTGATGCCGTCGTAGCCGGCGGCGTGACGATCTTGGCCGCTCGGTGTCAGCGGAGCGCCCATATCGCCACCCTCTGTCCGACCGGAGCCTGTTCCCTGCATAGCCAATGTGCCAAATCCCCCTTAACGAAACGTTGGCCTTGCCAGCCATCGGTTGCTTCGCCAAAGGAGGCGGTTCTCGACTAGTCAATCTGTAGGGCCCTAGCCGAGAAGTACCGTCTGGGGCGCGGTTCAGACCTACATGAGGAAATCACGTCAAAACGTCACAGAACTCCTTATCCAGCCATCCGCCAGAGCCGGTCGCGTTAGCAGCGCTTTGGTGCGGAGGCTCATAGGCTTCTTAATCGATCAGGGCTAGCTTCCGAGCCTTGACAATCGTCTCGATCTTGCTGCGGGCGCCCAGCTTAGAGCTCAGGTGGCGCATATGCGAGCGAACGGTGCTGTAGGTGATCCCCAAAGTTGCGGCAATGTCGCGGCTCGGTGCGCCCTCGGCCATCAGGCGGAGGACCGCCTTTTCTCGCGCGCTGACGGTCTGGATCTGCGTGGCGACGGCGTTTTGCCTCCGCAGTAGGTTTGCGATCGTGGACGCATCGATCTGCGTTCCGCCTTCGGCCACCGAGCGAACTGCCGAGATGATGTCCGCTGCAGCCCGCGACTTATGAATAAACGCGCTCGCGCCAGCCGCAACCGCGGCGAAGTGCACGCTGTCACTATCGTGCCGGGTCAGGAAGATCAGCTCTGCTTCAGGGTCGACGGTCAGCATCCCGATAGCTGCATCTGCACCCGTACCATCGCTCAGGCTGAAGTCAAGGATTACGACGTCCGGTTTGAACTGAGCAGCCATGCTGATCGACGCCTTGACCGAGCCCACGCTGTCACGTCCATATCCGGCTGCTCGTCCAGCAAGGCTGCCAACGCATCGGCCACTACGAGGTGGTCCTCCACTGTCAATATCCGGATCGGACGCGAGTCCGGCGATCTCATTCGGAGTCAATTCGCCGGTCGTCAATGACCAGGCGAGGAAGGTCTGCCCGCCCGACAACGGTCATCACGCGCCTGACAGACGCAGGGAGGCCTTGAAGTACCAATCGCTGCCGCTCGCCGGTCCTCTCGGCAACCTTGACCAGTGCCCTAATGCCACTGGGGTCCACGAACTCTAGCCGGCTCAAGTCCAGGCGCAGGTGGGCAATGGGCCCACTTCCCAGAGACTCCCCGGCCGGACGGGTCTCGAGCTCGGTGGCCAGCGCCATCGCCACGGCCTCGGCGTTCTGATAGTCAATCGCTCCCTCGATGCTCAGCACGCCGGGCGAGTGTGTTCGCGTCACGACCACTCGCCCATCCGAATAGATGTGGTTTCCGCGCGTCGGATCAGCCGACGGACGGTCGCCCTCGCCGCTACGCCGCCTCGGCGGCTGGCTGAGGGGAGGCTTTGGCCTTCGAGCGTCGGATCCGAAAAAGCCGCTGTTGCTATCCGTACGACTCGTCCAGGGCAATCGCCGGATGAGCGTCGACTCTTCCGGCGGAGGATGGAACCATGGGAAAAATCGTGTCTCGCGCACGGCCTACCCGCCTCGCCCCCGAAGACGGTTTCGGATTACTCAATTCTTGGGAGGCGCCGGGACGTTCAAGTGACTAGGATCAAATGATCCTATCGCGAGGTAATGACGTCATGACTTCAACCCGATCGGTGACTCCGGTTCCACTGGTCCGCGCCAAGTACGAGACGGTTTTGGAGAGCTGGATCGCCGAACAGAAGCGCAGTGCCACCGCCAGGCCTGACCTGATCAGCGATTCCGACCTGGCGCGACAGTCGTCGGAAGTGCTCTCCACGCTGCTGGAAGGCCTCGACTCAGGCTCTCTAGATGTCTCGGGCCCTGCCTGGGAGCACATGCGAGCGGCTCTGCGTGGGATCTCACTGTCGCGCGTGCGGCTCGGCTTCAGTCCATCCGAGACGGTGCTGTTCATCCTGTCTCTGAAGGAGCCCATTTTCGACCCCCTGCAAGAGTTGGATCCGTCCAATCGCGCCGAGGCTATTTTGGAGCTCAACAAGCTCATCGACCGCCTGGCGCTGGTCACTTCAGAGGTCTATCAGCAGGGCCGTGAAGAGGTCATCCTGCGCCAACAGCAGGAGATGCTGGAGCTTTCGACGCCTGTGGTGAAACTCTGGCAAGGAATCCTGGCATTGCCTTTGATAGGAACCTTGGACAGTGAGCGGACTCAGGTCGTAATGGAGTCCCTTTTGCAGGCGATAGTCGACACGGGGAGCACGATCGCGATCATCGACATCACCGGAGTTCCGACCGTCGACACCAAGGTCGCACAACACCTCATCCAGACGGTGGCGGCCGCGCGACTAATGGGCGCCGACTGCATGATAAGCGGCATCCGGCCTCAGATCGCCCAGACGATTATCCACCTGGGCATCACACTTCCCGACGTAGTCACGAAGGCCACTCTGGCCGACGCGTTCTTGGTGGCCCTGGATCGTCTGGGGCAGCACGTGGTGGCCACCGACCCCGTCTCTGCAGCAGGTCGCTGATCCGTGGATCGGGTTCCGATCATTAAAATCGGCAAGTACCTGCTGGCGACCATCCAGACCGACGTCCAGGACAATGTCGCCGTCGCCCTGCAGGAGGACCTCGCCGCTCGCATCATCGCCGCCCGCGCGCGGCTGGTCCTGCTGGACATCTCCGCTCTGCAGATCGTCGATTCCTTCATCGGTCGGATGATCGCCGACATTTCGGGAATCGCGAAGCTCCTTGATGCGGAGGTGATTGTCGTCGGGATGCAGCCCGCGGTTGCGATCACGCTCGTCGAACTCGGCTTGACACTCAGCGGTGTCCGGACCGCGCTCAATGTCGAGAGCGCGCTGGCCATGGCGGGTATCCGTGACCAGAACTGATGGCAGCATCCGAGCGAGTGACGGTTGCTTTGCGGACCCAGGAAGACGTCGTGAGTCTCCGCCACCGCGTGCGTGAACAGGCGGTGGTGCTGAGGTTCAGCCTGCTCGACCAAACCAAGATCGTGACCGCTGCCAGCGAACTGGCCCGCAACGCGGTGATCTACGGCGGTGGGGGTGAGGCGATCATCGAAACCTCTCTCAACAATGGTCGAGACGGTCTCACGTTGACCGTTATAGATCACGGTCCGGGAATCCCGAATGTCGAAGATGCCATGCGGGCTGGCTTCAGTACGGGTGGGGGGCTCGGCCTCGGACTCAGCGGAACGCGGCGCCTGGTCGACGAGTTCGAACTCCGCTCGGAAGTTGGCCAAGGCACCAGCGTGCGCATAGTTCGATGGAAGTAAGCGGCCTCACCCGCCGGGTCGTAGTTCGAGAACAATCCCATGCAGGGGATGCTCGGCGCCTGGCGGCTCGGGCCGCGGAGAGCGCCCGGTTTGATGCTGTCCTGAGTACACGCGTCTCAATCATTGCCGCCGAGATGACCAGTAACCTGCTCAAACACTCGGCGGCGGGCGGAGAGGTCCTGATCAACGCCCTAACTCCACCGGCTGGTCCGGGCGCAGTCGAACTGCTGGCGATCGACCGCGGGCCCGGCATCGCCAACCCGGCTGCCGCTCTTGAAGACGGCTACTCGACCGCAGGAAGCCTGGGCGTTGGCCTCGGCGCGATCCGCCGCCAATCAAGCCACTTTGAGATTCACTCGATCCCTGACCGCGGAACCGTGATCCTCGCCCGGGTCACCGCCGACAACGGGCACGTCGCTGATCGGAAATTCGACGTGGGCGTGGTCTCGGTCGCCAAGGATGGGGAGGAAGTATCGGGCGATGGATGGGCGCTCTGCGAGGTACCGTCGGGCATCCAATTGCTCGTGGTCGACGGTCTTGGCCACGGATTACTGGCGTCCGATGCTGCCACTATGGCCGTTAAGACGTTTCGCAACACGGCGGGGCGGGCGCCGGTTGACGTGGTGCGGCTCCTCCATCCAGCGCTGCGCTCCACCCGCGGCGCCACGATCGGGGTCGCCACCGTGGACACACAGGCAGGTGTCGTCACCTATGCGGGAGTCGGCAACATCGCGGCAGCGATAGTCACGCCCGACCGCTGCCGGTGGCTCGTCTCGCTCAATGGCACCGTCGGTCGTGAGCCGGTGCAGTTTCGGCAGTTCGAAACTGCCTGGGATCCTAAGGCGCTGCTCATCGCGCACAGCGACGGACTCGCGACTCGGTGGCGATTGGATCAAGTGCCGGGTTTGGCCGCCAAGGACCCAACCCTCATCGCGGCCGTGCTGTTTCGCGACTTCGCCCGCCAGTTGGATGACGTCACGGTTGTAGTGGCGAAGCAGCGGATGGGGTCGCCCAAGGATCCACACGAGTGACACGCGACGCTCCGCTCGGCCGTCTCCCGATCGGCTCTTCAAGCGACATCCTGACGGCCAGGCAGCGAGTTCGCGATGCGGCCGCCCGCCTGGGATTCGACCTGTTCGATCAGGTCCAGCTTGCCACGGGGGTGTCCGAGCTTGGCCGCGAGATCGCTGCCTCGGGGGGCGGTGAGCTCGAAGTGTGGATCTCGTCGACCCGGCCTCGACGGCTCGTCATCGGCGCAAGAGGCGTTGCCCTCCGAGACGTCTCGACGAACGCCGTTCCCGGCGTGATAGCGGCGCGTCGGTTGATCGGACCGCCACTCGACGGAGCTTCGGGTGAACAGAGCTGCACATTCAGCCGGGCATTGCCCAAGTCGGCACGGCTCGACAATCTGGCCGAATCTTTGAGTGCCAGCGCGACCGACCCGTTTTCGGAGCTGCGGCATCAGGACACGGAGCTTCTTCGTATGCATGAAGAAATTCGCCGCCGCGACAGCGAGCTCGAGAGCGTCAACCGAGAGCTCGAGGAAACGAATCGCGGAGTGCTCGCGCTGTACGCCGAGCTTGATGACAAAGCCGAGTCGGTTCGGCAGATCAGCGACGAGAGAGCACGCTTCCTCTCCAACGTAACCCACGAGCTTCGGACGCCGCTGATCTCGATTACGTCACTCTGCCGGCTGCTGCTGACGCAGGGCGATCGATCGTTGGAAGATGAGCAGGCTAAACAGATCACCTACATCCAGAAGTCGGCGCAGGATCTGCTTGATTTCGTCAGCGACCTGCTCGACTTGGCCAAGGTAGAGGCCGGGAAGGTCACCGTCCGCGCGGCGCCCTTCGAGGCGGAGGAGACGCTCGCTGCTCTCCGCGGAATGTTCCGGCCCCTGTCCGCTGACACCGGTGTCCCGGTCATCTTCGACCTGTCGCCCATTCCGACCCTGGAGACGGACGAGAGCAAGGTCAGCCAAATCCTGAGAAACCTGATCTCGAATGCGCTCAAGTTCACGGAGACCGGCGAGATCCGGGTCGCCGCCTCCTATGAAGCCAAGGCGGACGAGGTCCTTTTCGCGGCAACTGACACTGGGATCGGAATTGCCGCGGCCGACCTCGACCGAATATTCGATGAGTTCGTCCAGGTCGATACGCGACATGGCCGGCGCCACCGCAGCAGCGGCCTTGGGCTTCCGCTCTCGCGCAAGCTTGCCGAGCTGATGGGTGGGTCAATCACCGTCAAGAGCAAGCTTGGGGAGGGCTCCACGTTCAGCCTCAGGCTTCCGCGAAAATACGCGCCCCAAGTCCCCCAGACAGCTCCGGAATCCGGGGCCGGGTACGTCCTCGTTGTCGATGACGACCAGATCAGCAGGTACGTAGCCAAGGAGCAGTTGGAGCGCCTCGGGTGGCGAGTGGTCGAAGCAGCAGATGGAGAGATGGCGCTCAAGCTGGCGAGAGAGGGCGAGTGCCGCGCCATTCTCCTGGATCTAACCATGCCCGGCATCAGCGGGTTCGAGGTTCTCGAACGTCTCGGCGAGGATCCCAGCACCAGCATGATCCCAGTAGTCATTCGGACCTCGCTTCCTGTGGGCGACATCGACGCGGGGTCCGTGTCCCGAGCCGCGGCGGTGTTCTCGAAGTCCGACAGCATGCAGTCGGTGGTAGATCTGATCGCCTCCCGCACCGCATCCCAGCCCGCGAGACCTCGAGGAACCAGCAGCGCCTAACGCGTAGATGGAAGGATTAGATCTTTGTCTAAGGTCGTAGCGCGAGAATCGGGATCGGCTGGCCGGGAGGCGTATTCTGCTGCCGTGGCGCCGCCTCCCCCGGCCAGGGACGGACGGATTACGGTCTTATTGGTCGAGGACCACTTGATCCTCGCAGAATCCTTTGGTGCTCTTCTCAAACGCGAGTCGTCGATCGAGGTGGTTGGAATCGCGTCCACGGCGAGTGCGGCCGTGGAGCTTGCCAGGCTTTACGAGCCCGATATAGCGGTGATGGATATTCGGCTGCCTGACGGCTCCGGAGTGGATGCCGCGATAACCATCCGCTCGATCGCCAAGCGCACGGCCTTCATCTTCTTGACGGCATACGAGAGTGAGGAGGCGCTTGTCGAAGCGATCGAGGCGGGCGCGGCGGCCTTCGTGCCCAAGTCGGAGCCTTCCGAGACAGTCGTCGAGGCAATCAAGAAGGTGGCAAACGGAGAGACGCTGATCGAACCGAGCCAGATCCAGTTCGCGCTCACGTGGCGCCGAGCTCGCCGCCGCTTCGACCGTGACCGTCAAGCGATACTTGATGCCCTCACGCGCCGTGAAATGGAGGTGCTCCGGCTGCTGGCAGCGGGGGGTGACGCATCGACCATCGCGGCACACCTGCACGTTTCGCAACTCACCGTAAGGACGCACATTAGAAGCGTGCTGGCCAAGCTCGACGTTCACTCGCAACTCCAGGCCGTAGCCAAGGCCCAGGCTCTCGACATTTTCGCGGCTCCTGGCAGCGCTCTATCAGGGAGCTGAGCCTTCAAGGGCTGTTTAGGCGGCCCGTCGCCCCTACAAAGGCGGGAACCGTCCAGGCTGACGAAGTAATCGCGGGACTGGCGGAGCAACCATATCGTCAGGGGATTCCATCCGCTAGGGCCCTGTTGGCGCCCGCTGCCGGCCTGTCGCATTCGCGGCTTGGCGGCCATGCGATGGGCAACGGCAGTTCACATACGCTTCTATTCGGCCATCGAGAGCTTGTAGTAAGCTGCCATTCGCATCGTCCAAAAGCGATGTTCAGTTGTTTGTATACAGCTGGTCATAAGGCCTGTGGGGCACACATATCCGTGGGTGGGTTGGCTACTCAGAGTGGCTGTAGGTGAGCGGTAGGATCGCCCCCAGTGCTGGTCGCCTTCGCCTACTCCGTCCTGCGCTTGCTCCTCGACGTCGTCGACGTGCGGCTGCGGGTCCGTGACCCCGAGGCGGAGTTACTTCTTCTCCGCCATCAACTGCGCGTGGTCCGCCGCCAGGTGAAGAGACCGAAGCTGGACCTGGCGGACCGCACGATTATGGCCGCGCTGGGCCGAGTGGTGCGCCGTTCGGCCCTGGTTGGGATGTTGGTGCAGCCCGAGACGGTTCCTCGGCTGGCATCGCGCGCTGGTGCGCCGGAAGTGGGCTGCCTTCGGTCGTCGGCGAGGACCTGGGAGACCAGGTCTGGATCCAGGCCTTCAGAGACTGATTCTGCGGATGGCAAAGGAAAACCCGAAGTGGGGCTGCGTCCGAGTCCGCGGCGAGTTGCTCAAGCTCGGTCATGTGGTCTCTGCGACGGCGATTCGCAAGCTATTGCGTCGGAACCGTATAGGGCCTGCCCCGCTGAGATCCCGACACACCTGGAAGGCTTTCCTGCGAGCCCAAGCCTCCGCGATAGTACTCACCGATTTCCGGAGCGTCGACACTGTGCTTTTGAGGCGTCTTTACGTCCTCTTATATATGGATCTGGCCACGAGGAGGGTGATCTGGTTCGCTGTCACCGATAGGCCAGACGCGGTCTGAGTAACCCAACAGGCGCGAAACGTCTGCTGGGAACTCACCGAGATCGGAGTCGACGCGCGGCTCATCGTCCACGATCACGACTCCAAGTACGGCGGAGGATCTGATCTTGTCTTCCAGGCTGAAGGCATAGAGGTGATCAGAACGCCGATTGCAGCGCCCAAAGCCAATTCCCACATGGAGCGGCGGATCGGCTCGACTCGTCGCGAGTGCCTCGACTGGATTCTGATCCTTAACCGGCGCCATCTCGAGCGCGTCCTCGCCGACTGGTTCGATCACTACAACGTGGCTCGCCCTCACCGAGCCCTTGCGTTGCAGCCTCCAATCGCGCGATCCGATCCGGTGGTGCCGGCCGGAGAGGTGATCTGCACGGAGCGACTCGGCGGGTTGTTGCGCGAGTACGCGCGGGAGCCGCTGCCGGCTTCCGCCTGAATCAGGCCGACCCCAATACCATGGGTGGCGTGGTTCTCCGATGCACCGCCAAGACGCTGAAGCTTCTCGGCGCCCGCCCAGGCGACCTGGTGAAGGTCGAGCACACCGACAATGATTGGTACGCCAACCTGTTCTGGCTGGAGGGTCGGAAATGGCTTCTCCTTGCCCACGCTGGCACCTTGTTCTCGGCCGTGGTGCCGGACATCCATAAGGCCGATTTGGTGCCGATCGGACCATCGGTGGTGGCTGTCATCCACAAGGAGCTTGAAGCCGAACACCTCCCGCTGGACCGATTCGGCATTCTGGATTCCCGTGCTATCGAGTTGGCTAGGACGGAGAGCCGAAGTGTCCTCGGCTACATGAACGAGATGGCGCGATTCTGCGACTACGCGGTCTTCGAGTATGGCGGGCTGGCGCATTGCGACGCCCGGGAACTGAATCGCGAACTCAGAAGGGAGCTTCACCTTTCAAAACGGTCTCCTGGGTACCTCGTGCCGATTGAGCTGGCCGGTGGATCATCTGGGCGCGGCACCGTTCAGAACCGGCCAACTCTCAGGGTTGTCGATGGACTGCATTCCTAGTTCGTATGCATTTGCGTGCCCCACAGCCATAGAAAAGGAGGTTGGGATCCAACCCCATTTCGCCCTGGAGTCCTTCGACGATGCCGAGGCGGACGTCAAGCAGTCGATCGGTCGCATAAAGGCTAGCCCGTTCATACCCAACAAGACGAGCGTGCGTGGATTCATCTACGACGTCAAGACCGGTCGTTTGAGTGAGGTCAACGCTGGGGCCGGGATGCGCTGAACCGCCAAACCTCGACGCCGCCCGTCGCCGGCTGGTGACCCGAGCTCCGCACGCAAGCTCCCGACAGGCTGTGGGATGCAAATATCCCGTCACGGGTGAACCAGCGGCTTGCGCCAGTCTTCGGTTAGCATGCCGGGCGCCCTTGCTCCTTGCTTGCATCTACGGCGGTCTGCGTTTCGTTGTTGGCCTGCTCGTGCTCAGGCTGGAAGGTGATCGCGACCGCGAAGTTGAGCTTCTCGTCCTTCGCCACGAGGTGAGTCTTCTCCGGCGCGCGACGGGAGCGATCACCTGCCGCTTGAGACTCGGCGGATTGCTCCGCGAGTACTCACGCTCGCCAGGCTCAACGGCTGCATGAATATTTGCACCCGACAGGCTGCGTAGACGAGTGCTCCAAACGCTAAATTGTTCCACCGCCGCTGTCCTCTCCCACAAGCGACCAGACCATTTCTAGCAGACTGGTTCTACTGAACGGTTTGCCCAAAACAGCGTCGGCTTTCGATGCGATCTCTCTGGCATTTGGGTTAGCGCTGAGGAGCAGGATCGGAACGCAAGCTGTCCGGCTGTTCGATCGCAGGCGCCAGACCAACTGCTCTCCGTCCATGACCGGCATCATCGTGTCCGTCATAACTAGGTCGGGCAAGGAAGCCTGCATCTGGGCTAACGCGGACCATCCGTGGGGGGCCTCGCTGACCTCGTAATCACTGCCCTCCAGGATGAACCGGAGTAAGTCCCTCATGCTCGGGCTATCATCGACGACCAGAATCCTCTTCTTCACGTGATAGCCCGGCTCGCGCCGACCAGAAGCTGCAGGTAGAAGCAAGCCCGGAAGCTGATCAGTTCTATCGGAAAAGACGGAGTCAATCGATGAGGGCCAGTTCCCGGGCCCGGACTAATGCCTGAAGTTTGCTGTGGACAGCAAGCTTGCTGCTGACGCTGCGTACGTGCGAGCGAACGGTGGCGTAGCTGATCCCCAACCGACATGCGATTTCACGGCTGGACAATCCCTCAGCCATCAAATGCAGGACCTCATTCTCACGCGCCGTTACGCTCTCCCGCTGACGATCCAAATCGCGGTGGGTGTTGAGCAAGCTGGCGATGGCGAGCGGGTTGATAAGAGTTCCGCCGGCGGCCGCCACTCGGACAGCATTGACGAGGTCAGCTGCTGCCTTCGATTTGTGGATGAAAGCGCTCGCCCCGACCTGTACGGCTGCAAGCTGTGCGGCGGCGCTGTCATCGCGGGTCAGGAAGATCAGCTTCGCCTCGGGGCGCATTTCGCGTATCGCCGAGCCAGCGTCTGCGCCTGTTCCGTCGTCTAATCGAAAATCCAGGATCGCCACATCTGGACTGAGCACCGCGGCTTGCGCCACCGACTCAGCCACCGAGCGAACATGTCCAACGACCCTCATGTCCGATTCGTTGTTCAGCAGCGAGGCGAGTCCATCAGCGACGATTTGATGGTCTTCTACGATCAGGATGCGGATCTTCTCGCCAGTCATTCGGAAGGATGACCGGCCTCGCGCCAAATTTGGCGCCAACGAATCATGCCGATAGGGGATCGTCGGATACACGCGCGACCTGACACCTGGGTTTCCAGCGGTGGGCATACTCCCTGCCGCGGCAAAAAATAGATTTCCTGCGGTGCCAACAACAACAACGGCTCTCCCTTTGCCGAGTCCACCTTTTTCCCCTGGTTTCGAACGCGCGATGGTCCCATTAAATAAGACGGATAGGTCTAGCTTATTACCCGAGATCGGGCTGCCAAAACAATGGCTGCTCCTCGAGTGGTTTACAAAAATATAGACAGATCGATCTATCTCCTTAGTTAATCGAAATAGCTGAACCAACCTGGCGATTTGGTACGCGCTCTGGTCCCCTTGCTCCTACCATCGCGATCAACATGATCAAGACGCCAGAGGTCGCCGCTGCGACTTGAAGGGGTCGCGCCCCGCAGCCAGGCTCACCCAAAAGCAAGGCGAGAGAAAGGATTCTTGCCACCGCGTACGGGTTGTTCAGCCATTAGGGGATCCGGGCGGTGGGAGTGGATACGATCGTCGCCCGAGCCGGTGTCGCGAGGATGACCTTCTACCGCCATTTTCCGTCGAAGGACGATCTGGTCTTGGCGTTCCTCGACAGGCGGGAGCAGCTGTGGACTCACGAGTGGCTCGAAGGCGAGGTTCTACGTCGAGCTGTGACACCTGCACAGCGCCTGCTTGCCATTTTCGAAGTCTTCGACGAGTGGTTCCAGCGAAGCGACTTCGAAGGTTGCTCGTTCATTAACGTCCTGCTGGAGGTGGCCGAGCCCGCCAGCCCCGTCCGGCAGGCAACTGCGTCTTATCTGGCACACATCCGGCGCTTCATTCGTGGGCTCGCCGAGGACGCTGGGATTTCTCAGCCGGAAGAGTTCGCTCGCAAATGGCACATCCTGATGAAGGGCGCCATTGTGGCCGCGGGCGAAGGAGATCACCAGTCGCCGCTGCGCGCGCGTGAAGTGGGTGTGCTGGTGCTGGAGGCAGAAACAGGTAAGTAGCACCGGGTGGTGCTTGGATTCGCTTGTGGTTGTCACAGGAAAGGCTTCGCCCCTCGTCATCGGCCCGTCAGCCTGAGCAACAAGGCGGTCCCCTCGAAGAAGATGTATAGAGGGATGAACATGAATAACGGAGTGATCGGATCAGCGCCGGGCGTCCCGAGCGCGGAAAGGATGCCCAACCCCACGATCCAGTAGAGGCGGTGTGTGTACAGCCAGCTGGAGCTGATGATCCCGATGCGCCCGAGGGCATACAGCACGACGGGAAGCTCGAAGACGATGCCGAAGCCGAGGATCAGGACTAAGACGAAGCTGATGTAGTCGTCGACGAATGGCAGGAAATGAAGGTTGCTCGGCGCGAAGCCTGACAGAATCCTGAGAAACATCGGCAGCATCAGCATCGCGAAGGCAATGCCGACAGCGAAGAAGAAGAACGTCGCTCCGATAAGCGGCACGACCAGCCGGCGCTCGTGGCGGTGGAGGCCTGGGCTCACGAACCACCAGATCTGCTGAATGATCACCGGTGAAGCGATCACGAAACCCAGGTAGAGCGAGATCTTGAGAGCAAGCGTGAAGGCGCCGGCCGGCGTGGTGTAGTACACAGCGCCGACGCCGCCCTGGTGGATCAGCAGCTGCAGCACGCGGCCCCAGACCAGAAAGGCCAGAGCGGTGGCCGCGGACCACGCCAGGATCGATACGATCAACGTTCGCCTCAGGGCCGACAGGTGGCTGAGGACGGTCATCTGGCTGTCCTCGACCGACCTTGCGGGGCTGCGGTGCAGCGCCGGCAGGAAAGTTGCCATATGCCGGCCTAGCTCTCGTTCCGAGCCCGCTCACTCCGGGCGGGATGACTCCGGACGGGCTCGCCGGGGACGGGCTCGCTGGGGACGGTTTCGGTGTGGAAAATCTCGCTGTCAACCGGCTCGGGGCGCACGGATTCAGCCGCCGGCTCGACGTCCTTGTGGGACATCTCGGCCTTGAGGTCCTCGGTCGATTTCTTAAACGCTTTAATTGTCTTGCCAACCGCGGCGCCAAGTTCCGGGAGCTTGCCCGGACCGAAGATGACGAGAAGAACGATGAGTCCCAGGATGAGCCAAATGTGGCCGCCATTGATGAAGGGCATGGTTTAGATCTCTCCTTGGTGATTTTGGGCGACAGGCCGGGCTTCGACCACCAGCCGATCGCTGTATGTGAGGTCTTTGTTCCAGAAGGCGCCTGCGCAGGTGATGAGCGTTAGGCGCGGTGCTCCGTCGGTCGAGAAGAAACCGGCCGGGAGTGTGCGGTAAGGGGTGCTGAATACTCGAGTGACAGTGAACCGAACCAAGCTGCCGTCGGCGAGCTGAACGTCCACTTCGTCGCCCCGCTGGAGTCGGTTGATGCCGTTGAATACCGCCGGCATGCCGGCGGGGTAGCCTCGATGGCCGGAGATGATCGCGTTGCCGGCGGAACCCGGCGAGGCACCAAGGCGATACCAGCCGACGTCTGAAACGCCGGCCGGCGCCTGGAGTGAGTAGTCCTGAGTGACGCCCAGGGCTTCGACTGCTGCCGAGAGCCTCAAGCTTGGTATTAGAAGCTGTACGGGCGCCGGCTCCGGAGCCCGCGGGGGAGCCGGATAGTACTGGTTGGGTGCGGGCGCGATGTCGAGCGGCGCCACTTGGTAAAAGGACGGCGTGGAAGGCGGGGTCGTGACGGCGGTGGCCGTCGCGACCACCGCCGCCCCGAAGGCTACTCCGGAGAGAACGATGAGAATTCTGGAGACTGCCGACGACCCGGGTATCACTGCCCCTACTGTTGCGGCTTCCGCGAGCCGCGTGTACGGAATGCCACGAGGGCAGCTGCAGCGCCGGCGATGGCGAGACCGGTCGGTAGAAGGGTGAGGGACTGCTGCGACGGCGCGAAGCCGGTGTTGGGCATCCCGCCGAGGAACGGCATCACCGCCGCGAGCACGTCTGCTTTGGCGATCGGCGTTTCCGTTGCTCCCTTGTAGATCCCGCCCTCGGGGGTCGCCCCGCTGATGACACCGATTAGGGCCGCATGGCGCGCCTCGACCCCGAATATCCCGGCTGCTGCCTGGAGGATGTCCTTGTTGGTGATGCTTCCGGCCTGGCCCAGGTACGCCCCGACGCCGGTGTTCTCGAATACCATCGCCAGCTTGAGGTAGGACTCGCGCGTAGCGAATGTGGCTGCGGGGAAGGTAATGGTCGGCTTCGCGACAGGCGCCACCCCGAGCTTGGTAAGAGTGTCGGTCAAGGCCTGAACATGGGCCTCCTCGTCCTTCTGGATGGTGGCGAAGATGTCCTTCTCACGCGAATCCGTGATCAAGCTGGTCGCGTTGCCGCGCTCATAGAACGTCGCCTCGAGGTACTCGAGCGTCAGTGCGAAGTTGAGGATGTCCCCATCGGAGCCCTCAGCTGCCGCCCACACGCGGGTGGTGCTCAGAAGCTCAATCGCAGTGCTGCCGCCGATCACGGCGCCGGCGCCGATCGCGGTCCGGCCTAGGAAAGAACGGCGATTCCAGATGCTGTTCAACATTTCTAAGCTCCCAAGAACGGCTTAATTGCCGTCAGCGTCTCGTCCATGGTTGCGTGCTGCTCGACGGGGTTGGGGACTGGCGGCATCTGCGCCAGGTAGTTGAGGACTGCCGCATGGCGGGATTCGACGCCGGCGATGCTCGCCGCAGCGCCGAGGATGGCGCCGTCCTTGATGAGCGGAACCTGGCCGTGGTACGCCTTGACTCCCGTCTCCTCAAAGGTGACCGCGGTCTTTACGAAGGTCGCCTTGTCGGTGAAGGTGGTCGGAGGAAAGACGAAGGTTGGCTTGGTGACGGGCGTTGCACCGAGCTTTGTCAGCGTGGCGGTGAGGGCTGTCACGTGGGCCGCCTCGTGCGCCGCGATTGGTGTGATGTACTTCTCGTCGTCGCCGAGAATGTTGGCGGCGAGCCCCTTCTGATAGAACTCGGCTTCCAGGTACTCGAGTGTGAGTGCGTAGTTGAGGATGCCGACGTCGCCCGCGCCGAACTGGCTGGCGGCGCTCGGCGACCCCGATGCGCTCGGCGACCCCGATGCGCTCGGCGACCCCGATGCGCTCGGCGCCCCCGATGCGCTCGGCGACCCCGATGCGCTCGGCGACCCCGATGCGCTCGGCGCCCCCGATGGACTCGGTGATGGGCTTGCAGCGGCTAAGACGTTGGCAATCGGCAGCGCAGCGGCGAGTGAGCCACCGACGCCGACCAGCGTTGCGTATTTGAGGAACGCCCTGCGATCCCTCTCGTCTGAGAACTGGATCACGGAACGCCCCTCGAAAGGGTCTTGGTTCACTTGGTATGACCTCCTGTTGCGGTTCGGTTGGAACTTCTGAGTGATGGGTACCCATCACGGGTGTACTTAGGTAGCTACGACGCGTGAGCGACGGCGGATCAAAAACTTGTGAGTCCCCCGACACACATTTCAAAAATCGGTATCGCACACCAGCGCGGCGTTTCGTGTACGTGGGGAGACTCTTGGAACCTCTTTCGTTGGGGAGTACGCACGAGAGCAAGCGAATACGGACCGGCTAGCAGGGTCTGACGCTCCTTCTCAGACGCGCGCCAAGCGCCACTTCTCAGAGAGGCGTTTAGAACACAACCTACGCGGGGCTTGTAGCGTTCAAGGACTGAACGATCCAGACCTGGCGGGCGCACTCGCTGAGCGCAACGAGGAAGCGCTTGCCGAACTCTATAACCGGTACTGGGGGCTCGCCTACGCCACCGCCATCCGAATTGTTCGCGACCCAGCAAGCGCCGAGGATGTTGTCCAGGACGCATTCCTGAAGGTTTGGAACAATGCCACGCACTTTGTCGCTAGCCGGGGTTCACTGCGCTCCTGGCTCATCATCGCGGTCCGTAACCGCGCGATCGATTGTCTGCGCGGGCGCTCGGCCCACGATCGTCACGAGTGTGAGCTAAAGCCCGGGCTCAAAGCCACTGAACCCACGTCCGACCCATGGAGGTGGGTCTCAGTTTCGGTGCAGCGAAAAGCAGTCCGCGAGGCCTTGGACAGTCTCCCGTTCCAACAGCGTCTGGCCGTGGAGTTGAACTACTTCGGCAGCTACACCCAACCCGAGATCGCAAGCATGATGGGCGTTCCATTGGGCACCGTCAAAGGAAGGGTGCGACTTGGCCTACAGAAACTGAGTACATCCCTCAAGGGTGTTGCCGTGTCTGACGTCTGAATGCGAGCAGTCGGAGTCTTTGGTCGGCTTTGGCCTTTTTCGTGGAGCGCTCGCGTGCAACGTTGCGGTCGATGAAGACAACGGCCTCAAAGATGATCCGGGCGGACTGCCGTGTCGTATTGAATGGTGTGGGGCATCCCCATTCCGGACCCGGACATGATCGTCAATCCTGCGAGACTCGACCTAGCCTCCCCGGCAATGGCGAACATGTTCTGGACCCAATGCAGGTAAGACCAAGTCGAGAGCCATGCCAAACCCGAGCCCGGGCTCTGTGTTTCCCCTTGAGTACGACAGCAGCACTGACCAATTAAGAACGGAGGACAAGAAGAATGAAGTTGCGAGACGACGACAAGCTCAGGTCGAAACTAGTGGACTACGTCCAGGACGCACACGCAATGGAGATCAGCGTAACGATGATGCTTGAATCGATGATCAAAGCGGCCGATGATCCGAAAACCAAGGAGATGCTCGAATCACATCTACAGCAAACCACAGAGCACAAGCGCCGCATGGAGGAGCGGCTGAAGGCGCTCGACTCGCACCGGTCGGTTCGCAAGGCTGGCGAAGCGGTAGCGGTGGCAGTGCCCAAGGGCCTGATCGATCGTTTCCGGTCGGATCAACCGGGCAAGATAGCGCGTGATGGCTACGTTGCAGAGGCGCTGGAGATCGCCGCGTACTCGCTGTTGGAGCAATTGGCGATGCGGTGTGGCGACGAGCCCACAGCTGAAGCTGCCAGGAGAAACCTTGCTGACGAAGAGGAGATGGCCAAGAAGATCGCCGCGACGTGGGGCGACGCCATAGACATGACGCTGGAGCAGGAGGGAATCGCAGCCTGAGCCAGCGAGGCGATTCCACCAAGGCCCGCACGAGAACTTCAATTTAGGAGTGCATCGATTCACGCCTCGCCGGAGGTGTACGGGCCAGCGCTGAGAGAGAGCTCCTAAGAGAGGCCGCCGTCCGGCCCTCCTCTATTTGGTCCGTTTCGAAAGTGGCGCGTGGACGCGAGATTGAATCGCCCTGGTTTTCTTGGAGACTTCCCCGTTTGGTTTTCACGCAACGGCTGACGCCGTGCGCTCCCGATAGTAGGTCGACTCGAACTCTGCTGGTGGCACGTGCCCGATGGAGCTGTGCAAGCGGCGCTGGTTGTAGCTGAAGGGCGGCAAAAGCCGATCAGGATCGTGCACACCTTGGCGCGCCCTGCCCTGATATGCTCCCGCGCCGGTGCTGGGCTTCCTCTTGATGCTGCTTCGCGTCCTTATTGATTGCTGTCGTTCCCGCCAAGATCTTACGCTCGAGAATCTGGTCCTGCGACACCAACTCGAAGTGCTCCTTCGGCGCAAGCCAAAGCCGCGTCTGCACAACCGGGATCGAATCCTTTGGGTCTGGATGCGGTGGCTCTGGCCGGAGGGATGGACTCGTCAACTGAGGATCGTGCAACCGGAGACGGTGATCGGCTGGCATCGCAGGGGTTGGCGCCTGTACTGGAGCTGGAGGTCGCGTAGTCGGCTGGGCCGGCTACGCCTGAGCCCAGAAGTCCGGGAACTGATTGCTCGAATGTCGCGGGAGAACCCGCTTTGGGCACCGAGCGCATTCGCGGCGAGCTGCTCAAGCTCGCGATCGTGGTCAGCAATCGATCGATTCGCCGCTATCGATGGCGCGGCTGCAGGGCGGCATAAGTGCATCGCTCACGAATCCCTTGCCCTCGCGCGCGCGCCTTATCCCCGGCTCGATGTCCGAGGCATAGGTGAGACGCGCTTCCCGGGCGGCCTCCGCGGCGTCCGGGGTCTGCGTCAGGCCGCCGCCGGCGGCGTGGGTCTGCGTCCGCCCCATGCTGACTGGAAGTTGACCTGCAGGGCCCGCTTGCGTGCCCACAGGCGGGCGATCAACTCCTCGCGAGGGGTTGCTTCGTCACAGGGAACGCCGAGCTGCCAGAGGTTGGCCTGCACCTCGACGGGGATGGCTTCGTCGCAGCGGTGAGGCCGCGCGACCTTCGACAGGACCTGGCCGACCTGGAGGAGCATCAGCTCTTGTTCGCTCATTACCTCGAGAACGCGTCGGGACGCGACGGTACCGGCCGGCGGCGCCGAGTTCCCCGCGCCTCACGATGAACGCCTGCACCGCAGGCTCCAGGTCGTCGCGCGAATGGGCGGCGGACACCTGGGTGCGGGTGAACCCGCGCGATGCGTCACCGGCCGGTGGTTCACCGCTACGACATCACGGACAAGGGTTTCGTCCCAGGAGACGAGCTAACCGTTACTCGCTGAGGCTCAGTCGCTCTCCGCGACCGCCGACGGGGCATTCTCGAGCATGCAGCCTGGCGCCCTCGGCGCCATAAGTGGGGTCAGGACCGTTCGAGCTTCAGCTGCATGACGCCCGTCGACTGTCAGTGATGGGCGTCCCCCACCCCAGCCTCCACCTTTGCAGGGAGGGCAATTCAGCTCTTCTTCGCCTGCGCGTTGCTAATGCGGGCGGCGCGTGACTTGCTCATGCCCTTCTTCTTGAGTGCCTCGTAGGTTTTGGGTCGCTTGATGGACGGTCCGGGTTTCTTGCCAGGCATCGATCCCTCCTTTCTTCGTAGCGGCGGATGCCCGCCATCAATGGAACGCACAGGCGCCTGCAAATTCCCCCTCGGGCGGTGATTTCGTAGATGTTTGGGACCCCGGGTAGACCGCCCGGCGTGGGCGCTTACTAACTGAGGAGCAAGCCCATGGCCATATTCACGCCACCGTCGATGCGGCGCCGGCCGCCCGCCTGGGTCGAGGAGCCCCACTCCGAGCCGAGCACGATCGGCCGCGCAATCGAGGACATCGAGCGGGCGGCGAAGGCCTCGTGCGGCCCGATCGACCTTCGAAGCGAGCTTGCCGGCTTCCGGGTGGAGGATGCCCGCCGGGCGCTGGCGGGCCTGCCCGCGCCCGGCGACTACAAGGTGCTTGTCAAGCCACTGCGCTACCGCAAGAGGGCTCACCTTTCGGCCCTGTGCGAGTTCGACGTCAGGCGGATCGTGCTAAGGGTGCCCGAGCCCTTCCGCTCTTTCGACGAGCTGGTTTACCACTCGGCCCGGCGTAAGCCGGAGCCTGGCATGCCCCGTCACCTAACCGATGCGTTGAATTGCCACCAAAGAAAGAATCTGCTGGAGCCACAGCGTGTCGCGGGCGTTGCGTTAACGATGCGCGCCAGGGCCGGCGGGCATTGCGGTAAGGCTGTGCAAACGGGTGCAGCCGTCGTGTGACGATGCGCACCCGGTCCGCCCACCATTCCGCTCACCGAAGTTGCTGTCGCAAGGCAGGTCGACAACGTGCAGATCAGCCGGCGGCCATCCGGGAAAGAGCATTTCCAGGCGTCCACATCGATCAGGCAGCCTCACCTGTCACATGGGCATACACAGACTCATAGCCTTCGGCCATGCGTTGTGGGGAAAATCGCTCGATGACCCACCGCCGACACTCGGCGCGATCCAGGCTGTCGATCTTCTTGCAGGCGTCCACGAGCTCGCGCTCCTCATTGACCAGGATGCCGTGGCGGCCGTTCTCGATCAGCTCGGGCAAAGACCCTCGAGCAAGCGATATCAGTGGCGTGCCGGTGGCGAGCGCCTCGATGAAGGCCAACCCGAATGGCTCGTCCCATTGGATCGGAACGAGAAACCCGATCGCGTCACCGATCACGCGATTCTTGCCCTCATCATCCAGCTCGCCGACCCACTCGACGAGGGGATTTCGCAGCAGGGGCTCTACCTCGGACTCGAAATACGCCCTCTCCTGCTCGGGTATCGGGCCCGCGACAACGATCTTCATGCCAGCCCTGATGGCAGCCTGGATCGCGATGGCGGGACCCTTCTCAGGCGTCAGCCTGCTGACGAAAGCCAGATAGCCGCCGGCGCCCCGGCCTTGGGAGTAGATGTGCTCCAGGTCGAGGCCGTGGTACACCGTGGCCATCCAATTCAAACCCAGGTCTTCCACCGGTTTCCGCTGAGCGTTCGAGATCGAGACAAGTGGCCACTGCTTGAACTCACTGAGCAGCCTTTGCCACTCCGGCTGATCGAGACGGCCGTGCAGCGTCGTCACTAGGGGCGCCTCGTACCGGTCGCCCCCCAGCCAAGGGAGGATGTCGAGGTGGGAGTGGATGACGTCGAACTCGCAAGAGCGCTTCACAAGCTCCTCCACTTCGATCGCGTGCCACACCAGGGCATCGCCTCCGGCCTGCCACAAGGGCGCCGGAGAGCTGGAATGAAGGGTCGCCGACGTCTGCGATCCGGCCGACGCGAATAGGGTCACGTCGTGGCCGCGTGCCACGAGCTCCTGCGTTAGCGTGTGGACAACACGCTCGGTGCCGCCGTATTCCCTTGGAGGCACCGGCACGAAAAGCGGCGCTACCTGAGCGATTCTCACATCTGTATAGCGGCGCTGGTGCCCAGACGACCCTCTGCGTATCGCCGAGTACGTCCCTGGACCAGGCTGCTGATAAGGCCTTGCTGCATGAGGTCGCGGGCCCAGAAATTGCCGGGTGGCGCGGTTCGTTGATCCCATACAGTCAGGGAGTCGGCGTCGACGAGCGCTGGATCACAATCCAAGGCTCACGCGTCGTCAGGCTGCTCGCCAACTGAGCCGAAGGGATGAAGCTCGCACGGGAGGCAAGAAGGCGTGCATTCGAGGACCTCGGCCAGTTCCGTGACTTCGAAGAACTCCCGCCACGTGCGGTGAAGTTGAAGTCTGGCCCCGCAGCAACCGGGAGAGGTCCCGCATCGGGCCCTCGAACTCCATCCCTATATCTCGGTCGAGCAGTGACCTGTACCGCTCGATCGGGCCTTGCCGACCTCGACCGAGTTCAGAGTCGCCATCGGTGGCTTCTCGGGCGGCAGTACTCGAAATGACGCAGTCACGAAGGCACAACGCATCGCGTGGGACATTCAGCAAGAACGCGGGACCATCACGAGCTCTTTCGCACCGTGTCAATCCCCATCAGGTCGGTCCGGATCAAGCTGGATTCATGGACTCTTCCCGCGCGAAATCCCTTCCCAACCTCAAGTCGATCGCGGCGTAACCGGCTGCTCGCGGCACGTGTCGAGTGAAACCGCGCGCAGCGGGTAGATCGCCGATGCAGTCGCTTATCTAGATGTAGACACAACGGCCGCGCCCGGGAAGCGCGATCCGGATAGCTCAAAGGAGGTCCAGATGAGGGACGAGATCGAAGGGAAAGCCGAAGAGGTGAAGGGAAAGGTGACCAGCGACAAAGGTGAGGAGATCAAAGGCAAGATCAGACAGACCGCCGGCAAGGTGCGGAGCAAGAGTCGCGAGATCCGGGGTGATATTCACGACCACGCCACCGAGCAGCGCGAGCAGAAGGGAAGGGACGAGCTGCGAAAATCGGATGACCGCCAGGGCTAGCACCAGTGATGGCGCGATCCGGAGCGGCGTGGAGTGCCCGAGGTTCGTGTGCTATTCGCCGGCTAGGTTATTCCAGGTAATCAGCAAAACAAAGAAAGGAGTGTGAAATGTGCCTCAACTGCGGGTGCGGTGAGTACAACGAACGACACAAGCCGACCGATATAACGCTTGACGACCTCCGGGCCGCGGCGGATGGCCATGACATGGCTGTCGAGGAAGCCGCCGACAACATCCACCAGGGCGCGCGTGGGCTGAAGCAGGAACGCAAGGTCTCCTAGCGGATGGCTATCTCGATCCTGCACCTTCACCCTGTACGAAACCCGGGGTGAAAGTACTCTTGGGATTCTCCCCCTCGGTGAAAGCGGCGCCAGCTGTGTCCGCCGGCTCCGAGGACCCAGCAGCACAGGAATGACGAGAAGTACGAAAGGCAGATTGCCCAAACGTCAGGAACCTCCTTTCAGATTTGAAGGGACCCGATCGACGCCCCCACGGATAGGGCCCCGGCGGGGGGTCTACTGAACTGCTGCCCATGCGTAGCCTCTCCCTCGGCGCTCGGCGCAGCATCACGATGTGCCGCGAGAACACCAAATGAGGCCGGGCCTTTCGGCCCGGCCTCGACGAGAGGAAGGAAGGCGCTCTCAGGAGAAAGGTGGCACCGGACGGTCCGGCAGGGTCGCAACGGTGGGCTCGACTACCGCAATCGTCGCCGGGACGAGCTCGACGGAAGAGGGCGATTGTAAGAATGGATACTCCTCGTTCTCGAACCCTCCGGCGTGCGGGCGCTGGAGAGGCGACCACGGGGTCGAGCATTCGCCGCAGCTCAAACTCCAACAGGCGGTCAAATTCGTCCATCTGTACTAGAAACGCATCCCTCAGGTGAAGTACTCGGGCCGCCGGATCCGGTGGCGGCGGGCCTGGGAGGTGGCGCCTACCAAGCTGCGGGCCAGGTCTGGCTACGGTTCAGGACTCACCCTGCTCCCGCCGTCCGGCCTTGGGGTCAGGCCGCCCGCCGGTCTGCCTGAATCGGTTGCGCGTCGTGGGCGACCTTCAGCCTCCCACGGCGGCCTTTGTGGTTGCGGCCCGCGTCGCTGAGGTCGTGCGCGAGCTTGATCATCTCGAGTCGGAATCGACCTGGACCGAGGCACCTGGCTGCGATCAGCACGCGACCAGTACCGCTTCGTACCCCCGCTCATCGCTGCCGGTTGGCCTCGGCGTAGCTGCAACTGAGTACAATCGCTACGAAGGGGCAGACCGTGGAAACGGTGAACCGTTCAGAGGCGGGGGCCTGGGACGTCAGCGAAGCGCTCCAGAGCGTTTCTGAGGAGCTTGCGCGGCTCAACGACATACCCCAGATCGCCGAGGGCGCCCTGCGGTGGGCGCTCGAGTTGACCAAATCGTCCGTGGCATTCGTAGCGCTGGTCGACGACGCAGGCGCTAGGCAGGTCTTTTCGCGGGCGGCCGATCCGCCTGACAATGTGCCCCGCGAAGAGATCGAAAGGTTGGTCGCCGCCGCCGACGCGAGCTTGAGTCCCGTCGCGGAAACCCCCGACTCGACCTGGTACGGCACCATGGATCCCGCCGCCGGGTCGTTGAGGTCTTATTGCGGCCAGCCACTCAAAGCCGGAGGCAAGGTGCTCGGCATGATCGGCGTCGCCAGGAGCTCGGGGTACACGGCGATCCAGCGTCGAACCTTTGCGGTATTTGGCAACCAGGTGGCCGCGGCGCTCGAGATCGCGCAGTTGCAGCGTCGCCGGCAGGAGATGGTCGACAGCTTGGTGAACCTGCGAACCGCTCTCGACCGCAGCGAGAAGCGGCGCTTGCAGAACGAGGAGCGGGCCCAGAGTGCCGAGCGCGTGGAGCGGGCGCATGAAGCGGCGGTGGCAGCCCTCCTAGCAGTTTCGGTGCATGCCCGCACTGGGCAGACCCTGGGCGATTTCTACCGGCGCTTGACAGCGAGCATCGCCGAGCTTGTGAGCGCTGACAAAGTGCTTTTCTGGGAATTGAACAATGAAGGCATGCTCGTCGCCATCCCAGGCGCGCACGGTGTCGATGACGCGTTCATCGGGCGGCTCTACCCGAGTCCGTGCGCCCCGAACAGGGACGACCTGACAAGCAATGTCGTCTTCAGGGATTACTCGTTCCGGGCGTCGCGCATCGATGACTCGTCGGAATTCCGGGACGTGTTGGACGCCTTGAGCGTCAACGACGCGATCAGCGTGGCCTGGCGCGCCGGAGACCAGCGGCTCGGCCTCGTCGCCGCGTATGACTGCCGGCGACCCGAAGGTTTCAGCCGCGAGGACACGTGGGTGCTACAGAAAGCCGCCCTTGCGGCTGGCCTGGTCTGGCAGCTAAGGCACGTGGAGGCCGACCTCAAAGAGACTGTCGAACGGCTTCAGAAGGTCGATGCCGCACGACAGCTCTTGCTCAAGAATGTTTCGACGGCGGTCGACAAGGCGTACAAGCGAATCGCCAGCGAGTTGCACGACGACGCTCTGCAGAAGCTCACCGCCGCTGAGCTGCAGCTGCAGCGCCTGGCCGAGCCCAACGGCGCTGGCAAGACGGTGCTCAGCGAAGCGCAGAGCCTCCTTTCCCAGACCGAAGACGCCCTCAGGCGTCTCCTGTTCGAGGTACGCCCTCCCGCGCTCGATATCCCCGGCGGATTCGAAGAGACGATCCGGGATCGCGTAGCGATGCTCCGCTCGCTGACAGGCGTTGAGGCGGCGCTGTCGCTCGACATTCCCGATGAGCTCTCGTACGAGTTCAAGTCGATGGTGTTCAGGCAGATCGCGGAGGCCCTGACGAACGTTGAAAAGCACGCGGCGGCGACACGCGTTCAGGTGTCGGTGAGGAGAATCGACGGCGCGGTGCACGGCCTGGTGGTCGACAACGGGCGTGGCTTTGTGGTTTCAGAGCGCGACCACCTTCCAGGCCACCTCGGACTGCTTGCCCTGAACGAGCGTGCCCTCCTGGCCGGCGGTTGGGCCAAGATCGAAAGCGAGCCGGGCGTCGGCACCACCGTGGAGTTCTGGATGCCAACCGGCTGATGCCGCGGACCCGGGCTCGCGTGCTGATCGTCGAAGACCACCGAGTGGTCGCAGAGGGGCTGGCACAGTGTTCAGAGTGATCGCCCAGAGCTCCTCGATGTGCTCACCGGATCTTCGGCATTTCCAAGCCCGGCGAGGGCAGAGGTAGACGCTGTCGCCTGCGCGCCTGAGCTTGAGTTGTTCATCACGCCTGGTCCACACGACGGCTTCGGCTACCTTTTAGGGGGGCCGCTGAGGGCGGTTGCGACTCCCCACCCGGCGGCTTCGCCGCGACCTCCCCACGCGCGCGAAGGTAAGTCTCCCTGACCTCCAGGCCTCTAGTCGGCGGTTGGCTCGGCGTCCGGGAGGTGAAAGGCGGCAAAACGGGACCCAGGAGCACGTCGGCCGGGCGTTCCTGAAGCGCCTCAGGGCCAGGTAATTGCCTGATCGCCAAGCGTTTTTCAAGTAGTACAAGAAATCTCAGCTGGCCGCAAGGACCAGTTCGAAAGGAGGTAAATCAAGAGTGGTTGCGTTGATCGTCCTGATCCTGCTGCTGCTGCTCCTCGGTGGGGGCGGCTTGCTGGCCCCAGCGCTTCACATCCTCTGGATTCTGCTCGTCATCGGGCTGATCCTTTGGGTGCTCGGCTTCTTCATTCGCTCAGCCGAGGGCGGAGGCCGCTGGTACCGCTGGTAGTCAGCCCAAAAAACAGCCGGAGGCGGGCGGCGCCTGCACACGCGGGCGCCGTTTCTTTTGTTTCTCAGCGGCATCTTGAAGGTGTGGGTAGGCAGGACTCCTACATGTGTAACGAAGACAGATTTGCCTCCGCGCCGATACCTGCACGTGCCCTAGCGGGTCCGAGCTTGGCAGCTTGGTGAGGCGATGGAGTGCTTCTGCTTCACGTGCCGCGCCGCAGCTTTACGCGCTGAGCCGCCGGGTGGCGGATCGATCCCGGCAAAGCCTCCTGCAGCCCCCGTGCCAGGGTGCGGTGGGCGGCGCCGCCGACATGACGGAGGCGAAGACGTTCCCGAGCCGGCGGAGCGCCGCAACCGCTAGTTCGGGCAGGCGGTACGGGCCCTCTAGTCGCCGGTCTCTACGCCGCGCGCGCGGGCGCCGGTTCGAGCCGCAGACCCTGCGCTGCGCGCTGCTCAGGCTGGATCGCGGTCGTCAACGACCCCAGGTGGCGGCGAGCCCACTTTTGTCCCATCGCGATCAGCTCACGGGTGTACCTGAAATCGGCGGGCGAGACAGCGGGGAGGTCCATCGTGGGCAGCAGGTGGATGGCTGCCCTGCGGCCGTTCGCGGCCACCTCGGCCTCGAGCTTTTGCTCGACGAACCGCGCGAGCGCATAGAGGACCATCCCGAGAGCGCTGGTCGGTTCCTGCCGCAGCCATGGGTAACTGACAGGAAGGACGAAGATCTCCGCTGCACCGAGCTCGATCGCCGCCGTGATCGGGGTGTGGCTCGCGACGGCGCCGTCCACGAGATCGCGCTGGCCGATGGTCACCGGCGGAAACACTCCGGGGATGGCGGTGCTGGCGAGCAGCGCCGGGATTGCGGGCCCCGATGAGATCGTCACCGCACGGCCGGTCCTCAGGTCGGTGGTGATGATGTGGACCGGAACAGCGGCGTCTTCGAGCAACTCGTAGGGGAGATGCCTTTCGAGGACGGACCGAAGGCCGGCGTTGGGGATGAAATGGTTGCTGCGGCCGAGCAGGCCTCGCGCGCCGGCCCAAGGGCTGAGCGGAAATATGTGGTGGCGCCTGAGGCCCAACCAGATCTCTCCGAGCTTCATGGCTCCATCGTGGTCGGGCTGGCCCGCCATCCAGGCGGCGTTGACGGCGCCGACGGAGGTACCGATCAGCAAGTCAGGCCGGATTCCGCCCTCCGTGAGCGCCTGGAGCATCCCGACCTGGACGGCTCCGAGGCTCCCACCACCGGACAGGACGAAGGCGACCGGTCCACGAGCAACCACACCTTGACGGCGCGGGCAGCTGCGGCTCATCGAGCTAGACCCGCAGGCTCCGAAACATTCAGGCAGCCCTCTCGGTGTCGTGATTCTCGGCCCGCTTCGCTCGGAGGTCCTCGAGGAACACCGTGGCGTCCAGCCGGCCCCACAACCGCCAGTCGGCTTCGGAGCGCCAGACTTGGTCGAAAAGGGATTCGAGCTGAGAGTTGAGGTCGGGCGCGTCAGATCTGGACTTGAATTTCATATTTCGTCTCCTACCACCAGAACGCGCACCCGACCATTTCTCAACTACCACCATTGGATGGATTTGCCATTCCACCGTTGAATGGTCAGCCGGCTGTCCATACGGGTGGCGAAGTCGAGTCAAGTCCGAGCAGGGAGGTTAGCTCTCTTGGCGCCGGCGTACCTGTGGCCTGGACGGTCCACAGCTGGAACATCCCTCCTGGTGTCGCTGGGGCGAGGTAGGCGATGCTCTTGCCATCCGGAGAGAAGACCGGTGAGGCCACCAGCTCGCCCGTAACTAGCGTGCTCGGTGTACTGAGAGTCAAAGTGGTGGGGTCGAAAGCGGCCACGTTCAGCTCTGTGGACTGCGTCTGGCCTTTGGTGCAGACCATCGCGACGAGCTTCTGATCGGATGAGAGCGCCGCCTGACCGCAATCCAACGCCGGATCGGTGAGGGCGACTCCGGTGCTTCCGGGCCGGCTCTGCAACCAGACTTGAGAGTGGACCTGCGACTGGTCGTCGATCGAGTACTTCGTGTAGATGAGACCGCCGCCCGCCAGCGGCGACGGATAAACGTCCCCGCCCGTGTAGTAGTTGGGATTTGTCCATTGGACCGATTCGTGGGAGCTTGGATCTGACGGGCTCGCGAAGATCGCTAGGTCGACGCGGTAGCTGTTGAAAGGGTCTTTGGGGTCGAAGTCGTAGAACAGGGTGCGGCCATCGGGGCTGAAACGCGGATAGAAAACCCAGTGGTTGGATTCCATCTGCGGCGAGTGGTCGTGCGTGAGCAGCGCGGTCAGGTGCCCGCTGGGCGTCATCAGGTACAGGTCGGACCAGTTCTCGTAACGCCTGACGACCGCGAGCTCGCTGCCGTCCGGAGAGACGGCCGGCTGCGTCCAGCCGGACTCCGTTGTGATCTGGGCGAAGGTGCCGTTGCGGGAGCGATAGATCGCTCCGGCCTGGGCCACGTACAAGGTTCCGGGAACCGAGGGTGCGCGGACCTGGTTAGGCCGCACGACATGAGACTTACCCGCTTTGAGAAAGCCGGCGGCGTTATAGATGCCGACGCCGAATGCGAACATTGCGACGGCAAGCGTCACCGCTGCCAGCCAGCTCGCAAGGCGTCCAGGGCGTGACGAGATCACGGCGTCAGCCGGTATCACGAAAACGTCTGGTGCACGAGGGGTAGGATGGCGGACCAGTCCGGCAGCACCACGTCCTGCCCCGCTGCAGACCCTTCCGAGGTGTACGGCGCCAACAGTACAACGCGGTGGATGTTGGATCCGCCGAAGCTGCCCGCGATGGAAAAGAGCTGGCGGAGCCTGTCCAGGCTGATGCTGGTCTTGACCTCTCCGTTGAATGCCGCCGCGAGAGTCGGGAGATCCGCCACGTTGAGGTGAGTCGCCTGGGCCTTGATTGCGAGCAGGATCTGCTGCTGCCGCTCCGAGCGGGCGAAGTCGCTCCGCAGGTCGCCGTGGCGCGATCGCACGTACTGTAGAGCGTGTACACCGTCGAGGTGAGTTGCGCCGGGGAGCACGGCTACGCGGTAGTAGTCATATGGATTGCCGGTGCTGCTTAGATCTGAGGGATAGAAATCATCCATGACCGGATTAGTGACAACAACGTCGACCCCGCCCAGGTGGTCGATGAACTTCACCAGCCCGTTTAGGCCGATCCAGACGTAGTCGTCGATATGCACTTTGAAGTTGCTCTCTACCGCGGCGATCGCGCCCTGGGGCCCTCCGAGCTGGTAGGCGGTGCTGATCTTGCCCATTCCCTGGTTCGGGATCGGCACCCACAGGTCCCTGGGGATCGAGAGCATGGTCGCCTGCTTGGAGCCCGGGTCGACCCTGAGCAGGATCATTGACTGCGTGTTCAGGCGGTCCGCCGGGAATTTGGAGTCGTCGTCCGAACCCAGGAGCAGTACGGTGAAGGGCTGGCTCGGAGCTACATCGATCGGATTGAGGTTGGAAATGGTGTCGGAAACCGCACCGGCGACCGTGCCGGAACTGGGCGTCGCCGAGGCGGCAGTCCGGAAAAGTGGGAAAAAGTAGGCCCCGAGACCGACCAGACCGGCAAGCACGAAGCCGGCGGCGATGATCGAGGCGCGCGGCATGTACACGGGCGAAATCTCCATATGAGCAACGCTTGAGGCCACTCAAGGCCCCGCCTGAGAAGGCAGCTAAGCCAAGCGGCTGCCTCCCAGGCCCTCGGCGGGACGACGTGAGGGTGCCGGCCGGAGTCTCATGACGGCCCGCTCGCGAACGTGAACCTGCCCGCCTCGATGATGGCGCCGGCTGTGGCCCCACCGAACATCGGTCTACTCTTCGACTCCCTTCACCGCCTTCTCCGGCGCTGGACGGAAATCGGATTCGACGACCCGGTGGCCGTCAGGCCGTTCAGCGCCGAGGCTCGCAGCGCTCCCCTCACCGGAACGTGTTCGCCCGGCCGTCGGCAGCGTCCGCTCGGTATTCGGTGCGGAAGGATTGGTCTCGCTGGCTTGCGAGGGCCGGGCTTGGCGTCAGCGTGAGCATCCAGACCAACCTGCTCCGCTCATCGAGCCGCGCTTTCGGCGGCACGCAGAATCGAGCGCTCAGGAGCCTACGCCGCGCGGTGGGTGGGCTGCGCAGCCGCCCGGTCGAGCGGATGCGGTGTGACATCTCCTGGCGTTGCCTCGATCACGACTCCGCCGTCACTCAGCTCGTGGGCCAGCTTGACCAGCTTAAGCCGGAGCGGGCCAGGGCCGAGAACCCTGGCCGCGAGGACGACCAAGGGCTTGACGATGACAGAGCCGTTGGTGCGGTACAGGGTCTTACGCGTGCGCATCGCGATCAGAGAACGCCGACTCGTTGCGGAGCAGTGGAGCCTGGAACCGCGGAATCGATGGCATCACACCAACCTTCTGGAAAAAGCAGCCGGCAAATTCTTCGTAACGGCGCCGCGATGAGGAGCTGCACTGAAGCAGCCAGTGCAAGGCCCTTCGCTTAGACAACGCCCCGCCGTGGTCCGATACCGGGCGCACCGTTGAGGAGTGGCGCCAAGCCTGGGTGTGGCGAGCGCGAGCGGCTATACGACCGCCCCGCGAGGCACGTTCGGCCGGGTTCGCCAACCAGATCGCCGCCGCGCTCGAGATGTTGCAGCTGCACGGGCGGCTGGCGCGCGCTGTCGACCTTCTGCAGGCGTTCGACCGTCTTCTTCAGGTCCGCTCAGCGTATTCCAGGTTCCAAACCAGGCCCTCGGCCAGCAACCTTCAGCAGGGACCCAGCAATTCTTCTCGTGTGCACGGCCGCCGACCGGACGCGTAAGCGGTTTGCCCGCGGGCTCCCAGGCGATGCGATGCAGATGACGGAAGGCTGAGTTGAAGCTGAAGCGCTTCGCGATCCAAACGGTCAGAATGACGCGATGGTCGGCGATAATTGTGTCCTTCTGACGAAGATGGAGGACGCCCCGCGCCGGATACTGTGCGAGGTTGCGGATGGGGCCGTGCACGGCTTGGTGGCCGACAACGGTCGCCGCTTTCTCGTCGCGGAGCGCGACCGCCTGCCCGGACATCTTAGGCTGCTCGCGCTCAACGAGCGCTCGCTGCTCGCCGGCGGGTGGACCAAGATCGAGAGCGAGCCCGGCCCGGGCACGAAGATCGAGTTCTGGATGCCGGTCGCATGACCGCATCCTCGCCCACGCGCGTCCTCATCGTCGAGGACCATCAGGTCGTTGCCGATGGGTTGTCCGCGTTGATCAACGACCAGGGCGACATGACCGTGGTGGGCACGGCCGGCTCGGTTTCCGATTCGATCGTGCGCGCCACCGAGCTGATGCCAGACGTCGTGTTGATGGACTTCCGGCTTGGCGACGGAACGGGCGCCGACGCCGGCACGGCCATCCGCCAGGTTCGCCCCGAGACCAAGCTGATCGTCCTTACCCGCGAGGACAGCGATGCCGCGCGCTTTGCCGCCCTCGAAGCCGGGGCGAGCGCATTCATCCACAAGTCGCGCGCGGCCCAGGACGTGGTGGAGGCGATCCGCGTCGTCGCGGGCGGAGGCTCGCTCTTCACCCCGCGCGCCATCGCCACCCTGCTGAACAAGCGCCGAGAGGCAGACTCCCAGTTCGAGAGGCTCACGCCGCGTGAGAAGGAAGTTCTGCGGTTGATGGCAGAAGGCACGTCCAGCCGCGAAATCGCCGACAAGCTCGGCATCACCTACACCACGGTTCGTACCCACATCCGCAGCCTGGGCAGCAAGCTCGGGGTCCATTCCAAGCTCGAAGCGATCGTCAAGGCTCGCGAGCTCGCGCTCGTCGAGTAGCGAGGCGCCTCTGGGCGCGGCCGCACCTCTAGGCTCCGGACACCCGCCGGCGGCCTGTCCGGCCGAGCAGCTTGAGCGTGGGGCGGTCCTCCTCGTTCCACCGGCGCACGGTCCTGCGCCGGCGCTTGTCCTCGTAGAGGTCGACGTCGGCCGACTGATAGAGGGTCTGCCAGTCCTGGCCGGACCGCCAGGCGGCGATGCCGATGCTCACCTCGACCGGTTCGGGTGATTTCACGCTGAGTCCAACGTGCTGGACGGCTCCGCGCAGGCGGACGGCGACTTCGCGCGCCCGCTCCACCTCGGTCTCCGGCATCGCGACTGCGAACTCGTCGCCCCCGACGCGTGCGCATACGTCTGAGGCACGCACCACCCGCTGCAGCTGCTGCGCCACGAGCTTGAGCGCGGCATCGCCTGCTAGGTGGCCTTGACGGTCGTTGATCCGCTTCAGGTTGTCGAGGTCGATCATCATCACCGAGAGGCGGCGGCCGTGGCGCTCAGCGAGCGCGACCTCGCGCTCCATCACACGCTCGAACTCGCGCCGGTTGGCGAGACCTGTGAGGTGGTCGGTGCGCGCCTCGCTGGCGAACTGACGGGCGCGGTCAAGCGCGATGGCGACCTGGTCCGCGACCGCGGCCACGAACAGCAGGTCCCCAGCGTTGAACACTCGATCGACCATCGTGGCGACAGTCATGAAACCGACGGCCCGCCCTCGCACGCGAAGCTGTGCACGCAGGCCGTTCCACTCGCGTCTCGAAATTCTGTCGACCTGTGACTCCGAGCGGCCGACGACCGATGCCGAGGCCTTGCCGTTCGGGCCGACCTCCCGCGCGAATCCCTCCACCTGGTCCAGGTCCAGGCCGACGGTGTGCATAAGCTTGAAGCTCGAGCGCTCACGCAACCACAGCGCGCCGGTGCTCAAACGCAACGCGGTGAGCGATTCCACCAGCGCGACCTCGGCGGTCTCCAAGACGTCGAGCGTGCGGCCCATCGCCGTGACGATGGCGGCGAGGCCATACATCTCGCTCTCTCGCGCGCGGTGCTCCTCGTCGAGATGCTGGAGATACCCACTCGCGATCGCCATCGTCAGGCGCTCCGTTACGTCCTCGAGGCGGCTCTGCGCCAAAGCGACGATCTCGTCGTGGCGGGGACTGCCCTGCAGGGGCAGCGAAATCAGCTCGACGGTCGTGCGCCGGTAGACAGCGAGCACGTCGAACAGGGACTCGAGCGGCACGCCCTGCGCGGCGCGCAGCCGTCCGAACTCTCGCGCACGCTGCTCGCAGTGGGCCCAGGGCATCTCGACGTCGGCAGGCAGCGGCCCGAGCATCATCTCGATAAAGCCGGCGGAGGTCGCGACCAGGTCCTCGCCCATCTGCTCGCTGAGCATGACGAGCTGGGGCAAACGGGCGCGCACAACCTCGAGAGTCTTTTTCCCGCTCTCTCTCGCGTCGGCCGTAAGGCCGCTGGCGATCGCCCCAAGCACATCGCCCGAGAAGTCAGCCGCGGACTCGGCCCCTGGATTCATCCCGCTGTGAGAACGCCGGCCGCACTGCTAACACTTGAACCGACGGCCTACTGCAAGTGAGTTAGTGAAAATCCGCGCAACCGTACGGTGACCGGAGGTGGGGTCGACGGCCAGAGTAGGGGCAGGGTGAGCGAGTTCGAAAGAGCCGCCACCACTACGCGGGGGGGGAACAACGAAACCATGGCGGAGTCGATCTCGGAGTCAGTCGCCGTCGGCGCCGTAAGTGAGCCGGGCATGGCCTACCAGGCAGGCAACGAAGCAGATTTCGAGCGCCTTTACCAAGCTTCATACGGCAAGATCCTAGGCACGCTGACGGCGATCCTCGGCGATCGGTCCGCCGCGGAGGACTGCGCCCAGGACGCGTTCGAAAGGGCTTACAAGAAGTGGCCCAACTGGCAGCCGATAGCGCCCGCGGAGGCGTGGGTGCACCGGATCGCCGTCAACGCCGCCGTCTCGCACCAGCGCAAGATGCGCCTTCGCGAAGTCGGCGAGGTGATCCGCCGCATCGGCCCGCCTAGGCTCGCGCCCGATCCCCAGGAGCTGGTGCAGCACCGCGACCTCGCCGCCGCCTTGGCCAAACTGCCGCCCAACCAGGTGGCCGCGATCGTGCTTCGGCACTACCACGGCTACACGAACCGCGCGATCGCCCAGGCCCTGGGGATCCCGGAGCGCACCGTGGCGTCCCGGCTCGCCGTGGCCAAGGAGCGACTGCGCGTCATGCTCAAGAACTCTTACGGTCCCGGGTCGGGGATCGAGGAGCCGGTCGGCGAGCCCAGGCTCGCGCGACCGACTAGCCTGACTCCGGCTAGGCTGCCGGCCCAGTCGAGGCACGTACGGTCTTTCCGCTTCGACCTCGCCGCCACGGGTCGCGCGTCTGACCGGCTCCCGTACCTCGTCGCGCCGGTCGGCCCGCGCGACGAACGCGTCGATGCGGCCGATGCGGCCGTAGCGGATGTAGAGCCGCTCGAACATCGTTGGCAGCAACTCGCTGCGTCGGAGGGCGTCACCCAGCCTCCACGCGGGGCGGACCCCCCTTCAGCCTGACCCGCGGTCGAAGACGGCTGTGCAGGTGCCTCCAACCCAGACTTGATCTGCAGCGGCCGCGCGTGCTGTCTCAGGTACTCGTCGTAGTGAACGTTCAAGGTCGACCGATTTGCAGGTACGCCAGACCTATGGCTAACGTCAGGCCTAGCCCTCCATGAAGCAAGGTGACCGAAGGCCCAGCGCGAAGGCCGCGAGACTCGTGTCGCGGGGGGGTGTCGCACGCAGCGCCGATGGCCGGCTGGACGGGAGATCGCTCGGGGCGGTGCAATGGCGCACTCTGATCTCGGCGGTCCACCGCACCCGTCGGTGAAAATCAACTACGGCACCACGTTCCTGGTCACCGACGAGGAGGGCGCCCTCCCGCCGGACGCGCGCTACTATGGGCTGTACGCGGCCGACACAAGATTCCTGTCACGCCATGAGCTGAGGCTCAATGGCCGACGTCCGGAGTCGGTCGCGTCAGTGCGGCTCTCCTTCCGCCACGCGCGGTGGCACATGATCGTTGACGGCATCGGCGGCGCTCGAGGCGACATGCGCGAGGCGCGGGCCGCCCTCACGGTCGACTGCCTGGTCAGCATGCACGGCCTCCATGAGGACCTCGTCCTTCAATCGTACGGGCGCGCGTCGCTGACGGTGCTGCTCGAGATCGCCCTGGAGAGCGATTTTGCCGACCCGTTTGAGGTGCGCCTCAAGCAGTGGCAGCGCCGCGACGATCTGAACTCCTGGTGGGTCAGTCCACTTACGGGACGGCCGACGCGACTCCTCTTGATTTGTTGCTGCGCGCCGAGAAACAAGTAGCGGCCCCCGTTTCTCGCCGGATTAGTTAGTCCCCGGCAGGTAGTACGCGGGCTGGCCGTTCACGATCTTGTTGATGAGGCCTGGCGGCTCCGAGTACCACTCGTTCGGCATTCCCATGGCGTCGAGCGCGGTCTGCATGAACCGGTGCCAGATCGGCGCGGCGATGTAATAGCTATCTGAGTTGAGCGTCATCTTCTGGCGCCAGTCGGGGTTGCCTCCCCATACCGCGGCGACGAGGTGCGGCGTGAACCCGACCGTCCACGCGTCGGCGAACGAGTCCGATGTTCCCGTCTTCACGGCCACGCGCCGGCCGGGAAGCGTCAGTAGCGAGTTGCGGCCGAAGATCATCGCCCGGTTGTTGTCGTTGGACATGATGGATTCCATGATGAAAGCCACCCGAGGGTCGAGCACCTGCGTGGCGCCCTCGTTGACCGTGTGGGCGTAGACCAAGCTCCCATCTTTCGTGACGAGGTTGATGGCAAATGGCGGGCGGAGGATCCCCTGCGTGGCCAGCACCGACGCGCCGGTCGCCATCTGCAGCGGGGTCTCCCCGTAGCCGCCAAGCGTGAGTGACGGGCCGTACGTGTCGAGCGGATCGTCGGCCGTGTAGACCGGGTTCCCCGCCGAGTCATAGTGCTGCTCGTACGGCGGAGCGCCCATCGTCCGAGCCATCTGGACGACATCCGACACGCCGACCCCAAGCTCGACTTTGACCGCAGGAATGTTGAGCGAGTTGCCCATGCACACCTGCAGCTGGCAGGTGCCATGGAACTTCCCGTCATAGTTCATCGGCTTGTAGACCTCGGTCGTGCCCGGGGCGCGGTATGAGAAAGGCGCGTCCTGGATGGGAGTCGTCATCGAGTACCTCCCGCTGGCGATGGCCGCGGTGTAGGTGAAGATCTTCAGCGAGGATCCGGGGTTGCGCGGCGGCCAGACGGCAAGGTTGTACTGCCCGCCGTTGGCGTTGGGATTCGCCGAACCGACCATCGAGACGATAGCACCGGTGGTCGGGTCCAGCGCCACCAGCGCGCCCTGGCTGACACGGCGGTAGGCCAGCGAGGCGATCGTGTCGGTGACCGCGCTCTGCGCGAGCTGCTGCACGGCGGCGTTGATCGTCGTCACCACCCGCAGGCCACCGCTGTAGGTCGCAGTCGACCCGAACTGGCTGACCAGCTGGGCCGTGACGTAACGGACGAAGTCGACCGCCACGATCTGGTTGGTCGGCGTGTACATGTGTGCCGGGGCCGAGATGTCTTCGGCGTACGCCTTGGCCGCGTCGGCCGCCGTGATCTTGTTGTCGCGAAGCATCGCGTCCAGGACGGCCTTCTGCCGGGTCTTGGCGGACGTCCAGTTGATCAGCGGGTTGTACAGTGTCGGCCCTCGGATGATGCCGGCCAGCATCGAGGCGTGCGCCAGGTCGAGGTCCTTGGTGTCCTTGTGGAAATAGATCTCGGATGCGGTCTTCGCGCCCCATGCGGTGTTGCCGAAGAAGACGCTGTTGAGATACCACTCGAGAATCTGATTCTTCGTGTAGGTGCGCTCGATCTCGAAAGCCAGCAGAGCTTCACGCACCTTGCGGTCGAGCGTCGTCTCGTTGCCGACCAACCGGATCTTGACCAGCTGCTGGGTGAGCGTGGATGCGCCCTCCACGGACGAATGGGCGCGCAAGTCGATCAGTGAGGCGCGCACGACGCCCTGCGGGTCGACACCCGGCTCCTGGTAGAAGTTGCGGTCCTCGATCGAGATGACCGCCTCCGGCAGCAGGGTTCCCATGTCGGCCAAAGGCTCGTAGTAATGCTGGTAACCGGGCGGGTGCAGGTCCGCGAGGAGCGTCGTCCCGTCAGCCGCGTAGAGCAGCGTGTCCTCGGGCATCGGCGCGGTCACCTGGCTCGGGTCGGGCAGCTTGTCGGCGAACGCGACATAGCCCGGAGAGGTGATCAGCAGGCTCGGCACCGCGATGGCGAGGAACACAAGGAGGCGCGCCGTCCAGGCGGCGGGCCGGGCGAGCCGGCTCTTGGCCAGCTCCTGCGGCGCGCTGGCGCGCCGCCTCATCCCGTTCGGTCTACGAGGCCAGACTATCTGGTCGTTGTGCAGCGCCGTCTTCTCCTTCCTCAACTTGTTCCAGGGCGGACTGAGTGGGCAGCAACGGGCCATACCAGCCCATCGATGGCGCACCCGGCAACGCCTTGATGTCGACCACCTTGCCGGGAGATTCGGCGGCCTCGAGCAGGCGCTGGGCAGCGTGCGCATTGCGCACGGCCTCGGTGGCCCTCATCGTCAATCCATTGACCGCAGGCGCGCCGGCGGCCGTGTACCACGCGCGAGCCGCGAACCGGAGGTGTTCGGCCGTGTTACGAAGCGATTCGAGACTGGTGCGTGCCTCGACGCGACCGTTCTGCGCGGCGCGAGCCAGCCTTGCCGCTGCTGTCGGGAGCATGACGTTGCGCGTCCAGATGGAGAAATGGACCAGCGCCGCCAGTACCGCGGCACCGGCCACGGCCATCGCAGCCTCTGCACGCCGGTTCAAACCGTCGATCGCATAGGGAACCTCCTCCGCGCGCGCGGGCGCGGGCGTCAGCATGGGCAGTTCCATCCATTCGATCAGCCAGACTCGTGGCTGCCACGCACGAGACTTGCGATGCGAGCGCAGCAGGACGAGCGCTAGGATGTCCACGCTGGCCAGCAGGACGATCCAGTTGGCGATGGCGAACCGGTTGGCGATGATCGCGCCCAAGATGCCGCCGACCAGCCCTTTGGCCATGTTGTTGATGATCTGGTCGATTCCCCACACGGTTGATGTCGTCAGCTCGTGGGCTTTGGGGTCGGCGACATTGATCACCCCCAGCACGCATACCGTGATGAAGGCGGCCCAAAGCCCGATCTCCGCCGGTCGCGGGATGGCTCGGCGCACCAGAGGCACGAAGGTCGAAGCGACCATACCGGTGAAAAGAGCAATCGAGAACTGCAGCGGCGACGGGACTTCCACGCCCAAGAAAACGCGGCCCTGCCGCCAAGTATTGGAGGTCTCTTTCTTCTTGCGCTGCGGCGACTCTTCTTAAGAAAAATCTTGTGCACATTGCGGGGCTGGCGCGTTGTCAGGTTAGTGAGGACGCTGACCCGCTCAGCGTCCCCACCTACATCAGGGGGTGAACATGGCAGCTCTGGTGATCATTCTCGTCATCGTGACCGGGCTCTCGATCAGGGCGGGCTTGTTCGGTCGGCATTGGAACGTAGAGGACTCCGAGATGCAGGACGCTTTCATCGACACCTGCACCCGGACCTTCGTCCTCGTCCTTCTCTCGCTGTTGGGCCTCCTGGCCTTGGGAATGATGTACGGCAACGTGTTGGGCGGGGCGCATGCAAGCCAATAGGGGTTCCGGAGCTCAGTTTCGGTATCGGTCCGCTTCGCGGCGTTTCCTGAACAGAAGCCGACCCTGCCGGGCGGCTTCGTTTTCTCTGCACCAAACCGCCAACTGAACGCAAGGACTGAGATGACATCGACTGCATCCCAACGCGGGCCATGACCCGATTCGGCAGCGAGGTGAACACGCTCGCCCTCGACCTTGCGTGGAGCCTGTGGTTCGAGCTCGGCGCCGGCGGCGGTGTGCGCCGGCACGACTGGCAGGCCGTCGACCTCGAGCCCCTGATCCTGTTCACCGCATGGCTCGGTACCGACAGCCGCTTGCGCGCGAACGCGATGGAGTGGTCCATCGCGAATGCGCGATTCGCCTCGACGTTCCGCCTCCGGCATTTTGCCAAGCAGGCCTCCCCGGCCATGCGTGCGGCGTTCGGCCGATTCGCGGCCACTGTGAGGACCCATGCGCGGGTGCCGTGGCCTGCTCAGGGCGACCCGCTGGCCCTGCTTCAGCACGACGCCCTGGGGTCGCCTGACCTGCGTCGGCCTTCGCTCATCCAGCTCAGGCTGCGGGCGCTGGTCGGTGTTTCGGCGCGGGCCGAGATCCTGAAGATGATGCTTGCCGAGCCAGACCGGCTTCTGTCAGCCTCGGCGCTCGCCGAGGACGTCGGCTACGGCAAGGGGAGCGTGGCTCAAGCGCTCGAGATGCTGACAATGGCCGGCATCGTCCTCGTTCAGCCGGCCGGCAACCGCCTCCAGTACCGGTTGGCCAGGCCGGATGACCTCGCCCAAGCGCTGCGGTGGCTGCCGTCGACTTACCCGGACTGGTGGCCGGTGTTCAGGATCACCGAGGCGCTATGGGACTACGGGCACGAAACCGGCACGCCCGAATCCGCGCACGGAATTGCCGTCGACCGGCTGCTGCAGCGAATCGACGCCGATGCCCACCGTCTCGGCATTGCCCAACAATTGCCCGACGCGCGCGGGGCGGCCGCCGTCGCCGAGCTGGAGCACTGGGCGATCGGATTTCTGGCCGACCAGTCAGGTCGCGCCCCCGGAGTGGGTCCCTCCCGCCAGGTCTCATATGTCGTGCACCACTTGTCCTTCGGCGGCTGGCTTGCGACGGCTGCCACCGGCGGGCGGCAGCCGAAGACGATCGAGGTGGAGGGCCAGGCACAGCTGGACGAAAGCACAGGGCCCGCTGCAGTGGCGCACGCCATGTTCACGGACGCCCTCCAGAAGTCCTCGCGGACGAGCGCCGACCGCGCGTTGATCCAGGTGATCAGCCGTGAGTTCGCCGAGGAGCTGCTGCGGCCGATGCGGGCCGGCCAGGAGGCGACGTTCACGGCCGAGTTCCTGCGCCGCTGGTACGAGAACCGCCACCAGAGGTTCGGCGCCACCGCCTGACGCCTACCTCAACCGTATGACCGCGCTCGGCTGAAGCGGTCGAATCGCTCGGGTTGCCTGAGCGGATGCCCCCAAATTGCCTGAGTAGCCCCGTTTTCAGGTCCAATTGACAACAGTTGAGGCTAATTAACCTCAGCGCCGCTGGCTCGCTGCCTGGTCGACGGTAGCTTCCCCCAGGTCATTTGCGCCACCCGATGATCGGGACGCGCCAATTGGGGGGTTTAATTGCAGGCAATTCGCGGCCTTTTGGCCCTTGTCAGGATCCGGCCATGCGTCCGTGCGGCGCTGGCCATCGTCGTCGCCTCCAACCAGCTGAGCATCGTGGCCCTCGCCGCCGCTCCGGGCGGCAGCCTAGTACTCGCTCACGGCATGCGGGCGGGCGATGTCTCGGCCGCCGTCTGCCATTCATCCGCCACCGCCCCACCGCAGGCCTGCAGCAGGCAGGCCGCCCCCGATGCCGTGGAGCTGAGTCTCCCGAGCGGGGCTACTCAGTGCCCGGCCTCGGGTCCGGCCACGGCCTGCGCCGGTTCGACCTGGGCCCAGCCCACGCCTGGCGTCGCGTCGATCCCTGATGGCCGCTCCGCATGCCCGATCACCCCCGACACGCCCGCTCTATCCAGACCCGCGGCCTGCACCGACACGATTCTGTCGACGCCCGCTCCGGCGTCGCCGGCCGGCGGGCCCATCGTGACCCCGAGCGTCCCCATCTCCTCCCTCGAGGTCGCCGGGCCGTCGATCCGGATCGAGCTCACCGCCGATTCACCGACCGCGCAGCCCGGGCAGAAGGCGACCCTGACCGCCACGGCTAGCGCAAGCGTGAGCGGCACCGGGAACGCGATCGAGATCTTCGACCTGGCAGCGGGCACCCTGGTCGGCGCGTGCATGCTATCGAGCCAGTGCATCGTGAGCTACGCTGCGAACTCCGGGGTGCACAACTTCGCGGCGTTCGTGACTCGGCCGACCACGACCCTCCCGGTCAATGGTCCCACCACCCAGTCCAACCAGGTCAACGTCAGCTGGATCGGCGTCACGCTCGGCGCGAACAGCTCGATCGTCGGGCCCGGCAAGTCGGTGACCGTGACGGCCAGGGCGACCATCCCCGTCGACAAGGCGGGCTACATCCTCGAGCTCTATGACGCCGACTCCAAGACCCGCCTGACCTACTGCAGCCGCGGCACCTCCTGCAGCACTTCGTTCACCCAGGTTGCGGGCGGCACGCGCCACGTGATCGCCGCCGTCGCCAACGCTTCAGGCGTGTTTCCCCCAGCCATCGCCAAGGCCCAGTCCGACCCGCTCTCGGTCACCTGGCTGGCCGTCAACCTCGCCGCCAACACGACGTACCCGCAGGTCGGCGGGAGGGTGTACCTGACGGCCAGCGCAAACGCCGACGTCTCCAATACTCCGTGGAGCATCGGGATCTACGACGAGCAGGGCCACCTCGTCGACAAGGCCTGCAAGTCGGGCTCCACCTGCAGCGCGCAGGTCACCCTCACCAGCGGAGCCACACCCTGGTTCACAGCGGTGGTCGGCGCGGTGCCACCGGTCAACGCGTTCGCCATCCTCGGAACGCTTCTCAACCGCGTCGTACGCCCGACCAGCCTGGTCAACCTCCAGGCGCGCTCGGCCCCCGTCCAGCCGACCCGCATGTTGTGGGGCGTCGACTCATGCAAGGCCCTCACCTCAGACCCCACCGGCGCCAACGGGCTCTACCCACAGGTCGTCGGCGCGTACGGCGCCCCCGACTTCTGGGGCCGCTACCTGACGGACACCGTGTGCCCGGGCATCAGCTCGACCGAGGTCGCGGCGGCGGCTCACAACCACATGGGGATCCTTCCGATCTACAACGACTACAACTGCTCGAACGTCTCGGGATACGCCACGGGCTTGGCGTATGCCGCAGCGGCGGCGGCCGCGGCGAGCGCACTCGGCATCCCGGCGGGCCGCGCCCTGGCGATCGACATCGAGCCGCCAGGCGACGCGTGCCCCGGCGCGGCCAACGTCGACCCGGGTTTCGTCGGCGGTTGGTTCGACGGAATCATGGCCGCCCACTACGTCCCCGCCTACTACGGCAACGGCACAGCCGGCAGCGAGTTCGCCCGCGCCTGGTGCGGCGCCGTTGCAGCCCAGCCTGGGGTCGCCACTGACTCCTACCTGTGGTCGTTCGAGCCCTCTCTGCTCGGGAGCTACAACAAGGCAACCGCTCCCGACTATGCCCCGAAACAGACCGGTTGCGCCGGCACGATGGCGGCCTGGCAGTACGAGCTCAGCGCAGGTTCCAACCCTGACGTCGACACCGACGAGGCGCTATCCAAGCTACCGCTCTGGTTCCCCTGATCCCAACAGGACCGTCCCGGCCCAGGTCTATTTGAAGCTCTTCAACCGGACCGGGGTGCCGGGCCCCCCTGGCGTTCTCACATCAGGCCTCAGTGGCTTATTTCCCGAAAACACGAAGGGGGATGTGATGGAACAGAGAGACACCGAGATCGTCCGCGATCCGGTGACCGGCGCCGTGCGAGAGGAACTGCACGTCACCGTCGACCCGGCCGCTGACCCTCCCGACCCGGCCGTTCCGGTGGCCGATTCGGCCGAGGTTGTTAGCAGCTTCAACCCGGCGCGCCGGGCGGTGGAGCTGATCTACCTGGTCTTCGGCATCATCAACGGACTGCTCGTGATCCGCATCGTGCTCAAGCTGCTCGGTGCCAACCCGCTGGCCGGCTTCACGAGCTTCGTGTACGGCATCACCGACGTCTTCCTGGGGCCTTTCCGCAACCTGCTGGCCACCGTGAGCAGCAACCAGTCCCAGCTCGAGTTGTCGGTCGTAATCGCCATCCTCGTTTACGCGCTGATCGGTTGGGTTATCGCGCGCATCGTGACCATCATGTTCTCACGCAATGTGACGGTCGCTCGCCGGAGCCGCTCACGCGGGATGCGTTCGCGCGGCTACTAGCGACTCCTTCCTCGAGGCGCGGGGTCCGGTCGGGCACCCCGCGTCCTTCCTGTTTCCAGGCTATTCCCGTCAGCCCGCTCGAAACCCGGGGATGGCCGCCAGGTCGCGGATGTCCTGCACCTGACTCGTGATCCAGCGGGCGATGTCATTGGCCCGCACGACCTCGCGCGCCGCTTCGTTGAGCCGCCGCCTTTCCTCGACGCTCATCACGATGCCCTGGTGCATGGCGCTCGCCATCGCCTCGATGTCGAAGGGATTGATCGAAAGCACGTGCTGGTGGAGCTCCTCATGAGCGCCCGCGTTCTCCGACAGCACGATCACGCCGTCGGCGCGGTTGACCAGTGCGCCCTCCTTGACGACCAGGTTCAAACCGTCATAGACGGGGTTGACCAGCAGGACGTCGAAGTTCCGCAGCGCCGCCATCGCCTTGCGCACGTTCTCGCCGAACTCGAGCCGCACGGGCTGCCAGCCATGGCCGCCGTACTGCGCATTGATCCGCTGAACGACCTGCCTCACCCGGCGGACATAGTTCCGGTAAGCGGCGACGTCCTGGCGCGAAGGCTGCAGGAAGGCCCAGAACTGCACGTTGCCTTTCAGCTCCGGATGGTGCGCGAGCAGCTTCTCGTAAGCGAGGAAGCCGCGCACGATGTTCTTCGAGGGATCGGTGCGGTCGATGCGTACGATCAGGTGCTGCGGGCGCCAGTCTCGGAGTTTGCGCTCCTCGACCATGACGCCGTGCGAGAAGGCGAGGCGGGTCGTCGATGCCACGTCGATTGAGATCGGGTAGTGGCGGGCATAGACGACCCGGCCGTCGATCAGCACGGCCCGTTCGCGCTCATCGACCGCAAGGCCGGCATTCTCCTCGCACGTCATGAGGAAGTTGCGGACGTCGAGACTCGACTGGAAAGCGACGATGTCGCAGCCGAGCAAGCCCTGCAGGATGGCGTCGCGCATCTCTCGTGGCAGGACCTTCCAGTACTGCGGAGTCGGCCATGGGATATGGAGGAAGTGCTGGATGACGGCGCCCGGCAACTGGTCGCGCACCAGCTTCGGCACGAGGTAGAGCTGGTAGTCGTGGACCAGGACCAGGGGCCGGTAGGGCAGGCCCTCGCCCACCTCCACTACGCGCCGTGCGACCTGCTTGTTGACCTCGACGTAGCCGTTCGTCCACGCGCGGTGAATGCGGCCGTTGATGATCGGCTGTTGGGCGAGGTCCCAGAGGTAATGCTGGATGAACCACAGCACGGGGTTCGAGATGACGGAGTAGTACTGGTCGTACTGCTCGGGCGTCGGAGACACGTAGTGCAGTCGCGCTTTGCTCCGGATCAACGGCGCGGTCCACGTCGCGCCGCGCTCGGCCACCATCGACCGCTCGGCATCGGTGCGGGCACATGCCACCCAGTCCGCAGCCGTGACCTCCGCCAGGGTGAGCAAGGCCGTGATGACCCCTCCCGCCCCGCGGCTGAAGCCACCCTCGGGCCGCGGCTCGTGGGGGGCGCGATTGCTGACCAAGATCGCCGAGCTTTGCGGCAGCGTGCGCATCACGTAGCCGCGCATTGACGTGCCGGGCCTGCGCCTTTCGACGCTCTCCTGGAATGGGCTGCCGGCCATCGCCGTTATGTCGGGGTCGGCTTCGGTGACGCTGGCGCCGCGGGCGTCGGAGAAGGCGCCGGGGACGGAGCCGGGGACGGAGCCGGTGACGGAGCCGGTGACGGAGCCGGTGACGGCGCCGTCGACGGGCTGGGCGAGAGCACCGGCGTCGGGTTGGGCGATGATGTCGGGCCCGCCGACGGAGTCCTGGTCGGGCTTGTCGACGACGACGGCTTCGGAGAGACCTGACATACGCCCTCGAGGAAGGGATCCTGCGTGTCGGAGCCGCAGCCGCGCACGATGCCGGGAGGCTGCGAGTACCAATCACGCATGTTGGAGGGAAGAGCGTTGACGAACCGTTTCATCGTCGTGAGCCCGACGTTCTCACCGTAAGCCCGGATCAACCCGCCCCCGCCGTTGGGCGCGGTGTTGCCGACCCAAACGCCGACCACGATGTCCGGGTTGTAGGCCATGATCCACGAGTCGGGGATCCCGCCCGTCCCATTGTCGCTGGTTCCAGTCTTGCTCGCCATCTGGCGGTTCCAGCCGAAATGCCACTGGTTCTGGTAGTTCTTCAGCACGTCGCTCATGAGGAACGCTTCGGCCGGCGTGAGCACGGCCGTGGGGTTCGGAGTGTTATGCGTGTAGATGGCGTGCCCGCCGGTGCGGTCCACCTCGCGGATGACGCTCAGGTCCACCCGCTGGCCCTGGTTGGCAAAGGTCTGGTAGCCCTGGACGTGCTCGAATAGGGTGACGTCGCTGCCACCGATCGCGGTCGACAGCCCTGGATCGAGCTTGCTCTGGATGCCCATCTGGTGGGCCAGGGTGATCACGTTCTGCATGCCTTCAATCTGGCCGACCTCGACGGCCGGGATGTTGCGCGAGTTGAGGATCGCGGTCCTTGCTGTGACGTCACCCATGCCGCCGTTGTCGAAATCATGTGGCGTGTAGCCACTGAAGTTCGTGGGCGTGTCGTGAAGCACCGTCGCCCATGTGATCTTGCGGTCCCTTAGGGCGGCCTCGTAGACGTAGAGCTTGAACGACGACCCCGGCTGCCTTTCGGCCAGCACGACGTCGTACTGTCCGGCGATCGAGTCGTTCCCGTCATCGGCTGATCCGACCCACGCCAGCACCTCGCCGGTTTTCGGATCGGCCGCCAGGAGGGCGGAGTTGTTGACGTTCATCGACGACAGGTCCTGGACCCCGTTCGTGACGGCGCTCTGGGCAATCTGCTGCAGACCGAGGTCGAGCGTGGTGTGGACGATGATGCCGCCTTGCTGGATCGCCGCCGAGCCGAACATCCTCTCGAGGTCGGCAAGCACGTGGTCGACGAAATGCGGCGCCAGGCTCTGACGCGCGCTGGGTTGGATCATCAGCTCCGACTCGATGTCCTCGCTAGAGGCCTTGTTGGCTTCGGCCGAGCTCAGCGCCCCGGTGGCGACCATACCCTGGATGACGTACAGCTCACGCTGCCGCGCACGGTCGTAGTGAATGACGGGATCGTAGGCGGTTGGAGCCTGGATTAGGCCCGCGAGGAACGCCGCCTGCGCCGGCGTCAGGTCCTTCGCATCCTTGGAGAAGTAGGTCCGCGCGGCGGCTCCGACGCCGTATGCCCCGTGCCCGAAATAGACGCGGTTCAGGTACATAGAGAGGATCTGGTCCTTGGAGTAGCGCTGCTCGAGGGTCTCCGCGAGGATCAGCTCCTGGACCTTTCTGGTCAGGGATTTCTGCGGCGTGAGGAGCTGGATCTTGACCAGCTGCTGCGTGATGGTGCTTCCACCCTCGTTGAGGCCGGCCTGCGTCACGTCGATCCACAGGGCGCGGGCCGTGGAAACCGGATCTATGGCCCCGTGGTTGTAGAAGTTGCGGTCCTCCGCCGCCATCACCGCCTTCGGTGCGTACGGCCCCATGTCCTGGAGGGCGAGATTGACGTGGTAGTGCCCCGCGGGGCTCCAGTCCTCGATCAGCTTGCCGTTCCGGTCGAGCACGACGACGTCACCCGCGGCGAGCACGTCCTGGCTCGGATCCGGCAGGTCCCTGACCGCCCACAGGATGTAGAGCGTCATGGAGATGAAGAGGACTCCGACCGCTGCCGCGATCCAGGCCCCCTTCGCCCTCAGCCATCCTGCCGGGCGACTCCAAAGTGCCTGCCGGCCGCCAGGTGCCGCTCCTCTGGGAACCACCCTTCGCGCTCCTCCTCCGAGCGCTCGATTAAGCACGGCCTGAGGCCGCGCGGTAGCGCTACGTCAGGACAACGCCCGCTTCGGCCACGCTACTCAGAGCGTTGCCCAAAACCTCCGCGCCTTAGCTAGACGTTTCCCGGCTTCACCGCGACTGGTGTCTCGGGCGCGATCAGCAGCAGGACCTGGCCCTCGTTGAGGGCAGGGTGATGCTGGTCGAGGTCGTCGATCGCGTGCGCCAGCTGCGCGTAGCTGATGTGATAGCCGCGGCCCCACGAGATCCCGGGATCGTTGAGCCAGACCCCGGTGTTGTCGTAGCCGATGATCAGAACGAAGTGCGGCACCGACCACCCGGTCTGCTCGTAATGCGAGCTGTACCCGGGGTAGTGCGCATTGCCGAGCCCGTGCGTGCGCACCTCGGCGAGAAGCGGCCGGCCGGCTGCCAGCTGCTCCGCGATGACCTGCGGGTCGTTGGGCACGAGCCGGTAGATATAGCCGAAGTGCTGCTGCGCGAGCTCGCCCATCAAGACGTCGTTCAAGTCGGGCTGCGCCTTCCACGCATCAATCTGCCGGATCGCCGCGTCGGCGGCGTGAGGCTCGATCACCACCGAGGTGTCGTGCTTCCAGTAGGCGACCAGCATTGTCAGGTTCGCTGCCTCGCAGCTCTCCTGGTGCTGGGCCCAGTTGTTCAGCGGCGCCTGGGTGGTGAAGGGCACCTGGAGAAGGGCGTGGCTGGGAAGCGCCTCGGGGGTCGGCATCGTCCCAGGGCCGACCTCAACCGGCTGGAGCGGCTGCGGGTGCAGCGCGGTCACCCCAGGGAGGGGCGCGGGCGCCTCGCGCTGCATGTAGTGGCGGACGAGGAGGCCGGACCCGCCGCCCACGATCACGGCCATCAGCACGGCGATCCCGATTCCACCCCACCCCACGCCGCGCGACGGCCGGATGTCTGCGCGCCTGGCCATGACTCCCATTTCGACCTCCCTGCTGCCCGGGATGGCGTACCCACCCGCCTCGTCCTCTTAGAAACGCCCAGGCAGGCGGGGCTACCTATCGGGGTTCGGACGCATGGCCTTGGCAACCCCAAGTATCCGGGCTACAGCGCGCACTACGAGTAGTCTGCCTGGTCTGTTTCTTACTACCTCATGGCTATCGGCTACCCATTCGGACTCAGATCAACTCGCCCTGGACAAACGGCAAGATCGAACGCTTTTGGAAGCTGCTCCAGGCTGAGGTCCTGGATCGCGAGGTCTTCTGTTCGCTAGAGGAGGCGGAAGTAGCTCTCAACCGCTTTGCGGCCTACCACAACTACCACCGCCTCTCTGGAGCAATTGGCTGGCTAGCCCAGCCGAACGTTTCGACGGTACCCCGTTCACCAACCGAGGCTTCGAGAACATCCCCCGCTCTTGAACACCTTCAGGACTGGTCGGCCAAATGCGGGCGGCATAGCGCTTGGAGTCTCAAAAACTCCGCGAAATACAGCTAGGTGAACTCCACCGCTATGTAGCCGTATCCGTTGGAGACCGCCCATGCGGTGGCCACGTAGTGGTACGGCCCGAGGATATTGGCCCGGTGTTCCGGGCTGTTCATGAACATGGTGTTGAGCTGGGTGTCGTTGATTCCGGCCGACCAGTCGCCAATGTTCTCCCCAGCCTGGTGGCCGAGCCCGCATGAAAGATCAACGCTGGGGCCATTGGTATGCGAGATGAAGCCCTGAGCGGCCATTCGCTGGGCGTTGCTCACGGCCACGCTGTACAGACACGAGCTCCAGGTCAGCGGAGGGAGCCCGTAGCGAGCGCGGTCCTGGTTGATCAGGGCCTGCTGCGTGGTGCGCACGGCGATGGCAGGCGACGCCGGAGCGACGTGACGGACCGGGGCGGCCGGCTGCGGGGCCGGCGCCCTTGGAGGCGTGGGGCTGGGATCCGGGCTCGGCCGCGGGATCATGCGCTGAGGCGCAGGGTCGTTGTAGTCAACACCCTTGTAGGGTCCCGTCGACACGACCGGGTGCCTCGATGCGGTCAAGGGGTGTGCGCTGTTCGCGCCTTGGTGGATGACAGACCACGTGCTCCAGCCGAGCGCGACCAAAACACCCGTTGCCGCCAGCCAAGGGAAAACCCGCATGCGCACGCGAGAGTATGCCGGCGGGCAGATGGCTCTCCGGCGGTGGTTGGGTTAAAGCTTGTAAATCGGTTGTTCGCGGGCGTAAATAGACTCGTTTCGAGGCCCCGACTCGATCATTCGGGGAGTCTGCTCTGCAATCGCTCGAACGCCATGACAAGAAACGTTTCGGCGACTCGTTCCCATCCCGGCGATTGGGCCCACATCGAGGCCATGGCGCGCAACGCCAGCTGAAGCGCCTCGTAAACAGCGAAACGCTGCAAAGTCGCCTGGGGCCGCAACTCGAGGTAGCGGCGGATGAAAGTCGCTCGAGTCTCGTCGGCCGCGACGGATTCCTTCCAATCCTTGGGCGACGACGGGACGGTATAAGCGCAGAACTTGCCGAGGTCATAGCTGGTCTCGGCCATTGCGAAGTAGTCGAAGTCGATCAGGGTGAACTCGCCGTTGTGGTGGATGAACTGGTCGTACTTAAGGTCGCCATGGGTGGGCAGGATTTCCTCCACCTCGGTCTTGCGCACGCGATGACGCATGTGGGCGATGAGATCGGTCAGGAGGAAGTGACCAACCGGCAGCACGTACGTGAACTGCTCCGCTACACGATCGAGCCGTGCCACCTCATTTTCGATGCTGATCACGCCTTCGACATCGATCCTCGATTCGTGGATGACGGCCAGGGCTTCTGCCGCTGCGTAGCCCAGCTGCATGAACTCGGTGTTCGCACGGTTGCCGCTCACGGGATTGCCGCGGACGCGCTGCTCGAGCAGGAGTCCGAGGTGGTCCACGAATCCAAGCTGCCGCGGCAGATTCAAGTAGCCGGGATGGTTCTCGGCCGCCTGCCACAACGCCTTCACGATGCGGTGGGTGCGAAGTCCGCGATTGCCGGGCTGAGCCTTGCCGTAGATGTCCATCTGGGCGCCGGGGCCGTCCAGCCTGTACCGGAGGATAGCGCCAATCTCGGGCATGTATCGGACGCGTTCGATATTCAGCCGGCGCGCCACCGCTAGGAGCTCCGCGGTGTTGTTGTCGTTCAGACCGACGAGCACGCGCGCCATGCGGACCGGGTCGGCCGCTTCCGAAAGGCCGGGCATGGCCGGGTCGAACGGGTAGAACCAGTAAGCGTGTTGGGACTCTGGAAACAGTCGCGGGTAGCCCAGTCCGCCGATCGGATCGCATCGACGGTCCGCTCCATGCGCCGCGAGCTGTGAGCTGAGCCGGTCCCAGGCCGCGGGATTCAGGGCCCCCTTGGCCACCAGCCTCAGGCGGCGCTCCTCCGCGTCCTTATTAATGGCGATGTCGAAAAGCGTCCAGTAGGAGTCCGGCGGCTCGAACCGGGATGAGCGTCGCTTGACGCGGCTCAGTTCCCAGCCGGAGCCGTCGAGCATCTCTTCGACGAATCCCGCCACGGACGCTTTGTCCGTGGCCTCGCCCATGGTTACAAGAGTTGGTGTTTGCGTTGTCATGTCAAGGGATTGCCCTACTAGGGAACGCTGAGCGGGGCGTTCTGCGACATATCCACGTTGAAAACGTGGCCCATGTCCAGGATGGCGGCGAGGCAATCGCTCATATCCATGTGGAGGTGGGCTTTTGAGAGCGTTCGGCGAATATCTAGCGAGTCGGCCTGTGCTTGCGCGACGCCTGGCCGTCAACGCGTTTGTGCTGATGGCCGGAGTTTTCCTGATGATGGCCCGCACGTCGCCCGCATTGGCCGCGGACAACTCGCACGGCCAGGGCAAAGCCCAGGACAGGACCAGCGCCTCAGCTGTAGTTCATCGCCAGGACAGCCCGATGGTGAAGGGCGACTACCAGATCGGCGGTGACGGCAACAGCGATGGCAAGGGCAAGCCCAAGACCACAGTGGGCTCCTCGGGGGCGGGCCAGGCGAGCGGCAGTGCCGCGGGCAAGGCCGACACCGGCACCAAGGCCCCGAGCGGCGGCGGCGGCGCCAGCGTCAAAACGTCGGGCAACGGTCAGGCGAACAGCGGGAGCGCGGTTGCGCCGGTCGTCGTAGTGGCGAAGCCCGACAACAGCGCCAAAGCCAACAGCGACGTCAAGGCAAGCGGCGACGGGGGCACCGCGGTCAAGGCGGGAGGCGACGGCAACGGCAATGCCTCAGCCGCCGGCACTGAGGTGACGGTCAAGGCCAAGGACAACGGCGGCGCCAAGGCAAGTGCCAGTGGCGACATGTCTGCCAAGGCCCAGGACAACGGTGGCGCCAAAGCGAGCGGCGATGGCAAAGCCAACGGCAACAGCAAGGGCGTCGCGCCCGTCATGACCGTCATCACCGGCAAGGCGACTCACAAGGAGGCTGGTGAGGGCAACTCCGATTCCAGGGGAGATGTCGCGGGCGGCAAGACCGGCAACGGAGACGATAAGACCAAGGTCAAGGACAGCAACGAGGACGCCAGCACGGGCACGAGCACCGGAAACACGACGGGCAGCACGGTGACGACGAGCAGCGTTCGCGTCACGGGCGACACCTCGACCGGAGCCTCGACCGGCAACACCACCGGCAGCACCGCGTCCGGCTCCACCGGGGTCGGCGGCGGCAACAGCACCGGGGCCAGCACCGGCAACACTACCGGCTCGACCGCGACGGGCGGAGTCAGCGGTGGCGGCACCTCGACCGGAGCCTCGACCGGCAACACCACCGGCAGCACCGCGTCCGGCTCCACCGGGGTCGGCGGCGGCAACAGCACCGGGGCCAGCACCGGCAACACCACCGGCTCGACCGCGACGGGCGGAGTCAGCGGCGGCACCGAGAGCACGGGAGCCAGCACCGGCAACACCACCGGCTCAACCGAGACCGTCGGCGGGACGGGCGGCGGCTCAGGCTCCGGCACGGTCGGCGCGGGCACGGGCACCACAGGCTCAGGCTCCGGCACTGTCGGATCGGGAACCGTTCTCGGTTCGAGCGCTACGAACACCGGCGCGTCAGGCTCAGTCCTGGGCGCGACGGCGACGACAGGCGGAGTGACCCTCGCCGAGACAGGGGCTCCCATCGCGGGAGGGGTCCTGGGGGCCGTCATGGCCCTGCTGGGCGGCATCGGCATCCGGCGCCGGCGCTCCTAGACCTACCAACCCGGACCGGGCTCGCACGTCGCGGGCCCGGTCTTTTCTTGTCCGGCCACGCGGGTAAGGCGTACGGCCGGCACGTTTCTTAGGTGTGCCCGCCTCGCGAGAGGCCGGGCACGCCACTTTCTGGCGAATCGGGCCCCAGCCGCACTCTCGCCACGAATACCTCACTTGTACGGTGACGTCGCCCACCCCAAGCCGATTTGATGTAGATCGACAAATTTCGCCTGGAGGGGCAAGTGGAGGCAGCCGCACTGCGAGTCGGCGGGGAAGTGGCGCTCGCCGCGAACGGAGCACACGCCGGCTCCTCAGGCGAGCCCAGCCCAAAGCCAAGGACGCGCTCCGACGTTCGCATCCAGAAAGCGCACGACGCCGCGCATGCCGCCCTCACGGCCGTCTCCTCATACCTGGACGCCGACGAGGACCTTCCGGCGTTCTTCCTCAGGCTCGGGGAAGCGATCGCCGAGCAGGTGGGCGCCGCCAAGGTTGCGTTCTGGGTTCTCGGGCCACGCGGCGCCCTCACCGTGCAGCCGTCCCCCTTCGGTTTCGGCGAAACGTCTCCCATCCACGAGATGCGACTGGAGATCGAGGCAGGCGGCGAGCGAGTCATGGAGAAGGTCGTGTTCCGAGACGACCTGCAGCTCGGCAGGGGAACGTCGGTCGAGCTGGACGACTTCTGGCACGCATGTGGGCTCGCCGACGTGAAGAGCTCGATCGCGGTGTCGTGGCGCGCAGGGGAGAGACGGATCGGCGCTGTGGTCGCCTATCACTCGAAGCGCGGGTTCAGCGCCAATGACGTCCGGGTGCTGCGCCTGGCTGCCATGGCTACAGGCCTCGTCTGGCAGTACAAGGAGGCCGAGGACGAGCTGGCTCAGACGGCAGTCCGGCTCGAGGAGACCGTGGCCGCGCGGCGGCGTCTTCTCAACAACGTGGCTGCGGGTGGGGACGAGGCCAGGCGGCGCTTTGCGAGCGCCATCCATGACGACTCGCTCCAGCTGCTCACCGGCGCCGAGCTGCAGCTGGAGCGGATCCGGGCGGAGGCCAACGGGAGCCACCAGGCGGTCCAGCTCGATCAGCTTCGCAACACGCTCAGGAAAGTCGAAGACTCGCTGCGGCGGCTTCTGATCAACGTGAGCCCGGAAGCACTGGAGCTTCGCCGCGACCTCAAGGACGCAATCGGCGAACGGCTCGAATCGATGCGGCTCAGCTCGGGCATCGAGACTCACAGCGATCTGCGTCTCCCAGCCGACGTCCCAGAGGTCATCGAAGGGCTCGTCATGAAGAACGTTTCCGAGGCCCTCACAAACGTCGAGAAGCACGCGCACGCGACCCGGGTCATCGTCGCCGCCGAGTCGATGGACGGCGGCATCAGGGTCCAGATCACGGACGACGGCACGGGGTTCGTGGTCGCCGAATCGGAACACCTGCTCGGGCACCCGGGGCTGCTGGCGATGCGCGAGCGCGCGCAGCTGGCGGGTGGCTGGTGCCACATCACGAGCGAGCCCGGGGCGGGCGCAAAGGTCGAATTCTGGGTCCCCCAAAGCCTGTGACAGTCAGCCACCGCTAGATCTCCGAAAGACGAAGGCAAGGAAGGAAGGAAGATGGCGTCAACCACCGCAGTCAAATCACGAGCAGGGCGCGATGCAACCTCCGCCACCATCGATGCCAAGATCGCGCTGAGCGTGCTCGCGGCGGTGAAGAAGGGTGACTTCTCCGCACGTATGCCGAACGTGTACACCGGCTCCGCCCGCCAGGTCGCCAACGCGATCAACGAGGTCATTGAGTCGAACCAGCGGCTCGAGCGCGCGATCCGCCGGCTGAGCCGGCGGGTCGGCAAAGAAGGTCAGGTCGACCGCACGGCGATGGGCGACGCGGGGTCCGCCTGGGCGCCGACCCTGGCGGCAGTCAACGACATGGTGGAGGACCTGGTCCGCCCCAACACCGAGATGGTTCGAGTCATCGGGGCGGTGGCCAACGGCGACCTGTCGCAGACCATGGCTCTCGAGATCCAGGGCAGGCGGCTGCAGGGCCAGTTCCTCGAGACGGCTAAGACCGTGAACACGATGGTCAACCAGCTGCGCTCCTTCAGCTCTGAGGTGACCCGCGTCGCGCGCGAGGTGGGCACCGAAGGCAAGCTCGGCGGCCAGGCGCAGGTGCGCGGCGTAGGCGGTGTCTGGAAAGACCTCACCGACAACGTCAACCTGATGGCCGGTCAGCTGACCGAGCAGGTGCGCGGAATCGCCCGGGTCGTGACCGCTGTCGCCAACGGCAACCTGCGGGGCAAGCTCACCCTCGAGGCGAAAGGCGAGATCGCCGAGCTGGCCGACACCATCAACAGCATGACCGACACCCTCGCCGTCTTCGCGGAGCAGGTGACCAGCGTCGCCCGCGAGGTGGGCGTCGAGGGCCGGCTGGGCGGCCAGGCCAAGGTGCCCGGCGCGGCCGGCACGTGGCGAGACCTCACCGACAACGTCAACCAGCTGTCGGCGACCCTGACCACCCAGGTGAGAGCCATCGCTGAGGTCGCAACCGCCGTCACCAAGGGCGACCTGACACGCTCGATCGGTGTCGAGGCAAGGGGAGAGGTCGCAGTCCTCAAAGACAACATCAACGAAATGATCCACAACCTCAAGGAGACCACCGAGAAGACCACCGAGCAGGACTGGCTGAAAACGAACCTGACGCGGTTCACCCGCATGCTGCAGGGCCAGCGCGACCCGATGACCGTCTCAAAGATGATCCTCTCCGAGCTCGCCCCCCTCGTCCACGCGGAGCATGGAGTGTTCTATGGAATGGTCGGTTCGAACGGCAGTCCGCCGCGCCTCGCTTTCCAGGCGGGCTACGCCTACAAGCAACGCACGAACCTGGCCAGGGAGTTCAACCTCGGAGAGGGCCTTATCGGCCAGTGCGCGCTCGAGAAGCGTCGCATCCAGGTCACCGACGTTCCCGCCGATTACATCCGGATCACCTCCGGCGTTGGCGAGGCAACTCCGGCAAACATCATCGTGCTGCCGGTCCTGTTCGAGAGCGACGTGCGAGCTGTGATCGAGCTCGCCTCGTTCCGATCGTTCAGCCCGACTCATCTGGATTTCCTGGACCAGCTCATGGAGAGCATCGGAATCGTCCTCAACACGATCGAGGCCAACAGCCGGACAGAAGAGCTGCTGAAGCAGTCGCAGTCGGTGGCCAACGAACTGCAGAGCCAGCAGGACCGGCTGCAGCGGACGAACGAGGAGCTCGCGGAGAAAGCCCGGCAGCTGGTGCAGCAAAACGCGGAGATCGACCACCGCAGGAACGAGGTCGAGTCGGCCAAGACCCTTGTGGAGCAGAAGGCCGCGCAGCTCGAGATCACCTCGCGCTACAAGTCGGAGTTCCTTGCCAACATGTCGCACGAGCTCCGCACGCCGCTCAACAGCCTTCTGATCTTGGCACAGGAGCTGGCGGCCAACCCGGATGGGAACCTGCTGCCAAAGCAGATCGAGTTCGCGACGATCATCCGCGCTTCGGGAACCGACCTCCTAAAGCTCATCAACGACATCCTCGACCTGTCGAAGATCGAGTCCGGCACCATTGCGCTGGAAATCTCGAACTGGCCCCTGGCGCAGCTGAAACCGATGCTGGAGCGAACGTTCCGGCATGTCGCCGACGCCACCAATGTCTCTTTCACGATCGACGTGCGGCCAGGGCTGCGGGAGACCATCCCCACCGACCCGCAGCGGCTACAGCAGGTCCTCAACAACCTGCTGAGCAACGCGTTCAAGTTCACGGAGAGGGGGAGGGTCGAGTTCGTGGCTCAGCCAGCCACCTCGGGCTGGAATCCAGGCAACGAGGCTCTCAATCAGGCCACCGGCGTGGTCGCCTTCAGGGTCATCGACACCGGCATTGGCATCCCGCCGGAGAAGCAGCAATCGATCTTCGAAGCGTTCGCGCAGCTCGACGGGACCACCAGCCGCAAGTACGGCGGCACGGGCCTTGGGCTGTCCATCTGCCGCGAGCTGACCCGCCTGCTCGGAGGCGAGATCCGCCTCGACAGCGAGCAGGGGGTCGGCAGTGCGTTCACCGTCTACCTCCCCGTTTCGTCGCCCGCGCGTTCGGGCCGGATTTCACCTTCGCGGACGGCCAACGGCTGGTCGGACGATCCGGCGGAGGGTGCCAACCGGGCGGTCGCAGTCGCCGCGGCCGGCAGCCGTACGTGGCAGGGCCGGGGATCTCCGCCGGTGGCCGAAGCACATCAGGTCGAGGCCACCAAGAGCCTGCTCGTCCTCGAGGGCGACCCTGTGCATCGGCAGTTCATCGTCGATCTCATGAAGCCGGTCAACGCGGCCACGACGGCCGTCGCGACGGGCGACGAGGCGCTGGAGTTCCTGGCGAGGGAAGCCTTCGACTGCGTCGTGCTCGACCTGGGACTGCAGGGGAGCAGCGGCTGGAAGGTGATCGCGGAGCTCGAGGCCAGCAAGGCGATGGGCTCGACGCCGCTGCTCGTCTACACGGCTCGCGAACTTACTCGCAAGGAGGAGGCCAGGCTCAACAAGGCCGCCAGGAGCATCGTGATCAAGGACGCTAGGTCCCCCGAACGTCTCAGAGAAGAAATCGCCGCGATCCTCACGTCATCCGAACCGAGCACCGGCGCTGAGCTCGTGTTCAGCTCGCGCATGCCGGATGCTGCCGACGGCTCGCTGGCAGGCACCAGGGTCCTGGTGGTCGAGGACGACATCCGGAACATCTTCGCTTTGACGGCCATGCTCGAGAGGCATGGCATGGACGTTATCTCCGTCGACTCCGGGCGGGAGGCGATCGAGG
>PNAG01000004.1:0-1092 GCA_003169845.1 Candidatus Dormiibacterota bacterium | reverse complement strand
TCGAGGCCGGCGCCTCCGACTACATCGCCAAGCCCGTGAACAACGCCCAGCTGCTGGCGCTCCTTAAGTCGTGGGCCGCGCCTTGAACAGGGCTGACGAAACCGCCGCTCCAGTCGACGCCGAGGCGGAGCTCGACGAGATCGCCCGGCATCCGGCTCTGCTACGTCTACGACTTCTCGTGAGTAGTGATCGGGCCGCTGCGACCGAGCATCCTGGCGGCCATGACCGCGGAAGGATCATCGACGATCTCCGGATACCAGAACCGGGTCCTTCACGACGTTTCCGCTCTACCCTGAAGGAGCCTATCCACCGGCTCTTCTGCGGCAGCCTCACCCGCTCGGGCTTTCTAGGCCTTGACAAACGCGAGTCACTCGTGTTCCGCCCCGACCGCAAACCATTACGAACAGATCCGGGACAGCGTCAACTCTTCAGGAAGACCCCATGGTGACCCGGCCTCGCCACGTATCGTGCGAATCCGCTCCTGACGCCCAGTTGAAGGTCAACCTCCTCATCGTCGACGACGACGCCACCACACGCTTTGCCCTGAAGACTATCCTCACCCCTCTCGACGAGAACGTGATCGAAGCTTCGTCAGGGGCGGATGCGCTTCGCAAGCTACTGCGCGATGAGTTCGCCGTCGTGCTGCTCGACGTTCGNNTCTTCGTCACCGCGCTCGACCAGGCGGAGACGGATATGGGCCGCGGCTACGACCTCGGAGCGGTCGACTTCGTTTTTGCACCCGTCGTACCCGCCATCGTCCGGGCGAAGGTGTCGGTCTTCGTCGAGCTCTACCGCGCCCAACAGGAGCTGCGACGTTACCGCCGCCAGCTCGAGGTGCTGGTCGAAGAGCGCACCACCGCGCTCACAGCGATCAACCGCGAGCTCGAGGCGTTCAGCTACTCGGTGTCCCATGACCTCCGAGCGCCGCTTGTCGCCTTAGATGGTTTGAGCCATGCACTGCTCAGCGACTACAGCGGCCAGCTCGACGACCGCACGAAGGATTACCTGCGACGAATGCGCGAGGCGAGCCAGCGTCTGGCCTCCGTATTCGACGGCCTTGAGACGCTGTTCCGGCTCACGAGCGGCGAGATC
>PNAG01000026.1 GCA_003169845.1 Candidatus Dormiibacterota bacterium | reverse complement strand
CTACCGAGCTGCGCTACTCCCCGCGTCCAGTGGTAATCGTACCCGGGGCCTTAGTTGCGACCCGCGTAGGCGACCAGGCCTCGGTGCGTCGAGGTGAACCCCGCTTCGCGCAGCATCGCATTGAGCGGCGAGTCCATCACTGGGACGCCGTCGACCCGCTGCACCTCCACCCTCCCTGCCAGCACCGCCATCCCGATCAGGGCCCGCAGGTGTTCCGGGGTCACCTCGCCCGTCGTCAGCAGCGAGCGCCCGCCCCGCTCCAGGTAGACCTTGAGCAGACCGTCGTCCAGGACCACATAGGCACCGGCGGTGCGGCCCATCCGCCCATCTGACCGCGGCCAGGGCAGCAGCGAGCCGTAGGCGTTCGCGGGGTCGGTGGCGGCGAGGGCGACGATGCCTCCGCCCGAATCGCGCAGGGCTCGAATCCGGTCTACGGCGCCGGGCAGGGCGAACTGCGAGCCGCCCAATCCCTCGACGAAGTATCCCCGCCGGATGCGGCCCGACTCCTCCATCGCCCGCAGCACCGGGTAGAGCGCCGAGAAGCCGCCGGGCCATCCTTCGGTCACGACCGTCTCCCGAGTCAGCACGCCATAGCGCTGCAGCAAGACACCCGCCTCGGAATGCAAGCGTTCGGTGGGGGCGGCTACCCCTCCGCCGACAAGGTCCGCCACCAGTGACCACCGGCCGGAGGCGCGAGGTTGCGTGAGTCGCGGAAGCCGCGGCCGGTGTGGGGACCTCCGGGCCGCCGGTCCGAGCAGGCGCAACGGGGCGAACGTGTCGTTGGTCACCTCGCCCGACCAGACCAGGTCCCACAGCGCGTCGAGGATCGTCTCCTCGTCGCCGCCACCGCACGCGTTGTAGAGGTCTCGGAAAAAGCTCGCGCCCCGCGCCTTCAGGTGCTCTCGCAGCCGGAGGTGGAGGTCGCCATCCGGCGTGTCTGCGGACTCTGAGACCAGGCGAGGAGCGTCTCCGCGAAGATACAGCGCGACCTTGCCATCTCTAGCACCCAGCGAGCCGCGGCCGACCCACACCACCTCCCCCATCGAGATCAGCTCGTCGAGAAGACGCGGGGTGTAACCGCCGACCCGGGCCGCGATGACATCGCGCTCGATGACGCTTGCGGGTAGAGCCGCGCCCTGGAGCTGGAAAACCACCTCGAGCAGCCGGTCCACGCCGGTGGCTTTCGCCCCGATGCCATGCCAGGCGGGTAGGAAGCGCGCGACAGCCTCGGGCGATACGGACTCGACCTCGTGGCGAAGCGCGGCGAGCGAGCGACGGCGGAGGACTTTCAAAACCTCCGGGTGGCAGTATTCGCGGCCCTCCCGGGCGCGCCGGAACTCGCCGGCCAGGACGTCTCCGCGCGCGGCCAGCCGTGTCAACGACGCCTCGACGGCGGCCGACGGCAGTGCCCAGCGGGCGGCCGGCTCTGAGGTCACGAACGGCACGTGGGTGCGCGCCCAACGCCGCATCAGCGAGTCCAGCGGATCAGCGCCTGGATTCAGGAAGACATCCGGGAGGCCGACCGGAAGGCTCGCTCCGAGCGCCTCTCGATACCGGCCCGCGTCCTCAGCGGCAATCCATCGCGATTCGCCGGCGAGCCGCACCGGTAGCGCGCGACGCTCGCGCTGCAATCCGCGGAGCCAATCCTCCGAGATGCCTCGAGCGACGGCCTCTTCGGTGTTGAGGTCACCAAGACGCACGAGCAGGTCGTGGGCCTCGTCCGGGTCGCGCGGGAAGCGCTCGGGCAGCAGTCCTTGCAGCTCCAGCTCGACCGCAGCGATCGCGTCGGGGTCCAGCAGCTCGCGAAGATCTTCGCTTCCGAGGAGCTCGCCCAGCAGCTCGCGATCGAGCGTGAGCGCCTGCGCGCGGCGCTCGGCCAGGGGCGCGTCGCCCTCGTACATGAACTCGGCCACATATGAGAAGAGGAGTGAGGACGCAAAGGGCGAAGCCCGCTCGGTGTCGACCGCGACCACGCGAATCTCACGCGAGCGGATGGCGCGGAGCAGTCCCAGAAGCGCCGGCATGTCGAAGTGATCGCTCATCAGCTCGCGCCACGTCTCCGCCAGGATCGGGAAGTCGGGAAACTGACCCGCCACCTGCAGAAGGCCTGCGCTCCGCATCCGCTGCTGCCACAGCGGAGTGCGCTGTCCGGGCCGGCGGCGCGGCAGCAGCAGCGAGCGCGCCGCATTTTCTCGGAAGTGCGCGGCGAACAGCGCCGACGCCGGCAGCTGAGCGGCCACCAGCGCCTCGACCTCCTCCGGCTCCAGCATCAGCTCGTCGAGCGAAGGCGGAGCTTCGACCTCGGGCAGGTGAATCGCGATCCCGTCGTCGGTCCAGAGGGCGCGAACGTCGACGCCGAGCCTTTCCCGCAGGCGCGCCTCCATCGCCAGTGCGAGGGGAGCGTGAACGCGGCCGCCGAACGGCGTGTGGACACAGACGCGCCAGTCGCCGACCTCGTCGCGAAACCTCTCCACCACGATCGTTCTGTCGTCGGGCACGACGCCCGTGGCGGCCGCCTGGTCCTCGAGATAGGCGAGCAGGTTCTTGATCGCGAGATCGTCGAATCCGGCTCGCTCTCGAAGGCGCTTTGCCGCGACCTTCGGCTCGCTCGCCCGGAGCTCGCGGACCATCTTTCCAAGCGCCGTGCCAAGCTCGACCGGACGGCTGGGCGTGTCCGCTTTCCAGAAGGCGATCTTGCCGGGCTCACCTGGCGCGGGCACCACGAGCACCTGCGACTGAGTGATTTCCACGATCCGCCACGTCGAAGCCCCGAGGACGAAGTTCTCGCCCACCCGCGTCTCGTAGACCATCTCCTCATCCAGCTCGCCGACTCTGCGGCCGTCGTCGACGAGGTTCACCGTGTAGAGGCCGCGGTCGGGGATGGTGCCCGGGTTGGTGACCGCGAGCCGCTGCGCGCCTGCCCGACCGCGCACCTTGCCCGCCATCCGGTCCCACACGATTCGCGGCCGGAGCTCGGCGAAGTCGTCGGACGGATAGCGGCCGCTGAGCATGTCGAGCACAGCCTCGAAGGCGATCGGCCCGAGGTCGCTGTAGGGATATGCCCGCCTGACGAGCCGCCCGAGATCCTCGACGCTCCACTCGTCCATCGCGCACATCGCGACGATCTGCTGCGCGAGCACGTCGAGCGGCTTGCGGGGCACGGTGGTCGATTCGATCCTGCCTTCCAGCATGCCCTCGACGACGGCTGCCGACTCGAGCAGATCGCCTCGAAACTTCGGGATGACCACCCCGCGCGAAACCTCGCCCACGGAGTGACCCGCGCGGCCGACGCGCTGGATGCCGGCCGCGACGCTGGGCGGCGCCTCGACCTGCAGCACAAGGTCAACCGCGCCCATGTCGATGCCGAGCTCGAGGGTGGAGGTGGCGATGAGACCTTTGACGACCCCCGCCTTCAGCTGATCCTCGATGACCATGCGCTGCTCTCGGGCGATCGAGCCGTGATGGGCGCGCACGAGCTCTTCTCCGGCGAGCTCGTTGACGCGCGCGGCGATGCGCTCCGCCAGCCGTCGCGAATTGACGAAGACGATCGTCGAGCGGTGCTCACGGATCAGCTGCAGCACTCGGGGATAGATCGCCGGCCAGATGCTGTTCGTGGTCCGGCCGCTTTCGTCCTCGACCGCCATCCTCGCCATGTCCTCGACTGGAACCTCGACTCGCACGTCCATCGTCTTCAGCCTTCCGGCGTCGACGATGGCGACGTCCCGCTCGGTGCCGCCTAGGAACCGAGCCACCTCCTCGAGCGGGCGCTGCGTGGCGGACAGCCCGATGCGCTGCGGCTCGACCCTGGTCAGCACCGCCAGCCGCTCGAGACTCAGGGAAAGGTGGCTGCCGCGCTTGGTGCCGGCCACCGAGTGGATCTCGTCGACGATCAGCCACCGGACCGAAGCCAGGATCCGCCGGGCGTTGCTCGTCAGCAAGAGGTAGAGCGATTCGGGGGTCGTGATAAGGATGTCGGGCGGGTGGCGCTCCATCGAGCGGCGAACGTCGGTCGGCGTGTCGCCGGTGCGGATGGCGGCGGTGATCTCAGGCGCCTTTCCGCCCGCGGCCTCGATGTGATGGCGGAGGCCGACCAGCGGCGACCGGAGGTTGCGGTCGACGTCGTGGGCCAGCGCCTTCATCGGCGACACATAAAGGACGCGACACCTCTGTGCCTCTGGTGGCACCGCTTCGGAGGTCAGCCGGTCGAGACACCACAGAAAGGCCGCCAGCGTCTTTCCGCTGCCGGTGGGTGCGGCCATGAGGACGTGCCGGCCGGACGCCACCTCCCGCCAGCCGTTTTCCTGCACCTGGGTTGGGCCGGCAAACGAGCTGAGGAACCATTCGCGTGTGGCCGGCGCAAACAGATCGAGAGAGCTCCCCACGAGATCAAGTTTGACTGGTTCCAGGCGCACAAACAAGCGTTCGTTAACAGGACGGTTCAGACTGGTTGAGTCGCGCAAATGTATCCGTTCGAACGCTTCAACGAGGACGCCAAGCGCAGCCTGACCTTCGCCCAGGAGGAGGCCGAGAGCGCGCGTCACACTTACATCGGCACAGAGCACCTGCTGCTCGGCCTTCTCCGTGTCGAGCAGGGAACCGCCCACCGGGTCCTGACCGGCCTGGGGGTGCAGATCGATTCGGTGCGCGAGGTCGTCAAGTCGGTGATCGGCCGCAACGAGCGGATCCTCATCCAGCACATGATCCCGACCTCACGCGTCAAGAAGGTGATCGAGCTTTCGTTCGAAGAGGCCCGGCGGATGAGACGCAACGAGGTCGATACCGGGGACCTGCTCATGGGCCTGATCCTCGAGGGCGAGGGCATCGCCGCCAAAGTGCTCCAGGATCTTGGCGCAACGGAGGCTGCGACACGACAGGCTGTGGAGCGCGAGCTCACGGCGCCAACCTCCGACCCATTGAAAGCGAGCAGGCCCGGACCTCCTTACGGCGTCGGCAGCCTCCGCCGGATGGCTCCGCGTCGAAGCGAGATCGAGCTGTACGCGAGCGACGCGACCAGGCTTTCGAGCTTGCTGAAGGCGCCCGCCGTCGCGAAGCTGTTGAGGGCAAAAGGCGTCGATATCGAGGCATTGTCGAAACAGCTCGCAGACCCACCACCGAAAATCGAAGACCTCCGAGCGAAGCTGGCGATCGCCAACCACGCGTTGGAAGGCACGGTTGAAACGCAGGACTTCGAAGTGGCAGCGAAGCTGCGCGACGAGATCGATCAAATGGCCGGCAGTCTCGCGAAGGCCGAGCAGGAGTGGCTCGACTCGCTGGCTTGAAACGCCGTGGGATGATCGTCCCGGCGATGATCGATCCGCAGCGGTTCCGGGAGGTCATGGCCAGCTTTCCGAGCGGCGTCGTCGTGCTGACCGCCTTCGGACATGACTCGCTGCCGCGCGGCCTGACCGTGAGCGCCTTCTGCGCCGTGTCGCTCGACCCGCCGCTCGCATTGGCCTGCATCGACAAAACGTCCAGCACCCTGCCCGCCGTGCAGCACACTGGCGGCTTCACCGCCAACATCCTCGCCGCCGGGCGCGAGGCGCTCGCGCGGCGCATGGCGACGAAGGTCGCGGACAAGTTCGACGCGATTGGGTGGCGGCGGCCGGAAAGCGCTATCGGCGGCCCGATCCTGCACGAAGACTCAGCGGCCTACGCGGTCTGCACCCTGCGCGACACGATCGAGGCCGGCGATCACTGGATCCTGATCGGCCTCGTCACACAAGGCTCGCACCGCGAAGGCGTCACCCCGATGATCTTCAGCCGCCGCGGCTACGCGTAGCGACGTCAGACGAGGAAAGGAATCAATCGCTTGGTCCGCCGCATGTAATCCTGGTAGGCGGGACCGAGGTCGTGCGCCAGCGCCCGCTCTTCGATACGGATTCGGTACGAATACCCGGCCAGAGCCACGATCATGGCTGCGAGCGAGGCCCAGTTGACGCAACACACGAGCACGCCCAGGAGCGTTATCAGGCCACCCGTATAAGAAGGATGCCGGACCCAGCGGTACGGCCCGGCTTGAATGACCTCCTGCCCTGGGCGGGTGGAAACCTCGCATGTAAAAGACGTGCCGAGGACACGAATCGAGTACCAGCGCAATGCCATGCCGGCGAGCATCAGGAACAGGCCGAAAATGAACACGGCGGTGCGCCCGCTCTTGATCGCGGTTCCCGGAACCAGAAACGCGACCCACATTCCGATCGCAACGCTCGCCCAAACGGACCCGATCACCCACCATTTCGAGCCGGAGTCGTATTCGGTCGCGCCGGCGGGCAGCCGGCGTTTGCGGGCACCAAGCCACACCTCGGTTCCGATCCAGACGTACAGCACGATCCAGAACACAACCACCGAGACGACGGTCGCATCCGGGCTGCCGATGAACATCGGCGGTCGCACGAGCTCAGCGAGCCTCGATCAAAGCGTGGGGTTGGGCCACCCGGGTACGAGCTGGGACAGGCCGGCCGAGAGGATGGTCAGCTTGTTCATGAGCAGCAGCACGCCCATCACGAGCAGGATCGCCGCGGAAGCCAGGTCGATCGCCCGGCGGTGGCTGTTCACGAGCCGCACGAGCGGCCGGGCGCTTTCGAGCGCGAAGGCCAGGACGACGAACGGGAGGCCGAGCCCCAGGCAGTACGCGACCATCAGGCCAAGACCCTGCGCTGTCGTGCCGGCGGTCACGGCCGAGCTGAGGACCGCGCTCAACGTGACCCCGATGCATGGCGTCCATCCGGTGGCAAACCCCATCCCCAACACGAAACCGCCCGCGATGCCGCCGCCCCGCGGCGCCTCGTTCATGGCCCGGTACTCGCTCATGAGGAACGGGATGCGGATCAGGCCCGCGACCTGCAGCGCCATGACGATGACAAGGACGCCCGCCACGACTGGGACATAGGCTCGGACCGGCTGCACGACCAGCGAGAACACATAGAAGAAGAGGATGAAGACCAGCGAGAGGCCGGCGACAAAGCTGAGGCCGGCGGCAGCAACCGGCAGAGAGACATACGCACGCGGGGCGGCGGCGATCGCGCTGCCCGGACCGTCCGAGACGGCAACCGGCTGGGCCGCGCGCGCGCCCAGGTAGGCAAGGTAGGCGGGCACCAGCGGCAGGACGCACGGCGACACGAAGGAGACCAGGCCGGCCAGGACGGCGATCGGCGGGCTGATTCCGTCGAGGGCGCCGCCGGCGGCAAGGAAAAGGCTCGACACTTCGATTACCGGCGCGTAATCGACGGAGACCGGTGGGCGATCTCTTCGATCGCGTCTGCCACCAGCGGCCACACGCGCTTCGGCAGGTCGTGGCCCATCCCCTCGATCTCGATCAGTCGCGCGCCGGGCACGGCTTCGGCCACGAGCCGGCCGTTCTCGATGGGCACCAGCACGTCGTCGGTTCCGTGGATGACAAGCGTCGGCACCTGAACTTGCTTCAAGCGCTCCAGGCGACTCTTCGCCGCAAGGATGGCGATGAGCTGCCGGCCGACACCCATCGGGTAGTAGGCGCGGTCGACGTCGCGCTCCGCCTGGGCCCTCTCGACCGCGTCGGGCAGCTGATCTCCGGCTCCCGCGAGCGTCCGGTGGATGGACATCGCAAGCTCGATCCGTTCCTCTCGCGTGGGCGGCGGCGGGGCGGTAAGGATGGCCGCGCCCTCTGGTTTGGGAGGAACCGTGTCCGACCCTCCCGGGCCGGACATGATCGACGTCAGCGAAAGAACGCGGTCTGGATGATTGATGGTGACGAGCTGGGCGATGAAACCCCCCATCGACGCGCCCACGATATGGGCCGCCTGTATCCCCAGGGCGTCGAGAAGGCCGACCACGTCGGCGGCCATGTCGTCTAGCTGATAAGCGGGATGGGGATCGCCGCTGAACGCCGCGGCCATGTCGGGCGGGCCGGCCGCCTCCATCCATGTGGAGAGGCCGCAGTCACGGTTGTCGAAGCGGATGACGTGAAACCCGCGAGCGGCCAGCAGATCGCAGAACGGCTCTTGCCAGCTGATCATCTGCGTCGCGAGGCCGGCGATGAGCACCAGGGTTGGCGCCTTGGGATCCCCAAAAGTCTCGAGCTCGAGCTCGATTCCGTTTGCCCTGGCTTTCGGCACCGACCCATCGTAGCCCCCTACCCTTAAGACCCGTGGCCACGACTCTGCCCGTCCGCTCACAGGTCGACAAGCGCTTCACCTGGGATCGGGAGAGCGTCTTTCCCGAGGAGGCGGGCTGGGAGCAGGCGGTCGACACGATCCTCGCGCGGCTGCCCGACCTGGCCGAGTTCCGCGGCCACCTCGGGAACTCGCCAGACGCCCTGGCCGACTGGTTCGACGCGAACGAGAGCGTGCACCGGCTCATGGGCAGGGCGATGGTCTACAGCACGATGTCGTACTCCGTCGACACCGGCGACCAGGCGGCGCTGGCGCGGGCAGACCGGGCTCGGTCCGTCGCCGCCCAGCTCGGGGCCACAACCTCGTTCGCGCTGCCTGAGATGATCTCGATCGGCATCCCGAAGCTGCGCGAATGGGCGAAAAGCTCGCCGCGGCTCGCCCACCTGGGTCATTACTTCGATCGGATCGAGAAGCTGCAAAAGCGGATTCGCAGCGCCGAGGTGGAGGAGGTCCTGACCCAGGTTTCGGACCCGCTCGCGACGGCGCTTTCGGTGCACGGCGTGATGGCCAACACCGACCTGAGATTCGCTCCCGCGGTGGGGGCGGACGGTGTCGAGCACGAGGTGGCTCAAGGGACGATCGGCGCGCTGCTCACGAGCTCGGATCGCGAGGTAAGGCGGACGGCTTTCGACAATTACGCCGACGCGCACCTCGCGGTTCAGCACGCGCTGGCGACCAGCCTGGCCGGCGGCATCAAGCGCGATATTTTCTACGCGCGAGCCAGGGGCTTTCCGTCGTCGCTGGCAGCTTCGTTGGAGCCCAACCACATTCCGCCGGAGGTCTATCACAACGTGATCCAGACCTTCCGCGACAACGTGGGTACGTGGCATCGCTACTGGAAGATCCGCCGCAAGGTGCTGGGCCTCGACGTGCTCAAGCCCTACGACACGCGGGCCCAGCTGGGCCAGTCGACGCTGCACGTCTCGTACGAGCAAGCCGTCGACTGGATCTCGAAAGGTGTGGAGCCGCTGGGCGACGAATACGTGGCGATCCTGCGGCGCGGAGCGCTGGAGGATCGCTGGGTCGACGTCTACCCCAACAAGGGCAAGCGGATGGGCGCGTTCTCGACCGGTGTGCCGGACACGTTTCCCTTCATCTTCATGAGCTTCAACGACGACATCTATTCGATGAGCACGCTCGCGCACGAGCTCGGCCATTCGATGCACTCGTATTACGCCCGCAAGACGCAGCCATTCATCTATTCCAGCTACGGCCTTTTTCAGGCCGAGGTCGCCTCGAACATGCACCAGGCGCTCGTCCGCCGCCACCTGCTCGCCACACAGACCGATCCGGCGTTCCAGGTCGCCGTGATCGAAGAGGCGATGGCGAACTTCTACCGCTACTTCTTCATCATGCCGTCGCTGGCCCGGCTCGAGCTGGAGATGCACGAGCGGATCGAGCGCGGGGGCGCCGTCACAGCCGAATACCTCAACGACCTGATGGCGGACCTCATGATGGAGGTCTACGGCTCCGAGGTCGAGGTCAGCGCGATCGACCGCGCACGCATCGGATCGACCTGGGCCCAGTTCCACACGCATCTGTACAGCAACTTCTACGTCTATCAGTACGCGACGGGGATCGCCGGTGCCGACCACCTCGTGGAACGCGTAGCCGATGGCGATTCGAAGGCGGTCGCCTCTTACCTCGCGTTCCTGAAGAGCGCAGGCTCGATGTACCCGCTCGAGGGATTGCGCATGGCGGGCGTCGACATGACGTCGCCCGAACCGGTGGAGGCTGCCTTCGCGACGCTGGCCCGGATGGTGTCCCAGCTGGAAGAGCTGACGGCCTAAAGCACGATCCGGTAGAGGTTCGACTCGCGCAGCTCGAAACCCATCCGCGGGTACAGCCGGTTGGCGGCCTCGCGCAGGACGCCGGACTGCAGCTCGGCGACCTGTGCCCCTTTCTCTCGGGCGATGTCGAGGCAGGCTTTGACGAGCGCCGCGCCGACCCCTTTCCCCCGCGCCGACTCATCGACCACCACCTCGTCCAGGCGCGCCTTGATCCAGAAAGGCGTCGTGTAGACGATCACCGTGGCGGTGCCGACGATCTCGTCGCCCTCACGTGCGATGAGGAGCGTGACGGATGGGTCCGCCACGATCGCTTCCAGCCTCTCGAACGGGGGCAAGGTGAGCCTGGAGTTGAGTTGGGGCAGCAGGCGTTCAAGGGCCGCATACACCTCAGGGGTGGCCTCGGTCACCGGCTCGATGCGCGCCATCGGTGGAGCGTACTAGAGGAGGCGCAGGAGGGCGGCGGTGGCGGCGGCGCTTGCAACCACGACCAGGAACGGGGCTCGCAGCAGCACCGCGGCGATGGCGACGGCGAGTGCGGCGGCTCGAACGTCCAGCACCAGGTGGTGGCCCGTGGAGAAGGTCTGCGTTGCGACCAGCGCAGCCAGCAGCGCGACCGGGACCAGCGGCACCGTCCGCTGCACACGCGGGTCCTGCAGCACGCTCGCCGGCAGCGAAAGGCCCGCGAGCTTGAGCGCGTAGCAGCTCGCGCAGGCGACGAGCACGCCGGCCCACATCATCCGCGCGACCTCACGATGCCGAAGATCGCGACGAGGACCGCGACGATGAGCAGCGGAACGCCGGCCGGCACGAACGGCAGGCAGACCAACGCCACCACTCCGGCGCCAAGAGCGATCGCCATCGGCTCCCGCGCCCGCAGTCGCGGTGCGAGCAGGGCGAGGAAGGCGGCCGGTGGCGCCGCGTCAAACCCCAGCACCTTGGGGTCGGGCAGCGCATGCGTGGCCAGGGCGCCGATCAGCGTGCCCAGGTTCCAGAGCGTGAATACGGCTGCGCCAGTGGCCCAGAACGCCAACCGGCTTTCGGGGACCGAATCGCGCGCGATCGACATCGCCGTCGTCTCGTCGATCACGAAATGGGCCGCCGCGGCCCGCTTCCAACCGCTCCTTTCCAGAAGCGACGAGAGCCTCACGCCGTAGAGCGCGTTGCGCGAGCCCAGCAGCGCTGCCGTCGCGGCTCCCGCCCACACGCTGCCGCCGGCGCCAACGACCCCGACGAGCGCGAACTGCGACGCGCCCGTGAACATCAGCACCGACAGCGCGCAGGTCTGGAGCAGCGATAGCCCGGCTGCCGTCGAGATCGCTCCGAACGAGAGCGCATAGGCGCCGGTTGCGATGCCGATCCCAAGGGCGTCGCGGATCACGCTTCGGCGGATCTGCATGGAAATCGGCGAAGAAGCCACGCGCAGAAGTTAACCAGTGCTCAGTTGGTCGGTGCGGCGCGAGCCTCTGCAAATGCGCATGCATCAGCGATCACGCTGACGGCATAGCTGAGATCCGCGCGAGCTGAGCGCCCGAGGCGCCCCGCGCGATCTCGAGGAGGAATTCCTCGGTGGCCGGCGTCGCCACAGTCGTGATCTGCCGGGCTTTGTCGAACGATAGCTGCCCAGCCTCGAACGCCTCTGCGAGCTTGGGAAGGAGGCCCATTGCCTGGCCGACGCGCAGCAACTCGGCGCCGGTGTGCATATCGAACCCGGTCTTGATCGTCAGCCAGTGTGGGAAGGACCGGATTCCACCACCGCTCCAGCCACCGATCGCATCGAGCTGGGCGCTTGCCTTCGCGACCTGCGCCATTGCCGCGTGAGCGTGCGCCGAGACCTCGCCGATCTGGTCGTCAAGGACTCTGGCGAGGTCCTGATTCTCTGGGCTGGTAGACGCGTATTCCACGCCCCAATTTTACCAAACAGATGTTCGAATTTGAAGCAGATTTACAGCCAGCATCGACGATCCATGCACGGGCCGGAAACCGTCTAAAGCGCTTAGTGCATCGCCGCGCCGGACGGGGTCAGGACCCACCAGAGGCCCCCAAACCCATTGATCCCCTGCCCGGTGATGTCGCCCGACGCCTTGTCCTGGACGAAGTAGTAGAGGGGATGTCCGGCGTAGGTCACCTCGATCTTCCCGTCGGTTCGGGTTGTGGTCCCGAGCAGTGACGCAGTCGCGCCGGTCCCGGCCTGGGGAGCGCCGGTCGTGAGCACGGGCGGCCAGATCGCGGCGCACGACGTGTAGCAGCTGGAGGTCGTGCCGCTGTCCGCCACGAAGAGGTAGACGGTCATGCCCTTCCCGTCGACCAGGATCTGGCCGAGCTTGGTATTGGTGGCGACCGCGATCGTGGTGCCGCTCGCGGCTGCGCTGGGCGATGGGTTCGGCGACGGGCTCGCGGCTGCGGTCGAAGGCGAAGTGCCGCCGCAGGCGACGGCAAGCAGCGCCGAAGTGATGGCTGCGGTGATCAAAAGTCTCTGCATGCATCCCGATACTGAACCGGGTTACGACGAGGGCGCTACTCCGGCGTCACGTACGCGGCGGTGAGGCCGCCGTCCACCAGGAATGTCGTGCCGTTGACATAGCTCGACTCGTCACTCGCGAGAAAGAGGGCCGCGTTCGCGATCTCGCGGGCTTTGGCCAGGCGCCCCATCGGAAGATGGACGCGGCGCCGCTCGTACGCCCCGGGCGTCTCGGAAAAGAGGCGCATCAACAACGGTGTCTCCACGGGACCCGGGCAGAGGGCGTTGACACGTACGCCCTGTCGCGCGAACTGAACCGCGAGCTCACGGCTCATCGAGAGCACCGCGCCCTTGGAAGCCGTGTACGCGATCTGCGATGTCGCTGCCCCCACGAGCGCGACGAAGGAGGCCACGTTGATCACGGAGCCGCCGCCTGCTTTAAGCAAATGCGGGATGCCGTACTTGCAGCAGAGATAGACGCCCTTCGCGTTGACTGCCTGGACGCGGTCCCAGGCGTCGGGCTCGGTGGTGAGGATCGAGTCGTCGTCCGGGGGCATGATGCCGGCGTTGTTGTAGAGGATGTCGACCCGGCCGTAGCGTTTCGCGGTCGCGCCGTACATCGCCTGCACGCTCTTGGGGTCGCTGACGTCCGCCTGGAAGAAGAACGCGTCTCTGCACTCCGCCGCGGTCTTCTCGCCCGCCTCCGTTCCAACATCCGCGACGCACACCTTCGCGCCTTCGGACGAGAACAGGATCGCCGCCTCGCGGCCGATTCCACCAGCCGCGCCGGTGATCACAGCGACCTTTCCGTCGAGTCTACCCACGCTCGAAAAGCCTCGCGCGCTCATAGTCCGTCACGACCTTGTCGAAAAGCGCCTGCTCCGTTTGCGCGTAGTGCAGGTAGTGGTCGACCACGTCATCGCCGAACGCCTGACGCGCCATCTTTCCGTGCTCCAGCTCGGAGATCGCGTCGCGCATGGAGTGAGGAAACCTCTTGACCTCGGACTCGTACGCGTTGCCCTTGAGCTCCGGCGGCAGCTCGAGCTTCTGCTCGATCCCGTGCAGGCCTGCCGCGAGCAGCGCGGCGAAGGCGAGATAAGGGTTGGCGTCCGCGCCGGGGATTCGCGACTCGCCTCGCAGGTGCTGGCCGTGGCCGACGATGCGGAACCCGCACGTCCTGTTGTCGTGGCCCCAGGCCAGCGTGGTCGGCGCCCAGCTGCCCGCCGCATATCGCTTGTAAGAGTTGATGGTCGGCGCGAGAAAGATGGCGAGCTCGGAGGCATGGGCGATATGGCCGGCGAGGTACTGCTTGAAGGTCTCCGATTCACCGTCGAACACGTTCCGGCCACCCTTCCACAGGCTCGAGTGGACGTGGCACGAGCTGCCGATCCACCGGTGGTCGGGCTTGGCCATGAACGTCACCGAGCAGCCGTGTTGGTGCGCCATCTCCTTGATGCCGTTCTTGTAGATGACGTGGTTGTCCGCCATCGTCAGAGCGTCTGCGAAGCGGAAGTTGATCTCCTGCTGCCCCGGCCAGGCTTCGCCCTTCGAGCTCTCGACCTGGATGCCGGCGGACTTCATGCCTTTGCGCACCGCACGGATGAACGGCTCGTCGTAGGTCGTGGCGAGGACGTGGTAGTCGAGGATGTACGGGACCGAAGGGGTCAGGTCGATGTAGTGCTTGGCGTGCGCCTCGGCGAACGTCTCCTTGATCAGGTAGAACTCGAGCTCCGACCCGAACATGGGCTCGAAGCCAAGCTTTCGCGCGCGGTCGATCTGTCCGCGCAGGACTTGCCGTGGAGACGGCCGCACCGGTTTGCCGTCGTGCCAGTGCACGTCGCACAGCACCATGGCCGTCGCGTCGAGCCACGGCACCAGGCGCAGCGTCGCGAAGTCCGGGACCAGGTCGAAGTCTCCATAACCCTGCTCCCAGCTGGCCATCTCATAGCCCGGGATGATGTCCATCTCCATGTCGACGGTCATCAGGTAGTTGCAGCCCTCGGTGGACTCGCCGTTGTACGAGGTCTCGACGAAATACTCGGCGTCCAGGCGCTTGCCCATCAGCCGGCCCTGCATGTCGGTGAAGGCGACGACGACCGTGTCGATCTCGCCGCCCGCGACCTTGTGCGCCAGCGACTCCTTGGTCAACAAAGGCTCAACCCTGCCCGCGGCGGCCGCGCGCTCGGGCGACGAAGCGCTCGAAGAGGTTGCGCGCCCAGGGCAGGTCGGTCGTGAGCTCCTCGGGGTGACACTGCACCGCCACGATCAGCCCGTCGTCGGACTCGACTCCCTCCACCGTCCCATCATCGTCGCGCGCGGTCTGGTGCAGCCCGGCGGCAAGCCTCTTGATCGCCTGGTGGTGGAGGCTGTTGACCCGGACCTTGTGCTCGCCGGCCGCCTGCCCAAGCTCGGACGCCGGGTCGACGTCGATCGTGTGAGCGAGGTGGCTGCGCCCTAGCGCGCGAACCTCGTGACCCTCCAGGTGCTGCACGAGCGAGCCGCCCATCGCGACGTTGATCACCTGCTGCCCGCGGCAGATGCCGAGCACCGGGAGCTCCCGTTCCCTGGCCTGGCGAAACAAGACCAACTCGGTCTCGTCGAGCTCGGGATCGGTGTCTCCAAGCTTCTCGTCCCGCCGCTCTCCATAAAAGGACGGGTCGACGTCCCAGCCTCCCGGCAGCAGGAGCCCATCAAGGTCCGGGAGCGCCTTGGTTCCCGGCACCAGGTCCACGGGCTCAGCACCCGCGGCCGTCACAGCGCGCCGGTAGGGCACGTAATACTCCAGGCCCCGGCGGGGCTGGACCGTGATCCCAATCTTCGGACGGTCGCTGCTCCCCGTCACGTGACTATCCAGCGGCGGCGAGTTCGGCTTCGATCTTGGCAAGCTCTTCTGGAGTCCCTTGAACCTTGGGTCCCTTGAACCATTTACGCGCTGAGAGGAACCAGTAGCCTCCTGAATAAAGCAACACTACCCCGACCGCGACGGGGGCGTAGTTGAACGTCGTCGCAGTGTTTCCCGGGGCGACCTGCGGAAGCACGAACAGGATCGCGATGAAAACGATCCAGACCACGGCGATCCAGCCGACGATGTAGCTCCATCGCCCGAGGTGCCAGGGTCCCCGCTGGAAGCGCTCGCCCGCGATGAGCCGCAGCAGGATCGGGATGCCGTACGCGATGTACAGCCCGATGACCGCGATCGAGGTCACCGCGAAGTAGGCGACAGGGCTGTAAAGGTACGGAAGGCCAAGGATGAACGCGCCCACCGCAGCGAACCAGATCGAGTTGGTCGGGGTGCGCGTACGCGGGTTGATCCGGTGCCAGAACTCGGAACCTGGAACCGCGCCGTCACGCGAGAACGCATAGATCATGCGCGAGTTGGCCGTCACCGACGACATGCCGCAGTAGAACTGCGCGCCAACCACGATGAAGAGCAGGAACAGACCCAGGTTGTGTCCGACCGCGTCGATGAACACCTGCGCGGCGGGCGTGACGGCGGTGGCCTCGGCAGAGTAATTCTGGATCGCTGACGTGACGCCGATCAGCAGGATCCAGCCGGCAATCAGCGACACGATGATCGACCACACGATCCCTCGCGGGCCGGCGATGGCGGCATTGTGCGTCTCTTCGGTCATGTGCGCGGATGCGTCATAGCCCGTGAAGGTGTACTGGGCGAGCAGGAGGCCGATCAGAAAGACGTAAAACGGTGCGTTGAACCCGGTGTTGTTGACGAACTTGGTGAAGACGAACGACGCCGACTGGTGGTGCGACGGGACGAAGAACAGGACGAGGAAGATGATCGCCACGCCGACGAGGTGCCACCAGACCGAGATGTCGTTCAGCAGCGCGACCAGTCCAACGCCGAACGTGTTCAGCAGCCCGTGCAGGAAGAGGACCACGGCATAGATCAGGACGATCCAGCCCGGCGTCGTCGGGTAGTTGAAGAGTGCGCTCAGGAGCGCGTCCGCGAACAGAGCCAATCCGAAGTCGATGCCGGCGGTGACGCCGATCTGGCCCAGCAGGTTGAACCACCCGGTGAACCAGCTCCAGGCCGCGGAGTTCTTCCCGCCCAGCTTGGCCGACCAGTAGTACAGGCCGCCGGCAGTTGGAAAGCTGGAGCAGACCTCAGCCATGGCGAGGCCGACCAGGATCACGAAGAGGCCGACGAGCGGCCAGCCGATGGTCATGTCGACCGGGCCGCCGGTGTTCATTCCGTAGCCGTAGAGGGTCAGACAGCCGGACAGGATCGAGATGATCGTGAACGAGACCGCGAAGTTGGAGAACGTCGACATCCGCCGGCGCAACTCCTGGGCATAGCCCATCCTGTGGAGGGTTTCGACGTCGGCAGACTGGGCCTGGACGCTCATGCACTTACCCCTTTCATGCGCCGCACCGCGCGTGCGCCGTCGACCACCGAAAACGTTGTTGCGGCGAAGCTAACAGGGGTTAGGATCCTTGTCAAGGATGATTCGGATGGGGTCGCGATGGGTGAGGATGTAACAAACGTTCCGGGCCAGCACCTGCGGGTCGGCGAACTGGTGAGGCAGAGGCTGAACAGCCTGAGCCCGGCCGAGCGCAAGCTGGCCAGGGTCCTCCTGGCGTCCTACCCGATCGCCGGGCTCGAGAGCGTCGCCAGGTTTGCGGAGCGCGCCCACGTCAGCCCGCCGACGGTCACCCGGTTCATCACCAAGCTTGGGTTCAGCGGCTACCCGGACTTCCAGGAGATCCTGCGCCACGAGGTGCAGGCGCAGATGAGCTCTCCCCTGACCCGGTATCGGGACGATCAGCCCGCGCGCGGAGCCGATTCCGTGCTGAGCGACGCGCTCGAGGTGGCCAGCCACAACCTCAAGGCGACGCTGGATGTGCTTTCCCACCGCGACGTCAGCGAGGCGGTGGAGATTATCGGGGACGTCCGGCGTCGGGTCATGGTGCTCGGCGGCAGAGTCAGCGCACCGCTGGCGCGGTACCTGGCCGGCCAGCTCCACCTCCTGAGGCCGGGAATCGGGCTCGTCGACTCGGAGCGCAGCGCTCCGGCGCAGCAGCTCATCGACATGCGCAGGGGCGACGTGCTCGTCGTCTTCGACTACCGCCGCTACCAATCGGACACGATCGAGAGCGCGCGCGTGGCGTCCGCGCAGGGGTGCAACGTGATCCTGTTCACAGATCCCTGGCTTTCGCCGGCGTCGGGGTTTGCGCGGCAGGTGATCGTGACCAGCGTCGACACGCTGGGCGCGTTCGACTCGCTGGTCGGCGCGATGGCGGTCCTCGAAGGGGTGGTCGCCGCGGTGCTGAGCCGTCTCGGCCCCCGTGCCCAGTCCCGCATGCAGAGCCTGGAGCGGCTGCGGGCCGGAGACGTGCTGGCGGACTCGGACCAACCGACCGGCTGAGGGGCCTGTTGCGCCAGGGAAAACCGCCGGGCTGTGCTAGCATCCGACGCAGATTACGCACTACCCGCGTAGTGACCCACAATCTCGGGGGGCTGAACCCGCAGGAGCACCAATGCCTGACCCAGCGACCTTCGTCGCCGAGAGATTGACCCAGCTTGGGTTCTCGCAGTACGAGGCACGCACCTACGTAGGACTCCTGATGTCAGACGGAGCCACCGGCTACAGCGTCGCCAACGAGACCGGCGTGCCGCAGCCGAAGGTTTACGAGACGCTCAGGCGCCTGGTCGATCGCGGGGCGGCGGTGATCACAGGGGAGCGGCCGGCGCGGTACGCGGCCGTGGCACCCGACGTCCTGCTCAACGCGTTGGAGAAGCAGTTCGCCGGCAAGGTGCAGGCCGCGCGGCACAGCCTCGAGACGCTGCCGGTGCGAGATTTCGCCGAGCGCGGCCTTCAGATCGCACAGCTCGACAGCCTTCCCGCGGCGATCGAGCGCGCGGCCCGCGCCATCGCCGGAGCGCGAACTCGCGTTTACCTGAGCGGACGGGCACAGGAGCTGAAAGGACTGGCTTCCGCGGTCGACGAGGCCTCCGAACGCGGCGTGCAGTTCGTCATCGTGCATTTCGGGCCCCTGCCATTCCAGGCGCCCCGAGGCAAGGTCATGCGTCACGCCAGTACCGAGGGAACGCTCTACGCCTCACGCAAAACGCATCACCTGGCCGCTGTCGTCGACTCGAAATGGGCACTTTGGGCCCTGGCTCGCGACGGGCGGGATTGGGAGGTCATGTTCGGCGAGGTGCCCCTCGTGGCCAGCCTGGTCAAGTCGTACATCCGCCACGACCTCTTTGTTCAGCGGATGTACGCGGACCTGCCCGACGAGCTCGAGCAGCTGTACGGGCCCGGACTGCTGCAGCTGACCAACCTGTCCGATGGCGAAGGCGCTGCCGAGCCGGCCTCAGAGTCGATGGCGGCGTCCGAGTCCTGACGCACGGCGACCGTGCTGGTGTCGTGATGCGCAAGATCGACCTCCACTGCTATCCCGGCACGCAGCCGTGGATCGACTCCTACGGACCGTTCGTGGAGGCGCTCGCCACCTACTGGAAGCGCGAATGGGTGGCCAAGGCCGAGGAGGAGGTGATCGCCGAGTTCGACGCTGCCGGGATCGAGGCAGTGCTGGTCGCCTTCGACATCGAGTCGATCACCGGCGCGCCGCCGTGCAGCAACGACTACATCGCCGGGATGCGTGACCGCCACCCGCACACGATCCTGCAAGGCTGGGCCGCCGTCGATCCCTTGAAGGGCGCGGCCGCCATCGAGGAAGCGAGGCACGCGATCGAGGACCTTCACCTACTCGGCTTCCACTTCCATCCGATCATGGGTCACTTCGCCGTCGACGAAGACCGGCTCCAGCCCTTGTTCGAGGTCATCGACGGGCTCAAAGTCCCGGTGATGATCGACGTGGGCACGACGGGCATGGGAGCCGGGCTTCCCGGCGGCCTCGGATCGAAGCTCCGCCACGCGCACCCGCTTGCGCTCGACGAGCTGGCGTCGAACTTCCCGAACCTCACGATCATCGCCGCGCACCCGGGCTGGCCGTGGGTGGACGAGATGACGGCCGTCGCGCTGCACAAGGGAAACGTGTACTGGGAGCTGTCGGGGTGGGCGCCGAAGTATTTTCCCGAGACCTTGAAGAAGGACATTCGGGGCCGGCTGCGCGACAAGGTGATGTTCGGCAGCGACTATCCGAGCATGGCCTACGACCGGATCTCCAGGGAATGGGACGAGCTCGGCTATCACGATGAGGTGATGGAGGACGTGTTCCACAAGAACGCCGAGCGCGTGCTGGGGTTGATGCGCAATGACTGAACGAAAAGTTGCCCTGGTCACAGGCGCGGCGCGCGGCATCGGACGCAGCAGCGCGCTGGAGCTCGCGCGCCACGGCTACGACGTGGTCGTCAACTACAGCCGAAGCCGAGAGGCGGCGCAGGCGGTCGCGGACGAGGTGGCGGCGCTTGGAGTCAGGTCCTTGCTCGCTCTCGCCGACGTGGCCGACGAGCCCGCGGTGGTCGAGCTGGTGGCGCGCCTCAAGCAAGAGTTCGGCCGGCTCGACGCGCTGGTGAACAACGCCGGAACGACCATCCCCACGCCGCCCTCGAACCTGGCGGGACTCGACATGGCGGACTGGGACCGCGTGTTCGCGGTCAACGTGCGCGGCATGTTCCAGGTGACGCGCGCGTGTGTTCCGCTGCTGAACGAATCCGGCTCCGCCGCCGTCGTCAATCTGTGCAGCATCGCGGGGCTCCGACCCGGACCGCAGCCGTTTCCATATGGGGCCAGCAAGGCCGCGGTGGCGAACCTCACGCGAACGCTCGCCGGCGCGCTGGGTCCGAAGATCCGCGTCAACGCGGTGGCCCCAGGCTGGATGACCGGCGAGTGGATGGAGCTGGCGCTCGGTGACAACTACGGGCGGCTGATGGAGCGGCGCGCAGGCCAGACACCGCTCAAGCGCTGCGTGACTCCGGACGAGGTGGCGATCACGATCGTCAACCTGATCGTGAGCAACCCGATGGTGAACGGCGAGATCGTGGTCATCGACGGCGGCTTCTCCGCCACCACATGACGCTCGACGGTGTCGTTCCATTCCCTCCGGAGTTCGCGGAGCGGTACCGGCGGCGCGGCTACTGGCAGGACCAGACGCTGGACCAGGTTTTCGGCGAGCTCTTCGAGCGGCACCGGGGGCGGGTGGCCCTTCTCACGGGCGACCAGAGCATCACGTACGGGGAGCTCGGGCGACGGTCGGCTGCGCTGGCGGGCTTCCTGCATGGACGCGGGCTGCGGCGCCTCGATCGCGTGGTCGTCCATCTCCCCAACGGCCCCGAGTTCCTCTACCTCTACTTCGCCCTGCAGAAGCTCGGCGTGATCCCGATCCTGGCGCTCGCGCCGCATCGCCGCCTCGAGATCGACCATTTCGTCCGGCTGGCGGATGCCGTCGCGTACTTTGGCAGCGATCCCGAGCTGGCGCGTGAGGTCAAGGCCGCCAATGCCTGCCTGCGCGATACATACATGCTCCAGGAGCTGCAAGCCGCACCGGCTCACGAGATGCCGCCCGCCATCGAGGTCGATCCCTCCGACCCGTGCGTGCTGCTGCTGTCGGGCGGCACGACCGGGATTCCAAAGCTGATCCCGCGTACCCACAACGACTACCTGTACAACTCGCGGGCGGCGGCAGCCGTCCAGGGCATAACCGCCGGCAGCTGCCAGCTATGCGTGCTGCCTCTCGCGCACAACATGCCGCTCGCGTGCCCTGGGGTTCAGGGCTTTCTCATGGCCGGCGCGCGAATCGTCATCGGGACGAGTACGAAAGCCCCCAATGTGTTCCAGCTCATCGAGAGCCATCGTGTGACGCACGTGGCCGGCGTGCCCGCGCTCTACATCCGCTGGGTGGCCGATCCTAGCTCGCAGCGCCACGACCTCAGGTCGGTCGAGCTCCTTCAGTCGGGCGGCCAGCGCCTTCAGCCCGAGGTCCGGCGTCGAATGGCCGAGACGTTCCCCAACGGGTTCGTCCAGGAGAACTTCGGCATGAGCGAGGGCACGCTCTTCTTCGTGCGGCGCGACGACCCCGAGGAGGTGCGGATGGAGACGGTCGGCACCCCCGTCAGCCCCGACGACGAGGTGCGGCTCACCGACGAGGAAGGGCGGGATGTTCCCGACGGCGAGGTGGGAGAGCTCACGGTGCGTGGTCCGTACACCCTGCGCGGCTACTACCTCGTGCCCGAGTACAACGCGCGCCAGTTCACACCGGATGGTTTCTACCGGTCGGGCGACCTGATGCGCCGGCATCCTTCGGGGTCTTACCTGGTGGAGGGCCGGATCAAGGATCTCGTGAACCGTGGCGGCGAGAAGATCAGCGCCGAGGAGGTCGAGAACCTCATCCTCACGCACCCGTCGGTGAGGAACGTCGCGTGCGTGCCCATCCCCGACCCGGTCCTCGGCGAGCGGATGTGCGCGTGCGTCATCCCGCACGAGGGCAAGACGCTCACGCTGGAAGAGCTCACCAGGTTCCTGCTCGACGCCGGCATGGCGAAGTTCAAGCTGCCCGAACGCCTGGAGCTGATGGAGGACTTCCCGCTGTCGACGTTTGGAAAAGTGTCTAAGAAATCTCTCGCCGAGAGCCTGAGCGCATCAGGTTCCACAGCTTCATAGGGGTGACCGGGACCGAGTCGACGGCGACCTCGTAGCCCATCGCGTACAGCGCGTCTTCGATTGCGTTGGCGATCGCGGCCGGCACGGCGATCGTTCCCGCCTCGCCAGCTCCGCGAAAGCCCTCGGGGTTGTGCGAGCTGGGCGTCTCAGTGTGGATGAGCTCGGGTTCAGCGCGAAGCTCAGGTGCGCTGACGATCGTGTAGTCGAGAAACGACGGCGACTGGAAGTTCCCGTCGGGCGAGTAAAGCGCCTCCTCGAAGAGAGCGTAGCCGAGGCCGTGCGCATAGCCGCCGTGCAGCTGGCCTTCCAGGGTCATAGGGTTGATGGGACGTCCTGAATCGTGCGCGATCACGTAGCGCTCGATGTCGACACCCCCGGTCTCAGCGTCGATGCGAACCACAGCGACATGACAGCTCGAGGCCCACGCGTTCTTGCCCTTCGAGTCCCAGACGGCCGACGCCTCGAGACCATCCGCCACGAGTTCCTGTAGCGATACTCTTCGTTCGGGCACGCCCCGTACGCCGGCGCCGTCGACGCCGACCACAATGTCGTCGGAGGCTGCTTCGAGCTTCTCAGTAGCGCGGTCCAGCAGCATGCGACGCGCTGAGACTGCAGACATCGAGGCTGAGTTGCCAACCTCCAGCGCGCTGCGGCTGCCGGCCGTCACGAATGAGAAAGCAACATCGCGGCTGTCCCCGGCGTGGACCTCGATCTTCTCGATCGGCCAGCCGAGCCGGTCGGCAACGACCTGCGCGACGAAGGTCTCGTGGCCCTGGCCCTGGGGAGTGCTGCCCACGAAGACCAGGACCGTGCCGTCAGCCCGGACGGCGACCCGAGAGGGCTCCGGCATCCCGATGCCGGTCGACTCGACGCACATGGCGACCCCGATGCCGACCGGCTCCGCCGAACGCTGCCGTTCTCGGATGGAATTCGCGCCCGCGCGTTCGATGGCGAGCTCGAGCAGCCGTGGGTAGTCACCGCCGTCGTAGACGATTTCGTTCAGCCCGGTCGCGTACGGCATTTCGGCCGGCTGGATCAGGTTGCGCCGGCGCAGCTCGATCGGGTCCATTCCGAGGCGCCGGGCGAGCCTGTCGATCATGCGCTCGATCCCAAAATTGCCCACCGGCCGCCCGCCTCCCCGGATGAACGCCGTGGGTGGCGTGTCCGAATGGCGCGGCGCCACCTCGAGATCCAAAGCGGGCATGCGATAAGCCGACATCGCGTGCGAGGCCATGCTGCCGTCCTGGAAGCCGCCCCGGCCCACATAGGCCCCGATGGTCCAGGCGAGCTTTCCACGCAGGCCGGCCAGGCGACCCGCTTCATCCGAGGCGATCTCGAGGTCGAGGTCGGCGCCGTGGGCCTGGCCGGTCGTGTGGCCGTCTTCGGAGCGGCTCGCCACCCAGCGCACGGGTCGCTTGAGAAGGCGGCTGATCGCCGCGGCCATGATGTACTCGGGGTAAGGGTGGTTCTTGGCGCCGAAGCTGCCGCCTACGTCCTCGGCGAGGGCGATCACCTGCGAGCGCTCGAGGCCGAGGCATCGGCAAAGCGTGTCGCGGAGCACGTGCACCCCGCCAACGGTCGCCCGGATATACAGCCTCTGCTCGTCATCCTTCCAGTCCGCAAACGCAGCCCTCGGCTCCATCGCGGCGCCCTCGATCCTCGCCATCGACAGGTGCTGGCGAACTTTGATCGGCGCCCGCTCGATCGCTGCCGCGCCGTCGCCAATGCGAAAGCTCTGCCCCGGAAGCGAGCTCTCGGTCTGGGAGATGGGGTTGAGCTCAACCTCTATCGCGTCCACCGCATCGTGCGCCTGGTAGTCGGATTCCGCCGCGACCACCGCCACCGCGTCGCCCTCGAATCTCACCTCGCCTGTCGCGAGCACCGGGCGCCGGATCGGCAGCGGCTGCTGGGGGTTGGGATCGGGCATGTAGTCGTCCGCCAGACCGAGCTGGCCCATCGCCCACGCCCCCACCACGCCCGGCATGGCCAGGGCGGCCGAGAATTCGACTTTCAGTCCGTCGCCGCGAGGCACCCCGGCGCGGCGGACGGCCAGGTGGACGGTGCCGGGGGCGTGGTTGTCGGCCGCGTAACGCCCCTGGCCCTGGATCAGCGGCGGGTCCTCGCGCCGCTTCATCGAGCGTCCGATGTATCTGCTTTCGATGCTCACTACCTTCGCAGGTATTATCAATCCGGGATGGTGATCGACGCCTACGCGCACGTCTTCCCGATGCGGTTGATCGAGGCTCTCGCCGAGGTCAAACCGAGCAAAGAGCTTGCTGCCTTGCACGCGCAGAGCAAGCACAACTTCGAGCACGAAGCACGGCTCGCCTACATGGACGAGCACGGCTTCGACATGCAGGTGCTCATCCTTGCGCGGCCGCCCGTATGGCTGGGCATGGAACGGACCGACATCCACCGACTGTCTCGTGTCGCGAACGAATCGATCGCCGAGTTCGCCGCCCGAAGGCCCGATCGCTTCATCGGCGTGGGGGTGCTGCCGGTGGTCGACGACGTGATGATGGCGGAGCTCGAGCGCATCCATGGAGAGCTCGGGTTGAAGGGCGTGCTGATCTTCTCCAACATCGAGGGCAAGCCGCTGGACGACGAGTCGATGTGGCCGCTGTACGAGCGGGCTGCGGAGCTCGACTTCCCGATCTGGATCCACCCGCAGCACGCCAACTACTACCCCTGGATCGGCAAGGACCTCCTCGACCGCGTGCTCGCGTGGCCATTCGACACCTCACTGGCCATGGCGCGGTTGGTTTACGGCGGCGTGTTCGAGCGCTTCCCCAACATCAAGTTCGTCACTCACCACATGGGCGGCATGATTCCCTACTTCGCCGGCCGCATCGCCGCGTTCGCCGAGTCAACGTCGGCCGAGTACGCGAAGCTCGGGCTGGCCGAGACGGGCGCCAAGCTCTCGGGCGAACCACTCGACCACTTCCGGCGCTTTTACAACGACTGCATCAGCAACGGCTCGCCAATCGCCGTCAAGGTGGCTCTCGACTTCTTCGGCGCCGACCACATCCTCTTCGGCACCGATTTTCCGTTCGGTCCCGACAACGGCGAGCGCTGGCCATTAGATGAGCTCCGGACGATTACGACGATGGCGCTGGACGAAGCCGACCGCGAAAAGATCCTGTACCGCAACGCGCAGAAGCTGCTGAGGCTACCGGCGACGGCACGACACGCCTAATCCGCCGGTAACTACGACCAAATCGCGTTCTGCATCCCAGCTCCTCCCTAGGACCAGATTCAAACCTCGCATAGTCGCCACTCGGCCTGGGCTGTGAAAGGGCTCGTCTGATAGCCCAGGCCGAGAAATGACGGCCATCCGCCCTCGCTGACCAGCAGCCGGGGACAGGTTCCTGGTTCGGAGGTACTGAAGGTCAACGTTGTGACGTACGAATCGCCGGGCGCCAGCAGCCCATCGAGCGCGTGCTGGGGTCCCCCGATTTGCCGGCCCGCAGCGTCAACGACCCACGCCTGCGGATGGTCTGGTCTTTGAGAGGCTTGCTTGGCATCGCTCCTGACCCGCGCTCGAACCGTGATCTCTTGAGTGCCGATCATGACCGACTGGGGCGAGATGCACCATTCCGCGAAACAGTGCTCATGGCCGCCGGCCTCCTGCGCGGGTCCGACTGCTCGCTCGACGGCAATAACAGCGACCAGCGCAACCACCAAGATCAGGACACCGCCGAGAAGGTAATTGCGCCGGATCGAACGCCGCACCACGGTCAGGGTTCGAGCTTGAGGGTCAGGATCTTGAACGGCGTGAGCTCCAGGTCGATCACGCCGTCACTCACCCCAACCTCCTTGCGCTCGCGCTCCAGAAGGTCGCACAGACAGGCCCGTGATGCCGGGAGCGTCGTTCGCATTCGCGCTGTGCACGGGCGGCCCCACGCTTCATAGAGCCGCACGATCGTCGCGTTCGAATCCTCGGCGCGCTTGATCGCCTCGACCACGACCTGCGGCGTGTCGACCTCCACCAACGAGCGGCGCGTGTCACCTGTCAGGTTGCCGGCCACGATTCGCAAGGGGGCGTTGAGGTCTTCCGCGGCGGCAATCACGCCCGCCTCGCGGAAGTCGCCACCATGCGGCATGAGCGCATAGGTGAAATGGTGTTCGCCACGGTCAGCTGTCGGGTCCGGATGTGTGGGCGCGCGAAGGAGGGAGAGGCGCATGACCGAACCGCGGATGTCGTAGCCGTGCTTGCAGTCGTTGAGCAATGCCACGCCGTATTCGCCATCGCCCAGGTCAGCCCAACGCTGCGCGCACACCTCGAACATCGCCTTGGCAAAGCTCGTGTCCTCGTGCGTCGGCCGCCGGAGGTGGCCGAACTGGATCTCGTACGTCGCCTCGCGCGAGCTCACGGTCACCGGGAAGGCGACCTTCAACATCTTGTGCCGCTCCTGCCAGTCGACGAACGTTTCGAAACGCAGCACGCGCGAGCCGGCTTCGAGCGACATGGTTTGCGCGAGGAACGAGTCACCGAACCTGCGCTCGAATCGGAACACGCCACGAAGGCCGCCATGCCTCTGAACATGCTCGATCTCCGTGAGCTCCGTGAAAGATGCCCGGTACTCAGGGTCGAGGTCCCAGGCGTCCCAGCGCGCCGGGTTGTCATCGTGCAGCTGAAGCAGGTTTCCGGGCCCGCTCAACACCTCGCGGTCCGCCTGCTTGTCCCAGATCGAGGTCAGCACTCCGCGGTCATCCCACTCGACGCGAAGGAGCTCGTTCTCCATGCGGTGGTCGGTGACCGAGACCTCGGGTTCACGTGAGTGCGGGACGACAACCGCCCACCCGCAAGGCGGAGCCTCGATCCGCGCGTATTCGCCGCTGAGGCTGACCACCTCAGTGCGCGGATGAGAGGTCGAGTTGAAGGCCACGAGCTGTTCGCCCGAGCCAACAATTGCCGCCATCGCCGCTTCACCGATGTCAGTCGCCCGAGCCGTGACGTGCTCGAGGTCGCGCTCGGCCTCCTCGTACACCCAGTCGATGCTCGAGCCGGGGAGGATGTCGTGAAACTGGTTCAGCAGGAGAGTCTTCCATAGGGCTTCCAACTCGCTGGACGGATAGTCGCCGCCGGCGGCGACGGACCACATCTCCGCCTGGCGTAGCGCGTTCTGCGCGAGCCGGTTCCACCGCTTCGTCCGTGACTGGCTCGTGTAGGTGCCTCGGTGCAGCTCGAAGTACAGCTCACCAACAACTGTGGCGAGGCCGTTGGCCTCGGCAGAAGCCGTACTGAAGAAATCCGCGGCGCGGCCGATCTCCACGCCCAACCGGTGCGCCGACTCGATCATCTCGGCCTGGGGACCCCCGCCTCCGTCGCCCCAACCAAACAGGTAGAGCGATCGGTTCGAGCTGTGGCCGTCCTTGAAGTTGCGGATGCTTCCCTCGACCTCCTCAGGGCTGAAGCTGCCGTTGTAGGTGTCGGCGGGTGGAAAGTGGGTGAAGATGCGAGACCCGTCGATGCCCTCCCATATAAAGGTGTGATGCTCGGGCTTGTTGGTGTCGTTCCACGAGAGCTTCTGGGTGAGGAAGAAATCGCAGCCCGCTTCAGCCATGAGCTGCGGCAGGTTGCCCGGGTAGCCGAACACGTCGGGCAACCAGAGGACCCTGGTCTCGTACCCGAACTCCTGCATGAAGAAGCGCTTGCCCAGCAGCAGCTGGCGCACCAGCGACTCGCCCGACGGCAGGTTGCAGTCTGCCTCGACCCACATCGCGCCCACGGGCTCCCACTGGCCGGCGGCGACCTTCTCTTTGATGCGGCGGTAGATGTCTGGGTACGACTCCTTCATCCACGCGTACTGCGCGGGCTGCGAGGCAGTGAAGACGAAATCCGGATACTCGTCCAGCAACGCCAGCTGCGTCGACCAGCTGCGCGCGACCTTTCGCTTGCCTTCACGCAGCGGCCACTCCCAGGCCGTGTCGATGTGTGCATGGCCGACGGCGGTGACCTTGTGTGTGGGGTCGAGCCGCACGTCGCTCGTCACCTCTTCGGGCGACGCGCGAATGGAAAGCTCGGCCTGTCGCAAGACGAACGCCGGCTCAAGCGATCGTCGCAGAGCGATCATCGATGGTGCGGGCTCAGGACCAGCCTCGGTAGCTCGCGGGTTGGCCGCTGCTTCGAGATAGAAGTCGACGTCAGGTCCATCGATGGGCAGCCGGCGGTGGTTGGGATCGACCCCGCGCCAGGGCTTGCCGTCCTTCCAGGCCAGCGCCTCGCAGGTGAATCCGGTCGGCCCGTCGAAGCCGAGGTCGAAGAACGCGACCACGCGCTGCCCTGCCCACTCCTCCGGCACGCGGCCCCGGACATGAAACCAGGTCGTGCTCCAGGGTGGGCCCCACGGATCGCCAACCTTGACCGGCGCGAAGTTTCCACGGATCGCGTCGGCGTAGCTGATGGGCTCGCCCCGGACGCAGAAGGCCGTGATTTGGACAGGCTGGCTCTTCTCTTCAGGCAACGCCGGCTTGGGTCGCCCCCCACCCCGACACTCTCCCGGGCGGGGGAGGGAGAAGGCACTCAAGCTTCACCGCAGCGCTGGGACCCGACCACTCTCCGCGCGCTGCTCCTCCCAACGAGCCTCGGCTTCGCCGATCGGTGTCGAGGCCGGCCCATTGACGAAGGGCCACATCTCCGCCCCGATCCGGCGCCAGTTGGCTGTTGCATTGAGGCTGCCGAGCACCGCGTAAAGGCCCAGGTTGATGCGCTGAAGGACCACGTAGGTGCGGGGAACGTCGCTATATGGGGCCAGCGGCCCGCGCGCATCGAAAAAGCGCCGCACGATCGAAGAGGCGAACGCGGGCGTGATGGTCATCGGCGCATCGTTGAGCACGGTCGCGTAGAAAAGGCCGAAACGATCGACGACCGTTTCCGTCGGCACGGGGGCGCCTGCCCGGAGAAACCCGGCCCGCTCCAGCGCCGATCGGAAGCAGGCGCCGTCCTTTTCAATGACCAGGCATCGCAGGGCCTCCACCAGCGGAGTGAGATCCTCCTCGCTGAAGTGCTTCGTCAGCCCGAAGTCGAGAAAGGTGACGCGCCCACGCCCGTGGAACAGGTAGTTGCCGGGATGGGGGTCGCCGTTGAACGCGTGCAGGCGGTACATGCTCCGCGCGACGAAGCGCTGGATGGTCTCGCCCGCCATGTCCCGCTCACTCTGGTCCCAGCGCAGCACCTTTTCGAACGGCTCGCCGACGACCAGCTCGGTGGTGAGGACGCGCGCTGTGCTCAGCTCGCGCAGGGCGTGAGGCACGTGGATGAACGGGTGTCCGTCGTAGTACCGGGCAAAGTACTCCTGGTTCTCCGCCTCCAGCAGATAATCGACCTCCTCGCCCAGGCGCTCGCCAAGCTCTTCGATGAGCGACCGGGTGTCCAACCCCGGGAACGCGGCCGATGCGATGCGGCGCAGCAGCGCGACGTTCCGCAGGTCCGAGGAGATGCTGCGCGCGATGCCCGGGTACTGCACCTTCACCGCGACCGCTCTACCGTCCTTGGTGATCGCCCGGTGCACCTGTCCGATGGAGGCCGCCGCAAATGGCAGCGGATCCCAACGCGCGAAGACGCGCTCGGGGGCATCACCCAGCTCGTCGACGATCACCGAGGTCGCGAGCGCCGGGCTCATCGGCGGCGCGTTGTGCTGGAGCCGAGCCATGGCAGTGCGAAATGTCTGCGGCATGTCCTCGTCGACGTAGCTCGCCATCTGGCCGAGCTTCATCAGCGCGCCTTTCATGGAGCCGAGCTCTTCCGCAACCTCCTCGGCCGAGCGAAGGGCCAGGTCGTGCCGGAGCTCGCCGCGGCGCTCCACGGACGTGAAGATCAGCTGCGGCGAGCGCGCCAGGTAGCGGCCTCCGATGCGTAGCGCGAGCCGTGCGAGGGGTGCCGTGCGACCCAGGCGCGACTGACGGATCGCTTTGGCCGGCCGGAGTTTCGTCATTGGGCCCGCATGCGCAGCTCGATGCGCTCTCGTGCCTCCATCACGCCGGGGAGCGATTCGAACGCGAGGTCGAGTGCCCCGATGAGCTGGCGCACAGGCTCGCGCTCCATCGATTGTGCCGGCGGCTCATCGAAGCCGTACATGGAACGAGCCCAATCGGGCAGTGTGCCGATCGCAACCTGTCCGAGGTCGTGCCACAGCTCACGCGTGTCTTCGTCGAGGCCGGGCGGGTCGAGCACGACGGCGATCGCTTCGCGCGCGTCCGGAGTGGCCTGCAGCAATTCAACGGAGTCGATGTACTCGTGGAGCTCGGCGACACTGGCGGGCACGTCCTCCGCGGGGACTCCCACCATCTCGCCGAAGCGCACCATCTCAGCCACGTAGCGGTCCGCTTCGGCCGCGTCGAGCGTGCGGCCGTAGCGTTGCACGACGCGGACGATCGAATCCACCATCGCCGCATGAATCCACAGCAGGAGGGCTGGGTCGGCGGCGCGGTATTCGAGGCCCGTGACCGGATCCGTTCCATTCACGTGACCGTGAATGGCGCGCACGCGAGACGCGACGTGATCGGCGGCAGCGGTGTCGCCGTAGGTGACTGTGAGAATGTAGCCACTCGTCGCGGCCATGCGCCCGAAGGGATCCTGCATCCAGTTGCTGTGCTGGGCAACCCCGGCCATCGCCAGCGGGTGGAGCGCCTGGACCATCAGCGAGCGAAGGGCCGCAAGCGCAAAGCTGCGATCGCGATGCACGCGCCAGACCACGCTGCGCGGCCCGAACAGGCCGCCGTCAGCAGGGCGCTCGGAAACCGAGCGCGCGAACGCGAGCGCCATGGGTTCCATCAAGTTCGGCCTCGATTCCATTTCAGGCTCGGGGCGCGGTCTGGCTTGCAAGGCGCTGAAGCTCAGCGTGGTACCGGCTGTCGATCGTGCCGGCATCGACCCTGGGCTGCAGTTCGACGATGCGTTCCCAATCGGCGCTCTTCAGTGGAGCCCCTGACATCGAGATCGCGGCATAAAGCTCGAGGGCGCGGCTGCAGCAGTACTGAGCCCGCGCGGTTTGCCCACGCATCTCGCGAATCGTCCCCTCCTCGCCCAGCAGCGCCGCGTACATGCGAACGCGATCGAGGTCGTGCTTGCCGATCAGGTCGACGGCGCTGGCGGCGTCCAGGCGTTCGAGCACCGGCAGGAGCGGGCCTAGAACGAGTTCGCTGGTCTTGCGCACGACCATGAGGGCTGGATCGAAGTGTCCTTCGCGGACGAGCTGGACGATCTCTCCGATCGCCTGGGCAAACTGCTCGATCATCCGCTCGATGTAGTCGCGCTGGACGACGCTCATCACCGCCTCCGGCGGCGCACTGACAGGCCAAGCGCGAGCACCACCACCAGGGCCACTCCGATCAACCCGGCCTCGAGTGCAGCCTGCGTTGATCCGAACGGCGTGCGGACCGCAGCAGGTGCCGGTCGAAATGCGCTGCTGGGCGCGCCCGGCAGGACGAGGATGTGGCCTTCACCGTGTGACACTCCATTGTCAGGGATGATCGTGGTGACCCCGCACACCGTCATGTCACAGCGAACTGCCACCAGCCCGGCGCCACCTTCGGTTCCGACGAGGAGGTCCCCCCGTCCCGCTCCGGCACGGGCCAGCTCGGCTCCGTTCAAAGCCAGGAGGTTGTCGGTCCCTGGGTGCAGGTTGGCGGGAGTCCCGCGGTCGGCGAAATAGACCGTGGCGCTCGCCGGATCCACGTCAGGAATGAACCCCGCGGCCTCGACCCCGATGTCCCCGCCATGCGCCAGGTCCGGTGTCGCGACCACCTGAGAAGTGCCGTCCGGTGCGATGGCGTAGATCTTGCCCGACAGCTCGTCGGGCGCGATCAGGTCGCCGGCGAATTTTCCGAAGCTGGACGGCGCCACCGCCAGGCCCCCTTCGACGACCGGCGCCTGGGCGGTGATCACGCTGACATGGCCGTCACCATCGATCGCGGCCACCGTGGTGTGCTGGGCGTGGGGGCCGGTGACCAGGAGGCGGTACCCGAATGCTCCCGTCGTGTCGAACGCAATTCCGTTCAGCGTATCGACTCCGTCGACGTTCGCAAACTGATGACCGATCCCCGCGGAGTCGATCCGCAGGATGCCGCCGACCGGCTTAATCTGCAGTACGAACAGGTCATCAGGCCGGAAGCCGGCGTGGCCTGCTGATGCGACGGATAAAGCGATATACGACTCCTCGCCATTCGCTCCGGCAAAGCCTCCCGTCCCGGCGGCGAAGGTTTCCTGCGCGCCGGACACAGGGTTCAGAAGGAAGAGCTTTCCACCCGCTGCAATGACCAGGCTGCCGTCAGAGCGCGGGCCGGCCACGTCGAACACGTGTGGAATCGGGTCGGCGACCTGCCAGGTCGCGAGCGGTGATGCCGTTCCAATCGCCATCGCGATTCCAAGCGCGCCGGCGCCGACCAGGCTCACCGATTCACCGGATGAAACCGAGGAAGCAGGCGCCCGCAAAGGTGATGCGATTCATCACAGCTTGTAATACCACGTGCTTGGCGGCGCTCCAACAAAGCAGTTGGCGAAGACGATGAAGGGAACGTAGGCTGCGAGGCGCCGCCGGATCACTGGTCGCGGCCATAGAATCGGCCTCAATGGCCGAGCGAGTCGAGATCATCCCAGAAGAGTTGGCTTTGCTCCTGGAGGCGCTGGAAGACGCCGCGTTCTACCGCGACACACGCTCTCGCGTCCTCAAGAGCGCAGTGAAGAGGAGCAGCCGGCGCTTGGTGCCGGATGCGGAGGGGACCGGCACCGACGTCCACCGAACCAAAGCGCAGGCCTACACCGAGCTGGCCATCAGGCTGCGGAGAGGGCCCGCCTCACCGGTCTGACCTAGGGCCGGTTTTGCTCGACCGGGACTGAGATCACTGTTACCTTCGGCGAGTGCAGGGCGGCGGCGAATGCGACGCCGAACGCCTCCGGGTCTGAAACCGACGTTGCCTCGGCGCCGTAACCTCGGGCGATCGTCACGTTGTCGATCCCAGAGATCTCCGTGCCCGGGTGCACGCGCTTGTCGTGCGGCACGGCGAGGTGTCCCTCGATCGCGCGCTTGACCGCGAGGTAGCCCCCGTTGTCGATGATCACGACCACCAGTGGCAGCTTTTGCTCGACTGCCGTCCACAGCGCCTGGACGGAGAACTGAAAGCTGCCGTCGCCGGTCAGCAGCACCACCGGCCGGTCTGGCCGGCCCAGCTTCGCGCCCACCGCCGCCGGCAGGCCCCAACCAAGCGAGCCGCCGGTGCTGCGCCAAACCTCCGAGCCTGGTGCCAGGGTGGAATGCCGGAAGAAGAGCCTCGAGCCGCGCACCGCCTCCTCCACGACGATCGCGTTCGGCGTGAGCCCGCGACCCATCTCGGCCGCGACCCTCGCCACCGACGTCGCTTTGCCACGGTGGCTTGCCAGCTCGCTCGCCGCCGAGTCGCGTCGCGCATCGGAGGCTGTTCGTATGAATGCCGACCGCTCGCGGCGGGTGGCTTCATCCAGCCCGCCGATCGCCTCGAGATCCGCGGTCAGCTGAGTGAAGATGGCACCGACGTCACCGGCCAGGCCGATCTCCGTGGTTTGCAGCCGGCCGATCTCCGAGGGGTTGGGGTGGACGTGGATCAGCTTCGCCCCCGGCGGTAGTTGCGGGCGCGCTCGATCGGAAAAGGGAAAGAAGACGCGGCATCCGACCGCGACGACGAGGTCGCAGCCGTCGAGGGCGTCCGCCTGTTCCCCGTAGACCCCGAGGTAGTGAGGATCGGTCGTCGGAAAGCGCAGCACGGCGAGATCGGTCAGGTCAGCGGCGAGGACGCCTATCGCAAACGCCTCTGCCGCCGCGGACAGCTCGGCCGTGGCGCCGGCGGCGTGAGTTCCCACCACCAGGACGGGTCGCCTGGCGTGGGCGATCATGGCCGCCGCCTCGCGAATCTCCGCGGGCGCGGGCAACTGCGCCAGGCCGCGATGTGCGACTGACGGCGGTGGCGGAAGGCCGTCGGGGAGCGGCTGGACCATCAGGTCCTCGGGGACCACGAGATAAGACGGACCCGGCGGTGGAGCGAGCGCGAAATGGATCGCCCTCGCCAGGTCGGACGGCACAGCCTCAGACGTGAGGCTCTGCCACGAGAACTTGGTGAACGGGCGCAGAAGCGAAGGCAGGTCGGGCAGCGCGCAGAAACCGTCGTCGGCGAGCACCGCCCGGTCTTTGTGGCCGGCCGTGACCACCAGTGGAGTCCCGTCGCGGGCAGCGTTGTAGACCTGGCTCATTCCATTCATGGTGCCCACCGTCGTGTGTAGGCCGACCACGCCGACCCGGCCCGTGGCCCGTGCGTATCCGTCGGCCATGGCCACGGTGACTCCCTCGTGCAGACCCAGCAAGTAGCGGATGCCCCCGTCGGCACGCAGGGCTTCCAGGAGCGGTGCTTCCGTCGATCCAGGAAGGCCGAAGAAAGTGTCGACGTCCGCCTGGTGAAGGGTCCTGACAAATCCCTCGGCGGCGTTCACGCCGTGCGATCCTCCGGCCCTTTCGCTCCGAGAAAGATTTCGCGCATCTCGGGGTTTCCAAGCACGTCGACCCCGCGGGCTGACATCACGACCCGGCCCTGGACCATCATGTACGCCCAGTCGGCGATGCCCAGCGCGGCCACCGCCTTCTGCTCCACGAGCAGCACCGCCTTGCCGTGCTCGCCCAGGGCTTTGATCTGTTCTTCGAGCACTGCGCGAGAGAGCTCCGGCGAGAGGCCCGCCGTGGGCTCGTCCAGCAGCAGCACCGCCGGGTCGAGCATCAGGACGCGCGCGATGGCGGTCATCTTGCGCTCGCCGCCGCTCAGGGTTTCAACGAAACGGTTGAGCTTCGAGCGCAGCTGAGGAAAGAAGTCGAGCGCCTTCTCCATCCTCACCGCCCTCTCCCGATGGCTGAACAGGTACCCGCCCATGTCCAGGTTCTCGCGCACGCGCAGCGCCTCGAAAACGTCTTCGATCTGAGGCACATACCCGATGCCGAGCCTCGCCAGCTGCTGCAGCGGCAGGCCGGTCACGTCCTTTCCGTTGAGCTCGACCCGCCCGCCCATCCACCGGGCGATGCCGAGGATCGCCTTGAGCAACGTGCTCTTGCCGGCTCCGTTTGGCCCGACCACGGCGACGACCTGCCCGTGCCGCACTTCTACGTCTACGTCGTGCACGATCGCGGCGTCGCCGTAGCCCGCGGTCACGCCGCGGATGGACAGGGCCGAGCGTGCGTGGGTCGCGACTGGAGCCTGGTCAGCCGATGACGTAGGCATCCTGCACCTCCCTGCGGGTGCGAAGCTCGCTCATCCTGCCTTCCGCGAGGACCTTGCCCTGCGCCATCACGACCACTTTGGTGCACAGCCGCTCAACGGTGTCGAGCGAGTGTTCAACAAGCAGCATGGAAAGTCCGTCATGGGTGAGCTCCAGGAACAGGTCCTCGAGCTGCTTCGAAAGACTTGGGCTCAAGCCGGCCATGGGCTCGTCGAGCAGGAGCAGCTTCGGCCTGGCCATGAGGGCGCGCATGGTTTCCACGGCTCGCTTCTGGCCGCCGCTGAGGTTGCGTGCTTGCTCGTCGGCCTTGTCCCGCATCCCGAACGCGGTAAGCATCTCCTTCGCGCGCTCGATCAGCTCGCTTTCCTGGCCGCCCCAAAGCCGCTTTCCTCCGATCAGCCCCGTGGCGGTCTCACCGAGCTGCGCGGGCGCCGCGACAAGGAGATTTTCGATCGTGGTCAGCCCGCCAAACACCCTGGCCATCTGGAATGTGCGGACGACGCCCTGGCGGGCGAGGCGATGCATCGGCTGGCCAGTCACGTCCTCTCCGTCGAGCAGCACGCGCCCACCGTCTGGCGGCAGAAATCCGGCGATCACGTTGAGCGCCGTCGACTTGCCGGCGCCGTTGGGGCCGATCAGGCCTGTGATCGTGCCTCGCTCGACCGCGAAAGAGATCCCATCCACGGCACGCACTCCGCCGTAGTGCTTGACCAGGTCGCGGACCTCCAGGATCGGCCCGGATGAGCTACCCACGAATGCCGCCGTATTTCGGCCGTCTCTCCGGCAGGATTCCCTGGGGCCTGAACCATATAAAAAGGATCGTCAAGGTGCCCAGTACGATCCAGCCCAGATCCTGTGTCAGCGCCGGTCGGTTGAGCAACCCCTCGATCGCCTTCAGCGCGGGAACGTCGTTCAAGAACTGGACGCCCTGCAAGATCAGGATGGCGATGAGGAAGGTGCCGACGCTGACGCCGCGATCGTTGCCCATGCCGCCGACGATCACGGCCGTGAGCAGCGCGAGCGTTTCGACGTAAGCCCACGCCCCCGGCGACCAGCCGCCGATGAACGCGACCAGCAGCGCGCCGCTTGCCCCGCCCAGCGCCCCGCCCGCGGCCTGCACGACGAGCCGCAACACGACGATGTCCTTGCCGATCGCCGCCGCCGCGTACTCGTCGTCACGCACCGCGCGCAGGGTCCGGCCGATGGGTCCCGTGGTAAACCTTCGCAGCACGAGGTAGCCGAGGACGCACACCGCGGCGACGATGCCTACGTAGACCCACCGCTGGACCTCGGGGTCCTGGTCCGACAGAGGCGCGAACTGAGGCAATATCACGAGGCCGGCGTTGCCGTTCAGAAACGGGGTGTCGGCAGTCACCACTGTCGCTGCCATCAGGGAGACGACGAGCATCGCGATCGCCTGGTAGTCCTGGCGTAGGCGCTTCAAGCCCGTGACGCCGATCAGCACGCCGACGACCGAGCCGGCCACGATGCCTGCGGCGAGGGCGACCGGAAACGGCAACCCGAAACCGCCGACGTATTCCTGGAAGCCACCCGCAGACGCGGGGGAACCAAGCGTGCAGATCACGTACGCGTAGGCGCCCGCGGCGATGGTCACGATGTAGCCGAGGTTGGCCACGCCGGTGACGCCGAACTCGAGGTTGAGGCCCCAAGCCGCGAGCAGGTCGGTGCCCAGGTACACGAGCAGCACGACCAGGTAGTACTCCCAGGCCCCCATCTCTAGCTCACGCCATCAATCGCCGCGTCGCCCATGCCGCCCCGAACAGGCCGTGGGGGCGGACCAGGAGCATGACGATGAGGATCCCGAAGGCGACGACCTCTCGGTAGGCGGGGTTCGTGAACGCAGCCGCCAGCTCGCTCGCGACCCCGACGACAAGCCCGCCCACCATTGCCCCATACGGCTGGCCGATTCCACCCAGCACGGCGGCGGCGATCATCGGGATCAGGAAGACCGCTCCGAGACTGAAGTCGAAGCTCACGGTGGTGATGGCTAGCGCCACGCCGGCGGCCCCGCACAGCATGCCGGACAGCATCCAGGCGATGTCGCTGATGCGATCGGTGGCGATGCCGCAGCTCTGGGCCAGGATCCGGTTGGAGGCGGTGGCCCGCATCGCCCGGCCAAGAGTCGTGCGTGTCAACAGCAGGTGCAGGCCCAGCATCAGGGCGGCCGCGAGCACGACGATCGTGACCTCGCTCGCGGTCAGCACCATGCCGAGCAGATGAAACGTCTGCCCGCTCTGCTCGCCGTAGCTCTTCGCGTCAGGGCCGGCGAACACGACGATCACGTACTGCAGCACGACGCCAGCCGAGACGGTGACGATGACGATCGCAAACGCGCGCGTGCCGCGCCTGACCAGCGGCGCCAGCAGACCTCTGTTGAACGCGACGGAAGCTGCGCCCACCACGACTCCCGCGATCGCCAGCGCGGCCCAAGGGCTGATGCCGCGGTCGATCAGGAAAAGGCCGATGTACGCACCGAGGGTCATGAGTGCCCCGTAGGTGATGTTCAGGACGTTGCTCATGCCGAACTGCACGGAGAACCCGACGGCGCCCAACGCGATGACCGCGCCGGACGCGATCCCGAACCCGATCGCCTCGATCAGCAGCTGCATTTGACCGCTGGTTGCGGGCTTAAGCCCCTCACCCTAGCCACTCTTCTCCCGACCTGGTTGCGGGCTTAAGCCCCTCACCCTAGCCCTCTCCCCGAAGGGGAGAGGGAAGACTCTATCCAAGCAGTTGGAGGACCTGGCTGCCTGAGATCGTGCCTACCTGCGTGGCGCTGCCGTCGGCATTGAACTTGTTCGCGTCGAACTCGCCCGCGGAGTTGTGGTACTGGTCGAAGGCGGGCTTGCCGAGGACGCCGACGTACTGAATCGACTTTCCCGCCGCCAGCGCGGCCTTGCCGTCCGCGTAATTGCCCACCACGGTGGCGCCCGACTTGGGCGAGACGACCTGAAGGATGTATGAGTTGTAGTAGGACCCGACGGTGGTCTTGGCCATGATCATGGCCAGGGCCATGATGTTGATGCCGTCATACGCCCCCGCAGGCGGGCCCACAGTGCTCAGCACGGGCGCGATGTCCTTGGTCTTGGCGTCGGCCAGCAGCGCATTTTTGTAGGTGTTGAAGGCAGGCGTGGTCTGGTCGAAGTAGGACCCGACGAGCCAGATCTGTTTCGTCACGTAGTCGACACCAACCACTTTGGTGACCGCATTGAAGAAGTCTGGGGTGAGCGAGTCCGTGGCGGTGACCATCGGCGGCAGCACGCCGTTGTTCAGCGACTTGTAGTTGGCCAGGAAGGTCGCCGTCGTCTGTGGGTCGGCGGACCAGATCAAGACGTCCGGCTTGGCGGCGATCACCCGCGCCACCTCGGACGAGTACGAGGCAGAGTCCGCCGGGATGGTCAGGTTGATCCCGACCTTGCCGCCGAGCTTCGGCATCGCCGCGTTCAGCCCAGGCAGGTTGCCTTCAGAACCGATGTTGTTCTGGAACACGATGGCGGCGTTCTTGTATCCCTGCTGAACGGCCCATACGGCGAATGCGGCGCCGTTGGCGTCGTCGCCGGGGGTCACGCGGTAGTAGTACGGAAAGTTGTTCTTGGTAAACGAGACCAGGCCGTTGGTGGTGAAGAACGGGATCTTCGCGTTGTTGACCAGCGGCACGGTGGTCGCCGCGGTATTGCTCTCGAGCCCGATCGCGAAATCGAAGTTAGACGTGGTGGCGATCGCCCTGGTCACGTTGGGCACGGCGTCGGCCGGGTCGCCCGTGTCGTCGATGGAGGTGCAGTTGACCTGGTGCCCCAGCACGCCGCCGCTGGCGTTGATCAGGTCGGTGGCCGCCAGGCACGGGGCGGTGAGCAGGGTGCCGAACTCGGCCGCGGGGCCGGTGAAGGGGGCGATGACGCCCAGGTTGAGCGCGCCGGTCTGAGTCGGAGGCGTCGCGCCCTGGCTGCCTCCACACGCCACGAGAACCAGCGCCGTCGCCAGGGCCAGGGGTGATGCCAGCCGCCATCGATGGATCCCCATCAAAAAGCCTCCATGTTGATGCGCAAAACGGTCCTGTTGGCGGTCTGGGAGTTTCCACCCTACCGCCGTGATGAGTACCATAGTGGCCGCGCGTCGACAGCGCAAGGGCCGGCATCGCCAGGCGAGCTGAGGGGGTATATGGCGACTACGGAAACGTTCGAGACCAAATTCCTGCCGGGGCTCCCGCCGGCTGAGGGAGGGTGCCCTCCGCTCCTGCGCCGCACGGTCCAGGCCGACGGGATGGAGATCGACTACGACGTCCCCGTCGCCATGCGCGACGGGATCGAGATCTACGTCGACGTCTTCCGGCCGGAAGCCTCCGGAGAGGTGCCCGTGATCGTCGCCTGGGGCCCTTACGGCAAGCATGTGCCGGTCAAGTACGACATCTTCCCCAACCACGGGGTCGACCCGGCCTGGGTGTCGAAGTACGCCGGCTTCGAGGCGCCCGATCCCCTCTACTGGACCCGCAACGGTTACGCGGTCATCAACGTGGACCCGCGTGGCATGTGGAACTCTCAGGGCGACGCCACCTTCTACAGCGCCCAGGAGGCGCTGGACGTCTACGACCTGATCGAGTGGGCGGGCACCCAGTCGTGGAGCACCGGCAAGGTCGGCATGTCGGGCGTCTCATACCTCGCCATCGTCCAGTGGCGCGCGGCGGCAGAGCATCCACCCCACCTGGCCGCCATCAACCCGTGGGAAGGCGTGAGCGATCGCTATCGCGAGATGGCCTACCACGGCGGCATCCCCGAGAACCGCTTCGGGCCGATGTGGCGCTCGCGGAGAGTCCCATATTCCCACCAGCGGGTGGAGGACACGGTGACGATGTATGCGGAGCATCCGCTCTGGGACGCGTACTGGGAGAGCAAGACACCCGACCTCTCTCAGGTCGAGGTGCCGGCGTTCGTGGTCGCCAGCTGGTCAGACCAGGGCCTCCACACGCGAGGCACCCTCGAGGGATTCAAACGCATCGCCTCGCGGCACAAGTGGCTGCTAGTGCACGGCCGCAAGAAGTGGCAGTTCTACTACCAGCCCGAGAATGTCGAGCGCCTGCGGCTGTTCTTCGATCGCTTTTTGAAAGGAATCGAGAATGAGGTGGACCGCTGGCCAGAGGTCCGTACCGAGGTGCGCGAACGCTTCTACGTCGGCAAGACGCGCGACGAGGAAGAATGGCCGCTGGCCAGGACCCTTTACGAGGAGCTCCACCTGGACGGCGCAAGCGCCAGCATGGGTCCACTGACGGCGGGCAACGAATCTGCGGTCACGTACCCGGCCGCCACAGGGCGCGCCAGGTTCACGTACCGCTTCAACACTGCGACCGAGCTGGTGGGGCACATGAAGCTGCGACTGTGGGTGGAGGCGGACGGCGCGGACGACATGGACCTCTTCATCGGACTTCAGAAGCTCGATGAGGCCGGCGACCTGCTGCCGTTCTCGTTCCTCAACGCGCTCGAGGATGGGCCGGTCGCGCTGGGCTGGCTGCGGGTCTCACACCGCGAGCTGGACGAGGCGCGATCGACGCCGCAGCAGCCGTGGCACGCCCATCGTCGAGAGCAGATGTTGAAACCCGGCGAGATCGTGCCGGTCGAGATCGAGATCTGGCCGTCGGGCACGCGTTTCGAGAAGGGTGAGCAGCTGCGTGTGATCGTCCAGGGCACCGACGTGCAGCAGTACCCGCCGGGAGTCGTGTCGATGGGGCATTCGGTGACGCGGAACGCAGGGACTCACGTCATCCACACGGGCGGGCGGTATGACTCGCACCTTTTGGTGCCCGTCATTCCCTAACTTTCTTCCCCGCCTCTCTCGCCTTCTTCCACGCCCCTCTCCCTGGCCCTCCCCCCTGAACGGGGGGAGGGGATTCTTTTCACCCTCTTGTAGTCCTCCGGCGTGTCTATGTCCACCGGGTGAGTCAGGTCCCCATCGACCGGCACCCTTGCTACCAGTTCGGGCTTCGCTCGGATCACCGCGCGGCAGCCTACGTCCCCCTCCAGCTCCATCAGTCCGGCCCACAGCTCGCGCTTCAGCACCACCGGCGGGTGGAGCAGCCCGTTGAAGCTGAGCGCGGCGGCCGGGAGGCCGGAGCTCGCCTGCAGCTCTAGCAGCTGATTCAGCAGCTCAGCATCCACGTCGGGCTGGTCACCGAGGATCACGAGCGCACGATCGACGTCGACTCCGAGCGACGCAACCCCGGCCCTCAGCGACGAGGCCATGCCCGAGGAATGATCGGGATTGACGAGCACCCGGGCGCGGCCCAGGTCGACTCGGCTTTGGATCTCGTCCGCCGCCGCGCCGAGCACGACCACGACCTCGCCAAGCGTCGATGCGCAGGCTTCCCGCACAACCAGCTCGAGGAGCGGCCGGCCTCGCACCTGCAGCAACTGTTTGGGGCTGCCCATGCGCCGCGAGGAGCCGGCGGCGAGAACCAGGCCGGCGCTGGTCACGCCCTCAGGCTTCGATTGGTCGCAGGTACCGGTCAGGTGCTTTTTCGAACTCGTCCTGGCACCCGGCCGAACAGAACCAGTAGGTCGTGTCGCGATACACGGCCTTGTGCTGCGACGTGAGCGGGTCGACGGTCATGCCGCAGACCTGGTCCGTGGCGAAGACGACCGGCGAAGCCTCGGCGACGGGGGCTGCGACATGGCCTCGCTTGCGCCGAGCCGTGACGACCTCGGCGAGGGCGAGCAGGGCGATCTCCTCCTGGCTGCCACCGCGCACCTTGCCGGCGGGTGTGCGAATTCGATCGACCGTCGCATCGTCCATCCCGCGGCTGCGTAGCCCGTCACGCACGGCGGCCGCCCGTCGCGTGCTGGCGATGAGCCCGACCTCGACATCCGGGTACGCCAGCGCAGCCTCCAGCGCGTCCTCGTCGTAATGGCCCATCGTCGCCACCACCGCCCAGGTGTCGTTTCCCGGGTTGGTGCCGGCCAGCTCGAAGGTGCTGAGCACCATGTCGGCTGTTCCAAAGTCTGCGGGCACAGCCCCCGGGTGGACCGAGCAGGTCCGGAAGCCCGCCAGCGAGCCCATCTGGACGAGGGTGCGCGCCGCCGGGCTGTCTCCGAAGACCAGCAGCAAAGGTCGCGGCAACCGCGGCTCGATGAAGATGTCCAGAGCGCCGCCACTCGGGCAGGTGGTGGCGACCATGAGCTCGCCTCGCTTTCTCGTCTGCTTTACCTCGGGCGCCGGCACGATCCGTACCAGCTGGGGGACGCCCTCGGACAGCGCCCGCAGCGCTTCGCGCCGAACGATCGGCTCCGAGCAGCTTCCCCCGATCCATCCGTGCAGCCGGCCGTCGGCGGTGACGACCGCCTTGTCACCTGGGTGCGCCGAGGTGGGCGCCTCGGTGCGCACCACAGTCGCGAGCACGTACGGCGTGCCGTTAGCCGCGTACTCGTGGACCAGCTCGATTATGTCGGCAGCTATTCGGTCACCCCTTTGGAGCGTAGTGCGGCCCATACCTTGTCTGAGGTTACCGGCATGTCGATGTTGGTGATGCCGTACGGGGACAGGGCGTCGATCACGGCGTTGACGTAAGCGGCCGGCGATCCCACTGTGGGCGACTCGCCGACTCCCTTGGCGCCAATCGGGTGATGGGGGGAGGGGGTGGTAGTCTCGCCGAGCTCGAACTTGGGAGTTTCCCAGGAGCCGGGGATCAGGTAGTCCATGAAGTTGGAGCCGATGCAGTTGCCCTCGTCGTCGAAGGTGATCAGCTGCATGAAGGCGATGCCGAAGCCTTCGGCGAGGCCGCCGTGGATCTGGCCCTCGACGATCATCGGGTTGATCCGGACGCCACAGTCGTCGACCGCGACCATCCTCTTCACCTTGACCTGGCCGGTGCCCTTGTCGACGTCGACAACCACCGCGTAGGTGCCGAACGGGTAGGTCATGTTCGGCGGGTCGTAGTAGTGCACCCCTTCGAGCCCGGGCTGCATTCCCTCGGGGAGGTTCGTGTAGGCGGCGAACGCCGCCTCCTGGATCGTCTTGGAACGTTCCGGCGAACCCTTGACGTAGAACTTACCCCGCTCCCACACGAGGTCTTCTTCGTCCGCCTCGAGGAGATGGGCCGCCAGCTTGCGGGCTTTTTCGCGCAGTTGTCTCGCGACCATCGCCGTCGCCGCGCCCGCCACCGGCGTGCTGCGCGACGCGTACGTGCCCAGCCCGTATGGCGCGGTGTCGGTGTCGCCTTCCTCCACGCTCACGTCCTGCGCAGGGATGCCGAGCTCTTCGGCCACGATCTGCGCAAACGTTGTCTCGTGGCCCTGACCCTGCGATTTGGTACCCATCCGCAGGAGGGCCTTACCAGTCGGATGCACGCGCAACTCGGCGCTGTCGAACATCCTCAAGCCGAGGATGTCGTAGTCAGCGCCGGGCCCGGCGCCGACGACCTCGGTGAAGCTGGCGATCCCGATGCCAGTCACCTCGCCTTTCTTTCTGCGCGCCTCGACGTCCTTCTTGAGCTCGGCGTACCCGAGCTTGTCCAGCGCTACGTCCATCGCCTTCGGGTAGTCGCCGCTGTCGTACACCCAGCCGGTGGCCGAGTGGTACGGGAACTGCTCCGGCTGGATGAAGTTCTGCTTGCGGAACTCGGCCTGGTCGATCCCCAGCTCGATGGCCGCGTTGGTGACCAGGCGCTCGATCAGGTAGCTCGCCTCCGTGACCCGGAAGGAGCAGCGATAGGCGACACCGCCCGGCGCCTTGTTGGTGTAGTAGCCATCCGCGGTGATGTGCGCGGTCGGGATGTCATACGAACCGGTGACGATGTGGAACAGGCCGGCCTTGAACTTGGACGGCTGCGCGTCAGCGAAGAAGGCGCCGTTGTCGCTGTCCAGGTGGACGTGCAGCGCCAGCATCTTGCCGTTCTCGTCGACGGCGAGGTCGCCGGTCATGTGATAGTCGCGCGCAAAGCCGGTGGAGATGAGGTTCTCGGTCCGGTCCTCGATCCACTTCACCGGGCGGCCGAGAAGGAGGCTGGCTGCGGTGGCCACGACGTAGCCCGGATAGACCGGGACCTTGTTGCCGAAGCCACCCCCGAGGTCGGGTGAGACGATGCGGATGTTCTGCTCGGAAAGGCCCGCGACGAGCGCGAACACGGTCCTGATCGCGTGGGGCGCCTGGCTGGTCATGTAGATCGTGGTTTTGCCGGTCGCCGGGTTGACGTCGGCGATGCAGCCGCACGTCTCGAGGGGAGCGGGGTGGCAGCGGGGATAGAAGGTGTGGAGCCTGATCACCTTGTGCGCCTTGGCGAAGGCCGCCTTGGTGGTGCCTTCGTCGCCCGACTCCCAGTGATAGATATGGTTGTCGGCCTGCCCTTCCTTGTCGTCTCTGATGAGCGCCGAGCCCGTGGCCTTCGCCCCGTCCGGGCTGGTCACGGCGGGCAAGACCTCGTAATCGACCTCGATCGAGGCCAGCGCGTCCTCGGCCTGGGCCTTCGTCTCCGCGATGACCGCAGCCACCTCCTGGCCCTGGAAACGAACCTTGTCCGTGGCGAGCACGGCCTGGGTGTCGCCGCTCATGGTCGGCATCCACGCCAGCTTGTGCTGGGCCATCAGCTCGCCGGTGACGACCGCCACGACGCCAGGCTTGGCCGACGCTGCGGCCGTGTCGATCGACTTGATGCGGGCATGCGCGTAGGGGCTGCGCAAGATCGCCATGTGCAGCATGTTGGGAAGCACGATGTCGTCGAGGAAGTTGCCCTTCCCGCGCAGGAAGCGACCGTCCTCCTTGCGCTTGATCGACTCGCCGATGCCGCCGTGCATGTGCATCGTCGAGCTCATTCCCCACCCCCCGCCACGGCGGCATGTTCGGGCGCTTTCGCCGCCTCGGATTGCATCTTGGCCGCGTATTTGACCGCCTTGACGATGTTCATGTAGCCGGTGCAGCGGCAGATGTTGCCGCTGATCGCCCAGCGGATATCGTCGTCGGTGGGATTCGGGTTGCGCTCCAGCAGGGCCGAGGTGACCATCATCATGCCGGGCGTGCAGAAGCCGCACTGAAGGCCGTGCTCCTCGTGGAAGCCGACCTGGATCGGCGCCAGGGCCGCCCCGTTGGCCAGGCCCTCGACGGTTTTGATCTCCTTACCTTCGGCCTGGACTGCAAGCACTGTGCAGGACTTCACAGGATCGCCGTCCATTCGCACAGTGCAAGCGCCGCAGCTGGTCGTGTCACACCCGATGTGAGTGCCAGTGAGCAGCAGGTTGCTGCGCAGGAAGTCGACGAGCAGTACGCGAGGCTCAACGTCTGCGCTTCGCTCTACTCCATTGACGCGCATCGTCACCTTCACGCCCTCACCTCCTGGGCTCGGGCGAGGGCTGCCTTGAGGCCGCGCTGCACGAAGACCCGAACCACGTCCTTCTTATATGCGGCCGAGCCGCGGATGTCGTCTTTGGGTTCCGCGGCCTCCGCCGCGAGCTTGGCGGCCTGTGCGATCAGATCGTCCGTCAGCTCGTGGCCGACAAGCGCCTGCTCGGCCTTCTTGGCCTTGATGTTCGTGGCGCCGACAGAGGTGAGGCCGATGCCGGCCTTCGTCACCTTGCGACCGTTGAGCTCGACCTGCACCGAGACCGCGACGGTGGCGAAGTCGCCCACCCTGCGCTCGAGCTTGTGGTACGAGCCGCCTGTAGAGCCGGCGGGCACGGGAATCCGGATCGCGGTCACGACCTCGTCGGGACGCAAGGTGGTGGTGAACGGACCCTGGAAGAAGCCGTCGATGGGGATCACGCGCTCACCTTTGCTCGATTGGGCAACCAGCTCCGCGTTGAGCGCCAGCATGATCGAGCCCCAGTCGCCGGACGGGTCCGCGTGGCAGACCGAGCCGACCAGTGTTCCCCGGTTCCTCACCAGCGGGTCGGCGATCCAGTGGACGGCCTCGACCATCAACGGGACGAGCTTCGCCAGCTCTTGGCTGCGCTCGATGTCGACGTGGCGGGCCAGCGCGCCAATCTTCACGTGGCCGTCGTCGCGCTTGATGTCGGCCATCCCCGGGATGCGGCCGATGTCGACGATCAGCTGCGGCTGGGAGAAGCGGAGCTTGAGAAGCGGGATGAGGCTCTGGCCGCCGGCCATGACCTTGGCGTCATCGCCGCGCTGGGCCAGCAGCCCCAGGGCTTCGTCGAGAGTGGACGGAGATAGATAGTCGAAGGCGGCAGGAAACATTCGTTAAACCCTCCAGAGCAAAGAAACCACTCCGACGTTCACCGGTCATCACCCAGCCGGGCGAATCTGACCACCCGATCGGGTGATTGGGTGTCTTTTCGTGCAAGCTTCGATTCGACCATTCATGCCCAGTTGGTCGACCCAAGGCCCCTGGATACGGCCGATCGGGCACAAATGGCTGGCATTAACGACCGACGTTGTCCTTTTTGCCCCGCGCGGGAATGCTGGTTCGATGCCACTAAGACACTCGGTACCTGTCGCGCTCAGGAACAGGCCGTTTACGGCTGCAGAGGCCAGGAGTGTGGGCGTCTCCCGTGGTCAGCTGAGGGGAACGCGCTATCGGAGATTGGGCTCGGGTCTCTATCGCTGGGTGGGGTTGCACGAAAGCTCGCACCTGATGCTTTGCGCTGTCGCCCGGCGACTTCCGGCCGGCGCTGCATTTTCGGGCCGTACCGCCGCGTGGCTTCACGGTCTGGATGTAACGCCGTGCGATCCGATTGAGCTCACCATCCCGGAACCGATCGGCAGCAGCCGCCGTGCCGGCGCAAACGTTCGGCGCGCCGTACTCGCCAGGGAGGAGATCGTGTTGCGGCGCTCACTACCGACCACTTCTGCGCTTCGTACGGTGGTCGACCTCGGTGGCAGAGATCCGCTGACAGAAGGAGTTGTCGCGGCGGACCTATTCCTTCATGCCCAGCTCATCACCGTCGCCGAGCTGCGCGCTTATGTCGCGGCGCATCCGGGGGCTAAGGGCATCGCTCGGCTTCGGCGCGTGGTTGACCTCGCCGACCCGAAGGCGGAGTCGGTCATGGAATCCCGACTGCGGATGCTGCTCGTGCTTGACGGACTCCCGAGGCCGGAGGTTCAAGTTTCCATCTATGACGATCAAGGCCGCTTCTTAGGCCGTCCAGACCTCCTCTATCCCGTTCAGCGGCTGGCCATCGAATACGACGGCGGCAACCATCGCGATCGATTGGTTGATGACGACCGGCGACAGAATGGCCTGGTCGGCGCCGGCTTTCGGTTGCTCCGTTTCACGGCAGTGGACGTGTACGGGGCACCCGACGCTGTGGCGATGCAGGTACGACACTGCCTTTCCAGACCGGGAATCAACCATTCGGGCACAGATGGTCGAATTCGGGGTCATGGATCTAGCCATTCGGGCACAAATGGTCGTGTGGTTAACCGTGCGGCGGCCTCCTGATCAGAGCCAGCCGGATTTCCCGGCCAGGATCGCCGCTTCCACCCGGTTGCGCACGCCCAGCTTGCGAAAGATCTCCTGGACGTGGGTCTTCACGGTGTTCTCGCTCAGGTGCACCTCGGCCGCGATCTCCCGATTGGAGTGGCCGCGGCTGATCAGGCGGAGGATGGAAACCTGGGACTCGCTCAGCATCGTCCTTCGCGATCCGCCCAGCTGACGGGTCCGCGCGCCCTCCATGACGTGGCCCGCGACCTGGGGCGCCAGCACCGACTGGCCTCGAAAGACGGCCCGGATGCTCTCCTTCAAACTGAAGCGCTCGACATCTTTGACGACATACCCACGAGCCCCGGCCTGGATGCACTCCTGGACCAGGTCTGGATCGGTGTAGGTGGTCAGGATGATCACGGCAACGCTCGGATGCGACTGGCGAAGGCGGCGGCACACCTCGACGCCGCTTAGATCGGGGAGGCGAGCATCGAGCAGGACGACGTCCGGCCCGGTGGTTTCCACCAGCTCAGCCACTTCCGCTCCGTGGCCGGTCTGGCCGACCACCTCGAAGTCGGGCTCCGGCTGGAGCATCGCCAGAAGGCCCTCCCGAACCATCTCGTGGTCGTCCACGATCAGGACCCGGACCTTTCCGTCTTGCGTCATGCGCCGGCCGGCAGCCTGGCCCGAATCGCGAGCCCGCTCTCCTCGCCGTTGTGCACCTCGAAGGTTCCGCCCAACCCTTCGACCTGACGGCGGCTGCGTTTCAGCCCGAAATGGGTGCTGCTCTCCTGGTAGTTCTTGAGGATCTGCTCGGAGGCTCCGACGCCATCGTCCTGGATCACGAGATCGACGTGCTCGTCCGAATACCGCAGGCTGACCAGGACCCGCCTGGCTTTGGCATGGCGCGCCACGTTGGCAAGGGCCTCGCGCGCCAGGACGAAGAGGGTGTGCACCGACTCCGGGCTGAGGCCCAAAGGCGTGCCGCTCACGACCAGGTCGGCCTCGATCTCCTCGGGTTGACCCGTCTCGCGGACCAGGCGCCGGAGCTCGGAAGGCAGCCCTCCGGCGGCGGCCCGAGGTAGAGAGAGGGCGAAAATCGCCTCCCGCACGGCCTCCGAGGTGTGGATCGCCAGCTGCCGGACCTCGCCCAGGTCCGTGGCGATCGGCTCCGTCACCGGCTCGCGCTCCAGGATCGCGTTGACCTTGAGGCCGAGCGTAAAGATGGCCTGCTCGATCCGGTCGTGGAGTTCGGCGGCGATCCGCTCGCGCTCCTGGCGGAGCACCTGGTCGCGGTCCGCCTGGCTCAGGTCGCGGTGCAGCAGCTCCAGCTCGGCGATCATCCGCCGCTGGTCTTCATACAGGCGTGCGTTCTCGAACGCGACCGCGACCTGGTTGGCGAAGGTCGAGAGCAGCCGCTCCTCGTCGGTGGTGTAGCCGGTCGTCTTGTTCGCCACCCCGATCATTCCGATCACCCGGTCGCCGACCTGGAGCGGCACGCCCATGAAGGTGCGCACCGGCGGGTGACCTTTGGGCTGTCCGGCCCGGTCCGGGTCGTGAAGGACGTCGTTGGAAATTTTCGAGCTTTCATTGGTGATCACGACCCCGAAGACGCTGGGCCGCACCGGAATCAGCCTGAAGTTGTCGTAAAAATTCGGGTCGAGAGGCTCGAATCCCTTGATCGCGGCCACGTCCATCTCGCGGCCGTCGTTCACCAGCAAGCCGATGAAGCCGAACGCCGACTGGGTGAGGTCAAGACAGAAGCCGAGGGCGCGATCCAGCACCTGCTGCATCTCGTGCAGGCGCGCGATCTCAATGGAGATCGAGTACAGCGACTCCAGCTGCTGGCGAAAAGCGGTGGCCGGCGACTCCTGCATCTGCCTTGTCATGCTAGCCCCGGGACGGTCCAGAGCTACGATTTCCCCCATGGTGACCGAGCAGGTCAAGGCCCTCAGCGCGGAGGAGATCTCCGAGCTGTGCGTCCGGCACACCCTGTACGACTGGTCCGCGCAGGCCGGGCTGAAACCGATGGCGGTCGCGAGCGCAAAGGGCGTCCATTTCCAGACGGTCGACGGCCGCCGGTTCATCGACTTCAACAGCCAGCTCATGTGCGTCAACGCCGGTCACGGCGACCGGCGGATCATCGATGCGATCAAGCAGCAGGCGGAGCGGCTCCCGTACATCAGCCCGTTCATGGCGCACGAACCGCGCGCCCGGCTGGGCCGCAAGCTGGCCGAGCTCCTGCCCGGCGACATCGACAAGGTCTTGTTCACGCTCGCGGGCGCGGATGCCAACGAAAACGCGATCAAGATCGCTCGGACTGTCACGGGCCGGCCCAAGATCCTGGCGCGCTACCGCTCGTATCACGGGTCGACCGGCAGCGCGATCCAGGCCACCGGCGATCCGCGCCGGTGGTCCAACGAGTTCGCGGGCGGCGTGGTCCACGTGCTCGACCCATATCACGGCATTCAGCGCGGAACCGAATCGGCCGAGGTTGCCCTGGCGCAGCTCGAGGAGACGATTCAGCTCGAGGGCCCCCAGACGATCGCCGCCTTCATCCTGGAGCCGATCACAGGCACGAACGGCATCCTCATCCCGCCCGACGGCTACCTGCAGGGCGTGCGGGAGCTGTGCGACCGGTTCGGCATCTTGATGATTTGCGACGAGGTGATGACCGGGTTCGGGCGAACCGGCCGCTGGTTCGCGGTCGACCACTGGGACGTCGTGCCGGACCTGATCACGCTGGCCAAGGGCTTGACGAGCAGCTACGTCCCGCTGGGGGCGGTCGGCATGCGGCCGAAGGTCGCCGCGTACTTCGACGACCACGTCTTCTATGGAGGGCTCACTTACAACAGCCACCCGCTGGGATGCGCGGCGGCGCTGGCCACGATCCAGGCCTACGAAGAGGACGACATGGTCGGGAACGCCCAGCGCATGGGAGCGGTGCTGGCGAGGCATCACAAGAAGCTGCAGGAGCGCCACACATGCGTGGGCGCCACGCGCTCGATAGGCCTTTTCGGGGCCCTCGAGCTGGTGCGCGACCAGCGCACGATGGAGCCGCTCGCGCCGTTCAACGGCACCTCGCCGGAGATGAAGGCGATCGGCCAGGCGCTGCTGGACGCGGGGCTGTTCACGTTCGTCCGGTGGAACACGATCATGACGAACCCGCCCCTGTGCATCACCGAGGCTGAGCTGGACGAGGGCTTCGAAATCCTGGACTCGGCGCTGGAGATTGGAGATCGCGCCGTCAGCGGCTAGGCGAAAGTCAGCTCCGTCGTGATGTCGATCGCCTAAAGGCGTGCGATCAGGTCGTTGGCCCAGCCGGCGAGCAGCGCCGCGTAGCCGGCGTTGATGGTCAGGCCGCTCTGAGCCTGGGCCAGGCTCACGAACGACGCCAGGTAGGTCTTCGCGGACGCGTGGTTGTTCGCATTCAACGCGGCCTGGGCGCTCGACAGGTACGACAGCAGTTGGGACGAGGTCACGCTGGACGTGATCTTCCCGGCGCGGGCTCCGTCGTTCACCGCGGTGGTCAGGCCCGCCACAGTGGCGTGAACCTGGATGGTGATGGTGACCGAGCTCGAATTGCCCAGACCATCGTTGCTCGTGATCACGACGGCGTGAGTCCCGGGCGTCAGGGTCTCGGTGTTGACCGTCGCTCCGCTCGCCATCGGGGTGGTGCCGTCGAGCACAGCGCTGACCGATGCGACGTTGTCGATGTCAGTTGCGCTGTAGGTGAGCGTGATCGCCTGGCCGGCGTCATAGGAGCCGACGTTGGCCGGCGCTGTGATCGAGTTGCTCACCGCTGGGCCGCTCCGATCAAGCCTCACCTGCTTTGTGTACGTCCCTACGTTCCCAGCGTTGGTGGTCGCCCGGATGGTGATCGTGTAGAGGCCGTCCGCGCCCGACAGCGGAAGCGATGCTGTTGCGGAATAGGCTTGCGCGGCACCGTAGGTCGAGCCGCCATTGGTCGAGAAGGCCACCGCCGTGATGCCTGACGGAGCTGTGAACGCGAGCGACAGCGCCAGCGTCGGGTTGTTCGTAGCGGCGACGCTGTTGATCACCGTGCCTCCGATGGAGAACGAACCTCCTGGCGCCACGGTCTCCTTGACTAGGTTGGGCGCGAAGGTGTTCGGGTTGCCCTCGGAATCCGTCGCCGTGACGTTCAGGTAGATCGGCCCATCGTTCAGGCCGCTGAACTTGAGCGGCACGTTCCACTGGCCGCTGGCGTTCATCTGCTTGCTGCCGGTGTACAGGTGCACGCCATCGCTGAGGGTGTAGGTGACCTTGGTGCCGACCTCGGCGTTGACGTACAGGTAGGCGGAGTTCACGTTGCTTGCGGTGAGGTAGTTCGCGGGCACGCCCGCGACGGCGAGGTACGGGGCAACGGTGTCCTTGATCACCGTCGCGCTTACGACCGCGCTGTTGCCGACCGCGTTGGTCAGGCTTGCCGAAGCAGTCAGCGTGCCTTCCTTGAGCCAGCTGACATCCACGTACTCGACGATGCTTCCACTGATGGGCATCACGTCTTCGGAACCGTTGATGTCGTATCCGTCGGTGACCCAGAAGTCGACGAGCGTGTTCGGCGTGCCGGTGATCGTCAGCTGCAATGAGCTCGCGTTGACGAGGTTTGCGTAAACGGGCGCCGACAGCGCCGGGGCGGCGGGCACTGTGCTGGCCTTGCCCATGTAGTTCGTCACGGTCGCGGTGGGCGCGCCCCCACCGGTCAGCGTTGCGGTCGCGGTCAGGGTCCCGTCCGCGAGGCCCGAAACGTCCACGGTCGCACCGAACGTGCCGGCGGCGCCGACATTGCCGGATCCGGTGACGTGCTTGACGCCGTCGGTGATGTCGAAGGTGACCGTGGCCCCGGGCGCGCCGGTGACGACGATCGGCACGGCGGTCGCGCCAGAGCTGTCCGCGCTGAGCGGCAGCGACAGCAGCGGCAGCAGGAAGTTGCCCGGAGGATCGGTGCCCGGCGACTGGATGGGCCGGATGTTGGCGGTCTTCCGGATGTCGATCGCGGTGCCGCCCAGGTTCTCGGGCATCTCGTTGAACGGCGGCCCCACCTGCGAGTGCCAGGCGGCGTCGTGCTGCAGCACCAGGCCGAGCTCGCCGAACGGCTCGCCGTTGCGCGCCGGGTCGCCGCTGTAGCGCGGGCCGAGCGTCTGGTCGGCGCCGTCGCTCTGAGACAGCGCGTAGAGGAAGTTGGGCAGCTGCGGCTGCAGCGTGCGGCTGACCGTCGGCATGCCGAACGGCCCGAACGGCACGAAGTAGCTGTTGTGGTTGCCGACCCAGTCGATCATGCGGTCTCCGGCCGTGCCGGCGAACAGGATGTCCTGGCCCCCGCCGCCGAAGGCGAGGGCTTCCCACGCCGGGGTGCCGGGCGTGCCATTCGGGTTCAAGACCGGCGTGTCGTTCAGGCCGCCGTCGACGTTCATGCTGGCGCGCAGGTCGATCACGTCGTTGCCCCAGCCGCCGTACACGCGGACCCGGCCCATGCCCGCGACGATCCAGTCGTTGCCGAGGTCGCCGAAGATCGCCTTGTCACCGGTGACCGGGTTCTGCGGGAGGCCGGTGCCCGGGTACCACTTGGTGTCGAGCGGCAGGCCGGGATCCTGCGGGTCGAAGTTGAGGAACCAGTTGTACGCGCAGCTCTGCCACGTCGATCCGGCCACCCACATGCAGTTGGAGCCGTCGGCGTTGAGCATGATCTTGCGCCGGACATCCTCGGTGTTGAAGTAGGCCGCCTTGCCCAATAGCGTCGCGCGGTTCGCGTTGCCGTGGAGGATCGCGGTCTGCGGCACCCAGCCCATCGGGTTGCCCGGGTTGAACGGGTGGTACCAGTCGGTCTCGAACGGCGTGGTCGCGAAGGGCGCCACGTTGAGCTGGTCGCCGTTCAGGTTGTAGTTGTTCGCGTAGCCGATCTCAGGCGCCTCGGCACCGGAGATCGCCGACTGGCCCGGGCCGCCGTGGATCACGCCGCCGCCCCAACCGCCGTAGATCACGTTGTGGCCGAACATCGGCTGGTAGTGCGGGCACACGGTGTTCGGCTTGCAGCCTGTGGAGAAGGTCGGGTTGTTGTTCGTCTGGCCGGGTGATGCCCACGTGGTCGGGTCCCAGTTGTACGGGTACAGCAGCGCGGTGTACTTGATGGCGCCAAGGACGTTGATGGTCGCCTGCTGCACGTTGCCAGGCGTTGTGATCAGCTGGCTGATCTGGCCGGCGGGGATCTTGTCCACACCGTAGAGAGGCTCGCCGTAGTCGGAGCTGTCGCGGCTGACGAAGCAGCGGCCGCCGCCGCCGATGATGCACTGGTCGCCAAAGCCACCGGAGACCCAGTTGTCGGCGTAGCCGGTGATGATCGTGTCGTTCTGGCCGCCACCGTAAATCGTGTCGTTGGCCGGGCCGCCGTAGATGAACGCGTCACCGCTTTCGGCGTGGATCTCGCTGCCCTTCATCAGGCTCACGCCGTCGACCGTCTCCGGCGTGCCGCCGATGTCGCCGACGCCGTTGGTCGCCTTGCTGCCGGTGACCTGCGGGTTGGGCAGCTGACCGGCCAGGTCTGGGCCGCCCGGCGTGTTGTCGAGCAGGGTGACGGCGCGGGCGATGATCCGCTCACTCGCGGTCGCGTAACCGAAGACGTCGTAGTTGAAGTTGAGCGTGCCGATGGACATCGCCACGCCGTTGGCGGCGCCGTAGGTTCCATTGGTCCCGACCAGCCGCATGATGTCGCCGTTGTTGGCCACGATCACGTTCGAGTCATGCGCGTGGCCGTTGGCTGACGTGATGCACTGGTTGGCGGCGTTGATCGTGCCCGAGCCGCAGTCCTCGCGGCCTGCGTTGTTACCCGACTGGCCGAAGATCAGGTTCGAGCCGCTCGCCCGCTCGCTCGGCAGGGTGAGGCTGAACATGTCGGAGTTGCCGCCGACGATGTCGTTCTGGCCCTGGTTGGCAAAGATCGTGTTGTTTCCGCGGCCACCTTCGACGTAGCTCTGACCGTCGGTCGCGACGATCGTCGCGGTCGAGGAGCCGGGCGTCAGGTTGCCGGTGACCGTCAGGGTGCTGAAGCTGATCGCGCTGATCACGCCGGCCGAGACGCCGCCCACCGTGATCGTCTGGCCGACCGCGAAGCCGAAGTCGCTCCACGACAGCATGCCGCTGCGCACGATCGTGTTCGCACCGAACGTGAACACGTCAGTCGCCGTGTACTCGAGCGGCGCGTAGTTGTCGCGGGAGGGGTTGATCAGAAGTGCGTTGTTGGAGTCGCGGCATGCGCCCACCCGGTTGCCGAGGTAGAAGCCGGCGAACGCGCAGGTGGCGGCGCCGCCAAACACCGTCCCGATCGACGGCGACCCGTTCGACGCATTGCCGGCCGTCGCGTCGGTGATGTCGATCGAGCCGTGCGCCTGGATGATGTTGTTGTTGCTCTCGCCGAAGATCATCGAGCTGCCGGGGCCGCCAGCGATGTAGTCGGCGCCCTTGTAGGCGGAGTCCTGCAGGAACTGCGGCATGCGCGGGTCGCCGAGCGGCACGGACAGCAAGAGCAGGAAATCACCCCACCAGCCGTGTCCGGTCGGATCGTTCTGCGGCGAGCCGTCGTTCAGGGACTGGCCGAGAGGGATCGTGCCGGTGGTGGCGTTGCTGTAGATCTGCGTGCCGGTGAGGTCCTGGAACCGCAGGTTGGTGTAGTTGAACAGGTGCGTGGTCCGGTCGAGGTAGACGCTGCCGCCGACGATCAGGTTGCGGCCCGGCCCACCCTGGATGTTGTTGATGCCGTCGCCGCCGACGATCACGTTGTCCCCGCCAGAGCCGTACAGCGTGTCGTTGCCGTGGTTCTGCGGCCTGGTCGAGGAGATGCTCAGGATGTCGCCGGTCGTCTGCAGCTTCTCGACCCGCGCGTCGCCGAACACCGTCGTGCCGCTCGCGTTGCAGTACGGGGTGTTGGAGACCGTGCCAGACGGGCGGCAGTAGCCGTGCGGAGGACCGACGACGACCCGTAGCGGTGTCACGTTCACGTTGCCCACCGCGTTGCGCGAGAGGGTCGCCACGGTGCCCGCCGTGTTGACCGCGACGATCACGGTGCCGTCGGAGATGTAGACGTTGCTCGCGTCGGCGACGTTCAGCCCGACGTCGGTCTGCTGGAAGCAGGGCGTTGCGCAGGTGAGCGTGGCCACGGAGCTCGTCGTGTTCGGCGGCAGCGCGTTGTTCAGCGTGGCGGCGTTCGACGTCAGCGTCGCAATCACCGCGCGGGTGCTGAAGACCATGACCGACAGGCCGTTCGTGGTGGCGCCGTTCAGCGCGTTGCGCGACAGCGTGGCGACTGTCCCGGTGCCGTTGACCGAGAAGATGGTCGTGCCCGCACCGAGTAAGCCATAGCTGTCGGAGATGAGCTGTCCCACATCGCCCGGCAGGAAGCATCCGGTGGCGGTTGGGCACGTGAGCGTTGCCTTACCCGTCGCGACATTGGAGACAAGCGTCAGGCCCGTCACGAGGCGGGAGGCGCCGAGCACGCCCACGGTGGCCTCCCTGGTGTCCTGGGTCACGATGCCGTCCGCGCCGAAGATGACGTTGTTGTAGTCCGCGAAGCGGTCGGTGACCACCTCGCCTGAGCCCGGCGCGTTGCCGTAGATCAGGTTGTTGCAGGTCGGCGCCGGCGTCTGGCCGCAGAGCAGCAGGTCGGCGTTCGGGTAGACGCTCGTGTTGGCAGTCGGGAAGCTGAGCGCCCGCGTGATGACGTCGACGTTCATCCCATCGCTGCCGAGCAGCTGGTTGGCGCCGCGCTCGCCGTAGATCGTCGTGTTGCCTGAGCCGCCCGCGATGAAGTCGGATGCCTGGCTGCCGTAGATGGTGTTGTTGCCCGGGCCGCCGTAGAGGATGACGCCGGCGCTCGGCACCTGGCCCTCTGGCACGCCCACGTTCGGAGCCTGGCCCGCGGGCACGAGGCTCGCGATGGGGAAGTCCTGGCTCGCGTCGATCACGTTGTTGCCGGCGAACTTGAACGGATCCGCGACCGGGAAGATGAAGTCGGGCGTGCCGTTGCCGAGCTGGGTCGGGAACGGCGTCGAACCGAAGTCGCGCTGGGACAGGGTGTGCGCGTCGCCGCTGTACCAGATGCCGTCCTGCGATGTGCTGCCGTAAACGACCAGCGGTGAGGGCGCGAAGCCGATGAGCTGCGTCCCAGTGCTGATCGCGGCCGGCATCCCGTTCGGGCCGCTGAGGGCGAGGATGGTGGCCGAAACGCCGGTGATGGTCCAGGCCGGCACGCCCGCGATCTGAAGCACCATGCCGTAGACGAAGCCGTCGGCGATCCACGAGCCGCCGGTGCGGGTCAGGGTCTCGGTGGACGTGCCCGTGACGGCCTCTGTGAACGCGCCGGTGAGCATCGGCGGGGTGAGCCCGGGACCCGGACCGCCACCGCCCGTGACGGTGATGTCATTTCCACCGAGCCGGATGGCGTTCGGGTTGATCGGGTCGTATGCGGCGACCGTGGCTCCACTGGCCGGCAGGCCGCCGGTGACGGTGAGGACGTCGTTGGTTGGGCCGCCCAGCGCCGTCACCACGCCGGCCGGCACGCCGTCGACCGTGATCGACTGGCCGACCGCGAACCCGAACTCCGCCCACGAGCGGAAGTCGGCGCGGGTGATGGTGTGGCCCGCGAAGACGAAGCTGCTCGTCGACCTGGTGGCCGGGTCGAACACCGAGATCGTGCCGGTCACGCCGGCTCCGATGCTCGGCGGAGCGCCGGCCACCGTCAGGGTGCTGCCCAACACGCCGGTGATCATTCCGAACGGCACGCCGTTCCACAGCAGCTCCTGGCCGATGGCGAACTCGTAGTCGCCCCAGTTCAGGTTGTCGTCGCGCTTGATCGTGGTAGCCGTCGTGTCGAAGGTGCCGTTGACCACGCTGAGCTGCGCGGCACCGCCGCCCTGCACCAGGGTCATGCCGCCCTGGACGAACGTGTTGACCTTGCCGTTCGTCGTCAGGCTGCCGTCGGAGTTGGCGTACGGGCCCGGCACCAGGCTGCCGCTGACCGTGATGTGGTCGTTGCCCTGGCCCGCCATCAGGTTCAGGACCTGGACCGTCGACAGGCTCGCATTGGTCAGGAAGTTGCCGCTGGCCGGGTCGATGGTGATCGAGCCAAAGCTGATACCACTCGGGAACTTCGCGGGCTCGCCGAAGGTCGGGTGCCGCGGGTCGCCGGGCACGTAACCCTTGTGGTTCGTGAAGTCGACGCCGGGGCCCATGCCGAACCCGGACACGACGGTCGAGCTGACCTGGCCCGTCTGGTCCTGCTGCGAGCCGTCGTCAAAGACGTTCAGCACGTTGACCTGCTGCGACTCCGGCGGCTGGATGCCGATGCCGAAGGGCAGAGCGTTCGTCTCAGCGGGCAGCATCACGGCCATCGCCAGCTGGGTGTGGTCGTTGCCGGGGTCGGCGCCATCGACCGACAGCGGTCCGCGGATGCTGGAGAGCAGGTGCGGCACCTTCGGGAACTCGAGCAGGTTCGCGTTGCCGGTCGCGACGTTGTAGTAGGGGTCGGCCAGGACGGGGATCGCGAGAGGCACGTACCAGTTGCCGGAGGTGAAGGCCACCTGAGCCGCCCACTGCCTGAAGGTGGCGGTCGTCGTGCCGGTGCCGGCGAACGGCAGCTTGGCGACGCTCTCGACCCCGGTGGTCGGGTCGTGCACGGCGACGGTGACGACCAGGGTCTGGACGTGGCTGCCGGTCAGGGCCTGGATCTTGTACAGCGGCCCGCTCCCGTTGATCTGGAACAGCTGGCCCTCGAGGAAGCCGTCGTCCAGCCAGCTCGAGCCGTCGGCGCGGGTCAGCGTGCCCTGGCAATTGCCTCCGACCGTGAAGGCGCAGTCGTTGAAGGTAACGGCGCCGGTGAACTGGCCGTGGTTGACGACGCGGCTGATGGTGACGCCGCTGTAGGCGCCGGCCGCGGCCGAAGGCGTGACCGTCATCGAGGCGTCGGACACGGTGGCGATCGTGAAGTTGCCGGCCTGGCCGCTGATCGTGATCAGCTGCCCGACCTGGAAGCCCTCACTCAAGAAGCTGCCCAGCTCAGACCCGGCAGCGCGCGCGATCGTGCTCCCGGTGATCGTGATGTTGCCGGTGAACAGCGCCACCGTGGACTGGGCGCCGATCAGCGTGTTGGAGACGCGGCCGCCAGGTGTGATGTCGGTCTGGCCGTCAGCGATCAGCGCCACGTTGACGGGCTGCGTGGGCGCCGTCGTCAGCCGGAGCACGTAGCTCGAGCCCGGCCCGGCGAAGTCGCAGGCCACGTCACCGCACTTGGTCACGACCATGCCTGACGGCGCCTGCACGATGCCGTTCGGCTCGCGGTTGCTGTAAATCTGGAAGAACATCGGGGTGGCGCTGATCGACGGAACCGCCGGCGGGCTGTTGACGTACTCGGGTGCGCCGGCCGTCGCGGTGTGGCCGATGAACTCGTTGTGCGGGTCGAACGGCGCGAACAGGTTCGACGCCGCGACCTGGATCACGACGGGGATCTTGTAGTCGCCGGCGCTGAAAGCGATGGCGTACACGCCGGCGGTCGCGCCGACCGGCGCGGTCACCTGGGAGAACCGCAGATCGGTGCTCGAGAGCGTCACGTAGCCGTCGGTTGGGCTGATCGTCACCGTGGTCGGCGCCGAAGGCGACGTGGCCAGTGTGACGGAGTAGTGGCCGACGATGCCCGTCGTGCTGTCGCCCTCGAGCACGATGTTGCTCGAGTTGCGCGCGGACAGCGCGAAGGCGATCTTCGTGAACGCACCGACTCCGAGCGTGTTCGCGGACAGGGTGGCGGTCCTCGAGTCTGCGGAGACGGCGACGATCACTGTTCCGGCCGCGATGTGGCCGCCACTGTCGGTCTCGATGATCGGCCGGCCGATGTCGCCGGCGTTGAACGCCGCGGCCCCTGACGTGAAGGTGCTCGTGCCACCCGTCGTGCCGCCATCGCGGAACGAGGCGAAGCCCGCGAGCCGGCTCGTCAGCGCGAACGTGATGCCGCTCGCGGCCGAGATGATGCTCGGCGAGAGGGTCACGTTGGTGCGGCTGTTCACGGCGATGATCACCGTGCTGCCGGCAAGGTGGCCTCCGCCGTCGGTCTCCGCGATGGGCTGGCCCAGGTCGCTCAGCGTGAAGTTCGCCGAGCTCGAGGTGAAGCTGTTGGTGCCGCTGGCCACGCCGTCGGTGAAGTTGGCGGGCGGCGTCACGCGGCTCGGCAGCGAGAAGAGGATTGCGGCGGCCGCGGCGGCCGCTACCGACAGTGTCACGGTCGTGGCGTTGACCACCGTCGCGATGGTGGTACCGGCCGCGATCTTGCCGAGACCGTCGATCTCCACGATCGCCTGGCCCACGTCGGTGCTGACGAACGTCGCCGTCAGGGACGTGAGGGTCGTCGAGCCGTTGGCCACGCCGTCCGCGTAAACGCCCGGCGTGTTGGTGTTACCCAGGTTGGTGACCAGGATGGCCGGCGTGCCGGGATCGATCTTGGTCACCTCGACGTTGCGCACGAGGGCGCCGTCGAAGAATGGATCCGAGCTGATCACGGTGTGGCTGACCTCGTACACGCGGACGCCGTCGTTCAGGGGGTCGTTGATCGCGCCGACGTCTACGAGCTGTGGGATCTGCCAGTTGGTCGCGTCGAAGACGAGCACCACACCGCGCTTGGCGACGTCCAGCCCGCTGGTGTCGAAGATCGTGTGCTGGTAGAAGTCCGAGTTGGACTTGCCTGTTCCGATCGTCGGGGCGTTACCCGTGGTGAGCAGAATCGAGTCTCCTTGCGGGCTGCCGGTGCGGTTCAGGAGGATGTCCGCCTCGGCCGTGACCTCGACGTAGACGGTTCCGGTCGGCATCTGCGCCAGGCGGACGTTGTAGGTGTCGATCGTGCCGATCGAGCCGGACGAGCCGCCGTTCTCGGAGACCACGGTGCCGCCGGCGTGCTCCGTCACGATCACAGCTCCCTGCGACGCCTGGGCGACGCTCAGGCTCACGCCGGGTATCACCAGGTCCTTGTAGAGCTGGTCGGCGGTCAGCACGTCGTGGTTGATCGTCGAGCTGGTGCCGTTGATGTCCTGCGAGTACACATTGCCGTTGACATCGCCGGCGACGTTGATCTGGTTGCTGCCCAGTCCGCCGATGACGCGGATCGCCACTCCAGGCGGCGTGGACAGCACGTCGATGGTGTCGTTACCCTCGAGCGCGTTGATCTCGATCACCTCGATGTTGCGGAACGTGACGTACATGCCGGCGCCGAAGATGCCGTGGTCGGTGACAACGATGTGGTCGGCGAACTCGGTGCCCAGGATGATCAGCTTGTTGAAGCCCGTTCCACCGTCCACCGAGACGGGCGCGTTCATGTTGTATTCGACCTGGTTGCTGCCGGCGCCGGTCCGGACGTCGGTCTCGGCGGCGGTCGAGAAGCCGTTGGTGAGGATCGGCAGCGGCAGGCAGTACGGCGCCGAGATGGTGGCGCAGCCGCCCGGCAGGATCAGGTTGCCGGCGGAGTCGGTCTGAGCCAGCGCGAAGCCCCGCACGATGAACAGGTTGTTCCCGCCGTCGCCCTCGAGGTGGACGACCGCGTGGTTGCTGTAGACCGTGAAGATGTTGTTGCCGGTCCCGCCCTGTGCAACCAGCGGCGAGCTGACACCGCGCGACAGCCAGCCGCGAGTGGTGGCGACCGTCGCGACGTCGAACACGTTCTCGGCCGCCAGGTTTCCGGAGCCGTTGAACGTCGGCGGCGGCGGTGCAGGAGACGCGACCGGCCCGGCGTTGCGCCGCAGCCCGTAGATCTGTCCGATCTGGAAGCTGTTGTCGCCTGAGCCGCCGTCCAGGTAGGTCGGCGCGGCGTTGTCGTCGACGGCGAAGTAGTCGTTGCCGCCGATCCCGTACACGTGGACGCCGCCGTTGATCGCGCTGTCGTAGTTGACACGCTCGACTCCAAATGCCCCGGTCAGCCCACCGTTGACGAGGTTGCCGTTCGAGTCGACGGCCTCGGTCTGGTTGAGCGACGCGTGCAGCACGGCGACGAAGCCTTCGTGCGCGGTAGCAGCCGTCTGGCCGGCGCCCTCGTAGATCGAAGGCCGTGCCGAGGTCTCGCCGGTGATGAACGGCACGCTGCGGAGCAGGAAGATGTCGTTGGTCGGGAACTCGAGGCTGTTGGCCAGGTTGACGCCGGTGTTGTCCGGCGCGCCGGCCGTGTAGGTGTCGTAGCCGTATACGTTCAACGTGTCCTGGCCGTCCGCGGGCGAGTGCGAGCCGAGCACGTTGATCATGTAGTTGTTCGAGCCGAACTGGCTGCCGGTCGTGTAGATCGTGTAGGTGTTCGTGCCGGACTGGCCGTCGAGGGTCAGCGTGTCGGCGAGGCCTTGGTCCTGGCCGACAGGCACCATCGACTGAAGCCGGTTGACGATGAACGTGTCGTTGCACTGCGTGCCGCCGGCGCACAACCCGGCCAGCACGCCGGCCACGGTGGGTGTGCCGTCGCCATAAGCGCGGGTCTGGCCACCGAGCAGGGTCTGGTCGAAGATGATCGTGTCCGCCTCGGCGTTGCCGAACACTCGGGTCAGCCCGGCGGGCGCACCGGGGGTTATGGTGCCGCGGAGCACGATCACCGTCCCGTCGCCATTGGCCGGGTTGGGGTCGGTTCCGGCGCCGTGGGCGTCGCCGTAGATGTCGATGTTCCCGGTCTGGTTGACCGGCTGGTTGGGGTCGGTGGTACCGGTGCCCGGGTCTCCGGACTTGACTGTGGCCAGGATCTGGCTGCTCGGGTCGGTGACGATGTCGTCGGCCGCCTTCAGCTGGACGTTCCCGCTCTGAGCCTTGACCAGGCCGAACGGAACGGTCTGCGGCGAGCCCTCCACCACCAGCGTGCTGCCGCTGTGGATGAGCAGGATGTCGTTGCCCGCGGACGGGAATGCGTTCGAGCCGGCCACGCCGTTGCCGTCGACTCCGGTCTCGGTCGTGGTCAGGCGCACGTTGCCGTTGCGCGCCAGTGCGAGCAGCAGGTCCATCGGCGCGGCGATCGCGACGGGTCCGGGCGTCTCGGTGATGAAGACGCTGTTGTCGGCCTGCGCGGCGAGATCGCAGGTGGCCGTGACGGCCCGCTCGCCGGCGGACGCGTTCTGGTAGTTAGCGTCCTGGTAGGCGAGCGTGAAGCTCCTCGTACACGGTGTGCCGGCTGACGAGTAGACCTTCAGGTCATTGGCGCCCAGCGGGTCGCCGATGCTGCCGCCGAAGGCCTGCAGGTCGACGGTGTTGCCGATGACGTTCGGCGTGTTGCCGCCGGCCCCGTCGTTGTGTCCGTCGGTGATCGACCCGGCGTCGTTGGCCAGGCTGATGTTGTTGCAGGTCGTCGCGCTGTCGCTGAAGCAGGTCGTGACGGTGTCGACGTGCAGGTCGCCGGTCGTCTGGGTGATCCGGATCACGCCCGGCGCGCTTGCGTTCAGCACGCCGAACCGGTCGACCGAGGACTGGATCTCGAGGAAGTTGATGTCCTGGCCGACGCTGCCGTGGGTCGCGGTCAGGTTGATGCTGACGCCGATCACGTCGGGGTTGGACGCCGGAGGCAGGTCGCCCGCCGCCGGCGGGTTGGAGGAGCCGACGGGAGCGTCGTAGATCGCCCCGGGCGCGTTCAGCGTGACATCGTCGTCGCTCGACTTGATGACCCCCACGCGCATGTCGCCGGACTGTTCGTTCAGCGTGAAGAACCCGTTGATATCGCCGTTGAGGTTGCCGAGATGCTCGACCTGGACGAGGCCAATGACATTGGTGTTCGTCGAGCCGGCCGTGTCAGGGTTCATGAAGACGTCGATGCTGCCGTTGATGCCGCTGCTCACGGCGGTTCCGGCGTCGATCAACGTGAAGTTGTACGTGCTCATCATGGGGTTCGGGCTGCCGCCGATGGCGCCTGGGTTGAACTTCTCGATCGGCAGGCTCTCGGTGCTGAACTGGTTGTAGTAGGTGACCGGCGCACCACCATTCACGACGAAGTTGATGCCCGGCAGGTTTTGCGTTCCGACCGCGTCCTGGGTCGTGTTCAGCCGGATGTTCACATTGTTCCCGGCAACGATGTGCCCGATGTTGATGACGTCCGCGTTGGTCACCGTGGCGTCGTCGGCCGGGGTTCCCGTGCAGCCGGTGATGCCCGTGAACGACGATGCGGTCGTGCCGGTGTACGCGCAATTGCCCGTGACGCCGCCGGCGGTGAACGTGCCGCTCCCTGCGAAGCCGCCTGTCGAGGCGACGCTGAGGGTGTCCGGACCCGTTCCGGTCAGGAGCTGGCCGCGGCCGCTCACAGTGGTGTGGACGGGCGGGTAGACGATCCCCACGTCGCTGGCGGACGTCAGCAGGTCGAGGTTGATGTCGCCGCCGGCGGTGGCGGTGAACACCATGACGTGCCCGTCCCACTGGACCAGGTCGACGTTCAGGTAAGGAGTCGCCGCCGACCCGATGTTGCCGAGGGACGCGGTGATGTGGAGGATGTTGCTGCGGATCAGCGAGCCAAGCCCGCGCAGCGTCGCGGCCAGGATGCTGCCGCCGACGTTGAGGATTTCGGTGTCACCGATCGGGTTGTCGATCGTCCCGTTGAATAGCATGTCCGACGCCGAGTTGTTGGTCAGCGTGATCGAGGTCGGGAAGGCATTCTGCTCGAGGTCCGCGTTGAACGACACCGATGGCGCGTTCAAGGTCACCTTGGGCTGGGTGGTCAGGTTGATCACCGTCATGTTGTCGAGCTGCAGCTGCCGAGTCGAGTTGTTGATGACAGTGACGGAGTTGTAGTTCTGGCGGAACGTGAACGTGCCCCAGTAGTGGCTGCCGATAAGGCCGCCGCCGTCGATCGATCCGCCGCCGCTCTGCATCCAGATGTCGCCCGTGTCGTGGTTGACGATGTCATTGACCTCGACGTAGCTGTGCGCGCTTAGCGGGTCGGTGGGGGCAGGGTTGTGGACGCCGTTGGCAGTGATGTTGACTGCGGTGGCCACAGTTCCATCCGGTGCGATGACCAAGAGCGGCTGCGGGCCGGAGTAAACGATGACGTCCGAATTCCAGTGGACGTTGCGGCCCTGGCCGTCCGAGCTGACACTGTTGCCGCTCGTGATCGTGGCTCCGTTGATCGGTGTCCCTGTGCACCCCGTGATGCCGAAGAATGCCGTCGCGCTTGTGCCCGAATACGTGCATGTCCCCGAGATGCCCTCGCCAGTGAACGTCCCGCTCGTGCCGAAGACGGCGGTCGAGGCGACGACAAGGGTGCCCGAAGACACGTCCTGGCCGCCTCCGCTCACCGTGGTTGTGAGGTCACCGAATTCCGCCTGAACGAAGAGCGCCAGCGATCCGTCACCCGTCGACGTGTCCAGCGGAGTCTTCAATGAAGGGTCGTTGGTGGTGGTGCCGAGGATGATCCGCGGACCGGCGGTGACGGTCATGCCCGGGTGTCCTGACGCCGTGTCGTTCAGGTTCACGTTGCTGTGGCCGTCCGACCCGAAGTGAAAGTCGAAGCAGATGCAGGTGTGACTGCCACTGTCGCTGTAGTTGTTGTTGGCGTGGTGAGCCCTGACGTCGACGCCGTTGATGCCCGTGACGGCGCCGGTGGCGGTCGAATCACCGTCCAGCAGCGCGGTGTCGTTACCGGTAAGGTCGAGGTGCGGGTTCGCGCTCGAGCTACCGATGAACGCGAGGACGAACGATGTGGCATGGGTGCTGTTGTTCCCGCCACTCGCAGCGTCGAGCCTGACGGTCGAGCCGGTGACCTGCGCGTCCTTGCCGATCACAGCCGCGGTGTTGTCGGTGAAGCTGGTGTGAGCCGTTGCGCTGCTGGAGTCGAACCCTCCACCACTGTCGGACTTTGCGTCGTTCGACGACTGCAGGTATGTCCTCGGGATCAGGCTGATGTTCCCGCCGGCGGTGACCTTGATGCCGCTGGCGTCCACCTGCGCGACCCCTGGCGTGTCACCGCCGATGCCCGCGGGTCCGAAGTCCTTGCCGATGAAGGTGGAGTTGTTGTCCGTGCCGCGGATCTCGGAGTCGACGCTCGAGATCGACACCACGCCGCCGGAGCCGTTCTCGGTGTAGGCGCTCGTATTGGTCACGAGGTTCGAGGTGATCGCGATGTCACCGCCGACGTTGACGCTGCCCGCCAGGTAGGCCTTCAGGGTCGGGCCGATGTTCACGGTCGCCGACGGCTCGACGACGCCGATGAAAGCGCCACCACCGCCGACTGCAGACGCGGTCGTCTGGCCGGTGCCGGTAGGCGGTGACGAGACACGGAGGGAGGTGCCGTCGGTGGCGAGGAGCTCCTGGTTCGACGCCGGCAGTGAACCGGTCAGCTGCACATACAGCTGCTGCTGCTTGCCCGAACCGAGCCCGAGCGTCGACCCGGCGATGAACAGGGCCTGGTTCCCGTGCGCGTCGCCCGCGATCGAGCCGCCCGACGAATCAACCGTCGCCAGCGTGATGTCCGAGCTGGAGCCGATGTTGCGGAGCGTGATGTTGCTGGCGTCGACCCTGTGAACCTGGTACGTGAAGCCATCGGTCAAGCCTCCGATGGGTGCCGGCCGAAGACCCTGGGTGGCCGCGTTGTCAGACGGCCGGGCGATCAGGATCGGGTTCCGGTTGATCGGATTGAGGCTTGCGTCGACGCAGCTGTTGTCGAAGCTGTACCCGACCGCCTCGCAATAGCTGTTGGCGAGCTGGATCGTCCAGGCGTCGACAACGTGGACGTAGTACGTGCCGCCAGGGGTCAGGTTTCCGATGTTGCTGCTCCCATTGCTGACCTGGTAGATCACCGGCTCGCCCTCGCTCAGACCGTGGCCGTACTCCGGCGCGCCCTGGACCGCCGGGAAGTGGAAGCCGAGGAAGATGTCGTACGCGCTTGAGTCGAACGGGTTGCTGATCCCTCCGGACCCGTTGGAGTCGATGTTCACTGCCTTGGCGTCGAAGGTCAACGGCGCGCCAGTCTGATAGGTGACGTGCTGGCCGTCGCTGAACGTCCCGCTGTCGCTTATCTCGTTTCCTGTAACGAATGTGGGGTCAAAGGTGAAAGCGGCAGACGTCGCGTCCGACTGGTTCGTGTACAGCTCAATCGTGTTCGGGTCGATGACGCGGACGTATAGCACCTGGCCGTCGGAGAAGTCGCTGCTGATGCTGGATCCGCCCGTCCCGATGCGGTAGATCACGGCGTCGCCCGTGGTCAGGTTGTGCGGGCCGGCAAATCTCACCATCGCGCGGTTGGTATCGATACCGGTGATGCTGCCGGCCAGGCTGTCGGCGTTTACCGCGTTGGTGCTGTCGAACGTGGCCCCGAACCTCAGGGTGTTCTGGTCGACCACGATGACGCTATAGGGGTGGTTGTCGTGTAGGCCGCCGATCGGAGTGCCGTTGGACTGGTACTTGACCTGGTCGCCGGTGATCAGCCCGTGAGCGGTGAAGCAGACGCTGTCTGCGACTGCGCCGCAAGTGGCGGTCGCCGTGCCGTCCGGTCCGTCCGGCGTCATCGCCGTGATGAAGTCGGTCAGCGGGGTTCCGCTGGGGGTCGCCAGGGACTCGGCGTCGACTGTGATGCTGCCGCCGGCGACGATCGATGTGCCGGTTCCCACGTAGGCGTGCACCACGGGCTGCGACGTCGACGTCGCCGACGGCTCGCCGATCGTGAGGCCGATCGAGCCGCCAACGCTCTTCGACTGCGCGTGCGCCTCGGCATCGTTCGACAGGGCCTGAAGGAGCACGTCGTGCCCGAGCCCGTCGGCGAGCACCACCTTGACGCTCGCGCCAAGGTAAGCCTCAACTGTCGGCGAGACGGTCGCCTCGGTGTCGCTGCCGCCGGCCGTGAAGAGGAGCGCGCCCGAACCGACCGTGGAATTTGCCGCCGCTGTCGAGTAGTCGGTGGCGATCAACTTGAGGTTGCCTGGCTTGCCTGCGTTGGTGCCGACCGTGGCGCCGTTGTCGACGAACGCCTTAACGACGCCGGTAACCGTCGTCACCGCCTTCATAAGCACACCGCTCCCAAGGATGCCGCCGGCGCCGCCGTCGGTCTCCACGGGCGAGCTGGCATTCCTGTTCGCGGTGACCGTGATCGCGGTGCCGCCGCTGTGGATGTTCGTGTTGGGACCGAGGGAGGCCTGATCGATGGCAAGCGAGTCGTCGCCGATCGAGGTCGTCCCGGCGACGAACGCAGCGGCGCCGACGAACGCGATCGCAATGACCTGCATGTTCGCGCTGGCCGAGCGGGTGGCGTCAGTGGTCACCTTCAACTCCGAGGCAGAGACGAGCTCGCCGTCAAAGGAGGCGTGGCTGCCGCCGCGGTCGTGGGCATCCGCGAACATGACGCTCACCGCGAGCCCCCCGAAGGCCGTGGAGTCGAGGGTTGCGCGCGTCGAGTTGGTCACAGTCGACTTGACCGTGACTCCCTTGTTTCCGAGGGTCAGGTGCGCGTCCTGGCCTACGCCCGCGTTCACCTGCGCGCTGTTTGTGATGTCGGCCTCGGCCGCGGCGCCGTTGCCGGCGATCGCACCGATCGCGATCGGCTTCGAGTCCACGGATGCGGTGTCGTGGCCGGTCGCTTCGACCGTCAGGCCGCCGCCGTTGGTGATAGTCCCGTCATAGCCGGCGGTTGTCGCAGCGGCGACGTTCGCGGTCGGCACGGAGACCCCGAGCGAGACCAAGCCGAAGCTGATCACCTCGGCGGTCGCATTGGCGGTGTTCGTGCCCGTCGCCTCGAAGGTGCTGGCACCGCCGATTCCGATGTTGGCCGTCGACCCGGCATCGGCCGTCACGTGCGAGGCGCTCGTGATATCGGCGTAGGACACCGAACCCGCCAGCGCACCCAGCAGGCTGAGACTGCCCGCGAACGTGTGCGCCTCGGCGTCGCTGGTTTCGGTCGCGTTCACGTCGAGCGAGGAGCCGGACGTGACGGCGCCGTTCATGTGCGCCTCGACATTGCCGGCGATCGTGGCGACGCCGATGAACAGCGTGCCGGCGAAGAGCACACCGGCCGTACCACCCTTGGCGCTGGCGGTGGCGACGTTGCCCGCGTTGCGCGTCTTCGCCTCGACCGTGATCGCGCCGGATCCGCCGAGCGTGGAGGTCGAGCCCACGGTGGTCTGGATATTCGCGCTGCTGTCGATCGTGGCCGTCGCGACCGCACCGCTGATGCCGATGACCGAGACGCCGATCACAAAGGTGTTGGCCGTCACCGTGTTGTCCGCCAGCGAGCTCACCAGGATCGTGGTCGCGTTTGTGACCGAGCCGTTGACAGTGGTCGTCGTGTGGCCGGAGATGACGGCAAGGGCGATGAGCACGGTGATCTGAACGCCACCGGCCGCGCCGCCCGGGGCTTCCGCGTCGGCCGAGTTGCTGGAGGTTGCTTGGACCTTCGCGGGCGCGGGCGTCGTGAAGTTGATGTTGGCGTCGGATGTCAGCCCCGCCTCGGTCGAACGGGAGTTGTTGACGTGGGCGACAGTGATTCCTGCCGCGACGACGCCGGTCGAGACGTTCACTGTCTGCACGGTCGCCGATCGCGTGCCGTCGGCAGTGACGCTGAGGCCGCCCGCGCCGACCGAGCCATGGGCGCCGGACGACGCTTTGGCGGTGCCGGAGAGGTCGACGAAGGCGACCGCCGCGCTAAGGCCCCCACCGATCCCAGCATTGACTGAAATCACAAGGGCGTTTGCGGTGAGCATGTCGTGGGCGGACACGTTGACGCCCCCCACAGTTCCATCCAGGGCGACGTTCCCGATCGTCGCGTCTGTATCGCCACTGACACTGACGACGCCGACCGCGGCGCCGGCAGCAACCAGAGCGAGCGAAACCCCGATCGCGTCGGTGTTGATGGTCCGGGTGGCGCTCGCCTCGACTGTCACGCCGCCCGGCGCGTTCGGTACAGCAGCGAGGTTGTCGATGTGCGCGTTCTGGGAGCCCGAGTCGTTGACGACGGCGACCTGCGCTCCGAGCGCGGCCAGGCCCGCCTCACCGACGAAGGCGAGGGCAAAGGTGTTCTCGGTCATGTCGGCGGTGACCGACACGGCCCCACCCGAGGAAATGCTGCCGCCCACGCCGGCGTCGACGTGCTCGCCGATGTTGAGAATCAGGATCGCCGCGCCGACCGCGACCACGCCACCGGCGGCCGTGCCCGCGATCCCGTTGACGTTCAGGTTCTCGTTCGCGCCGATGTTCACGTCGCCGCCCGCGATGACCGTGCCGTTGATCGCGGCGGAAGTGCCCTGCGGGATCGGCGCGGCCTGGAGCGCGTTGCTCGTGATGCTGCCCTGCGCGTTGCCGTTCGTCTTCAGGGTCCCCTGCACACCGCTCGAGCTGCCGCCGCCAACCTGTCCCTTGATCCGGTTGTCGGGCGTGTTGGAGTTGCCGCTGGCATCGCCGGCCCCCGCCGGGCTCAGGATCGACTGGTAGCCGCCGCCGCCTCCGGTCGCCTGTCCGTCGGCGTCGCCGACGGAGCTGCCGCCGCCGCCGTTGTGGGCGGTCGAGTTCTGGGGTGGGTCCCAGAAGGTCGGGCTTCCGTCCGGCGTGTTGCCCACGTTGCTCTCCTGCGAGGAGCCGTACTGGACACCCTTGTAGATGACCGTGTCGCCCTTGCTGTAGGTCTGCCCGGGACACCACGTGTCGCCTGTGATGGTCTCCGTGCAGGTCGGAGCGGGCTGCGGACCTCCGCCGCCGTCGCTGTAGTTGGTCGTCGGCTGCGCGCCGATGGACCAGACCGAGATCGAGCCCGCGCCGCCGACGAATCCGCCGGCGACCGCGATCGCGTAGGTCTGGATGTTCTTCTGGGTCAGCGCGTAGACGTCGACCTGCCGCTTTGCCTTGACGGTGGCACCGTTCTCGACGTATGCCTGCGTCGTGGTCTGGGCGACGCCGATGTCGAGGCCGGCACCGACCCCGACGAAGCCACCGGCGACCCCGCCGCCGATCGTGAGCGTCTTGGTCGCGTCAACCGCTGAGATGTTGACGTCCTGAAGCGTGGCCGCGTGGGCCTGGTCGTAGTTGACGTGGGAGTTCAGGCCGATGAACGCCTTGGTGATCACGTGCAGCAGCGAGACGCCGATCGCGCCGCCGACGCCGACGAAGCCTCCGCCACCGGCGATCACAAGCCCGAACAGGCTCTCGCTCGAGGTGGCCTGGATGGCAAGGCCCTGGAAGCCACCCGCGGTCTGGAAGCCCGCGCCCGCGAACTGCCCCGTGTAGATGCCGTCGAGGGCTGTGCTCGCGTTGCCGCGCGCGTCGACGGTGCTGCCGCCGCCGACGTACGCCTCGGTGTCCTTCGAGATGCTCGTGACGGCCACTGAGAGCCCGATGCCGACGAAGCCGCCGGCGACCGCCCCGTTGATGACAACCACATTGGTCTTGTCGCTCGCGGCAATGAGTATGTTGCCGCCGGCAGCGAGGGTGACGCCGGTTCCGGTGTCGGCGTAGACGTGCATGTTCATCACCTCGACGCCGATCGCACCGCCGACTCCGACGATGCCACCGGCGATGCCGACCGTGACGCCGACGAGCGACTCCTGGCCCGTGGCGACGACCGCGATGTCGGCGGCCGCCTGGACCTTGGCCGATGTGTCGATGACCGCGTCGGTGGTGCGCTTGATCACGCCGACCGAGACGCCCGGTGCAACTGAGACCTCGCCTCCGGCGAGCGCGGCGGCGATCACGAGACCGTAGTACTGGTCGGCGGCGGCGACCAGCACCGACTGGCCGGCATTGGCGCCCAAGTTGCCGCAGCTGAGACCAGTGCAGTTGACGGTCGCGGAAACGCCGATGCGCGCCTTGGTGGTCGCGGTGATGATGTCGACGGCACCACCCACGCCGATGCTCACGCCGCCGCTGACCGCCGCGCTGACGCCGACGGTGGCGATGTTGTCGCTGTTGGTCGCCGTCACGGCCACGCCACGGAAGCCCAGGTCCTTGCCGGGCGTTATCGTCCGGGGCCCGGTCACCGACGCGTCAGCGGAAGGCGAGTCGCCCTGCTTGATGAGGCTGTGCGCACGGCCTGAGTCGGCCGGCACGCTGAGCGTGAACGGCTGCGGTGTCATCGCTGTCCCACCACAGTCGCCTGCACTCCCGGTTGCGTGGCACTTGCTGTCGGTGAGCTCGTATGAGTTCGTCCCCTTGTTGATCACGTAGTAGGTGCCGCCGTCGACCAGCGGGAAGAAAGGCGCCGATCCGGTCGTGCTGTACTCGATCGGCTTGCCTCCACCCGCGCTGTAGACGACGGGGTCGCCCGTGCTCAGCGTCAGGGTGTAGGGCAAGTTGATCTGGTTGCCCGTCACGTCGGTCGACGGGTCGAAGTACGGCGCCTCGTTCTTGGTGACGCCAGCCTGGTTGGTCGGCACGAGGCGGTTGCTCTCGCCCGTGCCGGCCGTCACGGGAATCACCACCGGCGTGCTCGCCGTAGCGTGGGCGTAGCTGTCCGCAAGCTGAACGTGCGTCGCATCCACCGGAACGACGTAGTAGACGCCGCCGGGCGTGAGGCTGCCGATCGAGCCGCCGGTTCCTGGGTCGTACACGACTTCCTGCCCAGCGCTGTAACCGTCCGCGTAGCCAAGGTCGATCGTGTTGGACGAAACGCCGGTGCCGCGGAACCGCGTGTCCTGCGCCGTAACGCTGTAGGTGCCGTTCTTCACGACGAGCGCGGCCGAGGTGCCACCTGAGTCGTTGCCGTCGGCCACCACCGACGCGTAATCGCCGATCCACGATTCCGTGTCCTTGGTGACGACTGGCACCGCCGCGGCCACGCCGATCGAGGCCGACCCCGCAGCGGCGATGTTGCCGCCGATTGCGTCGAGCGATAGCGACTCATCAGCCGAGACGCGTAGGCTGCCACCGGCCGAGACGTTCGCGCCGTCGCTCGAGCTGGCGCCGTTGTCGATGAAGGCTTTCGTCGTCACATTGAAGACCGGTACCGACACGTTCAGGGCGATGGCGACCGTTCCGCCGCCGCTGCCGCCGGCCGAGATCGAGACGACGTTCTCGCTGGAGAGGGCGTCAATGGTGACGTTGCCCAGCGCGTTCGCGGTGATGTCGGAGGCGAACGAGGCCTCGGTGTCCTTGCTGAAGACCTCGACGTCGGCCCCGGCGCCGATGCCGGCCGTCCCGCCCACGCCGACAGCGCCCGCGATCGACAGGAGGTTCGTCGTGTCCGTCGCGGATACGGCGATGCCCTCGCCAGGCTGAGCGCCGCTGTTGTCGTAGTTGATCTTGGCGCCGTGGTCGACGTGAGCGAGGGTGTGGTCGCTCGTGACGTTCACCACCGCCGATCCGGCCACGCCGGCGCTGTCGCCACCCGCGCCACCCATCGCGAAGAGCTTGTAGTTCTCGCCCTGCGTCGCACTCAGCGTGAGGCCGGTGCTGCCTTGGGCCTGGATGTCGGCGCTCGGGGCGATGCCCGCTTCGACCCGGCCATTGCGCACGATGACGACGGCCGATATGGCGACGCCGGCTGCGGAGGTGCTGATGGCCAGCCCGCCGGCGAGCGCGACGAGACTGATGTTGTCGGCGGCTTCGATGTCGAGGTTGGCGCCGGCGTGGACCGTGCCGGCGACAGACGCCGCCGCGACCGGCTGGTCTGCGGCGTTGAAGACCAGGACGATGACCGAGCCATCCACGGCAGCGCTCGAGCTCGATCCAGCGGCGTCGACCGCGAGGTCGGTGAAGTTCTCGTTCGACGTCGCGGTGACCGCGATGTCACCCGCTGCGGAGACCGTGGCGGCTCCGATCGAGGCTGAGACCTGCTTGGTGATCACGTCAACGACCAGGCCGACACCGACGCCTGCGCCGCTGCTCGAGAGCGAGAGCGTGCCCGCGAGGTTCGTCATGTGGGTCGTGTCATCGGCCGTGACACTGATCGTCTGCGACGCGCCCGGTGTCCAACCGGTCTGCGGGTGCTGGTTCACCTGCGCGCCGGCGGCGATGTACGCGGTGGTCGTGAGCGAGAGCACGTCGACGATCACGGAGCCGCTGACCGCGGCCCCCCCTCCGGACACGCCGCCGGCCAGAGCGACAGACGAGAGGTTGGGCAAGGTGATGACAGGGACGACCGGCGCGGGCGCCTCAACGAGGCTGGACTTGGCAGAGATGGTCAACCCCTTGAGCACGTCGACTTGCGTGACGTGACTGCTCGTGCCCGAGTCGATGAACGCCTCTGTCGTGACGTCAGGGAAGACGTTGACTACGATGGCGCCGCCGACAGCCGAGCTGCCTGAGGACCCGGCACCCGCAAGCGCGAGGCTCTGAAGCCCGATCTTGTTCAGCGCGTTGACCTCCAGGTCGCCCGAGGAGACCAGGTGCGCGCCAGGGGCTACGGAAGCCTCGGTGTGGTAGCTCAGCACCTGTACACCAACCGAGCCCGCGACGCTTGCGTCAGACTTGCCGCCCGCCGCGGAGAAGCCCCAAACGATGAAGTCGTTTTCCTTTCCGCTCGGGTTGACGGCTTCCACCGTGATCCCATTGCCGTTGACGGCTGAGCCCTGGCCCACGGTCGCGTCGTTCGTGACGTCGGCGATGTTGATGCCGACTGCGGCAGAGATGTGGGTGCCGTCGACGCTGACAGAGAGGCCGGTCGCCTTCGCGGTGGCGCCCCCGGACTCCTCGGCGCTGAGCTTCACAGCTCCCGTCGCGGTCACAGTCGGGGTGTTCGTGCCGTTGCCGATCGAGGCGTGGTTCTTGTAGCGCGCCCAGTTGAGCGCGACGGCTGCGGCGACATTGACGCCCCCGCCGCTGTCGCCAGAGTTGCCGCTGGCGCTGCTGTTGCCCTGGCTCGTGCTGTCGGAGGCCTTCGGGAGGTTGTCGCTGCTGCCACCGCCGGCGCTGTCGGTCTGGCCGGTTGTGTTGGGGTTCTTGCCGACCTGGTCGCCCGTCTGCTTGTCGGCGGACTTGCCACCCGAGCCGCTGTCGCTCTCGCCCTTCGCGCTCGCCTCCGACTTCGCCTCGCTGGAGGCGTCCGTCGTCGCGCTGACGGTCACGGCTCCGCCGGTGGTGGTCAGGCTGCGCTCGACGTCGGCGACGGTGTTGGTCTCGATGACGTTGATCGCAACCGCGGCGCCGACCGCGACGTCTTTGCCGCCTGCCTTGGCGTTCGAATCGAGGCTCGAGCTGAGCTCTTCCTTAGCCTGGATCGTCACGTCGCCGCTGACCGTGATCAAGCCGCCGGTGCCGACGTATGCCGTCGTCTTGTCGCTGACGATCGCCAGCGAGACCGCGGGGCTGATCGCGATGCCGCCCGCGGCACCGGCCTTGTCCTCTGTCTGGACATCGTGGTGGAAGTCGGCGGAGACCGTCAACTTGCCGCCACCAGTCAACGTCGCGCCGTTCTCGATCGCGGCCCGCGTCTCGTTGGCATTCAAGACCTGGATCGCGGCCGAGGCGCCGATGCCGACCTTTCCGCTCTTCGCGTCGGAGTCCGCCTTGGCGGTGTCCTCCTCGCTGCTCTGCGCCTTCAGCGTCACGTCGCCGGTTCCGGCGTTCACGTTCGCGGAGCCGCCGATGTTCGCCGTCGTGTGGTTGGAGACGATGTTGAGCGCCAGCGCGCCCGCGATGCTGACCTTGCTGCTGTCGCCGCCGGCGCCTGACTGCGCCACCGCGCTGATGTCGTGCTCGGCGAGGCGGTAGTAGTCACCGTTCGAGGGGCTGGTCGGGAAGCTCAAGCCGTCGCCCTGCAAGACCCAGCTCGAGCCGTTCCACTTGTAGATGCCCGCAGCGAACTCGGGCGTGGCGGCGGCCGACGTCACCGTGGCCTTGTTGTCCGCGTTTCCGGTGCAGCCGGTGATGCCGGTGAACGTGATCGGCGTCGTGCCGGTGTAGGTGCAGGTCCCGCTGAGTCCGTCGACCTTGAAGGTGCCGCCGCCCGCGTTGAAGCCGGCGGTCGACTTGACCGTGAGCGTGCCGCCGGCCAGGTTCTGAGGTCCGCCGTCGACTGCCGTCGTCGCGGGCGCGGCCTTGGTGATCTGGAAGTAGTCGCCCGTCGCGAGGCCGACCGGCAGCGCGGAGCCGGTCGGGATGCCGGCGATCTGGAAGTCCCAGATCGACGTCGAGTCGTTCCACTTGTACACGCCGGGGAGATTGGTGACGCGCGCCACGGCCGCGCCGTCCTTCGGCGTGCCCGTGCAGCCGCTGATCGCGAACGTGACCCCGTCGACCACCGTGTAGTTGCAGGTGCCGGTGCCGCCGGTGACTGTCAGCGACCCGCTCGGGTCGAAGCCGGAGGTGTTTGCGACGGTGAGGAGGCCGCCCGACAGGTCCTGGCCGGCGCCGCTCACCGTCGTCGCGGTGGTCATGGTCACGGTCACCTTGTCGTCCGGGGTGCCGGTCGTGCAGCCGGTGAGGGCGAAGTCCGTCGAGTCCGTGACCGTGTAGTTGCAAGGGGTGTCGATCCCGTCGATCTTGAGCGTGCCCGTCTTGCCGGTTGCACCGAAGGCTGTGGTCGACTTGACCTTGAGCGTGCCGCCGGTGAGGTTCTGCGAGCCGCCGTCCACCGTTGTCGTGGCCGGCGTTGCGTTGGTCAGCTGGAAGAGGTCGTCCTGAGCGGGCTGCTCAGGGAACGTGGCGCCGGTATCGATGGTCGACCAGTCGGTTCCGTTGAAGCGCTGGATGCGATCCTGGCCGTTGACCAACATGCCCGCCTCGATGTCCAGGCCCTTGGAGGAGACAGTCGCGTTTCCGGTGGTGGCGAGGTTGGTGATGTCGACCTTGTTCACCGACACGCCGACACCGATACCGACGGTGCCGGCCGCATCGGCCTTGCCGTTCGCGGTGGCGCTCGCGTCGGTGTTGGCGAGTGTCTTCAGGGTCAGCGCGCCGCCGGTCGCGGTGACGTTGGCCGTGTCCGCAAGCGATGCCTGGATGATCGAGGTGACGATGTTGATCGCGGCGGCGCCCGCGACGGTGACTGAATTCGAATCCTTGCTCGAGTTGGTATTGCCGTTGCTGTCCGAGGTGTCGGCCTTGGCCTTGCTGGTGTCGGTCGTAGAGGACTGCTTGCCGGTGTTGTCTTGGCTCTCCTTGTTGGCGTTGCCAACCTGGTCATTCGCCTTCCCGTTGACATCCTTGCCGGAGCTGTCGGTGGATGAGCCGGTATCCTTGCCCGCCGCGCCCGTGGCGCTCGCGTCGGCCTCCGTCACGGTCGCGGAGGAGCCCGTGGCGGAGAAGCTGACTGTCTTGGTGCCGGTCACGGTCCGGGAATCGGTCGCCATCACTTCGTCGTCAGGGATAGCGAGCGCGAGCGCGAGCCCTATTACGACTGAGCCGCTGACCGCGTCCGCTTTCGCTGTCGTGGTCGCCTTTGCGGTCTGTGTCGCGCTGAGGCTGATCGCGTCCGACGGCGCGAGCGTCTGCGAGGTTCCGCCGGCGATCGTCGCGGTCGTGATCACCGTCGGCAACGCGATCGCGGCGTCGGCGGTGAGGCTCAGCGTCGAGCCGGCGGCGCCGGCCGTCCCCGCCTCGGCGTAGGTCGTCATCGAGTTGGTGTCGGTCGCGCTCAGCGTCACCTTCTTGCCGCCGCTGACGGCCGCACCGTCGTCGATCGCGGCGTTCGTCGCGTCTCGGACGATATTGATCGCCGCACCCGCGCCGATGCCGACAGTGCCGGCGTCCTTGTCGCTCGCCATCGCCTTGGTGGTGCTGTCGACCGATGAAGCCGCGGTCAGGGTCACATCGCCAGTCCCCAGGCTGTCGTGGGCGGTTCCGGTGGAGCGGATCGCGGCGCTCGTCTCGATGTCCGCGATCGTCAGGGCGAGCGAGCCGGCGATGCCGACCTTGCCGGCGCCGCCACCGGCGGTCGCCTCGGTGTCGAGCGTGCTCTTGCCGTCCGGTTCGCTGCTGACCGCCTTCCAGTTCGCGGCGTCGGCGTGCGGCGCCACCAGGTCGGTTGCGACGTCGTTCAGGGCCGCGTACTTGTTGCCGTCGAAGGTGTCGGTGACGACGTCGCCCTTGCTGTAGTTGTTGCCCGACAACCAGCTGTTGACGAGCGTCCAGTTCGCGGAGTCGTTGTGCGGTGCCAGCGTGTCGGTGGCGACGTTGTTAGTGGCGACGTAGACGTTGCCGTCGAGCTTGTCGGTGACCACGTCGCCCTTGCTGTAGCTGGTACCCGAGGTCCAGCTGCCCTTGCTTTGGGCCGACTTGTTCATCGTGGCCGAGAGCGTCAGGCCGTTCGACGAGATCACGGTGTTGGCGAGACGCCAGTTACCGGAGTCGGTGGAAGGAGCAGCGAGGTCGCCGCTGAGGTTGTTCAGCGCCGCGTACCGGTTGTGGTCGTTGGGGTCGGTGACGACGTCGCCCGCGCTGTAGTTGCCAGGCGACGACGACCAGGTCCCCTTGTCGGCGCCGGTGCCGGTGGCGGCCTGGTTGGTGACCTTCACCAGGTTGATCGCGACGGCGACGCCGATGTTGGCCGTCTTGGCCTTCGTCGCGCTGCCCTTGGCGATGACCTTTGAATCGAAGTCCTCGGTCGTGGTCAGGCTCACGGCGCCGGTGGTCGTGACGGAGATGCCGTCGGCCAGTGTGGCAAGCGCGTTTGCCGTGACGATGGCGATGGCGGCAGCAGCGGCGACTGTGACAGTAGTTCCACCGCTGCTGTCGCCGGTGTTCGCCTTCGGCGTGCTGGTCGAGCCCGAGTCCTTTCCGCTGGCGGCCTTCGACTGGTCGTTGCCCAGCTTCAGGTTGTCGTCGGCCTTGGCGTTGGTGTCCTTGCCCGAGCTGTCGGTTGATGTGGCGCCAGAGTTCTGCTTCCCCGGCGCGCCGACATCGCTCGAGCTCGACTCGGTGTCGTTGACCGATGCCCCGTCGGCGGCGAAGCTCACGGCGCCGCCGGCGCCCGCGAGGTTGCGATTGAGCTGCGACGAGACGATGTGATTCGCGACCAGGAGGGCGAGCGAGAGGCCGATGCCGGCAGTTCCTCCTGTGGTCGAGCCACTCGCCGTCGTCGTGGTCGAGGCATTCTGCTTCGCGTGCGCGGTCAGCGTCCCGCCGAGGGTCAGGTCAGGGCCGGTCCCGATCGAGGCGCCCGTCGTGACGTTCGAGATCGCGATCGCGGCCTGAGCCGAGAGCGCAAGGCTGCCGCTGCCTGCGGAGGCGCCGCCGTCGGCCTTGGTCGTCATGGAGTCCGCCGCGGTGGCGCTGACACCGAGGTTGTGCGTACCGGTGAGCTGGGAGCCGTCGGCCAGGCCGGCGCTCGTGGTGTCGTTGACGACGTTGACGGCGACCGACGCGCCGATGCCGCTCGCGCTCTTGTCCGTCGCCTGCTTGGCGTCTGCGGTCGCATTGCTGGCCTGGTTCGAGGTCGAGGTCAAGGTGAGGTCGCCGCTGTAGGCGACCGGGGTGGGTGCCTCGACGTCGGCCACGGTGTTGGTCGTGACGACGTTGACCGCGATGGAGCCCGCGACACTGAGGCCGCTGCTGCCGCCGGCGCCGGAGGTCGAGTGGGTCGCGAAGCTGGACGCTCCGGGGTCGACGGCCTCGACCGTGACTCCGCCGGGCGCTGTCAGGCTCGTGTTACCGCCGAGGTAAGCGTGGGTGGTGATGACGGCGACGTTTATGGCGACCGCGATGGCGGAGCCCGACTTCGCGTCGCTGGTCGGCAGGTCACCAGACGTAGGCGACGTCGTGATGGTGTTGTCGTGGTAGATCGTCGCGCCGAGCGCGGAATCCAGCAGGAACTCTTTCCCGGCGGCGTCGCCGCGATAGATCCGGTAGCCGATGGCGTTGACGACGGCGGTCCAGTTGAGCGTGACCTGGCTGTTCGACGAGCTGCCTGGAATCTTGTGGCTCGCCTCAGGGCCGGGCAGGCTCTCGTTCGCGCTCGTGACGGCGGCGCCAAGGCTCGGCACACCCGAGCAGCCGGTGACGTTGAACTGGATGAGCGATGCGATCGTGTAGGAGCACGCCACTCCGATGCCGGCGACCGTCAGCACACCTGTTGAGTCAAAGCCACCTGTCGATGTGACGTTGAGCACCCCACCCGAGAGGTCTGGGTTGGTGCCGCTCTGGGTGGTGCTGTTGTCGCCGATCGTCAGCGTGGTGACGCGGTAGTAGTAGGTGTTGCCGCCGTTCAGGAACCCGCCCACGGTGGAATCGGCGCTGAAGCTTGGCACGTCGGGTGTGAACTGCACGTTCCCCGCGTCAGCGATCGCCGAGGTGTTGTTGGTGGCCCCGGCGTGGATCTTGTCGGATCCGGTGGTGTTGATTGAAACCGCGCCGCCGGCCGGCGCGATGTAGGCCTTGGTCGTCTCGACGAGGACCGTCACGGCGAGCGCACCGGCGAGGCCCTGGCTGCCGTCGCCAGTCTTGGACTTGCCGTCGGCCTGGCCGGCAGCGCCGGCGTTGTATCCCGGTGCGCTGGGATCGAGCCGGGAGCTGTTGCTGTTGGCGCTCTGGCCCGTGTCGTTCCCGGTCGCGGCGCCCGGGCTCTCCTTGGCGGTCGTGGGTGCGGTGTTGCTGGAGTCGGCCGAGAGGGTGAGGTTCTTGCTGGTGATGGGCGTCGCGGCGATGCTGTCGACGAACGCCTCGGAGTCGGTCGTGAGCACCGCGACGGCGATGCCTGCGCCCGAACCGGCGCCCGTGGAGTCGGCTGTGGAGGTGATGTTCGTCTTGAGGTTGGAGGTGATCGAGACGTCCCCAGCCGGGGCCGAAATGGAGCTGGTGCCCGACAGCTGGCTCTTCGCGTTGGCGAGGACCTGCGCGACCGTCACCGAGGAGTCGCTGGCCTTGGCGTCCTTCCAGTTCGTGCTGTCGGAACCCGGGTTGGTCGTGCTCGTCACATCGTTGAGAGCCGCGAAGCGCTTCCCGCCGTCGGTGACGATGTCGCCCTTCTTGTAGGGGAAGCCCGATGACCACGCGCCCTTGTCGGCCCCGCCCGCCGCGTTCGCACTGGCGATGACGTCGGTGACGCTCGCGATCTTCACGTTGCCGGAGGACGCGGTGATGGTCGAGGCGCCATGCACGTTGATCGTGGCCTGGTAAATGAGCTGCAGGCCGGCGTGGTTGATGCCCGTTCCGCTGCCGTTCTCGGTCAGATTGCTGCGGACCGAGGCGCCGTTGGCCGGCGTGCCCGTGCATCCCGTGATCCCGGTGAACGACGTGCCGTCCGCGGAGACGCCGGTGTAGCTGCAGGTGCCGGTGCCGCCGTCGACGGTGAAGGTGCCGCTCGGGGAGTCAAAACCGAATGCCGACGCCACCTGGAGAGTGCCCGAAGCCAGGCTGTCGCCGCCTGGGGTGACCGTCGTGCTCAACGTTCCTGCAAACGCTTCGAGGTCGATCGACGAGCCGCTCAGTGTCGCGCCGTTGACGTCGATGCTGGCGTTGACGCCGAGGATCGTGGTCGTGATGCCGAAGATGCTGTGCCCGTTGCTCTTGTAGACAGCGTTGAAATTGACGGCGCCGGTCGCGCTGACCGTGAAGCCGGGGTCGACCTTGATCGCCGAGCCGTCGATCTCGAGCGTGCCGCCGATCGAGTCGAGGCTGCCGTTGATCTCGACGTTGGAGTTGCCGGCGTTGATGATCAGCGAGGTCATGCTCGTGCGCGGGGTCAACAGCGTCCCCAGGTCAGAGCCGAAATGTTCAGAGAACTGGACCCCAGTCCCGCTGTCGCTCACCAGCAGCGTGTCCAGGCCCGTCGGGTCCTGGAGGCTGATCACGGCCGCTGCCCCGTCGGTGTAGCACAGCTTCTCGAGGGTTCCGACGCAAGTGGCGCCGATCGTGAAGAGGCTGAAGTGGGTGACCGTCGCGATGAGGCGGCGGTTCGGCCAGTCCAGCGAGGTCGGCTCGCGCACCCATGTGCCGCTCGCCGCGTCCCAGTGGAACACCGACATCGTCTGCGCCTGCACCTGGGTGGTTCCAGAAGGAAGTGCAAAGGTCAGCGTTGCGGGCTGGTCGAGAAGGTGCACCGGCGCGCCGCTGGCAAGGCTGGTGGCGTTGACATCGTAGGCGGACCCGAATGCGGTCATTCCGGCGCCCATCGCCGGTGCTGCCGCGTCGGGGGCGACTCCGACGGCGAGCTTGTCGCTGCTCGCGGTCTGGACGCCGACCGCAACGTTACCGTCGGATGAGATGGCGTTGCCGCTCGTGTTGAAGGAGGACTCCGCGGTTGCGATCTGGATCGCGGTGTAGGCGAGTGACGGGCTGAGACGCACCACCTGGTACTGGTACTGGCTGCCCGGCAGCACGGCGGTGTCGATGTACTGCGATCCGGTGGTCGTGCCCAGCGAGGAGAAGATCGAGCCTGAGCCAAAAGCCCGGCGCACCTGGAATAGATCTCCGGCCGCCCCTGTCCAGGTCAGCTGGACGCCGGTTGAGGTCGCTGTGGAATTGAGATCAAAGCCCGGGGTTGGCGGCCCGCGGGCGCCGGCCGCGCCAACGTCGAACGTGTCGAGCTTTTGCGCGGTGCGACCGGACCCGTCGGTCGCTGTGACTCGGAAATCGTACTTTCCGGCGGCGAGGCCGCTGGTGCTGAGCGAGGTCGCCCATATGATCAAGCCCGCCGCCGCGAGACCAGGACCGCCTGGAGCCGTCGGAGTGCCGGGCTTGACCGGAAGCATGTTCAGGATCGAGGTCCAGATCCCGCTTCCGAAGGGCGCGTATGCAAAGGTGAGGGATGCGATGCCGACATGCGACGAGACCTGGACGGCCAGGTCGACGATGGCCTGGTCGGGCCGTTCAGCGGCGTTCGGGGTAAGGATCGAGAGGTCGGGCGCCGTGAGGTTCCAGGCTGCCGGCGTCGTGACCCATTGCGCCTGGCTGAAGTCGCTCTCGTTGCCGTACGCATCGGTCTCGGTGACGACGTAGCCGGTGAGCTGCCCGCCAGGCAAGGACGCGTCGAGGAACGAGCTCCCCGTGACACCCGTAGCCGCGAGGGCGAAGCTGTTGGCGCCGGTCGTCGACCGGTACACGTTGTAGGTCGCGCCCGCCGCGGAGGTCCAGCTCACGCGGACGCTGTCACCCGAAATCGCCGAAGCGACTCCAGTCACCACCGCCGCGGTGCGCACGACGTTCAAGGTCGACGTGGCGGTGGCAGCGACGACGGTCCCGTTCGAGGCCAAGGCCACGGCGCGCACCTGGTGGGCGCCCTCGCCGAGAAGGCTGGTCGTGATGCTGCCGGTCGCCGTCCACGTCTGGCCATTGATCAGCGATGGCAGCTCGCCGATCACCGTCCACGCGCCCTGCTGAAGCGTCTGAACCTGGACCGATGAGAACGCGGCGGTTGCCTGGCCTGAGGCGGAGACGTTCACCGTATTGCCGGCCGACGCGGTGGACTGCGCGCTGCCGAGCGTCAGCGCGCCCGGCGCCTGGCCCGGTCCCGCGGGCCCTCCCGTGGCGAGCACGAAAGAGGTCGAGGTGGCGGACTGGGGCGCCGGCAACAGCGCGGCCGACACGACGGCGGAGGCGTCCCCGTTCAGGTTGCCGTTGAACGCGTTAACGCGGTAGTACGCCACCGCGCCGATGGTCGCCGCGTCGCGGAAGATGGTGGCGCCTGTGGTGCCGACGGCCTCAAAGGGTCCAGCCTCCTGCCACGCGCGCTCGACGAGGTAGCCGGACGCCTGGGGCACCGCGGTCCACAGAATCGTGACCGACCCCGCTCCCGAGATGGCATTCACACCGGCCGGCGCCGCAAGCGACTGTGCGGTGCTCGCGCCGGTCTGCCGCTGCACCTCGGGCACCGTGATGGTCGTCGTGGCCGACGCCTGGCCCGCAGCCCCGTCGGAGTTGTAAGCCTGGACGCGGTACTGGTTCTTCCCGGAGAGCGCGGTGCGGTCCAGGTACTGCGTTCCGGTGACGCGGTCGAGCACCACCCAGGTGCTTCCGTCCAGCCGGCTTATCGCGTAGCGAGACGGCAGCTCGCCCTGGGAAGGACTCCACTCCAGCGAAACGCCAAACGGAGTCATGACAGCCGTCGGCTCGTTCGGGGCCGGCAGGCCGCCGTCACCTCGCAAGGTGAAGCCCCTGGCCAGCCCAGTCCCGGCCGTCGTCGTCGCCCGCACCGAGTAGTGGCCCCGCGCCAGCGACGCAACGCTCCAGTCGACTGTGCACCCCGGGGCGCACGACATCGTGCCCTGCACGTTCTGCCACGCTCCGCCATCGATCGCGTACTGGAACGTCACACCACTTCCCGAGGTCGCGTCGCTCACCAGCATCAGGCGGTCGTCCACCGCGCCGTCGGATGCGAGAGCGTCGCCGCTCGGAAGCATCAAGGTCAGCGACGGCAGCGCGACTGGCGCGCTTCCGGCCGCGGCCGAAGCGGACACCGTCGCGGCGCTGCTGACGTGCCCGTACTTGTCCTCGAGCACAACTTTGTAGGTGTGCTCGCCGGGAGTCGCGCTGTTATCTGTCCACGTGAGCGCGCCGGTCGCGAGCGCGGCCACCGGTTCGATGTCGGTGTCCTTCTGGACCAGGTACGCGGCGCCGTTCGCGACCGCCGGCTGCTGCCACGTGAGGACGACGCTCGACCCCACAGGTGCCGCGCCCAAAGCCGTGGGCGCTGCCGGCGCCGCGTTTCCGACTCGGACCTGCGAGGCCGTCTGGCTCGTGTGTCCCGAGCCGTCCGTAACCGTGACGACGAGCGTGTACGCGCCGTCACTCACCACGCGAGAGTCCCAAACCGTACGTGCCGACCAGGTCAGCGGGTCCGACGCCAGCGGAGAGCCACTGGCCGTGCCGGCCTGCGTGACCGTCCCGTTCTGGCTGGTGATCGTCCAGGTCGCGGTGCCGGCCCCATCACCGGTCCGCGTGTCGACGCTCAACGTCAGCGATCCGCTCAACGATCCCGACGCCGGATCGGTCCTCAGCACCACCGGGTTCGAGGCCGCCGCAACCCATGTCGCGTTGGCCGCCTGCGCCGTCGCCGGCCCGGAGTCGGGCACGGGCACGATGCTGTAGGCGTAGACGGTGCCAGCGACCCCGCCGACGTCGGTGAGCGTCGTCGCGTTCGTCGTTGCGACGAGCACCGGCGTGCCGGTCCCGACGGAGCGGTAGACCTGGTAGCCGGTCGCGCCGGTCACCGTGGACCAGGTAAGGGAAACATGGCCATCAGCCGGGACGGCCTGCAGCTGGAGAGGCACGGTCGTCGCAGCCGGGGCGGGAGTTACGGTCGTGGTCCACCCGGTACCGCTCGCGGTCGTGTCCGGGACGGTCGCGGCCGGGCAGGTCGTGGTGGCCGGATCGCACGCGGCGGGAGTGGTACTCGTCGTTGCCGGCGTCGATGTGGTCGAGCTCTGCGTCGCTGGGCAGCCCGTCGACGAGGCGCTCGCGCAGCTGACCTGCGGCGATGCCGTCAGCGCGGTGGTGGCAGCGGCTTCCTGGCCAACCGGTACGGTCGCGATCGCCAGCTCCGTGCCGCTGTCGAAGCTCGTGACCTGGCCGCCCGCCGACTGAATCGCCGTCTGCGCCTGGCTGAAGGTCGTCCCCGGCTTGAACGCGATGTACACCTTGCTGGTCTGCGAAGTCGTCGGAGTGACCGTGGTCTTGACGACGGGCACCACCTTGGGCACCACGCGCACGTACACCGGCTTGGGCTTCGGCCCCTGGATCAGGAGCTCACCCGTGCCCTGGTTGTAGCTGATGATCTGGACTCCGTTGGTCGACGCCCACACGTCGAGCCGGCTGCGATCGATGTTCGGCGCGACCCAGGCCTGCCAGACGCCGTTCTTCGCGTCGATCAGCCTGGGCTGGATCTGTGGCAGCGCGACGATCGCGGTGCGGCCGGCGGCGTCGTCGGCGGACAGCCACCCTTCAACCTTGAGCGCGTTCCGCGCGATGAAGGCATCGATGTCGGAGCTGGTTGCAAACGGTGGGAAGTAGATGGTCGCAGTGTGCTGCTCGGGCCCCGGTCCGATGCGGATCTGAGGCAGAGAGAACACGTATTGCCCGAACGCCGGAAACTCGTTCAGCAACTGCATCCCGTACTTCGCGCCGAGGGCGGAGGCGCCGCTCTGCGATGTGAAGGGCGGCATCGTCAGCGTCGCCACGCCGAGAGTCGTGTCGACCGAAACGCCGACCACCTGGGGCGCGCGGTACGTGGTGCTCGACGGTGCCGGCGCGGCGGAGCTCTGGGCGACGGGAACCAGCGAGGTGTACGTCGCAACGCTCTGGACGACGAGCACCAACGCCACAGATCCGGCCATGGCGCCAGTCCCGGCAAGCAGCTTGAGAACTGCTTTCAGCGCACGCCTCCTCGAAACACTGAAGGCGTCAAGGCATCGTCGCAGAGCGCGCGCCGACGATCGCGTGAGGTGACCAACCCCAACTTGAAAACACCCTTCCCTTCCCTACATACAAGCGCGGCGCGGCCTAAAAAGTTTTTGAAGCATAGCACCGGATTGAAAACGTGTGGAGGAATTTTATTTCTGCTTTTGTTTTGGCGGTCGCGGAGGTTACTCGACGCGAAAATCTTTACTAATCAGGCACGCGTTGTCTTCATTTCGCATTGGTCAAGCGACCTTGACGGCCAGCAATTTTTGCGCCCGCGGCGACTGATTCGCATCTCAACCGGCGTGGCCGTTGGGCTCACCGCCGCGAGCGGATTCCACAGCCTCTTTCGTCTCCAGTCCGATGAACACCAGCAACGCCAGGGCCGCGACGTACTCGGCCCACCACCAGCCGAACGCCAGGTTCAGGCCTGCGCCGGCGAGGGTCGCGGCGGCAAGGTACACGCACGTCACGGTCTCGGCGATGTCCGCGCGGAGCGCCGCGCTGCCGATGACGAGGTTGGCCCTTCGCTTGCGCCACGCAAGGACCGGCATCACGACCACGGCCGCCGCTGAGACGGCGACACCGAGCGCAGATCCGGCGGCATGCAACCCTCCGACAAGCCCGCCTAATCCAACCAGCACGAGGTAGGCGCACAGCACGCCCAGAAGCACGGCCGAGATCACGGTGGCTCGCCGCTCCACTCCTTCTATATGTGCCGTGACTGAACCTCGCGCTTCGGACGTCAGCCGCCACAACAGCGTCACTCCGCTCAGGAGCTCGATCACGCTGTCAAAACCGAACGCTGTCAGAAGCACGCTGCGGGCGGCGATTCCCGCCCCGATCGCCAGGACGGCTTCGGCGGCCATCCAGGCGACGGTGACGAGCTCCAGCCACACGCCGGCACGCACCGCCGCCTCGCGCTCGCTCAGTCGTATAGGAGACGGCCCCACTGCCCGCCGTCAAGGACGAGATCGAGGTGCTTGAGCGGGCCCAGCCCGCGAACGGTGAGCCCGAAGCGGGCTGGGAGGCGGGCCGCCGCACGCGGATCGATGAGGAGCTCTGTGCGGCCGTCGATCACGACCGCGGCATGCCGGCTGACGTCATCGCGCCGCGATTGATTCCGCACCTGCACCGTGCAAATCTTGCGGCCGCCACAGCAACGTTTGACTGCGTAGGCAAGGACACGTCGCTCAGCGGCCGGATGAGACTCCAGCCACGACCTGGCGGCTGCATCCGTCTGGACCTGGAAGTCGGTACGTGCGGACATCGGCCCAACTATATGACCGGCTGAAGAGTTACGCGCTCGGGACAAACACCATCCCTGTCGCCGTCCCGAAGCCGATCGCGATCTGCGTCTCGAAGCCCGCCGCGGGGTCGATCACCTCGACGAAGTTGTCCACGACTCTTAACATCAGGCGGCAGGTGGTTTAAGCCTTGGCTGGTTTGACTCCGACGATCCGATCTCGCCCCGGCATGTAATCGGAAACCACCCGCGCGGAGAGGCCGGCGCCTTCGACGGCCGAGACGTAGTCGCCGGTCTGGGTCAGGGCCAACCGGTGGCGCTCCATGAAGTAGTCGACGCCGTCCGCGGTCTGCACCAGGTGGTGCATCTCCAGCTCCGTGATGTTCCCTTCCCGGCGGCTGGACGCAAGCCGGACGACCGTTATTTCGTCGTCGCGAGCGATCTCCGGCTCGGGCCGGTAGCCGTCGCTCCAGTGGTCCGGGCGAATCCAGCCGTCGACGATCAAGACCCCGCCAGGCGCGACATGCGCGGCGAGGCGGGTGACCGTCGATCGCATCTCGGAGGGATCGGTGACGTAACCGATGCTGCTGAAGAGGCAGATGACGGCGTCGAATGACCTGCCGAGGTCGAGCGTCCGCATGTCGGCCTGGTGGAGGGGGATGCCTGGCAGCCGTCCGCGCGCAACCGCGAGCATCGCCGGGCTGATGTCAGCGCCTTGGACCTCGTACCAACGGCTCAGCTCGGCCAGGTGCGCCCCCGTCCCGCACGCGACGTCGAGCAAAGTCTTGACACCTGCTGAGGAGCCCTCGATGATCCGGCGCAGGTCCGCCGTCTCGGCCTGATAGTCCTTGATACCGGTGCCCACGTACAGCAGGTCATAGATCCGGGCGCTCTTGCCGTACATGGCCTCTGGCATCACCGAGAATCATCCACCACGAGAATCTCCGTATTTTCGATTTACCTGAGTCGACGTACCGCCGGGATGGCAAGGCCTGCCAGGCTGAGGACAAACGCGAAGACCCCACAGATGACAAAGACGGACCTCGGCCCCGATCGCTGAGCCAGCAGCGCCCCAAAGATGGGCGCCGCAGGGCCGAGCAGTATCGCTCCGAACCAGTCCAGGCTGACGACGCGACCTAGAAGAGGACGTGGCACCTCCCTCTGCAGCAGCGAATCCCAAACCACGGTGAACGCGACCACGCAAGCGGCGAACAGGGCGTTCGCCAGCATCACCAGGGGCAGCGCAGGGAATAGACCCATGCCGAGAAGCGCCAGGCCCTCCACTGATGCGACCGCATAGAGGTAGATCCCAACGCGGCGCACGTTCAGCTGGCTGACCGTGAAGGTGGCGATGAGCTCGCCGGCGCCGGCTGCCGCACCAATCAAGCCAAACGTCCTGGCACCCCCTCCGATCACGTTGTTCACGAGGAGCGGCAATCCGACGGTGAGGGGTGCAAAGTTGAAGAAGTTGATCACCGAGAAGGCGAAGATCGTGATCCACAGCCATGGAATCGAGGCGGTATAGCGGATGCCCTCCTTGAGGTCGGTGAAAAGAGACGGACGTTTGACGGCCGTGACGACGGTGGCGCTCGACGCGAGAAAGATGACGAAGCTCACGAAGAACGTGGCCGCGTCCACCGCGAAAGCGGCCGGCGGCCCGATCCCGCTCACGAGTACGCCGCCCGCAAGTGGTCCTATGACGCGGTTCACCTGCCGCGACAGCCCACGAAGCGAGTTGCCCGCTATGAGAACGTCCGCGGGCACCAGCTCCGGAATGATCGCCCCCATCGCCGGCAGGTAGAAAGCCGTCGCTGCGCCGAAGAACACCGCCGCCACATAGATGATCTCGATCGTCAGGTGCCCGGTGAGTCCAAGGCCCGCGATCGCCGCCGCGACCACGCCACTCAGGAGGTCGCTGGTGAGGATCACGAGGCGACGGGAGACGCGGTCCACTATCACGCCGCCGAACAGCAGCGCCACCAGCGACGTCCCGGTCGACAGCGCAAACGCGGTTCCCAGCTGGACCGCAGAGCCTCCCAGCGCCAGGACCTGGAAGGGAAGCGCCACCCCGTAGATCGAATTCCCAAAAGCCGAGATCGATTGCCCGAACCACAGCAATCGAAAATCGCGGTGACGCAGCGGTCGAACGATCGCGAGGCGTTCCCAGATGGTGCGGTGCAGTGTCAACGACGGTGAGCGCCCGTGACAAGGGCTTCGCTCAGGCGGCCGGGGTCACCGCCTGCTTGACCGCGGTCTCGATGCTGGCGATCGGGACCTCGCCGATGAGGATCCGCGCGACCTTGCCGGAACGGTCCGACAGGACGTTCACCGGCAGCCCGACGTCGACGCCGTACGCCGAGGCGATCGTGCCGTCCGGATCGACCACCGCCTCGAGGTTCACATCGAGCCCGGACAGGTACTGGCGCATGCGCTCGCTGCTCGTTTCCCGGTAGTTCACGAGGAGCACCTTGAATCCTCCCGAGCGATATTGGTCCTCCAGACGCTGGAGCGCCGGCAGCTCGTCGTGGCACACGGTGCACCACGTCGCCCAGAACGAGAGGAGCACGGGGCGACCGCCGAAGTCCGAGAGGCTGACCTTATTGCCGCCGATGTCGTGGGTCGTGAAGTTGGGGCTCGTGCCTCCAACGATGGCGTGGCCGGACGCGACCCAGACGCTGCTCGTCGGCCGGCTTGCCACGACCATCGCAACGCCCGCGCTGACAGCGAGGAGTACAACGAGCACCGGGAGCGCCAGGGCCCACGCCGGCACCCGCCGGCTCTCTGAGATGCCGGCCTTCACAGCCTCACCGCGGAAGCGATCGCCGCGGCAATGAACAGAAGCGCCAGGTAGGCGAGCGAATAGTGGAACAGCGCGACCGCCGAAGCGCCATCCTGCCGGCGCGTAGCTCGCACGGCCAGCGCGAGGAATCCTCCGTCGAGCGCGATGCATGACACCGCGTAGATCGGCCCGAGCCACACGACCGGCACCAGGCTGATGACGCTCAGCAGGACCGTATAGAAGAGGATCGAGCGACGCGTGCGATCCTCGCCAGCGACCACGGGAAGCATCGGAACTTTCGCGGCGGAATACTGCTTGCTCAGGAGCAGGGCGAGCGCCCAGAAGTGGGGCGGCGTCCAGAAGAAGATGATCGCGAACATCACCCACGCGAGCGGGGTCAGCGAGCCCGTGGCGGCGGCCCAGCCGACCAGCGGCGGAAAAGCGCCCGCGGCTCCTCCGATGACGATGTTCTGGGTGGTCGAACGCTTGAGCCATACCGTGTACACGAAGACGTAGACCAGGCCGCCCGCAAGCGCCAGCGCGGCAGCCAGGACGTTGGTGGTCGCGGCGATCAGCGCCACGCCCGCCAGCCCGACCGAGATTCCGTACGCGAGCCCCGCGGCCGGTGCGATCCTGCCGGCGGCGATCGCGCGCCGGCGCGTGCGCGGCATCAGCTGGTCGATGTCGCGGTCGAACCAGCAGTTCACCGCCCCCGCTCCCCCCGCGGCCATCGAGCCCCCGAGCAGCGCACCGATCAGCAGCTCTGGCCGTGGCCACCCGCGAGCCGCGACGATCATCGCGCTGAGCTCGGTGACAACCAGCAGCAGGATGATCTTCGGCTTGAGCAGAGCCAGGTAATCCCCGGCGACCTGGAGCAGCGACGCAAATGCGGCGCGGGGCTCTGCTACCTCGGGACGGAGCGGCGCCTCAACCGCCATGAGCATGTCCACGGGTGATGCTCGCGGCGCGCGAGTCCTCTTCGGCAAGCCACTGGAAGAGGAGGGCGATGAACACGATCGAGTAGGTGATCGCACCCGGCACCCACATCATTCCGCCACCGAGCTGCTGGTCGGTCAGCGCTGAGATTCCGCCTGGCCGGCTTGGAAGCAGTGCGTACGCATAGAACGGGCCGGTCGCGAAGGAGAGGACCGCGGCGAGCCCCCAGGACTGCACCATGGCGAAGAACACATAGGATGCGCGCGCGAGGGTGCCCAGCGGAGCGCGAAAGGGACGCTGGTCGAAGACGTGCGCCCAGAAGGCAAGACCAAGGCCGAGAAAGAGGCCATGCTCGACGTGATGGACGAGATGGTTTCTCAACGTGAGGTCGTAGAGCACGGGCAGATGCCATAGCCAGAGATTCGCCGCGGCCAGCACCCAGATCACACCGGGCTGTGCAAGCTGTCGATAGGTCCAACGCAGCGGAGCCAGGCCGGGATGCAGGAACACGGGGCGCGCGACAGAGCGGCGGAATCCCAGCGGCAGCGCACGCCAGAGCCGGGTCCATGGGGAGGCGAGCGCCAGCAGCGGAGCGGCCACGACCATGAGCAGCAGGTGCTGGACCATATGCATCCAGAACAGCTGGCGAGCCAGGATCTCGATCGGGCTCTGGAGCGCGAGCAGGATGGAAAGCAGGCCAAGCCAGAAAGCCGCGGAGCGCCAATGATCCCGGTGCTTGCGCGGCCGCCCGACGCCGCCGACGGCATAGAGCATTGCCGCGATTGCGACGCCGACGAGGACGACAGGCTCAAAAGGCCAGTAGGAGAGGACGGCCCCTAAGCCCGGGGGCATGTCAGACGAAGTACAGGACTACGTAGGACACCAGGGCGATCGCGGCCAAAAACAGCATGAAGTTGCCGAACGTGACGACCGATTTGGGTCGGATCGTGGCGTCACCCAGCGGGCGCGCCTGCGCGATCTGGGTGGCCAGCCAGAACATCGCACCGGTGAGCTGGAACAGCCAGACGCCTTTGAGCCCTATGAACACGCTCGGAAAGCCTCCGCCCTGCTGGGGATCGAATCCGAGGTTCTTGAACTCGTAGATCTGGACCACGAAGCACAGGACACCTGCCAGCAGCGCCAGCCAGAAGAAGAGGCGCGCGGTGGCGCGCTGCGTGACGATCGCCCGCGCTCCAGCCCAGTACAGCCCGGCCGCGACGATCGCCAGCAGGACGATGATCGCGCCGATGGCCCTGGTCGGATGCGTGGTGCCTGCCGGCAGCCAGTCGTAGTTGTTGTTCAGCGCGCGCAGGTAGAAGAACGCGAAGAACCATGCGGCAAAGAAGAAGACGTCGGCGACGATCCAGATCCGCGTCCCCACCCGCGCCAGGCGGGCGTCGACCTCCGGCTCCCACTCGGGCGAGCGGGTCGTCAGCGTGGGCATGCCCCGATGGGCGAAGGGCGGCGGAACCGGTTCGTCGACGCTCATGCGGGCGCGGGCTCCGAGCCCAGGTCGGCTGCGGGCCGCGGCGACGGGTTGCCGTAGTCATACGGACCTGAGGTGAACGTCGGGATGCGCTCGAAGTTCCGGCGCGGAAGCGGCGTCGGCAGCGTCCACTCGATGGAGCGCACGTGCCACGGGTCGGCAGGCGCCACCTTGGGGTTGAAGAACCACGACCAGATGACGTTCACCGCGAAGAGCAGCATCGATGCGAACAGTAGGTAGGCCCAGAACGAAACCCAGTCGTTGAGCCCCTGCAGCGAGGGCGCGTAGGTGGAAACACGGCGCGGCATGTCAAGGATGCCGGCTGCGAACAGCGGCATGAAGGCGAGGTTGAAGGCGATCATCATCCACCAGAAGTGGATCTTCCCGAGGGTCATGTTGAGCATTCGCCCCGTCATCTTCGGGAACCAGTAGTAGATGGCCGCGACGATGGCGAAGATCTCACCTCCGACGATCGTGAAGTGGAAGTGCGCCATCGAGAAGTAGCTCCCGTGCAGCGTGACATCGCTCGGGACATCGGACAGAAATACTCCTGACAAGCCTCCGATCAGGAAGTTGAAAAGGAAGCCGAGACAGAAGAGCATCGGCACCGTCATCGAGATCTTGGCGCGCCACAGAGTTCCGAAAGCCACCAGGAACACGATGCCGGTCGGGATCGAGATCATCTCCGTCGAGAACATGTAGAAAGGACGCAGCGCGGGCGCGATGCCGCTCACGAACAGGTGGTGCTGCCACACGAACCAGCTCAGCAGCGTGACGCCTAGCAATCCGACCACCGCGGTGCGGTAGCCCCACAGCGGTTTGCGCGCGAAGTGAGGGATGAGCTCCATCACGATGCCGAACGCCGGCAGGATGAAGATGTAGACCTCGGGGTGGCCGAAGAACCAGAAGAGGTTCTCCCACAGGTAGGGACTGCCTCCGTTGGACGAGATGAAGAACGATGTGTTCATCGATCTGTCGAATCCCTGCATGATCACAGCGCTCGCGAGGATGGGAGCGGCGAACGTGCCGAGGATGGAGGCGGAGAACACGCCCCACACGAAGATCGGCAGCCTGGTCCAGGTCATGCCGGGAGCGCGCAGGCTGATGACCGTCGTGAGCATGTTGACGCCCGACACGCACAGCGCCGTGCCGATCAACGCGAACCCGACGATGTAGCTGTCGAAGCCCTGCCCCGCCTGCTCGGACAGCGGCGCGTAGCCGGTCCAGCCGGTGGGGAATCCGCCGAAGAGAGGCGCCGCGAGCAGGATGACGATGGCGGGCGGCACGAGCCAGAAGGACAGAGCCTCGAGCCGAGGGAAGGCCATCCGGTTGGTGCCGATCATGTACGGGACGAAGAAGTTGCCGAACGGTCCTACGATGGCCGCGCTGGCGACGAAGATCATCATCACGCTGTGCATGCTGACCAGCACGAGGTACTTGTCCGGCGGAACGACAAGCTGGTCCGGCGAGAGCAGGTTCGTGCGGATGAGCATCGCCCCGATGCCTCCGAAGAACATCGCCATCAGCATCGCGACGAGGTACTGGATGCCGATCACCTTGTGGTCGAGGCTGAGGTTCAAGAAGCGCCACGCGCCGCGGTACTCGTCGCCGGCGGATTGCGGCGCGATCGGCCAGCCGAACAGGCGAGCCAGCGGATAGTTGGCGAAGCCGACGCCAACCAGGAACATGACGGAGCCGAAGGTGTAGCCGAGCAGCACGCCGGTGTTGAGACCGTCGTTGAAGCCGAAGCCGTTGCCGATCTGCACGCCCACGTAGTAGCCGACGGCTGCGAGGACGATACCGGTCAGGAGGTTGGTCGGGAGCACCATCTGGCGCTCGCTGGCCTGAAGCGTCGGCCCGCCCGTTCCCAGAGTTGCTGTTGCCATCCTTACGTCCCCTTCACACGCGGGCTTGGAAAGTAGTACTGCGAGTACGGCGGAAGCGTCACGTTCGCTGACGACTTCTGCAGGTCGGCGACCCAGGTCGCGAAGTCGGCCTGGCTGACCACAGCACCGTTGGTGTCGACCATGTTGCCGTGCCAGATTCCGCAGAGCTCTGCGCAGCGGACGGTGAATGAGCCTGTTCGCAGGGTGGTCAGGTAGGTGATGTTGTCAACACCAGGGTTCGCGTCCGCCTTGACGCCGAGCTCGTAAGCCCACCACGAGTGGAGGATGTCGGTGGAGGTGACGTGGATGACGACGTTCGCATTCACCGGCAGCATCAGGTGCAGTGACTCGACTCCGGCATAGTCGGGATACCGGTAAGTGAAGTACCACTGCTGGGCGATCACCTGGATCTGAAGGGCGTTGGCTTCCGTGGTGCCCACCGATCCTGTGGTTGCCAGGGACGGCTGGTTGGACGAAGCGAAGTTGGTGCCGTTGGCCCTTCCCGCGAGCTCGCCGATTCCGATGCCGGCGAGGATCAACACGATCACCGCGGTGATCGCGACCCAGGCCACCTGCACCCGGAAGTTGCCATAGCTCGGCGGCCCGTCCTCGAGGGCGCCGCGCTTCTGTCGAAAGACGACTACCGAGTAGAGAACGAACAGCACGACTCCGATGAACACGGGTGTCGAGATCACGGTCATGAGCTGAAGCAGCCCGCTCTCGTCGATGGATTGCTGTGACTGGTCGCCAGGCGGAAGTCGGAGCTGCAGCGCGAGCAAGACTCCGACCACGCTGAGCACCGCCCACGCGATGAGGAGGCGAAGAGCGTGCGTGCGGGTTGGTCCGGTCACGCTGCTACTGGACGATTAGAAAGCCGGCCATGTAGCCAAGCGTCTGCATGGGACCGCCGTTGCCGTAGATGGTGCCCGACCCGCAGGGGACGAAGCACTGCCAGTGGTAGAGGCCGGCCTTTCCGGTCTTGAAGGAGAAGGTGATGACGTTCATGCTTCCGGCGGGCGCCGCGGCGTTCACACCTTCCAGCGGAACGAAAACGCCGAGGTCGGGAATGGCGAAGGTGTGGGCGGCCGTCGCCGCGTCGGGAATCGAGCTGAAGTCGCCCTGCTGCGGAGCGCCCTGGTCGTCGAAGTACGTCATGTGGAATGTGCCGCCTTCGATGCCAAACGCCTGGGACCAGAACGGGTTGCGAAGACCGGAAGGCGTGTCCTCCTGGTCGATCTGCATCGTCACCGTCGAGTTGGCCGGGACTTTGAGGATCGTCGTCGGCAGGTAGCTGACCCAGGTGGGATGAGGGTCGTCCGGACGCGGGAAGGTGATCGCCGCCGCCACCGATCCAACCACCTCGAGGTGGACGAACGCGTTCTGCGCGGGAGTGTTCCCCTGGGCAACGGTGGCAGGCGATGCGGTCAAGGACTCGGGCCCGCGCACGACGAAGTCGCCGATGAAGAGAGCCAGCAGTGCGGCAACGACTCCGATTGTCAGGACTAGAACAATGAGGCGCGCTGGCGTTCCTCGGTTAGTCCCCCCCGAAACCACGACGGCGAACATAACAAACCCTGAATAACTTGTAAATGCCCAAAATCAGTTGTAAGAAAATTGAAATTTGTTTGGTTCGCACGAAGTGGAGGCCATTTACGAGCGGAGACCCTGCCGGAGAATGTCAGCCCGCCTCGAGAACCCTCACATCGCTTTCGACCGACGCCACGTCGGGCACGTCCGCGAATGCGACCCGCTCCTGGCCGCTGCGATCGATGAGATAGATGATCGAGCTGTGCGCCAGGTCTCCGTTGGCGACCTGCACCCCGACACCGTAGCTGTCCCACACGCTCGAGAGCTGCTGCTGCGTGCCGGTGAGCCAGTAGTACCCGCTCTTCAATCCGTGAGAGGTCGCGAAGGTCGCGATGTTGGCTGGCGTGTCCGCTTCGGGGCGCACGCTCACGACCACGACCGAGAAGTGGGCGCTGGAGCCGAGATCCGACTGGACCGTCCCGAGCAGGCTCGCCTGGAGCGGGCAGAGGTTGAGGCACTGCGTGTCCAGGAAGGTCAGCGCGATCACCCGGCCCTGGAGCTGCGAGGGCGAGATCAGCGCGCCCTGCTGATCGCGCAGTGTGAAGGACGGGGCCGGCACGGATGGATTGAGAATCACGCCGCCGCTCAGGCCGGCCGGTGGCGGTGGCTTTGCGAAAAGCCGCGGGGCTGCCACGCCGACCAGGGTGCCGGTGACGGCGGCCAGCGCCACCAGCCAGACGGTCAGGTAGATCCTCCACTGTCGCCGGGTCAACCGCAGGCTTGCCATCGTAGGTCTCGATTGAAGGATAAGCCTGGCCGCGCCAGGTGTTACCCGCTGGGGTACTTGGAAAAGGTGAGCACCCGAATCGACCCCACCCGCCTCGACCGCGAGCTCGCGCGCCGCGGCTGGAATGCCACGGACCTGGCAAAGGCGTCAGGCATCAGCGTGGGAACGATCTCAGCGGCGCGCCGGGGACGGCCAGTTTCCAACGCCACTGTGTGCAGGATCGCCGACGCCCTGCGCGATGCGCCGGTCATAGCCGGGGTGGACAGCCTGCTCGAGCCCGAGGCGGGACCGATCGCCAACGGGAGTGGCCCCGCCGCTTAGCGAACCCCCTCGTGTGGCGAGGGGTGTCCAGAGGGCTCAGGCTCCAGTGGCCTGCATCTGCCTCAGGATCGCCGACTGTGCCTCATTGATAGCGTGGACCTCGACCGTGAGCTTGTGCACCGCGGTCAACGTTTCGTGGTCGGCCTCGGCTCGCGCGTCGTTCGCGGCCTGGATCACGTTCTGGCCGACGATGATGATGGGCAGCAGGACGAGCTGCAGGAAGGTCTGGGCGATCCACGCGACGATGATGATGACCTGGCCCGAGGCGATCGCGAAGGGTAGCGAGATCAGCGCCAGGGCGGCGAACACGTAGGCCATCCACATCGAACCCACGGTCTTGGTGATCCTCACGGCGAGCCAGGTGTTGAAGCGCCCCGTGGGTCCCGTGCCGTGGACCGTTGCGTGCGAGTCATGACTGAGAACCAGGCGGTGCTGCCGGTGCGTCGGGGGGGCGCTGACTTCGGGGGCGTTGACTTCAGGGCTGCTCATTGCTCCTCCTAGATCTGACTAATTGCCGGGGGAATCGTCGTCGTGGTGGTGCTCGTGTCCATGGTCATCTTCGGTATCGACGAGGGTGCCTACGGCGGTGTGCTTGTGGCGCACGGTGCCAGGGTCCATGTGGATCTCGAGCCGGGCGGCGGGGACATCGTGGCCAACAGCATCCTCAATCCGCACCGAGAGCTCATGGGCCTCCGCGAGCGTGGACCTGGGGTCGCACGCGACATGCATGGCGGCGACCAGCTCGCGGCCAACCCAGCGGACCCTCACATCGCGGACCTGGAGCACTCCGCTCACAGACGCTGCCGCACTCGTCAACTCATCGACGATGGTCGGATCGACCGCGTCCATCATCCGGTAGAAGAGCTGTTTCACCGTGCCGGCCAGGACATAGACGATGGCGACGGTGATGAGGATGCCCAGGATCGGGTCGGCGATTCTGAGACCGAGACCGGCCAGCCCGATTCCGACGAAAGCTCCGGCCGAGACCAGGGCGTCGATCCGGGAGTGGATGCCATCTGCCTCCAGGGACTCCGACCCGATGCCGCGACCGACCCTCAGCTTGTACTCCGAGACTCCAAGGTTGGCGATCACGCCGACGAGCGCTGCGCCGAGGCTGAGCGGGATGCTGGAGTAGCTCACCGGGTGAATGAGCTTGGCGACCGACTCGGCCGCGGCGATCGCGGCGGTGGCGATGATGACGACGATGATGAGGAGCGTCGCCACGTCCTCGAAGCGGCCGTAGCCGGACGAGAAACGCCTGGTGGCCGGCCGGCGGACCAGGGCGAACGTAAAGAGAAGGATGAAGCTGGTCAGGACGTCGCCGGCGTTGTGGAGCCCGTCGGCCAGCACGCTGGCGGATCCGCTCACGATCGACGCGCTTATCTCCGCGACGGCGGCGATGCCCAGCGCGAGCGCGCTGGCAACGACCGCCCTTACCGCGTCCCTGTTGCCGTAGTGCGCGGACGAGTGGTGGTGACCCGTGCTCATCCTCAGGACCAGGCCGCCGCGACGGAATCGGCGACGCCCGCCGCCTGAGCATGGCCCGCTCGTGCGGACGCAACGCGATGGGCGGGATCCAGCACATTGCCGCCGATGGCCTTTCGTGCCGCGGCCTCAGGACTGATCACGGCCGATCGGACGCTCGGTCCAAGAGAGGCGAGCTGCGTGCTGATGCGTTGGCTGCGGCGCAGGGCAAACGTGAGCGGCGCCAGGACGACCACCCGGTCGCAGCCGGCAGCCAGGTCGGCGTTGGTCGCAGAGCGCACGCCGCCGTCGATGTATCGATGCCCGTCGATGGTGATCGGCGGCCATACGAGCGGCACTGCGCAGCTGGCGGCCACCGCCTCGGGTAGAGGGACGCCGCTGTCGCGATCGAAGACCCTCAGCTCTCCAGTCTCGGCGTCGACTGCAGTGATGAGGAGCCGGGTGCCTCCCGGCCACGACGCGCCTGGCAGGCGCCGCTCGATCACAGCGCGCCGCTCCGCTTCGGGCACCGTTCGGGCTTTCAACGCGGCACGTCCGAGCCGGGCGCGCGCGTGCTGTTCGTCGCCAGGCCAGAGGGCAGCGCTGACGAAGCGCAGCATGGCGAACCCGCCCATCTTCGCCGCGATCTCGCCGGCCGGGTCGGCGAGCTGCGCCGTGTAGAGGTCCTCCAGCTTCACGCCGCTCAGGATCTGAGCGCCGACCACCGAGCCGGCGGACGTTCCGACGACCAGGTCCGCGGAGCTCAGGTCGACCCCGGCCTCGGCGAGCCCCGCCAGCATTCCGGTCTCCCACGCGACGCCGGTCACCCCGCCGCCGCCCAGAACGAGAGCTCGTCCACCTGTCGCCATCGGCAAAGACGTTAGATCAAGGGCAATCCGCCAGGCCACATATATATAGGAAGGAAGAGATCTCGATTTCGAAGCGTGTTCAGGACGTAACCTCGAGTGGCGGACGCCGTTGCAGTTCGCAGGTGTTGCGTACTCCGGCCGCGTTGATCGTGATCCTGGTGCTGGCAGGCTGCGGTTCGGCACCTGGTCCAGGGTCGGCTTCTCGCCAGGATCGCCACGAAATTCTCGATGCAGTGCGCGGAGGCATGACGGCTGAGCGAACGGCGTTCATTCCAGCTCCTCCGGTGTGCCCGGGCCCAGTTCCCACCAGCGCGCTAGATCAACTGGTTGCTCAAGCTCCCGTGAAGTTGGGCGCGTACTTCACCTCGCCGCAGCTCCAAAAGGAGATTGCGCTCGTCTACCGCGCGGTCAGCAACAAGGGCGGGCCCGCCTGCGTTTACGGCGGGGGGCTTGACTGGGTGCGCCTGGACAGTGTCAGCACTACAGGCTCGTCAGCCGTGGCCGGGGGACAGATCAGGGCGTGGGCGCGGCTCGCGCAATGGCAAGTGTCAGGCCCGAAGATGGCTGAGCCTCACAACACGCTCGACACGAATTTCAGCTTGCTGCGGGTCGACGGGCACTGGCTGATTTCGCGCTACAGCTGGTCGTTCGCGCCGGGCTCAGAGCCCTGATCACGCCCTTTTGAGACCGGCTTGAGACTGTTTGTGAGATAGCTTCCGCCAGAGCATCTGGGCCGTTCCGACCTTTACGTGTTCGCGGAGGAAGCGCAGATGTCCGACCACCCCGAATCCAACGGAAACGCCTCGCCGCAGACCCGTATCAAGGAAGTCGCCGACGCTCTCGAGCTGTCGTCCCCGCTGGGTGGTGCCTCCGCCTGCGTAAGCCGGCTATATCGTTTGCACGAACAGATGAAGGCAATGATCGCAGCGGAGCCATTCGATTCGCCTGATGCCCGGCGCCTGATCGCGGCTCTCGACGCGCACCTGTCCAGCCGCTATTCGCCGGAGCAGAGGTTCGGGCCGAACCTCAAGCCGGAGCAGCTCGCACAGGGGCTCGGCACGTTCGTCGTGGCGCGCATCGACGGACGGGCGGTGGGCTGCGGCGCGATTCGACTGCTCGACGAAACCACCGTGGAGGTGAAGCGCATGTACGTCGAGCCTGAGCTGCGCGGACACGGCGTCGCCAAAGAGATCCTTGCGCATCTCGAAGGCGCCGGCCAGGAGCTCGGCGCGCGGCGGTCGGTCCTCGAAACCGGCATCTACCAGGACGAGGCTGTCGGTCTTTACCGCCGGGCGGGCTATACCCAGGTCGACTGCTGGGGCGAATACGCCGCAGCGCCGACCAGCGTCTGCTTCGAGAAGACGATCTAGCGCGAGGATGCGCCAGTTCGCTCGGACCGCACCGCGAATCTCGTGGTTGGAGTGAGCGGGCTCGGCCGGTATCGGGAGCGCATCATCCTGAATGTGGCGGCGCCCAGAAGACCAGCACGCGCAGGTCCTCCTCGATGGTGTGGAACCGGTGCTCGACTCCGGCCGCCACGAAGACGAGGCTGCCAGGCTGGACCGCGCGGTCTTCGTCCGCGACCCGGATCGTGCCGCGACCGCTGATCACGTAGTAGACCTCGTCCTCGCGGTGCGGTCGCTGGCGATCAGCTGTCTCCTTCGGCCAGATCGCGAGCCCGACGCTGAGCTTTTCTGAAGCCAGGAAGTCGATGTAGCCGTGGCCCTCGGCGTCGCGGGGCTGGGGATTCAGCTCCGGAATTTCGAATGCTTCCACGGGGTCAGCCTACCTTTGTGATCTCCTTTCTCGCCCCTCACCCTGGCCCTCCCCCTGCACGGGGGGAGGGAAAATTAGGTGAAGCGCCTCCACTACGTTGGTGACGCTGATCACATCCAGCCGGGGCCGTACGCACCGATGACGCAGGCCAAAGCCCCTGCCAATCCAATCATGCTGAGCACGAGACGCGAAGGAGCATCGCCGCCAGCACAAGCTCCAATACATAGATCGCCGCGGTGACGCCAAGACTCACCCAGGCCAGCGCTTGGCCTGCAGTCATCTTTGCGGGAGCCCTTCAGCCTTTCAGGTGTTCGCGGGTGGGCTGGGGTTCGCGAGGACGCAGTCGCGATCCGTCCCCGCCTGGAGGACCTGGCCGTTGAGTCCGGTCGGACACACGGGCGGCGTCGACCAGTAAAAGTGCCCGATCAGCATGCCGAGGACCATCGCCAGCAGGAAGGCAAGGACCGGAAAACGGCGCGCCCATGCCTGGACCCAATGGCCGATCAGCTGGCCGTACCTGCGTGCGAAAACCGCGTCGGCGGCCGCCAGGATTCCCAAGAGCAGCACGAGACCGACGAACGCGACACCCAGGACGCCGGCATTCGGAAACGTCACGAGGGCTTGCTCTCGTCCGGCGAGCGGCGCCGGGACGAACCGCGACGGGAGTCCGCGTCGGTGAAGACCCACATCCAGCGGCCGATGATGAACGCGAAGCCCACCACCCCGACGAGCGTGATCAACGGGCCGGCATCGTTGGCGCAGCGAACGAAATAGGTGATCGGCCACCTGCCGGTGCCGAGGGTCCAGGCCTCGTAGATCATCAGCAACGTGGTCAGGAACAGGAATGCAGCGACCCCAATGTTGATGGCGAGGACCGCCGACGGGTTCGCCCACTGACCTTCGCCGAGCTCTTGCTGCTTTCGCTCGTGGTGCTGAATCTGATACTGCGAAGTCAGCGACCCGAGAACGAAAGCCGCGATGCCGGCGAACACGAACAGAGAGCTCGGGTATCCGCTCCGCCGTGCCGGGAAGATCGCGTCGCAAACCGGGCTGTGAGACGACACGAGGTGCCAGGCGGCGAAGGCAAAGAGCACCGCGAGGCCCGCGGCTGCGGCCCAAAACACCCAGGACCACCATGACGGCGGCGCTGGTTCAGGTTGCCTGGCCATCGTCTAGTGCCAGTAGTAGTGAGCGAAGATGAGGCCGAACACGAACGCCATGGGCGTCAACCAGCGGACGTACTCCTCGACGTCCTTCCAAGCCTCCAACTTGAACATCTTGGTCGGTCCCTTGCGCTGAGCCTCGGCGATTGTGGCGACCAGGGACAGGCACCCGAGCACGAACGTCAACCACCCCACGACCAGGAAGAAAGTCACCTCGAGCGACCAGTGGGTCAAGTAGAGGCTGGAGAGCACGAGCACAGCCCATCCGGCGGCCACCACGCCGGCACCGATCTTGCCGACCGGCATCTTCTCCAGCTGCTCCACCCAGGCCGGCTCGTTGTCGCGGCCGCTGCCGGAGCGCCGGCCGGCCCCGCTACGCCGCTTCCCCATCCTCCCCCCTGTGCGTGCTACCCCAGGAATGCGCCCACGCAATGTCGTATACCCGGTGATCAATGTCAAGCCGCTGCGCTTGACATCGCTGTTTGCGACCCGACTCGCCGGGCCGTAGGCTCAGGCGGTGAACTCGCGGACCTCGGTTTGGCGGCCGGTGGCGATCGCGCGGGGCGCGCGGACCAACCTCGCGCTGCTCGCGCTCCTTTCCGCCGTGTTTCTCACCGGGTGGATGGCGTTCGCCTACGCCACCGCGCCGGCGCGCTGGTCGCTTGTGCTCCACGCGGCCGGCGGTTTCGCGATCCTCGCACTGCTGCCGTGGAAATCGATGATCGCGCGGCGCGGGCTGGGGCGGCCGTGGCCGGGCCGGTGGGCGTCCGTGCTTCTCGGCGTGCTGGTGCTCGTGTCACTCGTGGCCGGACTCCTGCACTCCACAGGCCTGCTCGTCTACATAGGTCCGCTCACGGCGATGGACTTTCACGTGGGGGCGGCGATAGCGGCTGTACCGCTGGCGATCTGGCACGTGGTCGCGCGCCGCGTGCGCGTGAGAGCGACCGATCTCTCGCGGCGCAATGTCCTGCGCGGAGGAGCGGCGGTGGCCGGGGCGGCGGCCGCCTACGCGGCCAGCGAGCTGGTGGTGAGGGCGACAGGGATGCCAGGTGCGGCGCGGCGCTTCACCGGCTCGTACGAGGCCGGCTCATTCGAGCCAGGCCTGATGCCAGTCAGCTCGTGGATGTTCGATGCGATACCGCGAGTCGCCCAGGAGACGTGGCGGCTGGCCGCGGGCGGTCGCGAGTGGTCGTACGACGAGCTCTTTGCGTTCGACGACCGGCTGACGGCGACGCTCGATTGCACCGGCGGTTTCTTCTCAACGCAGGAGTGGGCCGGCGCCCGGCTGGATCGCCTGATAGGAAAGGCAGGCAGCGCATCGATTCGTGTCGTGTCATCCACGGGCTATGACCGCCGATTCCCGATCGAACGCGCGGGCTCTCTGTTGCTGGCGACTCGCCTTGGAGGTCAGGCGCTCGACCAGGGTCACGGCTTTCCGGCGCGCCTGGTCGTGCCCGATGGGCGTGGCTTCTGGTGGGTCAAATGGGTGAGCGCGGTCGAGGCCGACGACCTGCCTCACTGGTGGCAATCGCCGTTCCCGCTTCAGTGAGGCCTTACGTGCTGGGGACATACCCGAGGGCTTTGTCGACAACGTTCAGAAGCGATTCGCCGGCGATCCAGCGCCGTAAGTTGTCCGTGAACAGGTCCGCGGCGTCCTGCCGCCAACCGATGTGGTCGCCGGCGATGTGGGGTGAGATGAGCAGGCGGGGGGTGTCCCATATTGGATCGTCCTTGGGCAACGGCTCGATGTCGAACACGTCGAGCGCAGCGCCGGCAATCCGTCCCTCCGAGAGCGCGCGACACAGTTCTTTTTGGTCGACAGTCGCGCCCCGACCCACGTTTATCACACGTGCGGATGGCCTGAGGAGGGCAATGGCATCGCGGCCGATGAGACCCTCGGTCTGCGGGGTTTTGGGGGCGATCACGAGCAGGTAATCGGCCTCGGGCAGCACCTTCGACAGCTCTGACGAGGCGAGGATGGCTCCAAAGTCCGAGTCGTCGCGAGCCGTGCGCCCGACTGCGATGAGCCTCATTCCGAAGGCCTTGGCCAACCGCGCCGTCTCTCGCGCGATCGGACCGGCACCGACCACCACGAGGGTTTTTCCGAAAAGAGAGTCTGTCTCCCGGTACTCCCAGACGTGGGCCTCCTGCCGGCCGAACGTCGTCTTGAAGCCCTTCGCGAGCGCGAGCATCAGGCCCATCGTGTACTCGGCCATCGCCCGGTCGAAGATGTGGCGGGAGCTCGTCAGCACAACGTCGCTGCCGACGAGCTCGGGGAAAAGCAGCCGGTCAACGCCTGCAGAGGCGGCGTGGATCCAGCGCAGGCGGTGGAACCGCCGCCAGTTCTCCTGGAGGAAGGAGGTGCCCAGGCCCCAGGCGAACAGCACCTCCACGTTTGCCGCCGCGGGCAGCAAGGGTTCGGAGGGATCGATGAACACATATCGAACCTCCTCCCCATCCTCGAGAAGAGCTCTGCTTCGACCGCCGGCGTCGATCACCCCGACCGAGGTCATTGCGTTAGGTGGGGCGATCGGCGAGGGCGGCCTCGATCACGTCGGCGGCGCGGAGGTCCCCCGGCAGCGCGCGGTCGCGCAGCTGCCCGGCCACGCGGCGTTTGGTCTCCGCGGTGCCTGCCGGGCCCGTCTTGAATTTGATATGGCTCCGAACGACACGCAAGCGCATCGTGGCGAGCCGGCGCAGGCGCGCGCCGTAGAACTCGCCCATCTCGACCGGCTGGTAGGAGGCGCCCGGTTCGTAGGCGGCCAGCAGCCGGCTGAGTGCGCCCGCAACGTCGACGGGATCGGTAGACGTTCGCTCGACGTCGCACTCGAACGCAACGGCTCGGAAATGCAGTGTCGCGCGCCCGGCGTCCTGCTCGTCAACCCAGTCGTGCGGCGACCAGGCGAGAAAGTCGGAGACGAAGAAGGTGACACGGGGATTGGCGAGGACCGCGCCAAAGGTGGGGTCGGCCTGGACGCAGTGCAGCTCGATCACATCGCCCGTCTTCACGAATGGAAGGATGCTGACCTGCGGATAGCCCTCGGGGGAGCAGGCAATCAGCGTCCCGTGACGCATCTGTGCAACAAACCGTTCGGCGGCGGCAAGGTCGGGCGGATAGTTCGAGCTGGCAAACACGATGGTTAGTCTGCCATCACGCCCCACCCCCGGCAGCCGATTCGCGAGCGCCGCGAACGACTACCAGGAGGCGGATCTATCGAATCGAGTCGCTAGCGGGTCGCCGCGACCTTCGTGTCGTGGTGAATGACCTCGCCGTCGTGCCACTCAGGGTCAGCGGCCAAGAGCTCCCTCATCTGGTGGAAGCGGGTGGTCTGCTCGGGCGAATCCGAGAACTTCTTGTATGCGCTCTTGCTGTCGAAGATGGTCGTGACGAAATGAACGTTGGGGTCGGCGTCGGACTTGAACACTTAGGTCGCGACGTGGCCCTCTCGATGAGCGGTCGATCCGTCCATCACCTGCATGATCTTCTCTTCCGCGCCTGGCTTCAACTTCATCTTGGCTATGGTTCCGTACAAGGCAACCTCCTCGCCCATAGGGCGACCCCAGCGGGGGATTGGTGTCTGACGACACAGCGGGGCGGCTGACGGCCGCCGGTAGTTCCCGACTGTACGCGCGCCAGTCCACCAGTGCCTAAAGCGTTTATGTCCGGATGCAGGAAATAACGAGAAGCCCCCCGAGGATGACGCCTAGAACTTCACCCCTTACGAACGACCAGGGGGCCCCCGCAACTTGATTGTATGACCCCTTCCGGAGGCTGCCGGTCGGCGGACAGGAGGTTGCCAGGCTACATCTAGTGCTGTCGATGGGCGCAGCCGGTGTCAGCGCGGCTTCTGCTTCTGCTCCAGGGCTCGGTTGACCTCGGCGAGCTCGACGTAGAGACGGCGAGTGCGCAGCAGGTTGCGCACGCGAAGAACCACCTCCTGGCGGTCAAGCGGCTTGGTCAGAAAGTCATCGGCGCCGAGGAGAAGGGCGCTGTTCCGCGCCGTCCTGCCTGTATCACCGGTGAGCACTATCACCGGGAGGAAGCCCAGGCTCTCGCGAACGCTGCGCAGGTTTCTGAGGATTTCGAGACCGTCGGGCTTCGGCATGTGCAGGTCCAGCAGCATGATGTCGGGCTCGAACTCAATGAAGACTCTCTCGACCTGGTTCGACTCAGTCACGCTCTTGATCGCGCTCGCCTCCTCGGCAAGAAAGACCTCCAACATATCGACGTTGTCAGCCGAGTCGTCGACGATCAGGATGCGATGCCTGACGATCGATCCTCCGATGGTGTTCAACTTGCCACCAGGACTGCCACGTGGAGGGCCTGTTCGACCTTGGCGAGCAGCACAGGCTCGGTGAATGGCTTCTCGAGGAGCAGCACGCCTTCCGCGAGCGTGCCGCCGTCGCCCAATATGGTTTGCGCATAGCCGGACATGTACAGAACCCTGATCTCCGGATATCGGGCGGAGACCCGTTTGACGAGCTCCGGGCCCTGCATGTGCGGCATCACGACATCCGTCAAGAGCAGGTCGATGACGCCGGCATGGTTCTTCACCGCCTCCAGAGCCTCCGTGCCGCTCGACGTGGTGATGACCCGATAGCCGTTCTTCGTGAGGATCAGCTCGGTGATCTCGCGGAGATCATCAGCGTCCTCAACCACCAGGATGGTTGCTGAAGCCAGCTGGCGAGCTGGGGCCAAGTCGGCCTCCGCCGGCCTGGGCGCTTGGTCGGCCGCGGGAATCAGCACATGGACGCGGGTTCCCACGCCCTGCTCCGAGTAGATGGAGACGTCGCCGCCCGCCTGGTTGACGATCCCGTAGACGGTCGCGAGCCCGAGTCCGGTGCCCCCGCCCTTGGCCTTGGTCGTGAAGAACGGCTCGAAGGCGCGCTGTAGGGTCGCCCCATCCATTCCCGTTCCTGTGTCGGTAACGCGGATCCTTACGAACCGTCCGGGCTTCAAGCCCAATCTGCCGGCCGCGTAAGTGTCATCAACGTTGACGTTCTCACAGTCGATGGTCAACTTGCCGCCCTGTGGCATTGCATCGCGGGCGTTGACGGCCAGGTTCGTCAACACCTGTTCGAGCTGTCCGGGGTCCATCAGGGCCGGCCAAAGGTCCTTGCCCAGAGAAGTCACGAACTCGATGTGCTCTCCAAGCGTGCGGCCCACCAACGGCTCGAGGTCGGCGACCACCGAGTTGACGTCGATGGATTGAGGGCGGATCACTTCACGACGGGCAAAGGCGAGGAGCTGATGGGTCAGCCGGGAGGCGCTCTCGCCTGCGCGTACAACGCGATCGATATCTCTGACCGCCAGCTGCATGCTCGCGCTGGGCGAACCGTTTCCCGAAGCCAGCACCTTCTCCTTCGCGAAAAGAGCGAAGTTCAAGATGACGCCGAGCAGGTTGTTAAAGTCGTGTGCCACGCCGCCGGCAAGCTGGCCGAGGCTCTCGAGCCGTTGAGATTGATTCAACTGACGCTCGAGCTTCTCTTTCTGCGTCACGTCCTCGATCATCGAGACCCGCGCCGGCCTGCCTCCGTAGGTGACCTCGTAGCTCGTGACAAGAATTCGCATCAGGTTGCCATTCTTCTTGAGCACGGTCAGGGGACCGGCCTTGACGTAACTCTTCCCCACGCCAACGGACCTGATGGCTGCTATCTGGACAGCCTCTTCGTCGTCCGCTGGCGCGAAGATGTCGCCGTTCGTCAGCTCGGCGAATTCGTGATGCGAATAGCCGAAGGCGCTCGCCGCGGCTTCGTTGACCTCGAGAAACTTGCCGCTGCGAGGGTCGATGAACATTATCGGTATTGGGCTTCCCGCGAACAGCCGTAGATAGTTGTGCTGCGCACTTTCGCGCTCAGCCCACTCATGCTTCAGCGAGGTGATGAGGCCGTTGACGTCCTCACCCAGGTCGGCCACCTCCGAAGGCCCGCCGGTCGGAACCAGCTGCGGTGATTCCAGCCCGCGGGAGGACCTCACCGACGCTCGCAGCTGCTCGATCGGTCGCACGACCCTCCGGTAGACGACCAGGAGACCCAGCAGCACCGCAAGGAGACCGACCGCCACGATCTCGAACTGCTTGTTCTGAAAACGGGCGGCATCCGACAGTGCGGCGGCTCGGTCGGCTCCGACGTAGACCTTCCACCCAGCGGCGATGACGATCGGCTGCCCATACCAACGGGCGTTTCCAGCAACGTCGCTCCGATCCGTGGAGTCGGCTGTTTGTGCGAAGGGGGTGCCGCTGAGGATCGCGCCGGTCCACTTGTCCGAGTCCACGGAGCGCGCGACGATCGCCGAGCCATCGCTGGTCGTGACCAGGAATTCGAGATGGTGGACGCCACTCCCATACTCGGACGCGAGCCTGGGGCCAAGCGGTTTCAGATCGAGAAACCAGGCGATGAATCCTTTTCCGGGAATCGGATATGCGTATACGGCCACCTGGTTGCCGTTGGCGGCGTCGACGGTCGGTGCCACGACGACTGGCGCCGAGGCCTGCAGCCACTTTGCGCCCGCATAAGTCGTGGTACCAACAGGCATGAGCGAAGAGCACACCACCGAACCGTCCAGGCGGACGACGTCGACGTGCCCGGTATCGAAGGCGGCGATTGGGGCATAGCTGAGGTTGCATAGGGTTGGGTTGGTGAAGACCTGTGCGATGGTCGGGCTGCTCGCGGTCGGTGCCGTGACTGCACGAAACGTCTCAAAGCCAAGCTGAATCTGCCTGGCGGCTCTGGTCGCAGCAAAATTGGCGTCGGCAACCGCTGCCTGTTTGGCGTCCGCCTCCGACTGCAGGTGCACGAACGCGCCTGCGGCAACGGCGAACAGCACTACCAGCACCGCGATCGCGGCGAAATCAGCCCGCAGAGGCCACGTCCGCCTTGAAGCGCGCGCGCCAGATGAACCCCCTGGGACATTCCCCGAATTGACCTGAATCCCCACTGTCCATGGTGTACGGGCGATGCGCGGCAAAGTCGCCATGCTCGGGTATGGGCTTGGTAGCCCTGCAAACAGAGGGTTCCCGATGAATCCTTGCGGCGCCGCGCTTCTCACTCGGAGTTTTGGTGGACCCGAGGGGATTCGAACCCCTGACCTCTTGACTGCCAGTCAAGCGCGCTCCCAACTGCGCCACGGGCCCACAACGCCCAGCCGAGTGTTGATGATACCGCCCACCTTCCGCCCTCCTCTACGATCTCCTCTGCCGATGCAGACACGGGACATCAATCGCGGCGAGCTGAAGGGCGGCGGCTATCTGGCGGCCCCCGAGGGATCCGGCCCGCATCCCGGCGTTGTGGTGATCCACGAGGCCTACGGCCTCAACGACAACGTCAAGCACATCACCGAGCGGTTCGCTGAGGCGGGTTACGTCGCGCTTGCGGTGGATCTCTTCACCGATCGCAACCGAGCTGTGTGCATGGCGCGCTACATGGGCGGAATGCTTCTCGGCTCGGTCAATCGTTACGGCATCGACGACCTCAAGTCCGCGCTTACGTACCTGGCGAAAGATCGCAGGGTGGACGCGAAGCGCATGGGCGCGATCGGCTTTTGCATGGGTGGCGGATTTGCCATCGCTTGGGCCTGCACCGACTCGCGGCTCAAGGCCATCGCCCCGTTCTACGGCGCCAACCCGCGCCCGCTCGAGGTGCTCAAGCGCCTGTGTCCTGTCGTCGGTTCCTATCCCGAGAAAGACTTCACCGCGAACGCGGGACGCTCGCTGGAAAAGGCCCTCGAACAGAACCACATCGTGCACGACATCAAGATCTACCCCGGAGCCCAACACTCGTTCTTCAATGAGACGGGGAGGGCCTTCAACAAGGCTGCCGCCGAAGACTCATGGACCCGGGTCCTGAAGTTCTTCGGCGAGCAGATCGGCGGTCCGGAGACCGCCGCCGACAACGCCTAGGCCGAACGCCTAGGACGCCACTTGCTGTTCGTGCGCCCGCGATTCCGGTTGAAACGCGGAGCGGCGCTCGCCGAAAAGGACTGCATCGGCCGGCCTTCTGTGTAGATCCAGCTGCCTTCGTCGAGCAGTTGCTTGGTGTCGATCTCGCGGATGTCAGGCGCCCCCTGGCGGCTGAGCTTCACCCACGCCGGCTCGTCCTCGGGGGTGACGAACGTGAGCGCGCGGCCTAGCTCCCCCATCCGGGCGGTGCGCCCGACGCGATGGGTCAACCACTGCGCGGAATCCGGAAGCTCGAAGTTGACCACCAACCCGACGTTGACGACATCGATTCCTCGAGCAGCGACGTTCGTCGCGACGAGGATCTGGCTTCGACCTTCGCGGAAGGAGTTCATCGCTCGGTCGCGCGTCAGCTGCGACAGGTCCCCTTGCAGCTCCACCGTGTTGTGGCCCATCTGCCGGAGGCTGTGGTTCAGCTTCTTCACACCGTGCTTGGTCCGGCCGAAGATGATCGCGCTGCCCTTGTGACGGCGCAGCAGGCGGCTCAGCGTCTGCAGCTTGTTCTCGCGATCGACGCGGAGCAGCCCGTGCTCCAGCCGCTCGGCGTGGTCTGACGCGAGGCGCACCTGCACCGCTTCGTGCGTGTGCTTGGCGACCATCGAACTAACCCAGCTCGGCATGGTCGCCGAGGCGAGCACCGTCTGCGGCTCGTAGGTCAGCCCAAGAATCTTCTCGACCGACGGCGCAAACCCTGCGTCGAGCATCTCGTCCGCCTCATCGAGCACGAGGTACTCGATGCGCGATAGGGAGAGCCTCCCCTGGCCCAGCAGGTCGATGATCCGTCCTGGAGTGCCGACGACGACGTCGACCCCATGCTTCAAAGCGAGCCGCTGCGTCGCGTAACCGACGCCGCCGTAAAGTACGGTGGTGCGGAGCTCGGGGGCGAGGGTGCGCAGCACCTTCTCCACCTGCAGGGCAAGCTCCCGGGTCGGCGTGACGATGAGCGCCCGAGGCCCGGCCCCGCCGCGCGGCAGCTTCTCTACCAGCGGGATCAGGTAGGCAAGCGTCTTGCCCGACCCGGTCTGCGCTTCCATGACCACATCGCGGCCCGCGAGCAGGGCCGGGATGGCCTCCGCCTGGACCTGGACGGGTTCCGTGATGCCCTGTTTCAACAGGGCTGCGAGCATGCGCGGGGTTACCCCCGCTTCTGCGAACGATCCGAATGTGCGCGGGCTCACGCCCGCTTCTGCGACTACTGGCAACGTATTCTCCTGATCCCTCTCTGGGTTCGTATTTGGATCGCGACGATCAGGACACCGTTACCGTGACGGCGAGAGAGGACCCGAGCGGAGCGGGCCGGGCGAGCCGGCCGAGGGCATCAGTCTACGAGGTCGGGACGCCCGGCGTCTTTTCGCTCACGATGATCGAGCCGAAATGAACGTCCTGGTCACTGGTGGAACGGGCGCGCTAGGGCGCCACGTGGTCAACCAGTTGCGCAGCCAAGGGCACCGTGCCCGCATCCTCAGCCGCAACCCAAAAGGCCAGGTGGATGCTGTCCAGGGCGACCTGTCCACCGGCGCCGGGCTTCTCGAAGCCGTGTCCGGCATGGACGCGGTCATCCACGCAGCCACGCAGCTGACGAAGCTTCACGCGACCGACGTGGTGGGAACCCGCCGGCTGCTCGCGATGGCGCGAGAAGAGGGAGTGAAGCACGCCGTCTACGTGTCGATCGCCGGCATGGAAGGAGTCGCTTATCCCTATTACAAAGCGAAGCTGGCCGCCGAGGCGGTGGTGCAGGAGAACATCGTCCCCTGGTCGATCCTGCGCGCCACCCAGTTCCACACCCTGATGGAGACCTTCCTCGAGGCGTTCTCGCGCACACCCTTCCTTGCCACCGTGCCGTTCAAGTGGCAGTTCCAGCCGGTCGACCCGAGCGAGGTGGCGGCCCGACTCGTCGAGGTGGTGGTCAAAGAACCGGCCGGCCACCTGCCCGATTTCGGCGGCCCCGAACCACGAATCTTCAAGAGCATTGCCGAGTCCTGGCTCAAAGCGCGCAAGCTGAACAAGAAGTTGGTCCCGCTGCCCCTCCCGTTCAAGTTCAGCCGCCACTTCGCCTCGGGCCGCCTGCTGATACCTGAGCACACGGACGGGAAGATCACCTTCGAGCAGTACCTGGAGGAGAAGTACCCAGGATGAGCAGGCTCGTCGAGCACTACGGCCGCAGCGGCGCGGCCGCCATCACGAGCGCCATCTGGTTCCTCCCGATGGCCGCCTGGGCGGGGTCCTCCGACCTCTCGCCCATCGACCAGACCGCATATCCCAAGGTCGCGCTGGCGATCGGGGTGGTGATGTTGATCGTATGGTTCGCAATCCTCACAAGGATCGCCCGGGCGCCCGTATCACCAAGGACCCGCCGCCTCGACCTCGCCCAGATGTCCACCTCGGAGAAGCGCTGGACGCTCGCTCTCATCGCGTTCGGTGCCGGCCTCATCGCATGGCTCAACGCCGCGGCCACCGTCGACTGGTCTCCTCTACCGGCGGCAGTCGGCTCCGGCAGGCCCGGTGCCATCCTCTTCGCGGCCGTCTTGACCGCATTCCTGCTGGCCATGGTGGCCGGGATCGTGCTCAGCTGGCGCAAGGCCGCGTTCGCCTACCGCACGAGGAAATCCGCCACCCGCCTGGAATAGTTGCTTGCGCATGCAAGTAGATAGTGATGCAAATCACTTGTTTCCCAGGAGGAAAACGAATGCTCAAGTACGAAATCGATCAGGCGCACACGCACATCGGGTTCACGGCCAAGCATCTGGCGGTGTCCACCGTGCATGGACGGTTCAACAAGTTCGAAGGTGGGTTCGAGAGCCCGGACGACGACTACACCAAGGCCCTCGGCGAGGTCAAGGTCGAGGTCGCAAGCCTCGAGTCGCGAAGCGATCAGCGTGACACCCACCTTCGCGGCGCAGACTTCTTCGACGTCGAGAAGTACCCCTACATCACCTACAAGCTCACGAGCATCGAGCCGGTCGACGAGGAGAACTTCCGCGTCAACGGTGAGCTAACCGTCAAGGACGTCACCAAGCCCCTGACCCTCGAAGCAACCATCGAGGGCCGGCTGCCGGACCCGTTCGGCGGCAAGGAGCGCGTCGGCATCAGCGCCCGCGGCCAGATCAACCGCAAGGACTGGGGCCTCAACTGGGATGGACTCGCCGGCACCGTGCCGTTCGCGAGCAACACCATCAAGCTCGAGGTCGACGCCGAGATCGTCGTCAAGGTCGGAGAGCTGGCGCAGGCCCAGTAACGACTGCTGTCGAGGGGGGACTGAAATGGTCCCCCCTCGTCTTCTATATGTGTGCATCAGTGAATAGGATTACCCCCGTGGCCCGGCTCACCAGCACCAAAGCGGTCGAGCTTTGGGAAGGCATCGCGCGCGCGCATTCGTCGATGACGGCCGCGATCGAGAAGGAAATGCTGCCCAAGACCGGCATTCCGCTCGGCTGGTACGAGGTGCTCGCCCACCTCCGCCGCGCGCCCAACACGATGCTCCGCTTCCAGGACCTCGCCCGGATCGAGGGCATCACTGACAGCGGCGCCTCGCGCCGCCTCAACCAGATGATCAAGGCCGGGCTGATCGACCGGCATTCGTGCCCGACCGACCGCCGCGGCGTCTACGCCCACATGACCGACAAGGGCAAGGCGGCCTACGAGAAGTCGCATGCGGTCTTCCTGCGCAGCCTCGACCGCAACCTGGGCGCACTCCTCGATCCCGGCGAAGCAGAAGCGGTCAGCGCAGCGCTGCAGCGGCTTTCTCCGGAGAGCTAGCCCGCCTCAGCGCTGAATCATGCCTCGACGGGCTTAAGTGCCCCCGCAACCACCACAGGCGATGCAGTTTCCTTCGACCAGTTGAGCAGCACGATCACGCCCATCAAAAGCGCGGTACCAACGATCTGCAGCCCATACAGCGGCTGGTTGAAACCCCACGGCGGCGGCGCCGACGCGATCAGGGTGGCCGCCACCGGATACGCCATCTCGGCGATGGTGGCGAGCGACGCCGGCGTCTTCGATAGCGCCCGGTAGTAAAGAAGGAGCGCCAGCAGGCCCGGCACGATGGCGATCGCGAGCAGGTTCGGCACGAAGTCGCTAACGGTGTAGTGGCTGAAGCCTGCGAAGCCGTTCTGGGCCAGCACCACGGCGACGAGCACGGGGAAAGCCAGCGTGAAGCGCAGCGCCGTCATGCTCCAGAACGAGATCGATCCCAGCGCGAAACGGCCGAGCACCGTTCCGCTCCCCCACAGTGCAGCTGCCCCAAGCGCGAGCAATCCCACCTCGAGGCGACCGTTGCGCAGCGCCGAGACCGGCGACAGCGGGTCGCTCGCGAACAGCACCATATAGACCGCCGCGAGAGCCACCACGGCCGCCGGCCAGAACCAAGGCCGCCGCCGCTCGCCCAGCACGATCCAGGCCAGCACGATCGCGATCAGCGGCTGGGTCTGCTGCAGCACGAACGTCTCGGCGAACAGCTGGTGCTGCGCGGCGATCGAGAACGACGCCGTGAACAGGATGGTCGCCAGCGCCTGCGCGCCCGCCGCGATGATCGCCACCGCGGTCCAGCCTCGCGCGCCGAGAAACGACAGTTCGTGCCGGTTGCGCCACAGCACCGGGAGCAGAAACAGCATGACCAGCCCGTCCTCGGCCACGACGATCTCCGGAGAGCTCAGGTGCTTGACCAGCTGGTTGCGGAAGTAGGCGTCGGACGCCCACATCGTGGCCGCGACCGCGACGAGGATGACGGAGTAGCGATCGACGCCCAAGCGGCTCGGTGCGGTGGTCTCGCGTCTCACTGGATCAACTTCAACGCCACCGGAGGTCCATTGCTTCCCTACGCAAGCACTTCGTCGGCGGCCACCGCCGTCTCGAGTGGCACATCCGCATGCATCAGCACGTAGATCTCTTCTGGACGCTCGTGGCCCTCGAGCCTCCGCTTGCCGACGCTCTCGAGCCGGATGTCGTCCCGGAGGATGTCGGCCACGATCGAGTAGGTGGTCTCCGAGACCAGGACCTGGTGCCCGACCGCCCGGCGCCGCAGCTTGGCGCAGCGATTGACGGCCGGCGACCGGTAGTCCCTGTCCTGCGCGTCGGCCTCGCCTGTGAGGATGGCCATGCGCACGCTGATCTGGATCCTGTCCCGCCACGGCTCAGAGAGGAGAGCCTTCTGCGCGTCCAGTGCGGCGATCACCGCATCCGTCGCGCGCAAGAACACCGCGAAGAAGCTGTCTCCTTCTCCACGCTCCTTGATCACGATCCCGCCGTTTGCTTCGATGGCCGCGCTGAGCAGCTGGTCGTGGCGCCTCATCGCCGCATACATCTGCGCGCGGCTGTGAATCCACAGCACCGTGGATTCCACGACGTCGGTCATGAGGAACGTGACGATCCCATCCGGCATCGAGTTGGCCGTCTCGACCCCGATCGAGGCCGGAGGACGCGTGCCGCGTGCCGCTTCCAGGCCGCTTTTCGGCCCGAGGGTCGCAGCGACCGCCACGTATTCGTCGATCGTGTTCGCCCGCCTGAAGAGGTGCACGTTGTACGACGGTAGAAAGCTCCAGGTCGCGAATCCCGCGCCGATCTCCGCGTCCCGACAGACTTCCGGCGAGGCCGCGAGAAGCCGCCCGAGCTTGATGGTCGAGAGCTCATCCTGCGCCAATTCCCGCACCACCTCCTCGCTCGTCAGCCGGCGGTTCTCCTGGTCTGCGGTGACCGCCAGGCGGACCGCCTGCACGAAATTGTCCAGGTCGTGCTGCGTGTCTCGACATCGATGCAGCTGGTCGAGGGTCAGCGTCACTTCCGCGTCCGCGCCGGTGGCCGGGCTGCCGTTGACGCCATGGGAGCCGTTGCTGGGCGCGACCGGCAGCAACATTTCCGCCACGCGCTCGAAGCTGTCCTCGACCGCGAGCTCGCGCGTCATTCGCTTGTACACGTCGCCCAGGGTCGGCCATGTGCCGGTGGCCACAAAGTTGTAGGCGACCACCTGCTCGAAGAGCCACGCAGAACCGCCGAGCGCCAGGTCAATGCTCAGCGCCACCTGCACGAAGTCGACCGTCGTGCGATACAGCTCCTGCACGAAGCTCAGCGGACTCACGCCCACGACCTTGATCTCGCGGTCCAGCCCGAGCGACGGGTTGCGCCTGGAGGTGCCGTCGGCGTAGGTGAAGGCTTCGACAGCGACGAGGTCGCCATGGTTGCGCAGCTTGATCCGCGTCTGCGAGATCCGCGGACCCGGCCCCGCCACGTTCGCGCTGTCGGCGACGTGCACGTGGCCGCCCAGGCCCCAGGCCTTCTGGATGGGGCCGCGCAAGTCGGACACGAGCGAGTAGCAGCGCTGGATGAACGCCAGCGCTTCTTTCCCCGCCGCCGTGTCGTAACGATCTTCGCGCACGGCGCGCAGGTCGTCCTCCCAGGCGGCGGTGATCGCTCCCCTCAACCCAACGATGCCTGGCTGCACCGATCAATCCTTCGGCCCGGTCGAAATTCCTCCCCGTCCCCAGGCCCGGCTGCAAAGAGTAGCCTCCTAGGCGGCCAGAGGAACCACCTTGAGAGCCGCGTAGCTCAAACTTTCCGCAGTGACGCTGGACCCCGCGATCGAAGCCGCTACCAAGAGACCAACGTCCGTCCCCGGACCTCGGGTCGCCGCGGACCGCCCATCGAAGGGGCCTCGGCGAACTCAAAGCGTTCTCAATACGATCGCGGCCCTGGTCGCCACGGCCGCCGTGCTCTACGCCGCTTTCTTCGGCGCGGGGCCGCTGCCCGCGCTGGGTCCCGCGTTCAACCCGGTGACCGGCGCGTGGACGATGGCGGCCGATGCCTCGATCGGCAGCGAGACCCTGCGCCTCGCCGGTCTCGACCAGCCGGTCAGGGTCACGTTCGAGAGCGACGGCACCGCCCACATCGTGGCGCAGACCGACCACGACCTCTTCCTCGCCACGGGCTACGTGCACGCCCGCTTCCGCCTCTTCCAGATGGACCTGCTGCGACGGCAGGGCGAGGGACGCCTTGCGGAGGTGGTCGGCAAGGCCGCCCTCGACAGCGACCGGTTCGAGCTTCAGCTCGGTTTGCTGCGTACGGCGCAACTCGAATGGAACGCCGCGTCGCCCCGGTCGCGCGTGGCGGGCCTCGCCTATGCACAAGGCGTGAACGATCGAATCACCGAGGCGGAGGCGGCACACCAGCTCCCGGCGATGTTCACGCTGCTGGGCTACCAGCCGAAGCCGTGGGCGCCCATCGACTCGCTGATCGTCAAGGGCGACATGACGCAGACCCTCAACTTCACCGACACGCCGCTGGTGATGGCGCTCCTGAACAAGTCGCTCGGCCCCGACCTCACGTCGCAGTGGTTCCCCATCCTTCCGCCGAATCCACAGTCTCCATACGACCCGGGCCCGTACCCCGCCCAGGCGGCGCCGGCCCCGATCGCGGCTGTGTCCCAGGTCACAAACGCCGAGGCCGTCGCGGCGGCCGACGTGTATCAGCGGCTTTCGTCGCTGCCGGCAGGCCTCGTCGCGACCGGCGGCGCCAGTAACAACTGGGCGGTCGCCGGCTCGCGAAGCACGAGCGGCGGAGCGCTGATGGCGGGCGACCCGCACCTCCATCTCACCCTGCCCGCGATCTGGTACCAGCTGACGATGGACTCGCCCAGCTACCACGTCAGCGGCGTCACCATCCCCGGCACCCCGGTAGTGCTGATCGGCCACAACCAGCACATCTCGTGGAGCCTCACGGACGCGCAAAACCAGCAGACCTTCTTCTATCTCGAGCACGAGGATTCCGCCCACCCGGGACAGTACCTGTGGAACGGCGCATGGAAGAGCTACCAGATGGTGAGCTATGACATCCCGGTGCTGGGTGGCCCGACCGACCACCTGACGGTGAAGCTGAGCGTGCACGGTCCGGTCATCAGCGAGCGCGGCCAGACCACGTCGGTGTGGTGGGCGGGCAACATCCCGTCGCAAGACCTCGACGTGCTCATGGGCATCGACCAGGCGAGCGACTACCAGTCGTTCCGGGACGCGCTCCGCGGCTGGTACTCGCCCACGCACAATTTCGTGTACGCCGACGACAAGGGCAACATCGGCCTGATCTCGGCGGGCTACTACCCGCAGATCAATGGCGGCCAACCGTGGCTGCCGATGCCGGGGACCGGCGAGTTCGACGTGACGGGAACGATCCCCTACGACGACATTCCGCAGGTTTACAACCCGCCGGATGGAGTTATCTGGTCCGCCAACCAGCGCCAGGTGACGTCGGACTACCCGTACTACATCGGCACCGCCTCGAACTTCTTCGACCCGGGCTACCGCGCCAACGAGATCTACCGCGTGCTGAACCAGAGCGTGCCCGATTGCTTTGTGTCGCCATGTCTGGCAAAGCTCAGCGCGGCGACATGATGGCGTTGCAGACCGACACGCGCGACTACCTCGCCTCCGAGATCGTGCCGATCCTCGTGCAAGCAATCCCGAGTTCGCCGGCTCGCGACCTGCTTGCGACCTGGGACTACCGGATGGAGATCAACTCGCCCGCGGCCACGATCTGGTGGTCCTTTTGGCAGTCATACCTTTCGGCGACCTTCGATTCGTACTGGCATTCACGCGACGTCAAAGTCGCCCGGTCCGAGGTGAATGACGCCCTCGGTCAGGACCTCGAAGCGTGGACCCTGGGAGACCAGAACAACTCCGCATTCAAATACGGCGGCACGTCCAACACGGCCACGGACGTGATGCGACTCGCATTCACGACCGCGGTCTCCACATTGACCAAGCAGCTTGGCGCCGACTCGAGCACGTGGACCTGGGGCAAGGTCCACCAGCGCGTCATCGAAAACCTCGCGCAGGTGACCGGCCTCAACTACGGCCCGCGGCCCGACCGCGGCGACGCCAACACCCCGCTTGCGGCGCCGGATTTCCCGTCGAGCCACGGACCGAGCTGGCGCATGGTCGTGGACTGGGGCGCCGGCACGTTCCAGGCGATCTATCCCGGCGGGCAGAGCGAGAACCCGGCGTCGGCGTGGTACGACGACCGCGTCAACACCTGGTTTGACGGCAAGTACGCGGCGATGCTCACCGCCGACCAGGCCGTGAAGTCCGGCGGCGCAGTGTCATGGAGCCTTCAGCCGTGAAGGTGGTGGCGACCGTGATCCTGGCCCTCATCATCTCGGTGGCCGGCGTCCTGGCCGGCGCCTGGTGGGCGCCCTTCGTCGCCGGCCTTGCGATCGGCGTGGTGCAGCCGCGCGCGCGCTTGGCGATCCCGGCCGGAGCGGTGGTCGGCCTTCTCGGTTGGGCCCTGCCGCTCGCCGCGGTTCAGATCCAGTACGGCGCTGGCTCCGCGGCGGAGAGCCTGGCCGCGATCATGGGCTTCGGCCACCTGGCGGCGATTCCCGTCGTCCTGACCTGCGTGGTCGGGCTGCTCCTGGGACTCACCGGAGCCTGGCTCGGATCCGCCGCCAGGACCCTGCTTCAGCCCGCGATCTCCCGGTAAACCGCCTCCGTTTCATCCGACGGCGCGACTCCAAGGTCGCGCTTCAAGAGCCGCCCAAGATCCTGGTACACGCGCACGGCCTCGGCCCGCTCACCACTGCGATCCAGCATTCGCATCAGCCGCCGGTAAGCCGACTCGCGATACGGTTCGAGGCGAACCACCTCGCGCGCATGCACCAGCGCCAGCTCCACCTCATTGTTGGCCGCCAGCGCTTCGACCCTGCAGTCCAACGCCCTGACCAGGCTGGACGCGAGGACGGCCCGTCGCTCTTCCATCCAGGCACCGTCCTGTCCGGTGAGAAACGGTCGGCGCAGCACGGTGGTCGCGATAAGCGACGGCCCGTAGGCCGCTTGAGGATCGCCCGCCGCGATCGCGCCCTCGGCTGCATCGATGCCGGCAAGCGCCGCCTCCACGTCGATCCAGACCTCGCCCGCGGGAGAAAACTGGTAGCAGCCGAAGGCGCTGGCGATGGTGCGATTGCGGGCCATGCCCAGGCCGGCCAGGCGTGATCGCAGCCGGCTCACGACGGCGCTGAGCGCGACCGTCCAGGAGGGAGGCAGGTTTTCGGGCCACAAAGCCCCGGCAAGCTCGCCCTGCGTCACGGCTCGCTTGCGCTCGGTCACGAGATAGGCGAGCACGAACCGGCCCTGCGGCCCGCCCAGCTGGGACTCGCGCAGCAGGCGCGCGCCGTTCTCGACCTGCACTTCCCCGGTCAAGTAGATCCTCAGCATCGACGGTCTCAGTCGATAATCCGCAGCGGGATGGGCGACTGGAACGTCTTCTTCGCCACCAGCGCCGGGAGCGCGGCCACGCTGGTCGGGTTGCTGTTCGTTGCGACCCAGCTGCATCTCGGCGTATTTGCGGATCCCAAGAACCGCTGGGCAGCGTTGGCGCAGAGCACGCTGACCATTCTCTCCGTCAACTTCGCTCTGTCGCTCTTCTTTCTCATGCCGATACTCGGCCCGCAGATTCGGGGCGAGGTCGTCGCGCTGGCTGTCGCCGTCGCGATATGGCGGGGCGCCAGGATCTGGTGGCCGGTTGTCAGGATCACAGAATCCGGCCGGCGCCACAGGCTCGCGCAGAGCTGGTGGTTGCTCGTCTTGCCGGACATCGTCTACGTCTACCTGCTCACCGGGGCAGTGGGCCTGCTTCGCGGCGACACCACTGCGGTCCTCAACGTAGGCGGTGCTTTGCTGAGCCTGTTCCTGGTGAGCCTGCGCAACGCCTGGCGGTTGGTCGTCAATGTTGAGCAGGAGAGCCATTGAACGGTCCCAAAGATTCCCCAAACCTCCCCGGTCAAGATGGCATCGCCAGGCCGGGCAAAGACAAGGAGACCAGATGAAGAAGCGAGTCGAATGTGAATGCGGTTGGGTGCTCGAGACTGACGACGAGGACAAGCTCGTGAAAGGCGTGCAGGAGCACGCCAGCGAGGTTCACCACATGCAGGGCGTCACCAAAGAGCAAGTCCTGGCCCAGGCCAAACCCGTCTAACCCGCCGCCCCAGGCGGCGCAAAAGGAGTCGAACGTGAAGTACCTCTACCTTCTCTATGCCGACGAGTCGAAGATGCCCGCCCCGGGCAGCGCGGCGTTTACCGCCCAGAACGATGCCTTCAACAACTACTTCGCCGAGATCGACGGCAAGGGCATGTTCAAGGCCGGCGACCCGGTCCAGCCGTCGAAGACCTCGAAGACCGTGCGCGTGCGCAACGGCCACACCGAGGCCAGCTCCGGACCATTCGTCAAGACAGGCGACCAGCTGGTCGGCTTCTACGTGATCGAGGCCAAGGACCTCGACGAGGCCGTCGAGTACGCCGCGAAATGCCCGGCGGCCCACGTCGGTGCCATGGAGGTCCGCCCAATAGTCCAGATGTGAAGTCCTCCTCCCCCCGTTCAGGGGGGAGGGTCGGGGAGAGGGGCGTGAAAGACGTCCCTCTCCCTGGCGGATTGGCACGTTGCGTCAAGCGCGCGCGTTGACGCAGAGCGCACCGAGTGATAGCTTCGCCCCAAGTTCTGTAACAAACGTTTCGGGGCGGCGCAAGCCGAGGGAGGGGTAGCACTTGGAGGACCATGCGCATCACGCTGACGTTCAAGACCTCGCGAGGTTCGGGTATCAGCAGGAGCTGAGGCGGGTGCTGGGGGTCTACTCCAGCTTCGCGGTCGCCTTCTCTTACATCTCGCCGTCGACCGGCATCTTCACCCTTTTCATCCTGGGCATCGGCCTGGCCGGTCCCGCCTTCTTCTGGAGCTGGCCCATCGTCGTGGTCGGCCAGTTGCTCGTCGGCCTCAACTTCGCCGAGGTCAGCTCGCACTTCCCGGTCGCCGGATCGGTCTACCAGTGGACCAAGTACCTGTCCAACCGAACCTACGCCTGGTTCACCGGCTGGATCTACCTGTTTGCTGGGGTGCTCACAGTCGCTGCGGTAGTGGCCACCGTCCCGCTCGTCCTCATTCCTCTGCTGAACAACATGGGCATGAGCATCGGCACCGACCTCGACACTGAGCGCAACGTGGCCGCCATCGTCCTCCTCAGCACGACCCTCTTGAGCATTTTCGGCGTGAGGATCGTCGCGTTCGTCAACAACACCGGGGTCGTGTTCGAGATCCTCGGCATGGTCGTTTTCGCGCTGATCCTGATCCTCTTCTATCACCACCAGTCGGTGTCGGTTTTCTTCGGCACCAGCTACCTCGGCTCCAGCAACGCTCCCGGCATCTTCCTTGCAGCCATGTTCATGTCGCTCTTCGTGATCTATGGCTTTGACACCGCGAGCACCCTTGCCGAGGAAACGAAAAACCCTCGGAAGTCGGCTCCCCAAGCCGTGCTCGCCTCCATCATTGGCGCGGCGATCATCGGGGCGATCTTCCTGTTCGCCGCCGTGATCGCAGTCCCCGGCGACATGGGCAAGTTCGTCTCCGACATCGGGGCCGGCAAGATTCCGTTCCCGCTCGTGACCATCATCGAATCGAACTTCCCAGGCTGGGCGGCCAACCTTTACCTGTTCGTCGTGTTCGCCGCGATCTACGTTTGCTGCCTCGCCATCCAGACCTCGACCATCCGCCTTGCATTCGGCATGGGGCGTGACGGAAAACTGCCACTGGCCCGCGTTTACAACAACGTCCATCCGGGCCTGCACACACCGATCGGCACCTGCATCGTGATCGGAGTGCTGGCCGCCCTTCCCCTCATCTACTACGCGGGCGCCGGCACCATCGCGATCGGCGCCACCGGGATGATCTACCTCTCATACATCCTGGGCAACATCGCGATCCTCATCGCGCGCTTCCGCGGCTGGCCCAAAGAATCGACTCCGTTCAGGCTGGGCAGCTGGGGCACCATCGTCAACATCCTCGCCCTCGTCTGGGGCATCGCCATGGAGATCAATTTCCTGTGGCCGCGCAACGCGTCGGTCGGAGGCCAGAACCCGCCTCTGAGCGCGCTGCCGAACGTCGCCATCGGCGGAACGATCGGCGGCATCCCCGTCTACGAGTTCACCCTCGGGCTGATTTTGCTCGTGGGCCTCATCTACTACCTGGTCGCCCAGCGCAACGCCCCCGAGACACCTGCAATCCAGGCGGCCCAAACTCCCGCATAGGAACTCAGATCAAGAGAGGGGAGAACGTCTCCCCTCTCCCCGTTCAGGGGAGAGGGCGAGGGAGAGGGGCGGGGAAGAATGCGGTCTAATGCACGCGCCGTCGTGATCGGCGGAGGCGTCGGCGGCGCCGCCATCCTCTACTGGCTGACCCGCCTGGGCTGGACCGACACGGTCCTCGTCGAGCGCTCGCGAGTCACCAGCGGATCGACGTTCCACTCCGCCGGGCTGGTTGGCCAGCTGCGCGGCTCGCTCAGCCTCACCCAGATGATGATGAACTCGGTCGAGCTGTATCGAGCGCTTGGAAAGGAGGTCGGGCTCGAGACCGGGTGGCACGAGGTCGGCTCGCTGCGCCTGGCCTCGAGCCCGGAACGCATGGAGGAGCTGTCGCGCCAGGCCGGGTGGGCGAAAACGTTCGGCCTGCCGCTGGATCTGGTGTCGGCCCAGGAGGCCCAGCGCATGTTCCCGCCGATGTCGACCGACGGCGTGCTCGGCGCGGCGTTCCTCCCCACCGACGGGTACATCGATCCGAGCCAGCTCACCTTCGCACTCGTCGAGGGCGCGCGACGCCGCGGCGCCGAGATCTGCGAGGACACGCGCGTGACCGGCATCGAGGTACACGAGGGCCGCGTCCGTCGCGTCATCACCGACAAGGGCGACATCGAGACCGAGTTGGTCGTCAACGCGGGCGGAATGTTCGCCCCCGAGATCGGGCGCCTGGCCGGCGTCAACGTCCCGCTGATTCCCATGGCCCACGAGTACTTGATCACCAAGCCATCCGGCCTCCCGCTGGACATGCCGACGATGCGCGATCCTTCGCTGCTCGTGTACTACCGTCCCGAGTCGGGCGGGCTGATCATGGGCGGCTACGAGCGGGATCCGGCGCCGTGGAGCCTCGATGGAATCCCGGCCGACTTCAACGGCCGGTTGCTCGAGCCGGACTGGGATCGCTTCGAGCCGCTGATGACGAATGCGATCGTTCGCACCCCGTCCATCAAAGACGCCCAGGTCGTGCGGCTGGTCAATGGACCAGAAGCGTTCACCCCCGACAACGAGTTCATCCTCGGGCCCTCGGAGGTGCGCGGCTTCTGGGTCGCGGCCGGCTTCTGCGCGCACGGCCTCGCCGGGGCCGGCGGGATGGGGAGGCTTGTCGCCGAGTGGATCGTCGAAGGCCGGCCGGGCCTCGATGCGTGGGAGATGGACTCGAGGCGGTTCGGCCGCCACTACATCAGCCGCGAGTACACGCTCGCCCGCACCCGCGAGGTCTATTCGACCTACTACGACGTCAAGTACCCCGGCCACGAGCGAAGCGCCGGGCGTCCCCTTCGCCTCTCGCCCATCTACTCGCGGCTCTCTGAGCTCGGCGCGGCTTTTGGTGAGAAGTCGGGCTGGGAGCGCGCCAACTGGTTCGAGCCGAACGTCGCCCGCGGTAATGAGTCGCTGCGGCCCCGCGGATGGGCGGGCCGCCTGTGGTCACCGGCGATCGGTGCTGAGCACACGGCGTGCCGCGACTCCGCCGCCATCTTCGACTTCACGTCGTTTGCGAAGATCGAGGTTCGCGGTCGAGGCGCAGCCGCTTTCCTGGAAAGCCTCACGGACAATCGCGTGGCGCGCGCCGTCGGCGCGCTCACCTACACGCAGATGCTCAACGACGGCGGCGGCATCGAGTGCGACTTCACGGTGACCCGGCTGGCCGACGACCGCTTTCGCGTCATCACCGGCACCGCGTTCGGCCAGCACGACCTGTTCTGGATCAGGGATCACGCACCCGAAGACGGGTCGGTGTCCATCGAGGACGTCACGTCCGCGTACGCATGCATCGGCCTGTGGGGACCTGCCGCCCGCGAGATCCTCCAGCCGCTGACGCACACCAACATCGCCAACGAAGCCTTCCCGTTCATGACCGCGCAGCAGCTTGCGGTCGGTTCGGTGCCGTGCCTCGCGCTCCGCGTCACGTACGTGGGCGAGCTGGGCTGGGAGCTGTACTGCCCGGCGGAGTTCGGCCTGCGGCTGTGGGACACGATCTGGGAGGCGGGACAAGCCAAAGGCCTGGTCGCCGGGGGCTACAAAGCGGTGGACTCGCTGCGGTTGGAGAAGGGCTACCGCGTGTGGGGCAGCGACATCGGCCCCGAATCGGATCCGTACCAGAGTGGCCTGGGCTTCGCCGTCAAGCTCGATAGAGGCGACTTCATAGGCCGCTCGGCGCTGTTGAAGAAGCGCGAGGCACCGGCGCCGACGAAGTTGGCGTGCTTAGTGCTCGACGACCCGCGATCGGTAGCGCTGGGCTCAGAGCCGGTGCGGATCGGGGGGGAAGTGGTCGGACGCGTAACAAGCGGCGGCTACGGCTACACCGTGGAGAAATCGATTGCGTACGCATACGTGCCATCTGGCGCAGCGGTCGGTACAGCCGTAGAAGTCGAGATCTTCGGCACGTGGGTCGCCGGCCAAATCGCCAAAGAACCGCTCTACGACCCCTCGGGCACGAGGGTCCGGAATTAAGACCGGAGCGAGACCTAACCTACGTGTTCGACGGACGGATTGATGTGATCCAACGCTCCAGGGACAGGTCCCATGTCATCAACGTAAGCGTTCGCGGCGTCCAGAATGCCTTGTTGATTGCCAACGTCGGCGGCTGAAATCATCGCCTTTAGGTCGGCGACTGTTTTTGGCAGTTGGGTACGAAAGACTCGATCGTCGGCGGCAAACTTTGGCGGCGGCGGAGTCACACCGAGGTCACTCAAGAACTTCTCCTGCACTGCAAGCATTGCAGCGCCGCGCACTCTGCACAGTGGCGGGTTGATGCCCTGCGTGCCAACGCCCGTTCCGAGGCAGACAGTGGCCGCGCCGCCCGTCGCGACCACGTGGTCTTCCCAGTAGCCGTTCGCGAGGGCAGCGTACTTTTGGGTCACCGGGTCGACCGTCGGTGAGACGGCTGCAGCCTGTGTCGGCGATCCACCCGACGCGGTCGAGCAGCCAGACACCACGGCGCCGAGGATCAAGAACAACATCAGTAGGTTCAGACGGCGAGCGTGCATCCTTTTCTCCTCGCGTTTGTTTCCGCCAACTACACGCTGCTGAAAAAGCTCCAGATGGTCGCGTTGGCGTTCGGCTCACCGGGCACCGGATCGATAGTTGATCCGAACCATGTGTGGTGGCCGCCAACGACGGTATCCAGCCGGACGATCTTGCCCCCCTTGCAGTCCTTCCATGCAGATGTCTTTGTTATGCCGCTCTGACTTTGCGTCGGATTGCCGGCGCAGCCATCTAGAGTGGCCCAGCTCTGCATTACCGCAGCGACAGAAGGTGATGCTGCGCCGTTGAAAGCAACTCCTCCCTCATACGGAACGTTGGAATCGCCGGTGCCATGCATTTCCAGAATGGAGACGGGCCGGGCCGGATGACAGTTATCTACCATCATCGTGCCGGCGACTGAGGCCATTCCAGCGATCCGGCCGGACAGCTCACATGCCAGCCGGTAGGCCATGAACGCACCGGCTGACACGCCGGCTATGAATACGCGGGTCTTGTCGATCGGGAGGTCTGTGGTGACGCGGTCGAGCACTTGGCTCACAAATGCGACGTCGTCTGCAACAGGCGTGTTCACGTTATCAATGCAACAGCTGCCTGCGTTCCAGCATCGCATCCGCCCAAGGACCGAGTAGTCACTGATCTGACCGTCCGGATACACGGCAACGAATCGGCCGGCGCTTGCCTCTTCGTCGAAATGTGTGTCAGCAGCGACCTCATCTCCACTTCCCCGCATCAGATCGCACCCGTGGAGCAATACGACGAGCGGTGGAGGTTGGTTCGGATCGAGTGACTTAGGCACGAAAACTCGGTATAGGCGCGCCCGGCCGTTGACGGTGAAGCTCCCGCGCTCAATCGTGCCGGGACTCGGCGTTGACACTGGCGCGGCCGGCACTTTCGCTGTCGGAGTCGCCACCGTGCCACCGCAGGCAACCGATCCGAACAGAAAGACAGCGATCAGAAGACTAGTCCGGGCCTGCATCTCAATTCCCTCCTGGGTTTGTCGCCGGACCAGTCTCCGGTTCGTGAGACGCAGGCTAAGCGGCGAGAAGTCCTGCAGACACCGTGGAAAACACGGGTTTTGCCCGCGTCCTCAGCCGGCGGGCATCAGGCTCCTCAGCAGAGTGTCGGGTTCCTGGGCCTGACTTTCGAAGCGCAAGCGTTCCACCACTTCCGCCCCAACTTCATCTGTTAACCGGGCTATGAGGTCGGCTTCCGGCGTCGCGATTGGATCGACGTACCTGATATTGAATTCGGCGTTCAGCCGCTCGGCCGCGAAGTGGAATCGGAGAGCGGCCTCTTTGTCGCCCTCGAGGCCGGCCACCAGCGCGAGCCCAAACAGGCAAAACGGAATGCCGTTTTTCCAACCGATCTCAAGGCCGCTTTCCACCGCCTCCAGCCAGCATTGCCGAGCCTGGTCGAGGTCGCCAAGCAAGGCGTGGGCTTGGGCCAGCGTATCCAGCGAAGCCATGCGGTTCGGAGTAGCGCGCTGCTGAGATCCGATCGCTTGCTGCGAAAGGTTCGCGCCCTCGCGCAACCGGCCCATCGAGAGCAGGGTGATCGCAGTACCATTCCGCGCCGACGCCAGCCGACCTTCATCGCCCTGTTTTTCGTACCAATCGATCGCCTCCTGACCGAGGCGAAGCGCGGACTGCAAGTCGCCGGCGAGGAAGTGGCAGTTTCCCCGCACGAGCAGCGTCTTCTGGCGAAGCTCCTCAGATCCTTGCAAATCAGCGATAGCCTCCGCCTGATGGAGCACCGTCCGCGCGTCGTTCGAGCGACCGAGGTCGATCAGGGTCAAAGCTTGTTGGAACAGGCTCCGGCAACGTTGGGCTGAGGGCTCCGGATTGGCCGCGAGCGCCTGGTCGTTCCACGCCAGGCCTTCTTCATAACGACCTTCGTGGCGCCAGGTCGGCATCATGGCATCGCTGAGCGCAAGGGCCCGCACCGGACGTACCCGGAGCAGTGTCGTGAGCGCGGCTCGCACGTCATCCACCATTGCTGTCACCTTGCGTCGTATGGCGGGATCTCCGTCAGGCCCGCTCGCCTCGACCACCGACACCATGTGCTCCGCGTGGTCAAGCCGGATCTCATCCAGCTCTCTGGCTTCGTCCAGGCGCTCAACCGCAAAAGCCCGGAGGGTGTCCAGAAGGCGAAACCGTCCAGCATCCCCCGTCGGTTCTCGAACGAGCATCGACCGCTCCGCGAGGTGCCCCAGCAGGACATTGATGGCGGCGGCACCTTTCGATGCCACCGCCTCAGCATCTTCAGCTTCGAACCGTCCGGCAAAGACGCCGATGCGCCGAAACAGCGATTGTTCCTCGGGCGTCATCAACCTGTAGCTCCAATCCGCAATCGCGAAAAGGCTGCCGTGCCGGTCACCAGAACGCGTCTGCCAGGCGGGGTCGAGGAGATCGGCGGCGAGCTCGGTCGGACTTTGAACCCTTAGGCGCGGGACCACCAGCTCGATCCCGAGCGGCATTCCATCGAGGCGACGACAGATCGACGCAATGATGTCGCCATCGCCGGCACCAAGCTGGAAATTCGGCACCGCCGCCTTCGCGCGATCCTCGAACAGTCGCATCGCGTCGTCATCCGGCATGGGATCGAGGCGGCAGATCGCCTCGCCGATCAGGCCTAGAGGCGACCTGCTGGTGGCCAGGATTCGCACCCCCCGACATGCGGCCAGCAGCTCCTGAATCGTCTCAGCGGCTGAGCTCAGCACGTGTTCGCAGTTGTCGAGCACGAGCAGCACCGACCGCTCTTTCAGGTGCTCGCGCACGGCCATCAAACGGTTGCGAGCCGCACGCCTCAGCTCGAGTGCCTGCGCCACCGCATCGCCGACCAGGCTCGGGTCGGCCACGGGTGCCAGATCACACAGCCAGACGCCGTCCGGAAAGTCGGACTGGAGCTCTTCCGCCAGGCGCATGGCCAGCCTCGTCTTGCCGGTCCCGCCTGCGCCCGTGACGGTGACGAGCCGGTTGGCGGTCACCAGGTCGAGCAGAGCCCGCAGCTCGCGCTCCCGGCCGACGAAGCTCGTGTACTGTGCGGGCAGGTTGCCCCGAGGCCGCGAAGCTGCCGGCGGCACGGCGCCCGGCTGTGGCGAGCGCACCACCCAGGCGGCGATCTGGCTGCGCGAGCTGAACCCGAGCTTGTTGAGTATCTGTTCGATGTGCCACTCGACCGTGCGGTCGGACAGGAACAGGCGCTTGGCGATCTCCCGGTTGGTCAGGCCGAGCGCGACCAGGCCGGCAACCTCGGTTGCCCGGCGCGTGAGCTTCGCTTCTGCCCCCACACGGCAGATTCTCCACCCGGGGCGGATTCCTTTACACGGTGCTCGCGTCCGTATCCACGGCAGCCAGCGCTCGCCCGAAGGATGTCCGGCCGGCGCTGAATCCCGATTGATCGCCTGTCAACAGGTCGCCCATCATCGCGATGAGTGTCGTGTCGCCCTGCGCGAGGTCGGTTTGCAAGAGAGCGTCCTTGGCTCCCATGGTGCTTGGGGCGGCGTCCAGCACAACCGCGCCCTGGAATGTGGCCACCTGGCTGGCGGCGTCCAGGACGAGGGAATTGCAGTCAGTCGCGGCGGTGCCGTCACAGCTGATCGGAGTCTGGGCGATCAGCCGCTGGCAGTCCGCACACTTGTCAAGGTCTGACTTCTCCGATTTGACAAGACTGCTGTACACGGCGGTCGTCGCGTTACTCGAATGCGAGATGCTCGCCGTCAGACGGTCGACCCATTCACGTTCACTGACGGCCGCCACAATCGATCGATCCAGAACAGGTTGGTTCTTGGCCAGAGTCGCGGCGGCACTGGCGTTGAGGTATGCGATGGCCGCCGCTACGTGTCGCTTCATTTGAGCGTCGATCGTGGCGAACCTGGCCGGAGTCTGGAATCGATTCAAGTCGTCGAGCCATGACTGCAGCGCGGCCACGACGCGGGCGACCGCCGCCGGGCAGGCGGCATCCTGGACCGTGTTGCAGTGATTCGACGTCGACGCCCCCATCGCGCTGTCGTCGCTGAGCATCATTGCCTGGTAAGCCTTGATTGCCGGATCAGCCGTGGGCGACTGCTGAGCCACCGAGGCTGACTGGGAACAACCAAACAGGAGCATCGCGACCAAGAGTTGCGCTCCGATCAGCAATCTACTGCGAGGCATCGTCATCGGTTCTTCCTCCCCAAACTCCGCGAATGCGTCTGAGGCTAGGCTGGTCACGCTGGGCCGTCACCGGGAGAAATACCGGTCTTTCGACGTTTCGGTCGTGCTTCACCACATCGCGTTATGGGGATCGCGGATCGTGAATCGAGCTGCATGAGCCCAGCCCATACCGTCGACTGGATGCGGGCTACGAAGCTCGGTCCCATCAGGGTCTCGAATTCCGTATCGAGACGCAGAGTGGACTACGTGGTTGGGGCAGGATCCTTGGCGCCCTGCGCCTCGATCGACACTGGCTGCCAATTCCGCCACGTCGCCAGCCGCGACTCGTAGTCCGCGGTCGCCATCCCGAGCGGACTTTCGCCGAAGAAGACTCGAAGCGGTGGCTCCTCAGCGTCGACGATCTTCAGCACCGCAGCAGCGGTTGCAGCCGGATCGCCCTGCACAGCGACGCGCGCGGCGCGGAATCGAGCGCGCTCCTCGAGCACCTGGTCGTAGGCCGGGAGCGGAGTCGTGTGGTGCGCCGACGCGCCACCCCAATCGGTGGAGAAGCCGCCCGGCTCGATGAGCGTCACCTTGATCCCAAAGGCGGCGACCTCCTGGGCGAGCGCCTGGCTCAGGCCTTCGAGCGCCCATTTCGACGCGTGATACATCCCAAGCCCGCCAAACGCGGTGATCCCACCGATCGACGATACCTGCAAGATGTGCCCGCCGCCTTGCTCACGCAAGTAGGGCAGCGCTGCCTGGGTCACCCAGAGCGCGCCGAACAGATTGGTGTCGATCTGCTCCCGCGCTTCTTGCTCGGTCAGCTCTTCCACGAAACCGAACTGGCCGTAGCCGGCGTTGTTCACGACGATGTCGAGCCGGCCGAACTGCTCCTGTGCCTGCCGTACCGCGGCGAAGACGGCTCCGCGGTCGGTGACATCGAGCTGGATCGGCAGCAGCGCGTCGCCGTACTTCGCCGCAAGGTCGTCGAGACTGGAGACGTCGCGAGCGGTGGCGGCCACTTTGTCGCCGCGATCCAGAGCCGCAGTGGTCCACTCGCGACCGAAGCCGCGAGAAGTGCCGGTGATAAACCAGGTCTTGGTGGCCATGAACATTCCAACTCGTCGTTTGGCGCCCACATTCCGGCAAACACCGTGATTTCAGCGGACTTTCGAAATGCGCCTTGACCTTGCCCATAAGAAGAACGATGCAGCCAACACCACCAGCACAGCTGCGGCCAGAATTGGCAAATTGAGCCCGCCCTGTGGCGAGCTCGAGCTTGCGGGCGCAGATGGCTGCGCTCCCCCCCGCGGGCTGTAAAGCTCGGCGCTGCGCGTGTTGCCCAGAAAGGATCCACCCAGCAACAACACCGAACCGCTCTTCAACAGGGTGGCGGTCGGGCCGGCTCGAGCGACTTTCATCTCGCCGGCGCCCATCCAACTGTTGGCAGACGGGTCGTAAAGCTCGGAGCTCGCAACGACCCAGTCCGGGCCATAACCGCCAGCCACCAGGACGAGGCCGTTTCGAAGCAGCGTGGCGCTGAACCCCTCCCGGCCCTGAAGCATCGGCGCTGCGCCTGACCAGCCGTTCGTCTTCGGATCAAAGACTTGAGACGGGGCAAAACGACTGCAGGCAAATGACGGGCGTTCGGCGCAGCCCCCGAGGACAATCACCTTTCCATCGGGCAGCAAAGTCGCGGTGTGCGGGACTTGCGCCGGTTCGCCGAGGCTGGCGACGGGCGCCCACCGAGTCGATTTGGGGTCATACACCGCAGCAGACGAGTTGAAGCCGCCGACCACCAGCACCCGGCCGTCACGCAGGAGCGTGGCGGTGTCTCCTGAATCGCCGAGAGCGAATGGCGTATCGAAAGTGGCCGACCATCGGTTTGAGTTTGGGTCATAGATTTCGGCCGCCACCAGGCGCTGATCGCCTGCGTTTGCCGATGAATGCGCCAGGCCCCCGGCGACCAGCACGCGACCATCCGCGAGCAGCGTGGCGGTGTGGCCGAAGCGCTTCTCCACCACAGAGCCGGTCGCAACCCATGCATCCGTGGCCGCGTCAAACAGGTAAGCACCCTCACCCACCACAAGCACTTTTCCGTTGCGCAGCAAGGTCGCGGTGAACCCTACTGAGCTGATCGTCTGAGGTGCGGATACGGGGTGCGATTGCCCGCTGGTCGGGTCATAGAGCTCCGCGGTCACTCCATTCGCGGAGATCGGAGGGTTGAACGCCGTCGTCGGACTGGATCCGATCAGGAGCACCCGGCCGTCTGTCAGCGCCGTGGCGGTGGCGGTGCTCGAAAAACCGCCGCCGGCCAGGCTGAAGTTCCCGAACGGAATCGCAGCGTCGGGCAGGCTGGACCATGTGCCGGCCCCGGCCGGAGACTGACTCGGTGACGGCGACCCAGCAGACGCCATCGGATCAAACACATGCGCGTCCGCGGTGGACCACTGGCCGAATACAAACTCAGGCCACGCGGCAACGAAGACCTTGCCATCCTTGAGGAGGATCGCGGACTGGTCCGCGGTCGCGGTCTTGAGACCGCCCGGGAGGACGGTCCACTTGCCTGAGGCGGGATCGAATCTCTCGGCAGTGGTGAGCGGCGGACCGTTGACCCCTTGGCCGCTCACGACCACGGCGCTGCCGTCGGTCATAGTCATGCTCACCGCGCCTGACCGCGCATAGGTCATGGCGGCGGTCTTCGACCAGGTCCGGGAAGACGGATCGAAGAGCTCCGCGGTCGAGGTCGGCCTGCCGTCCTCACCGCCGCCGGCGGCAAGAGCCATGCCGTTGCCGAGTGCGACCAGGGCGGCGGTTCCATATCCGTTGGTCGGAATCTGGCCGGCCGATGACCATATGTTGCCTGCGGGATCGTAGATTTCGGCGCTCGTCAAGAACGGAAGTGGACCGGTGCTCGAGACGTTGCCTCCGGCGACCAGCACTCGCCCGTCGGCGAGCAGAATCGCTTGAGGGTTGAGGCGCTGAGTCAGGGTTGGCGGCGACAGCTTCCATGAGTTGGTCGCCGGGTCATAGATCTGCGCGAGGTCCTTGGGTTGAGTATTGACGTCAACGGGTCCGCCATAACCGCCGGCGAAAAGAACCTTGCCGCTGCGGAGCAAGACGGGGGTGTAACCCCCGCCATTGGGCACCGCCATGATGCCTGCGTCAGAGACCGCGTTGGTCCGGGGATCGTAGAGCTGCGGCCCCGTTCGATCGCACTGACCAGCCGTTAACAGCACCCGGCCGTCGGCCAGCAGCGTCGCCACCACACCGCCGTCGCGGTTGATGGCGGTGGGCGTCCAATGATCGGCCGCTGGATCGTAAATTTGGGCCCAGTTCGTGAGGTGGGCCTCGGTCGACACTGTGACCAGCACGCGCCCGTCTGCGAGACGGACCGCCGAATGCCCAGCCGGTGGCGCGCACGCGGCCTGCGCGACGAGGCCACCAGAACCGAGAACCACCTCGCTCGCTATCACCAGCGCTACAGCCGCTCGGCTCAGCCACGACCGCAGAACGTGAGCGTGCGACACGTCAGCCACATGCGCCGAGGATGGCGCCGCCGACGACGGTGGAGACTTTGCGAATCGGGCCGGCAGGCGGACGCAGGAACACCCCATTCCCTGTCAGCCACAACCCGTGACCGTCCGCGACCAGCTGTCCGGTGAATCCCTGGTCTGCAATCGGCAGCATCGTGTTCGCCGCGGTCACCAACCAGGTTTTTCCAGGATCACCGTTGGTGCTGGAGAACGTGGAAACAACCGGGTGCCCGAGGCCGTCCAGCCCAAGGAGCTGCGCGAAACCGCCGGTGGGCTCGAACCAGGTCGCCTGGCTTCCGTCGCTGAGATCCACGCGCAGCAGCTTAGGCGTGCCCTTGGGATTGTTCGGATCGGTGGCCATGATCCAGAAGGTCCCAGCCGCGATGGCGCTGGTGCCTGGACCAACAGACGTGCCTCCCAACAGCTTGTGAGCTGAACCTGTTGCCGGATCCAGCAGCCACATATAGAAAGGGACGAAGGTATCGGCGAGAATGGAGGGCTGAGAGAGATAGATGCCTTCCGGTCTGAATGAAGCCGCAGACAAGACTTCCGCCGACTGGTACACGACGTCATCTTTCCCAGTCGCCACGTTGACAACGTGCATCCGCGTGCCAAGCGGAGGTGGACCGCCCAGACCCTGGCTCGCTGGATTTGGGATCAGCTCGCTGTACGTGTATTGAGAGCCATCAGAGGAAACCCACTCGTAGGGAACCGGGAGTCACCGTGAGAACTTCGGGTCGAATGTCTCGTTGCCGATTCCCGCGATTCCACTTAACGCGGGCGAGGCCACGGTGTGGGCGAAACCAGGACGGCCTGGATCTTGATTGAGTGCCGCGCCCGGATCAGCCGTGAAGGTCCCGTCCGGGTAGCTGACGAAACCGGTTGCCTTGAAGTCTGTAAAGGGGATCCGGCACGGCATCCCCAGCGCGGACGCCGAGGAGGTGGGCGTAACCGTCGAGGTGGGGTCGCTAGAGATCGCGCTACAAGCGGCCAGGACCAACAGACCGAACAAGCTGCCGGCCAAGCGCACATCGCTGTAACGCAACCGCGATCGGCTTGTTACGCGTCACGACCCCGGAACCACGACTGCCATTGGTCGCCGGCCACCTAGCCGTCGCACCCGAAGGTTGCCGCAAAGATCATGAAGAAGTTGAAAACAAGCAGAGCTGGCGACGCAACGATTTCGACTACTGAGGCGGCGATTGCGAGCCCCCTCCCGGCGCTTCCGCGCGGCCGCCGCATAAGCGTCATCGCGAGAGCAACGATTCCACCCAAGAGCAGGATGGCGGAGACGCCGAGCATTAACCACTTGTTGTGGCTCCGGGTCATCGCCACTCGGTGGAGGAGCTTCGAGCGGCATTTACGAGTCGGCGGCCACGTCTAGATATCCAGCGAATTCCTGGTCCCCGGACGTCCGCTCCATGCGGTCGAAGTGCTTTGCCGCGTAGCCCTTGAAGTCGAAGTCCAGCTCTGAGATCCCGCTCTGCAGGACCCCCCACATCGCCTCTCGAAAGTCGGACATGAAGCGCATCAGGCGCAGCGAGGCGAGGTCGGAACGGCGCTCGGTTCCAAAGTAGGCGGCGAGCAGCCGCCCGTCGTCTTCCACTTCGAACTCGTGGTTCACCGAGAAGTTCGCCAGGTCGAAGAACCGATCGCCCATGCCCGCGTACTCCCAGTCGACGATCCGGATCGCGCCGTCGTCGAGGAAGTTGGCGTTCAGGAGGTCGTTGTGACAAGGGACAAGCGGCTGCTGGCCGCGCGCAGCCCGAATTCGATCGGAGACCTCATGCGCACCCGCAAATTTAGCCGGGATGCGCACGCCGTTGGACTCAGCCTCAGCCCGGTAATCGTCGACCACCGCATGTGCGTCGAACCGGCCCGGGATCGCCCGCGCCGAGTGCAGCCGGCGCAGCGCCTCCGCCACCCGGGGCAGGGTGGAAGGGCTGCGCATCTCCTCGACAGCGATCGGCCGGCCGTCGATGAAGCGGGTCACCAGCCACCCCTCGGACGCCACGAAATCCGCCACCGGCGGCCCGACCCCGATCTCCTCCGCGCGCAGGCTCGCCGCGTGCTCGACCGCCCGGTCGATACCCAGCAAGCCGGTCTTGGCCCCGCCCATCCGCAGCACGTAGGCGGCTCCGTCGACCTCGACTTTGAAGTTGTGGTTCGTGATGCCGCCGCCGAGCACGGTCACGGTCGCCCGCCGTCCTGGCCAGAGCCGCTCGACGGCACCAGCCGCGCTGTCCACAGTCGCGGATCGTATCTGCTTGAATGGCCCCGTGAAGGTCGAGAAGGAGTCTCTGGAGTCTGAGCTCACCGAGCTTCGCGCCAGGTACGTCCCGCGGGGGATCACTTCTGCCCACCCGCTGGTCGCAGATCGGGCGAAAGGCTCGGAGCTGTGGGACGTCAACGGGCGGCGGTTCGTCGACTTCGCCGGCGGCATCGGGGTGATGAACGTTGGCCACGCTCACCCCCACGTCATGGAGGCGGTCCGCGCTCAGCTCGAGCGCGCCACCCACACCTCCTTCCAGGTCGTCATGTACGAGTCGTACCTGCGCCTGGCCGAGCGCCTCTGCGAGGTGGCCCCGCTCGAAGGACCAACCAAGGCGATCTTCTTCAGCACCGGCGCCGAGGCGGTGGAGAACGCGGTCAAGATCGCGCGGGCCTTCACCGGGCGTCCGGCCGTGATCAGCTTCCAAGGAAGCTTCCACGGGAGGACGCTCCTGACCCTCAGCCTCACAGGATCGGTGAGCCCGTACAAGCAGAACTTCGGTCCCTACGCGACCGAGATCTACCAGTCCCCGTTCCCATACGAGTACCGCGGCTGGAACACAGAGCGAGCCCTCGCCTCGCTCGAAAGCCTCTTCGACTCTGAGGTCTCCCCGACGCGGGTCGCCGCGGTGATCATCGAGCCGGTCCTTGGCGAAGGAGGCTTCGTCCCGGCGCCACCCGATTTCCTGCGCCGGCTGCGTGAGCTCACCGCGCGTCATGGCATCCTCCTGATCGCCGACGAGATCCAGAGCGGCTTCGGACGCACCGGCAAGTTCTTCGCCATCGAGCATTCGGGCGTGCAGCCCGACCTCGTCACGGTCGCCAAGAGCCTGGCCGCTGGCTTCCCGCTCTCGGGAGTCGTGGGCCGCGCCGAGGTGATGGATGCCCCAGAGCCGGGCGGTCTGGGCGGCACCTACGGCGGCAACCCCGTCGCGTGCGCTGCCGGGCTCGCGGTCATGGACGTGATGCGCGACGAGAAGCTGCCGGAACGTGCGGTGCGGATCGGCTCGGTCCTCGAGGAGCGCATGCAGAGCTGGGCCGCCGAGCACGACCTGGTGGGTGACGTGCGCGTGGTGGGCGCGATGGCGGGGATGGAGCTGGTGCGAGACCGGGAAACCAAGGAGCCGGCCGACAAGGAGACCGCGCGGGTGCTCGCGGTCGCGCGCGAGAAAGGGCTGATCCTGCTCCGCGCCGGCACGCACCACAACGTCATCCGGACGCTCATGCCGCTGACCATCCCGGACGAGCAGCTCCACGAAGGGCTCGACATCCTCGGCTCGGCTCTGGCCGAGGTCGGGGCATCACGGAAGTAGGAGGGGAAAGTTGAGCACCACGCTCAAGCGCCACGAGATGTTCATCGGGGGCGAATGGACGCCGAGCAACGGCGACCAGACGCAGGAGATCGTCAACCCGGCGACCGGCAAGGTCATCGCGCACGTGCCTAAGGGAACCGAGCAGGACGTGGACCGAGCCGTCGCCGCGGCCCGCAAGGCTTACGACGAAGTCTGGTTCGACAGCACCCCGCGCGACCGCAGCGAGCGCCTGCTGAAGCTCGCAAGCGCGATCGAGGAGCACGGCGACGAGCTCGCGCGCCTCGAGTCGGAGAACGTCGGCAAGCCGCTCGCACCGACCAGGTCCGAGGAGATCCCGCCGATCGTCGACTGCTTCCGCTTCTTCGCCGGCGCGGCGCGCCTGCTCGAAGGCAGGGCTGCCGGCGAGTACATGCCGGGTTTCACGAGCATCCTCCGGCGCGAATCGCTTGGCGTCGTCGGCTCGATCGCCCCGTGGAACTACCCGCTGATGATGGCCGCGTGGAAGCTCGGTCCCGCGCTTGCCGCGGGCAACACCGTGGTCCTCAAGCCGTCCGAATGGACCCCGCTCACCGCCCTGCGGCTCGCCGAGCTGGCGGCCGACATCCTGCCTCCTGGAGTCCTGAACGTGATCACCGGTGACGGTGAGCCGGTGGGCGCCGGCCTGGTCCGCCATCCCGGAGTCGCGATGGTCTCGCTGACCGGCGACGTCGCCACAGGCAAAGAGGTCGCGCGCGCGGCCGCCTCGACGCTCAAGCGGGTCCATCTCGAGCTCGGCGGCAAGGCCCCGGTCATCGTCTTCGACGACGCCGACCTCGAGAAGGTCGTGGAGTGGATCAAGATCGCGGGCTTCTTCAACGCCGGCCAGGATTGCACGGCCGCCACTCGGGTGATCGCGGGTCCGAAGATCCACGAGAAGCTGCTGGGCGAGCTCGTACCGGCGGTGAGCTCGCTGAAGGTCGGCGACCCGATGTCGGACGACACCGAGATGGGCCCGCTCGTCTCGGAAGAGCAGGCGGTCCGCGTGACGGGGTTCGTGGATCGCGCCCGAAAGGCAGGCGCCGAGGTTCTCACCGGCGGCGCCCGGATCAAGAAGCCGGGCTCCTGGTACTCGCCGACCGTGGTCGTGCCACACGGACCCGACGACGAGATCGTGATGAAGGAGGTCTTCGGCCCGGTCGTGACGGTGCAGCGCTTCAGCGACGAGGAACAGGCGCTGAAGTGGGCCAACGGCGTGGAGTACGGCCTCGCCGCATCGGTCTGGACGCGCGACGTGGGCCGCGCGTTGCGCATGGCGAGACGCCTGCAGTTCGGGACGGTCTGGATCAACACGCACATCCCGCTGGTCAACGAGATGCCGCACGGCGGCTACAAGCAGAGCGGCTACGGCAAGGACATGTCGA
>PNAG01000013.1 GCA_003169845.1 Candidatus Dormiibacterota bacterium | reverse complement strand
ATCGATGTCGGGCGGGCCAAGCGCACGATCTCCGGGCCGGCGCGCAAGGCGCTCAATGTCCGCGACCGGGGCTGCACCTGGCCGGGCTGTGAGCGGCCGGCAAGCTGGACCTCCGGACATCACATCCGGCACTGGTTCCATGGCGGAACCAATGAACCGCCAAACCTCACCTTGCTTTGCTACCGGCATCACTGGAACGTGCATGAGGGCAACTGGCAGATCGTTCGCGGCGACGACGGGCGCATCGTCACCATCCCGCCGACGGTTAGCTTTGGTCCTCTCTCGCGCGGACCTGACTAGCCAGCGCGCCGGATGTTTATGCATCGTCTTGTATACTCATGCGTCCATGCCCAAGACGGTGAAGGCGGCCGTGGCCGGGGCCAACGGCTACGCCGGGATGACGCTGGTGAACCTGCTGGCCCGCCACCCTGGCGTGGAACTCAGCCAGCTCACCTCTCGTTCGTACGCGGGTAAGGCCTACTCCGAGGTCTTTCCGCTGCTCGACCTGAAAGGCGAATTCCGGCCCGAACCGGATGCCGACGGCCTAGACGTGGTGTTCAGCTGCCTGCCGCACAACGTCGGCGCGGGCAAGGCGGCAGGCTGGATCGCCGCCGGAGCCCGCGTGATCGACATGAGCGCCGACTTTCGTTTGCACGATGCCGGCCTTTACCCGGTGTACTACCGCCAGGAGCATCCCGCTCCGGACCTGCTCGCCAAGGCAGTCTTCGGGCTGCCCGAGCTGCACGCGGCCGAGCTCAAAGACGCAGCACTCGTCGCCGTACCAGGGTGCTACTCGACCGCTTCAATCCTGGCACTCGCACCCGCGGTCGCGGCCGGCCTTGCGGCATCTGACTTCGTGGTGGACGCGAAGTCGGGAGTCAGCGGGGCCGGGCGGTCGCCCGGCATCGGGGTACATTTCAGCGAGGTCAACGAGTCGGTGGGCGCCTACGCCATCGGCGGGCACCGCCACCTTCCGGAGCTGGTGCAGGAGTTGGGAAAGCTCAGCCGGAACGGCACAGTTCAGGTCACCTTCGTTCCGCACCTCGTGCCGATGACCCGGGGCATCCTCGCGACGTGCTACTTCGATCTCAAGGGCTCGCTCGAAGAGCTGCAGGACGCGTATCGAGAGTTCTACGCGGAGCAGCCTTTCACGCGCGTGGTCGCCCAAACGCCTGCGACCAAGCTCGCGAGCCATTCGAACCTGTGCCTGGTCAATGTTGCGGCCCAGGGCAAGAAGGCGGTGATCACCGCGGCGCTGGACAACCTCATCAAGGGCGCGTCGGGCCAGGGCGTCGAGTGCTTCAACATCGCGTTCGGCTTCGACCGGGCGACGGCTCTTGAGGGTCCTGCTCAGTGGCCCTGACGTTCCCTCGAGGCTTCCGGGCCGGCACTGCCGCTTGCGGAATCAAGGCCTTCACGGCCGGAGCGTCGGCCATCCCGACCGGGCAGAAGGACGACCTGTGCGTCATCCATTCGTCGCTCCTGTGCGACACAGGTGGGGTGTTCACCACGAACAAGGTCAAGTCCGCGTCGGTGGTGATCGACCAGCTTCACCTACAGCACAACCGGGTGCAGGCGCTGACCATCACTTCGGGCAACGCCAACGCGTGCACCGGCGCACAGGGCTTCAAGGACGCGCTGCAGATCGCGAAGCTCTCGGCCGACCGGCTCGACCTGGACCCTGACCAGGTGCTCGTGAGCTCAACCGGCGTGATCGGGCGCTACCTCCCGATGGACGCGATCAAGCCGGGCATTGCGGACGCGTGCGCGAAGCTGAGCACCGACAGTGGAGTGGCTGCGGCACGGGCGATCATGACGACGGACCTGGTGCCCAAGACCGCGGAGCTCGAGCTCGAGCTGGCAGGAACCACGATTCGCCTTGGAGGCATGTGCAAGGGGTCCGGGATGATCCACCCGAACATGGCGACGATGCTCGCTTACGTCACGACCGATGCCGCCGTCGAGCCCGGCCTGATGGGCAAGCTCGTCAAGTCGATCGCCGATCGAAGCTTCAACCAGGTGACGGTCGACGGCGACAGCTCGACCAACGACACGTTCCTGATGCTGGCCAACGGAGCGGCGGGAAACGAGCCGATCCGAAGCGGGAGCGTCGAAGCGTCGCTGTTGGAAGCGGCGCTGCTCGAGGTCGCCCAGCTGCTCGCCCGTTCGATCGCGCGCGACGGCGAAGGCGCTACCAAGCTCATCACCGTCAAAGTCACCGATGCGATTTCCGACGCTGACGCCCGGCTGGCGGCCCGGGCCGTCGCCGCGTCGAGCCTGGTCAAAACCGCGATACACGGCGGTGACCCGAACTGGGGGCGGATCGTGTGCGCGCTCGGTTACAGTGGCGCCGAGCTGGCGCTCGACAAGCTGCACCTCACAGTCGGTGGAGAGGTCGTTTTCGCGCAGGGTGCCGGCGTGGACGTGGACCTGTCGGCCGTCCGACACGCGTTCGAGCAACCGGAGATCGTGATCGTGGCCACCCTCGGGTTGGCGGACGGGCGCGCCGAGGCCTGGGGATGTGACCTTTCGGAGGAATACGTGCGAATTAACGCGGACTACACGACATGACACTGACGGTTGAGGAGCGGGCGAAGGTCCTGGTCGAGGCGCTCCCCTACATCAAGCGCTTCCACGGCCAGGTGGTCGTGATCAAGGTCGGGGGCAACGCGATCGAGTCGGCGCGCGACGAGACGCTGCTCGACGTGGTTCTGCTCCGTTATGTCGGGATGCAGCCGATCCTGGTTCATGGCGGAGGCCCGGAGATCAGCGCGATGAGCGAGCGGCTTGGAATGAAGCCGACTTTCAAGAAGGGCTTGCGCGTCACCGACGACAAGACCATGGAGGTCGTGAAGATGGTGCTGACCGGAAAGGTCAGTCCCGACCTGGTGGCCGCCATCCACCGGCTTGGCGGACAGGCCGTCGGGATGAGCGGCGAGGACGGTCCGACGATCATCGCGGAGCCGCTCGACGAGTCGCTGGGATTCGTCGGGCGCGTGACACAGGTCAACACGGAACCGATTACGGCGCTCTTGAGCCGCGGATACATCCCTGTGATCGCCTCGATCGGGATGGGCTACGACGGGCACGCGTACAACATCAACGCGGACACGGTGGCGGCGGAGATCGCGGTCGCGATGAACGCGGCCAAGGTGATCCTGCTCACCGATGTGGCGGGCGTCCTGGGCGTGGACGGCGAGGTCGTCGCGGTGATGTCGCGTGAGGACGCACGGCACCGGATCGACGAGGGGGAGGTCACCGGCGGGATGATCCCCAAGCTCGAAGCCTGCCTTCGCGCGCTGGACGTGGTGCCGCTGGCGCACATCGTCGACGGGCGCACCCCTCACGCCTTGCTGCTCGAGCTGTTCACCGAAGCCGGCATCGGGACGATGGTCACTCCCTGATGGTCTTAACGTCCTGAACACTCCCGAGCTCGCGGACCGATATCTCATGCAGACGGGCAGGCGTTTGCCGGTCACGTTCGTCCGCGGCCGCGGCTGCATCCTCTATGACGACTCGGGTCGTGAGTATCTGGACCTCGTCGCGGGCATCGCGGTCAACCTGCTCGGGCATTCGCATCCCGACGTCGTGGCCGCTGTCACCGCGCAAGCGAACCAGCTCATCCACACCTCAAATCTGTACTTCTCCCAGCCGCAGGTCGAGCTGGCGCAGCGCCTGGTAGAGCTGTCATTTCCGTCTCGCGTCTTCTTCTGTAACTCCGGCTCGGAGGCCAACGAGGCGGCGATCAAGATCGCTCGGAAGTGGGGAACGGCAAATCGCGATGGCGCCTTCGAGATCATCACCACGACCGGCTCCTTCCATGGACGCACCCTGGCGGCGGTCACCGCCGGTGGCCAGCACAAATACTCCGATCCGTTCAAGCCGCTCCCTGAAGGGTTCGTCCACGTGGCTTACAACGACCTCGACGCGATCAAGGACGCCACCAACGTGAGGACGGTCGCGGTGATGCTCGAGCCCGTGATGGGGGAGATCGGCATCATCCCGGCCGACCCCGGTTATCTCGCCGGCGTCAGGAGCTGGTGCGATGCACAGAACCTGCTCCTGATCCTCGACGAGGTTCAGACCGGTCTGGGTCGCACCGGCCGGTGGTTCGCGCACCAGCACCATGGCATCACGCCTGACGTGATGACGCTCGCCAAGGGCCTGGGCGGAGGTGTGCCGATCGGCGCGTGCCTGGCGAGCCCGCGCGCGGACGTCTTCACGCCCGGCGATCATGGCTCGACGTTCGGCGGCAACCCCCTGGCGTGCGCCGCGGCGATCGCCGTGCTCTCCGTGATCGAGCGGGACGGACTCGTCGGACATGCCGCCGAGATGGGCGATTTGCTCCACGACGCCCTTCTCGACCTCGGGGCCAAGGACGTTCGTGGTCTCGGCCTGATGCAGGCCTGCGAGTTCGCCGAGCCGCGCGCCAAGGCCTTCCAGCAGTCGTGCCTTGACGCCGGGGTGATCGTCAACGCCGTCGACGACCATTCGGTGCGACTGGTGCCGCCCCTGATCATCGACAGCGCCGAGATTGAGCGGGCGCACTCAACGATGCGCAAAGCCGCAACGTGACGCCCACCAAGACCCAGCGCCACAACGCAATCCTCGACGTGGTCAACCGGGGCTCGGCGCACACGCAGCAGGACATCGCCCATGCGCTCGCCCGTCGCGGAATGCGAACCACCCAGGCGACGATCTCCAGGGACATCCAGGAGCTCGGCCTCGTCCGTTCGGGCGACGGTTACCGCAGCTCGGTGTCGCTCGTGCGCGAGCTCGTGCTGTCGATCGAGCTCATCGAGCCGGTGGCCGTGATCAGGACCCCTCCCGGAACCGCCAACCTCGTCGCCCGGCGGATCGACGAGGCGGCGCTGCCCGGCATCGCCGGCACCGTGGCCGGCGATGACACGATCATCGCGGTGCTGCGAAAACCGGGGGCGGGCCGAGCTTTGAAGGAGCTGCTGACACATGGCGGCTAAAAAGCTCGTCCTTGCTTATTCGGGCGGTCTTGACACGTCCGTCGCGATCCGCTGGCTGAAGGATCTCGGCTGGGACGTGATCGCCTTCACGGTCGACCTTGGCGAAAAGAAGGACCTCGACGCGATCCAGGCACGAGCCCTGAAGACCGGCGCCTCCGCGGCCTACGTCGCCGACGGACGCGCACCGTTCCTGCAGCTCTTCGTCTGGCCCTCGCTTCAGGCAGGAGCGGTCTATGAGAAGGAGTACCCGCTCGCGACGGCCCTCGGCCGCCCGCTCATCGCGGCCATGATGGTCGAGGTCGCGCGGCGGGAGGGTGCGACCGCGATCGCCCACGGCTGCACCGGTAAGGGCAACGACCAGGTGCGATTCGACGTCGCGACGGCTGCCCTCGCACCCGACCTGGAAGTCGTCGCCCCGGTCCGCGAGTGGGGTATGAACCGCGACGACGAGATCGAGTACGCCGCCAAGCACGGCATCGAGGTGCCTGCGACTGTTCGCTCCCCCTACTCGACGGACGAGAACCTGTGGGGACGGTCGATCGAGGCGGGCGTGCTGGAGGATCCATGGGCCGAGCCGCCGCGCGATGTCTACAGCTGGACTCGCGATCCACGCGACTGTCCCGATGAGCCGGTATACGTGGAGATCGGGTTCAAGCACGGTTTGCCGGTATCGCTCGATGGCAAGCCGGTCGAAGCCCTCGAGCTCGTGACCGAGCTCAATCGCATCGGTGGCGAAAGTGGCGTCGGCCGGATCGATCACCTCGAGAACCGGCTGATCGGCATCAAGTCGCGCGAGATCTACGAGGCCCCGGCTGCCGTGCTGCTGCTGCAGGCGCATCAGGCGCTCGAGGACATCACCCTCCCTAAGGAGGTCGCTCGATTCAAGGACACGGTGGGGCAGCAGTGGGCGCAGATGGTGTACGACGGACTCTGGTTCAGCCCTTTGCGCGATGCCCTGTACGCCTTTGTGGCGGAAACCCAGCGCCACGTCACCGGAGACGTGCGCGTCAAGCTGTTCAGGGGTTCCTCGCAGGTGGTCGGCCGCAAAGGACCGCACCAGCTGTACCAGCTGTCGCTCGCGACCTATGGGAAAGGTGACGTGTTCGACCAGTCGGCCGCGGCGGGCTTCATCAAGCTGTGGGGCATGGGCGTGCGCACCTCGGCGCAGATCCAGGGGCAGCTCCACACGCGGGAAATGGGCAATTTGCTTGGGGACGTGAAGAGGCTGACGCCATAGGCAAGCTCTGGGGCGCCCGGTTTCGGCGCCCGCTGCTGCCTGAGCTCGAGCAGTTCTCATCTTCGCTCGAGGTCGACTTCGAGCTCTATCCGTTCGACATCGCCGGGAGCGTCGCCCACGCGCGCGGGCTGGCCGCGGCGGGCCTTCTGTCGAAAGCGAAGCTGACGGCGATCGAGCGCGGTCTGCGCCGGATCAAGCGCGAGCTCGACGAAGGTGAGTTCGAGTTCCGCGACTCCGACGAGGACATCCACACGGCAGTCGAGCGCCGGCTGACGGAGCTCACGCCGGCAGGCGCCGCGCTGCACGCGGGCCGCTCGCGCAACGACCAGGTGGCTCTGGACCTCCGCCTGTACTGCCGCGTGGCGGCATCGGCGCTCGTGTCCGCGATCACTGACGTGGTCGAGGCTCTCGCGTCCAAGGCTCGCGGGCATGCAGGTTGGGTGATGCCGGGATACACCCACCTCCAGCGCGCGCAGCCGGTCACGGTCGGCCATCACCTGCTGGCGCATGCCGAGCCTCTGCTGCGCGACTCCGAACGCTTCCGGCACGCGTATGAGGCCGCGGACGAGATGCCGCTGGGCTCTGGAGCGCTCGCGGCCACGACGCTTCCGCTTCAGCGCGAACGGGTTCGCCGCGAGCTCGGATTCGGGCGGTTGACGGCCAACAGCATGGATGCCGTGGCGGATCGGGACTTTGCCCTCGACCTGGTCTACGCCTGCGCCTCCACGTCGATACATCTCAGCCGCCTCGCGGAGGACATCGTGATCTGGGCGAGCTCGGAGTTCGGCTTCGTCCGGTTGGCCGACGAGGTGTCGACCGGGTCGAGCCTCATGCCGCAGAAGAAGAACCCGGACATCGCTGAACTGCTGCGAGGGCGCGCCGGCCGCTCGATCGGAAGCCTGGTGACCCTGGCCACAGTATTGAAGGGCCTGCCCCTCGCGTACGACCGGGACCTGCAGGAGGACAAGCAGGCGCTGTTCGCCGCGGTCGACAACGCACTCGACTCGCTGGACGCGGCGGCCCTGCTCGTCAAGCACCTCGAGTTCGATCGCGAGAGGCTGGCCGAGGCGGCAGGCGACCCGGCGCTCCTGGCCACCGATGTGGCGGAGGAGCTGGTCAGGTCGGGGATGCCGTTCCGCAAAGCCCACGAGACCGTCGGCCGGCAGGTCCGCGATGGAAGTCTGAACGCGCCCTGGAAGGTCCAGGTTTCGATCGCCAGGCGCGACCTCCCGGGCGCGCCGCACCCGCGCCGGGTCGCGGCCCGGGCGGCGGCCGTCCGGCGCGAGGCCACCGCCCTGCGCCGCTGGGCGAAGGGACATCCCCCCAGACTTCCGAGCTAGAGTTCCCGGCACGATGCTGCTAGCCGTGGACGTCGGCAACACGAACGTGACGCTGGCCCTGTTCGACGGCGAACGGCTGGTCGCAGACTGGCGGGTCACCTCGCATCGTGAGCGGACCGCAGACGAGATGGCCGTCGAGCTGAGGCAGCTCTTCGAGTTGCGCGGATTCGAGGTCGGCGTGGTCGATGGAGTCGTGATCTCGAGTGTCGTGCCTACGGTAAACACGGCGCTGGTCGAGGCCTCGAGGCGTTACCTGAAGTGCGAGCCCCTGATGGTCGGACCCGGGGTCAAGACCAGCGTGCGCATCCGCTACGACAACCCGAAGGACGTCGGCGCCGACCGGATCGCGAACGCCCTGGCGGCCTACTCGAAGTACGGAGGCCCGGTGGTGGTGATCGACTTCGGCACCGCCGTCACGTACGACGCAATCAATGCCGAGGGCGATTACCTGGGCGGCGCGATCGCGCCCGGGGTCGAGATCTCGCTCGAGGCGCTCGTGTCGCACACGGCGATGCTGCGCCGGGTCGAGGCCGTGGCACCGGACTCGGTGATCGGGCGCAACACGGTCGCCTCGATCCAGTCGGGCCTTGTCTGGGGCTTCGTGGCCCAGGTGGAAGGTATGGTCCAGCGCATGGTCACGGAGCTCGGCGGGTCGGCCAAGGTCATAGCGACCGGCGGCCAGGCTGCGCTCGTGGCCGGCCTGACCAGCGTGATCGAAACCACCGACCCGCTTTTGACTCTCGAAGGTTTACGTCTTATCTACGCCCAAAACTCGGACGGCGATGCAAGACATTGATATTGGACATTAGGGCCCGATGAAGGCGGCTCCGGTGTTCCATGTCTACCTGCTGGGCAACTTCGAGCAGCCCGGGCTGACCAAGCTGCTGACCGAGCTCGGCCTGGAGGCCAAACCGCTCGGCGACCCGGTTGAGGTCACGGAGCCCGCGCTCATCCTGGTCGGTCCAGGCCAGGAGGCGCCGGCGGGATACCACGACATTGCGTTCACTCCGCCGGTGGACGCCTCTGCATCCGTCTTGCGAGAGCTGCTTCGGGTGGCGATGGAGAACGTCGTGCTAAAGCGCCAGGTCGAGCAGCTCGACGCGCAGGCCGCGCGCAGGCACCGGCAGTTTCGCGAGCTGAACCGGATTGGCATCGCCCTGTCGGCGGAGAAGGACATCGACAGGCTGCAGGCTTTCATCCTGACGTCGATGCGCCAGCTCACCCACGCGGACGGCGCGAGCCTATGGTTGAAATCTGACGATGAAGGCGGCCCGAAGCTCTTCCTCGCCTCCAGCCAGAACCACTCGATCGACAAGAGCACCTACTCGGCGTTCACGGTGCCGGTGGACGAGAAGTCTGTCGTCGGCTACGCGGTCTCGAAAGGCGCGAGCCAGATCTACGACGACGCGTACAACCCGCCACCCGGCAAGCCGGTCGGCGGCAAGAGCTTCGACGCCCAGTTCGGGTACCGGACGAAGTCGATGCTCACTGTCCCGATGCGCGACTACAACAACAAGGTCGTGGGCGCGGTTCAGCTGATCAACGCAAAGCGCAAGCTCGAGACCCGGCTCACTAAAGAGAACGTGGAACAGGAGGTCGTCAGCTTTCACCCCGACGACGTCGAGATGCTCGAGTCCGTCGCCAGCCAGGCCGCCGTCGCGCTCGACAACAAGACCCTTCTCAAGGACATCGAGGAGCTGTTCGACCAATTCGTGACGGCAAGCGTCTATGCGATCGAGCAGAGAGACCCGAGCACTGCCGGCCACTCGGGCAGGGTCGAAGCCCTCACCACGAAGCTGGCCGACGAGATCACGAGGATCGAGTCAGGCAAGTACCGCGACGTCATCTTCAGCAAAGACCAGCTCAAGGAGCTGCGTTACGCGTGCCTGCTGCACGACTTCGGGAAGATTGGCGTGCGAGAGGACATCCTGGTCAAGGAAAAGAAGTTGTTTCGCTACCAGTTAGACCTGATCCAATGGCGGTTCGACTCGGTCGAGCGTTGGGCCCAGCTCAGGGCAGAGTTGGAGGCCAAACGGTGGAATGGTGTCGACGCCGCCAGGGTCGCTGAGATCGAGCGGCGCCTCGAGGCCGAGCTGGACCAGTACCGCGTGTGGTTCGAGGCCATCGCTGTGGCCAATGAACCGAGCGTCCTGCCCGAGGACAAGGCATCGACGCTGTCGGACATGAAAGGGCACGACTTCCCCGACGTGTCGGGCCGGGTGCACCCCCTGATCGCCCCGCAGGAATTCCATTTCCTGAGCATCCAGAAGGGCACGTTGACGAACGAGGAGCGAAAAGAGATTGAATCGCATGTTGCCAAGAGCCACGATTTCCTGAGCAAGATCCAGTGGACGAAACTTTCGCCACTGATGGGGAACATTCCGGAGTTCGCGTGGGGGCACCACGAGAAGCTCGACGGTTCGGGATACCCGCGCGGCCTGAGAGGGAATGAGATCCCAACTCAGACCCGCATGATGACTATCTCGGACATCTACGACGCGCTCACCGCGCGGGACCGGCCCTACAAGCCAGCCGTACCCACGTCAGCCGCGCTCGACATCCTGAACGCGGAGGCCGGCCGGGGCCAGCTCGACCCCGACCTTCTGGAAGTGTTCATCGCCAAGCGCGTCTACGACGTGACGGCGTCCAGTTGAGGATCAAGTTCTGGGGCACGCGAGGAACGCGGCCGACGCCCGGCCGCAAGACCCTCCGTTACGGCGGCAACACCACCTGCATCGAGGTGAGGGATAAGGAGAACAACCTCCTCATCATCGACTCGGGTTCAGGCATTGCGGAGCTCGGAAACGGTTTCAGTGCGACCGATCCCATGCAGGCGCACCTGCTCATCACTCACACGCACCTGGACCACATTCAGGGTTTTCCATTCTTCCTGCCGGCCTTCGTGCCGGGCACGCACCTGACGATCGTCGGGCCCGCCGGTTCGGCGAAATCGCTGCAAGCAGCCTTTGCCGACCAGATGGACCCGGCTTATTTCCCGGTGCGGTTGAGCCACATGCCGGCGGAAATGGAGTTCATCGAGCGCAACCCTGGCGAGACATTCGAGGTCGGCGCGCTCCGGATCACGCCCCACCTGCTGATGCACCCGATCCCGACGTTCGGCTACCGGATCGACGAGGGGTCGTCGCGCTTTTGCTTTGCGACCGACAACGAGATCGCGATGTTTGCCAACCAGGAGAACGGCACCTTGAAGGACTTGGCGAACTGGTGTCGGGACGCTGACCTGCTCGTCCACGACGCGCAGTACAGCGCGGAGGAGTACAAGACGCATGCCGGGTTCGGGCATTCGACGTACGAGGAGGCGCTATCCCTCGCCGAGCAGGCGGGCGCGAAGGAGCTTGCCTTCTTTCATCACGACCCGGTTCACTCGGACACCGACATCGACGCGCTGATCGAGGAGGCGATGGGCGCCCACCGGCAGTCGGGCGGGGCTGATATCAATGCGTTCCCCGCCGCCGAAGAACAGGAGGTCGCGCTCTAACCTTTAGTCTTTCCGAATCGTGACGCAAGAAACTAAATCGTGACGGACGAAATCCAAGCTGATCTGCCGGCGGTGATGCGCGACCGGCGCGAGAAGCTGGACAAGCTGCGCGCGGCGGGGATCGACCCGTATTCGCGCGGGTTCAGGCCGACGCAGACGAGCCAGGCGGCCAAGGCCCTGCTGGGCGAAAGTGAGCGGACCGAACCCGTCGCGGTGGCCGGCCGGCTCATGGTCAAGCGGCTGCAGGGCGGCGTCGTTTTCGCCGACCTGCAGGACGGCGAGGGGCGCATCCAGCTGATGGCGAGCCGCGACAAGCTGGGCGCGGATGAGTTCAACCGGTTCGCCGATCTCGACGCGGGCGACATCGTCGGCGTTACCGGGCCGATTTTCAGGACGCGCCGCGGGGAGATCACCCTCGAGGTCCAGTCTTTCCAGCTCCTGACGAAGTCACTACGGCCGCTGCCCGAGAAGTGGCATGGGTTGAAAGACGTGGAGATCCGGTACCGGCAGCGTTACGTCGACCTCATCGCCAACCCTTCGGTCCGAGAAGTTTTCCGCGCGCGGACCAAGATCATCACCGCCATGCGCGGCCTGCTCGACGAGCGCAATTTCCTCGACGTCGACACGCCGGTCTTGCAGGAGGTGCCGGGGGGCGGGCACGCGCGACCGTTCGTGACACATCACAACTCGCTCGACCGCGACCTGTTCCTGCGGATCGCGCTCGAGCTGCATCTCAAGCGCCTGCTGGTCGGTGGCTTTGAGCGCGTGTACGAGATCGGGCGGGTGTTTCGCAACGAGGGCCTTTCACCACGGCACAACCCGGAGTTCACCCTGCTCGAGTGCTACCAGGCGTACGCGGACTACGACGACGTGATGCGGTTGGTCGAGGACCTCATGGTGGTCTCGGCGATGGCCGCGGGCCGGCCGCTCGAGACGAGCTACCAGGGCGAGCCGGTCAACCTCACCCCGCCCTTCCGGCGCGAGCGGATGGCGGACCTGGTGCTGGAGCACACGGGTAGGCACGCCGTCGGGCAGGAGCTGAACGACCTGTTCGAGGAGCACGTCGAGCCGCGGCTGCGCCAGCCCACGTTCGTGATCGACTACCCGGTCGAGATCTCGCCGCTCGCGCGGCCGCGCGAGGACGACCCGCGGTTCGTTGAGCGGTTCGAGCTGATCATCCTGGGTCGCGAGTACGCGAACGCCTTCACGGAGCTCACGGATCCGATCGACCAGCGCGCCCGTTTCGAGTCGCAGGCGGCGCGGCGCGCGGCGGGTGACCTCGAAGCTCACCCGATGGACGAGGATTTTCTGCGGGCGGTGGAATATGGCCTGCCTCCGTGTGGAGGCCTTGGCGTGGGAATCGATCGCCTCGTCATGCTCTTGACCGATCAGCCCTCGGTGAGGGATGTGATCCTGTTCCCGGTCATGAAGGCCGAGTCGTAATGCTGCCGCTGGAGCTGATCCGCCGTGACCCGGAACGGGTGCGCCGCGCCGCGGAGCTGAAAGGTGAGCCGGCGCCGGTCGACGAGATCCTGAAGCTTGATGAGGGGTGGCGTGCCCAGCTGCACAAAGCGGAGACCATCAAAGCAGAGCAGAACCGGTTGTCGAAGGAGTTTGCGAAGACCCGCGACGAAAGCCTGAAAGAGAAGCTTCGCCAGATGTCGGATGAAGCCAAGATCGCGCTCGAGATGGCGGACTCGGTGAAGCACGAGCTGGATCAACTGCTCCTGCAGGTGCCGAACCTCTTCGACGAATCAGTGCCGATAGGAGAGAGCGAGGCAGACAACGTGGTCGCGCGGGAGTGGGGGAACAAGCCAGAGTTTGGCTTCACGCCTCAGACGCATTACGACCTCGGCGAGGCGCTGGGGATCATGGACTTCGAGCGTGCGGCTCGGGTGACGGGATCGCGGTTCGCTTTTCTGCTGGGAGATGGGGCGCGCCTCGAGCGGGCCCTTGTGCAGTTCATGCTCGACGTTCACACGCACGAGCATGGATACACCGAGGTGTGGGCGCCGATGCTCGTCAACAGCGCTTCGATGGTGGGAACGGCCAACCTGCCGAAGTTCGCCGACATGGCTTTCAAGGTCGAGGACAAGGACCTGTGGCTCATTCCGACCGTTGAGGTGCCGGTCACGAACTTTCACCGCGATGAGATCCTCGAGGGCGATCGCCTGCCGATGAAATATGTCGCCTATGCCCCTTCGTGGCGCACTGAGGCCGGCGCGGCGGGCAAGGACACGCGCGGGTTCATCCGCATGCACCAGTTCTCCAAGGTCGAGCTGGTCAAGGTGACAACTGCAGAGACGTCAATGGAAGAGTTCGAGAAGCTTGTCGCCGACGCGGAAGTCATCCTGCAGCGGTTGGGCCTTTCGTACCACGTGCTGTCGATGTGCACCGGCGACATGGGCTTCGCCCAGTACAAGAAGTACGACCTGGAAGCGTGGTCTCCGGGAGTGGATCGGTACCTGGAAGTGTCCTCGTGCTCGGTGTTCAACGACTTCCAGGCGATGCGGGCGAACATTCGATACCGCCCCGCCAAAGGAGCGCCGCCGAAGTTCGCGCACACGATCAACGGCAGCGGACTTGCCCTCCCGCGCACGATCGACGCGATCATGGAGACCTACCAGCGTTCGGACGGCCTGATCTCAGTGCCCGAGGTGCTGAAGCCGTATATGGGCGGGATCGAGCTGATCGGAGCCCGCTGAGTTCCTAGAATCCGTCTTGCCTCGCGGAGGGGTGGCCGAGTCCGGTTGATGGCGACAGTCTTGAAAACTGTTATAGGTGCAAGCCTATCCAGGGTTCAAATCCCTGCCCCTCCGCCATTGCTATGTCTCACGACATAGTGGACTGTTTTGTAAAGCCGCCGGCGATCTCGAGATCGAACCTACGGCGACGGACGCCAAATTTGTAAATTTCCTTGGCTCGGCCCACTGATTTGAGGGTGTCACGTGGGGCTGGGTGTTGGTATCTGGTCCTCCTTGAAGGCATCCGGCCCACCACGCTGGTGCGCGATCGATCGAAGCGGACGGCTGGAGGCCATGGAGGCCAGGTAGAACCTGCATGGCCCCTGGCGAGGTCCGACCAACTCGGCGCGTTCTCGAACGAGATAAGCGCGCTCCTGCGCGCACGGGCGGTGCACGTTCACTTCAAGACATCGCCTTCCACCTCCCGGGGGTCCGAGTCCCTCGACGCGATGAACACCGGGCACCCGGTGCTTCGAGTGACTTGGCCGGCCGCACCTTCTCGGAGAGCGGGCGATGACCTCGGCGCTGTGGGGGGTCAAAAGTCAATCTTCACGGCCTCGTCGGACTTTTGCCGTCCTACAGGTTACGAGAAGGCGCCGCTGGAGGCCTGGGTGAAGTCCCGATGACAGGGATGGCAGGCGAAGCGCTGACGGCCCCGGCGGTCGAAACCATCGGCGTAGTGGCGGGCTGGTGGCAGGTCGGGCAGGAGGCCATCGCTCCACCCTACCGCGACCACCCCACGACTTCGCAGACTCCGATCTTGAGAGGTGTACGATGACCCTACAGCGGATCGCTCCCTAGCCCGTCACGTCATTTTTGAGCCAAATTGGCGGAAGTGCCGAGCGGCCCGTTTGCTGGGTTCGTTAGGGTCGCTTACTTGGGGGGCTAAGCCTTGGACGAGAGAGAACTCGACCTACTGGCATTCGAAGCCGGGCGCTCGTACGACTTCAGGTCGGCGGCGCTTGTCCGGGACCTGCGCGGCCACCGCTCGATGCTGAGGCGCTACGTAACCGCCCACCTTAATGCCACTCAGGCAAGGACCGATCAGCTCCCCGCGGCCACTCATGCTCTACTTGAGGCGTACAACGATGCTTGGGAACTGCTCGGTAACCGTATCGCGCCTCAACCCTGCGAAACGCTGGTTCCCAGGACGGCCGACCGGCGAGTGGGCGAACGGCGGTCCACCATCGAACGCCGTTGCGGTGAGAGGCGCTGTCCAGAGCGTGCGCACGCCGGCCGGCGCGTCCTCTTCGCCACCGACAGGCGCATGGCCGGACGCCGGATGGGCGAGCCCCGCGCTGCAGGAGGACAAAAGTCCGACCCGGGCCTGCAGATTGACTTTTGCCCCCCCACAACGGATGCGAGGGGCCGCGCGCAACGCTGAGGCAGCTAGCGGCCCTGACACGACGGGTGCCGGCGTCCGGGCCACGAGCACTGGCGGTCGCGGTGTACTCCGGCTCAAAGGGCGAACTCTTCGATGCCCGCGAGAGCGGGGTGGAGGGGGTTGCCTGCGTGGACGATGCCGCCCGTGCCTCTATCCTCTTGTGCAGGCTCTGGGCGGTCACCGGCAATGTGGCGCTCCGGTCCTGGGCGGAAGGACTGCTGGATTTCGTGCTCTGGATGCACGAAGCCGACGGCCGCTGGCACAACTTCATTTATGACTGGGACGGCGCCCGGAACAGCGAGGGGCCGACCTCGGTCGCCGGGATCAACTTCTGGCAGGCACGCGCAATCTTCGCGCTAGCCGAGGCGGCCCTGCTCCTCGACAACGGAGCGGCCCGAGGCGTTCTCGCCGACGGCCTTGCCGCGGCTTCCGCGGGCTCGCCTCCGCCAGACGTCCGAGCTCTCCATGTTCTGACAGCATTGGCCGTTCTGCATCGAGCCCCCGACCCATGGCTCTCTTCGCGCCTTGCCGCCTGGTGCGAGGAGCTCGCCGGATGCCGCGCGGACGGGATGCTGATGAATTCGCCCGACGAGCGCGGCCGACCGCATCTGTGGGGGCATGTCCAGGAGGCGGCGTTGATCGACGCGGCCGTCGCGCTCGACCGGCAGGATCTGCGTCAGGTCGCGGTAAGCAGCGCCAATGCGGTGTTTGCGGAGGTCATCGAATCTGGCTTCGACCTCCCGCATGTCCAGGCCTACGACGTGCAGTCGGCGGTCTTCGTGATGGACCGGCTCGCGGCCGGGACCGGGCAGCAAAGGTACAGGGAGCTGGCGCAAAAGGCCCGGAGCTGGTTCGACGGCCGGAACTCTGCTCAGGTGGTCATATACGACCGCGCGATTGGCCGAGTGGCGGACGGACTTGACGACCGGAGGCTGAACGATCGCTCAGGGGCCGAGGCGAACATCTCGGCGGGCTTGGCGTTATCTGATGATCCGCTGGTGCTGTCCACGGCCGGCGGCTGGACAGGGCGCAGCGGGTAGCCGCCCTCCTTCACCGCTTCGTACAGACCATATGGGGCGGCGGCAAGCTTGAGGTGAGACAAAGACCGGCGCCTCGCGCATAGTCTGGCGCGGACTGGTGTCGGTCGAAGGAGGCACCCTCGGCCGATGACCGCATCTATGGATGAGGAGGCGCCGACCATGGAAAGTATGCGATGGGTAGGAGTAGATGTTCACGCCAAGGAGTCGTTGGCCGCGGTGTTGGACCCGACGACTGGGGAGATCAACACACAAAGAATCAGCGGCCGACCAGGAGAAGCAGTACTCGAGTGGTTGGCCACGGTGGCCCCGCCATTCCGAGCCGTGTACGAGGCAGGGCCGACGGGCTATGGACTGGTCCGGAGAGCTCGCGAGCGAGGTCTCGATGTCGTTGTCTGCGCGCCCGGGCACATCCTCAAGAACGCCACCGACCACATCAAGGTTTACAAGGGTGACGCTGTCCGCCTGGCCCGGCTGCTCAGCGCTGGCGAGCTCCGACTGGTGCGCGTCCCTGAGCCAGACGAGGAGCATCTGCGCGATCTGGTCCGCAGTCGTGAGGACTTGCGCGTCGACCTCACACGGATCCGGAACCGTATTGGCAAGTTCCTGCTGCGCCGCGAGATCTACGCCCCTCAGCACACCGAGACATGGGGAGTCCTTCATCGCAAGTGGCTGCGCGGTGTAGGAGGTCAAAAGTCCGACCAGGCCTCTGCAGATTGACTTTTGCCCCCCCACAACCATCCCACTCGAGCGCATCACCGATGCCCAGCCGTCGATCAAGCTCATCTGTCGACTTGGAGAGTTGGATACCGGCGGCCCAGGTGGCGGCCGACGCGACACCGAACACGACGAGCACCAGAAACACGGGAAGGGACGCCACATCTGCATCATCGCCGACCCGGCGACCCGCAGGATCCCGACTGCGACGGATCCGGACTCGCCTTAAGCCGCCCGGTGCAAACGGGGTCGGCGCCGCGGCTGGTATCGGGCGTCGAGAAGCGCCTCGCCCAACGTGAAGCCCACCGTCTCGCGGGCCACCACCAGGTAGATGATGCTCAGGATCGCGAATATCGCAGCCACGACGGCACGTTCTTCGGAATCGCGCGGGGCGAGGCCCGCCACGAGGCTCAGGGCACCGGCCACGCAGCCGACCGCAGCAAGATCGACGCCGAGGGCGGCCGCAAGGCGCCACTTACCGCGGCCGTGCTCGTCGGTCGTCGAGGTCTCACCGGCAGGCACCCGACGCGCCGCCAACACCCAAACCGCGATCACAGCCACGACCACAGCCGCGCGCAGACCATAGGCCTCGAAGCGGCCCAGCAGCCGCTCCACGGGCGCGCCGGCGAAGATTCCGAGGCCCATGAAAGTGACGACCCAGAGTGCGCTTGCGGGCAGCACGCCGGTCATGAACCTGCCGAGGTTGAGACTCACGGCGCCGGCGACCAAGGAGGTGTAGACGCGAAGCCCGGGCAGCAGCCGCGAAACCGCGATCTGGAGCGGCGTGGCGGCGCGGAGCCGGGCCGCGGCTCGATCGTAAGGTCCCGCGGCGTGCAGCCGGGCGGCAAGGGCGTGGACCCGTTCAGGCCCGATGCGGTGCGCCCAGGTGTAACCGGTCAGGACACCGCAGATCACCGCGAGATATGCAAGCGGGGCGATCAACCAGACCGGAGCGGTTCCGCCGGCTACGAGAAGTCCGGCCCCGATCAGCACCGCCTCGCCGGGGGCGACGGGGAGCGGCAGACCGGCCTCTTCCACGAAGAGCAGCGTGCAGACGATGGCGATGCCGGAGACTTCGGGGGGCACCCTTGGGCGTTACGTCCTCCAAAGCCGCTGAGGCAAGGCGTTTTGAAGAGGGCTCAACGAGGGGCGGTCACGTGTCATCGTGACCGCTTGGCCACGACGATGCTTTGGGCGCCTCCTCCAGGTCGCCGGCGTCACGATTTGAAGGCCTCGGGATTCGTGCCTAAGCCATCTAAGTCCGGCGGGCACGGACTAGTCCCACGAGCCAGATGATGGCGAGCACGATGATGGCAATCCACAGAAGATTGACCAGCCCGGCCGCCGCGTGGAACAACAGCCAGAGGACGAAAAGGATGATCGCGGCGACGATGAGCAGATGGATCACTCTGGTTTACCTCCTGTGTTTGCGGTAGGGTGAGCGTGCTCGTCAGCTCACCTTGGACTTGACGCGCTCTCCGGCGCCGGCGACCCGATCACCGAGATGCTCGAGACCAGGTTTGACGGCCTTGGCCACCTGCGTGAAGGCTTGGCGGCCCGCCGCCAGCGTCGAGCGCCGGCGCTCCGAACCCCTGACCGGGTCCATGAAGTAGACGAACGCGCCCCCGACGGCGGCGGCACCGACAAGCTTGGGTAGGCTGGCTGCCGGCCGGCTTCGATCGAGAGCCTGCGCCCAGTCATCGCGACCAACCGCTTTGCTCATCCGGCGAGCTAAGGGCCGCGCTGACTCGATTGTCCGGGAGGCGGCATGGCCGGCCTGCAACGCGCTATCCCGGTTCTCCTGCCAGAAGGAGGACAGGCGCTCACGTCGTTCCCTGCCCAACTCGGGATCGAAGAGGTAGACGGCGAGGCCGCCCAACACCGCACCCATGGTTAACCGCTTCATTTATCTGCACCTCCATGGCACTCGGTACGCGCTCGTGCGCATCCCGCCTAGCGATCAAGGGATCTACCGTGAGGCCTGCTGTCGATTGACCTCCTCACGTACGTCTTCTTTGACGTCGCGGACGGTGCGTTTGACGTTCCCCACCTTTTGCCTCGCCTTGCCCTTCATCTCTTCGCCGCGATCGCCGGTGAGCTTGCCCTTGATCTCTTCCGCCTTGCCACGAACCTGGTCCTTCATGAAGACCTCCTTTGATTAACTCTGATGGTGACGCATCGTCGAGCCCGTTGGCGACGCGACCGATAGCTCGGAAAAACGCGGCGGCGCCGGCTGGGTTGCGCCCGTCAAACCAGCTCCGGGCCTTGCGCGCCAACTCCCCATACCGCAGTTGGCTCGTGACCACGGCAAGCCCGGCTGGCCAGACTTCGCCGGCGACGAGAGGGCAAGCAAGCGCATCAACGCCAGCCAGTGCTCTCCCGTTGGCGGCCACGACATGTCTCTGGCGTAGGCGGAGGAGGCCCGTTCGAGGGTCTGCATGCGGTCTGGCTGGGCGAGGAGCGACTTGACGGCCTCCGCCAGGGCGGCCGGATCTCGAAACGGGACGAGGATTCCACGGCCGTCGGCCAGCGCTTCTTTGGCGTGCAGGTAGGCGGTCGAGACAATCGCCTTGCCGGCCCCGAGCGCGTATGCGAGGGTGCCGCTGGTTATCTGTTGCGGGTCGAGGTATGGCGTGACGTAGACGTCGCTTGCCAGCAGCAGCTCGATGATGTCCTGCTGCGCCATGTATTCATCGATGAAGGAGACGTGGTTCTCAAGGCCGAGGCGCTTGACCGTCGCGACGAGTTGATTTCGGTACTTCTCGCCATCGTGGCGGCGCAACTCCGGGTGAGTCTGGCCCGCGATCACGTAGAGGGCCGCCGGATGGCCGGCGACGATCGCCGGCATTGCCTCGATCATGTACTCGATGCCCTTGCGAGGGTCGACGAGGCCGAAGGTTGAAATGATCGTCCGGTCGGGCACGCCCAGCTTCTTCTTCATCCGGCCCCGGCCGTGAGGCTGGATCACCGGCATGCCGTGCGGGATGACCACGGGCACCTCCGCGATGCCATAGCGCTCGGCGAGGATGCCTGCCGCCGCATCGGCCATCACGACGATCGCGTCGCTCAGCTCAGCCGCGGAGCGGATCGCCTCCCGCATCGACAACGTCGGCTCGGGTGGCACCGAGTGTAGGGTGGTGACGACCGGCTTCCGCAGAGCTTCGAGGAACGGGCGCAGATGGTCCTCATACACGCCGTCTGTCCATGTCCCGTAGAGCCCGAATTCGTGCTGAACGTTGACGATGTCGGCGCTCGAGCGGTTGATCGCCTCCGCCGCAGCGCGGTAGTTGCTCGCGTCCCCCTGCCTGATGCGCCAGCGGACCTCGCCGCCGTATCGCCGACGCTCATTAGGCTCGTCGATCGCTGCCACGCGGCACACGACGCGTGGATCGGCCGCCTTGACGGCTGCCATCAAGTCCGCCGAGAAAGTTGCTATGCCGCAGCGTCGAGGCAGATTCGAGGAGACGAAGACGATCTTCACGTCGGTCGCGAGGCCGTGCAGCATCACGTCGGGACGCCTTGCACCGAGATCGAGCGGATGGGAATCTGAAAGCAGTAAAGGCCTTGGCCGAGCCGGGGGCGCGGCCGCGACACGCGAGGAGTGCGAAATGCCGAGGCTCCTCAGTTCGGTCGCGGTTGGTCTCATCGCAAGCCTGCTATCGACCCAAAGGCGGCGAGAAGGAGGAAAAGCGACACTCCCACGAGCACGGGACTCATCGTCGCTAGGAGGTGCCTAAGGAAAGCGAGGCGGCGGCGCCGGTGCAACAACCTGAGCCTCGACTCCAGGCTCGGTGACGGGAGACTCCCGGGGCCATCGGAAATTCGGGCTCCGCTAGGGGTGGCAATGACCGGACGTTCGGTGGCGAAGTGAAACATTCTCAGCACCAGCGGGCGCTCATTGGCCAACATGCCTCAGGCCTGGATTTGAGGAGGGGACGCGCTCCGTCCCCTCGTGCCCATTGCAGCCAGCTCATCGCCAATGCGGTGGGCATACGTGGCGAGCCGCCTCATCTGCGACCGTTGGGACACGGCGTAGCCACCGATTGCCGCCCCCGCAACCAAACCGAGCGCCAACATGCCCAGCAGCGGCCACGGGCGCGACGGCGAGTTGTCAGGCAAAATGGAGATGCGCCGCCGAGCGGCGTCGTTCCACTTCTTCGGCCAGGATCTGAGCTCCATCACGCCGATGCCGGCTTGGTGCCGTGAGGCGCGGTGACGATCCTGATCAGGACCACGAGGCCCCAACCGATCACGGCGTAGACGACGATCGCCACCAGGGATGCGGTCTCAAAGGTGTTTGTGCTCGATCCGCTGTTCCCGAAAATGCCTGTGAACGGTGCCACCACGGGCGCACTGACCTGATAGATGAAGTTGATGAAGGCCGATTGCGACGACGCTCCGAACAGCTTGCCAAGGAAGCGAGCTGCGATGAAGATGTCGACGACGCCGACGATGAATCCGACCACAGCCGCGGCGCGGAAGTTGTAGCGGCCATTCTCGATCACCGAGGCGCGCTCGACCGGAGCGGGGGCGGGAGCGGAGGCCGGAGCGGAAGTCGGAGCGGAAGTCGGTTCCTGAATAGCCATTTGGTCATTCACCTCTTGTGATTTGGCTGTACCTAAGACCTGAGCATGGAAGTAGGCTGATGCACGACACGCTCTTTCGACAGGGTCGACGGTCCCTGATTTCAGGGGACCAAGAGCGGTCAGGGGTCGAGGCGCAGTCGCATCGCGTCTTCAGCGCTCCCATGTCCGAAATCGGCCGAACGGCCTTCTTGAGCGCCCAGGAAGCCCGCTGCGGCTCGGACCGCCCTGAAGCGCCCAAGGCTCAGTCAACGCAAAGGTCGGCCAGAGACGTGTAGGAGGGCAAAAGTCCGACCAGGCCCTGCAGATTGACTTTTTGTCCCCCCACACCCGATCTTCCCGCGGGTTCAGCCGACGAGAACCGGCTAGAACCCCCCGGACCCGTCCCCTCAGGGTTCGGGACCGTGAGGCCCCGGGTTCANNGCTGTATATCCAGTCGGAGGCACTTCAAGACATCCCCTTCTACCTCCACCCGGGTCCGAGGTCGCCCCCGCGGCTCGCAAAATAGTTAGGACAGTAGAGACAGGGGGGGACATGTGAACTCGCGCAGCCGCCCTAGACTCTGGGCCGTGAACGCCCCTCCCTCGACGGCATCCCTCAGTTGCCAGCGCGCGAACGATCACGCGTCTTGACCGTGGCAGAAGTTGATCTCAACGGGGAGCCCGTCTACGCGCTTCAAGACGCGCTGACTGAGGCGGTCCGAGCAAACCAAGAGGGCGTCCAACGATTCGTCGAGCCAGCAGTCGGCACACTCAGAATGGCGCTCAACCGACGGCCGCACGTGATCTTCGGACGTCGCGGCTCTGGGAAGACCAGCCTCCTGCGTTAGGCCATCGCGGAACACAATCTTGACCGCCGGCCCAGTGCTTTCGTGGATCTTGAGCCGTTCAAGGGACATACGTACCCCGATGTCCTAATTAGCGTTCTCATCGAATTCTTCAGGAGCCTCCAGCTCTGGGTCAATGAAGCGGCGGTAGCTCCAGCAAATCGGGCGAAGGTGTGGAAGCGTTGGTTCTCTGTGCCGCGGCGTGGACCGCTCGGCCGAGCTTCGGCGAAGCAGATTAGCGCCCAGATCGACGCAGTCCTAGCAGACCTTGAAATAACTCTGCACGCCCAAGACGATGCGGAGATTGAGCGACGCTCTCAACATTCCAACAAGGAAGCTGCCGAACTCAAGGCCTCCGCGTCAGTGCCGGGCGCAGGGGCACTGTCCGCCGGTGCCTCTATCGAGCAAGGCCGGACAGAGGAAATGCTGGAGAAGCTGCGTCGGTCAAAGGCAAACTACCTCCACCGGAAGATCCTCGAATATCAGCGGCTTATTAAGAGAGTGGTCGATCTCGCTGACCGCGACGGCCTCCTTATTCTTGACGATCTCTACTACATTCGGCGTTCGGATCAGCCGCTAGTGGTCGACTACTTCCATCGCCTTACGAAGAATCAACGCCTTTGGCTCAAGGTTGGAACGATCCGTCACCGGTCGACTTGGTACGTGCCCGGCGACCCTCCGATAGGCATGAAGCTCGGAGATGACGCCGATGAGATCAATCTCGATATAAGCCTGGAGCACTACCGCACGGCCAAGACGTTCCTCATCAGGATTCTTAAGGAGATAGCCAACGAGGTTGTCGTGGATCCGGCGGAACTGTTCACTGACGGTGCGGTCGACCGTCTTGTCCTTGCGTCGGGCGGAGTTGCTCGGGACTTCCTGTCGATAGCCAACAAAGCAATCAGCGTGGCGCGAGAGCGCGGAAAGACCTTTCGGGGGACCAAGGTCAACACAGAGGATGTGAACCAGGCGTGCGGCGAGCATGAAGGGACCAAGCGCGAGGAACTCTCACTGGACGCAGGGAACGATCAGGGCGCGCTCGTCGAGGCGTTCAACCGAGTCCGAGCGTCCTGTCTCAACGAAAAAAAGGCTAACTGCTTCCTGGTCGCGAAAGACCTACAGACTGCGGGATACCGGCAGATCCAAGAACTCGTTGACCTTCGCCTCCTCCATCTCGTGAAGTCACGAGTCACAGTTCGCGACCGCCCGGGCAAGATTTACGAGGCATACCTGCTCGATCTCAGCCAGTACACCGGGGAGCGAAAGAAGCGCGACATGAGAATCATCGAGTTCTGGAAAACCGGGGCAGACGACGAGCTTCGCCGAACCGCGCTGATCTACGAGCCGTAGGCGCGGTTGAGGAGGCGCTGGCTGTCGCCACACCCGTGCTGGTGGGAGCGATGAGGGCTCTGGGCGACCAGATCATCAAGGCATTTAGAGACACGGTTCGCCGCCAACTCGGTCCGAGCACGTTCAAAAGGCGGCCGGCACCGATTCCGAGCTATCACCGTTCTTTGCGCTGAAGGATGCCGCGGACATAAGCAGCCTGCCCGACCTGCTCAAAGCTGTGGCCGACCACACTTACGAGTCGTACGCCCAGGGTTACGGGGGGGTCCCAACGCTCATCGACAATGCGATCGAGGTTGGAATCGGTCACTGAACGAGCGAACTGAAGTGTCATCGCATGCACGGCGTCGAAGTAGCCGCGCAGCATCTCGGCGTCGCCGGTGACCGCGGCAACCTGTTGGGTGGTATGGCCGTAGCCGGTGTCGGCGACGTCAAGTGGCAGGCCCCAGCGTTGCGCCCAGCCAGCTGACGTCCAGACTTGGGGACTGCCTGCGACGTCGGCGACGTGATCATCAGCGATCCGGCTCAGATGCCACACCAACCAGGCGATCGAGTTCGCCTCGCCATCGAGGCGAGCCGTCAGCTGGTCCGGAGTTAGGCCATCTATGACGCCGTGCACGAGATCGGGAATCCGGCCGAACGCTTCAACCAGCAGGTCGCTGCTTGTCACTGGGACCTCCATTTGCATCGTTTACCACCGCGCCGGGGCTCCCCCGGTTCATCCTAGCGCCGATTCTCAGCGCGACCTCCGGAAGCCGGCGGCAGGGGAAAGGCTGATAACGGTCAGCGAGCGACCGGCCCTAAATGGGGTCAGCAAAGTCCTGGCAGGTTGCGGCTGAGCCAAAGTTGCCCCGCGTTGCTGGCGATGGCAGACACAGTTCCACGCGATCTACACAGCGACCACCGCGACCTCGACGGTTCTTGTGCGTGGTCCGTCCCATTCGCAGAGAAAGATGGCCTGCCAGGTACCGAGGCTGAGCTTTCCGTCGCGCACTGGAGCCGTGGTGCTGGATCCGACAAGCACCGTCTTGATGTGCGAGTCGGAGTTGCCCTCTCCATGGCGATAGCCCGAATCCTTAGGCACGATTTGTCCCAGTTGCGCTTCGATGTCGAGGGCAACATCGACATCGGCTCCTTCGTTGATCGTCACACCGGCCGTCGTGTGTCGTATGAATACATGGCAGACGCCCTCCGACACGCGCGACCGTTCGACTACCTGGGCGACCTGGCCGGTCACGTCAAGCAGCTGTACTCGCCGTTTGGTCCGGATCTCAAAACTTTCCCAGCCCATGTCATCAGAGTACTTCGCCCTGGCCCGGGTTTCTTGATCGCCCACGGACGTGCGGGTGCATGTGCCACCCACTCATGCCGAGGGGCCAGAACTTCAACTTGGAGTCCAGCCTGCTCGCGATTGCGAAGGCTCAGCAGGTCGACAAGAAGACGGCTGTATATCCAGTCGGAGGCACTTCAAGACATCGCCTTCCACCTCCTGTGGGGCCCATCACCGCTACGACCTCACCGCGCCGGACCAGGAGGTCGATGCCTCGAAGAGCCTCGATCTTGTGGCGGTCCCGAGTCGTATCTCCTCCAGACGTTCTTGGCGTCGATGATTCTGTAAAAGGACGGGTCAATCGGGCGCCAGGCAGGAGGTAATTTGCCTTGAAACAGTTGGTCTTCTCAAAGACAGGTGGTCATGCCGCCGGCCGTCCGCGGGCCTGTGGGGGTCACATATTCATCGGGCAGGCAGACTACCCGGGGCAGCGGTTGCCTGAACCGACTCGCTCTAACATCCGGTGCATTTGTTCGCCCCCGCGGGGCGTCATTCAGCCAGAGATCAGATGAGCAGGTAGCACCAACTCATCCCTGACCTTCCTGGATCGCAGCAGGGTCCCGTTGGGAATTCACGAAGACTCCGAGCACGGGAGATCGGACAAACAGAGACTATGTGGCGAATACTTGCGTATGCCTCGCCGTGCGCGCGCGCTCTGGCTCCTCCTCCGGTCTTCACATCCCGAGCCCGTGGCGGGAGTCACCGTGATCGTCACGATCCTAGCCTTGTCCGCAGGTCGCGGTCCTTTTCGAACTACGATCATGGCGACCGCCGTCTTGTGTGGCCAACTCCTTGTCGGCTGGACCAATGACTTCCTGGACGCTGATCGCGACCTTGCGAGCGGACGCGTTGACAAGCCGGTGGCGACCGGACGAGTGCCCAGGGCGGAAGTTCGAAATGCAGCTGTGGTCGCATTCATTCTGGTGGTGCCCCTCTCGTTCCTTGCAGGGCTTTGGGCCGGTGTTGCCCACCTCATCGCCGTGTTCATGGCGACTGCCTACAACTTCGGTCTCAAACGCACTCCGTATAGCGTCGTTCCATATGTCGTGGCATTTGGGCTGGTCCCAGCCTTCATCACATTGGGCCCACCCATAACTCATACGCCGCCACTTTGGGCTACCGCCGCGGCGGGGCTTCTCGGCGCGGGAGCGCATTTCACTCAGACGCTTCCCGACATCGCACGGGAGAGGATCGCTGGCGTTCGCGGCTTGCCTCAGCTATTGGGCCAGAAGGTCTCTGCAGTGGTAGGCCCCGTCATTTTGGCCGCCGCTGCAGTCTGCGTCGCACTCGGGCCTGCCCACCCTAAGCCGGTGCTCTTCGTGGGTTTGGCGGTTGCTGTGGTGCTTTTCATCGGAATAGTGGGCTTGGCAGCCATGAACCGATTGGAATTGGCATTCCGGTTGACGCTGGTCAGCGGCGGGATCGTTGTCGTCACCCTGCTCGCTGCCGGCGTGTCACTGTAGAAATGCCATCGCTACGCGTCCCGAAGCGGTATCTCGTTGTCATCGCTGCGGTCGCCGTTCAAAGGCTGGGTGAGCTCTCAATCTCGCGCTCAAACGAAGCTGGTATCCGGGGCGTCCGTGCTGCTTCGAGCACTTACCCGCTGATGGTTTTAGCTCACGTCGGACTCGTCACCTTGCCGCTTGTCGAGGTGGCGCTGCGAGGGTCGGCCGTTCGCGCGACGGTGCCCGACGATCTGCGACCGGTCGAGACCGGCCCCATACGCTTACATCCGACATCCGAATTACCTGGCCGTAATTCTCGATCAGCCTCTCCGTGCTCAACGCGCTAGTGTGCCTGTTCGAATGCGATAGAAGAGCCCCGGGTGGGATTTCGAGTTCGCCGTGTTGTATATCCAGTCGGGGGCACGTCAAGACATCGCCTTCCACCTCCTCCCGGGTCCGAGCGGGTATGGTGCGACCTACCCCCGCTTGAACAGTCTTCCGACCGTATCGCTACAGGAGCCAGGCCGTTATTGCTAGGTGAGGCACGATGAGCGGCATGGATCGCAGGCTTGCTTGGGCGGTTACGGCCCTCGCGCTGGGGGCGCTGGTGGCCTGCCAGCAGAGTGCGCCGCCCCCGTCTGCTAGGCCAACGCCGGCCGTCAGCCCGTCACCGCGGCTATCGAGCGGACCAGCCCCGGCGGGAGTTCCACTGGTGCTGTTCCGACATGCTGCCGCCCTTGCCCCTAGTTGGGACTCTGGCGCTGGGTGGGACGGGCACTTCTATGACTTGACCAAGCCCGTCGTGGGCGTGGTTTCTCCGGATGGCGAGCACCTGCTGGACTATTCAGTTGGTGCGGTGGTCGCGGACCGCGACACCGGGGCGCAGAACGACTTGGGCATGAGTCCGCTTAATGCCCGGTGGGCGGACGACAACCGGCATCTGTGCCTGGTGCTGGACCGGCCAGGCTCACCAGGCAGCGTCGGTCCCAACGGCCGAAAGCAGGAGGGCCTTACGGATCTCTGGTGGGTCGACTCGGTGAGCGGCGATCGGCGCTTGATCGCACATTTCGGAAGCTGGGCTTTCAACGGTTGGGTGCCTAACATCACGGCATGCAGCGCCGCTGCCGACCTCGCTGCACTCGACATGCCCGCCGTCAAGAACGCCAACTACAACGAGCTCTACGTGGTAAGGGTCTCGACTGGCGCCTTAATCCAGAATGTCCACATCTCCGCCGACTCCTACCCCGTCATGAGCCACGACGGCTCACTCACTGCCGTGAATGACACCACGGGCGGCGGGGCGAGCCTCTTTGAGACCGTCGCCTGGTCCCCGGCCGGAGCCCTGCACGGGCTTGAGGTGCGGGGCATGGCGTGGGACCGCAGCACGTTCTTGGTCGTCGATCCTGCCACCGCCGGGACAATCAACCAAGGGACCATGAATCCGCGCCTGGTCGACCGCACCGGCAAGGTGCTTTGGAGGTCGCCCGCTGATTCATTTCTGGACGGGGTTGTGGCCGAACCTGGTGGCAGCCTGGTGGCCGTCGCCTTCCTGAGTCCCTGTCGGCCGCCGACCTGTCCTGGTCAACTCTGGATCGTCGGAAGCAGTACCGCAGTCCTAGTCTCGTCGTACGCCTCGATTGCCTGAAGCTGAGAAACTGCAAGTCACGTTGAAGGGCGCCATCGGGCCAGCTCCCATCCCCTTCGGCCCCGTTGAGCGGTGTCCTATGACCAGCGCAAGTCATGGCACTTAGTCAGCCAAGACTGATGGTTGCTCCGCGGAGGTCGATGTGGTTCTCGTTACGGAAACTGCGGACCACCACATCTCCGCTCTGGACCTTCGTAACCAACTAACCTCTAGGACGTTCGACCGGTATGCGGGATGGGCCTCGCCGGCTGCCGCTGATCGCTCTCGGCGCACTCGGAGCGTTGATTGCGCTGATCCTCGCGGGCATCTATATCTACCGTACGAGCGGAGTCCTGGTGGACGAGCGCGGTTCAGGACCAGGCGGTCAGACCACTGAAGTGTTCACTGTGGACGGCGACTGGGATCTCCGGTGGTCTTATGACTGCTCGTCGAGCCTCGGCAACCAATACCCAAAGCTTGATCAATGTGACTTCTTCCTGACCGTCAAGCAGATGTCCGATTGTCAGGTCTCGCCGGAGAATCACGGCATCGCCCAGCACGGTGCACCCGATCATGGCGTGGTTCACTACCACGCGGGCGGAACGTTCTACTTCCTGGTTGACTCCTATGGCAGTTGGACATTCACCGTCACTGGATCGGGGCGGGCGGATCCTGGAAGCTCGTACAACGGACCGTCAGCCTCCTGCAACGAAGGGTAAGAACCCGACGTATTGAATGGTGACTGAAGAGCCGTCCCTTCCGGCTTTGCACGTCCCGCCGGACCTCTAGTCGCTCGGGAGGGCGCGGCAATCCGGGATCACGGCGACAATGTCGGGGGGCAGCGGGTTCTGACAGTGTGCGAAGCGGCGGCGCGCCTCGCCCGCACCACATAACTCGGCGTCGCACGCACCGCGTCCGGAAGATCAAGACGGCCAGTTAGCACAGCGCTCAGCCCGATCTAACGCGGAGTTAGGTGGTTCGAGTCAACTTCAAGGTGCCAGGCGCAGACCTCACGATCACTGAAGCAAATGCTCCTGGGACCGCGGCTCGGTCTAACGATGAATGGCGACCTACAGGCTCGCTCTCGTTTTTGAATCACTGGTGAGGAGAAGTCGATGGGGGACCTTCGGTGACGGCCTCAGCGTGAGCGACCGAATCGAAATGAGCACTGACGCGTAGGTCCGTGCCGCCACTAATTCACGTCCGGGCAACGCTACGCTACGCTGTGGCTGTGTTGCGCGGCGTCTGGAACTAAAGAGAGTTCTGCTGCAGGAGGTGGGGAAGTGACTGGGTCGCCAAAGAATATCGAGGCCATCACCCTGTTCGTTGAGGATTTGGAACGGTCGAAGCTCTTCTATCAGGCTGTCTTCCGCCTTTCGGTGTTCTTTGAAGACGAGAACTCCGCAGTGTTCAGGTTTGAGAACACCTTGATCAATCTGCTCAAGATCCCGGCAGCACGCGACCTTATCGCGCCAGGAGTTGTCGCGAGTGCCGGGGCCGGCTCGCGCTTCCAGTTCACCATCCCAGTAGACGATGTGGATGCCGCGTGTGTCGAGTTGGTAACCCGCGGGGTGGAGCTGCTGAACGGCCCGATGGATCGCCCATGGGGAATCCGCACAGCGAGCTTCAGCGATCCTGGTGGCCATATCTGGGAAATCGCGCAGCCTCTGCCCCCAGCCCAGGGCTAGCAGCCGTTTCGGGACCGTGAGGCCCCGGGTTCACATTTGAGTTCGCAGTGGCTGTATATCCAGTCCGAGGCACTTCAAGCGCGGTCTCGCCTTCTAATCCCGACATCGCGGTGCCGCGGCGGAGACTGTCCATGGCGCGGGATCGCAAGCCGGGTGGGAGAATCACCACGTGCAGCTTGACCAACCCCGCTCGCTCAATGAAGCGGAGAAGCAGATTCTCGGTGCTCTTCTTGAACCCGAATTTCCGGGTGTAGTGGAGCTTCGAACCCAGGTGCCTCACACCATGGTCGTTGGGCGCTGTGATTGTGGCTGTCCTACCGTCGACCTCGCGGTCTCGAACGATGTCTCACGGTCAAGCGTGAAGGTGAGGGCTCGGTTGGCACCAGTCGAGGCACAGATAGCGCCGGTCAAGGATGAACCACCCGGCGAAATCATCCTGTTTGTGGACGATGGTCGCTTGAGCAGCTTGGAGTACGTGTTTTACGTCGATTCGCCCCCGAGCCGATGGCCATCTCTCGACCGGCTGACCGTCGTCGTACGGACTGATTGAGCTAGTACCTCTACTGATTCGGGACGTGCCGATATGGTGCATTTTGTAGCGGCGGGGATATTACCTTACGTTCTGCCGGGACTGTGGATGTCGGGATCTTCAAGGAGCTACGCGAGATGTAGAACCCGACGCAGGTAAGTCGAAGGAGTCAGGTGGAGCGGAGGCCGGCTCCTTCATCGCATCAAATAAGGTGTCACAAACCGAGGGTGGCTTCAGTCGACCGCCGACGGCCCTACCGACTGACCGACACGGGGGCCGGCCACCTTAGGTCGCGCCTCGCCGCTTTGAATCGCGTTGGTTGGTGTCGCCGGCACTGTTCGGTGGCATCCCTTGATTCAGCGATGCGTCCACTGCACCAATGACTACGTTCCAGAACACACGGATACGCGATTCTTCAGGAAAGCGAATCCCTCGGCTTCCCGCTGAGCCTTCGCTTGCGATTGCCGGTCATCAAATACCCCCCCTCGCTGCGATAGAAGAGCGCCGGGTGGGATTTCGAGTTCGCCGTGTTGTATATCCAGTCGGGCGCACTTCAAGACATCGCCTTCCACCTTCCCCGCTCCGAGTCCGACACCCGCGGCTCGCGAATCGCCCTATTAGGGTCGAACAGGGGAGGAGGGGCGCACGACCATCTCGACGCGATGAACACGGGGCATGCGGCACTGACCTGGCTCAGCACGGTCGGGATCGGATCGATCAGGGTGCGGCGATCTGCTTGCGAATGGCGTCCCTGCAACGGGGGTTGGGATGGAGGTCCGACGCCGCTGATGAACTTTGTGAACTCCACAGGTCAACGTATTTGGCATCTACCTGTTCGAGCAAGGATCGCAAGGGTGTTAGGCGTTGAATAGGTACTTGATGCCGCCACTCTTCAGCTCGGTGACACGCATCCATCCAATAGTCAGCGGCGCGGTAATGGTCCTGGGAGCGATTGTCGGCATTAACGGCGTCAGTCGCTCCGCGGCCACACCGATTCTTGGCGGTGCGGCTGGATTCGTAATTGCGCTGTGCGCGCTGGCCCTGTCCGTTGTCGCTCGGCGGGGTCGTGGCGGAAATGCATTGCCCTTCGGCCGCATCGTGCTCGTGCTGCTTGCGGCTGCATCGGCCTTCGCAGTTATTGGAGCACTCTCCAGCGTTCACTGAGACCAGCCAGTCGTTATACGCTGGACCGCCGTCGGTGACCGGTGCTATCGGTGCTTAAGCGACTCCACTAGAACGACCCCGATAACGATCCATAGAATGGCAAAATCGAATCCCAGCGGAACAGGCCAATCCGACATAAGACGCATGACTACGTTCAACCGCTTGCGGGCTGGTGCCCTCCGCCGAGCGTTTGCGCTGCGCTGGAACATGCCAACAAAAACGACCGAATGCGTAGAAAAAGACCAATCCCGCAACAAGAGCAAGGGGAAAAACGGGCCTGAAGGCCGAGCCGACGACCAGAAGGACAAATGCCAGTATGAGGGTGAATGCCGCGCGGGCGAGCCAAGTTCGACTCTTATCCCATTCTGCTTGCTGGACGCTCATGTTGGCCCGTTATCGACCCGCCAACCGGCGCAGACACGGCAGCTGCCAACGGCGCCAGCAATCACGAATGTGTGGCGGTCCACACCACAAATGCGATCACCACACTACCTTGCGCTGACCGAGCGCCTGGCATAGCAGGTGCCGCATTGCCGGCGCACCTCGGGCCCGTTGAGTCCGTACACCTTAAGGAAATACGGGGCAGGCGGCGGTGACCTGGCACAGCGCGGCCGGGTCGAGATCGGAACGATCACGGCGCCGATGTGTTCGCGGCTGGGCTTCCGGTCATAGGCAGGAGGAGGTTGGAGTGCTTCCGATGGACTTCTCGAACCCCACATACCGTCTGAAGTTCGAGCCTGTTTCGGCAACAGCCGTTGCTCGTCCTGCACAATCCGCTCGTGGGCTCCAGGCGGAGGGACGTTCTTGGCGTTCTTGCCGTGGTCGGTCTGACCACGGCGGTGGCGGTGGTCGGCGGCGCCTCTGGCGACTTCCGATCGAGGTGGTACGCCGAGCTTCAGAAGCCCGCCTGGCAGCCGTCGGGAGCCACGATCGGGACGGTCTGGTCGGTACTCTACGTGAGCATCGCGGCCGCAGGTTCCATGCTCTGGCTGCGACGTCGGCGGGCGGGTCCCGAGCTTGCGACGCTTTTCGTTACCCAGTCACTGCTGAATGCGGCCTGGACGCTCCTTTTCACGCGCGCCAAACGGCCGGACCTAGCCGCCGCCGACTGCGTCGCGCTCACCGCGGTCAACGTCGGCCTGGTCGCTTCCGCCTGGCGAGTACGACGACTGGCCGCCCTCCTGCTCGTTCCGTACCTGCTCTGGACGGCCTTCGCGACCTTCCTCAGCTGGACGATCTACCGCCTGAACCGTTGATCGGGAGCCGGTTCAGTTCGGATCGCGGTGCACCCGTATTTCCTTAAAGATCCTCCTGTACCCCTCGGCGCGCGAGCGCCAGGACAGCGTAGATCTCACGAGCGACGTAGCGCCTCAAGCAGGTTATGGAACCTTAGTTGCTCGAGCGGCTTGCTCAAGATGGTCTCGGTCGTGATAGACGAGCATTCGGAGCGTCTCACAGACCGTCCGCTCCTCTCCTCTTGGGGTGATGTAGACCTTCTCCCAGTCCTCGTCCTTCAAGGAGCCAACGAACTCCATTAGCTTCGCCCGGCTGGTCAGGAATTCATCCCAGGTTCGCTCGCTGACCACCAGTGTTTGGGGCGGCACTGAAGGAGTCGGCGGTTCAAGCCCCTCCACGGCAGCGCGAAGGCGCCGGAGATAGCCGGCGTCCGCCCGGGCGAAGTGCTCAGCAACCTCCAGCACCCCCCATTCGCCATCGCGAGACGGACCCCCGAGGCGCCTCAGCGCGTCAAGGATGGTCGGCAGGTCCTGGAGGCTCTTGGTAATTTGGCTTCGGTCATCCCACATGGCAAGAGAGCTTGACAGGTAGGCCGAGCCAATTTGTGCAGATCGGATCCGCGTCAATGCCTCACTGACAACGAGACCCCGCGCCATCGGTGACCGTGTGCTTGAACGTCGGCGAGGTGATCGTCGCCGTCCCAGTGCGCTTGCCGTGCCCGATCGTCAATCCGGCCGTGCTGTATTCACCCAGCTGGTCCATCAACGCGCTGACGAGGATGTCGTCGAAGAACTGATTGAGCTTATCGACCAGCCCGGCCGGCGGTCCTGACTGCCTGTAAGAGGGCAAAACTCGCTCCGGCCCGCTGCGGGCTTTTGCCGCCTCAGCCTGGGGACGATCAGAATCGGCGGCTAGCCCGAGTCCGTACACCTTAAGGAAATACGGGGCACGCTGGAGGCTTCTGGTTCGAGTCCTCTGTGGCCCACCACCGAATTGGTCTCAGCCAAGGCGGGCCTATTAAAAGACGCGCGAGGCCTATTAGGGCTGTTGGCTTCCGCAGCCCTCACTTGCTGCCTGAGGTCCTTTCTGAATTGTGAGAATGGCCGTGATCTGCAACGAGAGCAGCTCGACCACCTTCAATAGTTACGACGGCCAGTGAGATCCAGTACGCTCCTCGAGGAGCTGATCTGGTCACCCGGTGACGTCCGGGGTCCCACCGCGAAGAAGCTGCGATCAACCCCAGCTACGAGATGAAGTAGGAATGGGAGGGATACGGTGACAACTCGGACCACTGCTCCACGAGCTGCAGGAGCCCGCCAAGGGCCGCGGGCTCTCGTCGTGCTGGGTGCGGCCGCGACGCTGGCGCTGTTCGGGACGATCATCTCCGGCCCGCCGATAGAGACCCGGGCGGCGGGATCGTCAGTAGTAGTCTCCGGCTCGGCCTGGGCCTGGGGGATGAACAACTACGGCCAGTTGGGCAACGGCACCACCACTACCACCGGTTGCGGTTGCATCTCCACCCCGGTTGCGGTCAGCCTGCCCTCGGGGACCACCGTCACCGCCATCGCCGGCGGCCAATTCCACAGCCTGGCGCTGACCTCCAGCGGCCAGGTGCTGGCCTGGGGTAACAACGGCGACGGCGAGCTGGGTAATGGCACCACCACCGACAGCAGCACCCCGGTTGCGGTCAGCCTGCCCTCGGGGACCACCGTCACCGCCATTGCGGGCGGCAGTTACCACAGCCTGGCGCTGACCTCCAGCGGCCAGGTCCTGGCCTGGGGCTCCAACAACCGGGGCCAGCTAGGCAACGGCACCACTACCTACAGCAGCATCCCGGTTCCGGTCAGCCTGCCCTCGGGGACCACCGTCACCGCCATCGCCGGTGGCGGCTACCACAGCCTGGCGCTGACCTCCACCGGCCAGGTCCTGGCGTGGGGCAACAACGTCCAGGGTGAGCTGGGCAACGGCACCACCACCGACAGCAGCACCCCGGTTCCGGTCAGCCTGCCCTCGGGGACCACCGTCACCGCCATCGCCGGGGGGTTCGAGTACAGCCTGGCGCTGACCTCGACCCTCCACGTCCTGGCCTGGGGCCTCAACGCCAACGGCGAGCTGGGCAACGGCACCACCACCAACAGCAGTACCCCGGTTGCGGTCAGCCAGCCCTGGGGGACCTACGTCACCGCCATCGCCGGCGGCCTATTCCACAGCCTGGCGCTGACCTCGACCGGCCAGGTCCTGGACTGGGGCTACAACGGGGAGGGCGAGCTGGGCAACGGCACCACCACCAACAGCAGCACCCCGGTTCCGGTCAGCCTGCCCTCGGGGACCACCGTCACCGCCATCGCCGGCGGTCAGGACCACAGCCTGGCGCTGACCTCCAGCGGACAGGTACTTGCCTGGGGCTACAACGCGGAGGGCGAGCTGGGCAACGGCACCACCACCACCACCGGTTGCTTTTGCATCTCCACTCCGGTTGTGGTGAGCACCCTCCTCGCTGCCGTTGCCATCGCGGCGGGTGGATACCACAGCCTGGCAATCCAGCTACCCGCGGGGACGGTGCTCCCCGCGATGTCCAATGGGGCTTACGGTGGCTACGTCACGGCGGCCACGATCCAGAACACCGGCTCCGCGCCCGCGACCGTCCGCATCGCCTACTTCAACCAGGATGGAGCGCCCGTGGGCGTCGGCGACGTAATCAGCAGCCTGCCGGTGAACGCGAGCTGGACGGTGCGCCAGGACAACGGCAACTCCTTCCCGAGCAGCGGGGGGGACGCTGCGCAGGCCGGCTCGGCGGTCGTCTACAGCAGCCAGCCCATCGCGTCCTTCGTCAACGAGTTCGCCCCTGGCAACGTGGGTGACGCGACCAGCTACAGCGGGGTGCAGGTGCCCGGTGGTGTGGGGGCCACCCTCTACGCGCCGACCATCGTCAACAATGCCTACGGTGGCTACACCACCGGTATCGGCCTGCTCAACCAGGGCAGTGGCCCGACCGACGTGACGATCACCTACCGCGACGGCAGCGGCGCCGTAATAAAGACCCAGACCGTAACCGCTCTGGCCGCCCACGCCTACCAGGGCCTGTACAGCGGTGACGCCACGCTAGCCCTGCCCAGCGGCTTTGCCGGGACGGCGACGATCACCAGCTCAGCGGCTCAGCCGCTGGGGGCGATCGTCAACGAGACGGGACCGGGCGGGCAGTTCAGCTCCTACGACGCGGTGCCCTCGGGCAGCGCCCTGCTCAACGTACCAGCAGCGCTCAACAATGCCTTCGGCGGCTACTACACCGGGATGGGGATCCAGAACACGACCGGGAGCCCAGGCCTGCTGTCCGTCACCTATTACGACGCCTCGGGGACGCCCACCGTCAAAAACTTCACCATCCCGGCGAATGGCTCCCTCGGCGTCTACCAGGGAAGCGCCACCGACGGCCCGGCGGCGGGCGCCTATACGGCGGTGATACAGAGCTCGACCGTGACCCTGGCAGCCATCGTCAACGAGGTGGCGCCTTCGAGCATTAGCGCCAAGCAGTCGACCTCTTACAACACCTTCAGCGCCGGCAGCGCCAGCCTCCACCTGCCACTGGTCGAGAACGCCGGCTCCGACCCCTGGAACACCGGTGAGGGGATCATGAACACCGGCACCATCAGCGCCGCGATCCAGGTCACCTACTACGACGCCACAACTGGCGCAGCCATCGGCACACCACAGGCGCTGGGGCTGGCGCCGCACGCCTTCTGGGGTGTATACCAGCCGACGGGCGGCCTCCCCAGCGGGACGCGTGCGACGGCGGTGGTGACAACATCAATCGGGGGCCAGGTCGCGGTGATCTGCAACGAGAGCAGCCCGACCACCTTCATGAGCTACGACGGCCAATAGGGCAGTGCAGTAGGGTGAGCGTCCTTGGGTAAAGCGCTGCGATCTTTCGCCGCAATGGTGGCGGCTATAACGCTGGCGCTGGCCGGCGCGATCGTCTCCGCATCACCGCTTGAGACCCAGGCGGTGGGATCGTCGGGAACCTCTGGCGGTTCGGCCTGGGCCTGGGGCTACAACGGCCAGGGCCAGCTGGGCAACGGCACCACCACCGACAGCAGCACACCGGTTGCGGTCAGTCTGCCCTCGGGGACCACCGTCACCGCCATCGCCAGCGGCAGCGTCCACAGCCTGGCGCTGACCTCGACCGGCCAGGTCCTGGCCTGGGGCTACAACTATGACGGCGAGCTGGGGAACGGCACCACCACCACCACTGCCGGTTGCGATTGCATCTCCACCCCGGTTGCCGTCAGCCTGCCTTCGGGAATCACCGTCACCGCCATCGCCGGCGGCCAATTCCACAGCCTGGCGCTGACCTCCACCGGCCAGGTGCTGGCCTGGGGCAGCAACAGCTACGGGCAGCTGGGCAACGGCAGCACCACCAACAGCAGCACGCCAGTTGCGGTCAGCCTGCCCTCCGGAACCACCGTCACCGCCATCGCCGGCGGCGGTCTCCACAGCCTCGCGCTGACCTCCACCGGCCATGTGCTGGCCTGGGGCTGGAACGGCTCCGGCCAGCTGGGCAACGGCACCACCACCAGCAGCAGCACCCCGGTTGTGGTCAGCTTGCTCCCCGGAATCACCGTCACCGCCATCGCCGGGGGGTTCGGCCACAGCCTGGCGCTGACCTCCACCGGCCAGGTGCTGGCCTGGGGCTTGAACACCTCCGGCCAGCTGGGCAACGGCAGCACCACCAACAGCAGCACCATGGTTGCGGTCAACCTGCCCTCGGGGACCACCGTCACCGCCATCGCCGGCGGCGCTTACCACAGCCTGGCGCTGACCTCCACCGGCCAGGTGCTGGCCTGGGGCCGTAACGCCTACGGCGAGCTGGGTAACGGCAGCACCGCCAATAGCAGCACCCCGGTTGCTGTAAGCCTGCCCTCGGGGGCCACCGTCACCGCCATCGCCGGGGGCTACTACCACAGCCTGGCGCTGACCTCGACCGGCCAGGTCCTGGCCTGGGGCTACAACGCCAACGGCGAGCTGGGCAACGGCACCACCACCAACAGCAGCACCCCGGTTGTGGTCAGCTCCCTCCCCGCTGTCGTCGCCATCGCCGGCGGCCAGGACCACAGCCTGGCAATCCAGCTACTGCCGGCGGTGGCGGTGCTCCCCGCCGCATCCAATGGTGCGTACGGCGGCTACGTCACAGCGGCCACGGTCCAGAACACCGGCACCGCGACTGCGATCGTCCGGATCGCGTACTACGACCAGAACGGGTCGCCTGTGGGCGCGGGCGACTCGATCAACATTCCGGTGAACGCCAACTGGACGGTGCGCCAGGACAACGGCAACTCCTTCCCGAGCAGTGGGGGGAACGCCGCCCAGGCGGGCTCGGCGGTGGTCTACAGCAGCCAGCCGATAGCGTCCTTCGTCAACGAGTTTGCGCCCGGCAACATGGGGGATGCGACCAGCTATAGCGGGGTGCAGGTGCCCAGTGGGGTGGGGGCCACGCTCTACGCCCCGACCATCGTCAACAAGGCCTACGGTGGCTATACCACCGGTATCGGCCTGCTCAACCAGGGCAGCAGCGCGACCGACGTGACGATCACCTACCGCGACGGCAGCGGCACCGTGGTCAAGACCCAGACGGTGAGCGCGCTGGCCGCCCACGCCTACCGGGCCCTGTACAGCGGGGACGCTGTCCTGGCCTTGCCCAGCGGCTTTGCCGGGACGGCCACCATCACCAACTCGGCGGCGCAGCCTCTGGGAGCTGTCGTCAACGAGACAGGACCGGGCGGGCAGTTCAGCTCATACGACGCCGTGCCCGCGGGCAGTGCGCTGCTCAACGTGCCGGTGGCGCTCAACAACGCTTTCGGCGGTTATTACACGGGTATGGGAATCCAGAACACCTCGGCGAGCCCAGGCGCCGTCTCGGTCACCTACTACGACGCATCGGGGACACCGACAGTCAAGAACTTCAACATCGCCGCCAACGGTTCCCTCGGCGTCTATCAGGGAAGCGTTACTGACGGCCCGGCGGTGGGCGCCTACACGGCAGTGATCCAGAGTTCGACGGTGTCCCTGGCTGCGATCGTCAACGAGGTGGCGTCTTCGACCACCAGCGCAAAGCAATCGACCTCCTACAACACCTTCAGCGCCGGCAGCGCAACGGTCAACCTGCCGCTGGTCGAGAATGGCGGCTCTGATCCATGGAACACCGGTGAAGGGATCATGAACACCGGTACCAGCAGCGCCACGATCCAGGTCAGCTATTACAACTCGGCTGATGGCACAGCCATCGGCACCCCACAGCTGCAGACCCTGGCGCCACATGCCTTCTGGGGTGTGTACCAGCCGACCGGAGGACTGCCCAGTGGGACGCGTGCGACGGCGGTGATCACAACGTCGACTGGTGGCGAGGTCGCCGTGATCTGCAACCAGAGCAGTGCGACCACCTTCATGAGCTACGACGGTCAGTGAGACCCGGGCCACGCCCCTGGTCGCTCCTTCGAACCTGCTTCACGTGTGGCCGGACGTTCCTCGCGTGGCCCACTGATAGCCCCGGCCCGTTCTTCTCGAGCTACGGGTGCTGGCGCGTGTGGCTCCGGCGTCGCCAGCGGCTTCTGAGCTGAGGGGCGGTTTCCACCAGATTCGCTAGGGCATTAGGCGGTCCGAGATCAATCACACCCGAATAATCCTTTACACAACCGTTGGCTTAAGCGATCTCGGGAATGCCCTTGCGCAGCGGCTTCAAGCAGGCTAACGCGGAGGTATGTGGTTCGAGTCCACCGCGGCCCATCACTTCATTCGAGTTCGCTCAAGCCAGGCTTACCTCCCTATTCTTCCGCGAGGAGGTAGGACCGAATGGACGTCGTCGAGTGGCTGTTGGACTCCGACGCGGCGATCCGCTGGCAGGTCATGCGTGACCTTACCGATGGGTCCGAGAACGATGTCACAGCGGAGAATGCCCGAGTCGCTACCGAGGGCTGGGGCGCACGGCTGCTGGCCCTCCAGCGGCAGGATGGCCACTGGGACAAAAGCGTCCCCGCCAGACTTACATCGGCTGAGGCAATCAGTTGGTGGAAGTCACTGCCACCCGAGAGGCAAGGCACGCTCCTTCCGGAATGGACCTCCACCGCGTGGAGCCTGATGCTGTTGCAGGCATTCGGACTCGATCCCGCCGGAGTGGAAGCGCGGCAGGCCGTCCGCCGGGTCCGCGAACACGTTGCGTGGGAGCATGATGGCGAGCCCTTCTTTGCGGGCGAGGTGGAGCCTTGCATCAACGGCAAGGTCGTCGCTCTGGGGGCCTACTTCGGCGAGGCCGTCCACGGCATCGTCGATCGGCTCCTCGGTGAGCAGATGAGTGACGGTGGGTGGAACTGCGAGCAGGAGAACGGGTCGACCCGTGGGTCCTTCCACTCGACCATCGACGTGCTTGATGGCCTGCTCGAGTACGAACGAGCCACGGTCGGCTCACCCTTGGTGAGCGCAGCCCGCCTCCGCGGTCAGGAGTACCTCCTCGAACGGCGGATGCTGCGCAGGTTGTCGACGGGCGATGTGATCGACTCGGCCTTCACGCAGTTCTCCTACCCGACCTATTGGCACTACGACGTGCTCCGAGGTCTCGACTACATGCGCGCCGCCAGCGCCGCTCCCGACGTGCGGATGGCGGAGGCGATCGACCTGGTCGAGTCCAAGCGCGATGCGGAAGGCCGCTGGCCCCTTGAGAATCCCCATCCCGGCCGGATGCACTTCACGATGGACGAGGGCGAGGGCAGACCGAGCCGGTGGAACACCCTCCGGGCAATGTGTGTGCTCAGGTGGTACCAGCAGACTCCACGATCGAGTTGATGTGCTTTTCCACACTTGCCAAGGGAGAGCGACAAGTCCTCGGCGGTGCTCTGCGGCAGGACGCGCGTCGTGCCGATCGTCTACGGCGAGCCGACGCCGACCACCGTGCGCACGGCCGAGCTTGGGCCCTCAGGGTCTGGGTCGGCCGTCGTGACCTTTCCCCTGGCGCGTTTCAAAACGAGGATCGGGTCGACCCTATCGGATGGATTGCCGACATGGATCTGGGCAGGTGGTCGCGCCCAACCTTGGAGCATCGGTCCATTCGCGGGCTGATCAAGAGATCCCCTAACATTGTTTTTACGATCTTTTTACGATGGCTTCGATGCGAAGTCGAAGGCGTGCTGCAAACACGAAAGTGCTGGTGCGGCTTTTGGCAAACGCATTTTGGAGGGTTCGATGCTCACAGACACGACAAGATGGGCCGCGCGTGGTCAATTTGGGCCGCTGAACGCGGGCACAAGGCTCAGCCATGTCGCCAACTTATGGCGGGCCGCCCTTGTCGTAGGGGTAATTGGGCTCGCCGCGTGCGGTTCCAATCCGCCAACGGCAAGCTCCACATCTTCGCCGGCGACTTCACAAGTCACAAGTTCGCCGGTTCAATCCGGTCCCCTCACTGTTTGCCAACTGGCCCTGCAGTCGGAGGTCGATGCGGCCTTCGGGGCGTCGCTGGGCGCGCCAGTCGTTGGCCTACCTCCGGGTCCAGGTGCATCCGTGTGCAGTTGGTCCGTAGCGGGTGCTGCAACGGGGGGCTTCGCCTTGCCAGGAATCTCGATCACGGTGACCAAGCTGCCCGCGGGAACCGCGGCCACGAGCCTGCCGATGTTCAACGGTCAGCCGGCCAGCGCTAAGCCGATCAGTGGGCTCGGAGATGCTGCACGGTCTCTGTATCCGTACCAGGGTCCGGGGTCGGTCGGGATCTTTGTGGCCACGCACGGCAGCATCATTACGCTGTATCTAAACGGTAGCTCACACACCGCCGATCCGCTGCAATCGATGACCACCCTGGCCCGTGCCGTAGTCGGCCGCTTTATGGGATGACACCGCCCGCGGGACTTATTCGCGCCGACCCCTGAAGCCCTATGGGCGGCCAACATCGCACGCTGTTCGAAGGACGAGGCGAGCGAGCACACAAATTCTGGCTGGACGGACGAGCGGCAGCCTAGGTTCAGGTAGGCACGGAGGCCAGACGGTTGACCACGTGGGTTGCGATCTGTTGCGCCACCCCCTCGATCCGAGGATCGTCAGGCCGCCAGCCGTGATTGTGGACCATCACGCTCACAGTGGCGCCCTGGCAACGTACCAACAGCATGCCGTTGGCGTACGAGGCCTCATCGCCGATTCCCGTAAGTTGACGCCCTGACTTTGCGAGTGCCCGTTCCATCAAGCCGAGACCCGGTGTATTCGAACGGGTTATCAATCCAACGTTAACGACCCACGTTGGTCCCGAATCCTGAAACTCCTGCGACACCATCCCCTGCACTTCTGCGGCTGATTTGGACTGAGTTGGCAACATCTGTGCGGCGGTTGCGGCACTGACCTCCTGAGCGGTCACGAAGGCACCGAGTCGATTGTTCGGATCGGGAGCCGATGCGGGGGGACTGAACCCGGCCGCCGGGGGCGCCGACGACGAGCCAACCGCTGTGTCCAGAACCTCGAGGTTGACGATCGTGCGCGACTTGGGCTCATAGTAGACCCGGTACCGCAACGCAGGGTCGAGTGTCCGGTAAGCGGCGGCTGATACGGCAAATTGCTGACCGCCGATCTCGTACAAATGGTCCCGAACCTCTGCTGCCCGGTAACCGGGGGCTGACCGCCCGTGCGGATTATTACGGACGCTTTTCGTGACGAATCCTTCCACCGAGGCGACATCTTCGGCCGAGGCGCTCTGCCGTCGCACAAGTACGCCCGCAACTAGCAATCCACCCCCGACAACGATCAGAAACACGTAAGTCAGAGGGCTCGAGAGTTGGCCGCTTTGACCGACAAAACTGCGCGGGGAGATGAGTCCAAGAATGCCAAGCACGAGCATCACCGCGCCGGCGGCGACGAGGATCAGCAGAGCACGCCCACCTTTACGTCGAAGGTCCTGCTTCTGACCTGTGCTCAACCGTCCCTGGCGGTTTTCTCCCAGCGATTCCGGACGCAGCCCATGTGCCCTGACGAGCTGATCTTGGTTGTCGATGTAGGGGACGGCGGGGCTCCGGCTCATCACGACCTCCCGTCGAAACGAAAACTGGATCGATGCTCCGACGATTCTGACTCTTCCCGATGGACGGCGCGCAGTCCGACCCACCTGACCGAGCCGGCTTCAGATGCTGATGGAGCTCGAATACGAGACAGGCTCGATCGTCGGCGCTTTCGGATTCGCCAGTCACAGACGATGTGCGATCAGCGCGAACACGATCGAATGGCTGGTAGCGACTTTCGGCCGGCTTAGAGGTGCGGGCCGCTAATCCCAGGCCGAGCTAGGACGTAGGATAGGACACTGGGTCCAGGAAGGGCCGGCGTTCCGCCACTCTCGATCCGGGTCCGTGCCGGGCTAACCGCGGCCGCGAGGTCATCGGCCGATCCCGCTCGAGACGTGCTGTATATCCAGTCAGAGGCACGTCAAGGCGTGGCCGCGCACCTCGGGCCCGTTGAGTCCGTACACCTTAAGAAAATACGGGGCATGCGGCAGTGACCTGGCTCAGGTCGGCTATCAATTCAAGTCTCAGACGCACCATTGGAACCCGCCTGTCTGCCCCGACACGTGAGATGAGTTGCCGACCGTAAGTCGCATCCCTGCGCGTGTGCCTGATCAAAGGCGACGCACGAGAGTTCGCCTAGCTCGCCAAGGCTAAAACCGACCAATCTGTTGTTGAGAGATCTGAACAAGGCCTCGGCACAGATCCGCAACACTTGCGGAGTAGAGTCGGCGCGTGGTGCGCCGAGTGCTAGCCGTGACAACGGAGCGCAGGACGTACTTATGCGTCGCTTACGTTCTGCTGCGGCTGCCACTATTCTTCGGCTTTCTGGCCGTCGGGGGATTTCTTTTCCGCCCCATCGGGAAATTCCTTTTCCGCGCCGGCCCGCTGCCCGTGTGGACTCCTCTATTGATCGTTGCCACTGCGGTCGCCGCCTGGGGTGTCGTGGTCATAGAGCGCGCGGTAGCGAGCCGTTGGTATGGATTGCAGCTGGCTCCGCTTGCGCCGGAGCGGCCGCTGCATCGGAGCTTGGCGCGGCAAGGCGCCGATCTCATCACCAATCCCGTGACGTGGAAGAGCCTCGCCTACACGTTCGTCGAGGCGCTCGTCGGGTTTCCGTTCGCACTTCTTGTTCTAGTGGGTCTGGCGCTTGGCGTGCTGGGGACTGTGACTTTGGCCGGAACCAGCGTGCTCGGCGTTCTGTTCGCGTTGCTGGGCGCCCCAGCAGTCGATCCGTTCTTGTCGCTACGGACGCTGGCGGGCGCGATCCTTTGCTTCGGCATTCTTCTCATCACTCTGTACGTTGCGCGCTGGGCCACGCCGCTTCAGTTGCGGTTCGTTCGGACGATGCTCGGAATCAGCCAGACAGAACTCGCACTCAAGGCGGCGCAGGCAGAAGCCGCGGCTGAACACGCCCGGGCAGAGGTGGCCGACCGAAGTCGCCGCGACCTCGTGCTCAACGTCTCGCACGAGCTGCGCAACCCGCTCGCCACGATCCGCGCGCACGTCGAGACGCTCCGCGACAACGAGAACGTCGAACAATCCGAGGCTGAGCGACAGCGGTACCTGGAGGTGCTCAACCGAGAGACGGACCGGCTCTCCGGCCTGGTCGACGAGCTGCTAACTCTCGCCAGCGCCGACACAGGGCGTCTCGAGCTCGACATGGCAATGGTCGATGCTTCCGCCGTTGCAACCGAGGTGCACGATGCCATGGCGCCGCTCGCCCTGCGCGAGCGACGCATACGAATCATTTGCAGAAAAGAGGGTGCGGTGAGCGTCAGGGCGGATCGCCGCCGGCTTGTGCAGGTCCTGATGAACCTAGTCCGCAACGCGATCACACACACCCCGGAAGGCGGCCTCGTAGCAATTGAGGTCACAACGGTGGATTCTGGGATCGTCGAGGTCGCGGTCTCCGATACTGGTCCCGGCATCGAAACCAACGAGGTGGACAAGATTTTCGAGCGCTTCTACCGCTCTGACGAATCGCGTTCGCGAGCCACCGGCGGCTTCGGTCTTGGCCTGGCCATCTCCCGCGAGATGGTGACTGCTATGGGCGGCAGCATCCGCGTGGGCAGCTCATCGGGACAAGGCAGCCGGTTTGTCGTGACCCTGGCACGGGCGTAATGTCGCTCGTCCTGGTCGTTGAAGACGAAGTCGACCTGAGCCACATCATGCGCGACCGTCTGATCGCCGATGGGCACGAGGTGGTGGTCGTGCATGACGGCGCGGCGGCGATGGCTGCGGTGGCGAAGCGAGTGCCGGACTGTGTCCTGCTGGATTGGTTGCTGCCCGATGTGGATGGCCTGACCGTTTGCCGGCGTCTACGGGAGAGCCACCTGATGCCAATCATCATGGTGACGGCGCGGACCGAGGAGGTCGATCGTGTTCTCGGCCTTGAGGTCGGGGCCGACGACTACCTGGTGAAGCCTTTCGGCCTTCGCGAGCTTCTCGCCCGCGTTCGGGCCATGCTGCGACGCGTTGACCTCGAAGGGGTCCGGCGGGCTCCGGCCGCCAACGGGAGAGTGCAGTCAGGCACGTTGACGATCGACACCAATTCGCGGATTGCCACGCTGGATGGCGCGCCGATGCACCTGACACGAAAGGAATTCGAGCTGCTGACGGTGCTCGTGTCGAATCCCGGCCGCGCTTTCAGTCGCGAGTTTCTTGTTGAGCAAATCTGGGGTACCGACTTCGAAGGTTATGAACGAGCGATTGACACTCACATCACTCGGCTGCGTCGCAAGCTGGGTCCAGTCGGCGAACGGATTGCGACGGTGTGGGGAGTCGGCTACCGGTTCTCAGCCGACACCTAGATACCCCGGTTTCGACACAAAGCCGACACAGTCCGTCGACATCCAGCGTCCAGCCTTCTGGCCGTGCGCTCAGGCGTGGAGGGTAGGACTCATAGTCAAGGCAAGGACGCTCGCGAGAGCCACAGTCCACCCCGAGGCGGCGGGTGTCGAGTTGCGTCTTGATGCATCTGCCGCGCTCAGCGGAGAGTCAAAGGACAACGCCTGGCGATGAAGCGAGTGATTATCGCTCTGCTAATGCTTCTATCGGCCGCTGCAACGGCCACCGTATTCGTGAACACGGACAACGCGCAGCTCCAAGCGATGCAGCATGCTGCGGTCAAAGTCGGGCAGCCCTTCACGATCCCAGGCGACCCGCGCCTTGCCGATCCCGTGAAGATGTACGCGGCGCTCCGCGCCGCAGCCGCCGACGCTCGGGTAAACGTCTTCCGAACGTCCGTCGGGTACACACTGGACGGGCGTCCGCAAGTAACGCAATACGCCCTCCTCACTACAAACACTCAATTATTCGACGCCTTCAGCCTTCGGGCTGGACGCTGGCTCGGGCCCGAAGACGCCGACCATCCCGAGCGATTCCTCTCCACCACCCAAACAGGAAGTCCAGACCAGGTTGGAGTCCTCGGTGATTTTGGTGGCAACGACCTCGTCGCCGTTCGCGGCCTGCGCAATGCCTTTGACTCGCTGCCGGTTGCGGCGACCTACGACGTCGAGTCAACTGACAAGTCGTCGTTTGACCGCTTTCTGAGCTCGCTCGCGCAGGCATCGTCCCAGCTGGCAGGCGAGCCAGGGCTCTTCACTGCTGCCAGCTTCATGGGTGGTAATGATTCGTTCGCGGGGTACGCCTCGGAATTCGCGCCAATCCTGAACGCCGTGCAGTACCTGATCATCTTTTTCACAGCGCTGTTCCTGGCGTTTCAGGTTCTTCATGACGCCAAGAAGGCCGGCGTCATGAAACTGCACGGCTTCGGTGTGGTTCGTGTCTGGTTCGCAATCGCTGGGCGCCTCATCCTGATATCTCTTGTGGCGTCAGAGGGAATCGCCCTGTTGGCCACCCGATTCGTCCCCGACACCACCTTCGAATTCACCATCTCTGTCGGCCTCACCATCGTCC
>PNAG01000017.1 GCA_003169845.1 Candidatus Dormiibacterota bacterium | reverse complement strand
ACGTGGTCACCTCGAGCAACCCGACCGGGGGGGCGGCGGCCTGGACGGTGACCCACGTGGACGGCACCAATTTCCTGTTCGGCGTGTCCTGTCCCAGCAGCGGCGTCTGCGTCGCCGTGGACTCTGGCGGCAACGTGGTCACCTCGAGCAACCCGACCGGGGGGGCGGCGGCCTGGACGGTGACCCCGGTGGACGGCACCAACGCGCTGTCAGGCGTGTCCTGTGCCAGCAGCGGCCTCTGCGTCGCCGTGGACTACAGCGGCAACGTGGTCACCTCGAGCAACCCGACCGGGGGGGCGGCGGCCTGGACGGTGACCAACGTGGACGGCACCAACATCCTGTCAGGCGTGTCCTGTCCCAGCAGCGGCCTCTGCGTCGCCGTGGACGCCAGCGGCAACGTGGTCACCTCGAGCAACCCGACCGGGGGGTCGGCGGCCTGGACGGCGACTGACGTGTCCGGTACCCCCCTGCAAGGTGTGTCCTGCCCCAGCAGCGGCCTCTGCGTCGCCGTGGACTACGTCGGCAACGTGGTCACCTCCAGCAACCCGACCGGGGGGGCGGCGGCCTGGACGGTGACCAACGTGGACGGCTCCATCCCCCTAAACGGCGTGTCCTGTCCCAGCAGCGCCCTCTGCGTCGCCGTTGACCAGGGCGGCGACGTGGTCACCTCGAGCAACCCGACCGGAGGGTCGGCGGCCTGGACGGTGACCAACGTGGACGGCTCCATCCCCCTAAACGGCGTGTCCTGTCCCAGCAGCGGCCTCTGCGTCGCCGTTGACCAGCGCGGCGACGTGGTCACCTCGAGCAACCCGACCGCGGGGGCGGGGGCCTGGACGGTGACCCCGGTGGGCCCCATCCTGATGGGCGTGTCCTGTCCCAGCAGCGGCCTCTGCGTCGCCATCGACGGTAGACAGGGCAACGTGGTGACCTCGAGCAACCCCATCGGGGGGGCGGCGGCCTGGACGGTGACCAATGTGGACGGCTTCAATCAACTGTCGGGCGTGTCCTGCCCCAGCAACGGCCTCTGCGTCGCCGTAAGCCCGTACGGCAACGTGGTCACCGGAACCCTCGTGGCGACGACGACGACGACAGCGGTAGCGTCCTCGTCGAACCCGTCCACGGTGGGCGGTAGCGTGACCTACACCGCGACGGTGGCGCCGACTCCGGACGGGGGCACCGTCGCGTTCACCGACAACACCACCACCTTGACCGGCTGCGGCGCCGTGGCGGTCAACCCGACCACCGGGAAGGCGACCTGCACGACCAGCTACGGCACGACGGGCAGCCATGCCATCGTCGCCAGCTACAACGGTGATACCAACTTCGCCGCCTCCAGCGGGTCGCTGACGCAGCAGGTCATCACAGCAACCGCAGTGGCAGTCCTTCCGGCAATGACCAACGGCGCCTACGGCGGCTACGTGACGGCGGCCACGATCCAGAACACCGGCTCCCAGCCCGAGACCGTTGAGATTGCCTACTACGACCAGAACGGAGCGCCTGTGGGCACTGGCGACGTGATCAGCAGCTTGCCCGTGAATGGGAGCTGGACGGTGCGCCAGGATAACGGCAACTCCTTCCCATCCAGCGGAGGTGATGCAGCGCAGGCGGGCTCGGCGGTGGTCTCCAGCAGCGGGCCAGTCGCGGCTTTCGTCAACGAGTTCGCGCCTGGCAACGTGGGTGACGCCACCAGCTACAGCGGGGTGCAGGTGCCGTCTGGGGTGGGCGCCACGCTCTACGCCCCGGCCATCGCCAACAACGCCTACGGCGGCTACACCACCGGTATCGGCCTGCTCAACCAGGGCAGCAGCCCGACCGACGTGACCATCACCTACCGTGGTGGCGACGGCAGCGTGGTCAAGACCCAGACGGTGACCGCTCTCGGGGCCCACGCCTACCACGCGCTCTACAGCGGGGATACAACCCTCGCCCTGCCCAGCGGCTTTGCCGGGACGGCGACGATCATCAGCACCACAGCGCAGCCGCTGGGTGCGGTCGTCAACGAGACCGGACCGGGCGGGCAGTTCAGCTCTTACGACGCGGTGCCCTCCGGCGGCAGCTTGCTCAACGCGCCGGTGGCTCTGAACAACGCATTCGGTGGCTACTACACGGGCATGGGGATCCAGAACACATCAGCGAGCTCGGGCTCAGTGACCGTCACCTATTACGACGCCGCCGGAACACCGACCGTCAAGATTTTCAACATTCCAGCCAACGGCTCACTGGGCGTCTACCAGGGCAGCACCACCGACGGGCCGGCGGCCGGCGCTTACACAGCGACGATCACGAGCACGCTCCCGCTGGCGGCCATCGTCAACGAGGTGGCGCCTTCGAGCACCAGCGCAAAGCAGTCGACCTCCTACAACGCTTTCGGCGCCGGTAGCGCAACGCTCCACCTACCTCTGGTCGAGAACGCCGGCTCTGACCCCTGGAACACCGGTGAGGGGATCATGAACACCGGCACCGCCAGCACCACGGTCACCGTCACCTACTACAGCACCGGCACCGGCGCAGCCATCGGCACATTGCAGACGCAAACGCTGGCGCCGCACGCCTTCTGGGGTCTGTATCAGCCGATTGGGGGACTGCCCAGCGGGACGCGAGCAACGGCGGTGGTCACCACGTCCTCCGGCGGCCAGGTCGCCGTGATCTGCAACGAGAGCAGCGCCACGACCTTCATGAGCTACAACGGCCAGTAGGAGATGAACCTGAAGCGCTGGCGTGTGGTGTTCTGCGCCCTCCTCTTGGCCGCAGGGTCAACATTTGTGAGTCCGGTGGCCGCAGGGTCAACACTTGTGAGTCCGGTTGCGCTGGCAGCCGGCTCCTCGTTGACGTGGGCGGCACCGGTGCGCGTCGACCATCAGCCGCCCAACTACCTGTCGGGCGTGTCCTGCCCCACCAGCGGCCTCTGCGTCGCCGTGGACCTTGGCGGCAACGTGGTCACCTCGAGCAACCCGACCGGGGGCGCGGGCGCGTGGACGGTGACCAACTCGGGCATCAGTGCGGAGGGCGTGTCCTGTCCCAGCAGCGGTCTCTGCGTCGCCGTGGACCGCAGCGGCAACGTGGTCACCTCGAGCAACCCGACCGGGGGGGCGGCGGCCTGGACGGTGACCAACGTGGCCGGCACCAACTTCCCCACCGACTACCTGAACGGCGTGTCATGTGCCAGCAGCAGCCTCTGCGTCGCCGTGGACACGAACGGCAACGTGGTCACCTCGAGCAACCCGACCGGGGGGGCGGGGGCGTGGACGGTGACCCCGGTGGACACCACCCTTTATGGAGGAGTGGCCCTCAGCCTGAACGGCGTGTCCTGTGCCAGCAGCGGCCTCTGCGTCGCCGTGGACGAATTCGGCGACGTGGTCACCTCGAGCAACCCGACCGGGGGGGCGGCGGCCTGGACGGTGACCCAGGTGGTGACCAACGTGGACGGCTTCAACTCCTTGTCAGGCGTGTCCTGTCCGAGCAGCGGCCTCTGCGTCGCCGTGGACGACGGCGGCGACGTGGTCACCTCGAGCAACCCGACCGGGGGGGCGGGGGCGTGGACGGTGACCAACGTGGACGACTTCTTCATGCCCCTGTCCGGCGTCTCCTGTCCCAGCAGCGGCCTCTGCGTCGCCGTGGACATCAGCGGCAACGTGGTCACCTCGAGCAACCCGACCGGGGGGGCGGCGGCCTGGACGGTGACCCACGTGGACGGCACCAACTTTCTGTCAGGCGTGTCCTGTACCGGCAGCGGCCTCTGCGTCGCCGTGGACTACCTCGGCAACGTGGTCACCTCGAGCAACCCGACCGGGGGGGCGGGGGCCTGGACGGTGACCCCCGTGGACGGCGGCAACATCCTGCTCGGCGTGTCCTGTCCCAGCAGCGGCCTCTGCGTCGCCGTGGACGCTCTTCGGCAACGTGGTCACCTCGAGCAACCCGACCGGGGGGGCGGCGGCCTGGACGGTGACCCACGTGGACACCATCCCCCTGCTCGGCGTGTCCTGTCCCAGCAGCGGCCTCTGCGTCGCCGTGGACTTCGTGGGCAACGTGGTCACCTCGAGCAACCCGACCGGGGGGGCGGCGGCCTGGACGGTGACCAACGTGGACGGCACCAACTACCTGGCGGGCGTGTCCTGTCCCAGCAGCGGCCTCTGCGTCGCCGTGGACCTCAGCGGCAACGTGGTGACCTCGAGCAACCCGACCGCGGGAGCGGCGGCCTGGACGGTGACCCTGGTGGACGGCAACGACTTCACCTCCCGGTACCCGACACAGGCTGGCAGCGTGTCCTGTCCCAGCAACGGCCTCTGCGTCGCCGTTGACAACAGCGGCCACGTGGTGACCGGAACCGGCGCGATGGCTGTGCTGCCGGCGATGTCCAATGGCGCATACGGGGGCTACACCACCGCGGCGACGATCCAGAATATCGGAACGGGTTCGGCGACCGTGCGCATTGACTACTTCGACCAGAACGGCGCTCCAGTGGGCAGCGGCGACTCAATCAGCAGCCTGCCAGTGAACGCCAGCTGGACAGTGCGCCAGGACAACGGCAACTCCTTTCCGAGCAGTGGCGGGGACGCCGCCCAGGCGGGCTCGGCGGTCGTCTACAGCAGCCAGCCCATCGCCTCCTTCGTCAACGAGTTCGCGCCCGGCAACGTGGGTGACGCGACCAGCTATAGCGGAGTGCAGGTTCCCAGTGGTGTGGGGACCACGCTCTACGCCCCGACCATTGTCAACAACGCGTACGGCGGATACACCACAGGGATCGGGTTGCTGAACGAGGGCAGCAGCCCGACCAACGTGACCATTACCTACCGCGACGGCAGTGGAGCCATCGTCAAGACCCAGCCTGTGACTGCGCTGGCCGCGCATGCCTACCAGGCGCTGTTCAGCGGAGACACCACCCTGGCCCTGCCCAGCGGCTTTGCCGGGACGGCGACCATCACCAGCACGGCGGGCCAGCCGCTGGGTGCCATCGTCAACGAGGTCGGACCGGGCGGGCAGTTCAGCTCCTACGACGCGGTGCCGTCGGGCAGCACCCTTCTCAACGTCCCGGTGGCCTTGAACAATGCATTCGGCGGCTACTACACCGGGATGGGGATTCAGAACACCTCGGCGAGTGCAGGCTCGGTCTCTGTCACCTACTACGACGCCTCAGGGACGGCCACCCCCAAAACTTTTTCAATCGCGGCCAACGGCTCGTTGGGCGTCTATCAGGGAAGCGCCACAGACGGGCCGGCGGCCGGCGCCTACACGGCGGTGATCCAGAGCTCGACCGTGGCCCTGGCAGCGATCGTGAACGAGGTGGCGCCATCGAGCACCAGCGCAAAGCAGTCGACCTCCTACAACGCTTTCGGCGCCGGTAGCGCAACGCTCCACCTACCTCTGGTCGAGAACGCCGGCTCCGACCCGTGGAACACCGGTGAAGGGATCATGAACACCGGCACCGCGAGCACCACGGTCACCGTCACCTACTACAGCACCGGCACCGGCGCAGCCGTCGGCACATTGCAGACGCAAACGCTGGCGCCGCACGCCTTCTGGGGTCTGTATCAGCCGACCGGGGGACTGCCCAGCGGGACGCGAGCAACGGCGGTGGTCACCACGTCCTCCGGCGGCCAGGTCGCCGTGATCTGCAACGAGAGCAGCGCGACCACTTTCATGAGCTACGGCGGGCAGTAAGGTTCGACCAGAAACCGCTGGCGGGGGAGGATCGGGACACGGTCCTTAGTGTCTCTGCGCAGTGGTAAGCTGCCTGCGTGCCGCCAGCCGGACGGCACAATGGGGGGGAAACGACGTCATGAGTCGACGGACCCGGCGCCGCTCGGCGGTAACGATGTTGCTCGGGGTGCTCCTGGCGACGCTCGTCGCGAGTCCCGTCCCCGCAGCCGCGTCTCGGCAGCTCCCGCCGGCGGCACCCCTGCAGCTCTCCGCCGCGATTGCCGCGGCTGCGGGGACTTTCGCTGGTGTAAGCACGTCGATCGCTGTGACGTCTGTAGCCCAGCCGGGCATCTCCGCGCCGGCCGACGTGATCGTCGGTGAGGCCGACGGCCACGTCGATCTGGTGGTGAGCCTGTCCGCGCCCGGCCTGAGCGTCGTGTCGGTCAACTACGCGACGGCCAACAGCTCCGCGATCGCCGGGCTCGGCTGCAACGCCGACTACGTCGCTGTGAACGGCACGCTCAACTTCGCGGTCGGCGAGTTGACCAAGGTCGTGACTGTGAGCCTCTTCGACTGTGCCGTCGTGAAGGGCTTCAGGTCGTTCACGTTCGGGCTCACCACGCCGGTCAACTCGACCATCGCCAGGGCCACCGTGCGGGTCGGCATCGTCGACAACGGGACCGTGGTCGCCACCCCAGCGCTGTTCGTGCGCGACGCGACAGTCGACGAGAAGGCGGGCAGCGTGAGCATCCCGGTGCTCCTGGGCGGGCCGAGCGGCCAGGCCTCGAACAGCACCGTGACCGTCAACTACGCGACGAGCAACGCCGGGGCGATCGCCGGCACCGACTACACCGCCGCCAGCGGCACGCTCACCTTCGCGCCCGGCGAGACGGTCAAGAACGTCGTCGTGGACATCACCGACGACACCGACACCACGTCGGAGCCGATCGAGCGCTTCGCGCTGACCTTGAGCAGCCCCACCAACGCGACCATCGCGGACGGCGTCGGGATGGTTGTTCTCGGAGCCAACGATGCCGCGCCAGTGGCCCAGCCGAGCATCTCCGCGCCGGCCGACGTGATCGTGGGCGAGGGCGACGGCTACGTCGACCTGGTGGTGAGCCTGTCCGCGCCCGGCCTGAGCGCGGTGTCGGTCAACTACGCCACGGCGAACAGCTCCGCGGTCGCCGGGTTGAGCTGTAACCTCGACTACGTCGGCGTGAGCGGCACGCTCAACTTCGCGGTCGGCGAGACGACCAAGGTCGTGCGCGTGGATCTCTTCGACTGTGCCGTCGTGAAGGGCTTCATCTCGTTCACGCTCGGGCTCACCACGCCGGTCAATGCGACCATCGCCAGGGCGACCGTGCGGGTCGGCATCGTCGACAACGGGACCGTGGTTGCCACCCCCGCGCTGTTCGTGCGCGACGCGACAGTCGACGAGAAGGCCGGCAGCGCGAGCATTCCGGTGCTCCTGGGCGGGCCGAGCGGTCGGGCCTCGGCCAGCACCGTGACCGTCAACTACGCGACGAGCAACGCCGGGGCGATCGCCGGCACCGACTACACCGCCACCAGCGGCACGCTCACCTTCGCGCCCGGCGAGACGGTCAAGAACGTCGTCGTGGACATCACCGACGACACCGACACCACGCCCGAGCCGATCGAGCGCTTCGCGCTGACCTTGAGCAGCCCCACCAACGCGACCATCGCGGACGGCACGGGGATCATCGTCATCGGCGCCAACGATGCCGCACCCGTGGCCCAGCCGGGCATCTCCGCGCCGGCCGACGTGATCGTGGGCGAGGCCGACGGCTACGTCGACCTGGTGGTGAGCCTGTCCGCGCCCGGCCTGAGCGTGGTGTCGGTCAACTACGCGACGGCCAACAGTTCCGCGACCTCCGGGTTGAGCTGTAACCTCGACTACGTCGCCGTGAGCGGCACGCTCAACTTCGCGGTCGGCGAGACGACCAAGGTCGTGCGCGTGGACCTCCTCGACTGTGCCGTCGTGAAGGGCTTCAGGTCGTTCACGTTCGGGCTCACCACGCCGCTCAATGCGACCATCGCCAGGGCTACCGGGCGGGTCGGCATCGTCAACAACAACACAGTGGTCTCCACCCCCTCGCTGTTCGTGCGCGACGCGGTGGTCGACGAGAAGGCCGGCAGCGTGAGCATCCCGGTGCTCCTGGGCGGCCCCAGCGGCCAGGCCTCGAACAGCACCGTGACCGTCAACTACGCGACGAGCAACGCCGGGGCGATCGCCGGCACCGACTACACCGCCACCAGCGGCACGCTCACTTTCGCGCCCGGCGAGACGGTCAAAAACGTCGTCGTGGATATCACCGACGACACCGACACCACGCCCGAGCCGATCGAGCGCTTCGCGCTGACCTTGAGCAGCCCCACCAACGCGACCATCGCGGACGGCACGGGGATCGTCGTCATCGGCGCCAACGATGCCGCGCCAGTGGCCCAGCCGGGCATCTCCGCGCCGGCCGACGGGATCGTGGGCGAGGGCGACGGCTACGTCGACCTGGTGGTGAGCCTGTCCGCGCCCGGCCTGAGCCCGGTGTCGGTCAACTACGCCACGGCCAACAGCTCCGCGGTCGCCGGGTTGAGCTGTAACCTCGACTACGTCGGCGTGAGCGGCACGCTCAACTTCGCGGTCGGCGAGACGGCCAAGGTCGTGCGCGTGGACCTCTTCGACTGTGCCGTCGCGGACGGCAGCAAGACGTTCACGCTCGGGCTCACCACGCCGGTCAACGCGACCATCGCCAGGGCCACCGCACTCGTCACCATCGTCGAAACGAGCATCGTCGATACGGCAATTGTCACCTCGATCGCGCCTTCCAACGGCCCGCCACCCGGCGGGACGACGGTGACCATTACCGGCTTCTTTTTCACCGGGGCCACGGCGGTGCAGTTCGGCGGCACGGCGGCCGCGAGCTTCACGATCATTAGCGACACGCAGATCACGGCTACGAGCCCGCCGGGCTCGGGTGCGGTCGACGTGACAGTGACGACACCCGGCGGCACCAGCGCCACCTGGAGCGCGGACCTATTTACCTTCGTGGCGCTACCCGAGGTGGCGGTGCTCCCCGCGATGACCAACGGCGCCTACGGCGGCTACGTCACGGCGGCCACCATCCAGAACACCGGCACTGCAGCCGCCTTCATCCGGATCGCCTACTTCGACCAGAACGGGGCGCCCGTGGGTGCCGGCGACGCAATCAGCGGCCTGCCGGTCAACGCCAGCTGGACGGTGCGCCAGGACAACGGCAACTCCTTCCCGAGCACTGGCGGGGACGCCGCCCAGGCCGGCTCGGCGGTCGTCTCCAGCAGCCAGCCGATCGCCGCCTTCGTCAACGAGTTCGCCCCCGGCAACGCCGGTGACGCGACCAGCTACAGCGGGGTGCAGGTGCCGTCTGGGGTAGGCGCCACGCTCTACGCCCCGGCCATCGCCAACAACGCCTACGGCGGCTACACCACGGGTATCGGCCTGCTGAACCAGGGCAGCAGCGCCACCGACGTGACGATCACCTATCGCGACGGCAGCGGCGCGGTGGTCAAGACCCAGACGGTGACCGCTCTTGCCGCTCACGCCTACCACGGCTTGTACAGCGGGGACTCTGTGCTGGGACTGCCCAGCGGCTTTGCCGGGACGGCGACGATCACCAGTTCGGCGGGCCAAGCACTGGGCGCGATCGTCAACGAGACCGGACCGGGCGGGCAGTTCAGCTCCTACGACGCGGTGGCCTCCGGCAGCACCATGCTCAATGCCCCGGTGGCGCTGAACAACGCTTTCGGCGGCTACTACACGGGGATGGGGATCCAGAACACCTCGGCAAGCGCGGGCACGGTGACCGTCACCTATTACGACGCGTCGGGGACGCCCACCGTCAAGAGCTTCAGCATCCCCGTCAACGGCTATCTCGGTGTCTACCAGGGAAGCGCCACCGATGGACCGCCGGTCGGGGCCTACACGGCGGTGATCCAGAGCACGCTCCCGCTGGCGGCGATCGTCAACGAGGTGGCGCCATCGAGCACCAGCGCCCAGCAGTCGACGTCTTACAACACCTTCAGCGCGGGTAGCGCGAGTCTCAATCTGCCGCTGGTCGAGAACGCCGGCTCGGACCCGTGGAACACTGGTGAGGGGATCATGAACACCGGCGCCGGCAGCACCACGGTCACCGTCACCTACTACAACTCCGGCACTGGCGCAGCCGTTGGCACGGTCCAGACGCAGACCCTTGCGCCCAATGCCTTCTGGGGCCTGTATCAGCCGAGCGGCGGCCTGCCCGGCGGTACCCGGGCGACGGCGGTGATCACCACATCTGCCGGGAGCCAGGTGGCGGTGATCTGCAACGAGAGCAGCACGACGACCTTCATGAGCTACGACGGCCAGTGAGACCCGCTTTCAGAATCCGACATCACGCCATCCGTCGGTGGTGGAGTTGGGAGCGTCCTACCTGGGCGAGGTCGCGGGATCAGCAAAGTAACCCGACGGACTCCGCAGGTCGCCGGCTTTCATCCGCGGGAGGTAGCGTTGCCGGAAGACTGTTGCGACCAGCTCGCGCCGGCTCCGAACACCGGTCTTGTCGAAGACTGCTTTCAGATGGTCCTGAACCGTGTGCTCGGTGATGTGCAACCGTTGCGAGATCTCGTGGGTCGACTGCCCCTGGAAGACCAGCCCACTGACAGCGCGCTCCTGTTCAGTGAGCCCGTAGGCGCTCATCACGATCGGCGCCACTTCCTCGGGAGTCGCCTCCTGGATGATCACAGCGACCACGCTCCGATCCTCGCCGGAGACCCATGACGCTTGCAGGATGATCCACCGGCCACTTGTGGTCCGAACACGCAGTGGGGCCAGGCTTGTCGATGCGTCTGACCGACGCAGACGGGCGGCGAGAGAATGAATCTCTATCGGGATTTCGCCGGCCTCCTGCCAGTTCAGCTCCGCGAGCCACTGGTCTGCCGCTGGGTTCCTGCCGATCACGCTGTTGTCGGGCGCTAGCAAGATCAGACCAGGCGACTCAGCCAAATCGTCCCGGGCCGCGCATTGCACCAACAGTCCGAGGCGGACGCCCTCGGCGAGATGCGGTGCGATCCGGTGGATGAAACCTTGTTCCTGTGGCGAGAAAACTGCTCCTCTTTCGCGGTGGAGGCACATGAATCCCCACACGGCACCACGAGCCCGAAACACCGCGCGGAGCTCGTCGGCGAGCCCCAAAGGTTCGAAGATGTCTCGATAGCGAGGGCTGCGTGCGAGTTTTCCGTCGGTCGCCGCAACCAGCGTTCGCACTCCGGATCGATCGCCGGCCAGCTCCGTCCACTTGTTCACGTCATCGCGCAGGAACTCGTTCTCCACGAAGTAAGGCCCTGTATCGCTCGGTATTTCCTCGCGGTAGGCCTGGGTGAAGAGGAGGGTGGTGGGGTCTACGGTCGCCCACCAGAGGGCGTCCACGGGAACCGCCTTGCGAAGCCGCGGAAGCACCGCCGCGCGCAGGGCATCGGGCTCGAGCCCGGCCCGGCAGGTCTCGATGATGACCGCGACCACGTCGTCGAGTGCGGGGCCGGACTTCAATTGTCTCCTTATTACTCGTTGAGCTCGTTGAGCTCTAGACCTTGCCCACCACCTCGAACCGGCCCCGCTCAAGCAGCTCGACGCCAGTCGCCGCCACTGTCGACTCGCGGCTCTTGTCGGCAGTCGCGTCGCTTCTCAAAGCGGCGCCTTCCGAAGTCCAGAGCGTGAGCGTGAGGGCACGGCCCTGGTCTCGGTCGACAAAGAAGTATGCGCCGCCGTTGTCCGGAAGCCCGGCTACCATGGGGGCCACCTTCTCTCTCACGTGGCGAACCCAATTCTCGAGCGCCTCCGGCGTACCCGTCCAAGTCGAAGTTCTCGCGTACATGTCGTCTCCTTTTCCCGTGTGAAGTCCTGTAGTGAAAGGTTGCCCTTCCATCCCTGGCCAGGCCATCCCAGATTGCTGGGATGAAGTTGGCGCTTCCAGCCGGTGCCTTCCGCCATGCCATGAAGAGCGAGTTCCCGATGGTCGCCCTCACGGCGGTCCTGGGCGTATTGGCCGGAGCCACCGTTTACCTGCGGTGGCAGGTTGTGCCGCTCTGACCTGCCACCCAGCGCGGCGCAGCACGCCTCTGGGCTGCGGTCGCTGGTGCCAGTGGTGGCGTAGGCTCAGGACAAGCCGCCACGATGCATTTGAGGGCAACCCATGGTGAAACTGGTCGTCGCTTACAAGAAGCCGAAGGACGTCGCTGAGTTCGAGCGCCTCTATCAGCAGGAGCACCTGCCGCTCGCCGCGCGAATCCCCCACGTGTCAAAGATTGGCCTCGGCAAAGTGGCCGGCACTCCGGATGGGTCTCCAGCTCCGTACCACCGGATCGCTGAGCTGTATTTCGAGGACGCCGCGACTCTCCAAAAGGCTCTTGGCACCGACGAAGGTCAGAAGGCCGCCCATCATGCTGTGGCGATCGCGACCGGGGGCGTCGACATGATCGTCGTCGACGTTGAACGCGACTCGTAGTAGCTAGTTAAGCGACCGCTCGGCCGAACGAGCGGGCACCGATGGCGATCGCGACTATCGACAGCACCAGCATTATCGCCACGCCCTTGGTGACGCTTGGGTCGCTGATCTGGTCCCTGAACACCGCGCGGGCCGCGTCCACCGCGTAGGACAGCGGGTTCAATGCCGCGATGTTGCGCAGCCACTGAGGCGCCAGGCCCAGGGGAAGGAGCACGCCTGACAGCAGAAGAATGGGAAGGGTCGAGGTGAAGATGATCGGTGCATAAGTGTTTTCGTCGCGCGCCCACAGCGCCAATGCGTACGCGATCGACGCGGTCATGAGGCCGATCAGCGCGATCAACCCGAGCGTGATGACGACGCCGAGTGGATGGATGCTCAAGCCGAACGGCAGGGAGAGGAGGATCAAGATCAGCGACTGCACGACGATCGACAGCATGTCGCGCAGGGCACGACCGAGCAGGAGCGCGATCCGGCTGACGGGAGTTACCCGCAACCGCTCGATCACGCCGGCCCTCAGCTCGGCGATGAGGCTGAAGCCGACCCCGGCTGCGCCGAACATACCGAGCTGGACGAGCAGGCCCGGAACGAACACGTTGTAGGCGCCACCCGGTGGGAAACCTTGCACGGACGAGATGGACTTGAGCAGGGGTCCGAAGAGGACGAGATAGATCACGGGCTGCAGCACGCCGAGCGCCACCCAGGCAGGGTTGCGGATGAAGAGGCCGAAGTAGCGGCCGAAGACGAGCCAGGTGTCGCGCGCCAGCTTCATGCGGCCGTCTCCCGCAGCGATCGTCCGGTCTGGCGCAGAAAGACGTCGTCGAGGCTCGGCCGGTGAAGCCCGATGGTCACGAGCGTCAGGCCCGCACCGTCGAGCAGCCTCAGGATGGCCGGCATCGCCACCTCTCCGCGGTCCACATATAGAAGGACGGAGCCTTCATCCAGCTTGGCCTCTCTCACGAACGGCTGATCCTCGAGCAGGGCCAGCGCCCCCTGCTGATCACCCGCGACGGTGAGCGTCACCACATCGCCTGCGACTGCGCGCTTGAGCTCCTCGGGCGTGCCTTCGGCGACGATCTTGCCGTAGTCGATGATGGCGACCCGATCGCACAGGGCGTCCGCCTCGTCGAGGTAGTGGGTGGTCAGGAAGACAGTCGTGCCCCGATCGTGCATGCGCCTCACCTCGTCCCACACGCGCGCGCGGCTTTGCGGGTCGAGCCCGGTCGTAGGCTCGTCGAGGAAGAGGAGCTGCGGGTCGTGCACCAGGCCGAGGCCGATGTCGAGCCGGCGCTTCTGACCCCCTGAGTAGGTGCCGGTCTTGCGGTCGGCGCAGATCTCCAGCTCGAGCATGGTGATCAGCTCGCCGGCGCGTTTCCTCGCCGCCGCCGATGACTTGCCATAGAGGCGGCCCTGGAACTCGAGCTCGCGGCGCCCGGTGATCTCGCGGTCCGAGCCTCCCGCCTGGCCGACGTAACCGATGCGCTCCCGGATCCGGTCAGGCTGCGTGAGCAGGTTGCAGCCCGCGACTGTGGCCGAGCCGCCGCTTGGCGGCAGCAGCGTCGCCAGCATGCGCAGCGTCGTCGTCTTGCCGGCCCCGTTTGGTCCCAGGAACCCGAAGATCTCGCCCGCGTACACGGCCAGGTCCACACCGGCGACCGCTTCGACGGCACGTGCGCGTGACTTGAAAACGCGCCTCAACCCGCTCGTCTTGATGACTTCCATGGCGTAGATTCTCGCCGGTTACGAGCGTTGGGCTCCTGCGGCAACCGCCGCCCGGGACGCCTCTCTCCCCAGGAGCAGCCAGAACTGTTCAAGCGCAGGACCGCCTTGAGCGCGACGGCGGATGGCCCGGATCGGACGGCGGCTGGATGGTCCCGGTAGTCGTTTCAGCGAACCCGACTCGAGGTCGGCTGCGACGGCCAGTCGCGGCAGAGCCGCGTATCCCAACCCCGCGAGCACCGCAGCGCGGACGTACTCGGGATGCCCCAGGTTCAACGAATCCGTGTGGTCGTACGCCTCGCCGAGTATCTCGCGAACGCTTCGCTCCGCCGCCCAGCTCGGTACGCGTCCTATGTAGCGATGCAGGGCCAGGTCGGCTGACGTGACTCGGAGGAGCGTCGACAGCGGATGATCCCGATGGGCGACCAGGATGAGCTCGTCGTGATCCAGGATGGCTGCGAGCAACTCGGAATCCGGCTCCCCTTCGATCAAAGCGCAGTCCAACGCTCCAGCCAGGACCTGCCGGTTGAGGTCGGCGGAAGGCGCGACGGTCATGTCGAGCTTGATTCCCGGGTGCAGCTGCGCGAATTCGGCCAGCCGGGTAGGAACGTAGTAACTCGCGCAGGTCGGGCTTGCTCCTAGGTGCAGGGAGCCCGCCTGCAGCGACTTCATCGATTCCGCGGTGTCCTCGAGGACCTGCATCGATCGCAGCGCCGCCCGGCAGGCGACCGCAAGGGTCCTGCCGGCGTCGGTCAGGCGGACGCCGCGGCCGTCACGCTCCAGCAGCTGCAATCCCATCGCGCGCTCGAAATGCCGGACCTGCTGGGTGACCGCGCCCTGGGTTATGAACAGAGAGGCGGCCGCCTTCGAGACATGCTCGTGTTCGGCCACCGCTACGAAGGACCTCACCTGCTCGAGGCTGAAGGAGGGCCGGGCCACGCCGACATATTAGCCGGGCTCATGAAAGGCATTACAAATAGTTGAGACAAAAACCTTAATGAAAGCTGAAGTCGAGCGTTAGACAAGTTACGGTTTCGAAACGCTCGCGTCAGGCGAGAAAGGAGGTGGATGCAAAAGTGAAACGTAGGGGTGCTGGTCGGCAAAGCGGCCAGGGGATGGTCGAGTACGCCTTGATCCTGGTTCTCGTTTCGATCGTCGTCATCGTGATTCTTTTGACTATGGGGAACCAGATCTCCAACGTCTTCTCCAACGTCGTGGCCGCGCTCGGCTAAGCGAGCTCCTGAGGCGGGCCGGGGCCAACCCGGTCCGCTTTTCGAGATCAAGTGGGGCTGCGATAGCCAGGCTACCTTCTACCGGTTGGCGTGCCGGATTCAGCGGCGGTTATCGCTAGCATGCACAGGGGAGGGTGACTCCTTAACCAGCCGCTAACCTAGGTTTGGAGCGGCAGGCGGTAATCTTCCAGTTGTGGTGGTGGGAGTCGAGGCGGAGTCGGATCAAACAGGCCTTCCAACCGGCTCGCTTGCCGTTCCGGAGGTTCCCCGCTACCTCAATCGCGAGCTCTCCAGGCTCGATTTCGACGAGCGTGTGCTGGCCATGGCGGAGGACTCCCGGGTGCCCCTGCTCGAGCGGGTTCGGTTCCTCGCGATCTTCAGCCAGAACCTCGACGATTTCTTCCAGGTGCGCGTCGCCGGGCTCAAGGAGCAGGTGCTGGCCGCGGTGGCGGTCGCGTCGCCCGACGGCATGTCGCCGCTCGAACAGCTGAAGTCGATCCGCGCTCGCGTCGAAGGCCTGGTCGACCGCCAGGTCGGCCTGTTCAACAACGACATCGTCCCCGCCCTCGCCGAGGCAGGCATCGAGCTGGTTCGCGCCGACAAGGTGAGCAAGCGAGAGCTGAGCCAGCTCCACAGCGTTTTCCGCCAGCAGATCTTTCCGGTCCTGACGCCGCTGGCGGTCGATCCGGGCCACCCCTTCCCTTACATCTCACACCTCTCGTTGAACCTCGCGGTGATGGTTCGCGATCCGCAGCGCCACCAGCAGCGCTTTGCGCGCGTCAAGGTGCCACCGGTGCTGCCGCGATTTATCCCGCTGGTCGAGGGCCGGCGCTACGTCCCGCTGGAGGACGTCATCGCCCTCCACCTGCAGGCGCTGTTCCCTGGCATGGAGGTGGTCGCGCACCATCCCTTCCGGGTCACGCGGGACGGCGACCTCGACGATGTCGACAGCGACGCCGAAGACTTGCTCGCCGCCATCCAGACAGAGCTTCGCCGCCGCCGCCGCCACGCGCGTGTGGTGCGCCTCGAGGTCGACCCCGGCATGTCTCCCGAGGTCCTCGAGCTGCTGACCCGGGAGCTCGAGCTTCAGCCGAGCGACGTTTACCAGGCGGCCGGCCTGCTCGACCTGGGCAGCCTTCACGCGCTGTCGCAGCTCGACCGTCCTGACCTGAAAGAGGAGCCCTGGACCCCGACCACGCAGCCACGCTTGCGCGGGCTGGCGGCGGAGGTGCCGGACCTGTTTGCGGTGCTGCGCGCGGGCGATCTGCTCGCACACCATCCTTACGACTCGTTCGCGACGTCGGTGGAGGCCTTCATCGACCACGCGGCCAGCGATCCCGACGTGCTTGCGATCAAGCAGACGCTCTATCGCACCTCAGGTCCGGGCAGTCCGATCGTGAGGGCGCTGATTCGCGCTGCCGAGCGCGGCAAGCAGGTGGCGGCCCTCGTCGAGCTCAAGGCGCGTGGCGACGAGCAGGCCAACATCGGTTGGGCCAGGGCTCTCGAGGAAGCCAACGTCCACGTCGTGTACGGACTGCTTGGGCTGAAGACCCATGCCAAGGTCACGCTGGTCGTGCGGCGCGAGGGTAAGCACATCCAGCACTACCTGCACGTCGGCACGGGCAACTACAACCCGAGCACCGCTCATATGTATGAGGACGTGAGCCTGCTGTCGGCCGATGCGGACCTGGGCTCGGATGTCACCGAGCTGTTCAACCTGCTGACCGGCTACAGCCGCCAGCATCGCTACCGCAAGCTCATGGTCGCGCCGACCAGCTTGCGCGCCGGCATCACTCAGCTGATCGAGCGCGAGGGCAAGCCTGGGGGCCGGATCATCATCAAGGTCAACAACCTGATCGATCCGGAGATCATCGACGCGCTGTACGCAGCCTCGCAGGCGGGCGCGCAGGTCGACCTGATCGTCCGCAGCATGTGCTCGCTTCGCCCGGGCGTGCCGGGCCTGTCAGAGCGGATCCGCGTGCGCTCGATCGTCGGCCGGTTCCTCGAGCACTCGCGCATCTTTGCTTTCGGCGAGGGCGCCGACGCCGAGTACTACCTCGGTTCCTCCGACCTCATGCAGCGCAACCTGGATCGGCGGGTCGAGGCGGTCGTACCTGTCTCCGATCGCAACCTTTGCGAGCGGTTGTCTGGGATCTTGAACATCATCCTGGCCGACGACGTGCTGGCCTGGGAGCTCTGCAACGACGGCGTCTGGCGTCGCGTTGCCACGGTTCGCGGTCTCAACTCCCACAAGCGATTCCAGGAGATGGCGCTCGAAAGCGCGCGCGGCAATGGGGTGGTGCCCGGCGTCTCGCATGCTTAAACCGTGATCGAGCGCGAGGTGAAGCTCGGGGCCGGCCCCGCGTTTCACCTACCAGACCTGAGCGGGGTCATCGAGGGCGTGGCGGTCACCCCGCCGGAGGCGGTCCGGCTCGAAACCGTGTACTACGACACGCCGGACCTGCGACTCGCGCGGTGGGGCGTTTCACTCCGGCATCGCCGCGGCGAGGGCTGGACGTTAAAGCTGCCGCCCAAGAATGCCGAAGGCCAACCTCAGGGCACGCTCCTCGAGCGCGACGAGCTCGTGTTTCAGGGCGGCGCGAAGAAACCACCCGAGGCGGCGGTGGCGATCGTCCGCGCCTACGTCCGGAAGGCGGAGCTCGTTCCGGTCGCCCGCCTGTCGACCGTCCGGCGCCGCGTCAGGCTGGTCGACGCGGCCGGCGCGCGAGTGGCCGAGGTCGTCGATGACGAGGTGTCGGTCCGGGACGGCAGGCGAGTCGCCGCCCGGTTCCGGGAGATCGAGGTCGAGGTGATGCCGCAGCAGAACGGCGCCGCTCCCAGCATCGTCGACCCGGTGGTGATGCGTCTGCGCGGAGCCGGCGCCGGGGCCCCGGATCCGACGCCCAAGCACATCCGCGCGCTCGGTCCGCGCGCCACGGAGCCGCCCGAGGTGGCGCCGCAGCCGGTGCAAGCCGACTCGCCCGCCAAGGACGTGATCAAGCACGTGCTCGCCGAGAGCATCGCGTCGTTGCTGAGGCACGACCCCCTCATCCGCACCAGCGGCGACCCCGAAGCCGTCCACCAGGCCCGCGTCGCCACCCGCAAGCTCCGGTCTCACCTGCGCACCTTCGGCACGCTGCTCGATCCGGAGTGGACCGAGCCGCTCCGCTCAGAGCTGGGTTGGCTCGCGATGGGCCTGGGCGCCGTCCGTGACCGAGAGGTGTTGCTCGAACGGCTGCACGAGAGCGCGAAGTCGCTCCCGGCGAGCGACCTCAGGTCGGCCGCCTCGCTCCTGCACGTCCTCGAGCTCGAGATCGAGACGCTGCGAACCAAGCTGATGGCCGAGCTGGGCTCGCTCCGGTACATAGACCTGCTCGACCGGCTCGTGATCGCGGCCCAGTCGCCTGCGACCTTGCCAGAGGCGGATGAGACGGCATTGAAAGTACTGCCTCAGCTTGCTGCCGGCCCGTGGCGGCGGCTGCGTTCGGCGGTCAAGCAGCTGCCCGAGATGCCCACCGATCCCGAGCTTCATAGGATCCGAATCCTGGCCAAGCGGGCTCGCTACGCCGCGGAGGCGGTGTCTCCGATCGTCGGCAGCGCCGCGGCCGCGTTCGCCCGGGCGGCGGCGAAACTGCAGACGATCCTGGGCGAGCACCAGGACAGCGTCACCGCACAGGCGTGGCTCCGCAGCGCTCGAATCAGCGGGCGGCGCGCGTTCGTCGCGGGCGAGCTGATCGGCATGGAGCACATCGCGGCGGAGGACGCGCGCTCGAAGTGGCAGAAGGTGTGGAAGGCGCTGGATCGGAAGAGCCTCCGCCAGTGGATGCCCTGACGCCCCGGTGGCAACCTTTTATGTCGTCCGGCACGCCAAGGCCGGAAGCAGAAGTAACTGGCCGGAAGACGACCGGCTGCGCCCAGTGGGGAAGAAGGGCCAGAAGCAGGCGGAGGCACTCGTCTCGGTCCTGGAACCGTTTCCGATCTCGGCCGTCTTTTCGAGCCCGTTCCTGCGGTGCGTACAGACCGTCGAACCGCTTGCCCGCGTACGCAAGCTGCCTGTGAAGCAAACCTCGATGCTCGCCGAGGGCCACGGGCTGGCCGGCGCGATGCAGGTGATGGGCCATCCGAAGCTCGACCATGCGGTGCTCAGCACTCACGGAGACATTGTGTGGGAGCTTGTCGACGAGCTGGTCAAGCAGCGCGTGATCAAGCCGGGAACCGGCGGCTTCGACAAGGGATCGACATGGGTGGTGGAGCTCGAGGACGGGTCTTTCACGCGGGCGCGTTTTATCCCGGCCCCCTGATACGCATGGAGCCGCCGCGAAGCCTTGAAGAACATCGGTTAGCATCGCCTCGATGACGGTCACGCTCCGCGGCGCCGGGCTGTCCGAGGGCCAGGTCGTGGACGTCGCCCGTCACGGCGAGAAGGTGGCTCTGGCGGCCGCGGCGCGCACCCGTATGGAACGCAGCCGGACCCGAGTCGAGCGAGCCGCGGCGTCCAGGGAACCCGTGTATGGCGTTTCGACCGGGTTCGGAGCGCTGGCCGGCACCAGGGTTGCTCCCCTTCGCCAGCCCGAGCTGCAGTTGGCGTTGATCCGTTCCCATGCTGCCGGGATGGGCCCACCGGTCGACGCCGAGGTCGTGCGCGCGACGATGCTGCTGCGCGCCCGAACGCTCGCGATGGGTCTTTCGGGAGTACGGCCGGTCGTGACCGAAACGCTAATCGCGATGCTGAACGCGGAGATCACCCCGATCGTGCCACGCCACGGCTCGGTCGGCTGCAGCGGCGACCTGGCCCCGCTCGCCCATATCGGGCTGGCCCTCGTCGGCGAGGGCGAAGTGACGGACCCGGAGGGCGAGAAGAAGCCCGCTGCACAGGCGCTCAAGGCGGCGCGAATCAAGCCGTTGAAGCTCGAGACCAAAGAGGGCCTCGCCCTGATCAACGGAACCGATGGAATGCTCGGCATGCTGGCCCTGGCGTGCGCCGACGCCGAGCTCTGTTTCAGGGTCGCTGACATCACCGCGGCGATGTCGGCCGAGGCATTGCTCGGGACGGATCGCCCATTCCAGGCGCGGCTCCATGAGATCCGTCCGCATCCGGGACAGCTCGCGAGCGCCGCGAACCTGACCCGTCTATTGCGAGGCTCGGGCATCGTCGCCTCGCATCGCCATTCGCACCACGCAGTGCAGGACTCGTACTCGGTCCGCTGCAGCCCGCAGGTCGCCGGCGCAGCGCGAGACACCCTGGACTTCGCCAGGCGCGTCGAAGCCGTCGAGCTTTCATCGGCCGTCGACAATCCGGTCGTCCTCGAGACCGGCGAGGTCGAGTCGACCGGCAACTTCCATGGCGAGCCGCTCGCGTTCGCCGCGGACTTCCTGGCCATCGCGGCGGCCGAGGTGGGCGCGATCGCCGAACGCAGGGTTGATCGCCTGCTGGATCCGCACCGGTCGGAAGGACTGCCGCCCTTCCTCGCCGAGCAGCCCGGCGTGAACTCCGGCCTGATGGTTGCGCAGTACACCGCCGCGGCGCTGGTGGCCGAGAACCGGCGCCTTGCCGCGCCGGCCAGCGTGGACTCGATTCCGACCTCGGGCATGCAGGAGGACCACGTTTCGATGGGCTGGGGGGCGGCGCTGAAGCTGCGCACCGTGCTCGACAACCTCATGCACATCCTCGCCGTCGAGCTGGTGTCCGCCGCCCGTGCGCAGGACCTGCGGCGCCCGCTCAAGGCTGCGCCCGCGACGGGGGCGGTGCGGGACCTCTTGCGCAAGCAGGTCCAGGGAGTGGGGCCGGATCGTTTTCTTGCGCCTGAGCTGGCTGCGGCGGAGCAGCTGATCCGGAGCGGGGCGGTGCTTGCAGCCGCCCAGTCGGTCACCGGGGTTCTGTTATGAGCCGCCCCCCACCCCAGCCCTCCCCCTTGCGGGGGAGGGGGATCAGAGCCCCGCGCGGTTCTGACATCACTTGTCTCGGGTGGCCGCAGGAGGCGGCCATGCGGATGCTGATGAACAACCTGGATCCCGAGGTGGCCGAACGGCCCGAGGATCTCGTTGTCTATGGCGGCACCGGCCGGGCCGCGCGCTCGTGGGAAGCCTATGACGCGATCGTGCGCGAGCTGCGCCGGCTCAGGGCCGACCAGACGCTCCTCGTCCAGTCGGGCAAGCCTGTCGGCGTGTTCGATACCCACGAGTGGGCCCCGCGCGTGCTCATCTCCAACGCGATGCTGGTGCCCGAGTGGGCCACGTGGGAGGAGTTCAGGCGGCTCGAAGCGCTCGGCCTGACGATGTACGGCCAGATGACCGCGGGCTCCTGGATCTACATCGGAACCCAGGGCATCCTCCAGGGCACGTACGAGACTTTCGCCGCCATCGCACGCAAGCGCTTTGGGGGCTCGCTCGCGGGAACGATCACCCTGACCGCGGGTCTCGGAGGTATGGGCGGCGCGCAGCCGCTGGCCATCACGCTGAACGGTGGCGTGGCGCTCTGCGTCGAGGCCGATCCGGAACGAATCGAGCGCCGCCTGCAGCACAAATATCTCGACGTTCGGGCGGACGATCTCGAGCACGCCTTGAGGCTCGCGGTCGCGGCGAAGCATTCAAAGCAAGCCTTGTCGATCGGCCTTCATGGCAATGCCGCAGAGGTCGCACCAATGCTGGCCGCGCGCAACTTCGAGGTCGACATAGTGACCGACCAGACGCCGGCGCACGATCCGCTGAGCTACATCCCCATCGGTCTGTCGCCCGACGACGCACAGGAGCTGAGGCTCGACGATCCGGAGCAGTACATACGGCGCGCGCGCGAAAGCATGGCCATTCATGTCGATGCGATGGTCGCGTTTCTCGACCGTGGCGCTGAGGTGTTCGACTACGGCAACAGCCTGCGAGCCGAGGCACGGCTGGGCGGAAGCGCTCGCGCCTTCGACTTTCCGGGCTTCGTTCCCGCCTACATCCGGCCTCTATTCTGCGAGGGCAAGGGCCCGTTCCGTTGGGTCGCCTTGTCGGGTGACCCGGCGGACATCGCCGTGACCGACCGGGCGATGGTCGACGAGTTTTCGGACGATCCCGCGCTGGTCCGCTGGATCAAGGCCGCGCAGGAGCACGTGAAGTACCAGGGTCTTCCGGCCCGCATCTGCTGGCTCGGTTACGGGGAGCGAGCGAGGGCCGGGCGCAGGTTCAACGAGCTCGTGAGGTCGGGCGAGGTCAAAGCGCCGATCGTGATCGGCCGAGACCATCTCGACTCCGGGTCCGTCGCGTCGCCTTATCGCGAGACCGAGGCCATGCTCGACGGCTCGGACGCGATCGCGGACTGGCCGATCCTCAACGCCCTGCTCAACACCTCGAGCGGCGCCTCCTGGGTCAGCGTGCATCACGGTGGCGGGGTCGGCATCGGGCGCTCCATCCACGCAGGGATGGTGGTCGTCGCCGACGGGTCGGACGAGGCGGGGCGCAAGCTCGAACGAGTGCTCACCAATGATCCGGGGACGGGCGTGATGCGCCACGCCGATGCGGGCTACGACATCGCCATCGACGTGGCGCGCGAGCGCGGCGTCCGCATCCCCATGCGCGATTGAACGGCAGCGGCCTCTGGCACGCCGAGCAGGCCTGGCTCGGTCGCCCGGCGACGGACGTCCTGATCGAGGTCAAGGACGGGAGGATCGAGGCGATCATAGAAGGCGTGCCGCCACCGCCCGGAGCCGTCGTGCTGGAAGGATGGACGATCCCGGGCCTGGCCAACGTCCACAGCCACGCGTTCCAGCACATGCTGCGGGGCACGGCGGAATCCGGTGCGGGGGACTTCTGGGCGTGGCGGCAGGAGATGTACCGCCGCACCGATTGGGACCCGGCCGACTATTACCGGTACTCGCGCTTTGTCTATCAGGAGATGGTCGAGGCGGGCATCACCGCGGTCGGCGAGTTCCACTACCTGCACCGCCACGGCAACGAGCTGGGCGAAGCGGTGATCAAGGCCGCGAGCGAGGTGGGAATCCGGATCACGCTGATCGACGCGTGCTACCTGCGAGGTGGGCTCGACTGGAGGCCGCTCGACGAGGCGCAGCAGACCTTCTCCGACGGCGACGTCGAGCACTGGGCCCGTCGGGTCGACCGGCTGAAGGATGCGGAAGGCGTGCGCATCGGTGCGGCGATCCACAGCGTGCGGGCGGTCGACCCGAAATCGATGCGCGAGGTCGCGGCGTGGGCTCGCGAGCGCAAGGCTCCCCTGCATGCGCACCTCGCCGAGCAGCCGGCGGAGGTGGAGGAATGCCGGACTGTCGAAGGCTGCACGCCGGCCGAGCTGTTCGAGCGTGAGGGCATCCTCGGGCCGGACCTGACGGTCGTGCATGCGATCCACGTCGACCAGCACGACATCTCTTTGCTCGGGGCGAACAACGTGACCGTGTGCGCGTGCTCGACGACCGAGCGCGATCTCGGCGACAGGGTCGGGCCGCTGCGCGCGCTGGCCGACGCGGGTTGTCCGATCGCAGTCGGCAGCGACTCGAACGCGGTCATCGACATCCTGGAAGAGGCGCGGGCGCTGGAGCTGGATCAACGTCGGGCCACGGGACGGCGTGTCCTTCACCAGCCGGAGGAGCTGTTGGAAGCCGCCACAAAAAACGGGATGCGAGCGCTGGGTTGGGAGGCGGGAGAGCTCAAGAAGGGGATGCTCGCCGACTTCGTCACCCTCGACCAACCGCGCGATACCGCCAGGCGGCAGATCGATCCCGCATATGTCGTCTATGGCTACTCGGCCTGCGACGTGAGCAACGTAGTCGTCGGCGGCACGACGGTCGTGTCCGAAGAGGGCCGGGTGCGGGCAGGGCACTCCGAATGAGACGCCTTCGCAACATCGGCCGCCTCTTCACCGGCACGGCGGTCGGAGTGATCGAAGACGCTGCTGTGATCTGCGACGGCGAGAAGATCGCGTGGTGCGGCAAGCACGGCGAGGAGCCCCACGAGATGCTGGAGGCCGTCACCGAAGACGACGACTGCGGTGGAGGCCTCGTCACCGCGGGGCTGATCGATGCGCACACCCACCCCGTTTACGCGGGAGACCGCATGGCGGAGGTCGCGATGCGCACCGCGGGGGCTTCCTACGCCGAGGTGGCAAAGGCGGGCGGGGGGATCCGCGCCACCGTTCGAGCCACGCGAGCCGAAAGCATGAGCGCCCTGGAGCAGTCCACCGCCCGCCGGCTCTGGGCGTGGCTGGAAGGCGGGGCGACGACGGTGGAGGCGAAAACCGGTTATCACCTCGATCGCGAAGGCGAGCTGGAGACCACGCGGATGCTCGCGCGCCTGGGCCGGCGCAAGGACCTGCCCCGGATCGAGGTGACGTTCCTGGCGGCTCACGCCCTTCCTCCCGACCGTTGGGCCCGCCTCGGCACATATTCAAAAGAAGTCTCCGGCTGGTGCGAGGACGCCCACCTCGCCGGAGCCCGATTCTGCGACGTTTTCTGCGACCAGGGCTACTTCACGGTTCCCCAGTCGCGGCGCATCCTCAAGGCGGCGATCGAGGCCAAGCTCATTCCGCGGATCCACGCCGACGAGCTCGCGCGAACCGGTGGCGCGCGTCTCGCGGCCGAGCTGCACGCTGTTTCAGCCGACCACCTGCTCCGCGCGAACCGGGGTGACGCGGTTGCGCTCGCGCGCGCCGGCGTCGTCGCGACGCTCGCGCCTGGGACCGCAATTTCAATCGGCAAGCTCCCGCCCGTTAAGGAACTGTCGGAATCGGGCGCCGTCATCGCGCTGGGCAGCGACCACAACCCGGGCACCAGCGGTATCACGAGCATGAGTCTTGTCGTTGCTCTTGCCGTGGGAGTGTTCAAGCTCTCAGCCGAGCGCGCGCTCATCGCGGCCACGCTCGGCGGTGCGCTCTCGCTTTCACGCTCGGACCGCGGGGTCATCGCGCCCACCAAACTGGCTGACCTGGTGCTGTGGGAGGCCGAGCACGAAGGGGCCTTCGCATGGGCTTTTGGGCTCAAACCGCGCCGTGTCTGGCGGGGCGGTTCGCAAGTATTTGCGTGATAGGACGTTGCTAAACGCGTGCATTTCGAGTACAAGTTGCACTGAAAAGACCGCCGCTCTGTGTAACGAACCAACAACCAGCGGTCATATGGAGGAAGTCATCTAGTGGCAAAGTGGAATCCCTTGGCGTTGAAGCTCCTGATGTGGGTCATGGGCATCTTGATCGTGATGGGCTCAGGTCTGGGCTTTATCGGCGGTACGTTCTTTTCGTTCGACACCTGGGCAGGCGTCACGGCATCGGTGGCCGGGGTTGCCTTTGGAGCGGGCATCATGATTGCCGGTTTCGACCCTATCGCCAACGTGAGCTGGGTCCGTGCTCTCGTCCTCTACGCAATCCTGGAGGTCGTCTGGCAGATCTTCAACGCGATCAGCATCGGCCGGTTTGACGTCATCCCGTTTGTCATCGCCATCCTCGTCGCGGTCCTCATCCTGGTCCTTTACCCGAACAAGCCGGCGCTCTGGATGCAGACCGGCAGCACGAGCGCAGGCGCCCGCGCTTAGTTAGTCAGCTCAACAACCAAAGGGGCAGCCCACGCTGCCCCTTTTTTCTTTTTCTCGCGTCGCACGTAGGCCCGGCTTCGCCGGGCCGTCACTGAACATGCTTCATGTCTGCCAGCGTGGCCAGGCGAAACTATTTCGGAAATCCAATCCTTTTCGGAGGATGAGCCATGAGAAGGGACCATCTGGGTCCCTTCTCATCCTGTCCCGGGTTCGGCCCCGCTGACGATCCATCGACCGCCGCCGCCGTCGGCGACCAGGTCATCCGCCGCGCGCGGCCCCCAGGAGCCTTTCGAGTAGGTCTCAGGATGGCCTTCGGCCTCCCACGCTCGAATCAGCGGGTCGACGATCTCCCACGACAGCTCGATCTCCTCGGCGCCCGGGAAAGCCGAGTGCCCGCCCGCCAGCACCTCCGAGAGAACGTTCTCGTACGCGTCGGGCAGCGCCGCCTTGGAGAGGCGCGCGTAGTCGAGGCGCATCCCAGCCGGCACCATCTCGAATTTCGTTCCGGGCCGTTTGGCGCCGATCCGGATCGAGATGCCCTCGTCCGGCTGGATCCGGATCACGATCAGAGTTGGGATGCCACGCTGCCGCCTGCCTGCGATGCGCAGCATCGGAGCGTCGCGTAGCTTGATCACCACCTCGGTGACGCGACGCGCGAGCGCCTTGCCGGTGCGGACGAAGATAGGGACCCCGTCCCAGCGCCAGTTCTCGATCGTCACGCGCATAGCAGCGTAGGTCTCGCGCCGCGAGTCCGGCGCAACTCCTTCTTCATCGAGGTATCCCTCGTACTGCCCTCTGACCGCGAGGCTCGGATCGATCGGCGAGACGGCGCGCAGGGCGGCGCGTTTTGCGCGGCGCACGTACTCGGGGTCGAAGGTTGTGGGCGGCTCCATCGTGATCAGCGCGAGCAGCTGCAGCACGTGGTTCTGGATGATGTCGCGCACCGCGCCGGCCTGGTCGTAATACCCGGCGCGCTTCCCGATTCCGTCCTCCTCAGCGACAGTGATGAGGATGGTCTCGATCAGGGTTCGGTTCCACACGGGTTCGAACAGCGAGTTCGAGAACCGCAGCGCCATGACGTTCTGAACGGTGTCCTTGGCGAGGTAGTGGTCGATGCGGAAGATCTGCTCTTCCTGGAAAGCCGCCGCCAGCTGCGCGTTGAGCTTTCGCGCCGAGGCGAGGTTATGTCCCAATGGCTTTTCGACCACGATCCGGCGCGTGATGTCTTCTTTCGCCACGAGCCCTGAGGCAGCGAGGCCGGCCAGGATCTCGCTGAAGGTCTCGGCCGGCGTGGCGAGGTAGAAGATGGTTGTCGGTGGGCCGGCGACGATCTCCTTCAGCGGGGCAAAGGTCGAGGGATCGGCGTAGTCGAGGTGTATCCATTCAGCCGTCGCGGTCAGGTGCTCGTTCTCGCTCGCGTCCTTGACGAGCGCTCGGAAATCCTCAGTCGACTTGGGGCTGCGTCCCGCGCCGATGACGCGCACGTTCTGGCCGTCGCGCGCGACCAGGCGGCCCAGAGACGGGAGGATTTTGCGCCGTGACAGGTCGCCCGAGGCACCGAAGATGACGAGATCCACAGCTTTGGCCATCGACGAAATGCTACGGGTCTGGCGTATTGATCACGTCGGTGCCCGCGAGCTCGTCATGGATTGGCCGGTTTGTCACCCAGGAGACTGGAAGCAGGAGCAAACGGAACGTGGACTGCATGACGGTCGGTCGTGAACCATCGACGGCCACCACCCGCTGCCCCGCGACCAGGCCGCCCAACGTGCGACCCGAGACGCTCCAGCATGCGACGTGGTAGGCCGCGGCGATTCCCAGCAGCGTTCGCAGTCTCAGCCGGCTGCCCGCCAGGCCGGTGAGCGTCACACATAAGGCGATGTCCACGGCGGCGGCCCTTCTGCGATCGGACGATGAGGCGGCAACGCCCGCAGCGGGGTCGCGGCCGCGGGCGCGCAACAGGAGCAGGCGGGTGAGGAGGTGGTGGACGGGCAGCTGCGTCATCGCGTAAAGGGGTAACGGCAGTCGCGGCCGGTAGCGGTCGATCGACGCGGTCAGACGACCTCCTGCCGCCTCGATACGAAAGTGCCCGCCAGGCGCTCGGGTCGTGATCCCACCGACGATTGGCCAATCCACCGCCGTGCCCGTCACGGTCGCGGGCCCGAAACGCAGAAGCTCGAGCGGCCCGAGGTAGAGCGAGCTTTCTCGGGCGCAGACGAGCCCGAAAGTCACCTCCCCGATACCATCGAGGTAACCATCGCGGAGCTCGCGGCCGGTGGGCACTCGCGCGCTCGCGACCGAGTCTTGCGCCGAGACCTGGCCGTCCTCCACCTGCAGCACAGTCATATCTTGCTGGGATGGCCCGACTCGCGTTCTCGGCTGAAGTGACGGTCAAGTGCCCGCCGGAGCGCGCGTTCGACTACTTTGCCGACCACCGCCATGTGGCCGCCGTGCTCGACGGTGTGAGCAGATGGGAGCCGATCGGGGTGAAAACACAGGGGGTCGGCGCCCGCTACAACGTTGAGATCGCCGCCCTCGGGGTTCCGCTCAGGAGCGTGCTGCGGCTGAATCGCTGGCAGCGGCCACAGGCGATCGGCTGGGTCTCGGAGTCCGGCCTGATCAAGCAAGAAGGGGGGTTTACGTTCAAGAAAGTCTCGGGCGGAGTGCACATCGAGCTCCGGATTGCCTACGAGCCTCCGGCCTCGTTCGTGGGCGCTGCGATCGCGCGCCGCCTGGACGGGATGGTGCGCGGGCGGCTGGAGCGGGCCCTGGAACGAATTCGTGAGCGCCTCGAAGAGCCCTAAAGTGGGCTCATGCGGCTGAGCAGCGATGCGCGCGCCATCCTCGGCGAGTCCCCGATCGGCATGCTCGCGCTCCGGGCCGGCCGGCTTCCGCTGGTGAACCCGGCCGTGTTCAGCTTCGCGGCAGGCTCGCTCTGGATGACGACCTCGCGCTTTGCGGCGAAGACGATGCTCGCCCGTCGCGACCCCCGAGCCGCGTTTCTGGTCGACGGCGGCTCACGTGCGTTGCTCCTGCGCGGGGCGATCGAGGTGTTCGATCCTCTGTCCGTCTCGAGCCAGGTCCGCGCGATGCTCGACGGGCCGGGGTATGTCCTGGGCATGGCCGGTTACGCGCTCAAGAACGCGCTCTTCGTGGCCGGATACGTGCTCGACGTGACCAGGCTGCCCCGCGAGTGGCTGCCTTACAACCGGGTTGTCATGCGATTGCGACCAAGCCACGCCGACGTCATCGAGGGTATTGAGTTCCCGCCGGCCCAGGCGGCGCGCGTCCCCGCCGTCCCCGCCGACGTGAGCCGCAGCCTTGCGGGCGTCTCTCGCGGATACGCATGCTGGATCGAAAGCGGCATGCCTGTGATCCGGCCCGCGTTCTGGGATGTGGATCGCGGAAAGGTCACGATCTCACCTTTCAGCGGCCGTCCTCGCGCGGGATCGCCTGGCGCGCTGGTGGTCGAGTCGCACCACCGCTTCCGTCCTTCTTTGATGGTGGGTGCATGCGTGCGGGGGACGTTCGGTGGCGCGACAGATGCGTCCGGCATAGCGGAGCGATATGGCATCGAGCCGGACGGCGCTCCGCCGGCGATCGAGCTGCGGGCCGAGCGCGTGACCTCGTGGCACGGTTTTGCGATCTCGACCGCGATCCCGCGGTCAGCGCGCAGTCTCCGCGTCGCCCAAGCGTGATGGCAAAGCCGGCCGCACCGGAGCTGCAGGTCCGCAGATGGTCGGCCGGGCACTGGACCGAGGCGCCCGATGCTGTGGTCACAGAAGAACCACTGCAGCTGATGCTCGAGGGCAAACCTCTTTCGGTGGTCATGCGCACGCCGGGACAGGACCTCGAGCTGTGCCTCGGCCTGCTGTTCGCGGAAGGCATCGTGCGCGGGCTGGACGAGGTGAGCTTTGTGCGCATCAGCGCCGAGGCGGGGGAGATCGAGCGGGGCATACGCGTAGAGTCCGACCTCGTCGAATCCAACCAGGTCGACGTCCACCTGACTGGTAAACCGCGGCGCAAGCCGGAGCGATCGATGCTTTCCAGCTCGGCCTGCGGCGTCTGCGGCACGGTGCTGATCGAGGACCTCAAGCGCGACCTCGCGGTTCTGCCGGACGGGCCGGCGGTGGACCCTTCTCTGCTGCCCGGGCTCATCGAGATCCTGCGTGAGGGCCAGGGAGTGTTCGATCGCACGGGCGGCCTCCATGCCGCGGGTCTTTTCACAGCAGACGGAAAGCTGCTGCATCTGCGTGAGGACGTAGGGAGGCACAATGCGGTCGACAAGGTCGTAGGCCGCGCCCTGCTCGATGGGTCTTTGCCCGCAGCCACCTCGGTGCTTGTCGTGAGCGGTCGCGCGGGCTATGAGATCGTGCAGAAGTCGATCAGCGCCGGTATTCGGGTCCTGGCCGCCGTCGGCGCACCGTCGAGCCTTTCGGTGGCGCTGGCGCGCGAGTTCAACCAGACTCTTGTCGGATTCCTCCGCGGCGATCGCTTCAACGTGTACGCCGCACCCGAACGCTTGACTCGGTGAGCCTGGTCCTGAAGCGGACCCACCCGGGCGTGCGGGCGGCGCTCGTCGGGGCTTTGGTGCTGTGCATCGAATGGGCGCGCACATCGATCCAGTCGCAACCGCACATGGCGATCGCCGCCTTGATTGCCGGAGGAGCGGTGCTGGGGGCCGTGGCGCTGGGCACGCCGGCCGACCGCCTGGGTCTGGGCACGTCCAGGCTCGGGTTGAGGATAGTCGGGGGCCTGGCGATCGGCGCTGTGCTGCTACTGCCCGGTGCTGTACGGTCTGGCGCCGTGCCCATCTTGCCGGCCGGCCTCGCGGTCGCGGCCGTCGCCGTCTCCATCGGCGAGGAGCTGGCGTTCCGGGGCGCCCTCTACGCGGCGCTCGACGAGGCCGGCGGCGCGCCGCTCGCCATCATCGGCAGCACCTTGGTCTGGACAGCTGCTCACGTGCTCTCCCATCCGCCGGCCTTTCTTGGCGCCGTGGCCGCCGCGGGCCTTCTGCTCGCACTCTGGCGCTGGGCTTGCCGCGACCTGGTGGCGCCGATCATCGGCCACGTGATCGCCGACCTCGCGCTGTGAAGCGCGCTGCCCTGCTGGCCGCGGCCGTGATTGCTTACATGATCGCGGCCTGGATGGTCGCACCGGGTTTCTACGACGGGTTCGGGCCGGTGCAGCCTTACAGCTGGACGTGTCCACCACCGCAGGCCGGCTCCAACACCAGGCCGAGCTCCGGCCACGCGGTAATCAAAGTGATCGGCGGTGTGAGCGATGCCGCCGACGCGTATCCCAACCTGGACGCCCAGATCGTCATCGGGTTCCTGCCAGGCGCGTTCGACGCCACGGGCAAGACAACGATTTCGGTCGACATCACTCCGCTGCCGACCTGCCCGCAGCCTGCCGGCATCCGTTTCGTGACCAACGTCTACGAGATCGCGGCTTCAGCTCCGCTCGTGAAGCCTGCCAACCTGGTGCTGCTCTACTCCAACCTGGAGCCCGCTCCGGCAGACGTGTACTTCGCGAGCGACCCGGGCGGTCCGTGGAAGTCGATTGGCGCGGCGCAGCAGGCGCAGCCATACACGATCGACACCTCGACCAAGTCCTTCGGCTACTTCGCCGCCGGCTACCCGTCCGCCTCGCCGCCGCCGGGAGCGGTGAACGTCGGGGGCGGCGGGTCGACCCTGCCAATCATCGTGGCGGTCCTCATCGCGCTGGTGGTGGTGGCCGGCCTTCCGCTCGCGATCCTGCGCAGGCGGCGGTCGCACGACGAGGTCGAATCAGAGGACGAGGTCTAAGCCTCGTACTTGATGGCTTCGAAGAGCGTGCCGCACTTGCGGCAGCGGTACTGGAGTGTCATCGCCTGAGTCCCGAACAGCGAGATGACCTCGGCGTCGCGCGCGTGGCAGTGAGGACACCGAGGATCGGAACGAGGTTCAGGCTTCTTTAGTGGCGGCAAATCTCTTTTCTTCCAGCCCGCGCAGCATGCCGAAGGTCTGCTCGTCGATGGCGCCCGGCCGGCTTCGCCGGCGCAGCGGATCCCATCCCTTCCAGTCGACGTGAACGTCGGGGGATTTCGTCTCTAGCTGCTCTTCAAGCCTCGCCCGCAGCTCACGAGGCCCCAGGCTGAGCTTCCCCTCGCGATGGAGGGCTTCGACCTCGCCGTCGGGCGGCCCGAACCACTCGATGGCTTCGCGCCAGGCGCGGTTCAACGGCTTCGGGTCGATGCCGGATTTGAGCCAGCTTCGTCCGTGCAGGAAGTGATAGCGCTCCTCCAGCAGCATCTTGCGCAGGCGGTGCTGGAGCACATCGACGGAACCGTTGACGCAGGCCTCGACCATCACGGTGAAGGCGGTGTCCAGGACCGCGTTCGCGGCCACGAACTGGGCCCATTCGGACCAGGGCTCGTCGAAGTAAGCAAGAGCCCGGAGACTCGCGGGATCCGACTCGCGCTCAGGTCCGCGCGGGTCGGCGCCCAGCGGTTCGAGGCAGCCATAGAGGACGCGGCTGTGTCCGAGGTCGTCGAGGCCCATGGCGGCCGCGGCGATGTCCGCTTCGAGCGATGGGGCGCGCGTCGCCCACTCGGCGTACCGCAGACCGAGCATCTGCTTGTTGTCGGCGATGCTGAGCACAAGGTCCGAGAGGCTCATGAGCCTTCACCCGGTTGCCAGAGCTCGATGATGTGCTCCTTGCGGACGATCGCCATCTCGCACCAGCGCTCTTCGTCGTAGGTCGCGCGCGCGTAGGCCATGGCGAGATCGTCGTCGGGTGCGACGACGCTGCCCACCTGGTGCAGCGGCTCCGCTCGTGTCTTGCGGGCAAACACCTCGTACTCGACCGCGTCGCCGCTGACTCGCTTGTAGGTCGTCAAACCGCGAGGCCCCACGACTCGAGCGCGTCGCGGCCGGCCTCAGTCAGGCGCGCGACCGTCCATGGCGGGTCCCAGACGACGTTGATGCGCACCTCGCGCACACCGGCCTCACGCATCAGCCGCTCGCGCACGTCGTCGAGGATGAACTCGGACGCCGGACAGCCCATCGCGGTGAAGGTGAGGTCGACCTCGACCAAGCCATCCTGTTCGGTGATTCCATAGATCACGCCAAGGTCGACGAGGTTCACGGGCATCTCGGGATCCTGCACCTCGGAGAGCGCAGCCCAGAGCCGCTCGTTCACGACCCGGCCTGGTGGGTCTTGCGGAACTTGTGAAATTCCTCCTGGAACATCGCGACCATCTCGATGTTGCGAGGCCCCCGCGCGCGCCAGCGGACGAGCACGTCGTCCCAGGAGATGGGCCGCTTGAAGTCCCACCGCTTCTCCTCGGCGTCGAACTCGCACGGGAATGGATAGTCGAGCTCCCATACGTCCTTGCCGTCCCGCACCTCTTTATGTGCAGGCACGTTGATGCCGATCTGCTCGCAGTAGGGAACCACGGTCGAGAGCCACCACTGGCGCAGCTGGTCGTTGGTCAGCCCTTTAAGGCGGTACTCGAGCTGAGCGGAGTGCATCTTCAGCGAGTCGGGCAGGCCGAACCACTCGACGCTCAGCGGGAACATCCAGTCCACCGCGCGCTGGAGCTCGTCTTTTGCCGAGCCTCCGGCGGCGCTGATCCGCTTCATCCACGTGCGGCCGTTGCGGAGGTGGAAGTTCTCTTCGGCCATGACCTTGTTGAGCCCGCGCTTCCAGGGGCCGTAGGAGCACTTGTCGTGGATGTCGCCGAGGAGGCAGAAGCCCGCCTGGTCGTACATGCCGTTGGCGACCACCAGCTCCGTCCAGCTGTCGAGTGGAACGTCGAAGGCGTAGGGGTAGCGGAAGCTCTTGGGGTCGCGGCTGAAGATCAGCTTCTCCTGGTCTTCGCCGAGCTCCTCGAGGATGTGGTACGCGATGTGTGCGTGCGCCAGCTCGTCCTGGATGATCGCTATCCCCGTCATGAAGGCGTTGATCGAGGGGGCGCGCTTGGCGGCCAGGTAGTAGGCGGGGGCGGAGATGAGCTCGGTGTCGCCTGAGACGATGAGCGTGTGCTTGAGCTCTTTCAGGTAGTCGGGAGTCATCTCGTTCGGAGACTCGATCAGCTCCCCGGACTTGATCATCTGGTCGAACTCGGCCTGAGTTGCCATCCGCTCTCCATTCTCTGACAACCGGGGCGGGTAGAATCGTGATTCCTAAGGGGCCGGTGGCTCCTGGCCCGCACCCGTGGTGGCTATAGCTCAGCATGGCAGAGCACCAGATTGTGGATCTGGCTGTCGCGGGTTCAAATCCCGCTAGCCACCCCAATTTCCTCCGATTTCCCGCGGGTGCCGGTTCTTAACACCGTGACGGTTGCTGCAATTGTTATGGCGACGGGCCGACCCTGAGTCACCGTTTGCGCTCGCTAGCGGCAGGATCGACTCATATGCCCGAAGTACGGACGCGCGGCATGACACTCCCAGATCAGGACCCTAGTGGGTCTGATCAAGGCCAAGACGCCCTGGCAAAGGCAGGCGAGCGCGACCTGGAAGGGCGCGACCGCGATCTGGCCGCGGACGTGCGTGACCGAGAGGCAGAGCAGCGTGATCGAGAGGCCGAAGCGCGTGACGACGCGGCGGGTGACCTCGACCGAACCGCAGGGGATCGCGCGGCGAGCGAGAGTGAACAGGAGGCAGGCGAAGGTACCCGACCTCCCACGCGGCACGCTGAGGCTGCGGATAACCGGGCCCAGGCCATCAACGACCGCAAGGTTGCGGCGGAAGATCGCGCCCAGGCCGCAAAGGACCGCGAAGATTCTGGAAGCGACGAGTGGCGAGGAGTGCGCCGTCGGGAGGCCGGCCTGGCTGCGCAGGACCGTGACGTCGCGGCCGGGTTGCGCGACCGAGAAGCCGAAGCGCGTGACGACGCGGCGGGCGATCTTGACCGAACCGCGGGGGATCGCGCGACGACCGACCGTCAACATGCGGCAGACGAAGGTGCTCAGGCCGCGTCGGGGCGCGCCGAGGCCGCGGATTACCGCGCCCAGGCGATCAACGACCGCCGGCTTGCAGCTGAAGATCGCGCGCAGGCCGCCAAGGAGCGCGAAACTTTGGGACTGGCTGCACGGGCGCGTGACCTCGCTGCCGAGCAGCGTGACCGAGACGCCGAAGCGCGCGACGACGCGGCCGGTGATTTCGACCGAACCGCGGGGGATCGCGCGGCCAGCAATCGCCGGCGCGCGGCAGACGAAGGCGCGCGAGCCGACTCGGGCCGTGCCGATGCCGCGGATAGCCGCGTGCGAGCTATCAACGACCGCAAGGTTGCAGCGGACGATCGCGCACAGGGCAGCCACGACCGCCAGATTGCAGCGGAAGATCGCGCCCAGGCCGCCAAGGACCGTGAAGACTCCGGGACCGATGAGTTGACAGGAGTGAGCCGCCGCGGCGCCGGGCTGGCTGCCATCGTGCGGGAGATCAATCGAGCCCAGCGCGTCGGCGGAGAGCTCGTAGCTGCTTACGTCGACGTGGACGGGCTCAAAGCCACGAACGACACCAGAGGTCATGCTGCGGGGGACGCGCTGCTCATCGCCGTCGCCGACTCCCTGCGAACCTGCTTGCGCTCCTACGACGTGATCACTCGCGTCGGCGGCGATGAGTTCGTATGCGTGCTGCCAGGCATCGCTGTCGAACACGCGCGTCGACGCTTTGGGGCTGTCAGCACGCTGTTGGCTGCAGGTAGCTCCGGCGCCTCCATCACGGTCGGCCTTGCCCGGCTGCAGGCGGGCGACTCGGCGGATGATCTGATCCAGCGCGCCGACGATGAGGTTTCGAGCGCTCGCACGCGTCGCTAAGGCAGCCCTGGGATACGACCAGGTGGGACCAAAAGGCGCTATCAACGGCCCGGGATGTGACCATCTGTGCCCGAATGGCGGAGAAACGGGTGCTGTACGTGGCCCGCCCGCGGGCCCCCCGGAACATTAAGGGTCGCGGCACCGTTGTATAGGGTGTGTACCCAACACTCATAGTTGCTTTGCTATTCGGATCTGTATTCGCTTTCAGCTGGCGAGTAGTTCAAAACACCGAGGCGGATCATGAGCTGTGCTGGTCGTGTGGCCAGCGGGATCAACACAAACTGTGGTGCCCTAACCGTTAGGTAACGTTTGGCCTTTGCGCCGGGGGATCATGCTGAACCTTCGGATCTTGATTGCTTCCGAGGCTGTTGGAATCGTCTGGTTGGTGGCGGTGAGCGTGATCGGGTTGATCGCCCGCCGCGATAGGCCATTTGGCGATGCGGACAAAGTTCACCGAGCCTGGGAATTCTTGCTTGTTGCCGAGATCGTGGGCGGGATCGCCGGCCTGGTCGCCCTCTTCTTGGAATGGAGCTCATATCGCAACGCGCCGCCCCTGTTGCTTGCCCTGCAGCTCGCGTTTGCGATCGTCTTTCAGACCGCCCTCTTTTCTTGGGTCAGCACTTTCCCGGTCTTTCGGCTGATCGTCCGACGGCTAACCGCGCGGAAACCCAAACCACCCGGACCCTTCGGTCAATGACGATGCTCGAGTCCGATCAGCCGCCGGTGTTTCACCTCGAGTTCGTGTCATCAACATGGCCGCAGAGCATCTGGAGCGCGGGTCATGTGCAAGTCCAATCTGATCGCTCGCGCGATCAAACGCTTGCATGGATGGGTAGCCGCCTGAGACAGGACTTCCGCTATCGCAGGGACCTCTCCGAGCCATTTGACGAGAGCGATGCAAACTTGGGCGTTACCAGGTTGCGGCCGTTGCCGTGGAAGCCGAATTGGCCCTCTGCGGTGTTCGACGGGATGCTGCACGCACACGATGCAGGCTCAGTCGTCACCGGCGACCTTCGGCTCCCGTGGTGGCCCCTGGTGTGGTGCTGCCTCTGTGTGCTCGGAGGGGTGTTCATAAGCATCCCGGGGATCAACCCGGCCAGCTTCATCTTTCCGTTCTTCGGCGTCATTGTTTATGTGGGTGGCCGCTTCGCCGCCCTCCCATCAGCGAGCCGAAGCTTCGTGGCCTGGTGGCCGTCGGACTCCAGCTCCACGTCAATCCCGGCTGAGCTGCAAGCGCACGGAATGTCACCTCGCAGCACATGGGTCGCGGTGATCACAACCCTCGGCCTGGTCACAATCGCGACCGGCGCACTATTTCTGTACACGGTCGTCTCGGCGATGGGCGACCCGCAGTTCCAAAACACGTCTTCGTACGCCATCGGCGCGATCTCCGCGGTGTGGTTTCTGATGACCGTGGCCACCAACCTCGGCATCTGGCGACGCTGGCGAGCGGCGCGCTTGTTGGGGATCGTCGGCGGCGCATCGATGGCGATCACATTCATTGGCGTCGTACTTGGGCTACCGCTGATCATCGCGACGATTGTGGCCACCGGAATGCGTTCCCCGCCATCGCTTAGACGGAGTTAGCTCTGGAGGTCTTCAAGTGGGATCTGTTGTCGCTCACCTCGTGGGTCATCAACACGTAGACGAGTTCCTTCCTGATGCGCGAAACTCATGTCCATGGCGCGGCCCTCCATTTTTGAGTTCGCCGGTGGTGACCCTGCCTTTCTCGCTCTGGCGGCGGCGCATCACGAGCGCTGCCTCCAGGAACCGGAGATCAGCCATGCGTTCTCCCATGGATTCAATCCAGCGCATATAGGCAACCTCGCCTTCTATTGGGCCGAGGTGTTTGGCGGCCCGCCACGCTACTCGGAGCTGCACGGCGGTCACTCGGCGATGCTCGAAATGCACGCTCGCACGGGCGCGGCCGAAGACTGGGGGCAGCGGTTCGTCGCGTGCTTCGTGCAGGCTGCGGATGATGCCGGCTTGCCCAAAGATCCCGAGCTCAGGGCCGCCCTTCGCGCCTACATGGAATGGGCGACCGAAGAGGTCATGTCGTACACACCCGCCGAAGCTCAGGTTGCGGCGGATCTGCCCCTGCCCCGCTGGGGCTGGAAAGGTCCCGAGTAGCCTTTCCGGGCGCCGGTCCGTTAGGTCTTTGATGGCGCGGATCAAGATGGTCCAGGAGGCAGACGCCACGGGCCTTCTGGCTGAGCTTTACGCGACCGCCAAAGCGCAGAGCCCGATCGGCTTCGTATCCCCCATCCTCCAGACGATGAGCCTGAGGCCCGATTTTCTGGCCGCCATCCAGGCCGCCTCGCGGATGCATTTCACCGACGGCGCGCTCACCCGCGCACAGCACGAGTTGATCGCCTCGTACGTCTCCGCGATCAACCGCTGCAGGTTTTGACTCAGCTCCCACACGTGGTTCCTGCAGTTGCAGGGCGCAGAGTTCGAACAGGCGGCGGAAGCTCTCCGCAACGGCGACCTCGACCCTGGCCTCCCACCCCGTGAACGCCTGCTCCTCGAGTTCGCCGGCACCATAGCCCGCGCCGCATATCGCGTCACCGACGAGCAGGTCGCGGGCTTGCGCGAGGTGGGCTGGACGGACGAACAGATCGCCGAGGCCGCTTACGTGGCGGCGCTGTTCAGCCTCTTCGTCCGGCTGGCGGACACGTTCGGGATCGAGCCGCCGGCCGCCTACGAGCCGTCAGGCATACCCGGCGCGATCACTCGCGATCGGTAATTGCGGGCTTAGGCCCCTCTCCCGGACGGGGAGAGGGGATTACTAGGGAGCCAGTTTCAGGTCGGAGTAGTCCTGGTCGATGAGCATCTGGCCGTCCGGGGCGATCGCGAACACGCTCCAGCTCTTCGAGTAGGCCGAGGTGCTCTGTGAAAGAACGCGTCCCGACTGGCCCCTGGTGATCAGCGTGGCTGTTCCGTTGAGCGTGAGGCCGACCAACCTCGAGGCCTGACTGGAGAACTTGGGCAGGAACAGGTTCAGCGAGGCGCTGTCGAACCTGTAGACCTTCTGCACGAATGTGCCCGCCGCGACGTCCTGGTTGATGACGCCGACGAATTCGGCGAGCCCATCGGCGGCGGCGCCGCTCTCCGCCAATTTCGTGTCGTGCGCGCGCCGGGCCTCCGCTTCGATGATCAGATCGAGCACCGCATCGTGGCCGATGTGCGCGGCGTACTGCGGTGTCATCGAGGAATTGAAGTAGCTGACGTTGGATGGAATCGCCACGGATGGGACCGCGGGCAGCGCCCAGACGCGCCCTGAGGCGCCGGTTGCCACCGGTTGTGCATCTCCCGGCGGAGGCAGGGCGTCGCTCGCGGAGGCCTCCAGCGAGGCGGTGAGCGCGGGGTCGGTTCCCACCACGAGAGGAATCGTCGGAGTCGTCCCGTCGGAGAGGCCGGCCACGGGCTGAGGGCTGTGGGTGGACAGGTCGGAGGCCACGGGCAGGCATCCCACCAGGATGAAGATGGCGGCGATGGCGGCCGGCACTCTCCACCCGGGGATCAAGGAAGAAGAGAAACGGAACATCGCCGCTTGAACCGAAGCGAGGAAGGCGGTCAGCGCAAATCGCAGCGCGCAGGCCAGGACCAGGCTGGCCAGGATCGCCGTCTTGGTCCAGAACTCGAGCGTCGTCGGGCCCAGCAGCAGAACCGCGAACAGCGCCACGATCACGCCGAAGATGACGCGGGCGACAGGGCCCTCGGGCACGGTTCTCGGGTCGGGGATCATGAAAAGGGCGAAGATCAGGATCTCGGGCGAGGTGACGAGAATCTGCCAGAGCGAGCTCCCGCAAAGAGGGGACAGGTGCCAGCTGGCGACCATGCAGTGGTCGGGAACCGGGGCCAGGGCGAGGGCGACAAAGATGGCGAAGCTCGCCATGAAGGCCAGCTCCATCCCGAGGAGTCCGAGGCGCCAGCCGATCAAGACGGCGCCGCCGATCAGGATGGCGTAGGTCACGATCATCCATGGACCCATCGGTATCCACCACAGGTCCAGCGGCTCGGTGCGTTGGGGGCCGAGCACGATGAACGCCGCGACCAGGGCAACGTTCGACGGGTTGAAGATGTGCCTGCCCCGCCAGCGGATCAGGTACTTCGTCGCCATGCCCAGCGCTACCACTCCGATGAAGATCTCGATGCCGTGAAGGCTCCACCACTGGCCGTGGAGGGTCCCCGGCACGCGAAGGATGAAGGCGGTGCTGTTGCCGGTCAGCAGGCCGCTGGCCGGCCACAGGAGGATGTGATCCTTGAAGAACGCGACGCCGAACTCGATCAGCGCTCCGACGGCAAGGCAAACCAGGATCTGGGCCACCGAAAGCCTGAAACCGAGCACGGTCTGCCCGAGCACCTGGAGCGTCAGGAGCACCGCTGCCACGTGCAGCCTGGCGTCGCGGATGCTCGGCAGGATCACGGGGTACTGGCGACCCCGAATGCGCACCGTACGGGGCTGGCTCCGCCTGGCCGCGGGAGGTCCCGCGCCCTCTGGCGCGCTCACCTGCTGGGGAAGACCGACCTCCGCGCTGGGCTGGTCCACGGTGGGGTAACGGGGAGGATACTCCGGCCGTTACAAAGGCGAGTGTTGAGAGCTCTTGGGAGGGCGGCGGTCGGGATGGCCATCCTCGCCATGCTCGCCGCCTGCGGCCTGCCATTCGGGCTTGGGCTCCCGACGATACGGGCGCTCAACAGCGGCGCCGCCGCCAGCCTCGACGCGGCGAAGAGCTTCAGGATCGCGGGCTCCTACACGGAAAGCGCCACTGCCTGGAAGGTCGATCTCGAGCTGGTCCGGCCCGCGACGGCGCACGTGCTGTTGAGCGGCCCGAGCGACGACCTCGAAGCGATCATCACCGGCCAGGGTTCGTATTTTCGCGGCGAGAAGTTCCTTGCCAACCACATGGGCGCCGATCTCGCTTCACGCAGCCTGGTCCAGGCGACCGGCAACGGCTGGTGGACCGGGCTGTCAGCGACCGTGCCCGACTTTCCCGATTTCACCAAGGGCAGCAGCCTGGCGTCGACCTTCCTGGGCACCGCGGTGACCTCGCGCACGGACCACGTCTCTGTGGGCGGCGTGCCGGCGGTCGAACTGTCCGGACCGCGGGCGGACGTCTTCGTCGGCGAGGCGCCTCCTTACCGTGTCTTGCGGGTCCATATGAAGCACGGGGCAGTCGTCGACGGGATCTCCGAAGCGGACCTGCTGTACAGCGACTTCAACCGCGATTTTGCAATCACAGCGCCCAGCGGGGCGGTCAACTTCTCCGATCTCTCGACGCTGCCCCCGGTTTATACGATCGTGTCCGTCGACACCTCCGGCTGCGCCTCGCCGTGCGTCGTCGCCGCTTCGCTGAAGAATCTCGGCGCCAGGAGCGGTGCGCGAGCGCCGTCGACGATCACGTTCACGATGACCGACCCGCAGACGAATGCCGTGATCGGCACCTGCACGGTTACGGTGCAGCCGGATGTCGTCCACAGCGCGACGACGAGCGTGACCTGCACGATCGGCGGAGTCAACGGCGCCGATCACAACGCTGCGGTGGTCACGGCGGTGGCGGACAATCCGGGCCGCGCCTGACGCGCTTGGCCATATCGCCGAAAGCGGCGCCGGACCCGGAGGCTGCTGAGTTGTTAGTTGCACGGTGGGTTGGTGGCGGCTAGGATCGCGTGGTTCGGAAGCGGTGGGGGCCGTCGTGTCCCGTGCCGCGGACAACTCAACCGGTTGCACGCAATGGGGGAAACATTTGTGGTAGTCGAAACACGAAGACGTCTGGTCGCCGCCGCCTCAGTCGCCACGTTGATCGGTGCCCTGGCCGTGACCGTACCCACGGTCGCGGCGTCGTCGGAATCCTCGCCCGGAGCGGGCGTCACGTTCTCATCGCAGAGCGGCGTGGCCACCCTGGTAACGCACTACGTCGTTTCTCCGGCCGAGCGCCGAAAGGCCCCGTCGACGACGACGTCGTCGTCCACCGGGGAGAACCGGTCGATCACCCTCTCGCCGAAGGGCGATCGCAACCGGACGAGCCGGACCGCTACCTCCGGGGTGAGCAGCACCAACACGGTGACGGACACCGAGCGGTCGGACAACACGAACACGCCCTCGCCGAGCGCGAGCTTCATCGGGCAGCAGGCTTCCGCAACCACCTGCTCGTACTTCGTCGGATCCGGCTGCAACCCGCCCGACATGGCCCTGGGAGCCTCGTCCCAGTTCGTCCTCCAGGGCGTCAACACGCAGTGGGAGGTCCTCGACCCCACCGGCAACGTGCAGCCCGGGTGGCCTGTAAGCGCACAGACCTTTTTCGGCGTGCCGAACGTGACCAACGCGAGCGGCGCACCGTGTGACACAGCGCACAACAGCCAGCCGTTCCTGAGCGACCCGAGGGCGCTTTACGACCCGATCGGCGGGCGTTTCTGGGCGGCGATGCTCCAGGCGGAAAACAGCCTCGGCATCGCGCCGGACTGCTCGTTCAAGTCTGTCTACTACGTCGCAGTCAGCCAGACGAGCAACCCCAACGGCAAGTGGAACGTCTATGAGTTCGACATGTCGATGGGCCGGAACTTCGGCGCGGACTACACGCAGCTGGGCATCAACGGACAAGCCGTTTATTTCTCGGCGAACATGTTCTCCAACACCGACAACGGTTTCTACGCCGAGCTGTTCGAGGCGAACAAGGCCAAGATGGAAGCGGGCAAGGGCGGCTTCACCGCCGACGGCTTCTTCAACCTGCAGGCCCACGGTCCCGGCATCACGGCGGCGACCGGGCCTTTCCTCGCCGACACGGTCAACCCCGCGATCAACCTCGACGGGAGCGCCGGCAACGCCGAGGTCTTCGTCAACACACTCGACGGTCCTGACCCGGTCAACGGCCACTTCTGCGGCTTTACCGGCCTGGGCTTCGCTGACTCCTGCAGCGGTATGGCGCTCTGGAAGATGACCAATCCCATCTCCCACGACCAGGGCGGTCCCGCGCCGACACTGACCGGCACCTACGTCGCAAGCAAGCCTTTCCTCGTCAGCCCGGCGGCCGACCAGCCGAGCTGCAACCAGTGCGTCGACGCGCTCGACCTTCGCTTCACCGGTACTCCGGTGGTGCGCAACGGCGTCGTCTACGGGACCTGGGACACCGCGATCAACAACGGCTCGCAGACGGTGCCCGGCATCGAGTGGGCGCAGATCAAGCTTTCGAACCTCGGGGAAGAGGACGCTTCCAAAACCGACTACTACAACTTCTCCGGCGACGCGGCCGCAACGTTCGGCACCGTGGTGCCGGATGCCCGGGGCAACGTGGTGATGCTCTTTGAGCACATGAGCCACACCGTGTTCCCGGAGGCCCGGTACATCGTCAAGGGCTCCGGCCAGGAAAACTTCAAAGGCACGGGAGTGCTGCTCAAGGCAGGGGAGCAGTCGTACCGACCGACCCTTTGCGGCACGGCTGCGCTTCCGGTCTGCCGCTGGGGTGACTTCGAGGCGGTCTCCGCGGACCTCGCGGGCCATATCTGGTTCGCGGGCGAGTATGCCAACCAGGTCACCACTGCCAACCACGGCCGCAACTGGGGCACGTGGATCGGAGCGATCAACGCGAGCTAGACCGAACTGAAAGAGAGCAGGGGCTGGGACGTCCAGCCCCTGCTTCCGTCTCGGTCTACCTTATTCATGTGACCGTGATCGTCTGCGACGTCGGTCCGAGGGACGGTTTGCAGAATGAAAGCCGGACGCTCGATCCAATCGTTCGCGCGGAGCTGTGCGATCGGCTCGCTTCCGCGGGCCTGAAGCGGATCGAGGCGGCGAGCTTCGTCAACCCGAAGCTCGTTCCCCAGATGGCCGGCGCCGAAGAAGTGATGGCGGCCCTCAAGCGCAAGCCCGGCACGTCCTACGCGGGTCTCGTGCTCAACGAGAAAGGTTATGAGCGCGCTGTGGCGGCAGGCGTCGACGAGGTGCACTATGGGTTTGCCGCCAGCGACGAGTTCGGGCGGCGCAACCAGAACGCCACGACCGAGCAGGGATTGAAGACCGCGCTGGCGCTCGTCGCGCGGGCGCGAAGCGAGCGGATGCCCATCACGGTCACGTTGAGCGTCGCCTTCGGCTGTCCTTTCGAAGGCCCGGTGCCACCGGAACGCGTGCTTGCGATCGTCGAGCACCTGATGGCCGTGCCTCCGGATGAGATCTGCCTCGCGGACACGATCGGGGTGGGCGTGCCATCCCAGGTCAAGGAGCTCGTGGGTGGCGCGCGCCGCCTTGGGGCGACGGTGGGCGCCCATTTCCACAACACGCGCAACACCGGCTATGCCAACGCGGTGGCGGCTGTCGAGGAAGGCGCCGTGTCGCTCGACGCATCGATCGGCGGAGCGGGGGGGTGCCCATTTGCGCCCAAGGCGACGGGGAACATCGCCACCGAGGACCTGGCCTACCTCTTGCGCGGACTGGGCGTCGAGACCGGTCTCGACATGGACGCGCTGATAAAGACCTCGCAGTGGCTGGCGGGTCAGGTGGGCAAGGAGCTTCCGGGGATGGTCGCGCGGGCCGGGGACTTTCCGCTCAAACCCTGACCGCGAGGGCGCAACATGTGCGCCATGCCGAAGAAGTCAGCGAGCCCCCATCGCGTCGCGGTCGTGCAGCATCCGCCCGTCACGCTCCACCGGCAGAAGACCCTGGAACGCGGGGTCGCGCTGCTCGAGGAAGCCGCCACCGGCGGTGCCCGGCTCGTCTCCTTTCCCGAGACATGGCTGCCGGGCTATCCGGAGTGGTTGTGGCGATTGCGGCCTGGCGCCGACTTCGACCTGACGGGTGAGATCCACGGCCGGCTGATCGAGAACGCAGTGGATCTGAAGGCGGGGGACCTCAAGCCGATGCAGGCGGCCGCACGCCGGCTCAAGGTGACCGTGTCGATCGGCATCCACGAGAGGGATGGGGTGTTCAGCCGCGGAACGCTCTACAACACGGTCGTGTTGATCGGGCCCGACGGCGAGATCCTCAACCGGCACCGCAAGCTCATGCCGACCAACCCGGAGCGGATGGTGTGGGGTACGGGAGATGCCAGCGGGCTGCGCGTGAGCGACACCCCGATGGGGCGGATCGGGGGTTTGATCTGCTGGGAGAACTACATGCCGCTGGCCCGGTTTGCGATCTTCGCCCAGGGTTGCGAGATCTACGTCGCGCCTACGTGGGACGAGGGCAGCACGTGGATCTCGACCATGCGCCACATCGCCGCCGAGGGGAGGTGCTGGGTGCTGGGCAACGGGACCGCCATGCGAGGGAAGGACATCCCGAAGGATTTCCCAAAGCGCGCGCAGGTCTTCCCGGACCTCGAGGAGTGGTACAACCCGGGCGATTCGGTGATCGTGAGCCCGGGCGGAAGGATCGTGGCCGGTCCGCTCCACGAGCAGCACGGCATTCTCTACGCGGAGTGCGACCCGGTGGTCGCGTCAGCGGCCAAACGGACGCTGGACGTGGCCGGGCACTACGGGCGGCCGGACATCTTCAAGCTCGAGGTCAACCGCGAAGTCCTCGCGCCGATCGATTTCGGCTAGCGGCCGCTCGTCCATCGCCTGGCATCGCGACCAGGACGCGGTCGTCGGGCAGCTGGCCGAGTGGGAGGTGTGGGTCGAACTGGTCGTGCGCTCGCACGGCCGCCTTCACGTATTCCTACCGCTGCTCGCTGGTCCCGGGCAAACCCACGCGCTGGGCCCGCTTCATCTTTCCGCTGGATGGTTTGGCGGATGCCGTCCTCGCGGGTGTGAAGCCGGCCGCTGCCGTGCCGGTCGCGCGGCGCCGAGGCACCGCCGCCCGCGCAGTGGGGTTCCGTGGCGAGACCGAGGTCGTCCGCCGGTTGGCCGACAGCGATGAGCTCACGTTGTACCGGCCTTTTCCAGACCTCGAGACTGCCGAGGTCGCGGCCCAACACGAGACGACGCGCCGGGTGCTGGGAATCCAGGTCAAGACGATCGGGGTCGACAAGCGCCACCCGCACAACACCGTTGATATCGATCTCGCGAGCTTGGGTCGGTTGGATCCTTACCGGCGACCGCTCGGCGACCTTGGCGCCATTGTCCAAACCGAGCTCAGCCGCCGCAGGCCGTCTTGATCTGGCATGCTCGGAGCATGTGGCGTCGTGGAGGTGCGTCGCTGGCGGCTGTCGCGACGCTGCTCTCTTGCGACGCATTTGGTAACTCCGGACCGAAAGGCGTCGTCGCCGGCGGGATCATCCCGTGCTCCGGCCTTCTCGATCAAAACGGCCCGCCCTACGCCGGAGGGACTGTGAGCGTTCTCAAGGGTCAGGTCACGTGGAAAAGCAACGGGCAAGGCAACATGACCGATATTTTCCCGACCACTCGCGTGGCGCAGCAAGCAGTGGAGACCGGCGGAACGTACTGGTTCCTGCTGGACCCGGGCAGATACGTTCTCCAGGCCGGGCCGGGCTATGTCGGAGTGACGGTGCAGCCTGGCGATGACCTCAGCGTCGACGTTCCCAATCTGTGTATTTAGCTAGTCGGGTCCTCGCGCCGGCGCCCCGAACGTAACTGTCGGCGGGATGGTCACGATGGGACCGTCATCGCTGCGAACGATCTGCCAGCCACCCTCGTGCACCATCCGGTGATGCCGGTGACACAAAAGAATCAAGTTGTCCAGGTCGGAGGTCCCGCCATGGATCCAGTGCACAAGGTGATGCGCCGCGCTGCGCGACGGCGGCCGGTCGCACTCAGTCCAACGGCAGTGGCCATCGCGCGCCGCCAGGGCCCGCCGTCCGGGCTCGGACACCACCCGCTTGGAGCGCCCGACGTCGATCACTTGCGACTCGGAGTTGAGCAGGACACGGGCGATGCTGGAGTCGCAGGCCAGGCGCTCGATGGTCTTCGAGGAAACAGGAAGCGAGAACTCCATTTCGGCGGCCGGTGAGCCGGCCAGCGCGAGCAGAGTCTCGATCGAGCTCGTGACCTGGATCTGGGCTTGCGACCCGCCGCCCGAGGCGAGCTCGACCAGAGCATCCGCATTCCGCTGCTCGAGGCACCGGTCGTCGTCAGCGCCAGACTTGCGCGCCAGAGGCTCCAGCGCCGTCAGCACGGCGGCGCCGCCGACCGGGTCGAGCTGGCCGCTGATCAGCAGCGAGCCATCCATCCAGGTGCTCAACTTGAGCCGGCGCTGCTCAACCTGCTCTGATTGCTCGGCGGCGTAGCGCTTGGGGTCGGCCGCATGCCGGGCGTGATGGCAGATATAGAAGAACTTGCCGGGTGAATTCTCCTTCGCCTTCTCGACCAGGAGCTTCTCGTCAAATCGATCATCGAGCGCCTCGGCGGTGCGAGCCATCACTGCGAGATGGGCGAAGCCGATCTCGCCATCGACGACAGCCTGGTGGCTTTCCGGTAACTGCTCGAGGCTCTCGCCGACGGCGATCGCATTGGCAGCCGCGCCCGCGTTCATGTGACAGTTGAAGCGCAGCCAGTCGATGGCGCTGACCGAGCCGTCCTCATCCCACGCGTTGCCGGCGGCAAATTCGGCCGCATCCCGGGCAAACGCAACCTGCTGTAAATCGATCACCCGCTGGCGCTGAATCAGTCGCTCACGAAGCAGGTCATTGGGGCTGGGCGAGTAAACGTCTTGCGTCGCGAGCATAGAAACAGGCTACCAAACAAACGTTCGCTTGTCAATAGATTTGATCGTAAAACTGCCAAAGACAAACCCCTTCCACCAACACCCAACCGCGCCTCCAGCCCCGCCCCGACACCCCCTTCACAGTCCCTTCGAACCGCTGGACTGACTACCTCCGTGCGGCGCCGATCCCGTACAGAGCCCCGAACTTCTTCTGCACATAGGCGATCCACGGCCGGGCCTGAAGCGGCTTGCCCGTCGCCCTCTCGAGCAGCTCGTTCGGTGTGAACTTCCGACCGTGCCGGTGCACGTTCTTCCGCAACCACCCCAACAAAGCCCCGAACTGGCCCGCCTCGATTTGCCCGTCCAGGTCGGGGATGTCCGCCCGGATCTTCTCCATGAGCTGCGCGCCGATCAGGTTGCCGAGCGTGTAGCCCGGGAAAACCCCGAAGCCGACATATGACCAGTGAATGTCCTGCAGCACCCCTTCGCGGTCGTTGGGCACGTCGATGCCGAGGTACGACTTCACGCGCGAATTCCATGCCTCGGGCAGGTCTTTGACCTTGAGCTTGCCCTCGAGCATCTCGTTCTCCAGCTCGAACCGCAGCAGGACGTGCAGGTTGTACGTCACCTCGTCCGCCTCGACCCGGATCAACGACGGATACGACCTGTTGACCGCCCGGAAGAACGCCTCGTCGTCTACGCCCCGAAGCTGGTCGGGAAAGGTGCTCCGAAGGCTCGGGAAAAAGTGTTTCCAGAATGCGGGGCTGCGCCCGACCAGGTTCTCCCACAACCGGGACTGCGACTCGTGGACGCCCGGCGACGCCCCTGCCCACAACGGCGTGCGGTCGATGTCGTCACCGATGCCCTGGTTGTACATCGCGTGTCCGGATTCGTGGATCGAGCCGAAGAGGCACTCGTTGAAGAAGTCGCGCGAGACGCGCGTGGTGATGCGGACGTCACCGGGTCCAAACGACGTGGAGAAGGGATGGGTCGAGATGTCCTGGCGGCCTCGTTGCAGGTCGTAGCCGAGCTGGGTGACCAGGTCGAGCGCGTACTTGACCTGCAGCGCCGGGTCGTAGCCGAGATAGAGCACCCGGTCGTCGACCGCATCGGCGTGCCGCGCAATGCCGGCGACCAGCGGCACGATCGCCTGCTTGAGCTCGGCGAAGATCGTTTCGAGCTGGTCGGTGGTGAGGCCCGGCTCAAAACGATCCAGCAGCGCGTCATACGGGCGGCGCTCATACCCGAGCGCGTCGGCGATCTGGCGGTTGAGCTCGAGGTTCTTCTCGAGGGCCGGCGCGAAGATCTTGAAGTCGGCCTCCCGGCGTGCCTTCTCCCACACGGGCCGCGCGGCCGAGCTGGCCCGAGCAGCCTCGGATACGAGCTCGGGCGGCAGCTTGCGCTCCTGCTCGTAGTCGCGCCGGGTGACCCGGACCAGGCTCGCCTCATAAGAGTCGAACGGCTTTCCAGAGGTCTCGTCCTCCAGCTCGTCGAGCAACCGACCGACCTCGTCGCCCGTGAAACGGATGTGGGAAAGGCGCTGGAGAGTGGAGAGCTGGTCGGACCGGCCGCCCACGCCGCCTGGCGGCATGTACGTCTCCTGGTCCCATTCGAGCATGGCGGCGGCCCGGCTCAGGTCGGTGACCTCAGCCAGGATCGCTTTCAGCCGTTCGAGCGAGTCACTCATACTTCCCTCCCTCCCACGGGTATTCTCCCGAATGGCGGCAAAGCCCCGCTAGCTCAGTTGGATAGAGCATCTGCCTTCTAAGCAGAGGGTCGGGGGTTCGAGTCCCTCGCGGGGCACCAATTCAAACATTTCGTAACCGTTTCGTTAGGTGCTTGGAACAGTCAGATGGTGTCGATCACCGCTGCCTGGACTCAACTATCGAAGTTCTACGGCACCCGGGTTGTGACCGCGATCAACCCGGACGGATCATTCACCGATCCAATCAAGATTTTCGAGCAACTCTTTCCCGAGTGGATCGCGACCTAGGCACGGTTGGCAAGAAGAAACGCATTAGCCGGTCCCCCGAAAAGCGCTAAATATCGAACCGAATGTCCCTAGCTTCTCCTTGTATCGCGGGTCGAGCGTAGCGACCGACAAGACAATCCAGACCACCCCTGCCACAACCATTGGAGTTACCAGGGTGGCCGGTAGCTTGACGAAGTGGTTTATTACGATAAATACCAGGAGGGGAGCCGCACCGAACGCGATGCGTCCAGTGAACTCCACCACCGACATCATCCAATGAGCGGGCTTGTCGTAAGCCTCAGACCGGTCCATCGCTCCGAGATCGCCTGACAACACGCACGAGAACTGTTTTGCCAGAAAGTCAATCAATTCACCGCGACACGAAGAAGTCGGCAAGAAGACCTGATGCTTGCGCGCTCGAAAGGCGGCAGCAATCTCTGCGGTTGTCTTCCTAAACCAGGCATCTGTGATTGCATCTGCGCTGTGCATGCGGTGCGGCAATTCCCGCTCGACGAGAAGCGATGCGTTCTCCAGTTGAGCCGCCGTGGCCACTTTGAATCGTCGATCCATCCAATCTTCTGATCGGTGTTCGACGCCGTGCAATGTGTCGAGTAGTACCTCGGCAAGGGCCTCGTACGTGTGTCGCCCCTCGCGCCACCGTCGGAGTCCATGTAGTACGAGGCACATGCATTGCATCAAGACGACGTAGATCGTTCCTGCAACTGCACCTGAAGTAACTGCGAAAGCCACGGGTCCGAGCGCCGCCATCTGACGAACAAACTCATAAGCCAATGCAACCAAGGCGGCCTCGAGCACACCTAGAACGACCGCCGTGGCGAGAAACGTGGGTACAACGCCGAACATCCAAGTCTCAACGATCACGACCAGGGCGACGATGGGCACCTCGAAGGCAATCGCCTCAAGCCAGTCGTACCAAGGAAACGTCGGACGTGCCAAATGCCACACGGCAACTGGGGCCACGACTATCGATATCAAGATCACTGCGAGAGCCAGCCACAGCATCACTGACACGAACAAACCGGTAATCAAGTCCACCCGACACAGTCGAGTCTCATACGCGTGAAGTTGACGCCTTAGGTCCATAGCCTTGGCGCCGTTTGGGTGCAAGCTGGACAGGTGGTCGAAGGCGCGAATGCGCGCCCCTCGCATCCCACCAAGTACTCTGCGGAATCGGGCAACGAATGTCCTGTTTCGCAGACCGGCGAGCACCCAGAAGCAGTTCAGCGGATGAGGTGTCGGGTCGATTGGCATGACTGGAGGACGGTGCGCCTTCCGTGGAGACATAGCAGTCTCCATTTGCTTGCGCAACGTTCGAACGCTCGGCTGCTGAGCACCTAGGTTCGGTGGCAACTACGCCCCGGGTGCGAGGTCATTTAGGTCTCTTCTCCATCCAAACTTAGTTGTCCGGCACTATGTTTGCATGAGGTGGAGCTCCGGGACTCCGAGCTAGTCCAAAAACCTTGACAAACTGGGTGAGTCAACCGTGTCATTAGGGGGCGGCCCGTCATGGCAACGGAAACTCGACCGAGCCCAAGAGCACTTGCAGATCTTTCTTGCCGAGTTCTACCAGCATGCGGACAAATATCCGTACGGCATCGCCGTCAGGCGTTACCCAAATCCCCGAATGCTCACGATTCATTTGAACGTCGAGCAGTTCCCCGATGTCGAGCGATGGTCACTGGTCATTGGAGATTGCATCCACTGCCTCCGCTCGACTCTTGATCATTTGATCTACAGCATTGCCATCAACGTGTCTGGCCGCAATCCGCCTCCCGATGACACGCGACTCAGTTACCCCATTGAACGGGCCCAGTTCTGGCACTTGGGTGTGTTGCAAGACCACGGGCCCTTCATGGCTAAGTTCACGCAGCTACAACCGGACGCTCGCCCCGAGTGGAAGGGTCTGCGACTCCTCGCCCTCCTACAGGATCTGGACAACATCGACAAGCACCGGACCCTCAACGTCATGGTCGCCGCGCCACAGAGCATGGTCTTTAGTTTCCATCTCATTGGCAGTACTGGGGTCGCCTACCACCCCAGTTACGACAACATCACCACTAACTTCGGGCCGCTGGAGCCTGGCGCGGAGATGGTTCGGATTGTGGAGCCAGAACCGATCCCGGATGTGGAGGTGCGTTGGCGACAGACCGTGGTTCCACTGATAAGCCATGCTCCCGCGACCGATGGACGAGACCGCACTGGGGCCATTGACCTCCTGCAGGCGCTGTCCGACGAGGTCAAGTTTGTGATCTCGGCTTTGCTTGCGTTTCTGTGAGCCGTCAAAGGAACCCATCTTCGTTGGCACCAGGACCACACGTTGAGCCGTCGGCATGCGGCGTCAGCGCCTTGAGCGTAGTAGGAGCGTGTCAATCGAGTGTGCGGTCCCGTCAGCAGTTGTGCTACTAAATCGGACGGTGTGAGCGAGCACGACGTGAAACCAATAAAGGATGTAGCGCGAATTCAATTGCCGGTGAACCAGCGGACACTTCTAGTTGCTCTTGGCAAGTTTCTTCGAGGTCACACTGAGGCAACCTTGCCCGCATCGGAGCATCTAGGGCGCGGTCCCGCCGCGTTCGTCCTCTATGCGATGTCCCTACACCTGATAAAGCTGGGGCGGGTGCTCCAAGATCTGTGCAGTGAAGGTCACACCATCGAGGCTCGACTGATTGGCAGAGCCATGGTGAGCGCCGCCTTGGGCATTCTGCTGATTGCAGAGCAGGACTCCGACGCGCGGGCACTCTTGTTCGCGTCGTTTGAGGGAACGGTTCGTAGGCAACGAGCGGCCGCCCTCGTGAAGCATGGCTACTTGACCCAAGCCCGTGCCGACGAACTGGAGGCTGAACACGCCGCCGAGGATGTGAATGCATTCTCAGTGCAGGCCGCTGCCGGTACCGTGCCGGCAGCTCGGCTCGGGAAGAGGCCGGAAGGTTGGAGCGGGCTGTCGGACTATGCCTTGGCACAGCGATTCCAGAAGTCCTCTTGGTACGACCTGTTCTACGGCCCTATGTCGGACCAGACGCACGTCAATACGGTCGCAATCCAACAGGAAATTTCGGAACTTCTTGCTGGGAAAATAATGATCGGGGCTACGTTCGGGAATCCATTTCTCGTGGTCATGGCCGCGTGCGACACGGTCAGTCACGCTTCCGAGTCTCTTGACCAGTTCTTTTCCATCGGGTCTGCCATCATGCGTGCCGCCTTGGACGACGAAATGAAGCGGGCCGTTGCCGCGTTCGTCGCAGGCTAGGTGCGTCCAGGAGGGGTGCAGGTATGAACCTTCGTAGGAGCGCTGAGAGCCACGCAGAGGCACGATAGATTTGTGTGAGTGCGGGTACATCTACCAGGCATTCTGTTTTGTTCCAGACTGACAAGCGTTGAAGATCCCTGAGGACCTCGTCGGCCTCTTTTGGCTCCCGGACCACTCAGACCGCACCGTTGCTGGGCACTTGAAGACGGGTCGCCATGGCGATATCACGCTTGAGTTGCACGGCTCATTTTCGGAGCTAGCCCAACTGCTGGGGGCGATGCCCAAGTATCCATTGATACATGGCATCGCGGAAAGTACCCGCGACCTGACTCTCTATCGATGCTTTTCGTCGGGTAGCCATATCGGAGCCTTCGTGCAAGAACGAATTTGGGTGGGCACAGCGTTTGTGGGTGGACAGTTTAGTGAGGACCAGCTTGTCTTCAATGAAGTGCATTTCAAATCCGACCATCTGGCAGATTGGGCACAGCGGTCAGGCTTTGTGCCCCTCAACCCACCCCCAGACGGTATGCGGTGGGTGGTCGGTTACCGAAGTCCTGGGCCGGTAAAGGCAACGCTCTCCGACGATGTAACTGTTGAGATCGCCTTTGAAGGCGGATTACATCTCGAACAAGGGCGAATCGCAGGCACTGAGGCACCTGTATTGGTGGTGAAGGTTCCGAACCCGACTGGGCACCGCGAAATTACCAATCGATTTCTCTTTCCCCTACGCGACCTGCTCACCTTCGCCACGACGACGCCAGCTTTTGTGGAGGAGATCGACCTCCATACACCGCATGCAGTTCATCGACTTGGTGACGGCACGGAGGTGCCAGCCGATGTTGAGCTAATAGGCCGCCTCATACAGCCTCGCGACGAGGACCGCGAACTGGATCGCATGTATCCCCATCAAATGCTTTTCTCGCTGACGGACTGGCCTAGTGATTTCTCGGCCCTGGTTCACAACTGGCTTGAAATAAGCGAACGCTATGAGTCATCGCTCCGTCTCTTGATGGGTCTCTATTACGCCCCACCGCTCTGGCAGGCGACGCGAGTCCTAACTCTCACCCAGGCCCTCGAGGCATACCACCGAGTGGCTCTTCCTGAGTCCCCGGCATCGGTCGTGGCCGCCGAGAGGAAGGCACGAATTCTGGCTGGGCTTGATCCTGACTTACCGAAATCTGATCGGCATTGGCTGAGCCAGCGCCTCGAGCATGCCGAGGAACCCACGCTTCGAAAGCGTCTTCAGGAGGTGGGTGATCGGGTCGCCGTCATCCTTGACCCAATGCTTTCAAACACCGCGCAGTTCGCCGACGAATTGGCCAACGTCCGAAACACGTTCCGTCGCGAAAGTGGAGTCATCGAGCGGGACGGACCATCTCGACCACGTGTATCGGTTCGCTTCGGTCAGGGCGACCTCAAGTACATCGCAGGCGTTTAGTGGCAGACCCAAGAGCGTCATGCGCAACTCGGTCCGACCACCCTCGGTAGGAACCAACTCCACCATAATTGGATGTGGTCCGCACTCCGCTTCGGTCGCCAAAGCTCGAATCGTGGCGCATGCTGCGCTTATCTCGTGGGATTGCCCAAGAAGAGTTCGACCCAGAATCCTGCTGACTGCTTCTCGAAGGTATGCCAGCAACGGCTCGGCGTTTGTCGGTCGTGGAGCCGACAGCAGGTCTCTCTTGAGGCGAGGCTGCCAATCACCGGTGTCTAGGACCTTATCGAGCACCCAAACAGTCACACGACGCTCAGAGGTGCCATCAGGTTGGATGCTCGAACTGTGCGAAACGCCAACCACCCCTTGAACGTGGTCGGACTCGTTGCGCAGGTTGTACATCAAGCGGTATGCGAACGACGCGTCGTACTCGGTTGCCGTCGCGTTCTTGAAGGCTTTGTGCTGCGCAGATCCCTTCCCATAACGACGAACGAGGTCGCTCTCGGTTCGGTTAAGGAATACGCGAAAGCGCGCCAATGTGTCGCTGAATCTCTCGCGCAGCTCAGAGTTGCTCGGCGGTGATCCGCTGGCGAGACTATCGAGTGCACGTTCTCGCTCAGCGAAGAAGCCGTCTATCGCGTTGGTCACAGCGGTGTATGGGCCATCTGTGAGGCCAAGGAGAAATTGGGCGGCAGCATTCGCCTCGTCTACTTCGTTCGTGGCCAGTCTGCGAACAAGGCGGAGTTCATGTTGGCGACCGCCAGCGGGGTCCGTCTGCAGATCGTCGCAAGCGAGCCAGACTCCTTCAGGCGGAGTCGGTCTATCGCTCATCTACGACAGTCCCATGGTAAGAGCGCTGAGAGTCATTCACGAGCAAGATTTGTATGAGTACACCTACATCTACTAAGCAGACACTCAGTTTGAATCCGAATTCTCCCCAACGCCTAGACGCAGTGCCTTCTAAGCAGAGGGTCGGGGGTTCGAGTCCCTCGCGGGGCACCATTCCTTACAGAAGGCGAACACCACGCCTCAAATCGGGGGTCGCCGCAATGATGGGCCCGATACCGGGTATCGGCAGCAAACGTCGGACTCGGTCGTGGTCCCTGATCATTCCTAGATCTCGCGCTCGGCGAACACGATCTCGAGCGACACCCCATCAATCAGACGAACAAGCAGCTCTCGACCGCGATTGCTGAACAGGTCGACCACGACGGCTCATCCCTTGGCCACCAAAGCCATCTCCGCGGCGCGGGTGAAGAACGACGCGGTCGATGCCAAGACGCTGGCTCACTGCTGAGGACCAACCCCTCGCCCGAGGGTCCAGGGTCCCGCCAAAAGGGTGCCACTGGACTCTGTCCGTCGATTTTACCGAGCCGCTAATTGAACGCCGCAACTGATCTACGGCAAACGTTAAGCTGCTGATCCACGGCAGACGTTAAACAGGAGGATTAGGCCATGCGAATCTATGTCCGGAGATTCGTTACTTTGGTTGTCACGGTGGCACTGGCAGGTTCCTTCGGCATGAGTGGCACATCGGTCCTGGCCTCGTCAGGTGGGAATGGCACACCAACCGGCGTGACGAACGGCGGAACGAACCCGAGTGGACCATCACAATCAGCCACCTGGACATTGGCTCAATCTCAGATCTACGCCAACAAGCTCCAGGGCCTGTCACGAGTCGCGGTGGCGTTCGGCACACCAGCATCGCGCGCCTACGTTCCTTTGGGCTTGTCACAGGGGAGTGTGAAGACCCTGCTGTGCCCGACTACAACTTCTACGCTCTGCGGACCTCCGGCGTCCGCTTCGGTACCCGACTACAACACAAACGAACCCAACGGCTATTACGGCTACCAGTGTGGGCCGACCGTGGGGCATAACGCCCTGGGCGCATATGGAGTCAATATCGCGATCGGCACCGGGTCCTACCCCTACGCTACTGGCCTGACCCAAGAGATGCGGACCACGTCGTCAAATGGGACGGACCGCACATACATGCCCTACTCGCTGAACAGGCACCAGTCACAGAACACATACGTTTGGCAGACGCTTGGCAGTCCCGCCGGAAGCACCAATGGCGTTACTGACCTCCTGAACTACACGGTGGACGACATCTGGTACAAGGACTCTCCCATTTACAACATCGCGACTTACGGGTACGACCCAATTGTGGGGGCGTACCGGTACCCCATCAGCCAGTGGAGCGGCGTATACATCCGGCACTACATCGCTGCTTATGCGTACTCGAGCAGTGGTTCATACATCTCGATCACCGATTCAGCGGTCAAGTACAGCTACACAGGGTCTCAGAGGTACACGCAGTACTACGAGAACATCTGGGCGGCTGTCCACAATCACCCTCTGATTGACGCGATCCTTTGGTAGTAAGTCGCGCTGTTGGCGCTGCGTGGAATCGGTCGCGGACGTTCAGGATCTGTTTCGCGAGCGCCGTGTTAGGGGCAATCTTGGGGCCAGCCTGTGGCTGGCTCCAAGATTCGGCCTCGGCTCCGTCGCCATCCGTCACGGCAACGCCGGCCTCCATGCCTTCGCCGTACTTCGACCCTTCTCCGCGAGAGCTCGTGTCGGGATACGCACCGGGCATTGGCGGAAACATGGCTTGTTCGTCGACTGACCTGGTCTTCGCCGATGGCCCGATGTACACGCTTTACGCAACGAGTCTGTCGGCTTTCCAGCCGCGCAAGTTGCTGGCTCTGACCGGAAGCATCGGGCCCATCAGCATGTCCGGCCAGTGGGCGGCATTCGCGGTATACAGGCAGGCCGGCGAGCAATTGAGTCCGCTTGCTGCCTGGTCTGTTTATGGCGTCCAGATAACCACCGGACGGGCAGTCGTGGTCGCAAGCGGCACCAACTCCACCGAGTTGAGCGAGTTGCCGTTTCCGACGGTTGGTGACGGGTTCATCGTTTGGGATGAGCTGATGAATGGTGGCAGTAAGGTCTTACTACGCTATGACGTGAACTCCGGAGCGACCACCCAACTCAAGGTGCCCGCCGGCACATATCCGGTTTACCCCTCCGCTTCTGGTGGAGCACTACTGTTCCTGGATAATAGTCGCGATCCGCGCCACGCATCAGAAACGTGGTTTGGGCGGGGAGGAGAGCCGCTGCTCTTGGATATGGCAACCGAGCAGCTTTCTCATCTCGCGACTGGTTCGGTTGTGTATGAGGCGGTCCTCACCTCGGCCCGTGCGGTATGGATCACTGCATCCACTGATGCCACCGTGAATGACATCCAGGAGGTGGTGGTACCGGGGGGTTCCGCTCGCACATTGGCGCAGACCGCGAACGTCGCTCCGTTGTGGGCCAACGGGCAGATCACGATTTGGCTGGGCGGAAGCCTGGGAGCTGTCACTGCCCGTCTGGGTAGCCGAACCGCAATCGTTTCCCCGGACCTCACTCAAAGTCCAGGCGGAATCGCGCTGTGTGGCTCCGATCTCTACTACGGCGGCCCTCATCTTTCGCTGCGGGTGGCCCACATAGCTTGACCGCCGGTCATTAACCTTGCCCCAGCACAACCTCCTCGCTCATCCCACCGCCACCATTGAGCTCGGCCCGGATCGCTTCGAGGTTCGTGCTCAGACGGCCAGGTCCGAGGAGCGCGATGAGCTCGCGAAATCGCTGCCCTACCTGGAGCAGCAGCAGGACCTGACCAAGCGCGTACTCCCGATCGTCGTCTTCGAACGCGTCTAGCTTTCTTTCGAAGCAAGCACCCGGCGTACCTCGCGCGCGACCTCTATGTCTTCGTGAGCTTTGACGACCAGGGTCGGGACCGCGGCGGACGGCGAGCTGATGTCGGCGTCTGCGACCAGGTTTGCGTTCAGCTCATGGTCGATCTCGAGGCCGAGAAATCTCAGACCTGACACGGTTGCCGCCCGCACAGGTGCCGCGTTCTCTCCCACGCCCCCGGTGAAGACGAGCACGTCCAGCCCTCCCATCGCAGCGGCCATCGAAGCGATGCAGGCGCGGAGGCGGTGCACGTAGACGTCGAAGGCCAGGCGGGCGTCCTCGTCGCCCGCGGACAGCCTCTTCAGCACCTCCCGCATGTCACCGGTGCCCGCCAGCGCCTCGAGACCCGAGTGGCGGTCGAGCGTCTCCATCATCTCCGCGTCGGTGATGCCGGCGTGCTTCTGCAGCCAGAGAACCAACCCCGGGTCGATGCTGCCCGACCGCGTGGCCATGACCAGGCCTTCCAGTGGCGTGAATCCCATCGACGTGTCCATCGAACGGCCACCCCAGACCGCCGCGACTGACGCGCCCGACCCCAAATGGCAGGTGACGACCTTCAGTCCCGTTCCCGGGCTGCTGAGCAGCTGCGCTGCACGCCTCGCCGCGTATGCGTGCGAAAAGCCGTGGAACCCGTAGCGGCGGACGCCGAATCGCTGGCGCCATTCCAGCGGAATCGCATAGGTCGAGGCCGCCGCCGGCATGCTCGCGTGGAAGGCCGTGTCGAAGCAGGCGACCTCCGGCGTCCGCGCCATCAGCTCGCGGATTGCGGCGATGCCGGCCAGCGACGCCGGGATGTGAAGAGGTGCGAGGTCGGTGATCGTGATGAGATAGCGGATCACCTCCGCGTCGATCCGAACCGACTGGGGGTATCGCGGCCCCCCGTGTACGACGCGGTGCCCGACCGCATCGACCTGGCCCATGGCGTGGACGGTCGCGTCGAGCTTGTTGTCGTCGAGCTGGCCGCCGGACATCGCGAACTCCTGCTCCGCGCTCACCTGGTCGTCCGCGCCGACAAGGCTCACCTTGAGCGAGCTCGACCCAGCGTTGACGACGAGGACCCTCATCCTTAATAAGGCCAGGTCCAGTCGCTGATGTCAGGCGGGTCCTCTCCGTGGTCCCGTGTGTACTGCCGGTGCCTCAGCCGCTCGTCGACCATCAGCTGGCGCGTGTGCGCCGCCCTCGAGCCCAGCCCGGGAACCCTGTCGATCACGTCCATCACCAGGTGGAAGCGGTCCAGGTCGTTGAGCATGACCATGTCGAACGGCGTGGTCGTCGTGCCCTCTTCCTTGTATCCCCGGACGTGGATGTTGTTGTGGTTGGTGCGGCGATAGGTGAGACGGTGCACCAGCCACGGGTAGCCGTGGTAGGCGAAGACCACCGGCCTGTCGCGCGTGAAGATGTCGTCGAACTCCGCGTCCGACAATCCGTGCGGGTGCTCGCTCGGAGGCTGCAGGCGCATGAGGTCGACCACGTTCACGACGCGAACCTTCAGCGCCGGCACGTGCTGCCGGATCAGATCGGTGGCGGCGAGGACCTCGAGCGTCGGGACGTCGCCGGCGCACGCAAGCACGACGTCGGGCTCGCTGCCGGCGTCGCTGCTCGCCCAATCCCAGATGCCGAGTCCCCGCGTGCAGTGCGCGATCGCCTCGTCCATCGCGAGGTAGTTGAGCGCGGGCTGCTTGCCGGCGACGATCACGTTCACGTAGTTCCGGCTGCGCAGGCAGTGGTCCGCGACAGACAGTAGGGTGTTGGCATCCGGTGCGAGATACACCCGGATCACCTCCGCCTTCTTGTTCATGACGTGATCGATGAATCCGGGATCCTGATGGGAGAACCCGTTGTGGTCCTGGCGCCAGACATGGGATGACAGGAGGTAGTTGAGCGACGCGATCGGCCGGCGCCAACGGATCTGACGCGTCACCTTCAACCACTTCGCGTGCTGGTTGAACATCGAGTCGATGATGTGGATGAACGCCTCGTAGCAGTTGAACAGCCCGTGACGGCCCGTAAGCAGGTAGCCCTCGAGCCAACCCTCGCACAGGTGCTCGCTCAGCACCTCCATCACCCGTCCGTCCGCGGCGAGGTGGTCGTCATTCGGCTCCAGCTCTGCGTCCCATGCGCGGTTGGTCACCTCGAACACCGACTGGAGGCGGTTCGATGAGGTCTCGTCGGGACCCATGAGCCTGAAGTTGTCCGGGTTGTCGCGGATCACGTCGCGTAGGTATGCGCCCAGCACGCGAGTCGCCTCGCCGGTCGTGGTGCCCGGCTTGTCCACCGGCACGGCGTACGACCGGAAGTCGGGGAGGCGCAGATCCTTCAGCAGCTCTCCGCCGTTGGCGTGAGGATTCGCGCTCATCCGGCGCGCGCCGCGCGGCGGGAGGGCCGCCAACTCGGGCACCAGGCTGCCGGATGCGTCAAACAGCTCCTCAGGACGGTAGCTGCGCATCCAGTCTTCGAGGATCCGCACGTGGTCCGGCTTGGACTTGAAGTCGGTGACCGGTACCTGGTGCGCGCGGAACGTGCCCTCGACCTGCTGTCCGTCCACGATCCTGGGCCCGGTCCACCCCTTGGGCGTGCGCAGCACGACCATTGGCCAGCGAGGGCGCGCCGTCTTGCCCTTGGCGCGGGCGACTTCTTGAATCCCGGCTATCTGATCGAGAGCCTCCTCGAATGCCGCCGCCAGCTGCTGGTGCACCGAATCCGGCTCGTCGCCCGTAACGAAGATCGGTGCATGCCCATAACCCTCCAGGAGGGCGCGCAGCTCAGGCTCCGGGATCCGGGCGAGCACGGTCGGGTTGGCGATCTTGTATCCGTTCAGGTGAAGGATCGGCAGCACGGCGCCGTCGCGCCGGGCGTTCAAGAACTTGTTCGAGTGCCAGCTGGCCGCCAGCGGGCCGGTCTCCGCCTCGCCGTCTCCGACGATGCAGAAGACGGTGAGGTTCGGGTTGTCGAAAGCCGCGCCGTAGGCGTGAAGGAGCGCGTAGCCCAGCTCGCCGCCTTCGTGTATGGATCCGGGCGTCTCGGGTGCGACGTGGCTCGGGATGCCGCCTGGAAACGAGAACTGCCGGAAGAGCTTCCTCATGCCGGCGGCGTCTGCGGTGATGTCCGGGTAGACCTCGCTGTAGGTGCCTTCGAGGTACGCATTCGCGACCGCCCCCGGGCCGCCATGACCCGGCCCCATGATGTAGATCGCGTCGAGGTCTCGATTCTTGATCACGCGGTTGGCGTGGGCGTAGATGAGGTTGAGGCCCGGCGTGGTGCCCCAGTGGCCGAGCAGCCTCGGCTTGATGTCCTCCAGCTTCAGAGCCTCGAGCAGCAGAGGGTTGTTCAGCAGGTAGATCTGGCCGACCGAGATGTAGTTCGCCGCCCGCCAGTACGCGTGGATGAGGCGCAGCTCCTCCTCGCCGAGTGGTTGCCTCGCCATCACTTCGCCGGCGCGAGCTCCTCGCGGAGGCCGGCCATGCGCGCCTTGCTGAGATTGGTCTTCATGATCCAGGCCACGTCCTTGTCCCTGGACTGCATCCATTTCTCGAAATACGGCTGGGCATTCTCCGGCGCAGCCGCGGCCGCTACGCTCCAGCAGTAGCCGAGCGCCTGGCGCAGGACTCGGAATCCATCGTGCTTGCGATCGCGGTTCGCAGCAACCGAGGTCGTGATCTGGTCCAGGATGATGAGCACCTGCACGGCGTGCTCGCTTTCCTTCAGCAGCGCAGGTTCGCAAAGGCCCGCGGCTGCGGCGCGCTGCACATATGGTTCCTCGCCCGACCACGCCTGCATCTCGGCCAGCAGGTGGGGCATGCTCTCGCGGCCGATGCGCTGCAGCGCGATGGCGACACCCTCGCGCACACGCCAGCGAGGGTCGGAGGCCAGCTCGCGGAGCCAGGTCATCACGGTCGCCGGCTCCATCAGCGCCACCTTGCCAAGTCCCGCCGTGCCGCACAGCGCGAGAAACTCGTCCTTGGAAGCCGATAGCCGCCACAGCCGGTCGGCGTCCGCCTCGTCGCCCACCGCTTCGACGAGCTCGAGGTTCGCCCGCGGGCCTGGCAGCCCGGAATGCTTCTTGAGGTATGGCTCCCAATCCTCGAGCGCCCTCAGCTCCGCGCGGTAGCCGTCGACCCGTGCCCCCATCAGGTTCCGATCCTAAGCCACGCGGGATAATGGGCGGGCGCCGGCCACCCGATGGTCGAGGGAATAAAGGGATCCATGACAGAGAACGAGCAGAACGGGCACGTTGACCACACCGGCAAGCCGCGTGACAAGCGCAGGCTGATGTTGACGCAGGTGCTCCGCAGCCCGGTGTTGAACCCGGCGGGCGCGGAGGTCGGGAAGGTAGAGGACTTCATCGTCAAGCTCGCCGAAGGCGGGTATCCGCCGATCACCGGCCTGAAGGTGCGCGTCGGCGCGCAGGACGTTTTCGTCGGCAAGGATTTGATCGAGAAGCTCGAGCCGGGCGCGGTGCGCCTCAACACCCACACCCTTCAAACGCAGCCTTTCCAGCGCCGGCCCGGCGAGGTGCTGCTGGCCGCCGACGTACTGGGCCGCCACCTCGTGGACGTCGCACGCGGCCGCATCGTGCAGGCCCATGACCTGGTGCTCGCGCATGGCGAGGACGGCTGGCAGCTGCAGGGCATCGATCGCAGCCCGCAGGCGATGCTGCGCCGCCTGGTTCCCAGGCGCGGCAGGCCCGACCTGCGCCGCCACGCGATTCTCGACTGGAAGGACGTGCAGCCATTCATGGGCCATGTCCCGACCGCCAAGCTGCTCATGCCGCTGCAGCGCTTGCGCCGCCTGCATCCCGCGCAGATCGCGGACATCGTCGAGGGGGCCTCGCACGCCGAAGGCGAGGAGATCATCAAGGCGGTTGAAGGCGACGTGGAGCTCACGGCCGACGTGTTCGAGGAGCTCGACCCGGAGCACCAGGAAGAGTTCATCAAGACGCGTTCTAATGAAGAGGCGGCGCGCGTGCTCGACCGCATGGCCCCCGACGACGCCGCGGACCTACTCGGGCACCTCGACCAGGAGCGGCGGCTGCCCGTGCTGAATCTCATGTCGGCGAACCAGCAGCACAAGCTTCGGAAGCTCCTCCAGTACCATCCCACCACCGCCGGCGGGATCATGAGCCCGGACTACGTCTGGGTCGACCGCGGCTCGACCGTGGAAATGGCGATTGAAGCCGTTCGGATCGATGACAAGTCCCCGCATCAGCTGCTCAACTCCGTCTTTGTGACCGAACCGGGGGGAGGAAAGTTCCTCGGCAGCGTCTCGGTCGCCGACCTGGTGCGGGTCGAGGGGTCGCGCAAGGTCGAAGAGCTGCAACTGGTCGACTGCTCCATCGGCACCGCAGCCGACTTTGCCGACGTGGTGTTGATGATGGCCGACTACAACCTCATCGCCCTGGGGGTGGTCGATTCCGCCGGCAACCTGATCGGCGCCATCTCCGTAGACGACCTGATGGAGGCGCTCGTACCCGAGGGCTGGCGTAATCGGGTCGAAGCGAGCAGCGGGGTATAGACCCGGGTGGGCGAGCGCGAGCCGCTTGAGAAGGACTCGCGCTTGACCCCTACGTCAGCGGTTCTGGACGAGGCGCACCTCGGCGACATCCACGGAGCCTTCGGCACGATCCGCCTCAGCGACGTGGCGCCGCGACGGACCTGGCGACGCCGCCTGCTCACGCTCGCCGCCATCGTCGGTCCCGGAATCATCGTCATGGTCGGCGACAACGACGCNNTGATCGTGATGGTCGGCGACAACGACGCCGGCGGAGTATCAACCTATGCGCAGGCCGGCCAGAACTACGGCTACTCGCTCCTGTGGACCCTGGTCCTGCTGATCCCGGTCCTCATCGTCAACCAGGAGATGGTGGTCCGGCTCGGAGCGGTCACGGGCGTCGGGCATGCGAGGCTCATCAAGGAACGTTTCGGAAGGTTCTGGGCGTGGTTCTCGGTCGGAGACCTGTTCCTCTTGAACTTCCTGACCATCGCCACCGAGTTCATCGGGATCAAGTTCGCCGGCGAGTACTTCGGCTTCAGCGCGAACTGGGTGGTCCCGCTCGCCGCGGTGATCCTGATCGGGATCACGGTCTCGGGCAACTTCAGGCGATGGGAGCGCGCCATGTTCGTGTTCGTCGGCGCCAGCCTGCTGGTCTTCCCGCTGGTGGTGCTGAGCCACCCGGATCCTGGAGCTGCAGTCAAGGGCTTCATCTTTCCCAGCGTGCAGGGCGGGTTCACGTCCAATGCCGCGCTCCTGATCATCGCCATCGTCGGCACGACCGTGGCCCCCTGGCAGCTGTTCTTTCAGCAGTCCAACGTGATCGACAAACGCATCACCCCGCGCTGGCTCGACTACGAGAAGGCGGACACCGCAATCGGAGCCTTCGTGGTCGTCATCGGCGCGGCCTGCATCATGATGGCTTCCGCGTCCGCCTTCACCGGGACGTCCGACTTCGGAAAGTTCGACAGCGCGCTCACGATCGCGCGCGGGCTGCACAACCACATCTCGCCTCTGGTCGGCGCCATCTTCGCTTTGTTGCTTTTCGACGCATCCATCGTCGGCGCCTCTGCGGTGACGCTTGCGACGTCATACGCGTTCGGCGACATCTTCGGCCTGCGCCACTCGCTTCATCGGGGATTCCGCGAGGCCAAGCTCTTCTATGGCTCTTACACGGGGATGGTGGCGCTGGCGGCTGCGATCGTCCTCATCCCGCATGCGCCTCTCGGACTGATCACGACCGCCGTCCAGGCGCTGGCGGGAATCCTGCTGCCCAGCGCGACGGTGTTCCTCGTCCTTTTATGCAATGACCGGGCGGTGCTGGGTCCGTGGGTCAACAAAGCGTGGTTGAACGCGGTCGCGGGTTTCATCGTCAGCGTGCTGCTGGTGCTCTCGCTGGTCCTGGTGACCACGACGGTCATCCCGTCGATCGACGTCACCACGCTGGTCATCGTCCTGTCGTCCGTGATGGCCGTCGCTCTCGTGGGAGGGGGGCTGTGGCTCTGGCTGTCCCAGAGGGGTGGCGAACCTGTGCCCCAGGTGTCTCGCGCCGAACGCCAGAACTGGCGGATGCCGGCTCTCGCCCTCCTCGAACGTCCCAAGTGGTCCCTGGCGCGGAGGATCGCCATGCTCACGCTCAGCGGGTACCTGGTGGTGGCGATCATCCTGCTCGCGGTCAAGGCGGTGGAGCTGGCAATCGCCCGGCACTAGCTCCACCCCACAGCAAACGTTAACAACCCGCTTACAAAGGTAAACCGGCCCCCGCGGTACAATGCTCGCCCGTGCCGCTCGGTATCAAACCGGGGCACCGGGCCCGCAAATCACGCGGTCGCCTGAGCCCTCTGACCACACTCACTCTCGCTGTGCTTGCCATCGCGCTGTCGGCGGTGTCGGGCGGTTTTGCGTACTTCTTGCCGGCCGCTGTCGTGGCATTCAACTCGACTTCGCAGACGGTCCAGGTTCCCTCGCCATCTCCGATCGACATACTTTTCTCCCCTTCACCCGCCCCAAGCCCGGTCCAGCAGCAGGGCGCGTTCACCGTCCTGCTCCTCGGCTCGGACGATGACTCGAAGTGCAGCTGCGACCACTTCCTGACTCAGTCCATGATCCTCATGCGGGTTCAGCCGGCGACCAAACAGGTCACCATGCTTTCGATCCCGCGCGACCTCTACGTGCACCTTTCCACGGGTGGTTCCGGAAAGATCGACGACGCGTACTCATATGGAGGCGCGGGCGCGGCGATCGCTACCGTCGAGCAGGACTTCGGCGTTCACGTGGACGACTACATATGGGTCGGTCTGCTCGGTCTGATCAAAGTGATCGACGCGATCGGTGGCATCGACATAGTCACCAGCAACCCCGTCATGGACGACTACTACCCCGCCGACATTTACGGCGGCAACCCGTTTGGATATGAGAGGGTAGCCGTGCTGGCCGGTCCTCAGCACCTGGACGGGATACACGCCATGCAGTACGTCCGCTCGCGGCATAGTGACCTTCAAAGTGACTTCGGACGCTCGAAGCGGCAGCAGCAGGTGCTCCAGGCGATCCGCCTCAAGGCCAAGCAGCTGGCTCCCTCCGACATCCCGGCCCTGGCCGCCGCGATTGGCGGAGAGCTCAAGACCAACTTTGGCCTGGACCAGGTCGCGCAGCTCGTGCCGCTGGCGGCGAGCTTCGACAACCCGGATGCCATCAACCAGGTCCTCCTCCTGCCCCCCTACACGGAGCCGGGAGCTCCCGGCGGCAGCCTCGTTCCGAACTGGGGCCTGATCCTCCCTCTGGTGCGCCAGTACTTCCCATGATCGCGAAGTTCTTCCTCGCAGTTGTCCTCGCCCTCTTGATGGTGGTGACCGGCCTGTCCTCGTACGTCTACATCGGCTCACGCCAGTCGAAGGTGGCGGTCGCGCCGCAGAAACCCACCGCCCCGACCCCGCACGCCCAGGCCTTCGTGCTGCCGGGGACCATCTATCTCGCGCAGTCCGGCGCGCTGTACAGCCTCAGCGCGGGCCGATTCCACCAGCTCACGCCAGAAGTCGGCTGGACCCAGCCGTCCCTGTATCCCGACGGCAGCCACCTGCTCGCGGTCAAGCGTTCAGCTTTTTTCTCAGACGTGTACGAGCTGACTACTTACGGCGGTGTCGCCGCGCAGCTCACGAACAACGCGGCGCCGCCCCGCACCGCCTGGGACACAGGCACGAACGATTGGTCGTTCTACCCGAGGCTCAGCCCAGACCAGCGGACGCTGTGGATGAGCTACGACGGACCCAAGTACGCGTATAACAATTATTTCGACGTGGACATGGCGGTGTGGGCGGTGCCCGTCGGCGGCTCGATCCGGCAAGGTAGGGCATGGACCAACGCGAACAGCTACACCGGCGGAGACATGCAGCCGATCGTGGTTCCGGGCGGGATCATATACACGAAGTACAGCTACGACGAGAACGGCAACCGGGTCGGGCAGCTCTGGTTCACCAACCGGGCCGGGTCCGCCGGCAAGGCGCTGACCTCGACCGGCGCGGACTGCCTGGAACCTGCGCTATCGCCGGACGGCCACAGCATCGCGATGATCTGCACATACCAGAAGCAGGTCTCCTACCTCACGATCGCGTCCTGGAACGGCTCCAGCCTCGGCGGGCTCCAGACCCTGGTGACGGACCAGCTGGTCGCGGAGCCGATCTGGGCCCCGGACGGGAGCGGGATTGCGTACCTGGCCCCGGGTGGCCCGGTCGCACCTTTCCAGTTGTGGTGGCTGCCCAAGGACTCCTACGCGCCGCCTCCGCCCAGCCCCATTCCGACCCCCACCCCGACGCCGGGCGGCCCGCACAATGCTCCGCTGCCCTCTCCGACTCCCTCGCCGGCACCTGTGGCGCCGGTGGTGAAACCGATCCAGGTCACCACGAACCTAGGGTTCGACGCCACCTCACCGCTAGCGTGGTCGGCTTAGAGCTTCCCCGCCGCTCTCCCTAGCCCTCCCCCCTGAACGGTGGGAGGGGATTTCAGCAGCCCGGTCCCGTACTCGTGAGCACCGGTTCTGAGGCCGCGGCGGCTGCTTGTCCCTTCGAGATCATTCTGTCCGCCAGCATCGCTGACAGGACGTGGCTGCGGCGCGCCGCCGCGGCCTCCGGGTCGACTGTCGGATCGTAGAGGGAGGGGGCTTGTGTCACCCCGGCGAGCAGGGCGTACTGGCCGAGCGTGAGGCCGCCCAACGGCGCGTGGAAATAGGCGCAGGCGGCTGCGGTCGCGCCGTACCGGTTGAGGCCGGTGGGGATGACGCTCAGGTAGTCCGCCATGATCTGGCGCTTGCCGATCACCTGCTCGACCTTGAGCGCGAGAACAAGGTCTTCCAGCTTGTTGTAGCCGCGGTCGGAGCCGCCAAGGTAGACGTCCTTGGCAAGCTGCTCCGTGACGGTCGAGCCGCCCTGGCACAGGCACAGGTTGGCGATGTCATACAGAACCGCCCGTCCCAACCCGATCGAGTCGATGCCGTGATGGGAGTAAAACCGCTCGTCTTCGGTGGCGACCACAGCCTGCGCCAGCTGGGTGGGAACCTCGTTCTCCTTCAGCAAGACCACGCCCAGGCTTGCGGTCCGCTCGAGCACTCGCTGCTGGACGTCGCCGGCAGGCGGGGCGAGGACCCACGACGTGATCAGGCCCGGAACCAGCACGGCCACGATGGCGACGAGGGTCAGTGCGAGGCGCCGCAGGGGCACCGGCGCCCACGAGGTCATACGGTCGCCACGCCGATTAGCAACGGAGTAGCCGATCTCCAAGTTACGAGCAGTGCTCCTGTCGGGTGTGGCTTGAGTCCCGCAGATCTGTAACTCGGGTAAGTTCCGCAGGTTCCATGGGAGAATGCCGTCGCACCAAGGATGACAATTCGATGGAAGGTGGCGCTGGTCGAGGATGACCGCCGGCTGGCCCGGGCGGTTTCGGCCGGGCTGGGCGAGGAGGGCTACACGGTCCGCGCCGTCGATACCGCAGGCCGCGGCCTCGAGCTGGTCCGCCAGTGGAACCCGGACGTCGTGCTACTGGATCTGATGCTGCCCGACAACGACGGGCCCGAGCTCTTCGAGGCTTTCCGGGCCGAAACCGACGCCGCGCTCGTAGGCATCAGCGCCCGGTCGTCCGTCAGCGATCGAATCGCCGGCCTGAAGCTTGGAGCAGACGACTACATCGCCAAGCCTTTCGCGCTCGAAGAGCTCATGGCCCGCGTCGAGGCGGTCATCCGCAGGCACCGCGGCAAGGGCGGGTCCCGGCTGGTCGTGGGCGACGTCATCCTGGACCTGAGCGAAGGGCTTGCGATGCGAGCCGGCCGGCAGCTGGGCCTGACGGGCATCGAGTTCCGGATCCTTGCCGCGCTGATGCGCAGCCGGGGCCAGCTGGTCACGTACGAGCAGCTGGCGGAAGCCGTCTGGGCCGTGACGACGGGCCCGGAATCGAACTCGCTCGAAGTTCACGTGTCGCGGATCCGGCAGAAGCTCGAGGCCGGCGGCGAGCCTCGCCTGATCCAGACTGTTCGCGGCATCGGTTACCGGTTCATCGCCGAATCAAAAGAAGAGGTCTCGAAATGAGGACAAGAGTGGTGGTGGTGGGTGCGTTGACGGTGGGGTTGCTGGTTGCGGGCGGCCAGGGAGCCGCCTCGGCCAACGTCATGTGGTGCGTCTCGGATCCGCCGATCCAGGTCGTGACGCCCGGGGGGCACAGCCTGTCGGTCAACAACATGGTCTACATGTCGCCGGTTGACCGGCACATTGCCTCAAAGATCACAGACGACGCGATCGCCGCTCCGGACGGCAAGGGCGGAACCCTGATCACGGTCCACGTCTACATTCCGCAGGGCGCGCACTGGGCGCACGTGGTTTCGAACAACTTCCGCTACCGGGTGTCCGACACGAACGGCACTCCAGGCGGCGGAACCGTCTTGACACTCCAGCTCGACGTGCCAACCAGCTGACCGGACCCGTGGTTCCCGCCTTCGCGAATTTCTCACCGCGGCTGAAGGCGGTCGTGGTCGGGGTGCCGGTGATTGGCATCGTGCTGGGCGGCGTTGCGGCCGCGCACGGCGGCTTCGCAGCGGCGCAGCCCTGGCGTTGGTTGCTGGTCCCGGTCTGTCTCGCCGGCGGGCTGCTGGCCGAGAGATACCCCGTCAAGATCGGGCCCGAACAGAAGGTCAACCTTGGCGCGCTGCCAGCCCTGCTGGCCGTGCTCCTGCTTCCGCCCGGAGTCGGGCCCGCGACCGCCGCGGTGAGCGTGCTGGCCGGCAACCGGATCGTGCGGCGGTCGTGGTGGGAGAGCGCCTTCAACGCGGGCAACGTTCTCACCGCCGCGTCGCTGGCCGCCCTGGTGGGGGCCATCGGCACGGACCTGGGCACTGCCCAGGACGCCCGAGCGGCGGCCGCGGCTTTCCTTTATGTGGTGGTGAACCTGGTCGTGGCCGTGCTGCCCGCCGCGCTGCACAGCGGGCGGCCATACATCGCGTTGGTCAAGCAAGCCGCTTCCGCGTCGTGGCCTGCCTCGCTGACGCTCGCCGCGTGCGCGGTCAGCATCGCCGTGCTCTCGATCGAGGCTCCGGTCGCGGCGGCCTTGCCCCTGATCGTCCTGCCCCTCATCTATCGCATGAACCTCGCCATCATGGCGCAGACGAACGCCAACGAGCAGCTCGCGGGCGTGCTGGCGGCGCAGCGCCGCTTCCTGACCGATGTTTCGCACCAGGTGGCGACGCCGCTCGCGACGATCATGACCAACCTGTCGATCCTCCGCCGGGCAAGTCGCAGCGGGACCTCCGGACAGGCGATCGAAGACAGCGTCGCGGAGGCGGAGCGCATGAAGCGGATGCTCGGGCGCCTGCGCTCGCTCGCCCACGCGGACGAAGACGTGCCGCTGCGCCGGGAGCTCGTCGACCTGGCCGAGCTCACGGCCGACGTGGTACATGCTTACGCCGCCCAGGCGGGGACCTCGGGGGTCGGGCTGGTGACCGAGGTCATGGCCCCGGCCCGGATCAGCGCCGACAAGGACTTGCTCCGCGAAGCGGTTGCCAACCTGGTCGACAACGCCGTGCGCTTCAGCCCTCGCGGCGCGGACGTCAAGCTGAGGGTGGCGCGCGGAGCCGCGGGCCCGTCGATCGTCGTGATCGACAGCGGACCCGGGATCGAGGAAGACCGGCTGCCGCGCCTGTTCGAACGCTTTCAGCGCAGCGATTCGGGCAGCGGCCTCGGACTCGCCATCGCGCGACGCGTGGTCGAGCGACACGGGGGCACCATCCACGTGCAGACGGCTCGCGGTGAAGGCAGCACGTTCACCATCGAACTCCCGGGGAGCTAACGGACCAGGCCCCCTGAGAAGGGCTGTCCGGCGATCGCGTTCAGGCCGCACACCCAGTGGAAGACCTGCGCGCCGTTGCCACCGCCGTGGACGGTCATGGTCGCGACCACCAGCGAGCCCGTGAACTGGGGGCTCGAGTTTCCGTCGCTTACGTAAGCGCTGTCCGGCACGTAGATGATCCCGCTCATGTCGGTGCTTGCGCCCGGCCCGATCGTGATGCCACCGCTGTAGGCCCCGGCTCCATGCCCGCCGTAGATGACGAAGTTATGCGTCCCCGCAGGGTCGCGCAACCCCGTGTACGCCGGCGGGTTCAAGTCGTCCAGGCCGTTGAGCACCGCCGAGCTGAGGTCGAGCCCACCAGTGTCGGAGGAGTCGATCACGATCGCGACGGCATTGACCCCGTTGGACACTCCTGACGCGGTGTGCACGGTGTTCGTGATCGAGCCAAGGGCCAGGCTCGCCGAGTTGATGATCTTGTAGACGCCGCCGTTCATCGTGCCGCCGCTGGGAGCGAAGCCGTTGTAGATCCCCGGCTTCCAGTTGCCGGCGCCGTCCTTGGCCTGCGCGACCGAGAAGTAAGTGGGCGCGGGCTGCGCGGGCAGCGGCGAGGCGGTGTCGAAGCTGAAGTTCGGCGGGATGCTCGTGCGGTTGGTCATCGGGTTTCCATCGGTCGTGTGGTAGTTCAAGCTGTTGGCGCCGCCACCGTTGTCGAGCACGTTGCTCGGCCCACCGGGGCAGGTGGTGCCGTCGTAGTTGGTCTGGACCGAGGGCACGCCGGTCGAGTGAGGTCCGTTGTTGGCGCCAAACGAGCCATACGCGTAGACCGGACCCGTGACCGTCTGGAAGGCCGCGCCGCCTCCATTGATCATCGCGTCGCCGCTGACGGCCGCCACGGCGTAGGCGGCGCCGGCGATCTGGGGTCCGGGCGGCGTGGCGCGAGCCGAGGCGGCCGTCTTGACCGTCGAGTAGCCGACCATCCTCGCGAAGATGCTGGGCTGCTGATGCGAGATGACGACGTCGAGCACGCTCGGGTAGTTGAGGATCCCGCCGACACGGTAGGAGTCGCTCATTGTCACCTGGTACGAGACGACCGAATAGGTGCCGGCCGGACAGCTCGCGGGGCTCGCGCAGGCGCCGGTCGGCAGCCCGAAGTTCAGTGACGCGCCGAGGTACTGCATCGCCACCCAGTGCGCGCGGTTCACTCCCTGGCTGTACGAGCGCGCGCCGGCGAGAGCGGCGGAGTCCGCGTAGGCCTGCAGGTTGCGACGGTCCGAGACCGCGAGCCCTACATCGAACACCATCGTGCCGAGGATCGTCAAGGCGACGATCATCCCCACGACGATCACGACCGCCTGGCCCTTCTGGGAGCGCGGGGACTTAGTCTTTTTCATCAGTACTCGGCCAGCATGGTGGTGGAGGAGCTGATGCGCAGGAAGTTCGGCGCGGCTCCGCCGAGGAATGGAACCAGTGTGTCGTAGCGATAGATGACCGTCACGACGACCTCATAGCAGCCCTTGTACTGGGGGCTCGCATACTCTGGGGCGCGCGCGCCGAGCTCGCCCACCACGGGATCGCGGCCGAGCGACAACCGGGCTGCGTCGCACGAGGCGTAGGACCCCGCGGCGCCCTGCTCTCCCGGGTACACGCAGATGGAGGTGGCGCCGACCGCCGGGTTGGGGCAGGCGGTCGGCGGCGCCTCCGTGAGCATCGTGCTGTGGGCGAAACCTCCCAGGACGGTGAGGACCGTTTCATAAATCCGAGAAGTCTTGAGGCAGCCGCTTCCGGTCGCCGACGGGGTCTGAGTGGTGCCCGAGCAAGGGCCGGCCGTGCCGCCGAAAGCGTTGTCCGACGGGTCCTCGTTGGCCACCGCCTGCCGCGCACCCTGACGCGCGGCCTCGGCCACGGTTGAGCTGACCCAGTCGACGCGAAAGATATCGATGCTGAGGGCAAGAAGGAAGAACAGGATGGGGAAGATGAGCGCGAACTCGACCAGCGCCTGGCCGCGTTTGCTCCTCATCTCAGTACTCCGTCCGCTGGAACGACGTGACGGTGATCGGATAAGACGTTCCCGTCACCGGCCAAAGCAAAGGCGTGATCACCGACATGCGGTCCGTGATGCTGGCGGTGATGGAGTCCGACCCGGAGTTGGAAGGACCGCTGCCGTTGCTGGTTGCATTTGTGATCGCGGCCCCGTTCAAACAATGAAACGTGACGGTCAAGGTCGCACCGGCGAGCACCGAGCCGGCCGGGGTGCCATTGCTCGAGCTTTCCTGCGCGGCCTGGGTGGCGATCGTCGCGATGGCGCCGCCGGAAGGGGGGATCGCCGACACGACCGTCACGGCGACGGGGCCGCCACCGGTGCCGGAGCACACGCTGTTCGCGGTGCTCTGCTGGTACGTGGAAACGGCCATGCGCAGCGCCTGCCGGACCGAGTTGGTGACGGCTTCGCGAAAGTAGAAGGCACGTCCGATGTCCGTCACGCCAAGTGCCAGCAGAAGCACAACCGGGAGCGTGATCGCCGCTTCAACGAGTGATTGCCCTCGCATTGGAGTTCGGGCGCGAGATCTCCATTTCGTGCTTAAGACGCCCTTAAGCGAGTTCAATCTCGATCGGATCCAACCATCCACGACATTTGGCTTAACGCCAAAAGTCGCAAACCAATGCGCAACGGGCGGACCTTAAGCAATCGACGTAGTCGCCGATGAAGCTGTTTGTCGCCGTACTTCGTCTCTCCCGAGCCGAATTCACACCGAATACGCGGTGACACAGGAAAGGTCGCTGCCTGGGCGTCGTACTTGATGGGGTGAGATATCCGCAGATCGCTGCGACAGAGGCTTCGCGGGTCACGCACCGGGATCGTCAGCGGCCCCGGGGCCAGGCGCTCGTCGAATTCGCCATCGTGGCGCCGATCCTTTTCTTCTTCCTGCTGGGCGTCGTCGAGTGCGGCCTCCTCCTGTTCGTCGTGGGGACGGCGCGGTTTGGAGCCGGCGAGGTCGCGCGGCAGGAGTCGGAGTCGGGCAACGCCGTAAGCGCGGATCAGACGTCGATCGCGGTTTTGCGCGCCACCGCCATCGGCACCACTTCGCTTGCCAGCGTCACCGAAATCGATGTGTACCGATTGATCGAGCAAGGCAGCGGTGCTCTCACGGCGGATCCCGCCCACTACAACAAGTACAGGCTCGATGGCACCGTGATCGGCGCCACGTCGTGGCCGCCTTCGATGCGGGACGTGGTGAACGGGGAGAGTGACTTCCTCGGGGTCACCGTCTTCTACCAGTACAACTGGAAGACCGGAATCTTTCTGGCCGCGCACCCGCTCCAGCTGCAGCAAGCATTCGAGATCCGCCTGGAGCCGCAGACGTATTGATGCCGCGAACCCACGGGCGATCACAGCTCGCTCAGTCCATCGTTGAGTTCGCGGTCTCAGCGCCGGTGCTGATCCTCTTGCTCCTGGGAGGTTTCGATACCGCGGTGATGATCTCGGACAAGGTGGTCGCCGGCGCTGCATGCCGGCAGGGCGCTCGCCTCGCGGCCGAGATCGGCGGCCAGATCACGAACCCGACATTGACCACGAGCCAGGTCGACGCCGACGTGGTCAAGAACGTGCTCGCAGTCACAACCGCGATGAACTACTCGACTTTGACTCGCATCTACATCTACCAGCCACTCCAGCCGGATGGCGACTATCACGCCGGCGATCCGTACGACCTCTTCGATGCGACTGGCAAGAATCTTCACCAGGGCTTCCCATTGACTTCGCGCAACCAGACACCTCCGACCGAGACGGCGATCGGTGTTCGAGTCGAGTGGAACTACAACCCACCGAGCGGGCTGCCCGGATTTGCACTGGGCTTGAGCGAGCACGCGGTGTTCATGGCCTCACCGGTGCTGGTATGAAAAATTCGAGCCGGCAGTGGCTGGCGCCACGAGGTCAAACGGGACAGGCGGTCGTGCTGATCGCATTCATGATCCTGGTGCTGTTCGGGGCGATCGGCCTTGCGGTCGACGGCGGCATCGGCTACTACTACAACACTGCCGCCGAACGCGCCGCAGCATCGGCAGCCCTTTCCGGGGTCATCTTCATGCCGGGTCAGTTCGCGCCGGGTGATGCGGTTCCCACAGGCTCCGGCTACGACGCCACCGACAGGGCCATCGCCGCTGCCAAAGCAAATGGTTTCGACACAGCCGACGTCACCAACGGCGTCACCGTCACCGCCGCCCGCGTCCCGGGCTATGACAACAAGCTTGCGGTCACGGTCTCTCGCTACGTACCGGTGTACTTCATGCAGCTGTTCGGGGTCACGAGATATCTGGTGTCCCGCACGGCCATCGCCACGTACCTGCCTCCGCTGTCGCTCGGCCAGCCCGGCACGCAGACCGGGTCGACCACATCACAGCTCGGTTCGGGTGGCAACAACTACTTCTTCACGCGCACCGAAGGCTGGTCGACGGACCGCCAGCAGGGCGACGCTTTCACGCCGAACCCTGCCGGAGGTTCGCTGGGCGTGTCGGCAGACGTGCACGCGATCAGCCGCACCCAGGGCAGCGACCCTGTCGGCGCGTCACTGCCGGACCGCGGCGGCTACAACTATCTCGTCAACCTGCCGAACGGTGGCTATATCGAGGTCTACAACGCGATCTTCGGGCCTGACAACTCGCCCGCCCTGGTCGGCGGCAACGGACCCAATTCAGAGAGCTGGGCGGGCACCCCGCCGGCGGGCACGACGCACAACAACTGTGAAAACCACATCTCCAACTCGACGAAGTCTTTCGACCAATGCAGCTCTGGCAGCAGCTACTACCTCCACGAGGAAGACTCGATGGACTTCTCCTCCTATGGGACCAACCAGAAGAACCTGTACTCCGCGATGGAATACACGGTCGAAAAGGTGAATACGCCGTTCATTCGCGCGAGCGACACGATCGTGAGCCAGGCCATCGTCTACCCGATCGACGCGAGCGGCTACTGGATGAACCCCGACCTATGCACGGGCCAGTGCAAGCCTTCCAAGAACTACAACCCGATCAACAACCTGGGTTCCTACATCACTCAGGACTGGAACCCGCAGGGCAACCCGACCAACATGCTCACGTACCACTCATGGGTCGACATCACGAACTACACGGGCGTCGGTGACGGCGGCACGTTCAAGCGCATCGTGACGCCTCCGTCCGGGCCCTTGCCCGCCGGGACCTACCGCCTCAGGGTCGACACGCTTGGTTTCGACGGGACCAACCCGCCGACGAACGGCACCAGCCCGGGCGGCCAGGCCCACAAGGGCTACGCGGTCAGGGTCGAGGACACGGCCGGATACGGCTCGGGGACCTGCACCGGATGCTCGGTGGGCGCCTGGGACGACATGGCGCTGTACACGCCGATCTCAGTGCCGGCCGGTGGTCACTTCGACATCCCGATCTTCAAGGTGCCGCCCGATTACGCCGGCCAGACCATCACGCTTGACGTCTACGACCCGGGCGACATCTCCGGTGGAGGCAATGTCGACCTCTACGTTCTCGACAACTCCGGCACGGTCGTGTCTGTCGCATCTCCGAGCGCGATCCGGATCTGGGACCTGGGGTTGAGCAGGACCAATGTCGGGCCTCCCGTGCCCTGCACGGGCACAGGTGGGCTCACCAACCCGCCGGCTCCATGCGTGGTCAACACGGGATCGCCGCAGACCGCAACGGTCCGCGCGACGAGCGCCGGCACCACCAACTTCAACGGACACTGGCTCAGGTTCGAAGTCCCGATAGCTTCGTCCTATGCGCCGGGCGCCAACCCGAATAACTGGTGGTGGTCGCTCCGCTATCAGATCTCGACCAATGTCACGGCGACGGACACGATCACCGTCGCGATCGGGCTCAAGGGAAACCCGGCACACCTGCTGCAGAGCTGAGGGCGCGCCCGGGGCGCGACACCGATCGATGAGCAGTTGCTCTAAGTTACGTTTCGTGGCGATCATCGTCTGCCCCCAGCCGCAGGCGGCAGAGATCGGGCTGGAGGTGATGCGGCGCGGGGGAAACGCCGTCGACGCCGCGGTCACGTGCGCGTTCGTGCAGGGCGTGATCGACCCACAGATGTGTGGCATCGGCGGCTGCGGTGTGATGCTGGTGCACAGCGCCACCGGCGGCGACGCCCTCCTCGAGTTCTATTCCACGGCCGGGTCGCGTGCGCGTGAGGACCAGTGGGAGCACCTCTTCGTCCGAGAGGCCGCCGACCGGTACGGCTACGTGCTCGAGGGGTGGGTCAACGACGTCGGCTACCAGTCGGTGGGGGTCCCGGGAACGGTGGCCGGCCTGCACGAAGCGCTGACCCGATTCGGCTCCATCTCGTGGGAGCAGGCGATCGAACCGGCCATCCCGCTCGCGCGCGACGGCTTTCCAGTGACGGGGTTCATGCACGGCTACTGGACCACCGACTATGGACCGGACGTCGTGCCGAACCAGCAGCGCATCCAGGCCACGGCCGCTGCGAGGGCCATCTACACGCGCGACGGCGCGCTGTTCGCCGTCGGCGAGCGAATGGTGCAGGCGGATTACGCGCGCACCCTGGAACGCCTGGCCGCAGAGGGACCCGACATCTTCTACAAGGGCGAGATCGCAGACGAGATCGCCGCCGACTTCGAAGCCAACGGCGGACTCATCAGCAAAGAAGACCTGGCCGGGTACACGGTCAACGTGACGGAGCCGTTGAGAGGCACCTATCGCGGCCGGCAGGTGGTCGCCGCGGGCCCGCCTGCGGGCGGCCTGACCCTCCTCCAGATGCTGAACTTCCTCGAGGGTTACGACGTTGGCGCCCACGGATGGCCGAGCAGCGAAGCCGCACGCGTCCTCATCGAGGCGATGGCGTGGGCGATGGCCGATCGCGAGCTTCACATCGCCGACCCGAAGTTCATCGACATTCCCACGGGCGCCCTCGCCGACAAGGAGTACGCAGCCAAGGCGCGTGAGGTGGTGGCGGCGGGCACCCGGGCACACGATCGGGCAGATACGACGCAAGTGTGCGTCGTCGACGACGCCGGCAATGCGGTGTCGCTGACGCATACGCTTGGTTCGGCAAGCGGCGTGGTGACACCTGGGCTCGGCTTCGGCTACAACGACTACATGAACTGCTTCGACCCGCGTCCTGGGCGTCCAAACTCGGTCCGGCCGGGCAAGACTCGCGTGACCATGATGACCCCGACCTTCGTGTTCGACAAAGGCAAGCTCCGGGCGGTCGTGGGCGCGCCCGGCGGCACGAAGATCGTCACAGCGATCCTGCAGGTGCTGCTGAACGTGATCGACCACAGAATGTCCCCGGTGGAAGCCGTGAGCGCCCCACGGATCGACTTCCAGGGCGACCTGGTGCAGGCCGAGGCGCGGATCCCGCTCGCCGTGTGCCAGGCGCTCGAGAAGCGGGGCTACCAGGTGAACCGGCGCACGCTGAACTACGACTCGTACTTCGCGCGGCCGCAGCTGATAGTCGCCGAACCGGATGGGTTCCTCCACGGCGCGTCGGACCCGCGCAAGGATGGCGGCACGCCGCTCGACACGGAGACCGCATGAGGTTTCAGGGCAAGGTCGCGCTCGTCACCGGCGGCGGCCGCGGGATCGGCGCCGCGACCGCCCGGCTGCTGGCGGCCGACGGCGCGAAGGTGGCGGTGTCCGACATGGACGCTGCACCCGCGGCGGACGTGGCCGGGCCGATTCACGGAATCGCGATCGCGTGCGACGTCACCGACCGAGGCCAGGTCGAGGCCATGGTCGAGCGGACAGTGAAGGAGCTGGGGCGGCTCGACATCCTGGTCGCCTGTGCGGGCATCACGCGCGACAACCTGCTCTACAAGATGACGGACGAAGACTGGGACGCTGTCATCGATACGCACCTGAAGGGAACGTTCCTCTGCGCGAGGGCGGTGCAGAAGCACATGGTCGAGCAGAAGTACGGAAAGATGGTTTTTCTTTCGTCCACCTCGGCGCTGGGGAATCGCGGGCAGGCCAACTACTCGGCCGCGAAAGCGGGCCTGCAGGGCATGGCGCGCACGCTGGCCATCGAGCTCGGGCCGTTCAATATCAACGTCAACTCGGTGGCCCCCGGGTTTGTCGAGACCCGCATGACGCGGGCCACCGCCGAGCGCCTGGGCATGGACTTCGAGGCGTTCAAGATCGGCGCGGCATCGCAGATCGCGCTCCGGCGCGTAGGACAGCCTGAGGACATCGCTTCGGTCATAGCGTTCCTGTGCAGCGACGAGGCGGGCTTCGTTTCCGGCCAGACGATCTACGTCCGCGGCGGGCCCTAGTCCCCGGCCTTCGCCAGCAGCTCCTTGGCCTGGTGAGCGATCCGGCTCACGAGCTCGCCGGCCGGCACGATGTCGTGGACGAGACCGGAGGACTCGCCGGCGAGAACGAGGTCGCCGGCGGCCACCGCCGCCTCGAGTGACGGCCGCAGCTGGTCCGCGGCATCTGCCCACTCCTGCTGGCGCTCGGCCCACTGTTCGATCAGCGGGTGCCGGACGGTGCGCACGATCGCTCCGGGCCAGGCCTGCTTCATCACGTCGTCGTAGAAGCTGCTCGCCAGAGTCTGGCTGCCCAATGCGTTGAGGATCACGTCCTTGGAATGGCCTCTTCCGCGTGCCTCGGGAGTGGCGAGGAACCGGGTGCCGATGAGGGCGCCCTGGGCGCCGAGCATCAGGACCGCCGCGAGCCCCCGTCCATCGGCGATTCCGCCCGCGGCAAGGACCGGTACCCTGCCGACCACGTCGACCACCAGGGGGACCAGCGGCAGGGTCGACATCATCCCGACGTGCCCGCCACCCTCAGTGCCCTGCGCGACGATGACGTCGGCTCCATCGCTGGCGACCAGGCCGGCCTCTTCAGGGGTGGCAACCATATGGATCACCTTCATGCCCGCCTCGTGTGCCTGATATGTGAGCTCCTCCGAGCGGCCCCACGCCAGCGACAGCACGGGAACGCGCTGGGCGAGCGTCACCTGGAAGGCCGCCGGGTCGAGCCGGCACATGACGTGGTTGACGCCGAACGGTCGCGAGGTCAGCTCGCGGACCTGCCGGATCTCGCTCCGCAGCTCATCGGGCGTGCGGCCTAACCCGCCGATGATGCCCAGGCCGCCGGCATTGCTCACAGCGGCCACGAGCTGTGGGGTCGTGTAGGTCGACATCCCCGCCTGGACGATGGGAACGTCGATTCCGAGGAAGTCGCAGACCGGTGTGTGAAGTGCTGTCATTGCGCGCGTCTCTTAATATCCCTTATCCCGCCTCCCGCCCTCTGAAAGGCAAGTACGGGGCGCGTTCACCGTTCTACCTTCTTGTGTACCGCCTCCTGAGTCGCGTCCGCCAGCGCCTGACCGCACGAACTACTGTTCGCCGGCGGGGCCTTTGGCGCCCGGCACCCCGTATTCGGATCGAGTTCGGCGACCCCGGCGCGTCTGGGCTGCTCTGGCGCCCGGTGCCCGCGGCTAAAGGGTTGACGCCCTCGCCGGACTTCTGGTACGGTGGCGGCCGTCTCAGGGGAGTCGCCCAATCCGGGGCGGGTTCGCACTCTTAGGGGTAGGAATTGCGAGTTCATCGTTATTTGACGCATGCCGTCGTGCTCGCAGTGGCGGTCGCGATCTCGAGCTATGCCACGATGGACCGGCACTTCCCCACGTATCTGACCGCCCGGCTTGGTGCCGTGAACGCTGAAGCGGTGGTCGTAAGCGAGGGAGGCACTGTCGGAGACGTCTCGCTGGGCCGCTACAGCACGATCATCAAGCCCGTATCGATCCCGACCTCGGTTCCCATCAACCGCTCGCCCATCGCGTACGCGGTCGCGCCGGGTGAGAGCCTGACCACGATCGCCGCCAAGTACGGCGTGACCGTGAGCCAGATCCGCTGGTCGAACACAAACCTGATCGCGAGCGACTCGGTCGCCACCGGTCAGCAGTTGATCGTCCCGCCGGTTCCCGGCATCGTGGTCACGACCAAGGCAAGCGACACGTTCGATAACCTGGGCGCGAAGTACCAGGTGGACCCCCAAACCATCATCGACTTCAACCGTCTGCGCAGCACCCAACTGACCTCCGGCACCGTGCTGGTGATCCCGGGCGGCGTCGGCGGAGCGTTCCCACCCCCACCGGCCCTGTACCAGATCCTCGCTCGCTCCGGAACCGGAGGGGGGTTCAGCGCTCACGTCGTCGGATGCTGTCTCGGATCGTACCCCGCCACCGGCTTCCCGGCCGGCTGGTGCACCTGGTACGTCGCGACCAAGCGCAACGTGACGTGGCGCGGCGACGCCGGCTACTGGTACGCCAACGCCTCAGCGCAGGGCTACCCGGTCGGACCGACGCCGAAGGTCGGCGCGATCATGGTGACCTGGGAGAGCTGGGCCGGCCACGTGGCCTACGTCGAGGCTGTCAATCCGGACGGCTCGTGGGTGGTCTCGGAGATGAACTGGATCGCGTTCGACGTGATCGATGAGCGGACCATCAAGCCCGGCCAGCTGGGCGGCAAGCTCGTGGGGTTCATCTACTAGACGACCGGCGTGGTGGCTCGCGCCGCCCATTCGTGCTCCATGGCCTGCACATCGCTGTGCACCGTTCGCAGGCCCGTCGCCGCGATGATCGCGGCCACGACGAGAAGTGTGGGTGAGGTGATCAAAAGCGCGGTCTGAAGGCTGCCGACATGCTGGGAGATCACACCCACGTCATACGTCGAGTGCGAGTCGCCGAAGACGTGGGAGACGAAGAGCAGCATGGTCACGGCGCTCGCGCGCAGGCCGGGCGAAACGACGTTTTGCGCCACGGCAGTGAACGGGCCGGAGTAGAGGTACAGGCACACGACCGCGATCACGAAGGCCGGCACGAACACGGGGATCGGCCCCACGTTCAGCGGAGCGACCAGCGCGACTGAGATGAAGACCGCGCCGAGCAGAAACCCCACGATCCCGACCTCGAGATGCGCGGCGGGGTTGGTCCTGGCGCGGTGGTCGGCAATCCAGCCCCCGGCCAGCGTCCCGATCAGACCGCCCGCGACCAGCACGACGCCGGCCAGGAGTCCCGCCTTGCTGACCGACAGGTTGAAACGGCGGGTGAGGAGGATAGGAAGCCAGAACGCGTTGGAGGCGAGGACGAAGTAGAGCAGGGTCTGCGAGAGGATCGTCGCCCGGAGGGTGCGAATCCGCAAGAGGTCGAGGAAGTTGCGGAGGCTCGCATCGTGCATCCTCTCCACGGCGCGGCCGATGCTCTCGGCGCTTCCCCGGAGCGGCTCGCGCATCCCGAAGGCCAGCAGCGCGAAAAGGATTCCAGGCACCGCGGCGAAGAAGAAGGCGCTGCGCCAGCCGAACTTGTCGGCGACGAATCCGCCGCCGGCGAATCCGACCGCGATGCCGAAGGTGCTGCCCGCGCCCCAGATCGACATCACACGGCCTCGCTGCTCCTTGGGGAAGTAGTCGGACAGGAGCGAAGTGCCTGCGGGGTAATAGCCGGCCTCGCCAATCCCCAGGACGGCGCGGCTCAGGAAGAGCTGGGCGAAACTCCGGGCAAATCCGGTGAACAGTGTGGCCACGCTCCAGACGGCGACGCCGGCCGCGACCACCGTTTTCCGGACGCCGCGGTCCGCCCAGTAGCCGAAGGGCACGGCGGCCACGGCGTACACGAGGAGGAAGGCCGAGCCCAGAAGTCCGACCTGGGAGTCGCTGAGGTGGAACTCTTTCTGGATCAGCGGCGAGGCGGCGGCCCCCACGTACCGGTCCATGTAGTTAAGGAAGTTGATGCCGACCATGACCACGAGGACGTATCGCGCATAGCCCCGGGCCACGGGGGCATTATGCCGTCGGGCGCTCTGGCGGAGCGGGTACGATAGCCGTCACGTCGCTTCGGCTGGGTCGGCTGGGCATTGGCGAGCTCAAGTGGCTGTAAACCACCCGCGAAAGCTTTGCAGGTTCAAATCCTGCCCGGCCCACCACCACCACCATCCCCCCAGCTCGAATCATCCAGGCGCTGGCGCTGATGGCTCCTTCCTTCTATATGCAGGCCGATGAGGGGGTGCATTTTTCCGCATAGATGCACTCCCCCGGGTTGGTTTCGGTCATGATTTGCCGACAGGTTTTCAGGGGGCGTGGTCAGCGCCCGGCGCACCTGGACGGAAGGACGTTTTGAACGGGGCGCTGGTGTTCCGGGCGGGTCCGCTCAAGCTGGCCCCCGGGGATTACGTGATCACGTACTGGTCGGTCGATGGCGTCGGGAATGTCGAGAAGGCCCACACGATCCTCATCAAGGTCAGCGACGACCGCGGAGACGACCGCGGAGACGACCGAAGGGACGAGTAGCACCAGGCGCTATCCTCGCGGTTGCATGATCGACGGCGGCCGGCTCTCGAAGCTCATGGACCGCGAGCGGCACGCGTACCGGGAGCGCAACCCCCGCTCGCTCGCTGCGTACCAATCGGCCAGAGCGCCGGCGGGTTCCCGCTCTACCTCGCCAGGGCCGGTGGAGCCCACGTCGAGGACGTGGACGGCCACGACCTCACAGACTTCTGCCTGGGCGACACCGGCGCGATGCGAGACGCACACCTTCTCCGCCGGACCTGGCGGGTGCACGAAAGCCTGGGACCTGGCCCCGGACATGCTCACGATCGGCAAGGCGATCGCCGGAGGCATCCCCACCGGCGCGTATGGCCTATCCGAGGAGGTGGCCGATAAGGTCTCCGGCCGAACAGACCTCGACCTGATCGACGTGGGCGGCACCCTCGCCGGAAACGCCCTCTCGGTGGCCGCGATGCGGGCCACCCTCGAGCACGTCCTGACGGATGCGGCATTCGAAGCCATGGACTTCAGCAACCCGGCGCCGTCGAACGGCGGCGATTCGAATGCCGCATCAGACCCGGAGCTCGACGATTTTCTGCACGTCTACCTGGCCAACCGCGACGTGCTCATGACCCCGTTCCACAACATGGCGCTGATGTGCCCGGCCACAACCCAAGCGGACGTAAACAGCCACCATCGGGTGAGGGGCTTAAGCTTGAATCACCCCTTGTCTTCCTGCAGGATGTTGCCGCCGTCCACGACCAGCGACTGCCCGGTGATGTAGGAGGCTTCGGGCGACGCCAGGAAGGCCACGGCGGCGGCGACCTCGTCCGGCGTGCCGGCGCGACCAATCGGCGTGTGACGCGACGCAACGAGCTCGGCTTCTGATGAGGACCCGGTTGCGATCCACCCGGGCGCTACGGCGTTGATCGTGATCCCGTCGGCCGCGGTCTCCAGCGCCACCGCCCGCATCATTCCGTCCATGGCCGCCTTGGCCGCGCTGTAGGCGGCCGACCCGCGAGTGCTCACGAGCGGACCGGTGACCGACGACACGTTGATGATCCGCCCGTACTTGCGCTCGACCATTCCGGGCAGCACCGCGCGCGTCATGAGAAACGCAGTGTTCAACGTGATCGCGATCTGACGCTGCCAGGCGGCGTACGAGGACCGCTGCAGCGTCGTGTCGTCGATCGGCCTTCCCGTCTGGGCCATGCCGGCATTGTTGACGAGCACGTCGATCCGCCCAGCCTGCCGCAGGAAAGCGTCGACCAGTTCCCGGACGGCATCTTCGTCGGTGAGATCCGCGACGAACGCGGACACCCGCTGTCCAGCCGGATCCAGCTCGCGCGCACGGTCGCGGATCCGATCCGTGGTCGATGCGATGGCAACGTGGAAACCGGCCGCGTGCAAGCGCCGCGCGATCGCAAAACCGATGCCCTCGGGGCTGCCGGCGCCAGTGACGATGGCGACTCGTCGCTGCGCGATGCTCATGGCGGCGATCATAAGGCCGCCTCCCGCGAGCCCCGGTTGGGGCGACGGGCCCGCAGCCCGATTCTCGCGACACCCTTTTGACACAGCTCTGGTCTACCGTCTCGGAACAGAAGCCTGTGGAGACAGCCGCCACCCCCGAGACCCCGGTTCCGACCACGCTCGCGGTGAATCGCGTCAAACGATTCCTGCACGTGCTCCTCGAGCCGCGCTCCTATCTCAACGCGTTCTACCTGTTGACCGCGTTTCCGCTCGGTCTGACCTACTTCTTCGTGCTGACGGCGGGAATGATCTCCGGCGCTTTTCTCTCGATCGTCGCCGTCGGCCTGCTCATCCTCCTGGCCACGATCGTGGCGGCGTGGGGCTTCGCACTTTTCGAGCGAGAGCTGGCGATCGGGCTGCTGGGCGTCAACGTCCCCCCGCTCTCGCTTCCCGACGCCGAGCTCGTATCGCCGTGGCGCATGCTCGTCCGCCACCTGCGCCAGCCCGCGACATGGAGATCGCTCGTGTATCTGTTCCTCAAGCTGCCTTTCGGCATCTTCGCGTCGCTGCTGTCCTGGGGTCTCCTGGGTGCGGCGTTCATCGGGATCATCTACCCGCTGGTGCGTATCAACATGGACGGCCCGACCCCCCAGGCGATTGGCAACGTGATCTTCCCCGGCGTGTTCGCAGTCGCGGGGCTCGCGCTCACGCTGCACATCCTCAATGCCGTGGCCAGGGCGTGGGGCCGATTTGCCGCGGAAATGCTGGGCGTCGGCGAGGAACAGCGGCAGGTGTGGGAGGCGCGGCGCAAGGCGGAGGCGGCAGACCGCAGCCGGCGCGAGCTGATCATGAACGTGTCGCACGAGCTGAGGACCCCCATCGCGAGCATCCAGGCCCACGTCGACTCGCTTCTGCTGCCGGAGGCGGAGCGGCCTGACGCGGAGGAGTCGGAGCGCCGCCTTCGCGTCACGGCGGTGGAGACGCGCCGCCTGGCCGACCTCATCGAGGATCTCTTGATGCTGGCCCGCGCTGACTCACACGAGCTGAAGGTCAGCAACCGCGCGATCGAGCTGGCGCCGATCGTCCAGCAGGTCGGCCTGGCGCTGGCGCCGCTCGCCCGCGCCGAGCGGATGGTCACCGTGACCGTCGAGAACCTTCCCGCCGGCGTATGGGCCGTGGGCGACAGCGACCGCCTCGCACAGGTGCTCACCAACCTCGTGCGCAACGCGATCAACTACACGCCCGAAGGCGGCGTGGTGTCGGTCCGGCTGGCCGAGGGCAGCACCGATCACGTGCAGATCGCGGTGTCAGACACCGGACCCGGAATCTCGGCGTCGGATCTCGAGCACATCTTCGAGCGGTTCTACCGAGCCGACAGCTCGCGGGCCCGGAACACAGGCGGGTTCGGGCTCGGCCTGTCGATCGCACGCGAGCTGCTCGAGGCGATGGGCGGCAGCCTGTCCGCCACGTCCCAACCGGGGCTGGGCAGCACGTTCTGGATCAGCCTGCGCCGCGCCCAGCACTGATGGCCCGGATTCTGATTGTCGAAGATGAGGCCTCCCTTTCCGACCTCGTCCGGTCGCACCTGGAGAGGGAAGGGCACGCCGTAGACCAGGCCTTTGACGGCCAGGAGGCGCTGGCGACCGCCGATCGCGCGCGCCCGGACCTCGTGATCCTCGACTGGATGCTGCCCGGCCTGGACGGACTCACCGTCTGCAAAGAGCTGCGCCGCAAGCACCTGATGCCGATCCTCATGCTCACCGCTCGCGGCGACGTGGCGGACCGCGTGACCGGTCTGCAGGTGGGAGCCGACGACTATCTCGGCAAGCCGTTCTCGATCGTCGAGCTCGCCGCGCGGGTGGCGTCGCTCTTGCGGCGCGTCGCGCTCGACACCGCATCGTCCGGCGAGGACGCCTCAATGCCCATCACGTTCGCCACGCTAGTGGTCGACCTGGCCGGCCATCGGGCCACGCTCGCGGGGTCGTCGCTCGACCTCACACGTCGCGAGATGGACCTGCTCGAGGTGCTGCTTCGCCACCCGGGTCGCACGTTCTCGCGCGACTTCCTGCTCGAACGCCTCTGGGGCTCCGATTTCAACGGCCTCGACCGCGCCGTCGACACGCAGATGGTCCGGCTGCGTCGCAAGCTGGGCGATCTCGGAGTTTGCATCGAGGCGGTCTGGGGCGTCGGCTATCGCTTCCGGCCGGAGCTGCGCGAGACGACATAGTTTCGACACATCGCACGCCTAACCTCTCGGCCATGATCGAAACCATCATCGACGCGAAGGGCGTCTGGAAGCGCTACGACGCCGGCCGTCACAAGATCGACGCTCTGAAAGGCGTCGACCGTTCGGCACCGTGGTCTTCCACGTTCCGGTGGTCGAGATCACCCTGATCCTGGTTGGCGCCTACCTCGCGACGCTGGTGACGACCTACCTACCGGCCCGCACCGCCTCCCTGGTCGCACCCGCCGAGGCCCTGTGGTACGAGTAAGGACTGCTGGCTCGTGAAGTCGTGATGCGCGAGAATGTCGCCTGGCAGTCGGGCACTCAAAGGAGAAGCGCTTTCCTCAACCGGTGTAAGCCGGCGGCCAGGCTCGCCCCTAAGGCGTCAGGAGACCTCGCCCGAGTCCTCGACCTCTTCGGTGTCTATCTGCAGGTCCTCGTCGCTCGCCGAGTACCGGTCGCGAACCTCGGCTCCGTCGGTCTCCGAATCGCCGATCCCTTCATCCGAATCCTCCTCGACCACCTCGCCCGCCCGGCCGGACTCCGCCAGCAGCTGGTTGTAAGCCCGAGCGGCCTCATCCAGCGTGGGGTATTCCCAGAACTCGGTGCCGGGCGGCACCTCGGCGCCTTCCGTCTCGTCCGTGCCGTGCTGGAAGACGTACGCGCGGGCGCGGTCGGGGTCGTGGATCAGCGAGAGGTAGCGCTCCTCGCTGAGCTCGGTCCTCCGCTCGGCCTGGCCGCTGTTCTCCAGCTCGAACAGGCGGCTGATGATCTGTTCCTCGCTTCTTTCTTGCATTCCCTCAGTCTCGCTCACAGCTTGAACGGAGTGCCGTACTGTTCGGCCGACGCCACCTCGGCCAGCGGCTTCCTCTTCTTCTTGCCCTTTCCGATGGCGCGCTTCGGATAGCCGAACGGGACGACGGCAAGCACCTCGTACTTATCCGGAAGGCCCACCTTCTTACGCACGCCCTCGAGCTCGCCGAAGCCCGTCCAGTTGGATCCGACCCCGTCTCCCCAGGCCACCAGGATCATCGACTGGATGGCGCGGCTGACGTCGGAGACGCCCAGGGGGTTCGCCTTCTCGTACGCGACCACGATCGCGGCGCCCGCGCCCGCGATGTACGGACCGTGAGCGACGAGACCTCCAAGCTCTTGTAGGCCCGCGCGGTCTCTCACGACCACGAAGTGCCACGGCTGGACGTTGCTGGCGCTGGCCGACAGATGGCCCGCCTCCACGATTCGCCCCAGCACGTCATCGGGGATCGGCTTGTCCTGGTACTCGCGGACCGCGAGAACGGTGCGTACGGTTTCGAAGACTGGATTGCTCATCTCTCAGATTCTCCTACGATCCCGGATGTGACTGTGGTGCAGATCGGCGGGTCCGTTGTCGGCCTGGCTTTGATCGTCACGGTCTTTTACGACCTTTTCCAGACGGTAGTGCTCCCGCGGCCCGCGGTGCGGAAGGTGCAGCTAGCCCGCGGCATCGTCCGGCCGATGTGGCTCATCTGGCGTTGGGTGAGCCAGCGCACCACACGCCTCGAGCGCAGCGAGGCCCGCCTCGCGGCATTCGCCCCGATCGCGCTCCTCTCGCTGTTCCTGGTGTGGGCGGTCGTCCTGGTCGTGGGCTATGGGCTGCTGCTGGACGGGCTGGCAGGACAGATCCGGCCCCCACCGCCGGACTTCATCACGTCGATCTACATTTCCGCCAGCACCCTGGTGCCGCTAAGCTACGGCGACTTCGTGCCAGAGGGCGGCATGGCCCGCCTGGTGATCATTGCGGAGAGCGCCACCGGCGTTGCTCTTGCCGCCCTGGCGATCACGCTCCTCTTCTCGCTGTACGAGTCTTTCCGTTCACGGGAGGAGCTGGTCGTATCGCTAGACGCGCTCGCGGGCGCGCCGCCGTCCGGCCTTCAAATCCTCGAGACCGCGGCCAAGCACGGCATGCGCCCCGAGCTCACCGAGACGTTCGACGAATGGCGCCGATGGTCGGCCATGGTGCTGGAAAGCCACCTCGCGTACCCCCTGCTCGTTTACTTCCGGTCCAGCCACGACAACGAGGCCTGGATCAACTCGTTCGGGGCGGTGATGGACGCGGCGGTCCTGATCATCAGCACCGTCGACGACGACTCGGAGGGCCCGGCGCGGCTGATGGTCAGAATCGGCAATCACCTGGTCGAGGACATGAGTTGGGTCTTCGGTCTCAAGGGCGCGACGGACGGCATCGTCGAACGTGCCGAATACCAGGTTGCGGTAGATCGGCTGATCAAAGCCGGATATCGCGTGCGCGACACCGAGGCCGGGTGGAAGCAGTTTGCGGAGCTTCGTTCGAAGTACGCGAGTCCGCTCAACCAGATGGCGCACTGGCTCGTGATTCCGCCCGCCGAGTGGATCGGCGATCGCTCGTACATACCGCATCGGGCCAAGATTGCCCCGCGCTCCCGGCGCCACAAGGCCGCCGCCGGCGAATCTAAGTAGAACCGGGGCCGGCGCTGTGCCGGCCCCGGGGAACCGTTCGAGTAAGAGGTGCTGTTAGGACCCGAAGAAGGTCATCACCCGGGTCATGAGGTCGGCCTTCTGAGTGTCGGTGCCGTACTCCTCGAATGGGAACGCGAGGAACACGACCTTGTAGGTTCCGCTGAAGGTCAATGCGTCGGGCTGCGGCCCGGTCCGGGGTGGGACGTCGTGGCTGCCGTCATCCACGAATGCCGTCAGGGCGCCCCCGTTGGGAGTGATCTGGTCCATGAACGGGGCGCCATCTGTCGCGTCAAGGTTGACCGTGCCAATGCCGGCGGTGACAGGGTTGGTCGCCACGCTGGTCACGGTTGCGGTGGGCCTGTCGTTCTGGTTCTCACTGCCGTCCCATGTGACGTGCAGGTAGTTGGCCACGAATGGAGTGGTTCCAGCTGCCTGGTCGAGGATGTCCTGGCCTGAAAGGAACAGGTGGCCGCCGCCGTCGAGGTAGGCCTTGAGGCTGGTCTCGTACGGCAGGATCGGTCCCGGGTAGCTCGTCCCGGTGAACCAGACGACGTTATTGAACGCCGCGAGGTACTTGGCGGGCAGGTTGGGATTCGCGTTGAGGTCCCATGTATCGAACTTGACGCCGGCTGTGTTCAGCGCTGTGGTGTAGTACGAGTTGACGTCAGGTGCGTTGCCGTCCTCGTCGACTAGCAGAGTGCTGACTGTGACCGCGATCGTGATGATGCTGGCGGAGGCGCTGACGGTCGGGCTACCCACGGAGGTGGCTGTCACGGTCGTGGTGCTGCTCGTGCCGTCGGTCGCGCTCGATGGGACGCTGACTTTCACGCACACGTTCACCGTTCCGCCGGCGACGATCGCCGGGGTGGTCGCCAGTGCGGTGGTGCATGTGGAGTCATAGACCGTGGCGGGGAAAGTTCCGCCGGAGGTCGTCACGTTGTAGCTGTCGGTCTTGAAACCGAGGTTCGTGATGGTTAGCGCGTAGGTCTGGCTCGTGCCGCTGCGCGCTGCTCCGGTCTGCGTGGCCGGGGAGATGCTCACGGCGTAAGGAGCTGCGATGCGTGTGACCACCGGCGAGCCGCTCGTCGAGGGCCCCTGTGCCGAGGTGGCGCCGTACCCGTCGTCAACGACCGAGGTGCCGGTAAACGAGGGGCTGATCTGTACGCGGAGGTGCACGGAGATGCTGCCTCCGGCGGGCACGCTCAGCCCGCTCCACGTCGTGGCGCCGCCCGAGTTGACCCCGCCGTTGCTCGCCGACACGAAGGTCGTGTTGGCGGGGGTGGGGTCGGTGATGGTCACGCCGGTGGCCGCGGCCTGGCCGATGTTGCGCAGCGTGATGGTGTAGTCGATGTTGCTTCCGGGGCCGACCGGGACGCCGGCGTCAGACTTCGAGATCACCAGCGCCGGCACTGGGGTTGAGGTGTTGTTGATCGTCCACGCGCCCCGGCCGTGCGTTCCGGCCGCCAGTGTTCCATGGCTCGGGTCGAGGTCGATCTGGTCGACCGCGACGACCGGGAACCCGGTGCCCAGCGCCGACCAGGAAGCTCCACCGTTGTAGGTCACGACGGGACCGATGTCGGTGGCGGCGTAGAGGGTGTTCGGGTAGGACGGGTCGAGGACGATCGAGTTGACCGGGATGTCAGGCAGGTTGCCGCTGATGTCGGTCCACGAAGCGCCGGCGTCAGTTGTCTTGTACACGTGGCCGGTCTGGTGCGGCGTGGCCGCGCCGTAGCCGTTGTACGCGATGTACGCGGTGCGGTAGTTGCTGCGGTCGACGGCGATCCAGGCCACGGGCCGGTTGGGCAGCGAGTGCTTGTCGCCCGCCCCACCGCTGTGCACGCCGACTCGCGTCCACGTCGGGTTGGGGTTGACCTGCGCGTCGGTGCTGACGTAGACGTAGCCGTCCAGTGAGCCGGTGTACACAGCCTGGCCTCCGCCGACGCCGATCGCCGACAGGGTGCAGTTGCGCGCTCCGTTGGGCGCCGCGCCTGTGCAGCCGCTGGTCAGGTCAGGGCTGATCGCCTTCCACAGCACGTCGCCGGCCGCCGCGGCCTTCGCGTTGTCGGTGCGGTAGAGGCGGTAGGTGCCGAGGAAGAGCTGGTTCGGGTTGAGCTGGTTCATGGTGAAGGGCGTGTAGAACTCGGAGCGGTCACTGAGGTTGATCCCGTTCTCGATGAACTGGTTCGTGAAGAAGTTGGCGCCGCCGTCCGTGATGCGGAACGGCGAGATGCCGAAGTACGTGCCGTACACGTAGTTGAAGTTGGTCGGGTCGACGAGCACCTGGCCTCCGTCTCCGGACGCGACGTCAAACCAGAATTGGCTGGTCGCCGACTTCCGTTCGGTGCCATTGTCCTGGGATCCGCCCCAGAAGCGCACCGTCTTGGTCGGGTTGGTCGCGATCGAGGTGAATTGAGTGATCTGCAGGCCACCGCCGTTGAGGTCGCCGTTCTGGAAGTCCGCCGCGCTCAACGGGTCAGTGGCGTTCGGGCGGCCGCCGCGGTCGGGGCTGAACCAGACGCCGCCGTCATTGCCGATCAGCACGTTGGCCGAGTTGTTGGGGTCGAAGGCCAGGGCGTGGAAGTCGGGGTGCAGGTTCCAGCCGATGTTCTTCCAGGTCTGACCGCCGTCGTCGGAGCGGTAGATGCCGCCCGACTGCGGGCTCAGGTTGTAGCCGAACGAGCCGGCCACGAAGAGGATGTTCGGGTTGTTCGGGTCGGGTTCGACCACGTTGTCGTAGAAGCACTGGGTGCCGCAGTAGTCGAGCACTGAATCGTCAGGGGTCGCGCCGCCGGTCGGCAGCACAGTCCAGCTCGCTCCCTGGTCCGTCGACTTGAAGATCCGCGCCGCTTGGTGATTGCCGGCGGCGTCGACCCAGTCGAAACCGGTATAGAGGACGGCCGCCTGGCCGGCGGGGTGGGAGATTCCGAGTGAGAAGCGGGTGGGGACTGCCAGGTAGTTGGCGCCGGCCGGCAGCCCGTTCATGATCGTCGCCCACGTGGCGCCGCCGTCGGTGCTCTTGTAGATGGCGTCGCCCCAGAACGAGGCGTAAAGGGTGGTCGGGGTCTGGGGGTCGAGCCTGATGTCGGTGGCGCCCAGCGAGATGGCTGGCGTGGGCTTGATGAGGTTCCAGTTGACGCCGCCGTCTTTCGACTCCCAGAGGCCGTAAGCCGAGTGGACGGGAGGCGAGACGCGGCGCGCGCCGCCACGGCCGCGCAGCACGGCTGCGTACAGGTGGTTGGCGTTGTTGGGGTCGACAGCGAGCCTGGAGATCGAAACCCCGAGGAAGAAGTCGCCCGAGACGTGAGACCAGGTGTAGCCACCGTCGGTCGACTTCAAGATGCCGTTGCCGAAGTAGCTGTCACCCGAGAGAGCGCCTTCGCCCGTGCCGTCGTACACGACCAGGTCGTTTGACGGAGCGACCTCGAGAGCGCCCGTGGAGAGCGACGGGAGGCTGTCCGTTCTGTTGACCCAGGTACTGTCGGTTGGACCGATGGTCCAGATGCCACCCTGGGCGGCGCCCAGGATGAAGGTGCCGTCCTTTCTGATCGCCAGCGCGCCGATGCGGCCGCTGAGCAAGGTGGGAGTGCCGTCGCTGCGAGCGATGCCCTCGAGCGGGTTGGGTCCGATTCCGGTCCACGGGCCGGTGAAGGTCGACGGTCCTGGCGGAGGAGCGTGCTTGAGTCCCTTGGAGGCATCGGCGGCTGCCGCGCGGAGAGCGCCGGCCAGCTCGATGCTCAGCTGGTTGTCGCCCGCCGTCTTGCTCGCGATGTAGGCCTGGTCGAGCGCCAGTAGGTTGGCCTCCGTGTTATCGCTCAGCTGGTTGTCCAGGGACTGGGTCCCGAGCCGAAGTGTCGGCGTGTCCCCTCCACCCGGCGCCACGGGAAAGCCAACCGCGAGGCCCGGACCAACGCCGGCGGCGACGATCGCAAGGCTCAATACGGCTGCGCTGAACCAGCGCAATGCACCCTTACCCATCTTCCTCTCCACCCTGAAAAGCACCCCAATCGAGGTGTGTCCACACACCTCTCGAAACCGCCTAACTGTGTCAAAGCCCGGGAAGGAAAGCAAGTCGATAAGCCGAAATTCACCTCCCCACCTGGTGGAGAGCTCCCCCGCGCAGCCGGCGGGTTGGGGGATTCGCGCTTGCTAAGCCGTGGTGACGGTTATCCCCGTCGGCAGCTTGCCGAACTTGACCTGAGTGCCCTCAACCGCGAAGTCGATGCGGTGGCCGGCGAAATGCAGCCCGGTCACCTCCACCCGGCGCCACAGCGGAGTCTCGACCGGGGCGATATGCAGGCGGCCGCGCGTCGCGTCAGCTTCGAGCCCCAAAAGAGTGGTGACCAGGGAGAACGTGGACGCCGCTGCCCAGTTCTGAGGGCTGCAGCTGTTCCGATAGTCGTCGGGCAACGCGCCCGGCGCCCGGTCCGTGCCGCACCACAGCTCCGGCATGCGCCGGCCTGGGAACGCCATGCCCGCCTCGAGGATCGACCGCGCGATCAGGCTTGCTTCTCGAGCCAATCCGTAACGCCGTAGGCCCGCTGCAGCGATCGCGCAATCGTGCGGCCATATGGAACCGTTGTGATAGCTGCAAGGGTCGTAATTGACAGCGCGGCTCGAGAGCGTGCGAATCCCCCAACCCGTGAAGAACTCGGGGGAAACCAGTCGGGACGCGATCGCGCGGGCGCGAGCCTGCGGGAGAATTCCGGTCCAGAGGCAGTGTCCCGGGTTTGAGCTCAGGGCCTGGACCTGCTGCTTGCTGCCATCGAGGCCTTGCGCGACAAAACGCTCTTGCGGCATCCAGAAGTCCCGGTTGAACTTTCGCCGCAGCTCCTCGGCGGCAGCCTTGAGCTCCGGTCGCTTTCTGGCCATGCCGAGCATGGCTTGAAAGAGGTAGCCCTGGACCTCGCAGATGGCGGCCGGCAGAGGCGCGGGCGTGCCGTCGGTATGAGTGAGCGCGTCGTCGGAGTCCTTCCAACCCTGGTTGCGCGCGCGGCCGCCCGAGTACTCGACGTAGCCGTCATGGTCGGGATCGCCGTACGTGGCGCACCATTCCAGCGCCGCCTCAGCGGCCGGCCACAGCTCATCGAAAAGCTCGGTGTCCGCCGTCCAATCGAGCGTGTTTGCCAGCGCGCAGAGGTACAGCGGCGTGGCGTCCACCGTGCCGAAGAGGATGCCCGGCCACAGCTCGCGGTCGACGAGGTCCCCGGTGCGAACTTCGTGCAGGATCTTGCCCGGCTGCTCCTCGGTATCGAGGTCCACCTGCTTGCCCTGGTGCGCGGCCTGGTAGCGAAGCGCCCCGCGGGCGACCTGCGGGTTCATGGGAAGGGCGAAGATGGATGTGAACAGCGCGTCCCGCCCGAACGGGACGGCGAACCAGGGCAGCCCTCCGTTCGGATAGATCCCTGTGGGGTAGCGGTCGCACAGCATGCGCATGTCGTCCCGGCTCTGCTGCAGAAGTTCGTTGAGGGCGATGTTGTCTGTCTCGTAGTTGACGCAGTCGGCCGACCACTCGCGGTACACATTGCGGATGCGATCCAGGCCAAGGTCGAACGTCGGAACCTCGGGACCTGCTTCGGTCAGCACATCGATCGCAAGCTCGAACCTCTCGCCCGGCCCGAGCTCGAGCCGGTGGTGATTGCCGGGCGGTCGAAGGATCACCTCCGTCACGCGAACGGAGCCGGTCGAGTCGCGTAGCTCGATTCCTCGGACGGTCTCGGCACGTGCAGCCTGCGGCGGCGGGGGCAGGGGCACGATGCCACGAATGGCGAGCATGGCGGCAAAATCCGCTCCAAAAGAAAGCTCGAGGTCGGCGACGGCTTTTGACGAACCGGGGTTGGTGATCGTGATTCGCTCGTGCAGCCCGGCGTCGACGTACCGCTCGCGGCGAATCCGCAAAGCCCCGGCGGCCAGCTCCAGGGCGACCCATCCGGCCTCCACTTGAACGCCCACCGCCTCTGGCTCGTGCCCATCGATGAGCAGGTGGTAGTCGGACAGAAAGCGTGTGTCGCCCCACCAGAGCCCGTGCCCGTCGGGACCGTCGGCGCGCATCGAGCCGTCCTGGGCTGAGACCGCGAAGAAGCGGTCGTGCTTGACGACCACGCGCTCAGTGATGCGGTTGGGGTGGCTCAGCTCGTGGTGCCGATGGCTTGCTGCGCCGTCTGCCTGGACCCGGCATCGAAAGCCGGCCGCGTCCCGACCGCGTAGCTGGTCCACTCGCCGCGCGCCAGGAGCTCGACGGCCATCGCCTCCAGCTCCCGCACACGCTGGTTGGCGCGGATCGCCTCGCGGATCGAAAGAATCCCGACCGCGGGGTGGCGCTTCTCGATCACGTGGCGGAGCATGTTCAGGTGCGCGTTGTCGGGCACGCCGGGCTCGCGAATCCGACGCACCGCCGCCCGCACGGTCGCCTGCGTGGCGTCGATCGCCTCGCCCTTGCCGAAGTCGAACTTGTAGCTCGGGCTCCGTCCGGCCGCCCGCCGCTCGCCGCTCAGCTTGATCCACTTGGCGTTGTCCGCCCCCTTGCCGACGTCGATCACCAGTTTCACGGGCCGGCCCTGGTGGTGGAAGCTCGCATTCACGCGCGCGTAGCTCTCGCGGTGACCGGTCAGGCCTTCGTGCCGTCCTACCATGAGCGGCGATTCGTCATCGAGCTTGATGCGGTCGATGGCGGTCAGCAGAGAGATGATCGCGAACGCGTGCGGGACGAGGTCCGCGATCACGCCGATGTCCGCGGCCGCGCCCACCAGCGGTTGCTCCTCGAGGATCTCGATCCTTATCTCTTCCACGCTGTCCAGGAAGTTGCGCAGCGTCCGCTCCTCGGTCAGCAGGAGCTGCAGCAGCCTGACCTCGAGCTTGAAGTAGTAGTGGTCGGCGGCCACGATCTCGACTCCGCCGGTCGCGGTCTCGAGGAATTCGCGGTACTCCTCGGGCGGAGCGCCCAATGGCTTTTCGATCAAGACCACGTCGCTGAGGTCGTAGAAGAGCTTGAGCGTGGGCAGGTGCGTGGCCGCAGGCGTGGCGATGTATGTGATGACGTACGAGCTGGATTCCAGCTCGCGTTCGAGCTGGTCGTGGGCCGGAGATCCATGGCTATCCCAATAAAAGGAATCGCCATGCGCCTTTACGTCTTCTTCCTTGACTCCGAGGCGGTCACGCGCGCCCGGCGAGTCCTGCTCCACGACGTGCGTCCGGAAGTTGAAGAACTGCTTGAGCGTCAGCAGGTGCTGGTACGCCTTCTGTCCCCACTGGCCGAAGCCGATCAGGACGAAATCCTTCTGCAGGTGTCGCTCTTCCTCGGCGAGGGCGTGGAGGCGTGCGTTCTTGATCGCGACGGCCGCCTGCACGGCAAGCGACTGAGCGCCCTGGACCTCAAGCGGCGTGAAGGTGCGATGGCGCTCGCGCTCGCCCAGGATGGCGGCGCCGATGGGCTGGCCGTCGGCAACAAGAGGTATGGCCATGAGCGATCGCACTCCGAACGCGCGCACGTAGGCAGGATCGACACGGTCTGACGCTGCGGTGTCGTCGATGACGACGGGCTCGCCATGATCCAGCACGTCGAACACGAATGACGGCTGCGAACGCTCGGCATGCTGGCGCCGCCACGGCTCCTCGAGGTCCGAGGCCGCGGCGCCATACCAGCCTTCCCGGTCCTCCTCGAGGAGGGCGATCTGGCACAGCGACGCGTTCACCAATCTCGCGAGGTTCTGCGCTACGAGCCGCAGTGTCTGGTCCAGGTCGATCGAGCTCGCGATGGCCTTGCTGATCTCGGCCACGAGCTCGAGCTGCTCGGCATGCCGCTGCGCGTCCTCGTACAGACGAGCCGTCTCGACCGCGGCCGCGATCTGCGCCGCCGCCGCGCGCAGCGCCTCGACCTGGCCCCAGTCCGGCCGCCGCTCAAACGACCGGTGGTAGCCCACCTCCAGCACGCCGCTCGCGCGGCCTGTTTGATCGGTGCCGAACGGCAGGAAGATCCGGATCAGGTCCTTGTGACCGCCGCGCTCGAACACCTCGCCCGCCAATGTGAAAGGCGGCGCGTCGCCGGCAACGTGCCCGCGCTCCTTCTCTCCGATCAGGCATGCGAGGACATGACCCAGCACCGAACCGTCGGCCATAACCACCGGCACCTCTTCCCAGGTCGCCGCAACCGGGATCGTCCCGGTGACGACCGCGGAGCGGTCCCCGGCCGGAAACGGTCCGACGATCACCGGCTGCCAGGTGCGCGCCACATGCACGAGCACGTCGTCATCGGCCAGCGGTCGGTCTTCCTCGAGCGCCCACCGCGGGACGCGGGTGCGAGCTTGCCGCGACCCAGCCCCCGGCTTTGAGGTCTCGGCGGTATCAAGGGCGGCGGTTGCGGCGGCGGCCGCAGCGCCCGCGGCCATGCGCACCAGAAGGCCCAGGTCTTCGCTCTCGTCGAGCAGGTAGACGGTTGCGAAGTTGAAGTCGAACTCGGGCACCTCGGCGTCGGTGAGGTGGCCAACCACCGCATCGATCACGTCGTGGCGGGTCGAGCCGGGCTTCAACATTGCGCTCGTCATGTCACCCAGCGCGCCGAGCAGGCGATTGCTGTTCTCGAGGTCGGTGATCAGCCGCTCGCTCGCCAGCGCGCCACCGATCAGCTCGGCGCCGGCCCTCAGCATCATGTCCGTCGGCGGCGCACGGCGAACCGTCGCGAGCCGGTCGCGGCTGAGCAGCACCAGAAAGCCGTGCGGCTCGTGCGCATGCCCAAGCGCATAGGTCGCGACCGGGTGGAGCTCGGCCTCGGCCGTGGCGGCCGAGACAGTCTTGCTCAAGGCCTCCTCCCAGGTCGTGGACTGGTCCGGCCGCTCGACGCGGACAGGGGCAGCGACACGCAGGTGCGCGGTCACGAGCTCGAGGTGGGTGCGCTGCGACCCGAACTGGTAGATCGCGGCGCCGTCCAGGTTGCTGGCCATGAGCAGGTCGGCGAGGGCGATGGAAAGCCGCCGCCGCAACTCCTTGCCTCCAGTCCGCGCATCGCCCACCGGTGCGGTCAGCATCCCGGTCAGACGAGCCAGGCCTTCGAGCGCAGTGCGCTCCGCTCCCGCGAGAACGGCCTGCACGACCATCGCTGCGGCCGTCGCCCGCCGCTCCAGCTCCGCCAGCGCCGGATCGTCCGGCGCCTTCTCCTGGTTGCGGTAGTTGAGATACGTGAGCCCGAGGAGGCGATCGCCTGCCAGCAGCGGCAGGCCGATCGTGGACTGGACCTGGTAGCGGCGGATGAACGTGCTGTCGATCTCCGAGGGGGCGTTCCGCGCGACCAGCTTCTGCCGGGTCACGGTCAGCCAGACCGTCGAGCCGTACTGGTGGACGCCGAGCTCGTCGGGCACCTTTCCCTGCTCGGCGTCGTTGAGGTAGCGCGCCAGCTGCTCGCGCATGTCGGTGAGGGAATCGAGGAGGCTCTCCTGCGGCTGGCCGGTAGCAAAGGGCGCGTAGTAGGTGTGGGTGGCTTCCTCGTAAAGGAAGATGGAGACGATGTCCGCGCCGGAGGCGTGCTGCATGTCGGCGACAACGCCGCGAAGCACGGCTGACAGACCAGAGTTGGTTTCTACTGGCGGGCGCATTCTTTGTCCGGGCGGCTAAGCATGGATTATCCGCGTCCGAATTTCCGGCGTCCGCGTTGGATAAGCCTCGACGGCGAGTGGGAATTCGGCGCTGGCAACGCAGAAACCTTCGATCGGAAGATCGTCGTGCCCTTCTGCCCGCAGTCCTCTCTGTCGGGGATCGGCGACCCGGCGCCGGGAGACGTGGTCTGGTACCGCCGCCGCTTCGACGCCCCCGAGGCGGAGCGTCTCCTGCTCCATTTCGGCGCCGTCGATTACCGCGCCACGGTGTGGGTGAACGGGGAGGAGGTGGCCCGGCACGAAGGCGGCCACACCCCGTTCTCGGCCGATATCAGCCGGGTCGCGGGCCGGCGCGGGAATGTCGTCGCCGTCCGCGCCGAGGACCCTCTGGCCGGCAGGACCATCCCACGCGGCAAGCAGCACTGGACCGCCCGGCCGGAGGGAATCTTCTACACGGCGACGACCGGCATCTGGCAGACGGTGTGGCTCGAGCCGCTGCCGTCGCGGTCGATCGGCAGCCTGAGGCTGAACCCCGACTTTGATCGCGGCTCGGTCGACGTCGCTGTCGATGCGGAGGGCGAGGTCGAATGCGTCGCCACCTTTGACGGACATGAGGTAGGCCGGCGCAAAGGCGGCGGGACCATCGCGCTCGATGGCTTGCACGCATGGAGTCCCGAGTCCCCGCACCTCTATGGCCTCGAGGTCACGCTCGCCGATAGGGGCCACGAGGTCGATCGCGTGCAGAGCTACTTCGGCATGCGCAGGGTCGAGACGCGTGACGGCCGGTTCTGGCTCAACGGCTCTCCATATGTACAGAGACTGGTGCTCGACCAGGGCTACTTCCCCGGAGGCCTCATGACCGCGCCATCGGACGCGGACCTCCGCCGCGACATCGAGGTGGCGAAGGCGATGGGCTTCAACGGCGCGCGCAAGCACCAGAAGATCGAAGACCCGAGGTGGCACTACTGGGCGGACCGGCTGGGCTTTCTGGCCTGGGGCGAGATGCCGAGCCTTCGCGCGCACTCCGCGGCGGGCGAGCGGCGCTTCATCGCCGAGTGGACCGACGCCGTCCGCCGCGACCGCGACCACCCCTGCATCGTCGTGTGGGCGCCCGTCAACGAAAGCGATGGGCTGAGCCCGGACCCGACCTCCTTCCTCGAAGAGGTGTACCGCCTGACCCACGAGCTGGACCCGACTCGACCGGTCGTGTCCAACGACGGCTGGGAGCACGCCACCACGGACCTGTGCACGCTGCACGACTACTCCACCGCCGGCGTTCTGAGGTCTCGGTATCGAAGCGTCGAGTCGGCCCTGGATCCGGCTTTCCGAGCGCGGCCTCCGTACCTGCCCGGCTACGCGTATCGCGGCGAGCCGATCGTGCTCAGCGAGTTCGGAGGGGTCGCCCTGGCCGGCGCGGGAGGCACGAGCTACTCAGAGGCGGTCGGAGCGGCCGGCCTGCTGCAGGTCTACCAGGAGATGATCGAAGCGCTGATGGACCCGGGTCCGGTCCAGGGCTTCTGCTACACGCAGCTGACGGATGTGGAGCAGGAAAGAAACGGCCTCCTGACCTTTGAAAGAAAACCAAAAATCGACCCAGCGCTCCTGCGACCGATCACGCAAATGGCAAAAGTGGAGATGTAGATGCGGGTTTCACCTACGTCGCGAGACTCCGCCTCCTCGCCACCTCTCCCAGCCACGCCGCGCTCGGTTTCGGGTGGCGCGCAAAGGTCTGCCGGTCGACGGCGACCAGCCCGAACGTGGGCGCGTAGCCGAGGGACCACTCGAAGTTGTCCAGCCACGACCAGTACAGGTAGCTGCGCACGTCGATGCCCTCGGCCAGGCACGCCTGCACCTCGCGGAGGGCCGCGTCCATGTACGCGATGCGCCTTTCGTCGTGCGCGGTCGCGATGCCGCTCTCGGTGACGAGGATGGGGATGCCCGGGCAGCTCTTCGCCGCCCGCCGGATCGCCCCGCCAAGTGCCTGCGGGTAGTCCTCGTAACCCATCTGGGTCGTCGTTTCCGTCTCGGTCATCTCGCGCGTGAGGTCGCTCCAGTCGTGGCCGGGGCTGCGCGGACCTTCGGGCCCGATCCGGAAACGCGTGTAGGTCTGGACGCCGATGAAATCGTCACCCTTACGCGCCAGCTCCAGGAACCAGTCGTTGACCCGCGATTCGACTTCCAGCGACGTGCTCCCGGGCTGGGCGCCGTCCTCGTACTGGATGTCGGGGATGGCGAGCGTGACGCCGACCGGGATCGCGTATCGAGACCGGATCGCGGCCGCTCCAAGCATGTGTGCCTCCAGCAGGTTGTCGACCGCCCGCTGCGCCCCTTCCCGGTCGTCGGTGTGGCCGGGCGGGTTGATGCCCAGCAGGTAGCCGCTCGAACCGAGACCCTGCGGCTCGTTGAGGGTGCAGGCGCACCCGATCAGGTCGCCGAGGGCTGCCGCGGAGCGGTCGCAATACCGTTCGAACAGCGCGGGAAATCGTTCCAACGCAAAGCCGCCGGCCTCCTGCAGCCACCTCGGCAGCGTGAAGTGGTGGAACGTGACGATCGGCGTCACGCCGCGGTTGCGGCACGCCTCCAGAACACGCCGGTAGTGGTCGAGCGCAGCCCGCGAGAACTCGCCTTCAGCCGGCTCGATGCGCGCCCACTCGATGCTGAACCGGAACGCGTTCAGCCCGAAGCCGGCCAGCAGGGAGATGTCCTCGCCGTAGCGGTGGTAGAAGTCGCAGGCGTCGCCCGACGGTTCGTGGCAGGGCGTCGACTCCAGGTGCTCCCACCACCACCAGTCGCTGTTGGTGTTGCCGCCCTCGACCTGGTGGGCGGCCACGGCGGCGCCAAACAAGAAGCCCTCTGGAAACCAGTTGGTATCTCTCACCCGTGGGAGTCTTCCACAGACGGGAGGTCCGGGGGCCGGCCCTACAAACTTCTTGACAGCAGGCAACGGGCGACATAGGATCGCACCTAAACCGCTTTACTAAAGCGGTTTATTCGATCGGTTCGCACGTTCGAGGGGGATTTCTTGTGGGGTCAAGCCTGGATGTCTCGGGTCAACATCGCTGACGTGGCGAGCGCAGCAGGCGTCTCGAAGACCGCGGTCTCCTTCGCCTTCAACAAGCCCGAGAAGCTCGGCCAGGCGACGCTCGAGCGTGTCCTCGGCGTCGCGCACGAGCTCGGCTACGCACCCCACCCGGCCGCCCGCGCCCTCTCCATGCGCCGGAGCGGGACGATTGGGGTGCTCATCCCGCAGCGCCTGTCCACGGTCTTCGCGAACCCGTTCCTGAGCGAGCTCATCCAGGGCCTCGGGGAGATCTGCGAGGAGCACGACCTCACGATGCTGCTCGTCCCGCCCCTCGACGGCTCGCTCGAAGGAGCGATCCGCCAGGCGTCGGTCGACGGCTTTATCAGCGTTGGCCTGAGCCCGGACGACCGGGCGCTCGAGATGCTCGACCGGATCGGCATCCCGGCCGTGCTGGTGGACTCCGACGCATCGCCCAACCACCCGGCGGTCAACGTCGACGACGCTGGAGGCGCCGAGGCCGCGGCGCAGCACGTCCTGGACCTGGGGCACCGTGCGATCGGGATCATCGTGCTGCCGCCGACGCGGGCGCACGTCGGCCACACGCCGGCGGCATCCAGAAGGCTGGCCGGCTATCGAGCCGCGATCGATCGCGCCGGCGCCCCCGAGCCGTATGCCGTGACCGCGGGAGTGACGATGGCGGCGGGAGCGCGCGCATTCGAGGCGCTGCCGAAGGGCAAGCGCAGGCCGACCGCCGTGCTCGTTATGAGCGACATGGCCGCCATCGGCCTGATGGCGGCCGCCCGGGCGGCCGGCCTCAAGATTCCGGACGACCTGTCGGTCGTGGGTTACGACGACCTGCCGATGGCGGCATGGACCAATCCGGCCCTGACGACTGTCCGGCAGCCGATCGTCGAGAAGGGCCGCCTCGCGGCTCGCCTGCTGATCCAGCGGATGAAGGGCAAAGCTGTCGAGTCGCCGGCGCCGCTCGGCACAAGCCTGGTGATCCGTGGGTCCACATCACGTCCGCTCGTAGGGTCGAAGGAGGTGAGCGGCCGCAGCTCGTAGCTCACCAGTTGAAACTCGCGATGTGCTTTGAATCGGTTGCATGATACAAAGCGACTGTTACGTAAATCAGGAGAGGGACATAGAATGATTCGCCAAGTAGGGGTACCTACGCCATCAACTCAAAGGGGGATTTGAGAATGCGTCAGCTGTGGTTGAAACGTAGCCTGCTCTTGTCGCTCGCGGCCATCGTCACGGCCGTGGCGTGCGGGACGAGCTCGACACCGGCCGCCGGGTCCGTCAACGTGATGGCGACATGGACCGGAGCGGAGCAAGCATCCTTTTTCGCCGTGATGAAACCGTTCACGGACCAGACCGGAATCACCATCAACTACGAGGCCAGCCGCGACCAGGACGCGCTCCTGACCACGCGCGTCGCCGCGGGCAACCCGCCTGACCTGGCGGCAGCGCCGAGCCCAGCCCTGCTCACCACCTTTGCCAAGGGCGGCAAGGTCAAGGCCCTCAACAACATCGTGGACATGACCGCGCTACAAGCGCAGTACTCGCCGGGCTGGGTCACGCTCGGGGAGCCGCTGAACGACGGCAAGCTCTATCAGGTCTACTCCTGGGTCTCCCTCAAGGGGCTGATCTGGTACGACCCCAAGAACTTCCAGGCCAAGGGCTACAACGTGCCCAACAGCTGGCAGTCATTGCTCGACCTGCAGTCCTCGATCAAGAGCGCCGGGACTACGCCATGGTGCATCGGCCTCGAGAGCGGGGCCGCGTCAGGCTGGCCCGGCAGCGACTGGGTCAAGGAGATCGTCCTGAGCCAGTCCGGACCGACCGTCTATGACAACTGGTGGCAGGGCAAGCTGAAGTGGACCTCGCCTGAGATCAAGCTCGCGTGGCAGACGTGGGGTCAGATCCTCGGGTCCAACGACAGCAACGTCTACGGCGGCGCCAAGAACATGTCCGCCACCAACTTCGGCGACGCCGGTACCCCCATGTTCCAGAACCCGCCCAAGTGCTACATGCACAACCAGGCGTCGTTCATCACCAGCTTCTTCCAGAGCGCGAACGCTTCGCTTCAGGCTGGGAATGACTACAACTTCTTCCCACTACCGGACATCACCTCTCAATACGCCGGCGCTCACGTCGTCGCCGGAGACGCGTGGTCGATGTTCAACGACACCCCCCAGGCTGAGAAGATGATCAAGTACCTCATGACCGCTGACGCCCAGGCGATCTGGGTCAAGCGCGGCGGCAAGATCTCGCCGAACAGCCAGGTGCCCCTGAGCGACTACCCCGACGCGCTGTCGAAGTCGACCGCACAGATCCTGGTCGCGACCAAGATCGCCAAGTACGACGCGGGCGACCAGATGCCGTCTGACATGCGGAACGCTTACTGGTCGGCGGTGCTCCAGTTCGCGCAGAACCAGGGGAGTCTCAACACAATCCTGGCGAACCTGGATGCGGTCCAGGCCAAGGCCTACACGTCCTGACCGAATAAAACGTAAAAGATGGACTTCAGCGTCCTTCTGACGGACCTGCCGACGCTGGTCGTCGTGATCATCGGCGTGCCGGCGGTGCTCGCCGCCTACATCGTGGGCGGCGAGTACCTGGTCCGGCGGCTGCCCGACAAAGCGCGCCCTTCGGTCCGGCCGTGGATCTGGGTCGCACCCGCGCTCTTGCTGGTCGCCGGATTTCTCGTGGCGCCCGCCATCGGCACTCTCGCGCAGAGTTTCGAGGACAAGAACGGCGCCTTCATCGGGTTTCAGAACTTCGCGGCGCAGCTGGCCGGCTTCCCGACCGGCGGCGCCTGGATCGCCATCCGGAACAACCTGTTCTGGCTGATCTTCTACACGCTTTTCGTGCTCGCTTTCGGCCTGCTGCTCGCGGTCCTCTTCGACAGGGTGCCGTACGAGAGCGTCGTCAAGTCCTTGATTTTCATGCCCATGGCGATCTCGTCCGTCGCCCTCGTCGTGATCTGGAAGTTCATGTACGCCTATCAACCGCCGGGGCAGCCGCAGACGGGCACCCTCAACTTCATCCTCAACACCGTGTTCCACCAGGACCCGAGGACCTGGATCCAGGACGAATCGCCGTTGCTCGGGCTGTTCCCGCTCAACGACATGGCCCTCATCGGGGCGGCGGTTTGGGGAATCGTCGGATTCTCGCTGGTGATCTTGTCGGCTGCTTTGAAGGGCATCCCAGGCGATCTGCTCGAAGCGGCACGCGTGGACGGCGCGGGTGAGATCACGATCTTCCGCCGCGTGATCTTTCCTCTCATGATGCCCACAGTCGTGGTCGTGGGCACGACGCTTGTGATCTTCGCCCTCAAGGCGTTCGACGTGGTTTACGCCATGACCAACGGCAACTACCACACGGACGTGCTCGCCAACCGGATGTACCAGCTGCTGTACAACTCCCACGACTTTGGAGGCGCGAGCGCAGTGGCCGTGATTTTGCTTCTAACGGTCATACCCGTTTTGATCTTCAACCTGCGTCAGTTCAGGGCAGTGGAGGCAAGGCGATGACGGTCGCAGTCGCGTCCCCGACCTCTTCCACCACGGCCAGGTTCTCGCCGCGGTGGCTCTCCGACCGCCTCGGCGGCCTGGTCCTGCACGTCGTGGTGATCGGTCTGACGGTTGCCTGGATGGTGCCCACGATCGGCCTCCTGATCACGTCCTTCCGCCAGTCGGCAGACATCTCAAACAGCGGCTGGTGGACCGCCCTGTCGCCGCCGTTCAAGTTCACGCTGGACAACTACTCGCAGATGTTCGCGGCGAGCAACCTCGGCCAGAGCCTGTTCAACAGCTTCATGATCTCGATCCCGGCCACGATCATCCCGGTGACCCTGGCGGCGTTTGCCGCTTATGCCTTCGCCTGGATGAAGTTCCCCGGCCGCGACTGGATCTTCCTGGCCCTCGTCGGGCTGCTGGCCGTGCCGCTGCAGCTCACCTTCATCCCGGTGACCACGGAATTCGTCAAGCTCGGCCTCACTCCCCAACACCTCACCGCGATTGGGCTGCCGCCCTTCATTCCCCTTTGGCTCGCGCATGCCGGCTACGGACTGCCGTTCTCGATCTACCTGCTGTCGAACTTCTTCCGCGCCCTCCCCAGCGACCTCTTCGAGTCGGCGGAGATCGACGGCGCGGGAACGCTGACCGTTTTCTTCCGCATCGTGCTGCCGCTTTCGGTGCCGGCGATCGCATCCCTCGTGATCTTCCAGTTCCTGTGGGTCTGGAATGACCTGCTGGTCGCCCTCATCTACGTTGGCGGGGTGGCGACGGTCGCTCCCGTCACTGTTACCCTCGTCAACCTGGTCGGCTCGTACGGCCAGAATTACCAGCTGTTGACCGCGGCGGCATTTTTCTCGATGATCGTGCCGCTGGTCGTGTTCCTCAGCCTCCAGCGCTATTTCGTCCGCGGCATCCTCGCCGGTTCTGTGAAGGGATAGAAGAAGATGGCATCAGTCACCTACGACCATGTGGTGAAGCGCTATACAGCGGACCTCACCGTCGTCAAAGACTTCAACGTGGAGATCAAGGACAAGGAGTTCATGGTCCTGGTCGGCCCATCCGGCTGCGGAAAGTCCACGGCTCTTCGCATGCTCGCCGGGCTCGAGGCGATCAGCGAAGGCGAGATCCGGATCGGAGACCGCGTTGTGAACAACGTGGCGGCCAAAGACCGCGACATAGCGATGGTGTTCCAGTCTTACGCCCTCTACCCGCACATGAGCGTGTACGACAACATGGCCTTCCCGCTGCAGATGCAGCACATGAAGAAGGACGACATCGACAAGCGGGTCAAGAACGCATCTCGAATCCTGGGCCTCGACAACTTCCTCAAGCGCAAGCCGCGCGCCCTGTCAGGCGGCCAGCGTCAGCGCGTAGCCCTCGGCCGTGCCATCGTGCGCAGCCCCAAGGTGTTCCTCCTCGACGAGCCGCTCTCCAACCTCGACGCCAAGCTTCGCGGCCAGACGCGCATCGAGCTGCAGAAGCTGCACCGCGACCTCCAGACGACGTTCATCTACGTCACGCACGACCAGGTCGAGGCGATGACGATGGGTGACCGGATCGCGATCATGAACGCCGGCATCCTGCAGCAGGTTGGGACGCCAGGCGACATCTACGACCACCCGGCCAACCTCTTCGTGGCGGGCTTCATCGGGAGTCCCACGATGAACTTCGTGCCGGCGACCGTGGACAACGGCACCGCGAAGGCTTCCGGCCTCGAGGTCAAGCTGCCGAAGCCGGTGAGCGCGGCCAAGGGCACGCTCGGGTTCCGGCCCGAGGCGGTCACCGACCGCGTGGTCGAGGGCGGCCCCACGATGAAGATGAAGGTCGACGTCGTCGAGCGGCTCGGTTCCGACCAGTTCCTGTATGGGCAGGTGGGCGCCGACCAGGTGACGGCGCGTGTCGATCCCCGCATGAGCGTGCAGCCCGGCGACACCGTTCAGCTGGGCCTCGACACCCGCGGCCTGCACTTCTTTGACGCGGAGACCGAAAAGGCCCTGATCTAAGGGCTAGGGTTTGGAGCGGATCCGGGCGCTCGAAGACTTCGACGCTGCCCGCTTTCGCGCCTTCAGACGCTCTGTGGGATCGATCCTGACCAGGCGGGCTCGCCGCCTGCAGTCGATCGAGCCGGTGCTGGAGGCCGCAGGCCTCGAGGGCAGGGCTTATGGCGGCATCCAGGAGATCCCCCTGGACCGGATCGTCGGTTCGGCTGCGCCGGCTTCCAAGACCGGGGACTTCGACCCCGCCTTCCTGCCCGTCAACCGGCGCATGCGCGACCGCTGGACGCGGATCTACCAGGCGATGGTCGAAGGGGATGAGCTGCCTCCGATCGACGTCTACAAGGTGGGCGACGATTACTACGTGATCGACGGGCACCATCGCGTTTCGGTCGCGCGGAGCCTCGGCCGCGCCACGATCAACGCTCGCGTAGTCGAAGTCAAGACCCGCGCGCCGTTGGGACGCAAGCACGACGCGAGCGCGCTGCTTCGTGCGGCCGAGTACGCCGCATTTCTCGAGACGACGCAGCTTCATCGAACACGCCCGGAAGCGCGACTCGAGTGCAGCCGCCTCGGCCGCTACGACGAAATCCTCAAGCACATCCTCGGACATGGCTACTTTCTCGGCCTCGAGCTGGGCCGCCTGGTTCCCTTGCCGGAGGCTGCCGCCAGCTGGTACGACCGGGTCTACAAGCCGGTGGCGGAGGCGATCCGCAAGCACCTCGTGCTCGAGCTGCTCCCAGGTTGGACGGAGGCCGACCTCTACGTGGAGATCACCCATCGGTGGCTCAAGCTGAGCCAGGGGGGTGAGGCCGCCGGTCCGGACCCGGCCGTGCTGGCGTTGCTTGACGAGCACGCCAACAACTGGTGGCGGCGCCGCCACGCGATCCAGATCCCCGAGCGGCGAACCAGGGATCGCACAGAGCCATGATCGGCATCATTTTCGGCCCACCCGGAAGTGGGAAGGGCACTCAGGCCGCCCGGATCGAGGACGAGTTCCACCTGACCCACCTGTCGACGGGGGACATCCTCCGTTCCGAGGTGGCGCGTGGCACCGAGATCGGCAAGGAGGTCGCGCGGATCATGGCCGCCGGAGACCTCGTTCCGGACGACCTGATCATCCGCATCGTCCAGGGCATCCTGCGCGACCCGGAGGGCAGCTCGGACGTGCTGATCGACGGGTTTCCCCGGACGCTCCAGCAGGCCGTGGCCCTTGACCAGATGCTGGCCGAGGAGGGCCATCGCGTGGACTTCGTGATCGCCCTCGACGTGCCGGAAAGCGCGCTGGTCGATCGGATCCTGCACCGAGCGGCTGTCGAAGGCCGCGCCGACGACACCCGAGAGGCCATCGCCGAGCGGATGCACGAGTATCACAAGCTCACCACCGCCGTGGTGGACCATTACCGCAGGCGGGGGGTACGGGTCGAGGTCGTCGACGGGGTGGGCGACGTGGACGAGGTATTCGAGCGCATACGGCGGGCCATCGGCATATCCTCTCGGTAGCTGGGAACGGTGGCAAGAAAAGCCGATGAGTCCGACCTGGGCCCCTCAATGAAGCCGATGGAATCGGATGTTCGCCGTGCGACCGCCGGTATCAACGGCGATCGAGCGCACCTCGAGCCGGGAGATGAGCTCGAGCCTGGCGCCGGAATCCAGCCGCCTCGGATCGCGAGCGCTTTCCCGCCGATCGCCGACTACGCCTTCCTCTCCGACTGCGAGGTGAACGCCCTGATCGCCCCCAGCGGGCGGCTGGAGTGGATGTGCCTTCCCAGGCCCGACAGCCCCAGCGTGTTTGCCGCCATGCTCGACCGGGCGGCGGGCAGCTTCCGGTTCGGCCCGACGGGCGTGCAGGTTCCCGCCGGCAGGCGCTACTTGCCCGGCACGCTCGTCCTGGAGACGACCTGGCGGACCAGGACCGGCTGGATGATCGTCCGTGACGCCCTTTGCATCGGCCCCTGGTATCACAGCCAGCGGCGTTCCGGGACCAACCGCCGGCCGCCGACCGATTACGAGGCGGAGCACATTCTTCTGCGGACCGCCCGCTGCGTGGTGGGAGACGTCGAGGTAAGCCTCGACTGCCAGCCGGTCTTCGACTACGGGCGCACGGCGGCCAAGTGGGAATATGCGGGACCCGGCTACAGCGAGGCGATCGCCAGTGGTGGTGAGATGGACGTGCCGGTGCGGCTGGTCACCGACCTGCGGATGGGCTTCGAGGGTCCTGGCGCCCACGCCTCGAAGACCCTGCGCCAGGGCGAGAAAGCCTACGTGGCGATGGTCTGGCCTCGGTCGCGACACTCGACCGCCAAGGAGTACTGGGAGGAGCACCCGGCTCCGGCCACGGCCGAAGAGGCGTTCCAGCGCGTCGAGCGAACGGCGGACTACTGGCGCGAGTGGATCAATCGCGGGGAGTTCCCGGAACACCCGTGGCAGAGCTACCTCCAGCGCAGCGCGCTGACCCTGAAGGGGCTCACCTACAGCCCCACGGGCGCCCTGCTCGCGGCCGCGACGACCTCTCTGCCGGAGACGATCGGGGGCGAGCGCAACTGGGACTATCGCTACACGTGGATCCGCGACGGCACCTTCATGCTGTGGGGTCTCTACACGCTGGGCTTCGACCGCGAGGCGAACGACTTCTTCTATTTCATCGCGGACGTGGCCAAGGGCAAGAAGGACCTGCAGATCATGTATGGCATCGGCGGCGAGCCCGAGCTGACCGAGAGGACGCTCGATCATCTCAGCGGCTATGACGGGTCGCGACCCGTGCGCGTCGGGAATGCCGCGTACCAGCAGGTGCAGCACGACGTCTGGGGAGCGGTGCTCGACTCGGTGTACCTGCACACGAAGTCTCGCGATTACCTGCCGGAGGTGGTCTGGCCGATCCTCAAGCGCGCGGTCGAATGCGCGATCGAGAACTGGAAGAAGCCGGACCGTGGGATCTGGGAGGTCAGGGGCGAGCCTCAGCACTTCACCTCCTCCAAGCTCATGTGCTGGGTGGCCTGCGACAGGGGCGCGCGGCTCGCAGAGCTGCACGGTGACCTCGAGCTGGCGACGAGCTGGCAGGCGAGGGCGGATGAGATCAAATCGGACCTGTGCGAGCGGGGCGTCGATGAGCGTGGCGTTTTCGTGCAGCACTACGGCACCAAGGCCCTGGACGCATCGGTGTTGCTCATCCCTCTGGTCCGCTTCCTGCCGCCCGACGATTCGCGCGTGCGCGCCACCGTGCTCGCCATCGCCGACGAGCTGACGGTCGACGGCATGGTGCTCCGCTACCGCACTGCGGAGACCGACGACGGCCTCTCGGGCGAAGAGGGCACGTTCACGATCTGCTCCTTCTGGCTCGTCTCCGCCCTGTGCGAGATAGGAGAGCTCGACCGGGCGCGGGAGCTCTGCGAAAAGCTGCTGTCCTACGCGAGCCCGCTGCAGCTGTATGCGGAGGAGATCGACCCTCGCAGCGGTCGCCACCTGGGCAACTTCCCGCAGGCTTTTTCACACCTGGCGCTGATCAACGCGGTGATGCATGTGATCCACGCCGAGCTGGGCATGCCCAACAAGTTCGGCGTAGGGGCGCCCTCCCCACAACCATAGGCTGGGGTGGATGCCTGTCGATCTAGAGGGAATTTACTGACACTGTTACGCCGGTTCCCGCATCCTCCAGGCGTGACTCCTGCCCGAAGGTACTTGCCAGGCCAGGTTTGAGCACGATCCTCGTCGTCGACGACGACGCGGACACTCGTTCGATGCTGAGGCTGATTCTGGAGCCGGCAGGCCATGAGGTAGTCGAGGCCTCCGACGGTCATGCCGCCCTCGGTCTCATCGGCCCCGACCCTCTGCCCGATGTGATCACGACCGACCTCCGGATGCCAATCTTGAACGGCCACACGCTGATCGAGCGGCTGCGATCGGAACCCAGGACCGCCTCCATCCCGATCGTCGTGGTGTCGGCAAGCCCCGACGACGCCAGGGCCCTGCATGCCTCCGGCCTGGTGGAAGCCGTGGTCATCAAGCCTTTCGATCCTTTCGCGCTCGAGGCCTGCATTCGCGCCGTCATCGGCGGTCGGGTGTCTGTCTCGTAGAGCCAAACGTCGGTCGACGCCTGGCTACGTCACCGAGTGCGCAAAATTTGTAACGCAGCGAAACAGCGAATGTTGCAGACACCGACCCAAGGTCGGTGCCACATTCTCTCGACGTGCCGGACGAACCTTCCCGGCCACTCGAGGGTGAGCGGCTTGACACCACGCACTGGGAAGACGCCCGCCATTGGATGAGCATCTACGCCGATCTGCTCGAATTCAAGCGCGGAATCCTGCAACGGATCAGGCACGACGTGACCAGGCTCCAGCCCGTCGCGAGGTGGGCTGCGGAGGCCGACCTCAGGATTATCGAGAGTCAGATGGAGGGCTACCAGAATCGGCTCGAGCTCTGGTTCCAGCGGCTCTGGGACCTGCACGGCCTCTTACTGGATCCGGAAGGGCGGATCGTCCGGTACCAGGGTCGGGAGGCCACACTGACCGCTCGAGAGTTTCAGCTCCTGCAGTTCTTGCTCGAGCATCCCCACAGGTACTTCACGGTGACCCAGATTCTCGTCCAGGCCTGGTCCGAGCCTACGCTGTTTCCAGAAGAGGTGCGCACCTATGTGCAGCGCATACGCAAGGTCGTAGCGGAGCTGGACATCCCGTGCGACGTCGTCAACCGGCCTGGGCGCGGCTACGCCCTCGAGTTCCGCGCGGACAGGTAAGAACCTCGGCGATGGCCATAATTTGAGCACCGGCCAATGAACTTGCAGAGGGATGGCGCCATGGGAGAGAGCAAGACCGAACCTCGATCGCGGGTACGGCCCAGGCTGCCTCGCATCCTGGTGGTCGAGGCCAACGCCGGTTACCGTTCTGTGATCTCGCACGTGGTCGAGCTGGCCGGCGGGGAATTTGAGAGCGTGGCCGATTTCGAGGCAGCAAGGCGCCAGCTCGAGAGGTCCACGAGATTCGATCTCGTCATCCTTGGCATGAGCGCCGAGTCTCGCGTGGGCCCCAAGCTGCTGGGCGAGCTCCGGATAGCGGCAGGGGCGCCTTTCATCCTGCTGGACGAGTCGTCGGGCGATGCAGGCGACACGCTGGAAACCTACGAAGCGGGCGCGAGCCAGGTCCTGCCGAAGCCTTTCGTTCCGGACGCTCTGATCGGGGCGATCAAGTCGGAGCTGCGCGGGCCAGACGTCGGTTCTGTCGTTTCGATCGCGACCAAGATCGAGCTGGGGGGCCTCGTCTTCGACGCCAGGCAACGAACGGTCAAGAACGGTGAGGCCGCCGTGTCGTTGACAAAGCGCGAGTGGCAGCTGCTCTCGTTCTTTCTGGCCAATCCGAATCAGCTCTTCGCCGCCGAGGACGTGGCGCTGCCGGCCTGGGGACCGGATTCGTCGATCGAACAGTTTCGGACGTACGTGGCGCGGCTGCGTCAGAAGCTGGCGCCGTTCAAGAGCGTGTGCGAATTGATCAACGAGAAAGGCAAGGGCTACCGCCTGACCCTGCACCAGCCAAAGGCACCGGCGAGTTAGCCCAGACTATTCGCAGTCGGAGCCGGCTTCCTCACAGTCGGGCCGGACGCCGAAGCGATGGAATCGGGTGCGGTTCCTCGCGAACCACCGATAGACCGCCTCCTCGACCAACGCCACCGGTCGCACGCCATACGCTCGCGCCACGACACCCCAGCCTCCTCCGATCTCGCTCATCACCCGGTTCGCGGCGGCGGCTCCCTCCAACCGCCGCCCGTCCAGGTCGATGATCCATGCGGCGCGGTCAGCCTCCTGGCGGGTGACTCCGTATCGAGCGAGCACGCCTCTTTTTTGATTTGCGATTGGCAGCACACGGCCGGCCCGATCGCGCCGGCGAACCCAGCGCGCCATCCTGCTTCAAACGCCTCAAGTCCCGTCGAAAAGGAGGACCAGGTCGGGCTCGGTCACGCGGACAATTTAGCGGTTATACGCTCATTACCAGGTCAAGCTGGCGACCTCGAAACGCATTGCAGGTAGCTCGGACAGCAGGATCGAGACAAGCTCACGATCCCACTGCTGGCCTGCACCTCGCATCAAAGTCTCGATCGCTTCCTCTGAATTGCGCCGAGCCCGGTAGGGCCGCTCGCTCGCGAGCGCGTCATACGCGTCGCAGACCGACACTATCCGCGCCAGGAGAGGAATCTTGTGGCCGGCAAGACCGTCCGGGTAACCACCGCCGTCGAACCGCTCATGGTGGTGGCGGACGATGGTCAAGATGTCCGCCGTCGAGGGGAGTGACCTAACGATCCTTTCGCCAATGACCGGGTGCGCACGCATCTGCCTTTCTTCTTCGGCGTTCAGCGGTCCGGGCTTGAGAAGGATTGCGGCGGGCACCCCCATCTTGCCGATGTCGTGGACCAGGGCGCCGCGAAACAAGGCGACCAGATCCGATTCCTGAAGTCCTAGTCGCGTGCCGATCAGGCGGGCGGTATTCGCCACCCGCTGAGGGTGGTTCTCGGTGAATGCATCCTTCGCCTCCGCGGCTGCTGCCAGCGCGAAGACGACCTCTGCCGCATCCCGGCAAAATGGCAGCGTCATACGCTGCCATTGTTGGCACCGGCGCCGGGTAAAGTCGCCATGCTCGGACACGGCCCGCGAGCCCTAGGTTCAGAGGTGTCCCCGGCCCTGAATTCCCAGGTTTGTGAATCTTGGGGTCAGCCGCCTCCGTTCAAGGGGGCTGGTTTCAGAAACAGGGCGCCCAGCGGCGGCAGCGTCAGCGTGAGGCTGTGCCGGTGCCCGTGCACGCTGATCGGGACCGCCTCCACGCCGCCCAGGTTGCCCTGCCCGCTGCCTCCGTAGAGCGGCGCATCGCTGTTCAGGAGCTCTAACCACCGCCCCGCTTGAGGGATTCCGATCTGGTAGTTGTGGCGCGGGACGGGGGTGAAGTTGAAGACGCCGACGAGAATGTCCTCCGGCGCGCGCCCGCGGCGGATGAGGCTCACCACGCTCTGGTCGGCATCCGTAACGTCGATCCACGAAAAGCCGGCCGGGTCGAAGTCCAGCTCGTGGAGCGCCTTCTCCTCGCGCAGGATCCGGTTGAGATCGCCCACCCACAGACGCAACGCCGCGTGCATCGGCTGGTCGAGCAGGTGCCAGTCCAGGCTCTGGTCGTGGTCCCATTCGTGCCACTGGCCGAACTCGTCGCCCATGAACATGAGCTTCTTTCCGGGCTGCGCGTACATGTAGGCGAACAGCAGGCGCAGGTTGGCGAACTTCTGCCAATCGTCGCCGGGCATCTTGGAGAGGAGCGATCCCTTGCCGTGTACGACCTCGTCGTGCGACAGGGGCAGCATGAAGTTCTCGCCGAACGCGTACAGCATCCGGAACGTGAGGTTGTTGTGGTGGAACTTGCGGTGGATCGGCTCCTGGGAGAAGTAGAAGAGCGTGTCGTGCATCCAGCCCATGTCCCACTTCATCCCGAAACCGAGACCGCCGAGATAGGTCGGTCGTGAGACAAGCGGAAACGAGGTGGACTCCTCGGCCACCGTCTGCACCGCCGGCTGCTCCTTGTAGACCTCGATGTTGAAGCGGCGCAGGAAGTCGACCGCCTCCAGGTTTTCGTTCCCGCCGAACTTGTTCGGGATCCACTCCCCGGCCTTTCGCGAGTAGTCGAGGTAGAGCATCGACGCGACGGCGTCTACGCGCAGTCCGTCCGCGTGATACCGGTCGAGCCACGAGAGCGCGCTGCTCAACAGGAAGCCGCGCACCTCGTTGCGGCCGTAGTTGAAGATCGAGCTGCCCCAGTCCGGGTGCACGCCGAGGCGCGGATCCGCGTGCTCGAAGAGATGCGTTCCGTCGAAGTTCTGCAGGCCGAACTCGTCGGCTGGAAAATGGGACGGCACCCAGTCGAGGATGACCCCGATCCCGTTCTGGTGCAGGTAGTCGACCAGGAACATGAAGTCCTGAGGCGTGCCGTAGCGGCTCGTGGGCGCGAAGTAGCCGGTGACCTGGTAGCCCCACGAGCCGTAGAAGGGGTGCTCCATCACCGGCATGAACTCCACGTGCGTGAAGCCCATCTGGCTGACGTAGTCGGCCAGGCGAGGTCCGAGCTCGCGGTATGTGAGCGAGCGGTTCTCCTCCTCCGGCACGCGCATCCACGAGCCCAGGTGCATCTCGTAAACGGACCAGGGCGCACCACGCCCGTTGCCGGCCGGGCGGTTGGACATCCATCGCTCGTCGCCCCACTGGTAGCTCAGGTCCCACACGATCGACGCTTGCCTCGGCGGCTGCTCCGAATAGGTGGCGAACGGATCGGCCTTGTCGGCCCCCTGCCGGGTGACGCGGGAGTGTACGTGGTACTTGTACAGCGCGCCGTGCTTCACGCCGGGGATGAAGCCTTCCCAGATCCCGGATTGTTCGCGGGGAAACAAACCGTTGGCGGACTTGTCCCAGCCGTTGAAATCACCGATCACGCTCACCGAGTCGGCATTCGGCGCCCAGACGGCGAACGAGGTTCCCTCCGGCTCGCTCGAGAGGTGCGAGCCCAGCTTGTCGAACAGATGGCTGTGCGTGCCTTCGTTGAAAAGGTGCAGGTCGAACGGGCTGAGGAGCGAGTGGGCGATCACGCCGGCGTGACCACCTCGAGGATGCCCCGCAGTGGGATGCGGACCCAATCAGGTCTCATGTTCAGCTCGTATCGCAACTCGTACAGCGCTTTCTCCAACAGCATCGTATTGAGTTGGAGGTCGAGGTCGTCAGCCGCCTGGGGCACGAACGACGCCGTCCCGGCGGTCGCGAGGTAGCTTTTCAAGAACGCAGCCGAGACGCACTGGACCCAGAACCGGCCCCAGCTGCGCAGACGAGGGAGCGCCGCGGCCGGGATCTGGTCCGACTTCAATGCCGCCTGGCTCGCATAGTCGAAAGATCGCAGCATTCCGGCTACGTCCCTCAGCGCAAGCCGCTTGAGCCGGCGCTCGTACAGGGTGCGGGTGGGCTCGCCTTCGAAGTCGATGATCACGAAGTCGTGCCCGGTGTAGAGAACCTGGCCGAGGTGGTAGTCGCCATGGACCCGGATCCGGGTCGTGGTCAGGCGGCGGCTGAGAAACGACTTGAGGATGCTGGCGATCCGCGGCTCGAGGTCGAGCACCTGCTTTGCCTCCTCCCTGGCGTCCTCTGGGAGCTTCTTGAGCTGGCTGCGCAGAAGCTCGGTCGATCGCATCGAAAGGCCGCTCAGCGATTGATAGATCGACCGCTGGTCCTGCGGCGTGATCCGCTCGGGAGCGAACGCCGGGTCGGAAGGATCGGAGGCGAGCGCGTTGTGCAGTTCTGCGGTCCGCCGGCCGAGCAGCCGCGCCGACTCGAGGTAGGCGCCGATGGTTCTGGACGCGGCTTCGGGCAGCTCTCCGGCCGCCGCCTCCCGCAGGTTGCGCGCCACCGCGGGAGGTTCGGAGTCGGCGAGCTCGGCGCCGCCGAAGAAATGTGCGAGCGTGTTCAGCGTGTACTGCCAGGCGTCGCCCTGGTTGGGCACGTAGCCCTGGAGCACGGCGAGGCTGACGGGCTCCCCGATGTCTCTCCGGTACTCGAGGCTTCCCGCCAGCGGCGCGATCTGCGCGAAGTTCGTCTTTTCGGTCAAAAAGCGCCCGACCTCGAGCTCGGGGTTGACGCCTTCCTCGAGCCGCCGGAAAACCTTGAGAATGAGGCGCTCGCCGAACACGACCGAGTTGTTGCTCTGCTCGGCCACCGAGAGCGCCGCCTCGAGCCGCACGGTCTCCGGCCCTCGCAGCCGCGCGAAGGCTCGAGTCGTCGAACCGATCAGCGTGCCGTTGCCGCCGGTCGCGCGCCGGCGCCGGGCGATCGCCCCGAGCACCGCCTCGGCAAAGGCCGGCGGCCCGAGGGCGTCATAGAGCAGCCCGCGTCCTTCCTCCCCCTGCACGCGAATCCAGGCGATGGCGGAACGCGGCCAACGTTCGACGATGTGCGGCGCCTCCGCGTGGTTGGCGTAGGCGAGAGGCAGCTGGTAGGTCTCGGGGTCGCCCTCCGCGTACGAGACGACGACGGCCGCCAGGTAGGCGCCGCCCACGGCACCCGGCACCGGTATCAGGTCGGAGATCAAAGCCGACTTCAGGCCCCGCGCCTTGCCCGCGAACCACCTGCGATTCCGGATGTAGCCGAGCAGCACGTTCTCGAGCCGTTCCTTCGCCGGACCTGAGAGCACGGACTCCCAGCTGCCAGCGACCCGGATCTCCGGCACAGAAGAGCTGGCCGGCGCGCCGTCGCTCGATACCATCGGGGTAGCTCGCGGCTGCAGCGAGAACCAGTAGAAGGCGTGGGGCCCGAGGGTCAGGAAGTAGGGTGCGTCTCCGACGACGGGCATCTCGTTGCCGCTGAAGAGCTCCACCGGCACCAGGCCCTTCCACTTGCTCAGGTCCAGCTCGACGGCCTGCAGGAAGCGCGACAGGTTCGCGACGCAAAGGATCTGCTCCGATTCGTAGCGCCGGATGTAAGCGAGGACCTTGCGGTTCTCGGGCCGCAGCAGCTCGAGCGTGCCGCGGCCGAACGCCCGATGGCGCTTGCGGAGCGCGATCAGCCGCTTCATCCACGAGAGCAGGGAGTGCGGGTTCTGGCCCTGGGCCTCGACGTTGACCGTTTCGTAGTGGTACTCGGGATCGGTGATTACCGGCAGGTAGAGGCGCTGGCGGTTGGCGCGCGAGAAGCCTGCGTTGCGGTCGGCGCTCCACTGCATCGGGGTGCGGACGCCGTTGCGGTCGCCCAGGAAGATGTTGTCGCCCATCCCGATCTCGTCGCCGTAGTACAGGACCGGGGTCCCCGGCAGCGAGAAGAGAAGCCCGTTCATCAGCTCGATGCGCTTTCGGTCGTTGCCCAGCAGCGGCGCCAGGCGCCGCCGGATGCCGAGGTTGAGGCGCGCCAGCCTGTCCTGGGTGTAGGCGCGATACATGTAGTCGCGCTCCTCGTCCGTGACCATCTCGAGCGTCAGCTCGTCATGGTTGCGCAGGAACAGCGCCCACTGGGAGTTGTCGGGTATCGGCGGCGTCTGGGCCAGGATGTCGATGATCGGGAAGCGGTCCTCCATGCGGATCGACATGAAGAGCCGGGGCATGAGCGGGAAGTGGAACGACATGTGGCACTCGTCGCCGTCGCCGAAATAGGTGACCGCGTCCTCAGGCCACTGGTTGGCCTCCCCGAGCAACATTCTGTTGGAGTAGTTCGCATCGACGTGGCCGCGCATCTCTTTGAGGAACTGGTGTGTCTCCGGCAGGTTCTCACCGTTGGTGCCGTCGCGCTCGAAGAGATACGGGATGGCGTCCAGCCGGACGCCGTCGATGCCCATATCGAGCCAGAAGTCGAGCGCCTTCAGCACCGCCTCCTTGACCTTGGGGTTGTCGAAGTTCAGGTCCGGCTGGTGCGAGTAGAACCGGTGCCAGTAGTAGGCGCCCGCCACGTGGTCCCACGTCCAGTTCGACGTCTCGAAGTCTTTGAAGATGATGCGCGCGTCCTGGTAGCGCTGGTTGGTTTCGCTCCACACGTAGAAGTCGCGCGCGGCGCTGCCGGGCCTGGCGCGGCGGGCGCGCTGGAACCACGGATGCTGGTCTGACGTGTGGTTGCAGACGAGCTCGTTGATGACCCGAATCCCGCGATGGTGGGCCTCCTTGACGAAGGCATTGGCGTCCCCGAGCGTGCCGAACATCGGGTTGACGTCGGTGTAGTCCGCGATGTCGTAACCGTCGTCCCGCAGGGGTGAGGGATAGAAGGGCAGCAGCCAGACCGCGTTGATGCCCAGGTCCTGCAGGTACGGAAGCTTTTCGATCAAACCTCGGAAGTCGCCGCTGCCGTCGGCATCGCTGTCGTTAAAGGCGCGCACGTGGAGCTCGTAGATGAGGGCGTCCTTGTACCAGAGGGGATCGTCGTCCAGCCGGAGAGTTTCGTTCTTGCGCCGTTTTGGCGTCGTTTGGATCAAAGGAAGTACTCGAAATCATGCTCGCTGCGGAGGCGACGGCGGAACCGGAAGATCTGGGCCGGAATCGCGTGCGGGTTGATCTCGACAAAGTTGCGCGGGCCGTTCCACTGGTAGCGCGCGCCGCTCAACAGCTCGTGCGCCTGGTAGCCACGGTCGCGGCGGATTCCGAGCTCGTCGATCGGCAGCGTCACCATGCCGGCCTGCGTGTGGTGCGGGTCGACGTTGACCACGGTGAGCACGACGTCCGCCAGGTCGGGAGTGCTCTTCGTGTAAGCGACCAGGTGGTCGTTCTCCGTGGGGTGGAACCGGAGGCCACGATCGCTCTGCAGCGCCGGGTTCTCGTGCCGCACCCTGTTGACCAGCGTGATCAATTCACGCAGGCTGTCCGGGCTGTCGCGGTCCCAGCTGCGAATCTGGTATTTCTCGGAATCGAGGTACTCCTCAGATCCTGGTTCGCGCGCGCGTTCTTCACAGAGCTCGAAGGCAGGCCCGTAAATGCCGTAGTTCGCGCCGAGGGTTGCGGCGAGGAGGAATCGCGCCGCGAACGCCGGACGCCCGCCGGTCTGCAGGTACTCCGTGAGGATGTCCGGGGTGTTCGTCCACAGGCTGGCCCGGAAAAACTCGCGGACGGGCGCCTCCGACAACTCGGTGAAGTATTGCGCCAGTTCCGCGGCGGTGTTGCGCCACGCGAAGTACGTGTAGGACTGCGTGAAGCCAACCTTGGCCAGCCGGTACATGACCTTCGGGCGCGTAAACGCCTCGGCCAGCAGGATCACGTCAGGGTGCTGGCGCTTGACCTCGCCGATGAGCCATTCCCAGAACGGGAAGGGTTTCGTGTGAGGGTTGTCGACGCGGAAGATCGTGACCCCCTGGTCGATCCAGAACAGGACGACGGACAGCAGCTCGTCCCAGAGCTCCCGCCAGCGCTCGGTCTCGAAGTCGAAGGGGAAGATGTCTTCGTACTTCTTGGGCGGGTTCTCGGCGTACTGGATCGAACCGTCAGGTCGGTGCTTGAACCATTCCGGGTGCTCGCGCGTATATGGGTGGTCGGGCGAGCACTGGAACGCGATGTCGAGCGCCACCTGGATGCCATGCTCACCGGCGGCCCCGAGCAGGTGGCGGAAGTCGTCGAGCGTGCCGAGCCGGGGGTTGATGGACTTGTGCCCACCCTCCTCGGAGCCGATCGCCCACGGGCTGCCGGGCTCGTCCGGACCGGCGGTCGTCGAGTTGTTGGCGCCCTTCCGGTTGGTGTGGCCGATGGGGTGGATCGGTGGCAGGTACAGCACGTCGAACCCCATCTCCGCGATCTCGGGCAGGCGGCGCTCGACGTCCTTGAATGTGCCCTGGTTTCCTGCGTCGCCGGCGGAGCGGGGGAAGAGCTCATACCAGGCCGAAAAGCGCGCCCGCTCGGGGTCGACTGCGACCTCGAGCTCCCTGGAGTAGGTCACCGCCAGGCTCTTGTCCGCGTAGTGGACCATGAGCTGCGCCAGCTCGCCGCCCAGGGCGGCAGAGGCCGTGGCGCGGCCCTTCCTGACGGCGGTGGCGTACGCCAGCAGCCGGTTGGAATCCGAACCGTCGGCGCTGGCGGCGGCCGCCTCGATCATCCGGGCCGCGACCTCCAGCTCCTGGCTTATGTCCTGGCCGGCCTCGATCCGCTTTGCGAACTGCCGGCTCCAGGTCTCGAAGGCATCGACCCAGCCCTGGATCGTGTAGAAGTACCGTCCCAGCTCGCCGACCATGAACTCGCCCCTCCAGCGGTCGTTCACCAGAGGGACCATCGGCACGTCGTTCCAGAGCTGGGACGCCTCGTGGCGCCAGCGCAGCACGCACGAGAGGGCGTCGTGGCCGTCGGCAAACACGTCCGCCTCGACGGTCATCCGGTCACCCAGGGCCCGCTTCGCGGGGAACCTGCCGGAGTCGATCTCGGGCGACACGGCTTCGATCACCACCCGGCGCCGTCCGTCCAGCCGGTCCGGCTCGATCGGCGGTAGGACAGACGGACGCTCGAGTCGCCGTCTCACCGGTGCGCGGGCCACATTACGAATCGTGCCATGATTCGACAGGGTGCTGAAATCCATCGATCCGGCCACGGGCCGGGAGCTGGCAACATTCCCCGAGCTGGACGGCCCTGGGATCGAGGCCGCCATCGCGCGTGCGTGGGCCACCCGGCACGCCTGGCGGGACGCCGGCCTGGACGTTCGGGCCCGCATGATGCGCTCCGTCGCGGGCGTGCTGCGCGCGGACAAGGCGAGGTACGCCGCCCTGCTCACCTCCGAGATGGGCAAGCCCATCGTCGAGGCCGAGGGCGAGGTGGAGAAGTGCGCCTGGACCGCAGCGTGGATCGCCGACAACGCCGCCCGCTTGCTCGCCGACGAGCCGGTTGAGAGCACAGCCTCCGAAAGCTACGTGAGGTTCCAGCCACTCGGGGTGATCCTTGCGGTCATGCCCTGGAACTTCCCGTTCTGGCAGGCTTTCCGGGCCGGGCTGCCGGCGCTGGCCGCCGGGAACGTGATGCTGCTCAAGCACTCGTCGAACGTCCCTCAGTCGGCCCTGGCCATCGAGGAGGTCTTTCGTGAGGCCGGAGTGCCCGAGGGCGTCTTCCAGACCTTGATGATCGGTTCGGGCGCTGTGGAGCAGATCGTCGCCGACCGCCGGGTGGCGGGTGTCACGCTCACCGGATCTGAGGCGGCCGGCTCGCTCGTGGCAACCGCCGCGGGCAAGGCATTGAAGAGGTCGGTACTCGAGCTTGGCGGCTCGGACCCTTTCATCGTCCTCAAAGATGCGGATCTCGCCACCGCGGCGTCAGTCGCGTGCCGCGCCCGCAACCAGAACAACGGCCAGAGCTGCATCGCCGCCAAGCGGTTCATTGTCGAGGAGCCCGTCGCGGACGAGTTCGAGGACCGGCTGGCAAAAGCTGTCGGAGCCCTCAAGGTCGGCAACCCGATGGACCGCGGCAACCAGGTGGGGCCCCTGGCTCGCGCCGACCTGGTCGAGGAGCTCGAGCGCCAGGTCGCCGACTCGGTGCGTCTGGGCGCGCGCGCTCTGATCGGCGGCAAGCGCCTGGATGGGGGCGGTTACTACTTTCAGCCCACGGTGCTCGCCGGCGTCCGCCCCGGAATGCCGGCCTACCACGAGGAGACCTTTGGCCCGGTCGCCTCGGTGATCCGGGTCAAGGATGCCGAGGACGCGCTGCGCGTGGCCAACGACACCGACTTCGGGCTCGGATCTGCGATCTGGACCGCCGACGTCGAGCGCGCGAAGGAACTGGCCGAGCGCGTCGAGGCCGGGATGGTTTTCATCAACGGCATGGTGGCCTCGGATGCGCGCCTGCCTTTCGGGGGCGTCAAGAGGTCGGGTTACGGTCGAGAGCTTTCGTCTTACGGGATCAAAGAGTTCGTGAACATCCAGACGGTGTGGGTGGGCCCGGCGAAGACGGATGGAGCGCCCCCACCCCGGTCCGAGTAGCTAGGCGGTCGCCGGTACGGGCGAAGCCGCTGCCTTCGATGTCTTTTTCTTGCTGGCGGCCAGGTGCTTGCGAGCCAGCACCGAGTAGCTGTCGCGGACGGCGCGGTCCGGATCCAGCCCGAAGCTGCGCGCCATCTCGGGTAGAACCGCCAGGGGACCTTCGAGCTCGACAAACCACCCGAACTCGAGCACGTCGAGGGTGACCGCGACGCCATCGAGCATCCACATGGTGCGGTGCTTGGGGTAGGACCAGGCCACTTTGAACCCCAGGTGCAGCAGCAGGTCGAGCGCTGCGTGCGCGTCCGAGACGCCGAACTCGGTTTCCTCGCGGACCTTGACCCGCCCTTCAAACGTGGCCGGGCCTTTGGCGGTGAGAAATCCGCGCGGCCCTCCGTCCAGGACACGAAGCCGGAGCGTCGTGTCGCGGGTCGAGGCGCCGGGGCCGTTGAAGCGATAGTTCTCCTCGCGGTATCGCCCATCGAGGTGAGCGCCGCGCTGGCGCAGCATCGCGCGGAGCCTGTTGTGGTCACGCGGTCCCTTGAGTCGAAACTTGAGCTCGCATTCGATGCTGCGGTCTCGGAGCTGTCGACGCGGGCGGCGGCGAGCCATTGCGCCGAGAGAGTAACCGAGTGTTAGTTGGTCGGTGCGGCGCGAGCCTCCGCGAACGCGCAGGCATCCGCGATCACGCTGACGGCATAGCTGAACTGCATTTCCTCGCCGCCCCACAGCGACAAGGGAGTGCTCGGACCGATGTCCCGATGTCTTTCAATGGTCACCGCATCGCGAGCCAGCGGTTGGATGAGATGTCCGTCGTCTGTCTCGAATGAAAAGCCATCCGTTGTTTTGCGAATGCGGTACGCGCCCGAGTGGTGACGCCGGTGATGAAACCCGCACAACAGCAGGAGGTTGTCGAGATTGGTTTCGCCACCGAGCGCCCAGTGCTCGTGATGATGGGCTTCGGTGCGATACGCCGGCACGCCACAACCCGGAAAGCGGCAGAAGCGATCTCTCACGTGCAGCGCCAGGCGCAGCCGGTCCGGCACCATGCGCTGCTTGCGGCCGGCGTCGATCGGCAGCCCATTCCGCTCGACCACGCCGACCACCTCAGCATCGCAGCCGATCCGTCGGGCCGCCGCCGCCGAAAGCGGTGAACCGCCGTCGACGTAGCACCGCCCCACGCTCGCCTCACCGGTGAGCACCCCAACGTCGACATGCACCACCACCTGGCGAGCTGCAGTCGACGTGACCAGGTTCTCCGCCCCACCCGCGACCACGTGCTCGCACATCGCCACCAACGCATCCACCTTGCGCGCCGCCCAGCGATCGTCCGCCGGGTCCTTCACGCCATCATCTATCGGTTCCGGTACCGGTCGCGAACCGGTGATCGACTCCAGGGCAGCCTGCACCACAGCGGCGTCCTCCGGCGTAAGCCTCGCCTTGAGCTCGAGCATGCCGTGCTCGTCCCAGTGCATCCAGATTCCGCGGCGTGAGAGATGGTCGTCGGCCTGCTCGGGAGCTTCCGCCTCAGCAATCCGCCGCAGCGAGCGGCAGATCCTCGCCAGCTGTGCGCCCGAGGCGCCCCGCGCGATCTCGAGGAGGAATTCCTCGGTGGCCGGCGTCGCAACAGTGGTGATCTGCCGGGCCTTGTCGAATGACAGCTGCCCGGCCTCGAACGCCTCTGCGATCTTGGGCAGTACGATCATCGCCTGGCCCGCGCAGCAGCTCAGCCCCGGTGTGCATGTCGAAGCCGGTCTTGACGGTCAGCCAGTGCTGGAAGGACCGGATTCCGCCCGCGCCCCAGCCCCCAATCACGTCGAACTTGGCGCTTGCCTTGGCCACGCGCGCCAGCGTGGCATGGGCCAGCGCCGAGAACTCGCAAATCTCATCGTCGAGCGCTTTTGCGAGGTCCTGGTTTTCGCGGCTCGTAGACGCGTAGTCCACGTGCCGATTGTACCAAACATCTGTTCGCTACAGTGCGATTTACATGGGACTTTTTGACCTGTCTCCCACAGAATTTTGTTGGCGATGGTGGGATGCCGGAAACGACTCAAAGTCCTTGCTTTCACGGCGCTATTTGATGAGGGTCCAGTCAGTACATGACCTTCAAATTATCGGTCGGCTGTCAGGAGCAGGCCATGCGACGCGTACCTAGACTGGCACGCCAATGACGATCATCGTAACTGCGCTTTTCCCGAAGCACGTGCTCCAGGTCAGCGACCGCAAACTGTCGTGGGCTAGAGGCAAAGCCATTGTCCAACAGGAGGATCGCTGGAACAAGGCGATTGTGTTTGGCGATTGGGCCACGATCGCCTATACGGGACCGGCGCGCTTGCCAGACCAACGGACCGACCAATGGATCACCGAGACGATTTCTCGAACGACTATGGTCGATCAGGCCATCAACGAGCTCTGGGAGAAGGCGAATGACCGGCTTCAGCAGAAGCAATGGAATCCACCCGAGCTGGCCATAGTGGTCGCCGGCTGGATGCAAGATGCCGGCAAGGTCGAGCCGTTTCGAGCGGCCATTAGCAACTACCTGCTTCCCGAAGGCAAGCACGGCCCAGCGCGTGATCAATTCAACGTCCTGATGAGCCGTCAACAGGAGGCTGGGTTAGGTATCTACATCGCGGGCAGGAACATGCCTCGTCGCAATTTCATGATGATGGGTCGTACTCTCAAGCGCGCCTATCGTCGTGGAGTGTCAATGCCAACGATGGCAGAGGTCATCGTCAATGCCGCGCGAGGTCTGCATGATCGATGGATTGGCGAGTCCTTCAACGCCGTAATTGTTCCTGAGCCAGTTCCCGGGCGACCTTTTCGGGGAATGATCGGAGCCTCGCAGGGTGGGCCTCAACCTGACCTCCCTCTTGCACTCTATTTTCCAGGGCCCAACGCCGGACCCGAGTATGTGATGCCGAACTTTGGTGGCGGTGGCATGGCCGTAACCGATATCTCCGTGATTCCGCGTGCTCTGACTGCCGAAGAAGTTGCGGAACGTTATCGTGCAGGGCCACCAATGCCTCGACGGATCTGATCTTTACCCGGCGTTCAAGTCGGAGTCGAGCCGTGTCTGACCCGTCGCGCCCCGAGCGGGTCTCCTATGCGGCGGTTTGCTTTCTGATCTGGTACAGCGAGCTCACCACCGCGGTGCACTCGTCCTCGACGTAGTCCATGCCCGCCGCCTCGGCGATCCGCCGCGCCTCGGCGGAGCGGATGTTCAGCTGCAGCCACAGCGCCCCGGCGCCCACGGCGACTGCCTGTCGCGCGATTTCGGGTGCGTCCTGCGCCGGCCGGAAGACGTCGACGAGGTCGATCTTGAACGGGACCTCGCTCAGCGTCCGGTAGACACGCTCACCGAACAGCTCGTTGGCAAACGGGTTGATCGGGATGATCCGAAAGCCACGCTGCTGCAACCCCACCGGAACAGAGCCACCGGCCTTGTCTGGATCGCGTGAGGCCCCGATCACGGCGATCGTGGTCGCCCTCTCGAGGATCTCATGGGATGAACGGCTCACAGCAACTTCAAAGGCCGCGGAGCCAGCGACTATTCCGAACGAGGCGTAGGCGGCAAGAGAAGTGGGCGACTAGCCAGAGATGCGGGTCAGGCGGACGATCGGGATCTGGCGGTCGGTCTTCTTCTGGTAGCCGCCGTAGCGAGCGGAGATGGCTGCAATGCGGGCGAGCGCCTCTTCTCGTTCGCTGCCGGCGAGCGATTCGCCACTGACCTTTATCTTCCGGTTGCCCACCTCGAGCCAGATCTCGTCTGGGTGCTTGACCATGTTGTTGAACCAGGCCGGGTGATCAGCCGCTCCACTCTTGGAAGCCACGATGAGCCAAGCGTCGTCTCCATCCGAAAACCCGCCCAACGTCACAGTTCGCTCCTGGCCCGACCTGGCCCCCTTCGTGGTCAGCAGGACCACGGGGAATCCCATCATCGTGCTCATCCTGTTGGTCCCTCCGGTCCGCCGGTACGACTCGATACCTCTCTTCATCAGAGGCTCGAACAGCTTTTGCATCAACTTTCCGCCCGGCATCTTGGTGCCGTACGTTCCGTTGGGTGTCGCTTTGATTGCCACTTAAGCCGCCTGGCTCTTGGCGTTGGCGGAGGGCTCGAGCGCGAACTCGAGCACCTCACCCACGCGGCTCGCGAAGTGGAAGGTCATCTTCTCGCGCACGCTTTGCGGCACGTCGTCGATGTCCTTCTCATTCCTGCGCGGCAGGATGACCTCCGTGAGTCCCATCCGGTGTGCGGCCAGCACCTTCTGCTTGACGCCGCCGATTGGCAGCACCAGGCCCTGCAGCGTGACCTCTCCCGTCATCGCGACCGTGCTCCGCACCGGCCGTCCGGTGAGCAAGCTCACGATCGCCGTCGTCATCGTCACGCCGGCCGACGGGCCATCCTTGGGCACCGCGCCCTCGGGCACGTGGATGTGGAATGACTTGTCGGCGGCCCCTTTCTCGATCTTCAGCTCGTCCGTGTGGGAGCGGACGTAAGACAGCGCGATCTGCGCCGACTCCTTCATGACGTCGCCCAGCTGGCCGGTCAGGATGACCGTGCTGCCGTGCCCGTTGCTGTCGGTCGCGGCCGCCTCCACGAAGAGGACGTCCCCGCCCGTGCCTGTCACAGCCAGGCCGGTGGCCACGCCTGGCACTGCGGTACGCGCGGCGACCTCGTTGTCGAATCGCGGCTTGCCCAGGAACTCGCGCACGCGCTCGACCGTGATCGCCACCGGTGGCGTCAGCTCGGCCTTGGCGACCTTCGTCGCCACCTTGCGCGTGATCTTGCCGAGCTCGCGCTCGAGGTTGCGGACTCCGGCCTCACGTGTGTGGTCCGTGATCACCTTCATGATTGCGTCCTCGGTGACCGTCACCTCGTCCGGGTTGAGCCCGGCCTGCTTGACCACTCGCCGGAGCAGGTGGTCGCGCGCGATGGCGACCTTCTCCTCTTCGGTGTAGCCGTCGAGGCGGATCAGCTCCATGCGGTCGAGCAGCGGAGCCGGGATGGTCTCCGACACGTTGGCCGTGGGGATGAACAGCACCTCGGACAGGTCCAGGTCGACCTCCAGGTAGTGGTCGCGGAACGTGTTGTTCTGTGCCGGGTCGAGGACCTCCAGGAGCGCGGCCGACGGGTCGCCTCGCCAGTCGTTGCCGACCTTGTCGATCTCGTCCAGCATGATCACCGGGTTCTTGGTCCCGGCCTCCTTCAGGGCGCGCACGATGCGGCCGGGAAGGGCGCCGACGTAGGTGCGCCGGTGGCCGCGGATGTCAGCCTCGTCGCGGATGCCGCCCAGAGAGACACGCGTGAACTTCCGGCCCAGCGCGCGGGCAACCGACTCGCCGAGCGAGGTCTTGCCGACGCCGGGAGGTCCGACCAGGGTGATGATTGCGCCCGAGCCACGTCCGCCGAGCACCTCCAGTCCCCGCTCCTTGCGCAGCTTGCGCACGGCCAGGAACTCGATGATGCGGTCCTTCACGTCCGAGAGACCGGTGTGGTCCTCGTCCAGGATGCGGCGGGCTTCGACGAGGTCGTAGTTGTCCTCCGAGCGCACGTTCCAGGGGATGTCCAGCATCCAGTCCAGGTAGGTGCGGATCCAGCCGTACTCGGGGTTCTGCTCGCTGGTCCTCTCCAGGCGGTCCAGCTCGCGGGTAACCTCGGTCAGCACGCCTTCCGGCATGCCGGCCTTGGCCACCTTCTCGCGGTAAGTGGACACGACGTCGCTCCCGCCCTCGTTCAGCTGCTTCTTGATCGCCTCGAGCTGCTGTCGCAGCAGGAACTCGCGCTGCGTCTTCTCCATGCCCTCGGCGACGTCGCTGCGGATCTTCTCCTTGAGCGAGGCGTCGGCCAGGGTCGACCTAGTCCACTTGATCAGCAGCGTCAGCCGCTGCTCGAGGTCTAGCGTCTCCAGGACCTCCAGCTTCTGCTCGGTCGAAAAGTCCGGCGAGTAGCCGGCCAGGTCGGCGAGGTGGCCCGGGGTCTTGGCGGCGCGCAGGAACTGCACGACCTGCGGGACACCCCTCGACTCGACGAGGTTCTCCAGGAGGGCGCGGTACTCGCGCGCGAGCTCGAGCGTCTTCTCGGTCGGGGGTTCGGGCTCGACGATCGGGTCGGCCTGCACCCACAGCGCACCACCGATGTCGGCCTGGCCGCCGCCCAGCCGGGCGCGGTACTCGCCGCGGATCATGAACGCCTCGGCGCCGGTCGGCAGGTCCGCGGACTCGCCCAGGCGGGCGGCGGTGCCGATGGTCCCGTACTTGCCGTCGATGCGAGGCACCAGAAGGATCAGGCGGTTGCCCTGTCGGGCAGCCTCGATCGCAGCCTTCTGGTCATCGCCCTCGACCGCGAGGGTGACCGTCATGTGGGGGAGGACGACGACGTCGTCCATCGGGAGGACTGGTAGGAGTTCGGATTTCGGTGTTGCCATGTCGAAGAAACGTTTACCCAGCACAGGGCATTCCCACACATGCCCTGATCGGGGAAGCTAGGCCCGGGTCACGCTCCCGGAGGCCGCACCGCGCCGGGACACCGCGTCGATCACGACCGCCGCCAGGAGCACCAAGCCGGTCACGATGTACTGCCACTCCACGGACGAGATCCCCTGAAGGTACAGGCCGTTGTAGATGGCGGCGATGACCAGCCCACCCAGCACCCCGTGGAGGGGCTTGCCCCTGCCGCCGAAAAGGCTCGTGCCCCCGATTACGGCCGCCGCGACGGCGTACAGGACGTACTGCCCGCCCTGCAGGTTGTTGGACATCCCCCCCAAGAGTGACGCGTACAGCAGTATCGCGATGCCGGCCGTGAACGAGCAGAGGCCAAAGCCCACGGTGCGCACGAGCGCGACGTTGATGCCGGCGCGGCGGGCCGCCTCGGGGTTGCCGCCGATCGCGTAGACATATCGCCCGTACTTGGTGCGCTGAAGCAGGACGGTCCATGCCCCAAGCACTGCGAGGACGATCGGGATCATCCAGGGCACGCCCTCCAGCGTTCCGAGGTTGGCCCGGTTGGTGTTGCTGATGCCTACGACGACGATCGCGACGACTGCGATCAGCCCGATCTTGATCAGGGAGAGGGACGCCGGGGGCGCGACGAGACCACTCTTGCGCCGTCGCGAGTCGCTGAGCCAGATGACAAGACCGAGCCCGCCAACCACGACCGCGGCGGCGATCCAGGACACGACCGGGTCGATCGTGCCCCACATCAGGTTGTAGATGATGTGCAGGCTGTCGCTCTCGCCGGCGAGGTTTGGGTAGCCGGAAAAGGGCCCGAGCAGGAGGATCTTCAGGAAGATCCCGTTTGCGATCAGAAAGCCGGCCAGCGTGACGATGAAAGACGGTACTCGCAGCCGGGTGATGATCGTGCCTTGAATCAGGCCGAAAACGGTGCAGGCGAGGAGCCCGGCGAGCACGGCCGGCACCCAGTGCCAGTTGGTGGTGAGGGGCTGGACCAGCTGGACCGTAATCGCGGCGCCGACGGCGCCGACGAACCCGACCGAGAGATCGATCTCGCCGAGGACCAGGGCGAACCCCTCGGCCATGGCGAGAACCATGAACACCGCAGCCTGCTGAAACAGGTTGACCAGGTTGCCGGGGGATAGGAAGACATGGTTCGGGCTGATTACCGTGAACACGAGCATGATCGCGAACATGGCGGCGATGACCGGTAGGACCCCGCTCTCGCCGGCCCCGATGCGTGCAACGTAGGCGCGCACGTACTCGCCCAACGTCTGGGCGACGACTCCCGGCGGAAGCCCGGCCGCGGCGGCCTCGGGCGCGGCGGTGAGGTCCGTCGCCTGCTCGGGCGTGACGCCTGGCAGGTCAGCTTTCCTTGGTGCGTGCGCCATTGGTGCCGCTTGTCCCTCCCGTGGTCATGTACTGGACCACTGTCTGCAGGTCAAACGCCGAAGCTTTGTCCTGGACGACCAACCGGCCGAGATAGAGGACCGCGATCCGGTCGGCCACCTCGAAAACGTCGGTGAGGTTGTGCGAGATGACCATCACCGCGAGTCCCCGGTCGCGCAGGCGCTTGATCAGGTCGAGCACCTGCCTGGTCTGGACGACTCCCAGGGCGGCGGTGGGCTCGTCCATGATCACCAGCTTCGAGTTCCACATCACCGCCTTGGCCACCGCCACCGACTGGCGCTGGCCGCCCGAGAGTGAGGCGACCGGCTGGCGGACCGACCTGACCGTTGTCACGCGGAGGCTCGCCAGCGTCTCGCCGGCGGCGCGCTCCATGCTGTCTTCGTCGAGGAGCCCGAGGCGGAGACGTTCGCGGCCCAGGAACATGTTCTGCACGATGTCGAGGTTGTCCGCCAGGGCAAGGTCCTGGTACACGGTCTCGATGCCCAGGCGTGAGGCGTCGCGCGCGCTCCGGACGTGGACCTGACGACCTTCCCAAAATACCTCGCCGTGGTCGGCCGGGTAGATGCCGGCGATGCATTTCGTGAGCACCGACTTGCCGGCGCCGTTATCACCGCAAAGCGCGGTCACCTGGCCGGACGGAAGGTCGAGATCGACGTGGTACAGGGCTTGCACGGGCCCGAAGTGCTTGTCCAGCCCGCGAACTTTGAGCAGCGGCTCCTCGGTCGCTCGCGGCTCGGCGACGGCAGCCGTCATTTCACCAGCCATTATCTCGACTTTGAAAGGAAAGGTTGACGCCGCCGCAAAGGCGGCGGCGTCAGTACCTGTTGACGACTACGAGATGCTGTTGGCCGTGCAGACCGCGGCTCCGGCCTTGCTGCACAGTGCCGCGACGTCGATGAACTTGTCCTTGATCACGGTCGACTCCATGTTGGACTTGTCAACCCAGATCGGGACGAGAAGCGAAGCCGGCTGCTGGGTTCCGGTCACGCCAGACGGAGGCGTGGTGTTGCCGTTCACCAGACCAGTCGGAGGGGTGAGACCTGCGCGGAGCACGGTGGCCAGAGCCACTGCGTCCTGCGCCTCGAGGTAGACGGCCTTGTAGACCGATCCGCACTGGTAGTCGGTCAGCACGTTGACCATGCCGTCCAGGGTTGCGTCCTGGCCGGTGGTCGGGATCGTCTTGGCCTTGACGTTCTTGTTCTTGAGGACCTGGATCACGGCGTTACCGAGACCGTCGTTGGCCTCGATGGTGGCGTTGATGGCAGGGTTCGCGGTGAACGCCTGCTGGAAGATGGTCTGGCCAACATCGTTCTTCCAGTCGGTGGCGATCTGGTCGCCAACGAGCTTCATGCCGGCGCTGTTGGTCTTGCCTACGGTCTCCTGCGCGACTGAGTCGCCCCAGACGACCGAGTTGTAACCCTGCGCGAACGAAACGGCGTTCGGGTCAGAGTTCTGTCCGCCGTTGAGAGTGAAGACCTGCGGGTTCTTCACGCCCCATGCCGTGACGCAGTCCATAAAGCCCTTACCGATGAGCTTGCCCACCTGGACGTTGTCGAAGCTCACGTAGTAGGTGCTGGTTCCGGTGAAGGTTGCCCGGTCGTAGCTGATGATCTTGACGCCGTGCGACGCGGCGTAGGTCTGGATCTGCGTTCCTACGCTGCTGTTCAGCGGGTCCATGATCAGGACGGTCGCCCCGGCGGTGATATCCGCCTGCGCGATGGCGAGCTCCTGCGCTTCCACACCCTGCGCGTTGTCGATCTTGAACTGCGACGGGCTGTACCCCGCGCCTGTGAAGGCCTGGGTTAGGTATGGCGCGTCAAAAGCGACGTAGCGAGCGGACGACGTCGTGTCCGGAAGGATGACTCCGACCATGCCCTTGCCGGCCGCGACAAGGCCCTTGAGCTTCGGCATGTACGAGAAGTCCTGCGTGAACGAGCTGATGCTCAGGTCAGACGGTACGGTTGCGCTAGGCGAGTTCGACGACGTCCCACCGCCGCCTCCACAGGCCATCGCGACGAGCCCGACGACGCCAAGCGCCGGGATAAGTTTGGCGAACCTCATAGGTTCTCTCTCCTATATCTAAGTCACCTGTTGCCTTCTTCCCGGAAGCCCCGGGGCGAGAGTGCGCCGGCGAACAGGCCTTACTCAGAATCCCCACGGCGGGACCGCCCGCCACTGAGAGCATGTCTTACGCCCACATGTTTGTCAAGAGTGCGATGGTGCGGACCACACATTATGTTCAAGCTCTTGACAAACCCACCGGGGCGGCCATGATTCCCCTGCGCCATGGCGAAGAATGGGGAGGGGACGCTCAGTTGGTTGCGACACCGCAACCGGGAGCGTGTGTTGGGCGTGCTGCGCGAGCGTGGGCGGATCAGCCAGGCCGACATCGCGAGGATCACCGGGCTGTCGCGCACGACCGTGCACACGCTCGTCTCCGAGCTCAAGGATTCGGGCGTCCTGCACGAGGTCGAGGCGGGCGTTCCGGGTTCTCGAGGCGGTCGGCCTGCCGTGCTGCTCATGCTGCGGGATTCCTCGCTGGCGGTCGTCGGTATCGACTTCGGGCACAGCCACGTGGGGGTCGCGGTCGCGGACATCGGCCACAACGTGCTGGCGGAGCGGCGCTGCGACCTTGATGTAAGCCACCACGCCGAGAAGGCCCTCGACACCGCCACCCGCATGGTGGGCGAGGTGCTGGCGGAGGCACAGGTGGAGCGGAAGTCGGTCATCGGCGCCGGTATCGGCATTCCCGGACCCGTCGATCGCGTGCAAGGCACCGTGGGATCGGCCACCATCCTTCCGGGCTGGCTCGGTCTGCGTATCGGAAGCGAGATGCAGGATCGCCTGGCGATGCCGGTCGAGATCGAGAACGACGCCAACCTCGGCGCGCTGGCCGAGCTGACCTGGGGCGCGGGTCGCGAGTGCTCGAACTTTGCCTACGTCAAGGTCGCGACCGGCATCGGCGCGGGCCTGGTGATCGGCGGCAAGCTGCTGCGCGGCGCGTCGGGCACCGCGGGTGAGATCGGGCACACCACGCTGGACGAAGCGGGCGCCCTCTGTTACTGCGGCAACCGAGGATGCCTCGAAACGGTGGCGTCGGGTCCGGCGATCATCGAGCTGGTGGGTCTGATCAACGGAGAGGTCCCCACGCTGTCTCGCATCGTGGAGCTTGCGGTTGCGGGCGAGCTCCGCTGCCATCGCGCGATCGCCGACGCCGGCCACGAGATCGGAGTCGCCATCGCGGGCCTGTGCAACCTCATCAACCCGGAACGGGTCGTTGTGGGCGGCCTCTTGAGCCGGACCGGTGAGGTCCTCCTTCATCCCATGAGGGAGTCGATCCGGCGCCATGCCGTGCAGGCCGCGGCCGAGACGCTCGAAGTTGTCCCCGCCGTGTTCGTCGAAAGGGCCGAGCTGCTGGGCTCCCTCGCCCTTGCGCTCCAGAGCTCGAGCGACCGGATGGCAACGGCTAATGGAGGCGCGCGGCCCTAGGAGACTCCGAGCCGCTTGATGAATTTCGCGCGGGATGTCAGGGTTTCACGCGAGAGAAATGCAAGTCCTCGTTGCGCTCATCGGCATCCTGCTTGTCGCGATCGTGCTCAGGGATGCCTTCGAGACGATCATCCTTCCGCGTCGCGTCTCGGCCCGGTTTCGGGTGTCGAAGATCTTCTACCGTGTCACGTGGAAGCCCTGGAGGGCCGCCGGCCGGCGCCTCCGGTCGAGCGACTGGCGCGAGACCTACCTCAGCACCTATGGTCCGCTCTCGCTGATCGTCCTCTTCGTGCTCTGGGGAGGCCTCCTGATCACCGGGTTCGCCGCCCTGTTGTGGGCGGCGGGATTCGACGTCAATCTGTCCGGACCAGGAAATTTCTACGTGAGCGGCACGACGTTCACGACTCTCGGAATCGGCGATTTCACCCCGCACACCGACCTGGCACGTTTTTTGACCGTGGTCGAAGCCGGCACCGGCTTCGGCTTTCTCGCGATCCTTATCTCGTACCTGCCCGTGCTGTATCAGAGCTTTTCGCGGAGGGAGATCGCGATCTCGATGCTCGACGAGTGGGCGGGCTCGCCGCCCAGCGCGGGCGACCTGCTCCGCCGTGCAGGCGAGTCAGGCGAGATGGTCGAGCTGCTGCCGTTGATGGCGCGTTGGGAAACCTGGACGGCCGAGCTGCTCGAGAGCCACCTCTCGTACCAGGTGCTCAGCTACTTCCGCTCGCAGCACGAGAACCAGTCGTGGGTCGCCGCGCTGACCGCGATCATGGATTTCTCCGCGCTTTGGCAGGCGACCAAGGATCACGGCAAATCCTGGCAGGCGCGGCGGGTCTACGCGATCGGCCGCCATGCCCTCGGCGACCTGAGCCAGGTGCTTCGTGCAGAGCCGGAGTTCGACGCGCCCGACCGTCTCTCCGAGGCCGAGTTCGCCGCGCTGCACGACGCGGTCACGGCCGCGGGGATCGACGTGGAGATATCCGCTTTTCGGGAACGGCTCAACGCTTTGCGCAAGGGCTACGAGCCCTACGCGATCGCGTTGAGCCATGAGCTGTTGATGGAGCTGCCGCCCTGGATGCCGCTGGAGGAGCGGCACGACAACTGGGAGACGACGGCGTGGGAAGGCGCCGCACCGGGAGAGTCGCTGCACTAGAGAACTCGCCGGCTGCAGGCCACTACAGGACTTTAGACAGGAACGACCGGGTGCGCTCCTGCTGGGGATTCGCCAGCACGTCGCGCGGCTTGCCCGCCTCGACGATCACCCCGCCATCCATGAACACCAGCGTGTCACCAACCTCGCGGGCGAAGCCCATCTCGTGCGTCACCACGACCATGGTCATACCGTCCTGCGCGAGACGGCGCATGACGTCGAGCACCTCGCCGACGAGCTCAGGGTCGAGGGCGGAGGTGGGCTCGTCGAAGAGCATCAGCTTCGGATCCATCGCCAGCGCACGCGCGATCGCCACGCGCTGCTGCTGGCCGCCCGACAGCTGCTTCGGGTACGCGTTTGTCTTGTCGGCCAGGCCCACCCGATCCAGCAGTGCGCGCGCGTAGGTCACCGCCGTCGAACGGCTCGCCTTCTTGACGCGGATCGGAGCCTCGATGAGATTCTCGAGCGCGGTCATGTGAGGAAACAGGTTGAAGTGCTGGAAGACCATGCCGATCTCCGACCGCTTCTGGCACACCTCGCGATCCGGAAGCTCGTAGAGCTTGTCGCCATGCTGGCGATAGCCGACCAGCTCTCCGTCGACCGACAGCCGGCCGGCATCGATCTTCTCCAGGTGGTTGATGCACCGGAGGAACGTGCTCTTGCCGGAGCCCGACGGGCCGATCAGGCACATCACCTCTTTTGGATTCACCTCGAGGTCGATTCCGCGCAGCACCTCGAGCCGGCCGAAGCTCTTGTGCACCGCCTCCGCCTTGACCATCGGGCCGCTCATCTGCGCCCAGGAGGGAAGTACGGCGACACATCCGGCACCGCCGGAGGCGGCGCGTGGAACGTGACGAGCATCCGCCGGAATCTCTGGAACGGCGTGGGTGGAAGCTCCCGTTGTGCGCCTCGAGCGAAATAGCGCTCGACGTAGTACTGGCCGACGGTCAGAACCGTCGTCATGGCCAGGTACCAGATGCTCGCCACGATCGCGAGCTCGATGACCAGAAAAGTGAAGTTCGCAATCTGTTCCGATCGCGTGAAGAGCTCTGGCACTGCGGCAATGGAGGCGAGCGATGTCGTCTTCAACATCGAGATCGTCTCGTTCCCGGTGGGAGGGATGATCACGCGCATCGCTTGAGGAAGGACGATCCGGCGCATCACCTGCAGCCGGTTCATGCCGAGCGCCTGGGCGGCCTCGGTCTGGCCCTGCTCCACCGAAATGATGCCGGCGCGCACGATCTCCGCCATATACGCGGCTTCGTTGAGGCCCAGGCCGAGGGTCGCCGCTGTGAAGGCGCTGATGAGCAGGTTGGTGCTTTCCTGCCAGTGGAGTGGAGTGCCGGGGATGCCGATTCCGATGTGCGGGAGGACCGTGTTCAGGTTGAACCAGAAAAAGATCTGGACCAGGACCGGGGTGCCGCGAAAGAACCAGATGTAGATCCAGCTCACCCACGACATCACCGGGCTGGGTGAGAGCCGCATCACGGCCAGGACGATGCCAAGCACGATGCCAATCACCATCGCCAGCACGGTGAGCTCCAGCGTGATGACGATGCCTTCGAGGATCAGCCTGCCGGAAAGCCACTTCCACACCTCATCCCAGCGGAGGTCGGGCGCGGTCGCAAACGTGTAGACGACATCGCCGGCGAAGGCAAGGACCAGCGCCCCGGATACCCATCGCCATGGGTGGCGGACCGGGATCGCCTTGATCGCCTCCGGCCGCGGGCCGGCTTGTGAGCCGGGCGCCGCCGGGCCAGAGGCGATGTCGGTCACTTCAACTTATGCGGTTCTACCTCAGTACGACGGCACGCACGTCGCGCCGATCGAGTTGTTGTTGTTGAGCACCACGTCTGAGCTGGTGATGGCGCCGTCACTGACGTTCCAGTTCTTGAGGATGTTGCTGTAGTAGCTGTTGTTGTCGATCAGGTACTTGACCGCGTCCGTGATCGGCTTCTCCAGCGGGCTGCCCTTGACCATGGCGATGCCGTACGGCGCGACGCTGCAGGGCTGCCCGCCGATCTTGAACTTGCCGTTGGACTGCTTGACCTGGAAGTCGGCCACCGGTTGGTCCAGCCACCCGAAGTCGGCTCGGCCCGAAAGCAGCGCCGAGTTGGCGTCGGTCTGGGTTCCGAAGCTCAGCACCTTGATGTCCTTGCCGGTGGGGCAGTTGTCCTTGTCGCCGGCGATCGCTGTGCCGCCGACCGACTGGCCCATGTAGCCCCAGGCGTCGGATTCCTCAGTCGTGCCTGATTCGACGGCGACGGTGTGCCCGCACATGTCCGCGGCCGTGCTGATCGTCGCGCCGCCGACCTTGACGATCCAGGCCTCTCCGGCCTTGTAGTAGGTGACGAAATCGATGCCGTTGTTCTCGCGTGTTTGCGTCGGGCTCCAGCTCGAGATGCTGAACGAGTAGCGCGGCTTGTCGCCGCCCGCGACCTCGCTCGGAGTGCTCGCTTTGAGCTGGGCGATGATGTCGTCGAAGGTCACGTTGTTGAAGGTGCAGACCAGGCCCATCACCTTGCAGATCGCGTTGCCGAGGTCGATGTCCCAACCGGAGATCGCCCCCGTGTTCGGATCGATGAACTCGTTAGGCGCGTAGGTGGCGTCGGTGGCGATCTGAATCGGCCCCGAAACCGTCGAAGGGACCTCGCTCGCGATGCTGGCGACCTTGCCCGGCCCGCCGGACGTGGTGGTCGTCGGTGTGGACGAACCGCCGCACGCGGCGAGCACGATGGCCGCCGCGATCGCCGATAACGCTTTCTGAGCGCTCATAGGTAGCCTCTCCTTCGCAGCAACTGGGCCGTCGGCCCGAATTGTAAGTCGCGCAATTTGCACGTGCTTAACGCTCGTCGTAGCCTTGCACCACGTGCCCTGGCTCGTGATCACCGACCCATTCCCGCCCGGGTTCTTCCTGGGTCCCCTCCAGATCCGCTTTTACGGGCTCGCCTACGCCGTCGCGTTTCTCGTGGGCACGGCCGTGGCCACACGGCACCTCGAGCGAAAGGGCATCTCGTCGAACCTGAGCGGGAACATCGCCTTCTGGACGATCGTGTTCGGGCTGATCGGGGCGCGGCTCTACTACGACGTCCAGTCAGGCTGGTGGTTCTACCTGACCCATCCGCAGCACATCTTTGCCTTCTGGGAAGGAGGCATGGCGTTCTTCGGCGCGATCTTTGCCGCTCTGATCGTTCTGATCGTGATGGCGCGGCGGCACCACATCAGCTTCTGGGACCTTCTCGACGCGGGGGTGCTTTTCGCCGCCGTCGGGCAGCCCATCGGCCGGCTGGGCAATGTGATGAACGGTGAGATCCTGGGCCCTCCGTCCAACCTGCCGTGGGCGATCCGCTACACCAACCCCGCCTCCATGGCTCCCCAGCTCGGCGTCGCTTACCAGCCGGCGAACCTGTACGAAGCGATCGGCACGCTGCTGATTCTTGCCGTGCTGCTCTACCTGCGGCGTCGTGGCGTGCCCTCGGGGGTGTTGGGGCTGACGTACCTCGTCCTCTATCCGGTGAGCCAGCTGATCCTCTTCCAGTGGCGGACTGACTATGAGACGCCGGTCATCCTGTGGGGTTTGAAGCAGGCCCAGCTCACGTCGGTGGCGATGCTCTTGACCATCGTCCCGATCTTTTTCGTGATGTGGCTTCGAACTCGGCCCAAACGCGAGGTGGGCGTGACCCCCGAGGGTATGATCCGCGCGTGAACCGCTCCCTGAAGATGGGCGGGGCGCTGGCCGGATTCGGCGTCCTCCTGTCGCAGCTGGGCCACCTGCTGGTGTATCAGCTGCAGTTCGGCTCCGCCGCGCAGACGGTCCAGAGCACCGGCGCTCACGCCTACTTTCCGATGCTCGTCAAGACAGGCCTTGGCTTCGGGGCCGCGGCGCTCCTGGCGAGCCTCCTGGTCATCGGCGCGTCCAGGTTCGTGGCCGGCGGTCTCGCTGCCAGGCCGGCGGGCGGTCCTTCCTACGTGAGCTTGCTGGCGCTGATGTTCACGATCCTGATGGCCTGCTTCGGATTGCAGGAAACGGTCGAGTCGCTGGCAGCAGGTGCGGCGGTCGCCTCGGCTCCTCACATTCTTCTTCTGGGCACGGTGGGCCAGCTGCCGGTGGCGGCCCTCGGCGCCCTCGCGTTCAAGTGGCTGCTGCTCAGGTTTGAGTCTGCCATCAGCGAGATCCGAGTTGCCATTGCTGCGCCGCCGGCTCGGGTTTCACCCGTGGCGGTGGCAATCCCTTTGTGGGGCTACGGCCGCCGCCATCTCGTGCTCAGGCCGGTCGCGGGCGCATCGCTCGCCAAGCGCGGCCCGCCCTCCTCCGTGCGCCTCAGGTCTAGCTGATCGCACGCGCGCTCACGCGCGCACAAATCTAAAGGAGGAAAAATGAGTCGTGCTCGTCTCGCCATCGCCATCGGCGTGCTCGCGGTTTTCGTTGTGGTCGGCGGCGTCATCATCCTGGCCGGCCAGCGTCACGGGGGCCGTAACCTGACCTTCAATGTCACCGTCATGGGTGCCAGGTCGATGGACTGTACAGACCCTTTCCCAGGCAATTGCCTGTCGCCCAGCACCCTATCCGCCAATCAGAACGACACCGTGACGATCAACATCACCAGCGACACGGATGGCGAGGTTCACCTTCACGTGTACGACATCGCCTTCAATACCAGGGCAGGCCAGACGGTCAGCCACACCTTCAAAGCCGTCAACACGTGCGACTGCATCATCGAATGGGAGAGCACGAGCACCCCGCTCGGCGCCCTGGTCGTGAGCCCATGATCCCCGCGCTCGGAATCCACCTCCACGGCTTCGGAGCGCGCTATGACCTTCCCATCTCGCTCGCTCTCTATCTATATGCGGCGGCCGGCGTGGTCGTCATCTCGTTCGTGCTCGTGGTCCTTTTCACCGGCGACCAGGTGGGGGCGAAGGCGCTCCAGTACCCGCGGCGTGCGGTGCCCATCCTCACGTCGATCGCGCGCACGCCATGGCCGCGAATCGTAGGCGGCGTCAGCGGGATCGCGGGCCTGCTCGCCGTCGTCATCACCGGCCTTTTCGGCTCCTCCAACCCGCTGTACAACCCGGCCGAGTACCTCGTCTGGATCTATTTCTGGGCCGGGCTCTTCATCGTCTCGGGGCTCGTCGGAAATCTCTGGTACCTCGTCAACCCGTGGACCGCCATCTATGACGGCGTCAACAGGCTCGTCCACCTTGCGCCGGTGTGGAAGCTGCCCAATGTGGGGGTTTGGCCTGCGGCCGCGGCCTACCTGTCGTTCGCCTGCCTCGAGCTCACCACCGGCATGGCCAACCGGCCGTGGCTCGTCGCGGTCCTCGCGATCATCTATTCGGCCGTGACCCTCACAGGGATGTTCCTGTTCGGCCGCGACGAGTGGCTGGAACACTGCGAGGCCTTCACCGTCCTCTTCGGAATCGTCGGCCGCTTCAGCCCGGTCGAGGCTGAGCGCGACGAATCGGGCCGGATCAGCATGGTCTACCTGCGGCCGTGGGGCGTTGGGCTGCTCAAGCCGTCGCCGACCGGCTGGGACCGCGTCGTCTTCGTGATCCTCATGCTGTCGACCCTCGCCTTCGACGGCATCCTCGCCACGCCTTCGTGGCAGGACTTCACCGTTGCGCTCGAGCCGATCTGGCTGCCGATGGGCGCGTTCGGATTCTTCTTCGTCAAGACCCTCGGCTTGCTATTGCTTTCCATTGCCTTTCTGCTCGTGTTCATCACCTTCATGGAGCTCGTCGTCTGGCTCGGCAGGCGCAATGTGGATTTGAAGGCGACAGTCTCCGCCTTCGCGCTGACGCTGGTGCCCATCGCCCTCGTCTACAACGCCGCCCACAACTACAGCTACGTGGTCGTGCAGTCCCAGGGCCTCATCCCGCTGCTCAACGACCCGCTCCAGAAAGGCTGGCACCTCTGGCCCGCGGTGGCCGGGTTCACACCAAGCTTTGCGCTCGCCCAGGCGTCGACGGTCTGGTATGCCCAGGTGGTGCTGATCGTCCTCGGCCACGTCATTGCGGTGTACCTCGCCCATCTGCGGGCGGGTGAGCGTTTCCGCACGGCCCAGCGCGCATTGCTCAGCCAGTACCCCATGCTGATCCTGATGGTGATGTACACCATGACCAGCCTCTGGATCCTGGCCCAGCCCATCACGAGAGAGACAGGATGAGCCGGCCCGCAGCGAAGCGGCCACCCGTCTCGCGGTCGATGCGCAAGCCGGTGTCGCGCACTCCCTCCTGGGTCGCCCCGGTGGCGGTGGTGGCCGGCATCGCGCTGCTGGTGGTCGCCTTCCTGGTCATCAGGTGGTACACGACCCCGGTCGCACCCCCTCCGCTGACTGTGGACGCGACGCAGCTGGTGATTTCGAGCATCACGAGCCTCCCCGCGTCGGAGCTGGATGCCGTCGGTACCGGCTCCGCCAACAACCTGATCAAGCGCGTATCGGGGACTCCGCAGACGGGCCCGAACGGTCACCCCGAGGTGTTCTACCTGGGAGCCGAGTACTGCCCGTACTGCGCGGCCGAGAGGTGGCCGATGATCATCGCCCTGTCACGGTTCGGGACGTTCTCCGGCCTGAAGACCACGTCCTCCTCATCGACCGACGTCTACGCCAACACCCCTACCTTCACGTTCCACGGCGCGACGTACACCAGTCAGTACGTCGACTTCGTCTCGGTCGAGACGACAGACCGCAACCGCAACCCCCTGGAGACTCCGACCTCGGCTCAGCAGGCCCTCGTCAACCAGTACGACACCTCCGGCTCGATACCGTTTGTTGATTTTGGCAATCGGTACGCATTCAACGGCGCCATGTACCTGCCCGACGTGCTGAGCGGGATGAGCTGGCAGGCGGTCGCGGACTCGCTGGCTCAGTCGAGCTCGCCGCAGGCGAAGGCAATCCTTGGGTCAGCGAACCTCGTCACGGCCGCCATCTGCCGGCTGACCGCCGACCAGCCGGCGACGGTGTGCTCCTCGTCCGCGATCCAGGCCATAGAACAGAAACTCGGCTAGGTGAGGCTGCAAGCGCTGGCGCTGGTCGCCAGCCTGGCCGGCCTGGGTATCTCGCTTTACCTGACCGTGGTGCACTACTCGACGATCCCCCTGGTCTGCCCGGCGAACGGGGTGATCAGCTGCGAACAGGTGCTGTCCAGCCGGTACGGAGTAATCGGCGGGTCCGCCATCCCGACATCGGCGGCGGGGATCGTCTGGTTTGCGGTGAGCGCACTCTTGGCGGCGGGGCTGATCGCCCGCAGCGAGGGCCTCGCTCGGCTACAGCTCGGGTGGTCTGCCCTTGGCCTGCTCACGGTGCTGTTCCTCATCTATGTCGAGATCGTCCAGCTCGGCGCGATCTGTACCTGGTGCTCCGCCGCGCACGTCCTGGTGCTGGTGATCTTCCTGGTTGCGCTGACGAGTCGGAACGGCACCAGGGTGAGGTCGTGATCGGCTGGCCTGTGGATCCGACTGTGTATGCCGGCCTCGTGGTCCTTTTCCTCGGGCACGCCTGGCTCGCGGGTTCGGTGGACGATGCACAGCGGAAGCACACTCTTTACTTCGGTCTAGGGCTGGTGACCTTATGGGTCGCCCTCGAGACACCGCTCGACACGATCAGCGACTACTACCTGGACAGCGTCCACATGCTGCAGCACGTCCTCCTGGGTTTCGTCGCGCCACCGCTTATGCTGCTGGGCCTGTCTCCTCAGATGGTGGGGAGGATTGTGCGGGTGCCGGGCGTCCGCGCCATCACCGAGCCGGTGCCGGCGCTGGTGATCGCCGGGCTGGTGATGGTCGTGTGGCATGTCCCCGCGCTGTATGACGCCACGCTGTACTCGGGATGGCTGCACGCGATCGAGCATGTGATGTTCATCGCGGCCGGCCTGCTGATGTACTGGCCAATGCTCGAAGCCACGTCAGCTCGCGCGCGCTGGAACATGTCGCCCGCGGCCAAGCTCCTCTACATGCTGGTGGCGACGCTTCCGCAAGACGGAGTCGCCCTCGCCCTCATCTTCTCGCGCGTGCCGTTTTACGAGTACTACACCCACGCACCGCGTCTCATCTCATCCCTCTCGCCACTGATCGACCAGACCGTGGCCGGCGCCGTGTTGATGATCCTCGGCAAAGCGACGCTTGCGGTCGTGGCGATCGCCGTGTTCGTCCGGTGGTTTGGCGGAGAGCAGCGCGCAGATCAGATCGACCTGGCGAGCCTACAATCCCGAAGGGTGCGATGAAGTACGTGGCCGGCCTGATCGCCGCTTGCGCGCAGGGCAGGGTGGGGGCGCTGGCGTCCGGATAAACTTCGCAGCATGCCCGGCCGTGAGCTGCCCAGCCGCACCCTGTATCAGGGACGCGACCGCGCCGCCGCGCGCTCTTTTCTTCATGCGATCGGTCTGACCAACGCCGACATCGACAAGCCGTTCGTCGGGGTGTCGAACGTCTGGACCGAGACCATGCCGTGCAACTTCGGGCTGCGCGACCTCGCCGTCCCTCTAAAGTCGGGCATCCGGGCGGCCGGCGCCAACCCGATGGAGTTCAACACCATCGCGATTTCCGATGGCATCACGATGGGCACCGAGGGGATGAAGACCTCGCTGGTCAGCCGCGAGGTGATCGCCGACTCCATCGAGCTCGTCGGGCGCGGCCACATGTTCGACGCGATGTGCACCCTGTGCGCGTGCGACAAGACCATTCCCGCCTCTGCCATCGCGCTGGCACGCCTTGATCGCCCGGGCCTGCTCCTCTATGGCGGCTCGATCATGGCGGGCATGTTTCGCGGCCGGCAGGTTGCGGTCGGTGACGTATACGAGGCGATCGGCGCGGCTGCGGCCGGCAAGATCAGCGACGCGGATCTCGCCGAGCTCGAAGGGGTGGCATGCCCAGGGGCAGGTGCGTGCGGCGGCCAGTACACCGCGAACACCATGTCGATGGTCATGGAGGTGATCGGCCTGTCGCCGGTCGGCTTCAACTCGATCCCGGCGATGGATCCAAGCAAGCACCGCGCGGCCGAGACCATGGGCCGCGTGGTCATGAACGCGCTCGAGGAGGACCTGCGGCCCTCGCGCATCCTCACGCGTCTCGCGTTCGACAACGCGATCGCCGCCGTCGCGGCCAGCGGTGGCTCGACCAACGCGGTGCTGCACCTGCTTGCGCTGGCGCGCGAGGTCGGGGTGGACCTGGCGATCGACGAAATCGACCGGATCAGCCGCCGCACCCCTTTGCTGTGCGACCTCAAGCCGGGCGGGCGATTTGCCGCGGTGGAGCTGCACCGTGCCGGAGGCATCGCGCTCCTGACGCGGCGCCTCATCGAAGGGGGCTACATCGACGGGGACGCGCTGACCGTGACCGGACGCTCGCTCGGCGAGGAGTGCGAGTCGGTGACGGAAACGGCCGGCCAGGAGGTCGTGGCGCCGCTTTCGCGACCGCTGCGCGCGGAGGGCGGCCTCGTGGTGCTGCGCGGAAACCTTGCTCCTGACGGAGCGGTGGTCAAGATCACGCAGCACACGCCCACCTCGCATCGCGGTCCGGCTCGGGTCTTCAACCGAGAGGAGGATGCGTTCGCCGCGGTGTACGCCGGCCGGATCAAGCCGGGGGACACGGTCGTGATCAGGTACGAAGGACCGAAGGGTGGGCCCGGTATGCGCGAGATGCTGCAGGTGACGGCCGCAATCGTTGGCGAGGGTCTCGGCGATTCGGTGGCGATGGTCACGGACGGGAGGTTCTCGGGAGCGACGCAGGGGCTGATGGTCGGGCATGTCGCACCGGAGGCGGCGGTGGGCGGGCCGCTCGCCGCGCTGGAGGATGGCGACGTGATCGTCATGGACGTGGACAGCCGCCGCCTGGCGGTCGAAGGGGTCGACATCGAAGCGCGCCTGAAGAGCTGGTCGCCGCCGGAGCCGCACTATCGCAAAGGAGTGCTGGCTCGTTACGCGCTCCTGGTGGGCTCAGCCTCCGAAGGAGCGATGCTCAAGCCGTAGCCGGCCTTTACAGGCAGGGTTGACCTCCGCAGAACCAAAAGTCAATCTGGGCGCTGGTTTGGTGCGACGGCTTGGGGGAGGGAAGCCAAAACGGTAGGGAGGGCCCCGCCTGGGGTGTGCCTTCCGGGGGGCGACCCCACGACCTTGGACAGCGGTATAACCCGCAACGGACTGGCGGATGCGGGTTTCCGGCCCGGCGCATACCCGCTGAGGACTGGCGAATGCGGGTTTCAAAGGCCCCGCGACGGGCGGGTGCCAAGCGCCAGCCGAAGAAACGCCTACTTGACCGCCGGCAACCACTCCTGCCGGTGGGACTCGTACGCCCCTATCTCCGACAAATGCTTCTCGACCAGCCCGATCTCGTCCAGCCCGCCGAGCAAGCACTCGCGCGAGAACGGGTCGACGGCGAACCCGTAGGCGAAGCCCTCGCCTCGCACCTCCTGCGTCTCGAGGTCGACGGTCACCTGCGCCGCCGGATCCTCCGCGGCCAGGTCGATCAGGTGACGCACCTGCCGGTCCGGCAGCGTTACCGCGAGCAATCCCGTCTTGAAGCAGTTGGCCAGAAAGATGTCCGCAAAGCTCGGCGCGATGATCGCTTTGAATCCGAAATCGCGCAGCGCCCACGGCGCGTGCTCGCGCGACGAGCCGCACCCGAAGTTCGCGCCGGTCACCAGGACCGAGGCGCCGGCGTGCTCCGGCTTGTCCAGCACGAAATCGCCCCCCGCCCGCCAGTCGAAGAACAAGAACGGGCCGTAGCCGGTCCGCTCGATTCGCTTCAAGAACTGCTTCGGGATGATCTGGTCGGTATCGACGTCCGCGCGGTCAATCGGCGCCATGCGCCCGGTGACGCGGGAGACCGGATCCACTAGAGCAGCTCCCGCACGTCCACGACGTGGCCCGTCACTGCCGCGGCAGCGGCCATCGGCGGGCTCATCAAATGAGTACGGCCGCCCGAGCCCTGGCGTCCTTCGAAGTTCCGGTTGGAGGTCGAAGCGCATCTCTCACCCGGGGCCAGGATGTCGGTGTTCATGCCCAGGCACATCGAGCAGCCCGCGTTGCGCCACTCGAATCCCGCGGCCTTGAACACGAGGTCCAGCCCTTCGTCCTCGGCTGCCCGCTTCACGGTCATGGAGCCCGGCACGACCATCGCGCGCACCTTAGGGTGGACGTGCCGGCCACGAATCACGCTCGCGGCCGCGCGCAGGTCCTCGATCCGTGCGTTGGTGCACGAGCCGATGAACACCCGATCGATCGCGATATCGGCAAGCGCAGTGCCCGGCACCAGGTCCATGTACTTCAGCGCGCGTTCGTCAGTGTCGGACCTGGGCTGAGGTACCCGCCCGGTGACCGGCACCACCTGGCCCGGGTTCGTGCCCCACGTGACGTGCGGCTCCAGCTGCGAGGCGTCGATCGAGGTCTCGCCGTCGAATGACGCGCCCTCGTCGGACGTGAGCGAGCGCCAGTAATCCAGGGCGGCCTCCCAGGCCGCGCCCTTCGGCGCGCTCGGACGGCCGTGCAGGTAGGCGAAGGTCGTGTCGTCCGGGGCGATCATCCCCGCCTTGGCACCCCACTCGATCGACATGTTGCAGACAGTCATCCGGCCTTCCATCGAAAGCGCGCGGATCGCCGAGCCCCGGTACTCGACCAGGTGGCCCTGACCCTGGGAGATACCGGTCCGGCCGATGACCCCCAGCACGATGTCCTTCGCCGTCACGCCCAGCGGAAGCTCGCCCGACACGGTCACTGCGAGGTCGCCCAGGCGCTTCTGGGGCAGGCACTGGGTCGCGAGCACCAGCTCCACCTCAGAGGTCCCGATCCCGAAGGCCAGCGCCCCAAACGCTCCATGGGTCGAGGTGTGCGAATCGCCGCACACGATCACCATCCCGGGCTGCGTGAGCCCGAGCTCCGGTCCGATCACGTGCACGATGCCCTGGTGGCGGCTGCCGATCTGATACAGGGGGATGGCCTCACGCTTGCAGTTCTCCGCCAGGAGCTCCATCTGGCGCCTGGAGAGGTCGTCGGCCGCCTTGATCCCTCCCTTCGTCGGCACGTTGTGGTCCATCGTCGCCAGGGTGAGATCCGGTCTCCTGACATGCCGGCCGGAAAGGCGCAGCCCCTCGAAAGCCTGCGGCGAGGTGACCTCGTGGACGAGGTGAAGGTCGACGTAGAGCAGGTCGGGTTCGCCCGGGGCGACGCGTACCACGTGGGCGTCCCACAGCTTCTGAGCGATTGTCCTGGGCATTGGGAACGACAACTCTACGCAACGCCTGGGGCCGAAATTTGTGTCTCGGGCACAACCAAAGGGCCGTCCCGCTCGTTAATATGCAAAGTCCACATGGTCACCTCACCCCGCACCCTCGTACTCCTCCTTGGACTCCTGGGCCTTATTGGCTTCGGACGAACGGGGGCGCGCGCGAACTAACCCAGACCACAGAGTAGATCGCAAAAGCCCCCGACCGAGAGGTGGGGGCTTCTTCATTTCTTAAAGGAGTTACGAAACCAAGTTGACCGGAGCGGACATGATCCTGGAGGCGCTGGAGCGCGAGGGAGTCGAATTCATCTTCGGCTACCCCGGCGGCGCCAACCTGCCGATCTACCAGCACCTGCCCGAGCACCCCAAGCTCAAACACATCCTGGTCCGCCACGAGCAAGGCGCCGCGCACATGGCAGACGGCTACGCGAGGGCCTGCGGCAAGCCGGGCGTGGTGTTCGCAACTTCCGGTCCCGGCGCGTTGAACCTGGTCACCGGCCTCGCCACCGCGTACATGGACTCAGTGCCGATGATCGCCATCACCGGACAGGTCGCCAGCACGCAGGTCGGGCGGGACGCGTTCCAGGAAACCGACGTCATCGGCGCCACCAGCTCAGTCACCAAACACAGCTACCTCGTCACCAACATTGACCAGCTTCCGCGCGTAATCCATGAGGCGTTCCACATCGCCACCACCGGCCGGCCCGGTCCGGTCTTGATCGACATCTGCAAGGACGTGCAGCAGGCCGACGCCGAGCGCATCAACACCGAACGGCTCGACATCCCCGGCTACCAGCTCAACGGCCACGTCCACCTCGAGCGTGCGCGTGAGGCGGCTCGAGCGGTGGCCAACGCCGAGCGCCCCGTCATCCTCGCCGGACACGGCGTGCTTCTCAGCCATGCGGAGTCTGAGCTGCGCGAGTTCGCCGAGAAGGCAGGCGCGCCCGTCGGGACGACCCTGCTCGGCATCGGAGCGTTCCCCGTCAACCACCCGCTCTCGCTGCACATGACCGGCTTCATGGGCACGGGCTGGAACCTCAAGGCGGTCCAGAACGCCGACGTGCTGATGATGGTGGGCATGCGCGTCGACGACCGGGTCACCGCGCGCCTCGCTGACTTCGCTCCGAAGGTCAAGACCTTCATCCACATCGATATCGACGGCTCGGAGATGGGCAAGAACGTGCGGCCGCACATCGAGCTGGTCGCCGACGCCAAGAACGCCCTCGAGGCGATGACCCCGCATATCGGGGAGCTGCACGAAGGCCGCGGCCAGTGGTTTTCCCAGATCGACGCATGGCGCGAGGAGCATCCCCTCAAGTACACGCACTCGAACGGCCACCTGCAGCCGCAGGACGTGCTGATCGACATGTATCGGCGATGCCGGAACGAGGCGATCGTGGTCGCCGACGTCGGCCAGAACCAGATCTGGGCGGCGCTGTGGTGGAACTACGACCGGCCCGGGTTGTTCCTCAACTCCGGCGGCTCCGGCACGATGGGCTTCGCCCTGCCGGCCGCGATCGGCGCCAAGTTCGGCCGCCCGGACGCGGCCGTCTGGTGCGTCGCGGGTGAGGGCGGCTTTGTGATGACGGCGCAGGAGCTGTCGGTCGCCGTCGAGCACCAGCTCGACGTCAAGATCGTCCTGCTCAACAACTTCTCGCTCGGCATGGTGCGCCAGTTCCAGGACGACTTCTACGGTGGAGTGCGGTCGCAGTCGGAGCTCACCCACATGCCGGACTTCGTCAAGCTCGCCGACGCCTATGGCATGCCGGCGGTGCGGGTCGACAGGTTCGAGGAGATCGGCCCTGCGATGGACGCGGCAGAGCGGACCAAGGGTCCCTTCCTCATCGACTTTCGCATCGACCCGGAGGCCAACGTCTACCCGATCGTCCCGCTCGGCAAGAGCCTGAACGACTTCTGGGAGGCACCTGACAAGTGAGCGACCAGGAGCGGGTAAGAGTGCTCTCGGTGCTCGTTGAGGACGGCTCGAACACGTTGAGCAAGGTGTCCGGGCTCATCCGCCGCCGCGGCTTTCACGTCCGCTCGATCTCGGTCGGTCCGAGCCGAGCCGCCGGACGCTCCCGGATGACGCTGACGGTCGATGCCGGGCATGCCGAGGTCGACCAGGTTCGCAAGCAGCTCGAGCGGCTCGTCGAGGTGGTCGAGGTCGAGGACGTGACCGGCCAGTACGTGCACAGCCGCGAGCTGGTCGTTGCCAAGGTGTCGGCGTCCGAGGTGGCGGGCCTGCTGAAACGGGGCGCGAAGGTGCTCGACGCGGGTCCCGACGGAACCACGGTCGAGTTTGCCGGCGAAGGCAAGGACGTCGGCGATTTCATCGACGAGCTGATCCAACACGGCGTCCTGGACGTCGCGCGTTCGGGACCTGTAGTCATGAGGAGAACCGCATGAAGATCCACTACGACCGCGACTGCCCGCCCGCACTGGGAGAGCCCGTCGCGGTGATCGGTTACGGCAGCCAGGGCAGAGCGCATGCGCTCAACCTGCGGGACAGCGGAGAAGACGTGCGCGTAGGCCTCTACCCCGGCAGCAAGTCGATCGAGCGCGTCGAGACCGACGGCCTGCGCGCCGTGCCCGTCCCGGAGGCGGTCTCGGAGGCGACGGTCGTGATGGTGCTGACCCCTGACGCGGGCCAGGGCAAGCTTTTCCGGGAGTCGATCGAGAAGCACCTCCAGCCCGGAACGATGTTGATGTTCGCGCACGGCTTCTCGATCCACTTCGCACAGATCAAGCCGGACCAGAACATCGACGTCGCGATGATCGCCCCCAAAGGGCCTGGCCACCTGGTGCGCAGCACCTACGTGCAGGGCATGGGCGTTCCCGCTCTCATCGCCGTCTACCAGGACGCCTCGGGCCGCGCTCTCCAGCGCGCGCTCGCCTACGCACGGGCGCTGGGCGCCGGCCGGGCCGGAATCGTCGAGACGACTTTCAAGGAAGAGACGGAGACCGACCTTTTCGGCGAGCAGGCCGTGCTCTGCGGTGGGGTCAGCTCGCTTGTCAAGACCGGCTTCGAGACCCTGGTCGAAGCCGGCTACCAGCCCGAGATCGCGTATTTCGAAGTGCTGCACGAGCTGAAGCTCATCGTCGACCTCATGTATCGCGGCGGCCTCGGCTTCATGCGCTACTCCGTCTCGGACACGGCCGAGTACGGCGACTATGTCTCCGGACCGCGCGTGATCGACGACCACGTCCGCAAGCAGATGCGGCAGGTCCTCACGGAGATCCAGGACGGCAGCTTCGCGGAAAAGTGGCTGGACGAGAACTCGAACGGTCGCGAAGGATTTCTGAGCATGCGTCAAAAGGACGCCGAACATCCGATAGAGAAGGTCGGACGCGAGCTGCGCTCGATGATGACCTGGTTGGAGCCTGTAGAAAAGTAATGAGAGAGAAGGCGCCTTCAGCTTCGCTTACAGCGGTTCCGGACAGAGTATTCATCTTCGACACGACCCTGCGCGATGGCGAGCAGTCGCCCGGCTTTCACCTGGACGCCAACTCCAAGCTGCGCATCGCGCGGCAGCTGCAGAAGCTCGGGGTCGACGTGATCGAGGCCGGCTTCCCGATCTCATCGCCAGGCGACTTCGAGGCCTGCCGCCGCATCGCTCGTGAGATTCGGGGCGCGACCGTCACGGCCCTTGCGCGTGCGGTGCGCGAAGACATCGACGCCGTATGGGGCGCGATCAAGGAGGCGGAGTCGCCGCAGATCCACATCGTGCTTTCGGTGTCCGACGTGCACATCGACCGCAAGCTCGGCATGACACGCGCGCAGGTTCTGCAGCGCGGTGCGGAGATGGTTTCCTACGCGCGTTCGCTGTGTGACCGTGTGCAGTACTCGCCCGAGGACGCGGGGCGGGCGGATCCCGACTACCTCGTGGAGACGGTCGAGACCATGATCGCCGCGGGCGCCAACGTGATCAACATCCCCGACACGACCGGCTACTGCCTGCCCTGGGAGTTCGGCGAGATCGTGCGCCGCGCGATCGAAGAAGCACGAGGCAGCGAGAAGGCGTTGTTCTCCGTCCACTGCCACAACGACCTGGGCCTCGCCGTCGCGAACACGCTCGCCGCGCTGGCGGCCGGGGCGCGACGCGTCGAGTGCACCATCAATGGCATCGGCGAGCGAGCCGGCAACACCTCGCTGGAAGAGATCGTGATGCTCCTCAATGTTCGGCAGGCGAAGCTCGGTCTCGAGTGCGGAGTGGACACCAAAGAGATCACGCGCGCGTCACGTCTTGTGGCCGAGCTCACGGGCACGCCCGTCCAGCCCAACAAGGCGGTGGTTGGCGCAAACGCCTTCGCGCATGCGTCAGGGATCCACCAGGACGGCGTCCTGAAGGACCGCCTGAACTACGAGATCATGAAACCGGAAGACGTTGGGTTGAGCGACTCGCGAATCGTGCTGACCGCACGCTCTGGCCGCCACGCCTTTCACCATCGCCTCGGCCGGCTGGGCATCACGCTGGCCGACGGACAGGTGGACGCCGCATGGCAGCGCTTCCTCCAGGTCGCCGACACCAAGAAAGAGGTGACGGACGAGGACCTCCGCAAGATCGTGGCGGCTGCCGCTGAGCCGGCCGGTGGCGAGACCAACGGTCACGAGACCAACGGCCACCCGCCCGTGACCGATCAGCTTTTGGACCACAACCACGTGGCGGACACCCTGAGGCATCTCATCTTCGGATGAGTTTTTTGGGGTGAAAGTCGCGTACCAGGGTGAGCCTGGCGCCTACTCCGACGAGGCCGTGTCGGCGCTGTTCACAGACGCCGATGCAGTCGGGTTTGCCACCTTCCGGCTGACCTTCGAAGCCCTCACCATGGGCGCCGTCGAGGTCGCGGTGCTGCCGGTGGAGAACAGCAGCGCCGGCGTCGTGCAGGAAGTCTCGGACCTCCTCTGGGAGCTGCCGGGTCTTCGCGTGGTGCGCGAGCACGTACACCCGGTCCGCCACTGCCTCCTCGGCTGGCCGGGGCCGGTCGAGCGGGCGCTCTCGCATCCGCAGGCTCTGGCGCAGTGCGATGCCTACCTGCATTCAAGGCAGATCCGCTCCGTCGCCTACCACGACACAGCCGGAGCCGCTCGTGCCGTCGCGGAGCAGCGACAGCCGGGCACCGCGGCGATTGCCAGCAAGGCGGCCGCCGCACGCTACGGGCTCTACGTCTTGGCGGAATCGATCCAGGACGACTCGGAGAACCGCACGCGATTCGTGGTGGTCGAGCGTGGCGAGCCCGCAAGGCCACGCGACGCCGGCGCCGGTTACAAGTGCTCGCTCGCCTTTGTCACCGCCCACCGGCCGGGAGGCCTTTCCCAGGCGCTCGACTGCTTTGCGCGCCGCGACGTGAACCTCACCCGACTTGACAGCCGGCCCATGAAGGGGCGGCCGTTTGAATATCGCTTCTACCTCGACTTCACGGTCAACGGGAACGCGGCGGCGGCGGAGGCCGCTCTGAGCGACCTGGAAGAGGCGAGCGCCGAGATCAGGTTGTTCGGGGCTTATCCGGCGTCAGCGGGGTAAAGATTCACCTCCCCACCATGTGGGGAGGACAGGCAGGCCGCGGCGGGAAGCACTCTAACCGCGACCTGCGTTGTCAACTTAACCGAAACCTGGGTTAAGTCGCGAGTCACGCGACCTCCATTTATTAACCAGCGACGCCGAGGTCTGGGAATCTGAAACAATTCTTACCGGTGTGGTTGAGGTGATCCTGGATTTGCGTCTCTCTTACAGTTGAAGACAGTGCCCGCCGAGAACCAGCCCCCCGCTCCTAAGACCCCGCGCCGGCGCCTGCCGGGCGTGACGATCAAGCCCGGCTCGGTCAAGCAAGCCAGGCAGGAAGCCGGCATGAGCCTCGCGCAGGTCGGCAAAGGCCGCGTCACCGCTCCGGCCATCTACCTGATCGAAACCGGTCGGACCCGACCGTCACTCCCGACTCTCGAGCACATCGCAAGCCGCACGAATAAGCCGGTCGAGTTCTTCCTCGCCGACCCCGCCGGGACCGCCGACGAAACGCTGTCAGCCCTCGCCGACCTCGAAGCGATGGTGGGAGATGGTCGTTTCACCGAGGCGATCGCGCTGGGCGAATCGCTGCTTGACCTGGGGACGTCCGCACACCGATTGGGCAGGATCCGGTACCTGGTCGCGATGGCTTATGTACAGATGGGCCAGACCGAGCAAGCCGAGCGTCTTCTCGCGCAGGCGCGTGCTCATTTCGAGGCGATCAACGACGGCGTGATGCTGGCGGAGTGCCTGGGCGCCGAGGCCTCGCTGGCCTACCTGAACCAGCGACCCGAGGCCCTCGACCTGGCCGAGAAAGCGCTGGCCGTCTGCCGCGCCCTCGACCCGGTTCCACTTCCGATCGAGGCTCGCTTGCTGGGCATTCTGGCGACAGCCCATGTCGCGAACCTCGACTGGGACAAGGCCGTCGAGACGTACGGCGCTTCGATCGAAGCCGCAGCGTCGTTCGTGGACTTGAGGCTGCTCGCGAGGTTGTACAGAGGACTTTCGTCCGCCTACAAAGAGCTCGGCCAGATGGACACTGCGGCAAGGTACGCGACCAGATCCGTGGCCCTGCTCGAGGTACTGCGAGACCGCATGGCACTGGCGCGCTCCGAGAGCGGCCTGGGGCTGATCCTCATGGCTCGCGGCGATCTTTCTGCCGCCCGAAAGCACCTTGATCGTTCGATCGAGCTTGGCGGGGAGGCCGACCTGCAGCTGGGCCGCAGCCGCATGCTGCTCAACCTCTGTGAGCTGTGCCTCCAGGAGGACAACATCGATCGGGCCGGCGAGTTCGCTCGAGAGGCGCTGGCCCTGGCCGGCCGGCTGCACGAGGGCCAGAACGTCGCAGATGCGCATATGTGGCTGGGCCGGATCGCGGACAAGCTGGGGGACCCGGAAGGAGCGGACCGCGAGTTCGCCCAGGCGATCCAGGGCCTCGAGCAGCTTGGGCGGCGCGAAAGCCTCTTCCACACGCACGGCGTCTATGCGGAGATCCTCGAGCGGAGGGGCGATGTGGCGAAGGCGTACGTGCACATGAAGAAGGCCCTCGAGGCGAGCCGCCCAGGAGTGCGGCAGATGCAGCAGGAAGAAGAGCAGGAGCGCGCCAGCTCCGCCTAGCTCTCCGATCTCCGCGGCAGATCGAATTCGAGGCGGCAGGTGCTAGTGTAGATTTCGCCTCCGGGCTAGCGTCGGCGGCCACTCTAGAGGCGTAGGGGAGGTTATCCAGCTGGCGAAAGCGCTGCGCAACTCCAGGTCTTCGCTGGCCGCGGAAACCATAGTCGCCGATTACCGCCTGGCTTACAGCAGCCGCCGGGCGAGCATCATCGGTCGGGCTGAGGTGCTGCGGGGCAACGCCACTTTCGGGATCTTCGGCGACGGCAAAGAGATTCCGCAGCTTGCGATGGCCAAGGCTTTCCGGCCGGGCGACTGGCGGGCCGGCTACTACCGCGACCAGACGTTCATGTGGGCCACTCGAATGTCCAACGTCCGCGCGTTCTTCGCCCAGCTGTATGGCAATGCGAACGAGGAGGCCGACCCGGCTTCAGGGGGTCGCCAGATGGGCAACCACTTCGCGACGCGCTTCCTCGACGAAAGCGGTGCGTTCTCCAGGTCGGTCGAGATGCTGAACTCGAGCGCCGATGTATCCAACGTCGCCGGATGGATGCCGCGGCTCCTTGGCCTGGCATACGCCTCGAAGCTGTATCGCGACAATCCGCAGCTGAAGGCGGCCCAGGACGGTTTCTCCGTGAACGGAAACGAGGTCGCCTTCGGAACCATCGGCGATGCGGCCACGAGTGAAGGGTTGTTCTGGGAGGCGATCAACGCCGTCGGGGTGCTTCAGGTTCCGCTCGCCATGTCGGTTTGGGACGACGGCTACGGAATCTCGGTCCCGATCACGGCCGAGACGACCAAGGCTTCGATCTCCGACGTGCTGCGTGGCTTCACCCCCGACGATCGGCCGGGCATCGACATCTACGTGGTCCCTGGTTGGGATTACCCGGCCCTCGTGGAGGCGTACGCCAAAGGCGTCGACAAGGTCCGCCGCGAGCACAAGCCGGCGCTCTTCCACATCACCGAGCTGACGCAGCCACAGGGGCACTCGACGAGCGGGAGTCACGAGCGTTACAAATCGAAGGAGAGGCTGCGCTTCGAAAGCGAGTTCGACTGCGTCGCGCGGATGCGGGACTGGATCATCGAGTCGGGCTTCGCCAGCGAGTCTCAGCTGGAAGGTTGGGAGGCGGCCGACAAAGAGGCGGTCGAGGCCGCGCGCGACCTTGCATGGGAGGCCTTCCAGGCGCCGATCCGGTCCGAGCGCGATCGCGCGGTCGCAATCCTCAAGCGGGTCGACATGCCGGAGATCGCGCCGATCACCAATCTGCTGGAGGAGGCGGGCAAGGTGACCCGGTCCCTCGTGATGTCGAGCGCAACCCGGGCCCTGCACCGGCTGCGGGGCATCGAGTCACCGGCCCGGACTGAGCTGGCGAAGTTTGTCGAGGAGTACGGGAAGGAGAACAACGAGCGGTACAACTCCCACCTCTACAGCCGGTCGGAAGAGTCGCCTTTGAAAGTGCCGATCGTTCCGGCGGCTTTCACGGACGCGTCACCGAAGGTGGACGGCCGGCAGGTGCTGCTCCGCAACTTCGACGCGAACTTCGCGCGCGATCCGCGCCTTTTCGTGATCGGGGAGGACGTGGGCAGGTTGGGGGACGTCAACCTGGTGTTCGAAGGCCTGCAGGCGAAGTACGGCGAGCTGCGACTCACCGACACCGGCATCCGCGAAGCCACCATCCTCGGCCAGGCGATCGGCGCGGCCATGCGTGGGCTGAGGCCGATCTGCGACATCCAGTACCTCGACTACTTCCTTTACGCGTTGGAGACCGCCTCGGACGACCTCGCCACGATGCATTGGCGGACCGTCGGGGGCCAGAAGGCGCCGGTGATCATTCGCACGAAGGGGCACAGGCTCGTCGGGATCTGGCACTCAGGCTCGCCGATGGCGGTTCTGCTGAACGCGCTGCAAGGGCTCTACGTGGCGGTGCCTCGCAACATGACGCAGGCCGCGGGGTTCTACAACACGCTGTTTCGAGGCGACAACCCTGCGGTGGTGATCGAGGTGTTGAACGGCTACCGGCTGAAAGAGCGGGTGCCGGACAACATCGGCGACTTCACCTTGCCACTCGGGGTGCCGGAGGTGCTTCGGAAAGGCACCGACGCCACGATCGTCACCTATGGGGCGTGCTGCGGCATCGCTCTCGATTCCGCCCAAACGCTCGACGAGCTCGGCGTTTCATGCGAGGTGATCGACGTTCAGACGTTGAATCCCTTCGACATCGACCACACGATCGTGCGCTCGATCGAAAAGACGCATGCCCTCATCTGTCTGGATGAGGACATGCCGGGTGCCGCGTCGGCGTTCATGCTGCAGCAGATCCTCGAGGTGCAGCAGGGTTGGTGGCACCTGGACGCGGCCCCGCGCACGCTTGCGGCCTCGCCCAACCGGCCGGCCTATGGGCCCGACGGGGATTACTTCAGCAAACCGAACCGCGAGAGCATCGTCGCCACCGTCTACGACCTGGTCCGAGAACGCCAACCATGGAGATTCCCACCCCTGACCTGACGCGGGTTCTAGGTGAGCTCTCCCGGCAGGTATTCCATCACTGCCAGCGCCGGCGCCCTGCTCAGCAGCGCGGCTCCTTCCAGCAAGTATCCGAAATAGCCCGCCGCGCCCGCGGTTGCGGGCGGCGGGATCATTCGCTTCGGCGCCCGTGACTCCCGCACCCGTGCGGTGTCCGGCAGGCCGGCCAGCGTCCGCGCCTTGCGCACCGCCGCATCGAAGCCGCCCAGCTCGTCCACCAGCTTCCGCTCGAACGCCTGCCGACCGGTCCACACGCGACCCGCTGCAATCGGATGGACTTCTTCCGGAGACATCCTCCGGGCTTTGGCGACGACCTCCAGGAACAGCTTGTAGACGCGGTCGATCTCGCTTGTCACGATCCCGCGCTCCTCGTCGCTGTACGGCCTGTCGTCACTCTCGATCGTCGCATGCTGCCCGAACGCGACGGTCTCCCGGCTGAACATCAGCTTCGACCACATGCCGCTGGTCACGATCTTCCCAGTGAGCACTCCGATCGACCCGGTGAGAGCGCCCGGGCGGGCGACGATCCAGCTGGCCGGCGTCGAGACCCAGTAACCGCCCGACCCGGCGACAGGACCCATTGCGACGACGAGCGGTTTGCGCGCGGCGATCGCGTTGAGCGCCTGCCGCATGGCCTCAGAAGCGGTGGCAGAACCACCTCGCGAGTTGACGTACAGAACCACGGCCGCTGCGCGCTTGTCGCTCGCAACAAGGCGCGCCGCCTGCACGACTGTCAGGTCGCCCGCGCGATCATCGCCGACGAGCGGGATTTCGATCGGCGGCTTGACCGGAAGCTTGCCCGAGCGCCCGTCGATGATCGTGCCCTCGATCCGCAGCACCGCCACGTACCTGCCGCGCCCAAGCATTGGCGCTGGTGTGCGCATCTTGGTGCGCGCTCGCTCCCACGTGCCGATCACGACTGGAGAGCCGGTTCCCTGGGCGAGCCTTTCGGCCAGTGCCTCTTCGGGGATCACCGCGTCGACCACGCGATTCTCGATCGCCGCGTCGTCGCCGTAGGGAGAACCGTCGACCAGTGCTTGCGCGCCTTCTTCGTCTAGCACGCGGCCCTTGCCGATCGCGCTCAAGAGCTCCTTGTGCTGCGAGTCGAGCAGCCACGTCACCTGCTCTCGCAGCTCGCCCGACATTTGAGACTTTGTCAGGACGTCGACGGCGGATTTGTAGGGCGAGATCTGCACGAAGTCAGCCTCGATGCCGAACCTGGCGAGGCCGTCGCGAAGGAACATGCCCGTGCTGGCGAAGCCGAGCGGCTGCACCGTGCCAACAGGCATGAGGAGGATCTCATCGCACGCGCACGCCAGGTAGTACGTGCCCGTCGTATAGAAGGGCGCCCACGCCACGACCCGGCGACCGGACTGCCGGAGCCTGCCGACCAGCTCTCTCAGGTCCTGAAGCGTCGCCATCGACATGCCCACGGGCCGGAGATGCAGAACCACGCCCTTGATCCGCGGATCATTGGCGATGAGATCGAACCGCTCGCCCAGCTCCCTGATGCTCAGGCGCGGTCGGGAGGTGAATCGCTGCCAGAGCGGGCGGGGCGGGTCCGGAAGCGCCGGCAGGTCCTGCTCGAGGACGAAGACGACATATCCAGGCGGCTTGCCCAACGAGCGGCGCACGCTGGAGACCAGCCACCGAAGGTACCGAAATGGAAAAAGGATCATGCCCCGCAACAAGGTTACGGGGTAGCCGACCTCAGACTACTTTCGACACCTCGACGTGCTCGTCCATCTCCTGGCTCAGGCGGGTTGCGCCGTACTCCTGGCCGACGTGCTGGTGATACGGCACGCCGGTGAACAGATGGTGGCTCCGGGTAGGAATGTCAGCGCCGGCGGCCCACTCCTGGCGCTGCAGCGCCATGTAGCCCTGCTCTTTGTCCTGCTTGAGGTCGCGCAGCAGCACCGACATGCCGTGCCCGGCGGCGTGCTGGAGAGCAAGCGTGATGAATATGAAGCCGACGCCCAGCTCGCCCAGGTCGTCCCAGGTGATCGGGTCCTTCTCGTTGTGCCACTTGAAGGATGACGAGTAGTTGAAGGCAAACCGAGCCTTTGGAAACCGCTTTCGAATCTCAGCGCAAAACTTCTCCGTGGGCCCGCGCTCCGCAGTGGGGAACTCGCACCAGAGGAGGTCGGGAACTCCGCTGTCGAGGTAGCGAAGCCCGCGGTCGATCGCGAGCTCTATGCCTCGCTTCGACTCAGGCGCTTCGCTGGCCGAGACGCCGTCGGTGCGGGCGATGATGACGAAGTCCGGGTGCCCGAGGTCGTCTGCCGCGGCCCGCATCATCTTGAGCTTGCCGACGAACTCGCCGGCCGAGATCAAAGCTTTCCCGGCGATGTGACCGCACCGTTTCGGCATCACCTGGTCCTCGAGGTGGGCCGCTGCCACTCCGGCGCGCACATACAGGTCGACTGTGCGCTGCACGTTGAACAGGTTTCCGTAGCCGGCGTCCATGTCCACGACGACCGGCGGAATCTCGAGGTGGACCGGAGGCACCTCCTTCTCCGGGTCACCGGTCGCCATCGTGAGCTGGAACTTGCGCAGCGCGCTGACCGTGCGCCGCGCGCCGTCGGCGATCTCGACCGACGAGTACAGGTCCATGTCGGTGGTGCCGAGGTGGCCGATGGCGAAGGAGTAGCCGCTGAAATACACGGCGTCGAAGCCGTGGTACATGACGAGCTCGGCCCCCATCGGGTCGTACACGCCCGGGCCGAATACGTACGGCTTGCTCGCCAGCAGCCGGCGCAAGCGCTTGCTTGGGTCCTCGTTGCGCGACGCCGGGACTTTCAACCCCTGCGGGAGCAGGGGCGTGGAGACAAGGTCCATCAGGCCCTCCTTCGGTTTCGAGCTATTCGTTTTCGTGGTCGCAGTTGCAGGGTTCGGGGCATTCGCACTCGTGTGCTGAAGGCTCCGTCTCGAGCTCCCGCGACGGTTCGTGACTGTCCACGAGCCAGACGCTATCAAGCAGACCTGTATAAGTCCAATTGATAGATCTGATCAAAGCTATCGAGAAATCCGATGCAGGAAACAGGTCAGGCGCGCGTTTCTATCAATTCGAGGAATGCGGCCACGATGCCTTCTGGCTCGCCTGCATCCCTGCGCCGGAAGACCACGATCGAGTTGTGCATGGGCGGTGCATCCGTCATCGCAACGACCGCCAGCGTTCCGCCTGCAGCCTCGCGTGCGACCGCGGTGGCGGGCAGGAGTGCAACCCCGAGCCCCCGTTCCACCATCTTCTTAGCGGCTTCGATCGAGTCGAGCTCCATCAATCCTCGGAGCTTCACGCCGGCTGACAGAAAGGCGCCCTGCGTGATTTCGTAGTAGCTCGACGTGCGGTCGAACATGATCAGCTTTTCCGCGGCGACCTCGGCCAGCGCGACTGCGTCCCGCTTGGTGAAAGGGTGGTCGGGCGCGCAGACGAGGACGAGCACCTCGGTGTGAAATGGCCGGAGCTCGAGGTCCGGATGGCGGATGGTACGGCCCAGTCCGAGCTGCACCTCATCGCGCACCACCAGGTCGACCACGTCCTCGGAATGGCCGGTCCGAACCGACACCTCGACCCTGGGGTGCTTCGCCACGAATCGCTCGAGCAGCTCGGGCAGGACGTAGGTGCTCACCGCCGGGGCCGCCGCGATCATGAGGTGGCCCGCCGAGGCCGTCATCACCTGCTCGAGCGCATCCCTGCCGTCGACCAGGGCTCGCAGAGCCCGCTCGGCAAATGGGATCCAGGCCCGCCCGGCGTCGGTCAAACGCATGCCGTGTGGAGTGCGCAGGAAGAGGGGGGTGCCGAGCTCTCGTTCGAGGCCGTGAAGGCGCGCCGTCAGCGTCGGCTGGGTGATGAAGAGGGCTTCCGCGGCCCGGCTGACGCTGCCCCTGCGGGCCACCTCGAGGAAGCCCTCGACCTGCACCAGCTGGATCCCGCTGGGCTTGCCGTTACGTGATTCGTCTATGGCCAAGGCCGTAGCCACAAATTCTATCTATGGCTGCGCGAAAACGAGCGGCCTAACGCTGCCTCTTCAGAATCACCGTGGCCGCCCAGATCACCAGCGCCCAGACCGGCCCCATCGTGATCACGAACGGTCGGATGGTGTCGCTGGCCGAGTTGGAGTTGCGGTCGACATTTGCGCGTTACGGAATGATCGGGCGGCAATCGCAAGTTCCTGTTGGGTATGAACGCACTTTTTGGATTCCACATGCCCAACTACACCTATCCCGGTGTGCCCAAGGACCGGCTTTTCGACCACGTGGTCGAACAGGCGAAGGCGGCCGAGAAGGCCGGCTTCGACCTCGTGACCGTGATGGACCACTTCTATCAGATCCGTGGGTTAGGTCCGGAGACGGACCCGATGATGGAGGCGTATACGACCCTCGGGGCCCTCGCCGCGACAACGTCCCGCGTGAAGCTCGGCACGCTCGTCACGGGTGTGACCTATCGCAACCCGGCGATCCTCGCCAAGCAGGTGACGACGCTCGACGTGATCTCCCACGGGCGCGCCATCCTCGGCATCGGCGCCGCCTGGAATGAGGACGAGCACAAGGGCTACGGCGCTGAGTTTCCGCCCATCGGCCAGCGCATGGACCGCCTCGATGAGGCGCTGACGATCGCCAAGCTGATGTTTACCAAGGACCGCCCGTCGTTCGAAGGCAAGTACTACAAGATCGACCGCGCGCTGAACGTCCCGCGACCTCTACAACCCGGGGGACCGAAGATCCTGATCGGCGGCACCGGCGAGCGGCGAACGCTGCGCTTGCTCGCCCAGCATGGTGATATCGGCCACTGGTTTGCCGCGAGCCTTGAGGAGCTGAAGCGAAAGAAGCAGATCTTCTACGAGCATTGCGAGGCGGTCAAACGGGATCCTTCCGAGGTGCAGCTGACCCTGGGCGTCGGCCTGGTACTCGTGGAAAACGAAAAGGACGGCAAGGCAATCCTCGACAGCCTCACCCCGGAGCGGCGCGCCATGGCCAGGGTCACGACGGTGCCCCAGGCTGCCGAGGTGATCGGCCAGTACATGGACGCTGGGTTCACCGGCTTCACGTTCAACAACAACATCTACGGCACAGTTGAGTCGATCGCGCGCGTCGGCGAGCTGATCAAGGTCGTGAACAAGACCCACGCTGCCGCCTAGCTCTTGTAGGTAAGCTCCCCAGCGCGCACCGGCACCGTAAGAAAGTTCTCCGGAGGAGCGAGTGGACACGCCCAGCGCGGGCTGTAGGCGCACGAGGCGTTGTAGGCGTAGTTGAAGTCGATCACCACGTCGCTCGAGCCGGGCGTGATCTCGAGCACCAGCCCATCCGTGTCCTTGGCGGTGTCGAACAAATAGCGACCGCCGCCGTAGGTCTCGCGACCGGACGTGGCGTCGCGAAAGGGGACGAATAAACCGCCGGCGTACTGGACCAGGCTGAGGATGGTCAGCCGGCAGCCTTCGCCGTGGAGGCGGAACATCAGGGTGCCGGCTCTTCGATAGCGCACGGCGCCGTCCTCGCCTCCGGTGTCGATGAGCAGCTCCGAGCCCTCGCCCGGCTCGAAGCGCGCTTCCACACGATAGGCGGGGTCGTGTGGAAAGTAGTGGAGGCCGGCGAAGGAGCTGCGCTGGTCGGCCTCGATCGGCGACTGCGCATGCGATCGAAAGAGTTCGTCGCGTCCTTGCCTGAAGCGCGGGATCGCGTCCGGACCGCTGGTCCGGTACAGGTCGCCGACCCGACGCCGCCAGTCGACTAGATCGAAAAGTTGACGACCCTGGCCGTCAGCGGCCATCGACTGGTACCGCGCCCTGTTCAGCCGGGGTGAGCTTGTAGGCGGCCTGCGGCGGCAGGCTCGCGAGCGCCTGGTGCACGTCGTCTTCGGTCGCGTCGGTCACCGAGAGCACGTAGCGATGCGTGTGCGGGTCCGCCGGCTCGGCTGCCGCGATGACGACCGGAGCAGCCGTCACGATCGCGGCCGCTGCCGGCGGCGGCTCGACCACGACTTTGGGGGGCCGTGCCGCAGCGTCTGCCCTGAGCACCCTCCAGTGGTAGAAGCCGACCCCCGCGGCGACCACGATCACCGCGAGGTAGTGGCCGGCACCCAGGTTCGCGCTGTCAGCGAGAGTGGGGTGCGAGCTGAACACCTGGCTCAGCACGGCCGCCAGCATTCCCACGCCCGCGCCCAGGATCACCAGCACGCTGGCCAGCAGGGCCGCCCACACGTACAGGCGCCGCGGCAGTGCCTGGCGATCGGCCGCCCACGGCGCCTGCCGCCAGTGCGCGAGCCACACGACCGCGCCCACGACCAGCAACGTGAGCCACAGGCTGACCGGGTTCTTCCACTCGCCGGCTGTGACTCCGATGATCGGCGCCTCAACCTGCTCGGCGAGAGTCCAGAGCAGGCCGCCGGCGCCGATCGCCCACGCGGCGAGCGAAACTAGCGTGGCCAGGTTCGTATACAACCGGCGGATGCCGGCCTGGCGGTCGGCCTCCTGTGCTGCGGCGTCCCTCGCCAGCTGTCGCCGCACGAAGAACCAGGCGGTTCCGTACACCAAGAGCAGCGAGGCCGGAGCTGCGAGAGCTCCGAGGATGTCGTTGCCGGCGCCTCCCGGGTTGTCCACCCTGAGCGCTCGCGCGAGCGCGTAGTAGAGGATCTGGCTCGCGCCGTACAGGGCGATTGAGATGCTGACCGCCACGGCGATGAAACCCTGCAGCGCGCGAAGGGTGGAGTGACGGTCGTCCGCGAGGTGGTTCTGCGCGACGGTGCGGGCGTGGAAACCCCAGACCAGCACGCCGGCGATGAGCAAACCGGCGCTATCACCCAGGTAGAGGTTGCTGCCGAGCGGGCTGTTGATGGCCTTCAACCAGGCGACCTCGATGAGGGTGCTCGCGCCGCTGAGCATCACGAGCAATCCGACGAGCAGGACGACGTACATGTACCAGCGCCGCAGGGTCGCGGACGCGCCGGTCTCGCCGACCGCAGCACGATCGCGCGCCGCGATCCGGAAATGAAAGGCAAAGATCGCGAGGAAGACGAGCGCGACCCAGCCGGCCTGCGAGGTCGCAAGCCAGTTCGGGCTCGTGGGGCAGGGAGCGTCAATGCCCCGAAAAAGACACATCTCGACTTCCGGGCGCAGTAGATCGCCGATCGTGATCGACAGCGCTATCAACACGCCGATCGAGCTTCCGAGGCACGCCCAATAGAGGTAGAGGCGGCGGATCGCGGAGGCCCGCTCGTACGGATCGCGCCTGGCGTAGCGGCGTGCGAACCAGAAATGAACGCCCCACACGGGCAGCGCGACCAGGGTCATCGCGGTGAATCCCGCGAGCTGGGTGCGGCTGTCCTGGGCGGATGGATCGTTGAAGACGAAGAGCAGGACTGTGGTGCCGAGAAGGGCGAGCCCCGCGGCCAGGAGGCCGAGGCCGGCGGCGCTCACCAGGTAGAGGTAGAGACGCCGCAGAATCATGGCCCGAACCGTACTACCATGCGCGGGTGATCTCTCAAGAGCTGCTCGAAATCCTGGCGTGCCCGAAATGCCACACCAAGGTGGAGTTCAAGGAGCCGGACCAGCTCCGCTGCCCGAACTGCAAAGTCCTCTATCCAATCGTCGACGGAATCCCCGTGATGCTGATTGAAGAGGCAAAACCCGACCAGGATCAATAGCGATCGTCCCCCCACCCGGCGGTGCCCTGGGGCAGCGCCGCCCTCGCCCTTGCGTGGGAGGCTAGGCGGCGCAGGCGTAGCGGCTCGTGTCAGTCGGCGACGGGTGCGACTGGGCGTCCCTGATGTCGCTCGTGATCTCGCTGTCGGCCAGCGCGTAGGCCTGGTTCGGGTCGCCGGCCGAGGTTGCGAAAACCAGGCCGATCACGCGCCCGTCGAGGTCCACCAGAGGGCCACCTGAGTTGCCTGGACGCACCCTGGCCTGGATCACGAGAATCTGCCGGGTGACCAGGTTGGCGTTGTAGATGTCTCGTCCCTCCGCGGCGACCTCCCCGTCGACGACTGCCGGAGACGTCGTCTCCTGGCCGCCACCCGGATAGCCGATCGCGGCGCCCTTGGTCCCCCGAGTGGCAGTGCCGAACGCCAGCGCCGCCGCCCTGTATTCCGGCACGTAGAGCACTGCAACGTCTCGTTCCGGATCGAAGAAGACGACAGTCGCCTGCATCTCGGCCCTGCCGGGCGCCTCGATCGTGTGCGTACTCGTCCCGGAGACGACGTGGGCGTTGGTGACGATGTATCCGGGGCCTACCGGAAAGCCGCTGCCCGTCACCAGGCCTCCGCAGCCAAAGCTTGCAACCTTCACGACCGACTGCCTGGCGGCTATGACCCCGGGCGTGTCGACAGCGGCCGGGACGGGCAGCGGCGCGGGCAGCGATCCCGGTTCGAGGCCCGCGAACACGGGCGAAAAATTGACGCCGGACAGGATTCCTTCGACGCTGGCGAGGAACGCGGGCGGCCTCGGAGCCGCGTTGTCGAGCGTGTGCAGGACGACAGATCGCTGAATCTGCTGCGCGATCTCCGCGCTCGGCCCGCGCGAGAAGCTCAATCCGAGGAACCAGCAGATCATGAGCACCGCGACCACCGACAGCACGGACCCGGCGATCGAATCGGTAGCCGTGTGTACACCGGCACGCAGGATGCGGCGGCGAATCGGCTCGCCCGCGGCAAAGCCGATGCTGGAGCCCAGGCTTCCACCGATCACGAGCACGAGGGCGGCGCCCAGCGGACGCGCGCCGGGATTGTGGATCTCGAGATAGTTGAGCAGCGGGTCCGCCGCGGTGGCGCCCAGCAGCACGCCCACGACGAGGCCCGCGTACTGGGCGGCGGAGAGCCAGAAGCCGCGCCGGTAGCCGTTCGCAAGCCCGATCAGCGTGGCGGCCAGGATCACCAGGTCCACGAGGTCGAACCCCATCAGCGTATTAACACCCTAGACGGGCGAGGTCTTGGACCGGCGCATTCCCGATAATTACAGACGTGGTCTTTCTTGCCGGGGAATGGGTGCCGGCCTGGCTTGGCATGAGCGCCACGTTGCTGGTCGCGGCGTTGGGCGTGGTCGGGCTTGGCTGGTGGGTCCTGCGCAAGGATGCGCTCAACCGAGCCGCCGAAGAGGCTGAGCTTGCGGCCGCCGAACCTCAACCGAAAGAGGCCCACCACTAAGACCGCGAACCTGGATCCCGCCGGGAAACTCTAAGCCAGCGCGGGTTTCGGCTCCGGGTCAACGAACTCTCCCGCCTCACGCAGGTCGCGCAGCGGCATGAAGCTGCGGATCGGCGGCACCCGCTCGAAGTTGTATGGCGGCGGTGGAGAGGTCGTCGCCCACTCGAGAGTGTTGCCTCCCCACGGATCGTTCCCGGCGATCTCGCCCCCCTGCCAGCTCCGCACGACGTTGATCAGGAACAGCAGGACCGAGAAGGCGATCAGGAACGACGAGACGGTGATGATCGTGTTGGTCGTCGCCCATGCCTGGTTGGTGTAGGTCGCGATGCGCCGGGGCATGCCCTCGAGGCCCAGGGTGTGCATGATCAGGAACGTTCCGTTGAAGCCGACGAACAGCGTCCAGAAGTTCCACTCGCCGAGAGTTCGGTTGAGCGTGCGGCCCGTGATCTTCGGGAACCAGTAGTACAGGCCGGCGAAGATCGTGAACACGCTGCCGCCGAAGAGCACGTAGTGGAGATGAGCGACCACGTAGTACGACTGGTGGAGCTGGGTGTCCACCGGCACAGACGCCAGGTAGACGCCGGTGATGCCGCCGATCAGGAACGTGGCGAGGAAGCCGAAGACGAACTTCATGGGCACTGTGAACTCGATCGAGCCCCACCATGCCGTCGCGATCCAGTTGAAGAACTTGATGCCGGTCGGCACCGCGATCAGCATCGTCATGACCATGAAGAAGGTCTCGACGTAGGTGTTCATCCCGACGGTGAACATGTGGTGCGCCCATACGGTCATCGAGAGGAAGACGATCCCGAACAAAGCCATGACCATCGACATGTAGCCGAAGATCGGCTTGCGCGCGAAGACCGGGATGATCTCCGAGATCATGCCGAAGCCGGGCAGGATCATGATGTAAACCTCGGGGTGTCCGAAGAACCAGAACAGGTGCTGGTAGAGAACCGGCCGGCCCTGGGTCGTGAAGAACTGCGTTCCAAGCTGGCGGTCGAACTCGATCAGGATCATTGCCGCGGCCAGCGGCGCGCCTACGACCAGAAGCAGGATCGAGGTCGAGATCTGCGCCCATACGAAAAGAGGCAGTCGGGTCAGCTTCATGCCCGGAGCACGAAGGGCGACGATGGTGGTCAGGAAGTTGGTCGAAGCCATGATCCCGGAGATCGCCCAGACGATGATGCTCATCGCCCAGAAGTCCACGCCGAGGCTGTGCGATTGGTAGGCCTTCTCGGTCAGCGGCGCGTAGCCGGTCCAGCCCGCGTCGAGCGCCCCGCCGGTGAAGAAGCCGCTGTAGTAAAGGATGATCGAGACCGGCACGAGCCAGAACCCGAGCAGGTTCACGCGCGGGAAGGCCATGTCGCGTGCGCCGATCATGATCGGGACCATGTAGTTGGCGATGCCGGTCAGGAAGATCGTGACGAAGAAGAAGATCATCGTCACTCCGTGCGCCGAGATCAGCTGGTTGTAAGTCTCGGCGTCGACGACCTTCAGGTTGGGCTGCGACAGCTGCAGCCGGATGACCAGCGCGAAGATGCCGCCGACCACGAAGCTGAGCACGCCGGTGACCATGTACATGATCCCGATCAGCTTGTGATCGGTCGTCGTCAGCCATAGGCTGATTGGCCGGAAGAATGAGTCGTCGTATGTCTTCGGGCGAGGCAGGACTGTGGTGGCCACCAGGTGCTTCCTATCCTAACTCGGCGTGGCTGAGGGCTTGGGGGAGGCGGACGGGGAGGGCGATGGAGAAGCGGACGGCGACGGTGACGGCGACGGCGACGGCGAGGCGTTGCTGGCCGCCAGCTGCGTCTGCATCCACTGGTCGTAGTCGGCCTGGTCCATCGCCTGCACGATGATCTGCATCGTGCTGTGTCCTGCGCCGCACAGCTCAGCGCACTCTCCCCGCCACGTGCCGGGCTGGCTGATCTTCAGCCACGAAAAGTTGTCGTAACCAGGGACGGCATCCGTCTTCCCGGAGATCGCCGGCACCCACCATGAGTGGATCACGTCAGTGCCCTGGAACTGCAGCTTGATCAGCGTGTTGACCGGGACGACGAATGGCGTCACGTCGCCCGCGAGCGTGCCCTCCTGGTCCACCTTGACGCCGTTTTCATACGTGTAGATCCACCCGAACTGGTGGCCGCTCACGACGACGAGCATCTGCTGGTTGTTGATCGGCTGGAAGTCCTTCTGGAGCTCCTGGAAGCTGACGAGGGAGATCGCCAGGACGATCGCGAGCGGTACGATCGTCCACGCGACCTCGAGACCGTTGTGTCCGTGGATCTGCGGCGGGACATAGCCCGCCGGTTGTTTCGAGCGCCGGTAGCGGAGGACGACCCACAGGAGCGCCGCCTCGACCCCGATGAACACGATGATCGCCGGGATCGAAATTAACAGGTAGAGGTCGTAGATGCCCTGCCCGTTGGGTGAGACCGGGGTCGGGAAGATGGGCGAAATGCCCCCGAGCCCGCCACACGAGCTGAGCATGAGCGCTCCGGCCATCAGGCCGAGCGCCGTGAAAGTCGCGCGGGCGCGTGCTGGCACGGCGGTCAGTATATCGATGACCGGAACTCCAACCGGCGAGGCGCCCCAGCGACCGGATAGAATCCAAAATCGACTGTGGCGGCATCGAAGCAGACTCGCTATGTTGACGTGTCGAACACCAGCCTGGCCGTGGAGTGCCCCCGGTGCGGTCTGATCACGGCGCGCTTCATCGACCTGTGCCGAAACTGCGGATACAAGCTCTGGCCTTCGAGCGAGATGGCCTCCGCCGCGTTCAAGGCCTGGCAGGCGACTGACCCCGAGCGGCGTTCCGAGGTGTCGCGGTTCGACCTCGACTACCCGGTCCACATCGACAACACCGTCGACTACGTGGCGCGGGCGCATCAGCTCGGCATCCATCTATCTCCCGACAGCAACTGGCCTTTCGTGATCTGCTCTGGCGCCCTGTTCCTGTCGCTTGCGGCGATCCCGTTCTCGGCCACCACTCGCATCGTTCTGGCCGTGATCGGTGGGCTGATCTTCCTCTGGGGAGTGATCGGCTGGGTCGTGATCGACGACACCCGGATGTTTCCGAGCGACAGCCCTCAGTCGGAGGTCCACCACTGATGGCTGTAGCCACGATGCGCCCCGAGGTTCAGCCACAGTACCCGGCGATCAAGCCCGGGATGATGGGCATGTACATCTTCCTGGCTTCCGAGGTGATGTTCTTCGGCAGCCTCTTCGCCGTGTACTTCTACCTGTACGGATCGCACCTGGTCTGGCCGCCGCCCCCGCCCAGCGCCACGAACGAGTTCTACGTCAACTGGTTCCCAATTCCGTTCGTCAACACGATCATCCTTCTGTCCAGCGGTATCACTTGCCACTACGCCGCGGAGGCGATCGCGCACGACAACCGCCGGCGGTTCTTCATGCTGCAGATCTCGACGATCATCCTGGGACTTGCCTTCGAAGGCTTTCAGCTGTACGAGTTCATCACGGCCTTCGGGCGTGGGCTCAGCCTGACGGCAAACACCTTCGCCAGTGCTTTCTTCACGCTGACCGGCTTTCACGGCGCCCACGTGCTGGGTGGACTCGTTCTGCTGACTCTCATCCTGTATCGGGCTTCAAAGGGGCAGTTCTCATCGAAGCATCACGTCGCCGTGAACGCGGTCACGCTCTACTGGCACTTCGTGGACGTGGTGTGGCTCTTCCTGTTCGGGATTCTGTATCTCGGGATCACTGCATTCCGGTGAAAGCTCTGGCGGCGGCCTTCGCGGTCGTGGCCGTGCTCGCCGGTTGCGGTGGTGGCGGCGGCGCGACTCAACCTGCCGGGTCGATCAAGGTGACGCTGACCGAGTTCAAGTTCGACCCGTCGACGATCAGCGTGCCCAGCGGCAAGGTCGTGTTCTACCTGGTCAACGCCGGCACGACGTCGCACGACCTGATCATTCGGGACAGCTCCAACAACCGTGTCGACGGCAGCGAGCTGATCTCCGCCGGCGACACTTTCGTGTTCACCGTCACCAGCATCCAAACAGGGACGTACACGTACTTCTGCGACCAATCGGGGCATGAAGCCTCAGGAATGAAAGGGACGCTGACAATCACCTAGAGCCCCTCCTCCTCAGGGGGCAATCTGGGCGACTCGAGCTTGACTAGGGTCTAGGTCGGCGTCGCGGTGGGCGAAGCTGAAGGGCTGGGTGATGGCGAAGGGCTAGGCGAAGGGCTCGGCACCGGGCTCGGTCCCGGCGCCAGGCCCAGGAGCTCGACGTCAAACAGGAGCGTCGCGTTGGGCGGGATGATCACCGTGCCGGTGTTCGGATCGGTCTGACCCGCGGAGCCATAACCCAGCGCCCCGGGGATGATCAGCTTGCGTTTCCCGCCTACCTTCATGCCGGGAATTCCCTCGTCCCAGCCGGGAACGACGCTTCCGACACCAATCTGCACGATGAAGGGAGTGCGACCGGCCGGCCGGCTGGAGTCGAACACGGCCCCGGTGTCCAGCCATCCGGTGTACTGAACGGTGATGTTCATGCCGCTCTTGGCGACATCGCCGGTACCGACCGTGAGGTCGATGTACTTGAGCCCGTCGGGGTAGGTGATCACCGGCAGCCCGGCGCCGTCGTTGAAGTTGTCCGTGCCGGGTGACGGGCTCACCAGAGCGCCTGGACCGGGGCTTTCGTTGGCGACCGCTCCACTGCTCGCGTAAGGGTCGGGGTAGCCGCACGCGGTCAACAAGATCGCGGCCAGGGGAACGCCGGCCAGCACCAGCCGTCCTCTCACGAGGCTGTGATGTCGATCGAGCTCATCGTGTCGCCCTTCTGGATCTTGTCGAGCACGTCCATCCCGGAGGTGACCTGGCCGAAGTGGTTGTAGACCCCTTGCGCGTTGTCGAGAAAAGGGGCGTCGCCGATCGTGATGAAGAACTGCGAGCCGCTCACCCCCGCGGCGCTGGAGGCCATACCCGCCGTGCCCCGCGGCCACTTCGACGGGTTGCTCTCGTTGGGCAGCTTGTAGGCGGGACCGCCAGTTCCGTTGCCGAGCGGGTCGCCGCCCTGGACGACGAAGCCCGGCTCGACGCGGTGGAACGTCAGTCCGTCGTAGAAGTGGTTCTGCGACAGGTAGACGAAGTTGTTGACGGTCTGGGGGGCGATCTTGGGGTCGACGAACGAGATCACGAAGTCGCCTCGCGACGTGTGAACGGTCGCCGTGTACTTCTTGCTCGGATCGATCACGTTGGGTGGGGGAGTGGTTCTGTTCTCCATACAGGTAACGATCTCATTGTCGCAGCCGGGGGCAAACGAAGTCGCCGGAGTGCCTCCCGAGTCGCAGGCCGCGAGCGCGAGCAATACGAGCCCCATTGCGAATCCCTGCTTCACCCGCGAGACGATACCGGGAATTAGCGGGTTGGTTCGCGTGCGCCGGCCGCGACCAGCACGGCCAGCGCCAGAGCCAGACCCGCGATCACGATGAGCGCGGCGGGCACCCCAGCCGTTGCCGCGACGCCGCCGCCGATCAGCGGACCGATGGCAAACCCGAGCGCGACGGAGCTCGCGTTGGCGCCGAAGACGGTGCTCTGGGCCTCCGGCGGCGTTTCGAGCCCGATCATGCTGGCGGTCGCGGGTATGACCACCCCGCTGAACAGGCCGTTCAAGGCCACCCCTGCGACCACCACGGCCGCCCAGGGCGCGACTGCAATCAGCGACACGGCGACCGCGACCATCACCGCAGCGACGGCCGTCGTTCGAACGTAGCCCAACCGCCGCGTCACCTGGGTGTAGAAAATCGCCGAGCCGCTGCTCGCAACGCCCGCGAGACCGAACGCGACGCCCGTGACAGCGGCAACCCCATTGCCCACCATCTCCAGGAGGCGCAGGACCAGGAGCTGCTGCGTTGCCGAGTTGCAAACGCTGATCAGGCCCTGCGAACCGATGAGCACACTCAACGCGCGGATCGCACCTGGCCGCTGCCTGATGAGCGCGATGGTCCCGAGCTGCGGGCCCTCGCGCCGGCGTCGCGGACCCTCGCGCACGATCATCAGCACCGGAAGCGTCGCCAGGAGGAGGAGGACGCCGCCTCCCAAGAAGACGAGGCGCAGGCCGAAAACCGCTCCGGCCAGTCCGCCGACGACAGGCCCGATCGCACCGCCGAGTGCGACAGCCGAAGTGACGACGCCGAGCGCCCAGCCCACGCGGTTGCGTGGGGTCTCGACTGCAACGAGCGCCGTCGCCGCGGCCACTGTGCCGCTGGTCGCGCCCTGGAGGAAGCGCAGGATCAGCAGGTCCGTCGGAGATCGCGCGAAATAGATCAGCCCGACCGTGAGCGCTCCGCCCACCATCGACCGCAGCAGCATGGGTTTGCGTCCGTAGCGGTCACCGAGCACTCCCCAAATGGGACTTGCGACGGCCATCGAGAACCCCGAAACGCTCGCGACCGCCGCCGTCCAGAGATCCAGCTCACTGCCCTGCGGCACGCCCAGGTCCTTGGAGATGAAGATCGACAGGAAGGGAAAGGCAAAGCTGAATCCGAAAATCGCCGTGAACTCGGCGAACCACAGGGCCGCCAGGTTGCGCCGCCAGTCGATTCCCCCCGGGCCCAGTGGAGGGCTGGTCGCGCGTGGATCAGTGCTCAGTTGGGAGAGCTCAGCAGCTCGACGATCCGGTCGGACGTGATCGGCAGGCGATCCACGACTGCGTTCGGGTTGCGCTTTCGGAGTGCATCTTCCACGGCGTTGGAGATCGCCGCCGGGACCGGGATCGTCCCGCTCTCGCCCGCACCCTTGAACCCTTCGGGGTTTGCGTCGGTCGGCGTCTCGGAGCTCACGAGCAACGGCGTGACTCCGACCTCTCCCGTAGTCACGATGGTGTAGTCAAGAAAGCTTGCGGTCCGGTAGCTGCCATCGGTGTCGTAGATCGCAGCCTCATAGAGCGCGTAGCCGAGGCCGTGGGCGAAGCCGCCGTGGAGCTGACCCTCGAGAGTCAAGGGGTTGATCGGCTTGCCGGTGTCGTGCGCGATCGCGTACTTCAGCACCTCGACCTGGCCGGTTTCGGGATCGACCGCGACCACCGCCGCGTGGCAGCCGCTGGAGAAGGCGAGCGGGCGCTTCGGATCGAAGCTCTCGAAGACCTCGAGGCCCTCGTCCGGCAGCACGTCGGTCGCGGCCACCTTTCGCGCCGGCGTTCCGCGCACCCCGATCACGCCCTCTTCGAGGAAGAGGTCCTGCACGTCCGCCTCGAGCACGTCGCCGGCCCGCTCGAGGATCTTCTTTCGCATCGCGGTCGCGGCCTGCGCCGCGGCATTACCGACTTGCACCGCGCTGCGGCTGCCCGCGGTCAGGAGCGCGAAGGGTATGTGCTGAGTGTCTCCGGCCGTGACGCGAATCTTTTCGAATGGCCAGCCCAGCCTCTCGGCGATGACCAGCGCGACCATCGTTTCGTGGCCCTGTCCCTGCGGAGTCGAGCCCACGTAAACGTGGACTGAGCCGTCCTTGGCCAGGTGGATTTTCGCGGGCTCGCCCCGGCCGAACCCCGTTGACTCGACGCAGCAGGCCACACCGAATCCAACCAGCCGGCCGTCGGCCTGACCATCGCGCGCGGGGTCTGGACCAATCTGCTCCAGCGCGAGCTCGAGCAGCCGAGGGTAATCCCCGCTGTCGTAGACGTAGCCTCTGCGGCCGGCGGGGAACCCTGTCGTGTACGGGATCTGTTCCGGCTGGATCAGGTTCCTGCGTCGCAGCTCGACGGGGTCAAGCTCGAGCCGCCGCGCCAGCCGGTCGATGATGCGCTCCATCGCGTAGTTGCCGAGGGGCCGGCCGCCTCCCCGGATGAAACCGCCGGGAACGGCGTTCGTGTACACGAGCTGGTGCTCGACGTCCATCGCAGGCAGCACGTAAGCCGAGATCATGTGGGCGAGGATGATCTCTGGCTGGCCTGTGCCAGAGCCGGCGTATGCGCCCAGGTCGTGCATCAGCTTCCCCCGCAACCCGCGCAGCTTGCCGTCCGTGTCCGAAGAGAGCTCCAGCTCGATCACGGACCCGTGGCCCTGGGCGGTCGTGGCGCCGTCCTCGCTCCGTGATGCGACCCAGCGCACCGGTCTCTTCAAGCGCCAGGCCGCCAGCGTGGTCAGGACCTCTTCGGGGAAAACGCTCCCCTTCGCGCCGAACCCGCCTCCGACGTCTTCGGCGAGAACCTGGACCTTGGCCTCGTCAATGGCGAGCGTCGATGCCACGGCGGCCCGGACCGCGAAGACGTTTTGCGTGGACGTCCACACCTTGATCCCGCCGGTTTCCGTGTCCGGCGTGGCCGTCACGGTGCGAGGCTCCATCGCGGCGCCGGCGACGCGCGCGGTCGTGAGGCGGATTTTCGCTGTGATGCTGTCGGGCGTGAATGCGGCTGTGACGTCGCCATACGTGGTCGAGGCGGACCGCGCGATGTTGGATTTCATATCCGCATGGACCGTCGGCGCATCGCCGGCGGTCGCTGTTATCACATCGCCGACCCCGGGCAGTGGATCGAGCTCCGGCGAAACCTGCTCGGCTGCGTCCTGCGCCTGGTACGAGGTTTCGGCGACCACCATCGCGTATGCCTCACCGATGTAGTTCACCTCGTCCCGGTTGAGGATTGGACGCCCGCGGCGCTCCATGTCCACCGGGCCGGATTCGGTCAGGCCCGCGACCACCTCAGGCAGGTCGTCTGCAGTCCACACGGCGATCACTCCCGGCATGGCGACGGCTGCCGACCTGTCGATCGCCCGAATTCGCGCGTGAGGAAGCGTCGAGCGGCAGAAGACGGCATGCGCCAGGCCGTCGAGCTTGATGTCACCCGCGAAGCGCCCGCCTCCCGTGATGAGTTGTTCGTCTTCGACCCGGCGCGTGCGCCGGCCGATGTGGGGAGGCACGGCAACTACAATAAATCGTCACTCGGAACCTTCGCGGTGGCCCCGAATAATGAGGGCGGCTAGCTCAGTTGGAAGAGCGCCAGCTTGACATGCTGGAGGTCGGGGGTTCGAAACCCTCGCCGCCCACCACGCGGCCGGGCGCTCACAGGGCGCATTCAGCAGATGCGCATTCAAAAGTAGGCCGGCAGTTTCGGGCACAATCCTCTAGCCTCGGCCCGGTCGTCTAGTGGACTAGGACGCCACCCTTTCAAGGTGGATATCAGGGGTTCGAATCCCCTCCGGGCTACCAGGCCACAGGTCAAAAAGCGGGCGTAGCACAATGGTAGTGCGGCAGCCTTCCAAGCTGTTTACGTGGGTTCGATTCCCATCGCCCGCTCCATCTATCCGGCTGCGCACTCGGCGCGGCGACGGTTGATGGCGAATGGCAGGTCGAGGACCAGGAACAACGCCAGGGCGAGCACCGCGGCACCGACGATGTACCACGGCCAATGGCCGAGCACGTCGAGCAGGCTGTGGGCGCCGGGCGTGTGACGCAGGTACAGGTAGTTGCCGTCTGTCAGGAGATTGACCCCGGCGTCGAGCGCAAGCAGTCCCAACGTCAGGCCGAACACCTGAAAGACCGCGCCGCGCCGAGGCACCAGGCGAAGACCGAACACCAGCAACAAGGCCGCAGCGACGATCGTTCCGTGGGCGATGAAGTACTGCATGAACCCGAAGCTCGGGAAGTGGTCCGAGATGTCGGGCGTGACGAGGCCGTTCGCGGTGCCGGCCAGGCCCCAGAAATATGTCAGCTCGACGAGCAGCGGTTGCCGCGTCCAGAGCGCCGCCGCGGAGACGGCCGCGGCCACGTCGCAGAGCTGAAAGGGCAGCGCGTAGCTTGAGGACCAGGTGTGATGAGCGCCCAGCCAGATCCACCAAGCGGCTTCGTTGGCGAGGATGACGACCGCGAGCACCCGGCACGCGACCACCGTCCATGGCCCCGGCCGCCGGCGGGCGGCGACGACGAGGCTCGTGATGATCGCCGCGATCACAGCGACGGTCAGGAGGTGTTCGGTCGCCAGTAGCTTCGCCATGGCAGCCAGTTTCGGCCGGATGAGGTGTCCAGGTCAGTCCCATCGGGTCTCAAAGCCGGTATCAATCTTCGCGGTCGGGCTTGGCTCGGTAATGGAGTACGGGGGTGTCGCCGGCCTTGCGGCGTTCCAGGGTGAACCTGTCGGCTGCCGCGAGCCCGGCGCCGTCATCGAGCATGATCGTCTCCTCGGGCGCCATGTGCGCGACGAGCCAGTCGACTGCGGTCGCGCCGGCCCCGGCCGGCACGTAGATGAACCGGCTGTCAAGGCGCGCCTTGCGAGCGGCTGCCTCCGCTTTGGCGAAGACCTCTTGCGCGGTGGTGTCATCGCGATACGGGTCGACGATCTCGAACATCTGAGGAGGCCTCTTTCGAGCCGTGTCCGGGTGGGCGATGTATAGGAACGCAACCGGCCGGCCTGACGTATCCGCCGCAGCCAGGTTGGCAAGCGTTTCCGCCTGCTCGGGGTCGTGGGGTAGGAGGGCGAGCACGCGCGCCGCCGGTAGCCGGCGGCCTCTGGACATGAAGACGACGGGATGCTGGTGGTGGTACACGTGCGGGAAGATGGGCGATGGGCCTCGCCCGCGCTCACGGCGATAGGTGACGAAGGCAATTGCGAGTCCAACCACCACGACTGCGGTTCCGAACACGGTGGCCCGAGGCTTCGCGAACAGGTTCGTGATCCACGCAACGCTGACCAAAACCGTGGTGATCACACCGAGGATGAACCGGACCCGGCCCACATTGACGGCCTCGTGGCTCACACGCTGGACGTGGCGCTCATTGAAGCGCACGAAGTCGAGCGCGATGCAGGTCAAGGAGAAAGCGCCCAGCAGCCCGAAGGCGTAGAGGTCTCCAAGCAGCCCGACGTTGCCCCTAGAAAGGACGACGATCCCTACCGGGACCGCGGTGGCGACGACGATCGCCACGTGTGGGGTGTTCCGCCAGCGATTCGTCGCGGTGAGGGCGCTGGGCAGGAAGCGCAGGCGCGCCAGCGCGAGGAACACGTTGTAGGTCCCGATCAACGCGGTATTGCTCGCAAAGACAAGCAGCAGCGCGCCGCTGATGGCGACTGAGACCTGCAGCCCCGGGCCGGCGGCGAACCCGCCGAGCAACGAAACGAACTGATTCGGATCGTTCTTGGTTGGATTCAGGAGCGTGGTCGACCACAGCGTCAGGAGCGGGCTCGTGATTGCAACGGTCATCACCACCAGCCCCATCGCGAGGGGCGCGACCCGCTTGCGCGGCTCGGCCATCGCCGGCGACAGCTGGGCGATGCTTTCGAGACCCGAGAAGGCAAGGAAGGCGCCTGAGAAGCCGGTCAGCACTCCCAGCGGGCCGAGGCGTGGCCCTGACAGCAGGTGCGAGAACGAGGTCAGGATTCCGCCCGGCCCGAGATGGATGGCCACGCCCACGACGACCGCGAGCTGCCCGGCCGCGGCGGCGGTCGCGAACATGGCAGTCGCCTGGGCGCTGGTCCTGACGCCCATGAGGTTGAGGAGGCCCAGAAAAATCAAGGCCGCCACCGCCACCGCAAGGACCAGGGGCTTGAGTGCGCCTGCCACCACGGTGAGGTAGATGACGCCAGACAGAGCGCTCAGCGCGGCGGTCAGGAAGTAGTCGACCAGGATCAGAAGGCCGCCCACGAGTCCGGCGAAGGGGTGGATGGCTCGCGTCGCGACGGTCACCACCCCGCCACCGCCCGGGTAGCGGATCGCGACCTCGGCGTACTTGACGCATAGGAGGACGAAGACGGCGAGGGTCATCGTGACGAAGAGCGCCGCGTGGACGCCGACCTGCGAGTACAGGATTCCGGGCGTGTAGTAGACGGAGGTCCCGATGTCGGCGAAGACGACCGCCCAGCAGAGAAACGGACCGAGGCGGCGTCCCTGCCGCGGCCGCATCGCATTCACCGACGCGCCGCTCAGGTGGTGGACAGGAAGACGTTCTTGAGCTCGGTGTAGTGCTCCAGCGCGTGCGGCCCCAGCTCGCGGCCAATGCCCGATTGTTTGAACCCTCCGAACGGAGTCGTCACTCGCACCGAGTTGTTCGAGTTGATGGAGATGGTTCCGGTCTCCAGCGCGCGAGCCACGCGCATGGCTCGGCCCGCATTGCCCGTCCAGATCGATCCGGAAAGGCCGTACACGGTGTCGTTCGCGATCCGGATCGCATCGGCTTCGTCCTCGAACGGGATGACGACCGCCACCGGGCCGAAGATCTCCTCGCGCGCGGCGCGGTCGGTGTTCGCGACCGGCGAAAGCACGGTCGGTGGAAACCAGAACCCCGGGCCGCCTGGGGCGCTGCCTCGAATCGCGACGTGCGCTCCGTCCTGCAGGTACGACGCGACCTTGTCCCGCTGGTCGGCCGAGATGAGTGGACCCATCTCGGTCTTTTCGTCGAGCGGATCGCCGACCCTAAGTGCCTTGACCGACGCCTCGAGCGCGTGCATGAACCGATCGACGGCGGACCGTTCGACCAGGATCCGTGAGCGCGCGCAGCAGTCCTGCCCGGCATTGCCAAAAACCGCCAGCGGCGCGGACGCAGCCGCCTTCTCGAGGTCTGCATCCGCGAAGACGATGTTCGCGGACTTCCCACCGAGCTCGAGGGTGACGCGCTTGATCGAGGCGGCGGCGAGTTGTCCGATTCGCATCCCGACCTCGGTTGAGCCGGTGAACGCGACCTTCGCCACGTCCGGGTGCTCGACCAGTCGCTCGCCAACCGTGCGACCGGCGCCGACCACCACGTTCAGCACGCCCTCAGGAAGGCCGGCCTCGAGCGCGATACGTTCGAGCTCGATCGCAGTCAGAGGGGTCAGGGCGGCGGGCTTCAGCACGATCGTGTTGCCGGCCGCGAGCGCCGGCCCCACCTTCCATGACGCGATGGCGAGAGGGAAGTTCCAGGGCACGATGAGCGCCACGACGCCGAGAGGTTCGCGAAACGTCATGTCCACGCCCCCGGCCACCGGGATCGTCTCGCCGAAAAGGCGCTCCGGGGCGCCGGCGAAGTAGTTGAAGACGTCCACCACCATGGACACCTCGCCTCGGGCGTCGCTGATCGGCTTGCCGACGTTGCGCGCCTCGAGGGTGGCCAGCTTGCCGGCCTCCCGCTCGACAGCGGAAGCCAGCCGGCGCAGGGCGTTCGCCCGCTCCCGAGGCGCGAGCGCCCTCCAGGCTGGATAAGCAGCCTTGGCCCGGGCGACCGCAGCGTCGGCTTCCTCGACGCCGGCCAGGGGAACCTCAGCCAGGACCTGCTCGGTCGCCGGCTCGATCACCTTCAACGTGGCGGTTGAGGCCAAGGCCCTTAAACAATAGCGCCCAAAAACTCACACCCGATTCCAAGGCCGTTTTGAGCTTGCGACCAGAGCATGGGAGCATGACTAAGACCCGCCGCCTAATCTTCGGATCGGTCGTGGTCGCATCGATGATTTTCGGGGGAGTCATCAGCGCGGCCATCTTCACCAACGCAAACCCATTGAACGTCAGCGCCGCCGCGACTGCCGCGTCCCCAGCCCCGAGCCCGTTCAAGTCGAACGAGGCCACGGCCCACGAGGCCGGTGAAAGCGCCGCCCAGGAGACGGCCGAGAACAACGGCACGTTCCGTCCCGGAGGCCCGGGAGGCCCCGGCGGCGGTCCGTCCAACGAGACCGCGGCCCACGAAGCCACGGAATCTGCCGCTCGCGAATCCGCTGAGAAGACCTAACCGCCGAAAATAGGCCTCGTGCCGGGCGAGGCGAAAACCAAGATTCGGGTCTACCTGGAGGTCGGCGGCAAGCGCACGTTCGCGAGTGCCGCCGACTGGCCAGGCTGGTGCCGCTCCGGAAATGATGAGCGCGCCGCCCTGGACGCACTGGCCGCGTCTGCGCCGCGCTACGCCGCGGTGCCAAAGCTGGCCAGGATTCCATTTCCGGCCGGCGCCAAGGTATTCGAGGTCGTCGAGCGTCTCCCGGGCAACGCAACTACCGATTTCGGCGCGCCGGGCATTCCGGCCGATGGCGAGACCAAGCCCTTGACTCCACAGCAGGCAGCGCGAATGAGGAAGCTCGTCGAAGCCTGCTGGGCGTACCTCGACCACGTGGTCGCCAAGGCACCGCCTTCGCTGCGCAAGGGGCCGCGTGGCGGAGGCCGGGATCGCGACGTGATGTTCGACCACGTCCTCGGTGCCGAGATGGAGTACGGGAAGGGGATCGGGGTCCGGCAGAAGCAGCCGGACGGCAGGGACAAGGTCGCGGTGCATGCCTTCCGGAAAGCGATCCTTGAGGGATTCGATTACCCCAATCGAGCGGAGAAGTGGCCGATTCCCTATGCGGCGCGCCGGACCGCGTGGCATGCGATCGACCACGCGTGGGAGATCGAGGACAGAAGCAGCCCTTAACCCGCCCCGGCTATCTTGGCGTGATGGAAAACGCGCCGGGCGTGCTGGTCGTGATGGCCCATCCGGACGATGAGTCGATGGGGTGTGGCGGCCTGATCCTGCGACACACGCGCGCCGGAATCCCGGTCAACCTCATCTGCGCCACCCGCGGCGAGGCAGGCTGGGGCGGCAAGCCTCTTGGCGCCAAGAAGGAGGACCTCGCACAGATCCGGACAGACGAGCTCGAGGAGGCGGCGGCCGCCCTCGCGATCCGCGGAGTCGAGCTGTGGGACTACCCCGACGGCGGCGTCGCCCGGTGCGACCGGCAGGAGATCACGCAGCGAATCTGGGAGCAGATCACGAAGCTGCGCCCAAAAGTGGTCGTCGCCTGGGGCCCAGATGGTGGGTATGGGCATCCGGACCACATCGCGGTCGGTGCGTGCGCCGATACCGCTGTGACCTCAATGGCGGAGGGGGATCGCCCCGCGCTGTACCACATCGCGATCGATCAGAAGGTCGCCGGCTTCTACAAGGAAGCCTTTCGGCTGTCCGGTGACGGTCAGCAGCTGCCGCTGATCGTGCAGAACAGGTTCGACGTCGCCTTCGACCTGGAATCCGACGAGGTGATGATGAAGCTCCGCGCGATCGACTGTCATCGAAGCCAGCTGGAGGAGTGGCGTATCGCGATCCGCGACCACCCGCGACTCATGCAGGACGGATACGGACATGAGCCGTATCTCGCGATCAGCTCACGCGCGACCGGGCTCAGCGCCAACGGTTTGCTCGGGGAATTTGCGTAAATCCGCTGGACCCGGCTCTTAATAGTTGCCTGGCAAGGCTGAAGAGCGCCGTCGGCGAATTGCAGCCGCCGAGGGGTAACCTTTAACGCCTGATTCCCTGCCCAGGGTGGGCCGTATCAAGTCGGGGGTGACGAAAGCTCATGGACGTTCAGGAGGCAGTGGCAGGAAGCACATCGGTGGCTTCTGGCGATGACAACGGCGACGCCAAGCGCGACGGGCAGCGCAAGTTCACTATGGGCCCGAACGACAGCCTCGAAGGCAAGCTGGTCTACGACGGCAGCGTGCACGTCGACGGCCGGGCTGAAGGCGAGTTCAAGGTCACCGGAAACCTTGACGTCGCGCAGGGCGCGACGGCCAGGATCTCGATCGAGGCCGCGAACGTGACCGTGAAAGGCCAGGTCGAGGGCTCGGTCAACGTCCGTGACAAGCTCACGCTGGGCAAGAATGCGAGGCTCAGCGGGGACATCGTGGTCAAGAGGCTCCAGATCGATGACGGAGCGAGCCTCAACGGCCACGTCCGAATGGGAGACATTGAGCAGCACGGGTCCGGCGGCTAGGAACCGCACCCCCGTACCGGCCGGGAACGGGTCGGACGGCGACCACAGCTCGATCGTCCTCGGTCCTCGTGACCGGCTGGTCGGCCAGCTCTACGTCGAGGGCGACCTTCGCGTGGTGGGCACGGTCGAAGGCGGGCTCGAGGTCACCGGCAGCGTCGAGATCGACGACGGGGGTCGGGTGACAGGACCGGTCACGGCGCGCGACCGGCTGGTGGTTGGACGGGCCGGCTCCCTTCTGGGCGATGTGCGCGTGGCGCGCCTGGTCGTACAGGACGGCGCGACGTTCAGCGGCAAGGTTTCGATGGGCAAGCAGGTCGAGGCACCGCCAAAGCCCGTCGAAGCAGTCCAGGCAGCCGAGCCGGTCATCAATGCGCCCGCAGCGACGGTCGCAGAACCAGCTCAGCCCATGCAGCCTATCCGGGGGCAGCAGGCGGTCAAACCGGCGCAGCCTGCGAAGCCGCAAGCCACCAGGCCTCCCGAAACGAAAGGCAAGCGCCGCTAGCCCTTTTTCGCCGCCTTTTGCTTGGCCGCTTTGGCGGGCATCGCGCGTGTCAGGTCGAGCGAACGCTTGATCAGCACCGCGGCCGGCGCCGGCTTCGTGCGCCAGGCGCCTGGCACGACCACGTAGCCCTTCATCGCGTGCCCGGCCATCGGCTCGAAGTCACGGCCGCCCTGCTTCTTCACCGCCGCGATCTCGGCGTCGGGGAGGCGCACGAAAAGGTCCTCGCCGAAAAGCCCCGCGAACATGTGGCCGTTCACGAACGCCGCGAGGTTGCCGAACATCGGCTTCAATGCGACCGCCGGTCCGTCCGGCACCAGCTTGCTGAATGCGGCCTTCGCCTCCTCGGTCGGCTTGGGCATCTTGGTTCCGCGTTGCATCGGAGGCATAAAAAACGGATTCTCCTCCTCCTCGAGGATGAGATCAAAGATCGATCTCACGGCTGACGACGCCACGTCTTTTGAAACCTAATGTGAGGGTCATGGAAAACACCACGATCGTCGAGACCCACAGTCTCACAAAGCAGGCCTGGCCGGTTCCAGCTGACCGGGCTACGCTAGGCGGCCGGATGTCCATCTCGACCGAAGAGCGTCGCATCGTGACGGTGCTGTTCGCCGACATGGCGGGCTCGACCGCGCTCGGCGAGGAGCTCGACCCCGAGGAGATGCGCCGGCTGCTGGCGCGCTACTACGCCCTCGCGCGCGACACCGTAACCCAGCACGGCGGCACGGTCGAGAAATTCATCGGCGACGCGGTGATGGCCGTGTTCGGCTTGCCGACCGCGCACGGAGACGACCCGGACCGCGCTGTCGCCGCGGCCCTCGCCATGCGCGACCGCATCCGTACGGACGACCGGCTGAGCGGGCGTCTTGCCATCCGCTTCGGCGTCAGCACGGGCGAGGTGGTGGCGAGTCGCGACCAGTCGGCGGGCGACTTCCTCATCACCGGCGACGCGACCAACGTCGCCGCGCGCCTGCAGCAGGCGGCCGAGCCGTGGTCGATCCTGGTCAGCGAACGCACCGTGCGCGCGGCGCTCGACGCTTTCGAGTTCGGCGATGAGATCCAGGTCGCCGCCAAGGGGAAAGCCGTCCCGGTCAGCGCGCGCGAGGTACTGGGTCCGCGCAAAACGAGGGCCCGGCGGCGAGCCAGCCTGCCGCTTGTCGGGCGCGAAAACGACCTGGCGCAGCTTCAGCTGGTGGCGCGCCGCGCCATCGGCGAGAGACGGCCGTCGATGGTCAGCGTGATCGCGCCCGCCGGCACCGGTAAGACGCGGCTCGTCGAGGAGTTCCTGGACTGGTTGCCATCCCTGGCTCCCGATGCGGTCGTGGCCACCGCGCAGTGTTTGCCGTACGGCCAGCAGCTGACCTACTGGCCGATGCGGCAGGTGCTCTTCACCCTCACCGGCGCGAGCGATGAGGCCACACCGGCGCAGGTGCGTGAAGCGATCGAAGCCTGGCTTCGAGGCCTCGGGGTCGAGAACGCCGACCGCGACACCAAGCTGCTCGCCGCCACCATCGGCGAGGCAGGGACCGAGGGCGTCGACAAAGACCTGCTGTTCACGGCCTGGCGCTCGGCGCTGGAAGCGGCCGCGCGCCGGACGCCGGTTGTCATCGTGTTCGAGGACCTGCACTGGTCCAGCGACAGCCTTCTCGATCTAGCCGAGTTCGTGATGCAGCCCCGCGGCGAGGCGCCGGTGCTGATGGTGGTGCTTGCGCGTCCCGAGTTGCTCGACCGCCGGCCGACGTGGGGCGGAGGGCGCCTCAACCACCTTGCGATGGCGCTCGAGCCGCTCGGAGACACCGCGATCGCCGACCTCGTGAGGCACCTCCTCGACACCGAGGCGCCAGACGTCATCAAGCTGGTGTCCGAGCGCTCGGAGGGCAACCCCTTCTATGCCGGCGAGCTCGTGCGTTCGTACCTCGAGCATGGGTCGCTGGAGCGGCTGCCCGACACCGTGCAGGCGACCGTGCTGGCTCGCCTCGACCTGCTCCCGCCGATGGAGCGGCGCGTCCTTCAGCTGGGCAGCGTGTTCGGCCGCGCGTTCCGGGCGGCGGGCATCGCCGCGCTCGAGAGCGGGCTGGCCGCGGTCGAGCTCTGCGAGAACCTGGCCGATCGCGACCTGATCCGGCCCGCCGACGGCGACCGGTTCGCCTTCAGGCACATCCTCATCCAGGAAGTCGCCTACAGCACTCTGCCCCGCAGCGAGCGGGCGAGGCTTCACGGAGCGGCGGCACGCTGGGTGGAATCGACCAGCGCCGGGCGCGAGGGCGCCGTGGCAGAGATTCTGGCGTTCCACCATCGCGAGGCTGCCGTGCTCAGCGCCGCACTGGAACCCGCCTCGGAGGGCACCGCGCGGGCGAGGGAGTCAGCCGGCCGGTGGCTGCTCAAGGCGGCCGAGGTCGCCGCCGCGGCGGGCGCTACACCTGAGGCGGTGCGTCATATTCGCGAGGCGTTGGACTTCGTCGATCCCTTACTCCGGCCGAGTCTCCACGAGCGGATCGGTGACATGACGGGCGGCGACAGCGGGCTGGAGGAGTACCGGCTGGCCCTCGAGCTTTACGAAGCGGGCGATGCCGCCGTCGACCACCAGCTCAGGGCGCTTGCCGGCATGCTGATGGTGACGACCCGATGGGCCGGATCGGTAGGGGACCGGCCGACGCCGGAATGGATGGACGAGCTCCGCGCGCGCGGCCGCCTCCTCCTCGCTCGGGCCCAAGACGCCCGCTCCATCGGACGCTTCCTGGCGGCGGATGCCTTCTTTCCTTTCTGGCTGCAGGGAGTCCGCGAACCTACTTCCGAGGAGCTCGCGGAGGCAGGCTCCGATGCGAATCGCGCGTTGCAGATCGCCACCGACCTCGACGACCCCGATCTGGCCAGCCTGGCGCTCGATGCCACCGGCGGTATAGCCACGTCGCTCTTTGACTGGGCCGGCGCCCGAGCGACCGCACGGCGGCGAATGGAGTTCGAAGCCAGGCTGGGCCTCTACGAACGCCTGGACGCTCATTCGATGATCGCGTGGATGTCCTACCTCATGGGCGACCTTGCGACCGCCGACCGCGATTCGGCTGAGATGGCGGCGCGTCTGCTGCCAGGCCAGGCGCCCTACCCGGCCCTCCATCTCTTCGCCTGGCGCGCGGTCACGCTCTACGCCCTCGGCCGCTGGGATGAGGCGGTCGCTGCGTTCTGGCGAGCCATCGAGTCGTGGCATGACGCGGGCCGGCATGCCGCCGGCTATGGCCTGCGGGGCTTCTCGGTCGGGCTCGACATCGGTCGGGCGCGCGGCGATTCCCGGCTCATCGGCGCGGCTACCGACGCTATGGAGTCGGTGGTCAACCGTTTTCCGATCGATCACATCAGCCGGATTTGGGTTTCGTACATTCGCGGCGAAAGTGGGCTCACGTCCAACGACCCTTACCTGTTTGGCCGTTACCCGTTCGAAGCGGCCGAGCGGCGACTTTGCCTGGCCTCGGATGGGCGCGAGCAGCTTCCCAGGGAACTTCTCGAAGCAGGTCTGGCCAAATCGGTCGACGCCGGCGTGCCGCTCCTCGAAGCTCAGATGCGGCGCGCGCGAGCGCTCGCCTATCGCGACCCGAATGAGCTGACGGCCGCGCTGGCAATCTGGGATCGGATCGGCGCGGTGCCGCACCAGGGCCGCGCGCGAGCGGAGCTCGGCCTCCTGACCGGCGACCAGGCCGAGACCGACGCCGGCCTGGCCATCTTGAAGAAGCTCGGCGACGTCAATTACGTGGACCGGTTCGCCGCCCGGGTTTAGCGTCCGGGCGGCGTCACGTTACTTTCAACCGCCGTTCTCGGCGCCGCTGCCGTCGAGCCAGCCGCTGCTGGGGAAGGGGTCGGTGACCGTCTCGCCGGACTCGTGGCCCCCAACGATCGAGAAGCCGTCGAAGTAGCCGTTGCGATTTAAGCGACCGTTCAGCGTCAGGCCGGCGTTGTAGTTCGTAATGACGTGGTGAAGGGCGTCTTCGACCGTCTCGGCATGGTCGGAGCGATCCTGGTCGCAAGCGCGTTGATCTTTGGCGCCATTGCCCGATGATCAACAAGACAAGGACGCTTGACATACTGCTAAGCGTGCTTTACCATCCGGCAAGATGACTGAGCACTCACCGAGCCCGAACCCGGCAGACGCCCCCATCGATCCTCTTTTCACCCACCCGGCTTCGCCGTTCATCCACACGGAGGTCCCGGCCCCGGTCGCGTTCGCGTCCCCGCCCACCCCCGTGCAACAAGTCCCCATTTATTCGACGTGGGTTCTCTACCGCACCCAGATCGAGTTCGGGCTGGCGATGCTCGCGTACCTCATGGTTCTGGTGGGCTCGGTCGTGGTCGTGCAGGCGAACCCCGGGGCAGGCTGGCGCTACTTCGTGGTGCTGCTCCCGGTGGCGCCGGCGGGCTTCGTGCTCTGGCTCTTCGCGCGGGCGCTGACGCGGCTCGACGAGATGCAGAAGCGGATCCAGATGCAGGCATTCGGCTTCTCGCTCGGGGCGACCGCTCTCCTGACGTTCGGATATGGATTCCTGGAGGGTGCGGGCCTCCCTCACCTGAGCTGGACCTACGTCCTTCCCCTGATGGCGGTGCTGTGGGCGCTCGGGGCGGCGATTTTCACCTGGCGGTATCGGTGAAGAACCGCCTGAAAGTGCTGCGGGCCGAGTTCGCGTGGTCGCAGGCCGAGCTGGCGCAGAAGCTTGGCGTGTCACGACAGACCGTGAACGCGATCGAGACCGGCAAGTACGATCCAAGCCTGCCGCTCGCGTTCTCGCTGGCGCGGACGTTCAAGCGGCGAATCGAAGAAATCTTTCTAGCCTCCCCGCCATTCGGGGAAGGCGGCGCCGCTCGCGAAGCGAGCGAGGCCGGCTGGGGAGACGGGCCTTAGACTCTCGGCCGTGACGACGGCCGCGTGAGCATTGGTGGCATTGGCGCGCGGTACTCGCTGCCCGAGGCACCGGTGCTCGCGCTGGCAGCGGGAAATGACCTGGTGCTGCTCGGCAACGGCGACCCGGCCAACGAAGCGGATGCGATGGCGGCGGTCCGTGCAGCGGTCCTGTCCGGCCGGCTGGATCGGGCGGCCCTTCATGGATCCGCGATGAGGGTGAACCAGCTTCGCGACAGGTGGGGCCGCCGGTTCGCGCAATACCGGCCGGTCAAGGGAGCCTAGCTGCCCGTCGGACGGGCCAGGGTATGATCTGTCCTCTGGCCGAGCGGGAGTAGCTCACTTGGTAGAGCGCGACCTTGCCAAGGTCGAGGTAGCGGGTTCGAAGCCCGTCTCCCGCTCCAGTACCAAGCTTTCAAAAAATGGCTTCCAGGCTTCGCGTGGAACGGCCACCACGCGGATCGTGCCCTCTGGCAAAGCCTCGGCCTCCAGCTGTTCGAAGATTCCGGCGACAAGACGCGACCGTTGACCGGAATCGGCGGCCTCCCATGCGGACACCAGGTCCAGGATCTGTGATTCGCACCACTCCAGATCGACGCTCTCGGGCTTCGCCGCTGACTCGGCCAGCTGGCGCTTCTGCTCGGTGATTTCGTCCCGTCGAGCGCAGAAGGTCGCCCAGTCGTATTCGCCGTACTCAAAGAGCCGCTTGGCCCGCTCGAGCTGCTCGTCGAGGCGCCTTGCAGCAGTTGCTGCGCTCTTGCGCGAAGCTGCGATTCGTCCCGCGCTGCGAAGGCGACTGCGAAGAGCCGCGTGCATCGCCTTGGTGGGCGCGTATCGCGAGAGTTCGTGACGGATTGCTTCCTCCAGAATCTCGCTTCTGAACATCCGGGCATCGCACGTTGGACCAGAGGGGTGCACGGCTGATCGATTCCGGCGGGCAACGTGGCAGCCGTAGTAGCGAAGTATGTGCCCGCCTCGCGAGAACGCCTCTCCATGCATCGGGCCGCCGCAGCGGGCGCAGAGCAGGATTGGAGTAAGCGGATAGGTGTGCTTGGTCCAGGCTTTGCTCGTTCGCCTCACGTTGCGTCTCTTGACTTCCTGGCAGGCTCGCCAGGTCTCATCGTCGACGAGAGCCGGGTGGAGGCCCTCGATGAGCTCGCCATCGACAAGGATCTTTCCCACGTACGAGAGGTTTCCGATGACGTCCTTGAGGACGTCGCCCGTGAAGATGATCGCCTTCGGACGGTTGTGGTTGGTCTTGTCGGCGCCGCGGAAGGGCTTGATGCCGTTCCGGTTCAGGTGCTCGGCCAGGCTGCGGAGGCTAAATCGGCCGCTGGCGTAGAGCCCAAAGATTTCTTTGATCGCGGGTGCCGCCAAGGGGTCTTCAACGATTTGACCGTCGACACGGCTGTAGCCCTGCGGGATCGTGCCCAGCATCTTGCCGTTGCGCCGCAGGTAGCGGAGATTGTCGCGGACGCGCCGGGCGACTTTCTCTCGCTCCTCCTGTGCGACGATCGCCTTGATCTTCCAAGAGAGCCGATCTACGTTGCTGATCAGGCCGTTCCCGTCGAACACAAGGATTTGGCGCTCGGTCATTTCGGCCATAAAGCGGAAGAACTCAAGGTCGTTGCGATGAAGGCGATCGGCGTCATAGAAGGCGACCGCACCAATCTGGGCCGCCGGCGCAGTCCGGACGCGCTCCATGAGTGCGAGGTAGCCAGGCCGCTTGGACGTCTCCTTGCCCGATCGGTCAGCGTCCTCGAAGTGCTCGAAGGCGAGACTCTGCAACTCCGGGCGGCGGGTCACTGCGTCGAGCTGCTGGTTCAATGAGGGACCGCGGGGTCGTCCATCGGCATCGAAGTCGCTCACCGATTGCCGCGTGTAGACGAGCACGATCGGACCATGCGGGCCTGCGCCAGCTGCCACCCGCAACCGCTCCAATGACTCAGCCTCGCTCTCGCGCGTCCACTCGTCCTGTCGGCTCAAGTTCCGTCGACTCACGTTCTCACCTTCATACCCGGGTCACTGTCATCCGATGGGCAAGGTTCACGGCGCCGAAGTGGCGCATGTCAACGGTGATGACCTCTTCGATGCGATGTCGCTCTGCGAGCCCCAATAGCAAAGCATCGACATAGGAGAGACGCAACTGGCTATACCGCTGGAGGATTGCCGCGGCCCGCTGATGATCGCTCTCGTCCGACTGAAACAGCTCGATTCCGCTCTCGCGCGCCCAGCGCAGAACAACCAGTGCCGCGTCCGCCGAGCGAGCAGGAGCGATGCGCATGCGAAATAGCGTGTAGGCCTCGCCGACCACTTCCCAGATAGTGAAGAGCTTTCTCCCCTTGCGCCCACTCGCCGCGATCGCCGCCACCGACGCGGCGTGGTGCTCGTCGACATCCGAGAGCAGTCCAACGATCGGTCCGGTATCGAGGATGGCTGCCTGCACGCGTCAGCGGTAGACCACCTCGTCGACTTCCTCCGACAGGTTTCGAGGCGCCCCTTTGATAGCACCGGCGAAGGCGAGAACGTGGTCGACCTGGCTCGACGCGTCGGGAAATGCTTCAACCGCTTCCACAATTAGAGCGCTCTGGGAAATCCCCTTCTTGCGGGCGAGTCGTCGGATCCTCTTGTCTGTCTCGGACGGAACGATGATCTGTTTGCGAACCAACATGACACAGATTGTACATCGACCAGTGTGTAGCGAGGTCATGCGGCTTTGCGAGCCTCCGATTTTCGGCGTCGATGGTCGAGCATGATCTCGGCGATCACCGCAATGACTTGCAGGATTTCAGGCGCCAATTCCACGGACTCGTCTTTAGTCGTCGAGAAGGCTATGCGTCGGCGACGCGGCTTAAGGCTCACGCAACTTGCCCTCCGCCTGGCCGGCATTCCCACCACGACGGCTTGCCGACGCAATCGGCGATCGGTCGCTCATTGGGCTGAATCGGTGGCAGCTGGTTCAAAGCGGTTCGCTTCCTGAGTCTGGTCACCGACAGCGGTGGCGTTTCGGAGGCGCGGATGTCGACCTTGAGCCAGATCGCGCCAAGCGGACCCCAGGTCCGCAGCCGATAGGCGGTGGTCGTCCAGAAGCTGCAGCAGGTGTCGTGGCCGAAACGCGGCCTCTCGCGCCAGATGGTGTGCTGAAGCTTGTCCTCTCGGTCGTCGGTGGGGACGACGAAGAGAACGTGGTGCAGCTCGGCGTCGCGGTAGTGCTCGAAGTGGCCGACGTAGGAGCCGATCTTCTGGCGCAAGCGAGCCAGCGACTCGGTAGCCCGATCCCACTCCAGGTCGAACAGGATGCGGCCGCCGGCCGCCAGATAGACCCCACAGCCGTCGGGCGTGGGGACGGGCGACTTGTACTCGCGTGCGGTCGTCCGGCGCTCGGCCCGGACGTGCTCCTCGCCATACCAGACAAGCAGGCCCTCGTCTTTGCGCGCTCGGCTTTGCGTGATCAGGGCGACGAAGAACTGGTTGGCCTCCAGGTCGTGGGTGGCGTGCCAGCAGTGGTCACGCGCGTCGTGGCTGCGCTCGACGTAGTCCCGGGGATCGTCGCCGTGCCAGTCGGCGAGCACCCGCGCCCCTCGGGCTGAAATCAGGAGCAGCGAATGACGACGACGAACGCCTGGGGTTTCGATGACTTTCCAGGAGTAGATGAGACCGAGATGTTTCAGGGACTGGAGTCGCATCTGACAGGAGCGGAGGCTGGGGAAGAACAGTTCTTTAACCTGGAGCGTGTTCAGGTAGCGGTAGTCGTAGAGAGCTTGGAGGATGAGCAGGTCGCGTTGGTTGAGGCTTCGGTGTAGTCGATTGAGTTGAGTCTGCGAAGGACGAGCTTCGCTTTGAGGAGGAAGGTCTCTGAGGATGATCGGATGAGTTGGAATGAGAGACCGTCCTGGTCTGCGTGGTGGGCCGAATTGAGTTCGGGAGGCCTGCGCTTCGTCCTGCGCTTCCTGAGGCGCAGGACGCAGCGAATCCCCAGAAGCGAAGGCCGCAGCGAACTCGAGCTCATCGCCGGCGTCATCCAGGTCGTCCTCGAGCGAGTCCGGGTGGGGCGGCATCATTGACTTCGGCTCCCGAAGCCCCTGGCCGATTCCATGCACGCCATCGAGCCAGCCGTGCGTTGCCCAACGCTCTTCCTGGGCGATCGTACCGTGGCGTTTCCACACTCGGCAGCGTGCGCACGCCGTGCGCACGCCGTGCGCACGCTGCTCGGTAGGCGTCGACCGCGGCGGGGGTCAGAGTCCGGCCCCCTCCGGTAACGCGCCCACATCTGGCCGTGCCAGGCTGGGCATTGACGCCCATCGAGGTCGGGCGTGGGGAGCCAAATCGCCTTCGGCCGACCCCTGTCTTGCCACTCAGCTCCGCGCCGAGGGCCCCGGGTCTTCGAATGCCGAGGGCGTGCCAACAAGCTCTATTGCTTCTACTTATTCACAATGTGGACGATTCGTGTCCCTAACCTTGAAGCTGCGGCGACGGATAGAGACCGCGTGAGCTCGTGAAAGGACGCTTTCTCAAACTCGACCAGGTCGCCGAGCAGCTTGGCTGTCACGTCGAGACGTTGCGGCTGCGGATACGAAGCGGGAGGTTGAAGGCTGTTCGTGGCCCACATGGGGCCTACTTCATCTCCAGCAGGTCGCTCCGCGTTCTGCGCGTGCGTACGCGGCCAGTTCGTCAACGCCGGACGCCGACGGCTGAAGACCTGAACGTGGCATGGCGGGCGATGGAGAGGCGGCTGAAGCGGGCGCCGGCCGCTCACGAAGAGCTGGTGCCCTTTCTGGAGGCGCTGACGATCAACCGCGCCATCAACCTGGCTGCCTATCGGCTGGTCTGCGCCCGCGGCCTCCACGAACTGGGTTTCAACGCTGACGACATCGCGGCGCGGCTTGGCGTCTCAGCGCGTCACGCCCGGCGGTTGATCGGCAAGGACCCCGGTGTAGCAGTCGCCAAGGCAGCCCACCGGTGGGCGCCGATCGAAGCGCGTCGAATCGTGCGTGCCCTGCGCGCTCAGCTTCAAGCCGAGGGCATTCGTTTTCACAAATGGGTGATGCGAGGCAGGCGTCGGATCGGGCCACCAACCCATCCCGATCGGCCTCGGCCGGCGTTCAAAGTCAAGCGGCTCCTGCAGGACGAAAGGGCCGGACTTCGGCGAGCCGGACTCTCGCCCGAGCAGATCTGGGCCATCAACATCGTCGGCCTCGGCTCTGACGAACTGAATGAGCTCCTCCTCCGTGGCTCTCGATGAAAGGTCGCCTGCGATGCAGGGATGCTTTCGGATGGTGTGGTCGCTGAATCGAGTGGTGGCTCCACGACGCTCTCGACGCGATGAATACGGGGCACGCTGTCTTCGATTGACAATTCAGCGCCGCATGGCCCTGAATCGCGTGAATACTGAGGACGAATAACGCGCTTTTAGCCATACAGCAGATCAAGTTCCGCTTGACCCGTAGCCCACCGAAGAGTGAAGTGCCAGCAGCCGGCTGATGGAATCGTGACACCATCAGGGTAAATCTCGCCCGGCGATGCGCCCGCCGGCACCGACTCTGTGACGAGAGGCGCTGTTGAGCTACGGGGATGGGCCTGGATACTCAAAGGGGCGCCCTGGCGGGGGGTGGCCACGACCCAAAGGATCTTCGCGTGTGACACGTTCGCTTTCAGGGGATAAGCGAGGACGAAAGCTGCCGCCGTCGAGTTACTCGAGATGGCGTATGGGACATCAGTCATGTTGCTCAGGTCACGGACCGTAGGGTCGAGCCACGTCGGAAAGCCGCCACTAAGGAGTTGTGTCGAGCCGCATCCGCCAGCGACCGCCGTTGCTCCGGGGTGTGGGCTGACCGCACCGGCTCCGCTTGTGGGCGAGGGGCGCGAGGCTGAGGTCGGCCCGGCCGAGCATCCGGCGACAAGAAGAACCAACGCGGAAACTAGAACGAAACGGCACATCCGCACCTAATACACCTCTGCCCCGACTAGCGTTCCCTGGGTGTTGTTCCTGCGGCCGACCGCCGAGTTCAAGTTGATGCACTTTCAGCAAACACGGGGCACCCAGAGGATCGCGTGCATCAACGGAGATTGGAATCGTGCCGGCTCAGGTCGGCGGCCGCACCTCAGGTCTCCCACGTAACCCGGCAGAGGGAGTCAGCTCACAACGATATAGACGTCGAGGGAGAGTGCCCTGGTAAGCAGTCCTCCCACAAAACAGCGGCAGTCACAATCCCTACGGCCGCGACCCGACCGGTAGTACCTCGAGGTTGATGGTGCTGACCTGTTGCTGACCATGGGCGGTCCAAGACAGGCGGAATGTCCAGCAGCCTGACTTTGGTAAATCCACGACGCGGGCACCACTCGCATTGGTCAGGACCGGTTGGGACTCGCCCAACGGACGAACGTCGATTGCTATGGCGGTCGTTCCGCTTGTTGGGTAGTCCCCCTTGGCAACCCAACCAACCTTGTTGGAAGCGCCGTCCACGCGGGGGCCGCTCCCCGCCACAAGTACAGTCGAGAAAAGGAAGGCCACGGTGGTGTCCTGCGTCCCGAAGGCCCACGGCACGGGCCACGGTGTTAACTTGGCAAAACCAGTTTGTGCCCACACCGGTGGCTCGGCATCGGTTAGCACCGTGCCTGCGCAGCCGCCAGCGAAAGTCCGGATGGGAACCGTCGGGCTCGCCTTGACTTGTGTCGCTTGGGAAGATGTGCAGCCGCCGACCAGAATGATGAGCAGGGCGGCGGCGTTACAGGCGCATTTAGACCTGGCTCCGAGACCCATAGCCCTAGTACACCGGCCAGCCCTCCGAGGTTCCCATCGTGCAAGGGCTTCTCGCTTTCTCCCTGATGTCACGCCAGTGTGACGACGGAAAACCGTGACTGTTCCGACAACTCCGGCGTGATCGACGATATCGAAGGCACTCACGGACACGGGCTCGGAGAATGTTGCGGGATCGTCCATCCCGCGTTCAGGCTGGCGATGATTTCCATCAGGAGGCGGGTGGGTTCTCCGACTGCTAGGAGAGCGAGGTGGCGATCTCCTCGGCCTGGGCTTTGGTGAGGTCGCCCTCGATACGCACGATTGTGCCCGCGAAGTCGAGGATGAGCGTGTTGGCGGCGAGTCGCACTGTGTCGCTTCTGACATCGCCGTTTGCATCGGTGAAGAAGAACTCGTTGAGCGGCCCCGCAATCCAGTAGCCCTGGTGGCCGGCGACCGTGACCGCCTCTAGCGTGGTGCCCGGCCCGATCATCTTGACGAAGAAGTTCTGGTCGACGGCGCCCCGGGCCTCTGTGATCAGGACCGACACTCCGGTCTGGCCTGCCACCGGAATTCCTGGCCGCGTCGCGTAAACCAGGGTGACCTCGCCCTGCGCAGGGGCGTTGGGCGGCGGCTGGAGGTAGACCTCGTCGGGCTGGCCGAGCTCGGACGGGACGGCGATGTGCCAAGCGAGCTGTTTCTGCGCGTCGGGCAGCGTGGTGCGGCCGCCGAGTCCCAGTCTTTCGCCCAGCGGCCCGGGGGGCTGGGGAGACGGCGTAGCCAGGTGCGGAACCTGCTGGAAGCTGGTGTGGACGTTGACCCAGTTCGCGATCGCTTCGCGGCTGGGCGGGTAGATCGAGAGGGCGGTGACGGCGATCACGACTGCCGCGGCGGCCAGGGCCCATTTAGGCGGGTTGCCAACCGGACCCCACCACCCGGTCGCCGCCAGCGGCACCCGACCTCCCCGGCTAGCGGGGAGGTATCTCACCCTCCGGGATGCTAGGTCCGGGGTGGGCGGCCAGTCCAGGGAGGCGCCGAGGGCGGTCAGCTGCTGTTCGAGCTCAGGCATGGGGCGCCTCCTCGTACCTGGCCCGGAGGCGTGCCAACGCCCTCGAGAGGCGTGACTTGACGGTGCCTTCGGGGATGCCCAGCGCCGCCGCCGTCTCCTCGCCGCTGAGCTCCAGGAAATACCGGCTCGCGATGACGAGGCGGTCCTCGTCGCCGAGCGTGTTGACCAGGCCGAGCAGCCTGGCCCTGTCTTCCGCCGCGACGGATGCCGCCTCGGGGGATGGGGCCGCATCCCCCGGGCGGAACCCTTCCGCCAAGCGAAGCTCGAGCCCGAGCCTGCGCTGGGTGGAGCGGACCCGGTTTCGAGCTTCGTTCGCGACGATCCGCAGGATCCACGGCCTAGGAGGCGCCCCCGGCCGGAAACGATCCAGCGCGCGGAAAGCCTTCACGAAGCCGTCCTGGGCGGCGTCTTCAGCCTCCGCGGCTGAGCCCGTGATCACGAACGCGGTCCGGAACGCAAGTTGTTGATAGCGGCGCACAATCTCCTCATAGGCGGCCATATCGCCGCGCTGGGCGCGCGCGAACAGCTCGGAATCGTCCTCAGGGCGGCCCTCCATCGGAACGAATCTTCTACACCGGGCGAGGCATCATGGTTCCGCGAGCTTGCAACAGAGAGTCTGGGAAGTGTGTTGTAGTGAGTCATGGACGGTACTGAGCGCCTGTTCGAACGGCCGACGCCGGCTCAAACAGGATGAGGAGCCAGGCCGAGCCTGATAACACCGCTCATCTCGAGCGCTATCGTACGTTCAGTAGTAGACCGCTCAGGGCCAATTACCGCGGAGGTAGGTGGTTCGAGTCGAGCGCGGCCGCCATACATTTCCTCCGTCAACGGCTCAGTGCCGGCGGCTTGAGCCCTACGCGAGCCGATAAGTGAATTCAACGGGGTGCTTGGTACTAGGGACGACAACCCCCGTCTCCCGCTCCACCTTCTGACCCAGCAGCTGCACTGATGGCTGGGCGCGGTGGACCTATGCGGGCCAACCCTTGCTATTCCGTCGCGCTACGCGTTGCGGCGGCGACGCCTCCGGCTGCTGATGCCCATTGCGGTTGCACCGAGCCCGGCGCCGATTCCGATCAGGAGCAGCCAGGGAAACTGCCCGCGCAGCTCGAGAGGGACACCGGTATTGCCCGGCAATACAGTCCCGCCAGTCCCGCCAGTCGTCGGCAGGCTGGAGCAGAGGGCGGGGGGCCTGGTAATCGTGTTGCCCAGCAACGTCACGGCCCCGGATGGGGCCAGAGCGCCGGCCAGAGCTCGGCCGGTCCAGACTGCGTTGGTGTTGACACTGATGCTGCTACCAGCGATCAGGGTTCCCACAAAGTTAGGCGTGGCCGTCCCAATGGTCGCCGAACCCGTGACCTGCCAGTAGACACCGCAGGCCAAAGCGCCGTTGATGAGGTTCACTGTTGTGGTGTTCCCAATCGTGAGGTCGCTCCCGATCTGGAAGACATAGACGCCAAAGCCGCTGAGGGTGAGCGTGTTGTCGACGTTGAGGATGGCCGCCGAAGAGAACTTATAGCAGCCCGGGACGAGGTTCCGGCCGTCGAGAGCCCCGCCACTCAGAACGGTACAAGGCGTCTGGTTGGCCAGGTCGTTGTAGGCGGTCACCTCGTCGACTCTGGCCCCCTGCGTGACAGCATCGGCCGCGTGGTTCGTCCCAGACAATATCGTTACCGAGGCAAATCCAGTCTCCGCAGGTGTTGGATACGTCCCGACATCACCCGTGATCGTGGTCGTACCGGAGTTCGTGATCCCCGCGGCGGCCAGAACCGCGAAGCTCGTGGCGGTCCCCAGCCTCGGCTGGGTGGCGGCCAGCGCTGTCGCCGGCCAGATCAGGAGCATGAGGGCTGCGAGGCTGAGCGACATGATCGACCTGCGCATTTTGATCACCTCCGGGACTCTGTTAAGAATGGCGTAACCATATCAGCAAGCCTCGACTTGAAAATGGCGGGTTGGGGGCAAAGAAGCCTCGCGGGGCTTGGTCCGCGAGGCCTCACGAACAAAGAAGTCCAGGTGTGGAGCATCCCGCGGTGGGTCAGGGCGGAAAATAACCAGGAGGATGATCGCGCCGACGAAAGCCGACAGGAGTCCTCCAATCGTGAACGTGCCAGGGTCTACCGGGAGGCCGACGAGGCCCGCAAGCCAGCCGCCCAGGAACGCGCCCAGGATGCCGACCACGATGTCCCAGAGCAGGCCCATGCCCTTGCCGCTCAGCACCTTGCTGGCCACGAATGACAACCCCCGTCTCCCGCTCCACGGAGCCTGTTGACTAGTTCGGCACTCGCCTATCGCGAATCGTGCGTAACGACGGGTTGCCCGTTTACACAGGTCCATCTGACGCTTGCACCCGACCAGTAGTTGATTTGGCCAGACGTTTGATTTGGATGCTGGGTGCAAGACGGATTGGCCCAGATGTGCTCTGCGCCCCAGAGCAAAAGCGAGACTGTAGCTATCAGCGCCAGGACCGTGGCCAGCAGCGACATCAACACGTGCGTTTGTGAGTGGCGCACGCTGATGACGACGAGAACCATGCCAAGCACCAATGGCACCAGGCCATAGAGTGCGAAAACCTCGAGGCCTCCAATACCGATCAGCGCGCCGCCGGCGGCGGCCACACCGAGCCACCCGCCACTTCGATTTGGACGATCGGTGGTTATCTTCAAACCGGGAGGGGCACCCCTCGAGATGCCCCTCCGCTCCCATCTGAGATTTCCATACTGTCTTCAAGCTCTGAATTGTCGCGACGAAACCAGGGTGGCGCCTATGTCTGCCAGGTGCCCCAAACCCACCTTCCTCCGGGTACGGTGGCCCCGCTCTCGTTGGGCCAACCGTCGCATTGGCCGAAGCCGTCCGCTCGGTTGTTGTTGGTGCCTGAGTGCCAGAACGATCCGAACACCCACGCAAATGTGCCGTTGTAGCTCAAGGTGAGCAGTCGTCCAGGCGCAAAAAAAGGCCTCGCGGGGGTTGGTCCGCGAGGCCTTACGAGTGAACGATTTGTTAGGCGTGAATCATTCCGCGATGAGTCAGGGCTCGGAACACCACGATCAGGATGACCGCGCCGACAAAGGCCGACAAGAGGCCACTGATGGTGAAGGTGCCCATGTCTACGCCCAGCCCAGCGAGGCCCGCCAGCCAGGCGCCAAGAAACGCACCCAGAATGCCGACCACGATATCCCACAGCAGGCCCATGCCCTTACCGCTGATCACCTTGCTGGCGACGAAACCGGCGATGGCGCCGACGATGATGAAGATCAGTATTCCCATTTGCTTCTAAACCTCCGATGTCGCCTTGCGGCGGTGGTTGGAACGGTGAGTGGTGACCGCGACCGGGCTGTCGTCGTCACTGTCGTCTGGAGCCAGCTCATCGCCCATGCGGTGGGCGTAGTCCGAGAGCCGCTTCATATGGGACCGCTGGGACACCGCGTACCCGCCGAGCACTGCCCCAGCCACCAGGCCGAGGGCCAGCATGCCCAGCAGCGGCCAGGTGCGCGAAGGCGAGCTCCGCGGCAGCGCGCCGGCGATGCGTTCGATCGCGGCGTCGTTCCAGTGCTTCCCCCAGGACTTCACATCCGCCAGGTCCATCACGAGGAGGCCGGCTTGGTGCCCTTGGGAGCGGTGATGATCCGGATCAGGACGACGATGCCCCATCCGATCACGGCATAGACCACGAGCGCGACCAGGGAGGCTGTCTCAAAGGTGTTGGTCTTGGTGCCGGTGTCGCCGAAGATGCCGGTGAAGGGCGCCACCATGACGCCGCTGACCTGGTAGATCGCGTGAACGAAGGACGATGACGCAGACGCGCCGAGCAGCTTGCCGAGGAATCGAGCCGCGATCAGGATGTCGACGATGCCGACGATGAATCCCACCACAGCGGTCGCGCGAAAGTTGTAGCTGCCCTCCTCGCCTGCCGAGTAGTGCTGGACCGGAGCGGAAGCCGGAGCCGGGACGGGTGCTGAATCCGGTTGCTGAACTGCCATTTAGTTATCCACCTCTTTGCGACCACGATCGCTCTCAGGTCATAACAAAGTCAGCAACTTCGTCCGATGCGCTCGGGAGCCGCTCAGACGCGGCCGGCGTAGCTCAACTGGACCACCAGGCGTCGCGAGTAGGTATGGGTAGCGTCGGTGAAATCGCCGCTGCAGGTGACGAGCGTGAGTCGGGGCTGCCCGTACGGAGAGGCGAAATCGGGAGGGGCCGAGCCGACGGGCACGCTTGATTGCGAAACAACCACGAACAGGCGCCGGCTCTTGTCGGCGAGCACGACCACGACTTGGTCGCCGGGCCGCATGGTCGATAGCTTGCCAAAGATCATCGGTTGGTTTGGATAACCAGCGTGGCCTTCGATGACCGCGTCGCCCGGAGCTCCCGGTACCGGGCCGGCCTTGTACCAGCCGGCATTCCATCCGTTCACGGGTAGGTCCATGACTCCCTTGCGATTGACCCCGACCCCCTCCACCGCGCGGTCGACGTTCAACTGTGGGATCAGCAGTTGCGCCGGCGGTGCAGTCGGAACCAGGGCTCGTTCGCTCACCAGGGCGCCGCTCGTCAACGCCCAGCCTGACAGGCTGCTCAAGCCGGGCAGGGCCAGCCCAAGGGTTGGCTGCTGTACCGATGCGACGTAGCGAACGTTGGGGCCGATCAGGCTGTCGTTGTTGTTAACGGAGACCGCGTCGCGTGGGGTGAAGCCAAGGGCGGCCACCAGCAAAGCGCCCAGCACGATCTCACCAAGCCGCCGCCCCGACGGGCGGGCGCGGCGCAGCAACGACCGACCTGTGCCCGCCATCTCGCCAAGCCGCTGCCCCGACGGGCGGGCGCGACGCAGCAACGACCGACCTGTGCTTACCATCGGGCCCAGCCTACGCGCGGCGGCGGCGGCGCCTTCGGTTGCTCACGACCATTACGGTAGCGCCGAGACCGGCGCCAACTGCGATCACGAGCAGCCATGGAATCTCATTGATCAGCTCCCAGGGCACCCCCAGCGTGGCCGGCAAGATGTTCCCACCAGGCGGTGGGACGTACGTTGGGGGGGGATAGTATGTCGTGGAGCTTCCGGGGCAGCTGGGCTGGATGATGCGGTTGGTGTCCAGCGTCACAGCGGCTGTCCGGGCTAGGGCTCGGCCGTTGAGTGTGGCTCCGGTCTGCATTGCAATTTGGTCTAGAGCCATGATGTTGCCGATAAAGGTGGTCGACGTGGCAATCGTGGCCGAACTGTTGACTACCCAGAAGATGTCGCATGGCTCAGCGCCAGCGATGAGGACGACCCTCGCCCCGGACGCCGTAACCAGCGTGCTGCCGATCTTGAAGATGTAGACGCCTGGGCCGTTCAGGGTGAGCGTTCCGGTCAGGGTCGGTGCAGTGCTCTGGTTGTAGACCCCTGGGCCCAGCGTCAGGCCGCCGAGATTAACGCCGGAGTAATCGGTGGTGGTCGGTTCGGCCGCGGCGCGGGTAAACGCGCCCACCAAGTCCGTCTCGGCAGTCGTGTACGCACTATCACCCGCGTGCTGAGGTCCGGCGGTTCCGGGGGGGAATCCGGTGATACCCGCGCCTGAAGCCCCGATCGCGCCGGAGACCCAGCTGGGCCCGGTGTTGGTCATTCCGGCGCCCGACAGCACCGCGAAATCACCGGCGGTTCCCAGGAGAGGGTCGGTGGCCGCAAGCGCTGTTGCCGGCCAGATGAGTAGGACGAGAGCTGCAAGGCCGACCGAAATGAGAGAGCGGCGCATCTTAATCACCCCTTAATCCTGTCTAGTAGGCATAACAAAATCCGCAAGAGTCTCTCATATGGGCCGCCCGGCGTCTATCTAAAGTGTGTGGCGAGGGCCGCCGTTGAGCTGCGCCACCCTCTCGTCCCAGTATCCCAGACGCTGCCGGAAGCGCTCGGCCTGGGCCACGACGACAGGTACATTCGTCAGCTCGACCTCGCGCCTGCCCTCGTCCGATTGAGTGTTCATGAGCTGTCGGATGCGGTCCAGCACCTTCTCCTCCATGGCCAGGATCTCGGCGTAGATCTGCCGCCAGTAGAGGGCGTGCTCCAACGTCGAGTCGCCCGGGGCGCCCTCGCCATCCATGGGCTGGGTCCAATCGCCTCCGCGCACCGCTGCGGTTATGTCAGGCCGCGCTTTTTGGGCCTGGTCTTTCTTCATAAACGCAAGGATCACGCACCCGGCGTAAAAAGATCAGCAACATTCGTTTGAGCCCCAATGGTTGGCTCAGTCGCCACGGAACACCAGCGAATAGCCCCGACCAGGCTTGTTGACCAGGTCGACCGGGATCTCAAGGTCGACGAAGATCTGCCGCAGCCGGCGAACGTAATTCCGCACCTCTTCCGGAAACAGGGCCGGGTCCGCCCAGGCCTGACCCAGGATCTGCGTGGTGGTGAAGAACCGGTGGGGATGATCGAGTAAGAACTGAAGGAGCTGGAACTCGCGCTTGGTCAGCGACACCTCGCGGCCGTGGTGGCGCACGACCCGGCCGGTGGGATCCACCCAGAGCCCCTGGAGCTCCCAAACGCGCAGGTACCAGAGGTCGAGGCGCACCTGATATCCCTGCATCTGGGTCTCGATGATCCTGAGGTCGGTGGCAGCGGCCTTCTGGGCCGGGGGCTGGAGGTTCGCCACGTCACGCCGCACTCGGGCGAGGATCCCTCGTTTGAACTCGAGGAGGTCGGCGTAGATGCTGATCCAGTGGCGCGCGTCTTCCCAGCGCTTGGTCGCCAGGTCCTCACCCTCGAGCGCGCGCGACGGGAGCCCGGAGCCTGGAGGCCCGATACCCACCTGACCTGTCGATTTCGATTTACCCCTCGGCAACTTCTCCGCAAATCATTTCAGATGTCGTGACCTTCGCGCGCCGATCAGAAGGTGAAACACTCCAACAAGCTGCCGATCGCGTTCGACCCGTCCCGTGGCGGCGCAGGCGGTCCCAGGGCCTGCCCGCCGGCAGCCTCGTTTTCCGGGCCGCCCGGTGTGGAGGAGTCGAATTTGTGATTGATCGACGCCAGGGTTGGGAGGCCGAACACCGCCTCGATGAACTTGAGCACGGAGCCGTGCTCGTAGAGGGCCGGTTCGAGGTGGGCTCGCCTGGCGAACGGAGAGATCACCCACGTCGGAACCCGAACACCCAGGCCATAGGAATCGAGTCGCGGCGGCGGCACGTGGTCGAAGAATCCACCTGCCTCGTCATACGTGAGGATGTACGCGGCGCCGGCCCACGCGGTGGACCGCTGCAGCGCCGTGATGAGCTCCTGCTGAATTCCCATGCCCACAGAGATGTCGGCAGGCGGGTGCTCGTCCCAGCCCATCGAAAAGCTCGGGACGATGAACGAAACCTGGGGCAACCGGCCCTCCAGCAGGTCCTGCAGGTAGTCGCTCTTGAGCGCGGTGGTGCGCTTGTCGCGCGCCCATTTCTTCCAGAAGACGAAGACATTGTCGGACTCCCCGCCGGAAACGCTGTCGAGTCCGATGTTGTAGACCTTCCACGTCACTCCGGCCCCGTCGAGCAAGTCGAGGATGATCGGGTAGTCGAGGACCCCGTAACCCCAGACGCCGTTGGTGGTGACGCCTCCGGACGTGCCGGCAGCCAGGTAGAAGCGGTTGGGATAGGTCGGGCCGAGGATCGAGCAGAAGTAGTTCACGCAGAGCGTGGACGACTCGAAAAGGCCGTAGTAGAAGGGAAGGTCGGCCGGCCCGTAGTACCCCAACGCCGTGCTTCCGTTCGTTTCGTAGAAGCCGTCCATCTTTCCACCGTCGAACGCGCGATGCATCGCGGTCCACGTGTGGTCGATGTCGGTCGTAGACCTGCTGGTGAGGTGATGCGGCACCGCCACACCACCGCGCCCGTCCGGCTGGGAGTAGCCGGCTGGGACGCCGAACGTGTCAGCGAAAGGCGCGAATCCGTAGTAATGGTCGAAGGAGCGGTTTTCCTGGACGTCCACGATGACGTGCTTGATGGGGGTGGAACCGGAGCGCACTGCGGGTGGAGTGGTCGCGGTGGCTCGAGGCGCGCCGCCCAGGGGACCGCAGGCGGCCAGCGGCCAGGCAAGGCCGGCGAGGCCGAGAGCGCCCGCGCCCTTGAGGAAGTCGCGCCGCGGGATCCGCCGGTTATCCATCGGCGCCGGCGCGAAGCTTGAGGCTGACTGTCGTCCCCGACCCCACCGTGCTTTGAATCTCGAGCCTGCCGCCGTGGGCGACGACGATGTCGTGCGCGATCGCCAGGCCGAGGCCGGAGCCGGTCGAGTCCGCGCCCTTCACGAACCGCTCGAAGACGCGGGGCAACAGCTCTGGCGGGATGCCTTCACCCGTATCGGCCACGGTCACGATCACCTCGTCGCCGGAACCGCCGGCTGCGACCTTGATCGAACCGCCGGCCGGGGTGTGGCGGATTGCATTCGACAGCAGGTTGCCGAGCACGCTCCGGATGCGAGCCGGGTCGATGTCCACGGGTTCGAAGTTGGCGGTGACATCGACGCTCAGCGTCACATGCGCATTGTCAGCCTGCGTCCTGAAAGACTCCACCGTGTCGGTCACGAGGGCTCCCAGGTCGATCGGCTCCTTGTGCAGCACCAGGTTGCCCGTGTCGGTCAGGACCAGCGTTCGAAGGTCTTCGACGAGCCGGTCCAGCGCCTGCGTCGCATCGAGGATTGGTGCGAGGTGCGCGGCATCGCCTGGGTACACGCCATCCGCGATTGCCTCCGCCTGTCCACGGATCACGGTGAGCGGGGTGCGAAACTCGTGCGCCAGCTCAGCCAGGAACCCGCGCCGCTGCTCGTCGCTTGCCTTCAACCGCGCGGACATCTCATTGAAGGCACGCGCGACCGAACGGAGGTCTCGTGGCCCGGACTCCGGAACCTGGACTGTGTAGTCGCCTGCCTCGATCCGCTGCGCGGCGTCGATGAGATGGGTCATCGGGCGCGTCATGCGCCGCACGCCGCCAAAGCCGGCGATGACAAGAAGGAGCACCAACGCCAATGCGAGGAGAGCGACCGGCCAGCCACCCAGCCTGGCGATCAGTCCTCCCACCACCGCGCCGGCCAGGACCGCGAAAGCCAGGATCGCGATGAAAAAGCACCCGATGCGCCGGACGAATCCGGGCGGCCCGCGCCGGCCCCACCTGCGAGGCGGGAAGGGTTCGCCTTCGGGCCACCACGGGGGCCGGCGGCCCGGCGGCGGGCTACCCCAACCGCGCTGCATCACTCGTGCGGCTCCGCAAACCGGTAACCGACGCCAAACACGGTCAGCAGGTACCTCGGCGATCGAGGGTCGCGCTCGATCTTCTTCCTGATGTTCTTGACGTGCGCATCGATCGCTCGCTCGTACGACTCGAAAGCAACGCCGCGCACCACGTCGAGCAACTGCGCCCGCGTGAACACCCGTCCCGGCTGCCTGGCCATTGTCGACAGCAGCTGAAACTCGGTCTTCGTCAGCTCGATGCGGCGACCGCCGAACCTGGCCTCCATCCGCGGCACGTCGAGCTCGACGTCGGAGCCGACGCGGATGACGTCGGTCGGCGAGCGGAGGCCCTCGGCCCGGCGCAGAACGGCCCGCACCCGCGCCACCAGCTCCTTGGGGCTGAACGGCTTGGTGACGTAATCGTCGGCGCCCAGCTCGAGGCCGACCAGCTTGTCCGACTCCTCGGTCCGCGCGGTGAGCATGATGATCGGCACCTCGCCGTCGCGCCTCAGCACGCGGGCGACGTCCAGCCCGTCGAGCCCTGGCAGCCCGAGGTCGAGGACCACGAGGTCGGGCCGGCCGGTCCGTGCAGCACGCAGCGCCGCCGCGCCGTCCGACGCGACGAGCACGGTGAATCCACCGTGCTCGAGGTAATCGCGAACGAGCTGGACGATGCGCGGCTCATCGTCCACAACCAGGATGGTTAACCCCACGAACTCAGAGCCAATGGCGTGAGTTCGTGGGGACCCCTAGGAGAGCCACGGGGACCATCCTAGTCAGAGCCAACTCGCCTAGACCGTTCGCTGGTCAGGCGGGGGCGGCGTCGAGCCTGGAGCAGACGGCTGCTCGCCGTGCGCCCGCTTATGCCACTCCTGCATCCGCCCTTCGATTGCCGGCGGAACGCCCTGGCCGTGGCCGCCTCTGTATCCCCATCCTCCGCCCCAGTGCCTGCGTCCGAAGAACGCGAACCTCAGCAGGCCGAACAGGATGAAGAGAACGAACAGGAACCAGAAGAAGCCGAAGATTCCGAAGCCCCCCTGGGGGCCGTAACCGTAGTAGTACGGCGGCGCCACCGTGCCGGCCGCCACGTGCGTCGCCGCGCCGTCCGACCAACCGACGTTGTAGGCGATCACTCCGACGATGGTGAGCAAGATGGCCGTGACCACCAATCCGATCAAACCGAAACCGCGTCTCATGTGAACCACTCCTTGTGAACGAGATTGACGACTGAGGTTCATCTTTCCCGGGAGTTGTGAGCGCGGTGTGAAGAACTCGCGAGGTTCTAAAAACCGCCGATTTCCATCTCCACGAGCTCAGCGGTGCGCCGCCACAAAGCCACTTGCTCGGTCTCGTCGGTGGCGGTCTTTGGCGGATCGAGCCGCCGCGTGCCCTTGAAGAACCAGCCGGTGGTGCCGGCGTGGGCGGGCGAGATCGCCAGGTCGGCCAGGTCTTGCGCAGCGCGCCCGGGCGAGCTCGAGGCGAGGCGCGCAAGTATGCGGATGGGCCGGCGAGCTTCGCTCATGAGCTCCGATCGGACCAACCCCGGATGAAATGCGTTCGCCCGCACGTCCCAACGCTTCGCCCGCCGCGCCAGCTCGAATGTGAACATCAGGTCCAGCGCCTTGGTGGCCCCGAACGTATACATCGCATCGAATTGCTCCTTCGAGAACAGGCGCTGCATGTCGACGCGGGTGGTCGAGGGGGCGGCCACATTGATCACGCGACCGCCGCCCAGAAGCCGGTCGCGCAGCAGGTTGGTGAGGAGGAATGGTCCGAAGTAGTTCGTCGCGAGCATGCGCTCGAAGCCGTCAGAGGTCTTCTGGTAGCGGTTCACGAAGACCGCCGCGACGTTCAGCAGCGCGTCGACGTGGCCTCCTGTTCGGTTGATCTCGCGCGCGGCAGAGCGCACCGACCGCATCGATGCCAGGTCGATCGGTACCTGGGAGACGCGGTTGTCAATGCCGCCCAGCCGCTCGACCAGGCTGTCCAGGCGCTCCGACGGTCTGGCCATCAAGACGACACGCGCCCCACGGCGCGCGAGTGCGGCCGCGGTCGCCGAGCCCACGGCACCGGTGGCTCCGCTGATCACGACGGTCGGATGCTGTGCGATCACCCGCTAAGTGTCTTGCCCGGAAAGTGGATTGGCAACACGACATGCAAAGCTTGCGTTCCGTGCGACCCCTCATCAGCGCTCATCGGGGAGGACTGCCCATCGCCGGTGTCCCCGCGGCGGAGCGCTACCGCCGGGATGCGTCTCAGGTGAGGTTGATGTCCTGCTCGCAGCAGAAGAGGCCGAGGTCAGGCGACCAGCGGAGGATAAATGGACGGGCTGCGTTGCTGATGCGAAAGCACACATCGATCGGTCCGAAGGTCGCCCCGTTGTTGAAGTCGTGGCGCGGCCAGGTCGTGCAGCCCGGCGCATCGGTGACGAGGCCCGATGCGTGCCGGCTGACGTCGATCAGCTGAAGGTCTTCAGGCGAGGCATGGGTCGACGGGCTGGAGTTCTGGAACTTGACCTGCATGCTCACGAGGTCCCCGTTGACACTGACTTCCGAGAGCCAGAGCGTGTAACCCTGCACGTCCGCGCATGGGCCGGGTGAGCAGTTCACCGGCGTGAGGGCGCTGTTGCCGGAGGGTGGCAACGGGGCATGCAGCGACTGGTAGGCCGTCACGCCGGCGACCGCTGCCACGACGAGCCCGAGGGCGACCGCGCCCAAAGTCACGAGACGCCGGATCATGGCTCTCGCATTCCGCTAACACGATAGGTGACGGGCCCGCGGCCGGGGCTACGGTAGCGTCATCTGGGCTCGCGCCCGATCTAGAGCACGGCCTCCGCCAGCCTCTCGGCCTGTGCTGTCGCCGGCGCAGTCATGAACAGCAGCAGCTCGTCGCACCCACCCTCTTCGTACGCCTTGACACGCTCCCTGGCTTCTTCTACGGACTTCACCGTGCCCTTCCAGACGCCCTCGCCCCAGTCGCCGTAGTAATCCACGACGTTGGAGTGCGCCTCCTCGTGCACCTCGTCACCCAGGGCGAAGTAGCCGAGGGCGCGAAACTCGGGCTTGCCCGCCCTGCCCGCCGCCTGCCAGGCGGCGTTCACCCGCTCCATCATCCCCTTGAGGCCTTCGGGATTTCCGCCGCCCTGCGTGTAGCCGATTCCGTATTTGACGACGCGCTCGATCGACCGGTCGGCGCGGCCACCAAACATCATCGGCACGGAATGTCCGTTGACGGGTCGAGGAGTGACTGCTCTGTCCGAGCCAGGCACCGGCTCGCCGCGCCAGGCGCGGTGCATGAGGTCGAGCGCCGCGTCGAGCCTCTGGCCCCGGTCATGGAAGTTGAACCCGGTGACGGCGAAGTCGTCCTGGCGGGCGCCGACTCCGACGCCAAGCACGAACCGCCCGCGCGACAGCTGGTCCAGGGCCGCAGCTTGCCTGGCGAGCAGGATCGGCTCGCGGACCGGGGCGAGCAGGATGTCCGTCAGCAAACCGATGCGTTCTGTGGCGCCGGCCGCCGCGGCCAGCGTCAGCAGCTCGTCGTAGCTCGGATACGCGATGCGGCCGATCGTGGCGAGGGTCGAAAAGCCGAGCTGGTCCGCGCGGCGCGCGATATCGACGAGCAGCCGGCCATTGGGCAGGCTCTTGTCCATGTTGGGTAGTCCTAGTCCGACCTTCAGGACTTCTAGGCTACAAGAGGCGCCGAGAACACACCGGCGAGCCGGCCCCGCCATCGTCACTAATTACAATTCCGCGGATGAGAGACGACGGTGTTCAGCCTGCTGCTGCGGGGATTTGCGCTCGGGTTTGCCGTGGCCGCGTCGCCCGGCCCGATCTTCTTTCTCTGCCTTAGGCGAACTCTCGTCGCGGGCCGCCTGTACGGCCTCGTCTCTGGCCTCGGTGTCGCGACGGCTGATGGCATCTATGCCGCCGTGGCCTACTTTGGGGTTGCCGCGGTGGCGACCGCGATCGCAGGTGGCAGGCGTCCGCTCGCGGTGATCGGCGGCGCGGTCCTGATCTGGCTGGGGACGCGGATCTTGCTCGAACGGCGTCAGGATGGTCAGGCGCCGGCCATCACCGGCGGCGGCCTGGCGCGGGCCTACGCATCAACGCTCGGGCTCACGATCACCAACCCGGCCACGATCATCTCCTTCGCCGCGCTCGCCGCGACCCTGGGCCTCGGGGCAGGGGCAGGATTCAGCAGGCCGGCCATTCTGGTCGCCGGGGTGCTCCTCGGGTCCGCGACATGGTGGTGCCTGCTGGCGTTCGCCGCATCGCTCCTGCGCACGCGCTTGACCCCCGCCCTGGTCCGCGGAATCAGCACATTCAGCGGCCTGGCCATCGCGGTGCTTGGAATGCTGGCGGTCTACTCTGCTTTTTCATGAGTGTGAACCAGCGATCGCGTACCTACAGCTGGGAAGACCCGATGGCGTTGCGTGACGCCGGCGCGGGCCTGAGCGGGCTCGACTACCTGAAAGCGGTTTTCGAGAGAAAGCTGCCGCCACCTCCTATCGCTGCGACCCTCGACTTCACCGGCTCAGAGGTCGAGGAGGGGCGAGCCGTCTTCGTCGGACAGCCGGCCGAGTTCCTCTACAACCCGATCGGCGTGGTGCATGGAGGTTACGCAATGACCCTCCTCGATTCGGCGATGGGCTGCGCGGTTCAATCGACGCTCGCCGCCGGAGAGGGCTACACCAGCCTGGAAACGAGCGTCAACTTCGTCCGCCCGATCACCGTCGACACTGGTCGCGTGCGCTGCGAGGGCAAGGTCCTCCATCGTGGCGGCAGGGTCGCCACCGCCGAGGGGAGGCTGGTCGCCGAGAGCAACGGGAAGTTGCTCGCGCACGGCACCACCACGTGCCTGGTCATGAAGGCATGACCAAAGGCCACCGGATTCTTACCGTCGACGTCTTTGCGGAGAAGTCGCTGGCCGGCAACCAGCTCGCGGTGGTGCTGGACGCTGCGGACATCCCAGGCGACGTGATGCAGAGAATCGCCAAAGAGATGAACATCTCGGAGACCACGTTCGTGATGCCCCCGGCCGATCCCGCGCATGCGGCCAAGGTGCGCATCTTCACCCCCGCCAGCGAGCTTCCGTTCGCAGGCCACCCGACGGTGGGCACCGCCTGGGTGCTGGCAACCGAGGGTCTCGTGCCGGGCGGTTCCCTGGAGTTCGTCCTCGAAGAGGGCATCGGACCGGTGAAGGTCCGGGGAGTGAAGAGCCAGGGCGGCCTAACTTTCTGGATGACGCATCCGGAGCTCGCATTCGGCGCCGTGGAGCGGCGGCGCGTTCAAGCCGCCGAGGCGATCGGACTCACTGAGGACGATCTGGTGGCGGATGTTCCAGTCCAGGTCGCGACCACGGGGAACCCGTTCCTGTTCTTTGCGCTCCGCGACGCCAGCGCAGTCGACGAAGCGGCGCCTGACATGGAGCTTCTGGGAGACGTTCTGGACGGTACACATGCCTTTGGCGCGTTCGTCTTCACGGCGGTGGGCGGCAACCGTCTCTACAGCCGCATGTTCTCCCTGGATATCCCCGAGGACCCTGCGACTGGCTCTGGCAGCGGTCCTCTGGGCGGATTTGCGGTCAAGTACGGGCTGGTGGCGCGGGCGCCCAGGGTCGCGATCGTGAACGAACAGGGGACCAAGATGGGCCGTCAGAGCTTCATCCACATCGAGCTCACCTATGGCGACTCGGAAGACATACCTTCGCAAATCGAGGTGGGAGGCTCAGTCAGGCCGGTGATCACCGGCACGCTGCTGGACTCTTAGGGTGCTCGTCGACAGCTTCAAGTTCCTGCCGCGAACTTTCCGGCCGCTCTACGAAGGGCGCGGTCCGTTCCAGGGAGAAGAGGAGCCGGTCTGGGCGCCGTTCGTGAAACGCCTGACCCAATCGCGGATCGCGCTGCTCACGTCGGCCGGCCTCTACGTGAAGGGCTCGCAGGCCCCATTCGACCTCGACCGGGAGCAGATGAATCCGGAATGGGGCGATCCGAGCTGGCGCGCGATCCCCACCGCGGCAAGTGCGGGCGACATCGGCGTAGCGCACCTACATTTAAATGACGAGGACCTTCTGGCCGATCCCGAAATCGCGCTGCCCATGCACCTGCTCGGCGAGCTGGCCGCCGAAGGCGTAATCGGCGGGAGCGTTGCCGAGCATCTCTCGGTGATGGGCTTCCAGGATCGAAGCCTTCGTGATTGGAAAGACAGGACGGCGCCCGAGATCGTGGCCCACTTGCGTGACCAGGTCGCCGACGGGCTCATCCTCGCCCCGGCTTGACCCGACTGCTGTGCGAACGTGCCCGTGCTGGCACGATGGATCGAGGCGGCTGGAATCCCGACCGTGACGGTCACGATGATGCCGTCGGTGGCTGAGGAGCGCCGCACGCCGCGCATCGTCGGCGTCGAGTTTCCATTCGGACACGCCTTCGGCATGCCTCACGACGGCGCGATGCACCGGCGCACGCTCGAGCTCGCACTGCATGTTCTGGCGGGAGCATCAACGTCGGGCACCCGCGTCGACCTGGATCTCGAATGGCCGGTCCCGGTGCGGGAGGCGTACCGGGCGTGGCAGCCCAAGGAGCCGAGCCCGATCGTCAGGAAGATGCTGGAGTCGCGCAAGGGCGCCTAGCGCGCCTGCGCGAGACGCTCGGAATCGGCACGGCGATCACGCGCACGCTGATCGTCGAGCGTGACTACTACCCCGGCCGCACGACGGTCGTGCTGGTCCGGGAACCGATCGGCGTCTAGCTGGATTTCTCTGGTTCGAGCTTGATCGAAGCCGAGTTGATGCAGTAGCGAAGGCCAGTCGGCTGCGGCCCGTCATCGAAGACATGGCCGAGGTGGCCGCCGCAGTTCGCGCAGGTGACCTCGGTCCGGGCCATGACGAGGCTCTTGTCGACGTGCTCCTCGACTGGGGCATCCTCAGCCGGCGCGTAGAAGCTTGGCCAGCCGCAGTGCGCGTCGAACTTCGTCTCCGACTCGAAGAGCCTGGCCCCGCAGCCGGCGCAGAGGTAGGCGCCCGGCGTCCTGGTGTCCCAGTACTCTCCGGTGAAGGGCCGCTCCGTGCCCTTCTCGCGCAGCACGTGGAACTGTTGAGGTGTCAGGTCGCGCTTCCACTCCGCCTCGGTCTTCCTGGTCACATCGGTCTTAGCCATCGCCTTTACTTTGCCACGATCTCGAAAGTCGCAAACTAACGCTGTGCCCGCCAAGCACGTGCAAACGCGCCTCAAGCGAGAGCTGATCGTCTGGCTCGCCACCGTCGGTCGCCACGGAGACCCGCATGTGGTTCCGGTGTGGTTCTGGTGGGATGGAAAATCCTTCCTCATCTACGCCGTCCCCGGCCAGAAGGTGCGCGACATCGAGACCAACCCGAACGTCGCCCTTCACCTCAACACCGACCCCGTCGGTGAGGACGTGGTGCGCATCGACGGCACGGCGAAGATCGACCCCAAGCAGCCGCCGGCATACAAGGTCCCGAATTACGTGCGCAAGTACCGAGAGCAGATCCAGGGCTTCGATTGGACCCCGAAGGTCTTCTCCGACCAGTACCACGTCGCCATCCGGGTCAAGCCGACCCGCTTTCACTAGGAGAATCACATGCTTCACCCGCTTCGCTTTGGACTCAAGAATTCCGGCCAGGACACAACCATCGAGGACCTGCGCGCGGTATGGCGCATCGCAGACGAATCGGGCTTCGATCACGTGTGGGACTTCGACCATCTCGCCGCGATCGGCGGCGGCGGGCCGGACCGCCCGATCTACGAAGGCTGGACGCTCCAGGCGGCGATGGCCGAGGCGACCAAGCGAGTGCGGATCGGCTGCCTCGTGACCGGCAACACGTACCGCAACCCCGCGCTGCTGGCCAAGGAGGCGGTCACCGTCGACCACCTGTCCGGTGGGCGGCTCGAGTTCGGCATCGGCGCCGCGTGGGCGGAGATCGAGCACGAGATGTACGGATTCGAGGGTCTCGACCATCGGGTGGGCCGCTTGAGCGAGTCGCTGCGAATCATCAAGTCGTTGTTCACCGAAGAGCGCACGACCTTCGAGGGCCGCTACTACCACTTCAAGGATGCGATCGCCAACCCAAAACCAATCCAGAAGCCGCACCCGCCCTTCTGGATCGGCGCGTCAGGCCCGAGCACGTTGCGGCTGGTGGCTCGCTACGCCGATGTGTGGAACATCGCCGGCGGAGATCCCGAGCGGGTCAAGGAGCTCACGCCGATCTTCGAGGAGGCATGCGGCGCCGTCGGCCGGGACGCCTCGGAGATCCGGCGGTCGATCCAGTTCGGCTGGGACGGAGCGGATCGCGGTCAGCTGCTGGAGATGTCCGCGCAATACCTCGAGCTCGGCGTGACCGAGCAGGTCGTCTACCTGCGAGGCGGCCATCCCGTGGCGCTCGCGGAAAAGATGGCGGAGGCGCTTCCGGACCTGCGCAAGCTCGAGCGCGCGAAAATGGCAAGTGATTCAGCTCATTGATTAAGGAGGCAGCCATGGCCGACAGCGTCTATCGGGTGACCGAGCTGGTGGGGACCAGCAGCCAGTCCTGGGAGGCGGCAGCGAAGGGCGCCATCGAGACCGCGTCCAAAACTCTGCGCGACCTTCGCGTTGCAGAGGTGGTGAGGCAGGACCTGACCATCGACGACGGCAAGGTGACGACCTACCGGATCCGCCTGAACGTGTCGTTCAAATACGACGGAGCCGCCACCACAGGTAAGAAGACCACGCGAGCTCGCCGCTAAAAGGCACCAGCGTCGCGGGGGCGGCCGGGCTATGCCCGGCCGCAACTTTGTTTCTCAGTACTGCGAATTGTCGCGGGGCGTAACTATTTCGAAAATCCAATCCCTTTCGGAGGATAAGCAGACACGCCGGCGTAGCCGGCCTGTCGATGAGAAGGGACCATCTGGGTCCCTTCTCATACTCATGGCGCGGTGGCTGCTTGCACGGAGCAGCCCGCCGCCTTCATCTCCTCCAGTGCCTGTAGACCCGTCGCCTCGTTGACCGCCGCGCACAGGTTGACCAGGATGCGGACCTGGAACGCGTTCTTGCGCGCATCGAGGGCGCTCGACCGCACGCAGTAATCCGTGGCAATGCCGCAAACGTCGACGTGGTCGATGCGCTCCTCCTTGAGGACGTCGAGCAAGCCGTGGCCTCGCGAGTCGAATCCCTCGAACGCCGAATAGGCGGCGGCGTGACGGCCTTTGCTGACGACGCACTGGATCAGCTTCTCCCGGACGAGGTTGGCGATCGGAGGCACGAACGCCGCGCCCGGGGTTCCTATGACGCAGTGCGGAGGCCACGTGGTGAGGAAGTCGGGGGTGCTGGAAAAGTGGTCGGATGGGTCCTCGTGGTAGTCGCGCGAAGCCACTATGAACTGGTACTCCGTCTTGAAGTGGCGGATGTGGCGGGCGACCATCGCGGCCACCGGCATCCCATTTGGCACGGGTAGGCTGCCGCCCTGGACGAAATCGGCCTGGAGATCGACCGCCAGCAAAGCGTTTCTCATCCCTCCCCCTAGCCTCCTTAGACTGGCCTCATGGCATCCGTGATAGTAGCGGGCGCGCGCACTCCTTTCGGCAGGTTTGGAGGCGCGTTCAAGGATGTTCCGGCGACAAGCCTGGGGGCTTACGCCATCCGTGCGGCTCTCACGCGCGCCGGCGTCAAGCCCGGAGAGGTCGACTACGTGATCATGGGCCAGGTCCTACAGGCGGGCGCCGGGCAGATCACGGCCCGCCAGGCGGCGATTGAAGCAGGCATCCCGCAGGAGGTCCCGGCCATCACCATCAACAAGGTCTGCCTCTCCGGAATCAACGCGATCGCCCTTGCGGACCAACTGATCCGCGCCGGGGAGGTGGAGGTCGTGGTGGCGGGCGGCATGGAGTCGATGTCGCAGGCCCCTTACCTGGTTCCGCAGGCCAGGTTCGGAGCCCGGCTGGGCGATACCCAGATGGTCGATTCGATGGTCCATGACGGGCTCTGGTCGACCTTCACTCAGCAGCACATGGGCGAGGGATCGGATGAAGTGAATCGCGAGCTCGAGATCGGGCGCGAAGAGCAGGACGCATGGGCCGCTCGGTCTCACCAGCGCGCCGGGAAGGCATGGAACGACGGCGTGATGACTGAAGAGGTGATCATGGTGGCGCTGCCCCAAAAGCGCGGCGACGCGGTGCAGGTTTCACGTGACGAGGGTGTGCGGCCCGGCACGACGGTCGAGGCCTTGGGCAAGCTGCAGCCGGCTTTCAGCAAGGACGGGACGATCACGGCGGGCAACGCATCGCAGATCTCCGACGGTGCGGCGGCCGTGGTGGTCATGTCGGCTGAGCGTGCCCGCAAGCTGGCCGTCGAGCCCCTTGCGGAGATCGTCGCGCACGGCATGAGCGCGGACCGGTTCTCCTGGCTGCACACGGTACCGGCGCTGGCGCTGAGCAACGCGCTCAAGAAGGCCGGCCTCGATTCGCGCGACCTCGACCTCGTCGAAATCAACGAGGCGTTCGCCGCCGTCGCACTCAACGCGACCCGCATGCTGCAGCTGGACGAGGAGCGGGTCAACGTCAACGGCGGCGCGGTCGCGCTGGGACATCCCATCGGAGCCAGCGGCGCGCGCCTTGTGCTCACCGTGGCGCTCGAGCTCAAACGGCGAGGTCTGCGCACCGGCGCGGCTGCGCTCTGTGGTGGTGGGGGACAGGGCGACGCTCTGATCGTCAGACGGCCGCAAGCGTGAGCGCAGGGCAAGTTGCTCCACACGGGTCCTGGGCTTCCGGCATCACGGTCGACCTCCTGCTCAAACGCACGGTGCACATGCGCAACCAGATGCTCCGATGGGATGGCGACGACCTGTACTGGTCCGAGCTCCGACCCGACGAGGCAGGCCGCATAGTCGTGTGCCGGCGCGAACCGGACGGAGCGGTCAGCGACATCACCCCACCCGGGTTCAACGCGAGGACGCGGGTCCACGAATACGGGGGCGGCCATTTCGCCGTCAGCGGCGGCACGGTCTGGTTCACCAACTTCAAAGACCAGCGCCTCTACCGACAGGACCCGGGCGGTGAGCCATGGCCCATCACGCCCGCTGTAGATGTGCGTCACGCCGACATGGTCGTCGACGACCGCCGCGGTCGCCTCTACGCCGTGCGCGAGGACCACACCACCGGTGGGCGCGAGCCGGTCAACTCGATCGTCTCGCTCGACGGCACCGGTAAGCGGGATGCGATCACCGTGGCGTCGGGCAATGATTTCTATTCGTCTCCCAAGCTCAGCCCAGATGGAAACCGCGTCGCATGGACCACGTGGAACCATCCCAACATGCCGTGGGACTGCAGCGAGCTCTGGGTCGGCCAGCTCGACCGCGACGGACACGTGACGGCCTCACGCAAGATCGCCGGCAATGCCCGCGAGTCCATCCTTCAGCCGGAATGGTCGCCATCGGGGGAGCTGTATTTCCTCTCCGATCGCAGCGACTGGTGGAACCTTTACCGTGCGAGGGGCGAGGGCGACGAACCGCTGTGCCCGCGGTCCGCCGAGTTCGGCGCTCCGCAGTGGGTGTTCGGGATGCGGTTCTACGCCTTTGCAGGCCCAGACGAGATCGTCTGTCTTTACTCAGAGCCCGGCGGCACGAAGCTCGGGCGAATCGATACCAATGCCGGACAGATGCAGCAGGTGGCGCTCCTGTACACGAGTCTCAACAATGTTCAGGCGAGCGAAGGCAAGGTGGCGCTGTTCGCCGCGTCGGCGACGCTCGCCGAGCGGGTGCTGACCATCGACCTCGACTCTGGAGCGCAGGAGGTCGTGAGAGTTTCCAACAGAGCTCACGTCGATCCTGGAAGCTTGAGCATTCCGAAGCCCATCGAGTTTCCGACCGCGGGCGGTCTCACTGCGCACGCGACCTACTACCCGCCGAAGAACCTGGGCTTCGAAGCTCCTCCTGGTGAAAAACCGCCATTGATAGTGCGATGCCACGGGGGACCCACGGCGTCTGGAGGCCCGACCTACGCGTTCGAGTACCAGTACTGGACCAGTCGAGGCATCGCCGTCGTCGATGTCAACTACGGCGGATCCTCCGGATACGGTCGTGCGTACCGGATGCGACTGAACGGCAACTGGGGTGTCGTCGACGTCGACGACTGCATCAGCGCGGCGCGCTATCTCGTCGGGCAGGGCCTGGCCGACGGCGATCGTGTGTCGATCACCGGAGGGTCCGCCGGTGGATTCACGGTGCTGCTCTCGCTGACCAAGCGTAACTTATACAACGCGGGCTCCAGCCACTTCGGAATCGGCGACCTGGAGCTGTTCATCAAGGAGACGCACAAGTTCGAGGCCCATTACGTCGATACCCTGGTTGGTCCCTATCCGGAGCGAGTGGACCTCTATAGAGATCGCTCCGCCGTCCACTTCGCAGACAACCTCAAGGTTCCGGTGATCCTCTTCCAGGGACTCGAGGACACGATCGTGCCACCAAGCCAGGCGGAGGAGTTCGTCGCGGTGTGCAAGAAGAAGAAGTTGCCCTATGCGTACGTCGCGTTCGAGGGCGAGCAGCACGGATTTCGCCAGGAGAAGAACATCCGGCGCTCGATCGAGGGCGAGATGTACTTCCTATCGCGGATCTTCGGTTTTGATGTCGCCGACAGTATCGAACCGGTCGAGATCCAGAACTTCTAGCGCCCGCTCGCATATCGTTTCGAGTCGGTTAGTCGGCGTGGCGGAATGGCAGACGCGCCAGCCTTAGGAGCTGGTGCCCGAAAGGGCGTGGAGGTTCAAATCCTCTCGCCGACACCACCAGTGCCGAACCCGGGTTCCAGGCTGGACACTTGTTCGGTGCGTAATTCGCTGCCTGTGGCCTAAAGTTCAGGTTTCGTGGGAAAAGAAGGCCCGGAGGCGGTGCCATCAGAAGCCGGGCGCGCGCAGGGCGCACCATCGGACAAGAACGGATCACGATCCAAGGCTTCCAGTAACGGTCATCACCACGTGGGCGCGTACCGCGTGGTGCGCGAAATCGAGACCGACAGTCTGGGATCCGTCTACGAGGCCGAGCATCCGCGCCTGCAGCGACGTGTGGCGGTGCGGACGATCGGCGCCGGCGTCGCCCGCGACGTCAGCTTTTCGCGCCGGTTCCTGCTGGAGCTGCGGTCGTACGTCGCACTCGAGCACGAGGCGATACCCCGCCTCTATGAGCTCTCGTATGAGGGCGATTCCCCGTACCTGGTCACGGAGATGGTCGCCGGCAAGACGCTCGACGAGGTCTTCGAAGCGGGTGAACGGTACGAGCCGCTCGGCGTGATCGCGCTGCTGCGACCGATCGCAAGCGCCCTTGACTATGCGCACTCGCGCGCGGCCATTCACCGCGACGTCAAGCCGGCGAACATCCTCCTCGCCGACGACGGCCGCACGCTGTTGACCGGTTTCGGTCTCGGAACCGTCGCCTCGTTCAACACGGGGCCAAGCGCCGGCGGGCCGGTCGCCCCCGACTACGTCGCACCGGAGCGGCTCGTCGGTCGTGAGGTCGATGGTCGTGCCGACGTGTACTCGCTGGCGGCGGTCGTCTTCGAAGCGGTGACCGGACGCCGGCCGTTCTCATCGAAGAGCTGGATCGAAACGCTGAGCCGCCGCCTCTACGAGCTGCCGCCGAGCGTGCGCGACATCGTGCCCGAGCTGCCGGCGTCATTCGCGTCGGTGCTCCAGCAGGCGATGGATCGCGACCCCAACCGCCGGCCCGCCAGTGCCGGAGAGCTCCTAGACAGCCTGGAGTCCGCACTCACCGCGCCGGGCGGAAACCCTGACAGCCTGCACTGGCTGCAGCCGGCGATGCACCGCGGCAGCATCGGGCTCAGCGCGGTGCTCGTGCTGGTGGTGGGAGCGGCCGAAGTCGCATGGCTGCTGGAGGGGTCGGGCCTGACCCTGGTGATGCATTTCGCCCAAAAAGTCTTCGGCCTGCGTTAGCTCCTGACCTCTAGCGTGGCATGGGCGGCCGGGTTCAACCCGGCTGCAACTTTGTTCAATACGCCTGCCAATCGTTGCAGGGAGAAACTAATTCGAAAGATCCCAACCCTTAGGAAGATGAGCCATGAGAAGGAACCCTCGGTTCCTTCTCATATTTCTATGAGTGACGTCCGTCGATCATGACCACGCTGTTGCAGGCGAAGAGGCGGTCGACGATGAATCCGATGTTCAAGTTCGTAGGGTCCTGGCCGATCGCAGACCCGATCTGCTGCACGATCTGCTGAGCCGGCACGTTCACGCCGAACACGGTCCCGCCCACTGCGATGATCTCGACCACGCCGTTGTGCGGCACCAGCAGGACCGAACCGGTCCAGCCCACGCCGTCGTAAGTCCCCTTGCCCGTCACGATCGCTCCGGCCGGCGAGTTGGGGGCGATCGTCACGGTCAGATTGGAGAGACCTGACACCTGCACCGCCGCGCCAAGGTCCTTCGCCGTGTACCCGCGACGTACAGCGCCGTTCTGATCGATGTCGGAGCTGACGCATGGTTCAACCGCGGCAACGGCCAGGAACGGTTCCTCGCCTACCGCGCCGAGTCCGCTGACCCCGACCACGAACAGCTGGTAGATCCCGGGCGGCGCGTTGTTGACCACCACGACGATGGGTGAATGGCCGGTGCCGCTGTACATCTGTCCGTCCGGCCCCTGGATCTTCAGCTGCATCGCACTGCCGGGATACCCAAGCGACGCCTTGACCAGGCTGCCGCCGGCGTAGCTGTACCGGTACTGCTGCTGCTCGCCATTGTGGAGCGGCGCTCCGACGAAGTCCTGCTCGGTGCCAGGCGTCGTGCCGACGCTCACCGCCGCTGAAGCGTCGAGTGCCGGACCGAACGGGTCGTTGGGGTCCGGCTGGATGGGACCCGCTCGCCCGATATTGCCTTGAGGATCCGCCGTCGCCTGCTGCCCTGCGGTGAGGTGGACGTGGTTCTTGCCGTCAAAGTCCAGCTCGCCATCGAACAGCTTCACGGTCATCGTGCCGTCGGCCGTGATGTAGACCTCGAACTTCGTTCCGCGCACGGAGGCGACGGCAGACTGCCCGGCCACCTGGAAGGTAGCGCCAGAGACGAGGTGCTGGACGCTGGTGAGCGTGCGGCCGATCCTCTCGGTGATCTTGGCGTCGTGCAGCGTGCCGGCTTTCGTGAAATGGGCGGCATCGAGGGTGATTTCGGTGTCGCTCGCCAGGCGCGTCAAAGTGCCATCCGGCAGTTGAATCGATGCCCGGCCCTTGGTATCGGTCTTCACCGAGTCGCCTGCCTGCACCTGGACCCCGGACGTGGCGGCGGTGAAGGCGGCAGCGCCCTTGCGCTCGAGCGACGCCTCCGGCTGGTAAATGGTGAGCGTCGCGGAGACGTTGACCGCGGCTTGCGCGGAGCTGTTGAGCCAGAAGATCGCGCCGCCCACGATCAGGATCAAGAGCACCACGCCGATGAGCACGCGACGGCCGCCTCGACGTCGAGCAGGCGTTCGGGCGGCTACTGCTGACATGTTGCCCGGGAACGATAGCTCACAGGCAGTTTAACGGAGACGGTTTGGGCCACTTGCGGCGGACCTACGCGGGGCGGTGCCCCTCGATCACCATCATGTCGTCGCCGCCGGGCCCGTTGCACGAATACACGCGGTCGACGCTGAACCCGGTAGGCATCGACGTGATGGAGTTGCCTCCAACCGAGCTCAGCCTGGAGATCACCTGTGTAGTCACGTTGACCCCGCGCACGGTCACCTGGGTGATCACCGCCCCGAGGTTGGGAGTCGCGGTAAAGAAGTCGATCGTCCACGAGAGCGGCAAGCCGCCGAGGTTGGAGTAGTAGAAGATGCGCGCCGAGGTGGGGGAGGTGCCCTGGACCTGGAGCGTGATGCCGGTCGAGCCCGACTGTGCCAGCGCGCTCGCGATCTGTGAGTTGCTCAGGGTCTGGCGCACGACCGCGCCGGTGTCGACGTTGCCTGGGGCGCATGCCGCGTCGGTGGCGAAGGTGAGGGAGTAAGCCTCCCCGGTTGCCGGCACGCTGAGCGCGGTCACGATCGCCTTGTAGACCCCGGGCGGACCGTTGGCGATCTTGACGATCAGCGGCGCGGCCCCCTGTCGCGCAAACGCGCGGCCGGCCGGGTCGGTCACCGTCACCTTCATCAGGCTGCCCGGGTAGCAGAACGCGAGCGTCAGGTTGCCGCCGGGCGAGTTGTAGTCGCTCTCCGCGGTCAGGCCGTTGGTGAGGTTCTCACCGCTCGACGACTGCATCGTGCCCGGCGCGTTGCCGCTCGACGCGGCCGCCGAGCACTGTGCGGTGAGCGGATACGGGTCCTGGGGCTCGGGCTGGATCGCCCGCTGGTTGGAGAGCCGGCCCTGCGCGTCGGCATCGATCTGCTGGCCGGCCGTCAGCTTGACGGTCGTCGCGCCGGCGACGGTGACCGTGCCCTCGAACACCTTGATCAGGTTGGTGCCGTTGGCGCGGACCAGCACCTCGAACTGGGTGCCCCTGACCTGCGCGCTGACCGAGTGGCCGCCGACCTGGAAGCTCGCGCCTGTGGCCAGGTGCTGCACGGACGTGAAGGTCCGCCCGAGCTTCTGGACCACGCTTACCGATTGCAGGCTCCCGTTCTTTTGCAGCTCAGCTGCCGTGAGCGTCACCTGCGTGTCCGGCGACATTCGGATGTACGAGCCGTCCGGGAACTGGATCGCGGCGTGGCCGGCCGCGCCGGTGTGCACCGTGTTGTTCGGATTGAGGGCCTCGCCGGCGATACCCGGGTTTCCATCTACATCCACCGGCTGGTTGATGATCACGAGCGCGGCCGGCGCTGCCAACGCCGCCTGGGCCTGCACGACGAAGAAGTAGTAGCCGCCTCCGCCGACGAGCAAAACGGCGAGCAGCACGACGAGCAGGCAGCCGCCGCATCCACAGCCGCACCCGCGCCCGAAGCAACCTCCCTTCTTGGTAGAGGGCGGAGGAGCCGCTTGCTGCGGAACGGCCGGCGCCGGCGGTTGCTGAATGGCCATTCGCCGGGGAAGGTTAACCGCTGGTGCTTCGAATCGGGCTCGTTCTGGCTACGCCGTCGAAAAATCGACGACCAACCGGGCTGGATCCGCGAGCGTGAACGCCCGGAGGCACGCCGGCTTGCCAAGACCGAGTCCCCACGAAAGGTGGCCCTCGAAATCCTGGGTCTGGCGGGCCTCTTTCAAGACCACGTACTCCCCGTGGGTCAGGTCGATCGACCCGGTGAACGTGTTGGCGCCGGTCGCCGATTGGACGTCCACCAGCACGCCGGAAGTCCCGCTTAGCGTGATCGTCTGCCCGCTGGCGCCGTACGTGAACACCGGCGACGCCTGGCGCTTGACGGTGTAGCTGGGCACGGTCGTGTCGAACTGGAGCACGAACCGGTCATAACCCGTCAGCTCGACGACTCGCGCGGTAATCGCGTTGGCGACCCCTGTTTTGCCGCCGCTCGTGTCGGCGCAGGAGAAGGCGGGGAGGTTCGTGCCGGGTGGCGTCGGGGGTGTCACGGGGGGCTGCTGGATCCTGGGCGCCGATGCCACCGTTGTCGGAGAGCCGGCCGGGCTCACCGTGGCGGTGGTGGCTGGGTTGGTTCCACAGGAGGCGACGAGAAGGCTGAGGACGAGGACCGGGGCGGCTCGCATGAGCCAATTAGTATGGTCGAGGCTCTTCACCAGAGCGCCGAGGTGGCGGAACAGGCAGACGCGTCGGTCTCAAAAACCGATGTCCGCAAGGACGTGCGGGTTCGACTCCCGCTCTCGGCACCACGCCGGACTTTTTGAGCAAGGGTCTCAAGGCTAAATTGAATTCGGAACCCGGCCCCAAGGGCCGGGTTTCGGCGTTTTCGGGACCTCTGAAAAGAGGTGTCAGGACGCTGTTCAAGGAGGTGTCAGTTTGCCTGGAATTAGCCCAAAACCGCTGCGCTTTTCGAAAACCGATGCGCCTGTTATCCACAGCGGGCGTGGCTTTACCGGCCGGCCGCGGGCGCTGCCCGAGCGCCTGTTCCGGGTCGGACCATCGGCGGCTGAGATGGAGGCACCAGCGCCGGAGCCGCATCCCGACGCCGGTTTGGCCAGCCGCTACCGAATTGAGCCGCTGGTCCGTGAATGGCTGCTCGATGTCCAGGTCCGAGGCTGCAGCCAGCGAACGATCGCCTGGTACGCGCACAAGATGGGTTGGTTTGCTCGGCACAGCGACGCCAGAACCCTAGCCGAACTGACCGCCTTCGAGTTCAAGCGCTATCTCGCCGAGCAGCAGGCGCGCGGCCTCTCCGACTCCAGCGTTCACGGCCACTTCCAGGTCTTGAAGGCGTTCGGCAACTGGGCTTGCCGCGAGGGCTATCCGGTCGAGCCGGCGATGCTCCGGGTCCGGGCGCCCAAGGTGGCGCAGAAAGAGATGGAGAGCTTCGCGCCGCAGCAGATCGAGACCGTCCTGCGCGAGGCGGACGCGGGTTGGCCGCGGATCGCAGTCGAGATCTTGCTCGGGACTGGAATGCGGGTTGGCGAGCTCTGCGCTTTGGCCCTGGAGGACGTGGAGGACGATGGCGATGCCACGTTCCTCAAGATCAAGCGCGGCAAGGGGGGCAAGTTCCGACGGGTGCCAGTCAGCCGTCAGCTGCGGCGGGAGCTGGTCCGCTACGTCAACCGCCAGCGCCCGGAATGCGAGTCCGATCGGCTGCTGGTCCTGACCGACGGCCGGCCGGTCAGCGTCGGCTGTGTCTCCCATCTCTTCGGCCGCCTGCACCACCGTCTTGGATTCAAGGTCTACGCCCACAAGTTCCGGCACACCTTTGCGACCGAGTACTTGCGCCGCGGCGGCGAGATCGAGCGGCTGCGCCGGATCCTTGGCCATACGACCTATGTGATGGTCATGCGCTACGTCCACCTGGACAAGAGCGACTTGTACCGAGACTTCGAGAATTGCGCCCCATTCTGACGTCATCGACAGGCGCGGCTCCCGGGGTTCGACCACCCCAATGGTGTTACCTCGGAGCCACGAAATGAGGTTTGGCATGCCACATCTGGGGCTTAGAAGGACACGCCGTTACCTTACAAGTTCTAAACGTGGTATCGTGTGCCGCAATTTGAACATACGAGGTAACGCCAGGGCATTGGGTCCAAGAACTGCCGACCTTCTGTCTGAGTTGATGGCAGAAGGAAGACTCGTTTTCTCGACACGAGACGTCGAGAGATATACGGGCGTGAGCACGGCCCGCGCCCGGAGCTTGGCTCGTGACCTCGTTGATCGCAACCTTGCCGTGCGTCTCAAGTCAAGTCTGTTCGCCATAGTCCCATTTGAATATCGGGAAGTCTCCGACTTCGCTCCCAACGCCTATCTTGTCGCACGGGCCCTGGCGGAGCCCCATCCGTATTACCTCTCGCATCGGACCGCTATGGAAATCCATCGGATGACCACCCAGCCCCAGCTCACCATCTTCATTTGCTACACCCGACGGAAAAAGAACGAGGTCGTGTTCGGCACCGAGTACCGATTCATCCCTCGCCAGCGCCAGGCGATCTTTGGGACCATGAAGCACTGGGTCGCCGGCGGTATCTCCGTCGAGGTCAGCGATCCCGAGAGAACCATCGTCGATGGCCTCGCCGAACCAGAACATGCCGGCGGCATTCCAGAGGTCGGGAAGGCGATTCAGATTGCTCGGAGCCATCTCGACATTAATCGCCTCGCTGAGTACGCAATGCGCCTCCATATCAAGGCAGTCGTGCGGCGGCTTGGCTATTTGCTTGAGCTCTACTCGCTTGCATCCGCTGAACTCGTCGAGCGGTTGCGTAGCGATCTCGGCCCCTCGATCGAGATTCTGGACCCCACCCTTCCAAGAGAAGGGAGGTTCATGCGGCGCTGGGGACTTCAGCTCAACGTGTCATCCGAGGAGCTGCTCGCGGTCGCGGCGACGTGATCCCGCAGCGCAATCTGTCGGCGCTGTCCAATCGCCTTCTTCGCGAAGAGGGTGGCCGGAGGATCCCTGAAAGCGTTCTTGAGCGGGACTACTGTCTCTCGTGGGTATTGATTGGACTCTCGAAGACGCAGCTCTCCGAATGGCTCGCCTTCAAGGGCGGTACTGCACTTAAGAAGGTCTATCTTCCGGGTTATCGCTTCTCCGAGGATCTAGATTTCACTCTCCGTCAGGAGGTGCCATGGGAGGCGATCGAGAGGGAGTGGGGCCAGCTTGCTCGTTGGGTCCGAGACCATGTTGGGATTGGGGCGGACTTCCTGGAGCGAGATCCAAAATCGCACGCAAACACACACACCTTCTACATAGGCCTCCGCGGACCAATATCACGTGCAGATCCGGACAAGTTGAAGGTCGACATCACGATTCACGAGTTGATGTGCCACCAGATTGAGCACCGGCCGCTGCTTCGTGAATACGAGGAGTACGACGACCTCGAGGAAGCACAGTTACCCGTATACCGAATCGAGGAGGTCGCGGCGGAGAAGTTGATGGCGCTCTTCGACCGCGCTCGGAATGAGCCCCGCGATCTCTACGACCTCTGGTACTTGTCGACCAACCAAGGGATTCAGTGGCCCGAGTTGGCTGATTGCCTTGCACGGAAGTACCGTTTCCGTGATGTGGATCCCGCTTCCTTAATCGATGCGTATGACTCCAAGCGAGAACGCTTAGAGCGACTATGGGCAACACGATTGGAACAGCAGATGGCGGTGTTGCCTCGATTTGACCTGGTCTACCGGGAGCTGCGACGCGCACTTAAGCCCAATGATCTGATGACGATCGTCGCCGAGCAGTTTGGGCGTCTAGGAGCCTGACGACTGCTACGTTGGAGATGATCCATTAAAAGGCCCAGTGGAATCGTTTCAAAGATCAGAACTTAGTCGCGGAAGTGCGTGTGTCATCAGGCCACATTCGCGCGCGCGCGAGGTGAGCGTCTCCTAGCCTTCGCCGTCAGGCCATAACGCATCGGTATCGTGGACTGGCGGAACCCGCCGCAGGGTAACGATGTTCGCGGCGAGGTTCGTCGTCGTCGTGGACGACCACAAGCATCACGATCATCATCATCACCAGCAGCAGCAGCAGCATCATCATCATCGCGTCATCGGCAACGGCAACGGCAGCATTAGGACGATCACGACGACCCGAACCACGTAAAAGCCACTTGAGGTGGCCTGGGCAGGTGCGGTCTTATTTGAGGCCAACAACATCTATTGCTGGTATGCGCTTTGCCGGTTTCTCGTCGCGGTAGGTTGGGGCGATCGTGAACAAGCGGAGTTTGCCGGCCTTGACCAGTTTCTCGACCCCGGATCGGCTCAGCCCCAGGTACCTGGCGGCGTCGTTGATCGTCAACACATTTACGCGATGCACTCCTTCCTTGCGGTCGGTGCGGATCTGCTCGAGCACGTCTTTTGGCCAGCCCTTCTCGAGCATCGAGGCAAGCGCGCCCTCGAGCTCTTCCTCACTCATCTTTGATTGAGAGGGCTCAGGCGGTAGCGGCTTGGGGGAGAGGTCGATCGTGTCAGCCAGCTTGTGCCGTCGCGCATTAGGCGGTGCAGGTTTGGGGGACGGAACTGGCGTCTTCGGGGTGTTAGCCGGCCGGGGTAGCACCTGACGAGGTTGTGGGTCGAGATGAAAGCCGTCGTCTTTGGGTCGCGAGATGAATTCGGCGAGAGCATCAGGTGAAATCCGCCTCATCCGTCCGATAGCCAACGATCGGATCTCTCCCCTGTAGAGCAGCTCGTACACCTTGTTACGGCTGACGCCGAGGCGATCAGCGACCTCTTTGACATTGAGTAGCTTTGTTGGCTGCAGCGCCTGGACAGCCGGCCCCTGCTGAATCAGCGGTGCCAGAGTTCGGCGGATCTCCTCGTCGTCGATTTCAATCGTGATCCTCAACGTGCCCTCCATCGTCAGTCTTGGTTGCGGCCGACCTGCCGTCGTGCCGACACAGCAAGTACCATGCGGCACGTGCCGAGACGATCGTCGCGAGCGCGGTCTCAAGGGCCAAACGGTTCCGAGCTGAATCGGGCGTCAGTAACGCCGCAATACGTGATCGAACCGACTGGGTGGGATGGCGAAGAATGTCCTGAGCCCTTCTTAAAGTGGCCCGGCGGCAAACGGTATCTTGCGGATCGGATAGTGAAGCACTTTCCGGCGGCTCATGGGCGCTACTACGAGCCTTTCGTGGGAAGTGCGGCTCTCTTCTTCGCACACCGGCCCGCTGACGCGGTCCTCGCCGACAAGAACGCGGAACTCATTGCATGCTACGAACAGGTACGCGATAACTGCGAAGCAGTCATCCGCCGGCTGCGGAAGCTCAAGAATTCCACGGAAGACTACTACCGGATTAGGGCCAAGGAGCCAACCGATGGAGCGTGGCGTGCAGCCAGGTTGGTTTATCTGGTGAAGCTGGCCTTCAATGGCATCTACCGGGTAAATTCGTTGACCGGTAAGTTCAACGTTCCGTACGGCGATCACGAGGGTCGTGTCGTGTTCGACCCTGAAAAGTTGCGTCGTGCTAGTCGGCTACTCCAGGGGTCGAAATTACTGGTCGCTGATTTCGAGGTGGCGCTTGCCGACGCCGGAGAGGGCGATCTGGTTTACCTGGATCCTCCGTACACAGTCGCGCACAACTCCAACGGATTCCTGCGGTACAACACGAAGCTATTCTCATGGGAAGACCAGGTACGGCTCGCCAACTGCGCTCAGGACCTTGCCGATCGGGGCTGTCACGTGGTGGTCAGCAATGCTTGTCACAAGAGCATTCGCTCGCTTTATTCCAGCTTCAGAGTGCATAGGATCATTCGCAGTTCCCGTATGGCGGCGGACAACACCTACCGCCGAAGGATTGCCGAGTACCTGTTTGTGAGCGGTTCCTCCGGAGAAAACTGATGCCGATTAGTTCTGGTGACGGGCGCTCATGCTGACAAATGTCTTCTCTCGCGACGACCTACGCTCTCTTGCACGACGTAAGCGGCAATCCTTCGAGTCCAAGAGCGTACCTCTGCGTCTTCTAGACGAAGAACTCGCCGCGGGCTGGACTCTCGGCAAGAAGAGCAGGCGCTCGGCAAGGGTGACCAAGCCAAAGCTACCCGGTGTCTTGCTCGAGGATCGCGTCTGGACCATTTTCTACGCCATGGGTTTCCAGCAGCTATCGGGTCAGGGCGGAGCTGCCCTCGCGACGAACGCCAACGTGACTCCGCCGTTGACGAATCAGCTCGATGTGCTGGCAATGGACGACGAGGTCTGCTTAGCCATTGAGTGCAAGTCATCGGCGGTCGCGGCGAAGCGACCTCAGCTCCAGAATGAACTGACCAAACTCGCTGCCTTGCGTGAACCCTTGTCGAGAGCCGTGAATACTGTTTTGCGCGCCGACTCAAAACGAATAGTGGTGCTCGCGTTGTTCACATACAACGCCATCCTCAGCGATACAGATAGGAATCGGGCAGACGACCTCCATATCGTTCTGCTCGACAACGACGATCTCGCGTACTACCAATCCTTGACGACGCACCTCGGCCCAGCCGCTCGTTACCAATTCCTCTCTGATCTGCTTCCCGGACGGCGCGTCCCCGGCCTCGAAGTTAGGGTCCCGGCTGTTCGTTCGAAGATGGCTGGCTACTACTGCTATACGTTTTCCATCTCCCCTGAGTATCTCTTGAAGATTGCGTACGTCTCTCACCGGGCAAAAGGCAAAGCTACCGACATCGACACGTATCAGCGGATGGTTAGTAAGTCGCGGCTAAAGAAGATCTTCCGATACATTTCTGATGACGGGATCTTTCCAACCAACATCGTCGTCAATATCAACAAGGGCAAGCGAGGCAAGGGCCTTCAGTTCGAGCAGATTAAGCAAGAAGAGCAATCCGAGTTCGGGAGTGTCGGGTGGCTCACAATCGCGCCGACCTACAAGGCCGCTTGGATAATCGACGGCCAGCACAGGCTATTTGCCTACTCTGGTCATCCGCGCGCCGCGACCAGCATCATCTCTGTCCTGGCGTTTGAGGGACTACCGGCGAGCCATCAGGCTCAGCTCTTTATCGACATCAACGCAGAACAGAAGAAGGTTAAACAGAGCCTTCTGCAGCAGTTGTACTCGGAGCTTCACTGGGACTCTGACGATCCAATTGTCCAGACCGGGGCCATCGTCTCCAAGGCGATACAGACCCTAGGGCTTCAGCGAGACTCGCCGTTCTACGACCGGATACTCCTCGCCGACGCCGTACGTTCACAGACGCGCTGTATTTCATTGACGAGCGTATTCGCGGCACTAGAGAAGACCGGCTTCTTTTACTACAAAGTTACGAGCGATGGCGTCGTCGACCCTGCGCCGTTGTGGACGGGTAACAGCTTGCGAACTCTCAAACGCACCAATACTGTCGTGAAAGCATGGTTCGACCTCATCCAAGAGGCCGCCAGTGATTGGTGGGAGCTGGGAGCTGGCGAGGGCGGTGGGCTGGCGATGAACGACGGTGTCACGGTATGCCTCACCGTTCTTAAGAGCGTCTTTGAGCATTTGGAGTCCGGCAGTTCACGGCTCATGCACTTAGGCGACCAGGAGATAGTTGATCGAATCCGACCCTTTGGAATGACCCTTGGTCGCTACCTGGCGGACTTCACCCCTGACGAGCGCCGTGGGTTCAGAGGACTTCGGGGAGTGCAGGGCCAGACGACTGGGATGCGGCAAGCCCAAAATGCCCTACACAAGAAACATCCCGACTTCGATCCACCGGGACTTGAGGAATTCCTGGAGCGAGAGAGATCCCGAACGTCAGAGCGGGCTGAGGCAGCTGTCAAACGGATAGAGCGCTCATTGCAAACGGTGATCGTGTCCGAACTGAAAGAGAATTTCAATGGCCGCTCGGACGAGTGGTGGTACGAGGGAGTTCCTGCGAGCGTTCGCACGAAGGCGATGGCGCGCATGGAAGAAGACAAGGACGCCCGCGGTGGACGGGACAAGTACCTGGACTTGATTGACTACAAGACGATCGCGCTCGCAAATTGGTCACTCTTTAAGCCCCTCCTCGCCTATGGGAAATCCGGAACCAAAGCGGACCAGACTCATTGGATAGTCGCCGTGAACGATGTTCGTCGAAAGGTTGTTCACGCGTCGAGCGGAGCATGGGTGACGCAAGAACAGCTCAACGCGCTTGAGGAGTACGAAGTCTGGCTGACAGCTCAGATCGAGTCTGGCGGGAATGCAGAGACCATTGCTGAGGGTGGACAGGTCGTCGACGAAGCCGGAATGAGTACCGAGGAAGCTGAAGGAGTCTAAGCAAATTGAATTGCTGCCGATTTTCGAGCCTTTATCGACAGTGGTGGCCCGGTTCTGACTCCACTTTCGACCTAGCCGAACAGTCCTGCGCCTTTAGTCCTCGTCGAAGTAGTCCAAATCGAGTTTTTGGACTTCATACGTTCTAGCCGTCGCAACACCAACTCGATGGTCCATCATCAGATTGACCAAGGTCGCTCCATCGATGAGAACGATGCGCTTCTCGATCTGCCGCGCATATGCCTGGGCATCGGATGAGAACGTCGATGTGGTGATCATGACGCCCTTGCGAGCCCGAGCCCCATCGAGGCTACCAGCGAAAGCCTGCACAGTTGGCCTGCCAACTGACCCTTCCCATCGCTTTGCCTGAATGTAGACGACGTCGAGCCCGAGTTTGTCTTCCTTGATCACACCGTCAAGGCCTCCATCTCCAGTTCCTCCCAGCGTTGCGCCTGCGTCGGATACGGAGCCTCCGTAGCCCATCCCGACTAGCAGGTCAACGACCAGCCGCTCGAAGAATTGGGGGGTTCCGGCCTTGATTTTGGCCAGGAGATCCTGGCCAAGCGAGTTCCTAAGGGCCGACCACGTGCCTTCGAGCGTTTCCTCCGGCGTTCTGGACTCCGACTCGGCCGCAGTAGCTTTTAGTGTCGCAGCCGCGGGGGCCGACATCCGAAACTCAAGGAAGCTCGGAAACTGGCTTAAGAACGCATTGTCGATTCTCGTCGGGTGGGCAGCCATGACTGCCATTCCTTGCTGCGTCATCCGGATGTGGCCGCGGCTCGGGCTTTCAAGTAAGCCGGCTTTTTTCAGATAGGTTGCAGCCCAGTTGACCCGATTGTCGAACAGTCCTTGAGCGCCGCTGGGAAGGAGCTGCTCCTGTTCCGTCTGGGTCAGCGAGAAGTGGTTTGCGAGGCTTGGTATTAGATCCCGAGTGCGGTGGCTGGCACTATCGGAAGTTTGGGTCAGCAAGGGCAGCATGATCGACTGGTAGTCGGGAATCGCCACGAGCCATATTGTGGCCCTGCGTGGAGCTGGTGCGAAACGGCTGTCCATTGGCGTCGAGGAAGCACTCCCACGGGGCGCACAACGGCCGCGTGAGGCGCCAACAAGATGCCCAGCGTGCGGCCAGCGTGCGGTCAGCGTGCGGTCAGCGTGCGGTCAGCGTGCGGTCAGCGGACGCCGATCTACCTTCTGAACTCACAGCGCTTCGTCTAATGGTGTCCAGCGGCGATCCAGCGGGCGCCTGAGCCGGCACTCAGCGTGCGCTCAGCGTGCGCTTCGTTTCTAGGCTGCCCGTATGAGACTTTCGCGGAACTCAGCCGGAGCCTCCTCTGCACTCTCGTCTCGTTCGCATCTGCCGACACACAGCAAACAGCCGGCGCCCAGCGGACGCTCGTTGGCGGCTCGAGGCCTTTCTGGGAGGGCCTCTGGGTGGGATTTTCAAGACATATGGGCGTGGGTGTGCTCGCGAGGCGAGCGGAAGGTGCACGGAAGGTGGACGGAAGGTGGTCAGCGGACGCCGGTCTCCGTGTCGAGTTCAAAACGTCCCCCTCGCCGTGTCCGGCAGCCGTCCAGCGGGTTCTCAGCGGGTTCTCAGCGGGTTTCCAGAAGGTGCTCGGAAGGTGCCCCATTTGTAGTCTCGCCCGCAAATGGCTCGACTTGGACCCGTTTCCGGCCGGTGCCGGCAGAGCGACTCACGTGCGGTGCCCCTACGCCGCCGACAGCGACTCGGGTCCGAGCTCGAGGTGTCAGTCCAATTCCCGAATTTGGAGGGTTGCCGTGAACGATGAACGTCTTCGTCCCGTGATTGGTCGTGGCGGACTTGTCGTGGTCCTGAAGCGCGACCAGGTGCTGGCTGCCTGTGCGGCGCGCGGCTTGAGTCTAGAAGAGCTGCGGCTGGCGGCAGGCATCTCGCGCCCAACGCTTCAGGCGGCCCTCCGGGGCAAGCGAGTGCGCCCCCGGACTGCCCTCAAACTTGCTCGGGCACTAAGTCGTCACCCGGTGCTCGAGGAGCTAGGCCAACTCCTGGAAGCGTCCTGATGGACGACCGCGCAGAAGCGGCACGTGACCTCGTTCTTGCCATCTTCCGGCTGGCCGTCAGCGACTACCTCGGGCTCAGCTACGGCCATGACGGCCCGGACCGCCTCAGGCACTGCGGACCACCGAGCAGAGCCGTGGAAGCCGGTCTCTTCCTGACCAGCTCCTGGGCGGCCCACCTGGCGGAGCTGGCCGGGTTCTGTTCGGAGCTTGTGTGGAGAGAGGCGAGGGCGGAGTCGAAGGCGATGACCGTCACCTCCACGGATCGGCTCGAGCTGGAGCAGGCAGCGTGAGCGCCGGCGGGTTGCCTGCTTTTTCAACCGCCAGGACATCGATATCGTCGATAACAGCGTCGGCTCGCGAGGTTGTCCAGTCTCAGAAGGGGGGTAGCGAACCGTGATCGGTTTGGAGGCGGGGACGATCGCCCTGCTCGGCTACCTGGTGAAGCGCGTGTCGTCTGCAAGGATTCGGGCCGTCCTTTGGCCGCCGCAGCGGGCGGTCCTCCGCATCATCCCGCCGGCGGAAGTGAACTACAGCCCCGAGGCGTGGGCCGGGTTTTTCCGCAACCTCCTTGCGATCACGCCGCCGGCGTGGAAACGGCTGATCGTCGGCATCCCTTGGGTCACCCTCGAGTACCGCAACGCGGAAGGCGGGCTCAACGCGTTCTGCACCTGTCCGTCCGAGGCGATCCATCTTGTAACCGCAGCGGCCGCGGCCGCGCTGCCAGGTGTGGATGTGCAGCCTGAGCCTGGGAATGAGCTCGTTCTGCCGAGCCCACCCATGGCGCGAGCACGCCTCCGATTGTGGCGGGAGCCTTTGCATCCCCTTGGCAGGCCGCGGCTCGACGCGATGGCGTCCGTGATCGCAGCGATGACGGCAGCGCCTGAGACCATTGTTCAGATTGCCATCGCTCCCGATCCCGGCTGGGAATCGTGGGCGCAACGGCGATTGGATCGCCTCTCTGGTTACGTGACGCGGAACGTCCTCCTGGATGTGGCGCTGGGTGCGATCGGCGAGCTTCTTAGCATCTTCGTGCCGTTTCTATCGCAGCAGCCGGCGTCCCATCCGCACGGCAGGCATGAACCACCATCGCGTATGGGCGCGCTTCCGCCAGCCGACAAGGCATGGACCGCCGCATTCCTGACTGAGCTCAGGCTCTGCGCCGCGGCATCCCATCGCGCGCTCGCCAAGCAGGCGCTCCACGCCATGATCGGCGGCTTCCGTGGGTTTGACGGCGCGAACAGCCTGCGGCCAATGCGTGTCGTCTGGGCGAAAGGATTCGATCGAGCACTCGCTCACCGAGCGGCGCCGGGCCGCACTGCAATGCGGCTGTCGCCGGACGAGCTGGCTTCGATCTTCCACCTGCCGGTCAGCGGTGCAACGATGGAATCAGCACCCGTCCGGCTTGCCCCGCGGCTCGTGCCCAAGTCCGAAGGTGCCGTGCTCTGCCGAGCCGATGGACCCAAGCGCGTTTCGGTAAAGATCGGCCAGGCCGATCGGCGACAGCACCTGGCCATCAGCGGACCAACCGGCTCGGGGAAGAGCGCCCTCCTTATGTCTCTGGCGCTGCAAGACGTCGGCGCCAAAGTTGGCACGGGAACGATTGATCCCAAGGGCGACCTCATCCGCGACCTATGTGAACGCATCCCTGAAGAGGAATTGGATCGGGTCGTCCTGATCGATCCCTCGCACCGAGAAATGCCTGTCGGCCTCAACGTCCTTGAGTGTCCAGATCCCGCGCTGCGTGAAGTCGTGTGCGACGCCCTGGTGACCATCTTCCGCAAGACCTACCAGCAATTTTGGGGACCGCGCACGGAGGACGTTCTCCGCGCGTCGTTGCTGACCGTGATGCGCTATCCCGAGCTCACCATCTGTGAGGTTCCACTCCTCCTGCTCAACGACGAGTTCCGAGCGGCGCTGACTAAGGACCTTGACGACCCGGTCGGACTTCGGCCTTTCTGGGACGAGTACGCGCAGCTCAGCCAGAGCCAGCGCTTGCAGATGGTTGGGCCGCTGCTGAATAAGCTGCGCGCATTTCTGCTTCGGCCAACGGTCCGCAATATCCTGGGACAGAGCCGATCGACGATCGACCTTGCAGGTGTCATGGACGGACGCGGCATCCTGCTCGTCTCACTTGCGAAGGGTCTGCTCGGCGAGGACATCAGCCGGCTGCTGGGCGCATTCATCGTCGCCCGAATATGGCAGACGGCGCTGGGTCGGATCGCGCTGCCTCCAGACGAACGCCCTGACTTCAATCTCTATCTCGACGAGTTTCAGACCTATCTCTATCTGCCGCAGTCGCTCGACGATGTGCTCGCCGAAGCGCGTTCGTATCGACTGAACCTGACGATGGCCAACCAGCACTATGGCCAGCTGCGCGACTCGACACGTGAATCGATCGACGCGAATGCGCGGACGCGGATCACCTTCCAGTGCGGTCCCGAGGACGGCCGCTACCTCGCTCGCGAGTTCGCTCCACTGACCGAGCAGCAGCTCCAAAACCTCGGGCGCTTCCAGGTTGCAGTTCGACTCTGCGTCGGCGGACACACGGAGTCTGCCTTCACCGGCGTCACCCTGGAGCCACCGCCGAGTCGGGGTGCTTTGAATGCGGAGCGCGTGGTCAGGCAGAGCCTAGGGCGCTACGGGCGACCGCGGGCAGAGGTCGAAGCCGAGATGGTGGCACGACTTCGACGATTCGGGGTTCGTAGCGACTTCACGGAGCTGGCCTCCTGATGGTAATCACACAGAGTTCGCGCCGGCCTTCGCGAGCTGAACTCACGAGGGCTTCGCGACATCCTTCGCGTCTCGACGCGAAGGGTGCTGCGGGTTCAGATCGGCCGGATTGGTCTCCGGGACGGTCCTCTCTAAATCGTCTCTCGTTAACCCCAAAGCCCTACCTAGAACTTCGACTCGCCACTACTCGTGGTGCCGGACGTGGAGTAATCGGGCTCACACAACGAGACGTCGCGATCCTGCAAGCGCTGGACTGCTACCGCTATCTCGACCGGCACCAGATTCAGACCCTCTTCTTCCAAGGACCACGAAGCTGCCAGTACCGGCTCAAGTGGCTTGCAGAACATGGCCTCGTCAACGCCTGGCACGTTGTCATCCGTCCTGGTCACGTCCGCAGTCCTTCCATCTGCCTGCTCAGTAGCCACGGTGCTTCAGCACTCGCAGATCTCACTGGAGATGACCCTCGGCAGTGCGTCCTGAGGGCCGAGCACGCCCTCTCTCGGCACCACTACCTCGTCCACGACCTGGAAGCCAATCAGCTATTCGTCGATCTGGCGCGGGCCACGTCGACGATGCCGACGGTGGGTCTCTACCACTGGGTCGGAGAGCACGGAATCCGGCGGGCTTATGCGGAGGAGCGGGGGCCGGTGCCAGACGGCTGGGGCAGGGTGCTCGTGGGCGATCGCGAGCTATTTCTTCACCTCGAGTTGGACCGAGGAAGCGAACAGACGAGACGCCTTCACGGCAAGCTCGCCGCCTATGTCTCTTACTTTCGCGGTCGTCCGCAGGCGTCGTGCAATCACGTGCTGTTTGTGGTTCCGACGGAACAGCGAGAGCTCCAGGTCCGCGCAATTGGCCGCCGCTTGAGAGAGACAACAGGCGAGTGCTGCCACGTTTGGACTGCGCCTCGATCCGAGCTGGCCTCAAATGGTCCGCTTGGCCGGGTCTGGGCAGATGTCAGCGGACCAGAACGGCGCGTCGCGATCCTAGACATGCCTTCGCGCCAAGGCGGTAGCCGGCCGTTGGCCGACAGCATCGGAAAGCATCGTTGGTGGGAACGAAGACCTGGTGGAGGTGAAGGCGTATGAGCTGACGATGGTACAAGCAAGTGGCGTTGCCCGAGGGGACTGTGACGGTGGACGTTCAGGACTTCGTAGACCTGTGGGCTCGGCATCCGAAGGAGTACTGGGATGCTGCGGTCGATTTCCCTGACCTGACTCTGCGTTCGCCGATCTTCTTGGTCGCGGCAGCACCCAAGACGTTGTATTCGGAGACGATCGGCCAGCAGCCTTGGCCGCGCTCGAGTCCAAAGCGTTGGGGTGTCGCCTTCAACGCGGTGCCAACGGATGCGACTTGGAGCGACGAGCAGAAGGTCCCGCTAATTAGTGTGGTGGGCGCTGAGCCCGACGAGCTTGTGCTGCGAAATGCAGAAGCGAAGCGCCTCGCCCGCTGGTGGGTGAAGGCCTCGATGTTTGAAGAGGAGAGGACACCGAGCGCTTCGAAGGCGGTGCGGACCGCCGCCTGGAGCTACATGCTCGACGAGGAGGGATCGATTCCGCTGGTTGGGGGCCGGCCCTGGTTCGGCTCCTGGGATCGCGACGTCGAATCGCTGCGGCTCGCCGAGGACCGACTGAAATACCTTCATCCGATGCTGCTGGCCATTTCAGCCTGGAACGAGAACGCGGCGGTGTTCTGCGATCGGCTTCTGCCGCCGTACTTCCAATTGAAGATGCGACCCGGTCACCTTCCGATGATGGGCCGACCTCCGCAACGCGACCTGGCGAGCTGACGGGGGTCCGACTCTGACCCCTCCGATTCCACAAGGGGGTCAAGCGCTTACCCCCCGAAGCGAAGGAGTTTGCCAAGGGCGCGTCCTGATCGAATTCGCCAAGCGTCACCTCGACCTCCAGCACGCAGCCAGGGAGGAGTTGCAAGCCAAACATCGTGGGGCGCCAACTCGGTCCTCGAGGCGGCCTCAGGCGCGACGCTGGTCGAGTGGCCCGGGATGATCCTCCACCAGAGCCTTGACGCTAAGACGCTGATAATCGACGGGCCAATGCAATTGGGCTCTCAGGAGGCAAGCTTCATCTTGTCTTGGGCGATCAGCAAGTCGACGTTCCACTGGTCACCGAGGGCTCGCTCGAACCGCCGGGGACAACCTGGCGCTTGTTCCGAATCAATTTCTAGTGCGCGAAGTGGTCGCCGCCCTAGTCCGCGAGAGGTCGAATGACATATGCCGCAAAAAGGGAACTTTTGACCTCCTGACGGAGGTGGCAAGATGACGCGCTCCGCGCTTGACTTGGCGCCTCACATCGAATTGCCGTGTGGGGGCGCGTCGTGACGACGGGGCGTCGCTCGCCCGACGCCGAGGGTCGCTGTAGTCCCAAGGGACTGAATCACCTGAATCGCGCCATGCTCGTCTAGAACCACCGTGTGCGGCTGTCAAGAGAACCCCGGCGGTCCTCCAGGCACAGACGCGATTGTGCTCCAGACAGCCGTCGGCCCAAGTCGGAGACCGTGCGTAGAATCGCCGCATGCCCCGGCGGCGCTCATCCACAAACGACGGCGAAGACGAATCGCGTCAGACCTACCTCGCCAAGCCGCTCGATCAGGTTTCCGGCGAGCTGGCTGACAGGATCGCCAAGGGCAACCAGCTGAAGCAAAGTGTCTCGCCGACGATCGTCATCATTTCGGGCGAGCTCGACAAGCTCGCTGCACAGATCCGCAACTGGGGTGCGTACAACCGCACTTATCTGGCGCGCACCTTCACCACGTCGGAGATCGCCGACGAGTACGCGGGCGTTGGCGTTCCGCTGATCGCGTTTGGCGGGCATGTCACCCCGAGTGAGCGCCTTAGGGACCAGCTTGACGATCTGCAAAGGGACATCGACTACCTGGTCGGTCTCCAGGATCGGCTATCACTCTATGTCCCGCCGTCGAGGTCTATGACCCCACCGCCGGCCGCTGTTCCTACCGGCGCCGGGCGCACTGTGCTCCCGACGCCGCCCACCGCTGCCGCAATGCCGGCGCAAGCGCCGCCTGCCAACGAACTTCCGCTGGGGAAGCAGACTGTGGACGCGCTCCAGAAGGCGATCGACGCGCTGCGACCGTCGGTCCCGACCCCTGAGGAGTGGGCACAGGCGCATCGCCGCTTCCTCCAGGCGATCTTCGACCGCTTTAACGCGAATGGTGACTGGCCTGAGATTCCTGCTCTTCAGCGTGAGCTCGACCGGCTCAATGAAGAAGTCCTTGTCCCGGACGACATCGACGTTGCCGAAATAGCGCGAACGATGCCGAAAGAACTTGGCATCCGTGACTACAACCCACCACGGGTCTGGTTGAAGATCCGCGCACTCGCAACGCTGCCGGACGCCAAGCCATTGCTCGACTCGTTCATGAAGGTGATCTGGCTCGCCGGTAGGCGTTACCTAGCCGCTGACGGAGCCCCGAAGCTACGGCGCACGGACCTGACAGGGGAGCTTGGATTTGATGAGGCAACGGCACACCGCGTCTCATTGCTTCTCGAGGGAGAGCCCCTCGTCCTGGGAGGCGGGTCCGGCAGGATGACGGATCCAGAGTGGGAGCGCGACCTCGCGCCCTCGTTTCGGGAGTTGAGGAATGCAGTCATGCCGAAGGACTACATCGAGGCTCAGGGGCGCGTGTTTTCCGCGCCAAGGCCTGCGCCGCCAGTTGTTCCTCGTCCGGCGCTCGCGTCGGCCGCCGTTCCATCGACACTGGACGCGACCGCACCGACTGTAACTGCCTCTCACACAGCGTCTTCGATGGCGTCTCAGGTGCAGTCGTTGACCCTCGACGACCTACATCCAGCAATCAAGGAAGCATGCGCATCACGCTTCGCCAGCGGACACTTCGCCGATGGAGTCCACCAAGCCGCCATCGCGTTCCGCGACCTTGTCCGCACTCGAAGTGGCCTGCAAGGTTTGGATGGTCACGAATTGATGAGCCGAGCGCTAAGCGACCGGACCGCTGTGCTAGTAGTTGCTGATCTGAGCAACCAGACGGGAAGGAGCATCCAGCTGGGCACCATGATGCTTTCGCAAGGGGCGATGCTTGCGATCCGAAATCCCGTCGCACACGAGCGCATGCAGCTCAGCCCTACCGAGGCGATGGAGATGGTGGCCGTGTTCAGTCTCCTGGCTCGCCGCCTCGAAGGTGCTTCAGACACTGCCTAACAATCAGCGGACATAACCCCCGCGCCGGACCTGATGCTCAGCGATACTCCGGTGCCACAAGCGCCATTGGCGATTGATTCTCAGCAGCCATAGATCCGGATTGAAGCGGCGATGGCAGCCGTCGCAAGCGAGAGTGAAGTTCGGGCACCCAGGCTAGCGGTCAACGAGTACGCGCTGCAGAGGCTGGTGACGGTTCGGGCAATTTCAACATCAGCGACTCATTAGGTGTTGGTAATCACGAATGTTGAACAGGCGTGCTCACAAAAACTGAACACTCCCCGGCCGAGCGGAGACTTTAGCACCACCTCCTTTCGTTAGTCTTGAGCCATGGACTTCGAGTGCTGTTTCTGCCGACTCCGTGTCGAGCCAGAGGACCTTCAGCTCGAGGTTCGGGTCTTGAAGTCGGATGCAGGCGACGACGAACCCACTCAATATCTGTACTGTCACAGAACTTGTTTGCGCCAGGCGGTCGATCGAGATGTGCCGCTGCTCCACGAAGGGGAAGAGCCATGAGCGACAGGTTGGTTGGACAAGAAGCCACACAAGCAGGACTGTCGCTCAAGTAGTCGGGACGGAGAGCAGAAGGTCGCGAACATACTCGGGGTGGTGCGTGTCGATTAGTGTCAAGCGCGTTTCGCCCGGGGTGTCACCCGGTTCGATGTAGTGGCCAGCGAATGTCGGTAGGTTCCAAAAGTCTTTTGCCTCTTCGCGGGTGAGCGCGGGCCTATGGTCAGCCGATCTAGTCTCGTATAGGAAGCGACCCTCGGTCACCGTCACGAGGGCGATTCCGTGTTTCTTCGCGAACTCCACAGCTCCACGCTGAAAACCGGAAGTTGAGAACATCACGCCCTTGTGAGCCCCGACGCTCAGCATCTTCGAGTGCAGGACTTGAACGAGTTCGCGCTTGATCGGGTTCTTATGGCGCTTCGCCTCGACTATGACAATGAAGTCAATTCCAGCCCATCGATACCTAACGGTGGCGTCGAAATCGAATGCTCCATCTGTGCCTGTGATGCGGTCGTGAATGGTCACCGTAATGTCGTCAAGGCTCGTTCTGGCCGACTCGAAGACACCGGCCGCCCACTCCTCGAATTCGGAAGGTGTGATGTCCGCCGGGGGATACCACATCAGGACATCATCGTCATCTGTCATTGGTGTGATGCTCCCAGAAAGCCGGCCAGTGCTTGCAGCGGTCGAGTGTAGTCAAAGCCAGGGACTTGCCCTAGGTCGGCCGGCGGTGCAACGATTCTCCGCGTGGGTGTCTACGACATCGCTCAGGTCTGCCCGAACGGTCACGTGGCGAATCACAGCACCGTGGCGTACCCCGAGCACAACCGCAAGCACTGCGAGATTTGCGGAGAGCCGACGCTCCTCGTTTGCCCGACCTGTAACCAACCCATCCGCGGCGACTATCACGTGGCGGGTTACATCGGAATGTCCGATTACACGCCTCCGGCTTACTGCTCGGAGTGCGGCAAACCGTTCCCTTGGACTGAGCGGCGGCTTGCGGCAGCGCGGGAATTCGCGCTTGAAGTCGAGCACCTTACCGACGACGAGCGCAAAGAGCTTGCAGAGACGTTCGATGATCTCACGCGCGATGTGCCGCGCACACAGGTCGCGGCGGCGCGTTTCAAGCGGCTTGTAGCGAAGGCGGGCGTCGGCACCGCGAACGCGCTGAGGGACATCCTCGTGGACATCGCTAGCGAGACAGCGAAGAAGGCGATCTGGCCGTAATTGAGCTACCTGAGTTCTTGGGTCGGATGATTGTCCAGGGTGTCGGGGTCCGAGTGGCGGTTGGCCCGCATCACGAAAGTGGAGCGGGACCTGCCTGCCTTCGATCGCCCGGTACTGCATTACGAAGCGGGCGTCGCACGGAGCGGCATAGCGCGCCTGGGCGGATGCTTTCGATCTACCGAGACGAGCTGCCAGCCTTCGCCTGCGCGGCCCGCTTTTCCAGCTCCTCGGCACAGCAGTACTCGATAAATAGCTGCACCAACGTGTGGGCAGCATCTCGTGCCTGATCGACCTTCGCAACATCTGCGCCCTCCGTCTTTCCCGACTTCGCGTGGCGAAAGTTGAGAGGCGGCTGGTTCGCGAGTCTCTTGATTCCGTCCTTGAAAAGCGCCTTTGGCACGTTAAGCGCCGCAGCGAGCTTCTCCTCAGAGCCGCCGAAGTAGTCTTCTAAGAGTTCCACAAGCTTGTATAGGTCGTGCATCGCACTGTCGATAGGTCGGGAGGAGGTGCCGTTCTCGTAGTACTTGATCGCTCGGGCCAAGTTCACGTTGTCCCTCATGACCGCAACCCTCAGATCCGCCAGTTCTTGGCGGCGCTTCAATAGGCTGGCCACTCTATCTCGCGTCTCGGCGCGAATCGCCGCCTCTTCTTCAATCAGTACAGCCTCTTCACGTAAGTGCCACGTATCTCGCTGGCGCTCACGCGTGGCAAGAATCTTCTCGACTGCGGCGACCAGCTCTTTGTTATCGACTCCGCTCGGAACTAGGAACACGAGCCCCGGCCCAAACAAAATCTCACCCGCGACTGGATCACCGATCCGGGTCGTCGCGAGCACCGTGGCGTCGGCTACCTCAAAGACATCCTTATGGATGCGCCCCTTGTATTCGCGGGCACCGTGAATCACTGCCTCAAGGGGATGATCGAGTTCCTGAAAGTCGATCTCGTGCCCCCGACCGGTTTGGAATGCAGACCTGCCGTTGTCGCCAAATGAGCTGAAGAGAAGCGGATACACCTGACTGCTGATCCAACTCAGAGAATCAACCTCGACTGTGGGGCTGGGGTAACTGCCTTGACCCCACATGAGGGAGGCCGCCTCCACCTTGACGACCAACACGCCACCTGATTCTAGGAAGCGAACGAGCTCCCTTGAGCGCTCTGCAAGTGCCTGCTGCGCCTCGATCACTGTCTCTGGGGCGACCTGCCCCGTTTGACCGGGCCTGGGACCGTTGAGGCCAATCAGGGAACCCCAGTCAAGGCTAACCACGATAGCTTCGTAGTCGCCAAGGTACCTGGCCTTCGTTAGAGGCTCGGTGAAGCTCGGGAGAAGGATCCTTCGTGCCAATGCTGCGACCCTCGAAAGGGTATCGCGCTCGCTCTCCTAATCGGCCCCAGCGGGGCGGGCAATCTGTTAGTACCTCATCACTCCATCGCATGGCCGAGTACTGCGGTTCTCGTGCGCGGGGCCGCGGAGAAGCCCAAACCAATTCCGACGCCGCGGTCTGACACGGCGCAATCGCGGAATCGGGCTAGGGTCTGACGTGCTACATCCGTGCTACATCGATACAGCCGTGTTGTCACGTTACCTATGTCGGTTGGATAGATTTGAGTTCAGAAATTGGTCGGGGGCCCGGGATTTGAACCCGGGGCCTCACGGTCCCGAACCGCATTAGCGTTTGGATCGCAGCGAGCCGCCGGAGGCCGCTTGAGTTCACCGCGTCCGCCGCTTCAGTCCGCCAGGTGTCGCTACGTGTCGGTGGATGTCGCCCGGGTTGCTACACGCGTTGCTCCACGACTTGGGCGAAGTCCTTGCGGCCAGAACGATGAGCACAAAAGGCAACGCTGAGATCCGGAATCGAACTCGACGGAGTTTCTGAACCCCACACCTCTGTCGCACGCGCGTGTCATCCGATGACGCAACTGATGACTTCACGTCGTGATAGCACGTGCGACGGTGCACGAGTCGTGATGGTCCCTGTCCCACAGGCGGGCTCATCGCTGGGGGTCAGTCGAGTTTGAATTCGGCCTTGCCTGTGACCGTTCGTCCCGACGCGAGGTGAACACCGGCCGCTTTGACGGTCAGCTTCGGGTTGCCCTGCTGTTTGCGCTGGTGACGAAGCTGCGCCTGCACGTCGTCGAGCGGGAAGCCGAACACGTAGTTCTGCGTCCTGGTCACGATCTGGGGCAGTGGCAAGAACGGACCGACGGGCACCGGGAGGATCAGCGCACCGGCCTTGTGGGAGAACAGCAGGAAGACGCTCTGCACCGACTCCGGTTTATCAGTCCGGTTGTAGACGGTGACCAGCACGTAGTCGCGGGGGTCCGCGTAACGCGACTGAGTGAAGCCGAGCCGGCTTTCGACGCGGATGCCAACGCTTTCCCCGAGCCTGTCGTAAGCGATCTCCCCAATCTTGGTGAGAGGTCCGACGAGCCAGGTCGGAAAGTGCATGCTGAGCGCCCTTACCGCGGCCGCCTGATGACGGCGCTCACGATGGCAGGGTCAGATCGGGGTGCGGATCCAGTGGCGTCGCACTCACTTCCACTGGATCGCGTCGCCATATGCGATGGCCGTGAACGCGCCTCCGCCGTCGGCCACTACCTGCAGGCGCATGTTCACCACCGCCTCGCCGCCCATCGCTGCTCCGGTCTCGGCGAGGTTGGCAACCGCGATCAGGATGTTCTCGCCTTCGCCCGAACTTCCATGCCAGCTTTGCGTGCCGTGAGCGAGTCCGACGGCCTTGAACTTGGTGGGGTCTGGTGTATGGACGAGGACCGGGATGGCTGCGTGCTCTTTCATCTCGCCATCGTAGGCGCGCGGGCTGAGGGCGTCGGCCGGCTAAGGACCCAGCAGGACTTTCTTGACGGCTTCGCTGCTGACCGCGACGACCAGATCACGAAGCATTCCGGCGGCCTCTCCACCCGCCTTGGCCAGCAAGGTCTTCACCTTCAGCGCGGCAGGCTTCGACTTGGGCGTGTCCGTGACAAGGTCGTCGAGGCTGTCGCTGATCTCGCCTCTCTCGGCATCGCTCAGACCAGGCAGCTGTTTCGCCAGTTGCTCCGCCGCCGTCTTCGTGCGCTCAGTCCACGGGTACGGCTTCCCGCAGTTCTCGCAGTAGGCGGGTGCCCTGTAGTGGTGCCCCATGACGACCACGAGGTCCGAGATGTAGTCGCCCCGGATCGGATGACCACAGTTCGGGCAGGCGATGGTCGTCGCCTCGCCGCACTTCGGGCAGAACTTCTTGTTGCCCTGAGGGAACTGCTGGATCCCGTCGTTAGTGACGTGCCCGTTCAGGCAGATCTGAGCGACGTCGTACATGCCTTCGTCGTCGTACCAGCTCACGGTGGCAGCCTACCTGGCTTCCGGACCTCTTGCGCGACAGCGGCCGACAAGCGCGACAGTCCTGCGGCCGAGCCCTATTCTGCGGCCGCAGTACAAGCGGGCTAGGGTCCAATTGTCGACAAGTGCCGCTCCCTTAGGCCTGGCGAGTCGATGCTTCGTAGAGATCACGGCGGCCGGCGGATGGCCCTGGTTTCCACTCCGAGTCATCGGCGGCAGGGAGGCGAGGCACCTCCCAGGGACGCGTTTTCCAGACTAGGGGCAAGTTGAGTGTGCCTGAGACGGGGCGTCCCTGGCCCGGATGGAGAACCCACTTGAGATCCACCGTGGAGGCCGTTGAGCCCCAAGGGACGAATAGCCAGATGTCCGCTGCCCAGGTCGGGTAATCGGGACGGAGCGGTTCGTCGAACTTGACTCGCACTTCATCCGAATACACATATGTGGTTGGCTCGTCACGGGACCGCACACCTCGGACGCTAGCCAAGCCCGGGATAAAAGGTATGCGAGCTGCCAGTGCCGCCCGTCGAAGCGCGCTCATGCCCAGGAAGCTTGCCTCCGGAGGCTCCGGCGGTTGTGGTGCCGCTTCCAAATCCGCGGGGCGCTCAAAGCTCACGTTATCGCTGGCCTTGATAATCAACGCGGCGAAGTTGACGAGCTGCGAACTTTGGTTCACAACGCGGAACCGCACCAGGGCAGAGGCATCGTAGGCTTGTTCGTACTTTGCGCGCTTGACCAAATGGATCAACACCGCCTCCGCATACCCGCGTAGACGGCTGGAGTATTCATCGCTCTGTTCCTCGATGCGCAAAGAAGCCAGGACGTCTTTGTGGAGTCGATCAATGAAGCTTTCATCAACACCCGTCACATGAGTGAGCTGGAGTTCCTTTGCGCGGGGATAAATCGAGTCGTACAGCAATTGGATTCTCAGCAGATCGGGCGCTTCCACCTTAGCGAGCCGACGATTGAGGTCGTGAACGCTCTTCTCAAGGGGCTCATCCTCATCCTCGTCACACAACTGGTCGGGAATCAGCTTTGCGGGAACACCTGCACTCTTCGCGCGGAGAATCATATGGCCGTCGCGGGTCAGGATCAGCGCCGATAGACCATCGTCGGACAGGTTGTGCGCTGCCTGAACAATCCGAGCATCAGGAACCTTGCCGGTGTCGTCATCAGGTCCCGCTGCCATGAGCCAGACGGTGAGGCCATTGGAAGTTTGCCCTGAAGTATGGCCGGCATGATCGGTGCCGTTTTCAATGACGGCGAGGAGCTGCGCACGGAGCCGACGGCCTTTGAAGCGTTGGGCCTTAGTCCCGGACTTGATCCTTCCATCAAGTTCCTCGAGCACGGCAAAGGGCACGGCGATGACAAAGTCGCTTGTGCCGACGACACCAGAGTAGGGGAAGGTTCCGAGTGGATCCGTGGCCTGGATCCAGAAGCTGGTATCGGGGACGAGAACTGTCTGGGTTACGGCAGGTGGCACCGAATGACTCACGCTCCGAGCCTACCCTGAACCGTACCGCTGAGCCACGTGGCGGGATGTCGCCGGTGCGTTTACTACAGTAACGGCGTCGACACGTGGCGGCATGAAACTGGGCGTCGACTGGCAGTTCCGAGTACAGAACGACACGTAGTGGCACGCCGTGCACGATCGCAGTCAGAGTTCGGGACCGTGAGGCCCCGGGTTCAAATCCCGGGCCCCCGACCACTCGCCTTGGAGCGCTCATCTGGCTTGCCAGGTGATAACCTGCCATTGATGTCGCCGTCCGGGTGATGTCCAACGGTCTTTGGGACCGTTGTGGAGAAGGCCCAGCCTGAGAGCATTGGCCGAAAAACCGATGCAGGGGACCAAAACAAGGCCCTGCAAAAGTGTTTAGACCGCTGCGCTTAGGCCGAAAAGGACCGGATCTGAATTCAATAAGCCACGCTCGGGCTCAAAAACCGATGTCCGCAAGGACGTGCGGGTTCGACTCCCGCTCTCGGCACCAGCGGTTTTGTATTCAAATGGGCTCCGCGTCGCCTGGGTCATTAGTGGGCGCCGGTGCCTGTAGTAGAGCCTAGGTACAGCCAAGATGCCTGAGGTGGAGTCGACTCACCCTCGTGCGGGACCCGTACCGACACCACGGCAGGCGTTTGACTACTATGGACAGGGTGGGGGCCCCGCACAGGTTCGGCTTGACTTCTCCGTTACATCCATTCACGATGCGCCCAGTCTTGCGTTCCAGGAGACCGAGTTAGGCGGCTGAAATGGCTGTCGCGAGCATACGTCGCCCGCGTGAGTTTGTTTTCCCTGCATCCGAGCACGCGATGGATCGCATGTTCGAGGAGCTCGGCGAGGACGACCTTCGGAAGTTGGCCACCGAATTCATCGAGGCCTTGGAGCAATCGCGCGCGAAGGATGACCTAGTGCCTGTCTACCGAGTACTCGAGGCTTGGTACCGGACAACTCTGCTGCGCCGAGACCCAGACCACGCACGTCTGACCAGCGAAGCAACTGACAGAGCTGAAGGCCGGATCCCCGGTGAGGCTGCGACCCAGACTGTCGACGAGCTCCGCGACGAGATCTCCCGCCGGCGCGCCAGCTAACCCGCCGCTGAGCGGCACATTCCGTCGCGGGCTCCACTACGAAGAGCGCGTGAAGCGTGAGCTCGAAAAGGCCGATCCGGAGGTAGTGGAAGAGTTCTACACCGTGATGGAGCGGCTGAGCCGTAAACCGAATGATCAATCGCTGGCTATCGTCGCGTCGAAAGATGCTCCGGCAACATTCACAGCGCCCTTCGACGATGGGTTGGCGGAATACCAGGTTCTCGGCGATCACCCGTGGATTTGGGTGAGCCGAATTATTTGGCTAGACGCCAACCAGTCCTGACTCCGCGAACTTTAGATCCGGGCGAGAATCCCTGCCTGCGCTCGCTTGGCCTCCTCACGCAGCGGCTGTAGCACGTGGGCATATATGTTCCGGGTTGTCGTCGCGTTACTGTGCCCGAGCAACTTCGACAGCATCTCCATCGGTACGTGAGCAGTCAGCATCAGCGAAGCATTCGCGTGGCGCAGGTCGTGAAAGCGGATCCGTGGTAATCCCGCCCGCCCGAGAATGGCCCGCAGCTCTCTGCTGACCGTGGCGGGGTTCAATGGCTCGCCGGAAGGCCCGGTGAAGACGAGGTCGAATTCGTTGAGCGGCTGTCGTCCGGCGAGCTTCTCGTCGCGCCACGAGGTGCGGTGTTGGCGCAGAGCATCGACAAGCGGAGCGGACAGTTCGACCGCCCGCCTCGACTCATTGGTCTTCGGGTCCATCAGATGGGGCGCGGCCGCCTTTTCACCGCGGGGCCTGATCCACTGGAGAGACCGCGTTACGCGGAGGATCGCAGCATCGAGGTCGATGTCTGACCACCGGAGGCCGGTGACCTCGCCGAGACGAAGGCCCAACGCGAGCGTAAGCACGTACATGGCGGAAAGGCGATCGCTTTCGACGGCATGTAGGAAGACTCCAGCCTGCTCCGCAAAGGCTGTAACCGCGTCCCGATTTGGCTGAGGGACGCTCGGCGCCTCGGCCAGACTCGCGACGTTCCGGCTCACCTTTTCGTCACGCATCGCGCGCTGGAGCGCGTTCCTGAGCACGGCTCTGATGTGGTGGACCGACCGCGGAGCAAGGCCTGCCCTCAGCTGCTCGCCGAGCATTCTCTCGATGTCGGTGGGCGTCAGCTTGGCGAGAGGCTTCTGACCGATCGCGGGGGTGAGGTGCTTCTCGACGATCAGCCGGTAGTGCTCGATAGTGCGCGGCCGAATCGTTTTCGAGCCAGTCTCCTTCGCGCGCAGCCAACTGTTGAGCCAATCCGCAACCGTCAGACGGCCGGCCTTCGCCAACACACCGTGGCCATGGTCTCGCAGCGTGTCGTTATCAACCGCCTGAATACGGTCCAGATTCAAGGCTGTGTCACGAGGCGACGCATGGCCCAGTGCATAGACCGGCTTCGATTGGGTGCCTCGCTCAGCCCAAGCTGGCGAGACAAGCTGTTGAGACCTCGCGGACCTGAACAACATAGCCGCCGATTTGGCCGAATTTCTCCAGCGGTTGCAGAAAAGCAAGCTAGAGGCTCTGCGCTACAAATTGGAAATTTCGGCCTTCAGGTAAGGCTTCGTAATGACCCCTCCTGCCGTTCACACATCAGGCTGCGGATCGCGTTGGTGTCAGGGCCGCGGCGCGGAGCTCTGACGGGGTGCGGTAGCTGAGCGTCAGGTGCGGACGCTCGCGCTTGTAGTCGTCGATCCAGGTCTGCACCGCGGCCCACCACTGATGAGAGTGGCGCTGTATTCCGATCGCGACGGGTCGTTTGCCGGGGACCTCCGAGTCGCGGAGGGTGGGGGTTGAGGGCGGCTACTGGGCGTTGTAGCTCATGAATGAGGTGGCGTTGGACTCGTTGCAGATCACCGCCACCTGGCCGCCGGATGACGTGTTGATCACGGCCGTCGCCCTGGCGCCGCTGGGAAGGCCGCCGGTGGGTTGGAACAGACCCCAGAAGGCGTGTGGCGCGAGCGTTTGTGTCTGTGGTGTGCCGACGGGCGCGCCGGACGCCGTGTCGTAGTAGTTGACGGTGACGGCGGTGCTTGCGAGTCCGGTGTTCATGATCCCCTCACCGGTGCTCCAGCCGTCCGAGCCCGCGCTTTCCACCAGGGGCAGGTGCAGGCTCGAGCTGCCCGCGGCGAAGGTGTTGTAGGCGGTCGACTGCTGCACCGCCGGATTGGCCGAGGGCGCCACCTCGTTGACGATGGCGGCCACCGCCACCGTGCTCGTGATCTTCGCTGTGTAGGGACCTGTGACGGTGAGGTCGTTGGGCTGGTAGACGCCGACATAGCCGTTGGCCGCGATCGGATGACTGGTCACAGTGGGGGTGCCGCTCGAGTCGTAATACGTGATGGACACCGTGCCCGCGACGCCGGTCGTGTTCACGATCCCCAACCCTGTGTTGTATCCGCCGTAGGCATTGTCCAGCGCCGCCGGTGCGTAGAGAGTAGTGCTGCCCGTGGGCGTTGCGTCGTAAGAGCTGAACTGGCCGCCCGGTCCGGTCTCGTTGACGATCGCGGCCAGCGCACCCGCCGAGCTGGTGATCGTCGCGGTGCCCGCGAATCCGTCCGGCAAGGCGAGCGTGGCATCGCCCGAGTAGAGGCCCTGGTAGGCGCCGGCCGGCACGCTCGGAACCGACTGAGTCTTCACGATCGCTCCGTTGGCGTCCCGGTAGGTGACCGTGATGTTGGTCACCGCCCCGCTGAAGTTGATCAGGCCGATGCCGGTCGTATAGCCGCCGTACGCGTTTCTCGCGATGGCAGGCGCGTAGAGGGTGGTGCCGGTGTCCGTCGCGGAGTTGATCCCGGTATAGCTCGTCGCATCGGTGCCGCCTGGTGCGAACTCGTTGACAAAAGCCGCCACGGGCTGGCTCGAGGACACAACAGCAGATCCCGCTCCCCCTGAGGCAAAGCTGTGCCCATTGTCCTGACGCACGGTCCAGGTCGCGTGAGCGGGCAGGGCAGAGATGCTGTCACCGCTTCCGACGAGGCTTCCGCTGCCGTCGAAGTAGCCGACGTCCACGTTCGCCGGGACGGTCCCGATGTTTTGCACTTCGATCACAGTCGTGTAGCCGCCGTATGCGTTGTTGGCCATCGCAGGCAGCACGGCCTGGGCCGGCAGCGTCGTGTGGACGATCTGGGTGAACGGCCCGCCGCTCGAGGCGGCGAAGTTGACGTCGCCGCTGTAGTTGGCGACGATCGAATGACTGCCCGTCGAGCTGTACGTCGTCGTGCAGGTGGCCTGCCCGGTGGTGATGTTGACCGCGACCGCGCCGCACCCGCTCAACGTTGTCGAGTTGTCGGTGAACGCGACGGTGCCTCCGTCGGGAATGGGCGACACGCTTGCCGTGTAGGTGACCGGATTGCCGGTGTTCGCGGGGTTCGCTGACGATCCCAGGGTCGTCAGCGTGGACATCGAGCCACCGGTGCCGGTGATCACGCTGCCGGTCGCCTGGTCGACCACGACGCACAGCAGTGTGGTCGGGCACGACACGCCGTAAAGAAAGCCGTTGGTGGACCCGTCGATATGGGTCACATTCCACGCTGCCGCTCCACCGGTTGGGTTGGTCGAGACGACGGCGTTCCCGATGCTGTCGGTCGCGACGCAGAGCGCGCTGCTGGGACAGGACATGCCGTCAAGCGAAGCCCCGGCGTCGGCTGCGGCGGCCACACTCCACGACGCGCCGCTGGTGGGGTTCGTCGAGGTGACGATGTTGCCGGAGCCGTCGCCCGCGGCGCAAAGCCCGCTGCCGGCACAAGACACATCGAACATTGGGTTGCTCCCGTCCACGTTGAACACTGACCAGGCCCCGGCGCCGCCTGTCGGGTTGGACGACACAATCACGTTGCCTTGGATGTCGACGGCGACGCACACCGCGCTGACCGTGCACGAGACGGCAAAGACGAGGTGCGAGCTTTCCAGGCTGAATACGGACCATGCAGCCGCGCCGCCCGTGGGGTTGGTGGACACGACCGCGTTGCCAGCCGAGTCGACTGCTACGCACAGCGTGGTGGTAGGACACGAGATGCCGCGGATCGGGAACGTGTCGGCGTGCGTCGAGGTCCAGGCCGCTGCGCCGGCCGTCGGGTTGGTCGACGTCAGCACGTTGCCGAAGCCGGCGGCCACGGCGCAGAACGTCGCGGTCGGGCAGGAGACGCTTCCGCCACGGATAGCCCCCATGGAAAGGTAGGCCCGGGTCCAGGCCGGTGCTCCGCCCGTCGGGTTGGTCGACGTGAAGAGGTTGCCGCTGGCATCCCCCGCGACGCAGAGGGCGCTGGACGCGCATGAAACCGCGTTCAACACATCGTTTCCGTCGACGGTGGTCGGCGTCCAGGCGCCTGCGCCTCCCGTGGGATTGGTCGACGTGACGACGGCGCCGCGGGTGTCCCCGGCCACGCACAGGCCGGTCGGGCAGGAGATCGCATTGAGCTGTGGTCCTGAGCCCAAGGCGGTCACCGTCCACGGGCCGGAGGGTGGGTTGCTGGAGGTGACCACGTTGCGGCTCGCGTCGACCGCTGCGCACAGCGTGTTGCAGGAGACGGCGGTCAGGACGTTCGTCGTATCGACATTGGTCACAGTCCACGCGCCCGCGCCCCCCGCCGGCGCGCTCGACGTCAGCACATTACCCGCGTTGTCGACACCGACGCACAGGGTGGTGCTCGGGCAGGACATGCCGGCGACCTGATGCGTGCTGTCGACGATGGAGACGGTCCACGCGCCGGCCCCGCCGGTCGGGTTGGTCGAGGCGACGACGTCGCCGGCTAGGTCGCCGCCCACGCACAGCGCGGTGCTCGCGCAGGACATGCTGACGATCGATTGCCCGCCGTCGACATTGGTCACGGCCCATGCGGGGACGCCGCCGGTGGGATTGGTCGAGATGACGACGTTGCCTGAGGAATCCGCCGCGACGCAGAACGTGGTGCTGACGCAGGACACGCCGTTCAAAAAGTTGTTCACGTCCACCGGGGCCGCCTGGGACCATGCCGGCGTGGCGCTCGCCGGGTTAGTCGAGGTGGTCACGCCGCCCCCTGCGTCGACGATGACGCACAGGCTGGTGCCAACGCACGATACGCCGTCATAGCCGCTCAGCGCCTGCGTGGTCTGCACGGTCCACGAAGTGGCGCCGCTCGTCGGGTTGGACGACGTGACTACGTCCCCGTTGAAGTCCGCCGCGACGCAAAAGGTGCTGGTGGGACACGAGACCGCGGTGATGGAGTTGCCGCTGTACGGAGGCTGGTGGTCGATCTGAACAGGCGGCGCCCACGTGAGGGGGGACACGCCCGCGTGTGCGACGGGTGCGAGCAGCGTCAACCCGGCCACGACAAGGAGACCGCTGAATAAGCCGCGCCCGCGTTTCACCATTTCATGCTCCGTGTGACTCCTACTGCCCGTCGTAGCTCATGAAGGACGTCGCGCTCGCCTCGTTGCAGATCACCGCCACCTGGCCTCCCGTAGAGGTTGTGACTACCGCGCTCGCCCGGTCGCCGCTGGGCAGCCCACCCGTCGGTTGGTACAGGCCCCAGTAGGCGTTTGGCGCCAGTGCCAGCACGTCCGGCGTGCCAAGGGTCGCCCCGGTTGAGGTGTCGTGATAGGTGACCGTGACGGTGGTGGTAGCCGCGCCTGTGTTCATGATTCCGTTGCCCGTGCTCCAGCCACGCCCGCATCGTGCGCGCGCTAGGCAAGAGAGTCAATAAGACAATGGAGTCTGGGCGCTCTGGCCAACCTCGGGAGGCGGCCAACCCGCCGTGCGCCGCGATTTTCAGTGCGGCGCTTTTTGCCCACTGGGACGGCGCAGAGCGAGCGCTTGGGCGATCGGCTTAGTAGAGCCAAACGGTGCAGCCAACGCTGCCGACACCCGCCGACTTCAGGCGACGGTTTGAATTCGCCGCCGACCTTGGCCGACTCTGATCGACCGCTCGCCTAGAACTCAAAAACCGATGTCCGCAAGGACGTGGGGGTTCGATTCCCCCTCTCGGCACCAGCCCGGTCAGCGGTGGGTGACCAGCTGCCACCAATAAGTCAGCCCGCCGGCATCGATGATCAGCCGCCCGCCCGTCAATTCGACTTTGACTCCTCCTACGAGGAGTTGATAGACGAGAGCGACACAGAGCACCACGCCGACGCTGATCAAGGTAGGCCTCAGCCAGTCGCCGCTCAACTCCATGTCACCGCGCTTGATGCTCAAATCGCCCGTCGTCCCCTTGCCCACGAACTGTACAGGCAGGCCCAGCTGCGCGAAACATCAATCAAGTGAGGCGCGTTACGGGGAGGGGATGATCCCCGGGATCACGTAGGTCTCGATCATGGCCACCACGCCCACCGCGCTCGTGAGAATCAGGCTGTAGCCGATCACCCGCCGGAAGATCTCGCCTTCGGCTCCAACTTTGTTCACGCCGGCCGCTCCCACCGACAGGTTCTGCGGGCTGATCATCTTGCCCATCACGCCGCCGGATGAGTTGGTGCCCGCCGTGAGAATCGGGCTCACGTGCTGTGAGAGCTGCAGCGCCGTCTGCGCCTGAAGCGGGCCGAAGAGCGTATTCGACGACGTGTCGCTGCCCGTGAGGAAAACCCCGAGCCATCCGAGGAACGCCGCCACGAACGGGAAGATGAAGCCGGTTTTGGACAGTGCGATGGCGAGGCTCGAGGTCATGCCTGAGTAGTTCATCAGCTGCGCGATGGCCAGGATCAGCGCGATCGTCACGATCGGCAAGGCCAGCTGGCGCAAGGTCCGGCCGTACACCGCGAGGAAGTTCACGCGCGAGCCCAAAACCCGCATCAAGAGAAATGCAATGAGACCCGCGTACAGGACCAGGGATCCGGCCGCGGCCAGGAAGTTCCAGTCGAAGGTGAGCGGATATTCGGTCGACTTCGAGGCGATCGGCTTTTCGCGGAAGATCAAGGACACGGGCTTGCCGTTCGTGATCTCGTATGTGCCCGGCCAGTAGAAGTTCCAGTCGGGGAACTTGAACGCCTGCCGGTCCTTCGCCGGGTCGGGCCCGATCCACGGCAGCGGGCACAGCTTGAACGCGGGGGTGCCGCACTTCAGGTCCGCCGTGAGGTTGGCCGGAGCGGCGAGCGCAGTCTTGACGTCGCCGACCGGGTGCCCGGCAAAGAACGGCAGGTTGCCCATCTGTCCGACGAGGATGACGACGACCAGCACGATGTACATCGCGAAGGCGCGCACGATGCGTCCCGGTGGATCTACAGCGTCGAGTGTTGGAGCGCCGGGTTCGGCCGCGGCGACCGGCAGCCCCACCGCGCCCGGCACCCGTCGTGGCCCCACTGGTACCGCCGTCTCGTGGGCAAACCGCCAGATCTCGGCCGGTCGCCAGAAGCGAAGCAGGATGGCGAGGCATCCCATTGACACGAGGGCCGCGAGGATGTCCGTCAGCTCAGGACCGACGAAGTTCGAAACGAGGAACTGCACGACCGCAAAGGAGATGCCCGTGACCAGCACAGCCGGCAGGATCTCCCGCATCCGCTTCCAGCCGGCCAGCACGACGATGAGGTAGGCGGGGATCAGGATCGAGAACAGGGGCAGCTGGCGGCCGACCATCGCGGACAGTGCCAGGGTGGTCGAGGTCGGGTCCTTGTGGCCGAGGATCGGCGCCACCAGGCCGCCGAGCGTCACGATCGGAATGCCGATGGAGCCGAACGCAACGGGCGCCGTGTTGGCGAGCAGGGCCAGCACCGCGGCGCTGATGGGCTCGAAACCGAGGCTCGCGAGGATGGAGGCGGTGATCGCCACCGGGGCCCCGAAACCGGCTATCCCTTCGAGCAGGGCGCCGAAGCTGAACGCCACCAGCAAGGCTTGTAGCCGGCGGTCGGTGGTCAGGCGGGTGAGCGCGCGCTTGATCACGTCGAAATCGCCGCTGGCGACGGTCAGGTTATGGAAGAAGACAGCGTTGAGGACGATCCAGCTAATCGGCCAAAGGCCGAAGGCCATACCTTCGGTGGCAGTGCCGATGGTCACGCCGAACGGCATGCCCCACACCACCCAGGAGAGCAGAGCCGCGGTGACCATCGCGGCGAGCGCGCACTGCCAGGCGGGCATGCGGAGAATCGCGAGCATGACGAATAGGACGTACAGCGGAAGTCCGGCGAGCAGCGCCGACAGCAGGATGCTTCCCAGCACCGGCTGATATACCTGGTGAAACGTCAGCAGAATCCCCATCGTCTTCCCCCACAGCGACAAGGCCGCCAGCGGATTTGAATTCAAGCTCAAACCAAAGCTTTTGGCAAGTGCCGCCGCCCAGGCCTAATCGACGACCCGGAACCGCCTGCGCCGCTGCCGGATCGTGATGGCGATGCTCAGGACCCAGAGGATGGCGGCCAGTCCCAGCAGGACGTATTCCGGCCAGCGCGGCATGGGCGGCGGGACGTTGCCGGAGGCCCCATAATCCGAGAACAGCGCGGGGTCCGGCGAATCGGTCGAGCCGAAGTACAATGCCGCCGAGAAGAGCACGGTCCACACCAGTCCGCGAGCCCACTGGCCGAGCCTGACCAACCCATAACCCGGAAGGACGGTCAGCACCCACAGCTCAAAACCGAGGGGCGCGTCTCGATCGTCCAGGTCTTTGACCAACGCGCCGGCGGCGATGAGAAGGGCGACAGCTGCCGCGTACCAGCCCGGACCGATCAGGTCTGTACCAACGAATGGAAACGGCAAGCTCGTGAAGCGCGGCGTGGTCACGACCAACATCGCCCAGCCGAACCAGCCTATGATCACCAGCTCGGCCACCGCCAGTGCGATGACCGCCGAGCGGCCCTCGAGGAACAGGATCGCGACGAGGGCGATGACGGCCAGCCAGCAAAGGGGAGTCTGAAATCCGAACGACTCGGCGAGATGAACCGGCGGAATGCTGATCGACCATGGCGAAGCCACCGCGGCGATGAGGCACAGGCCGACGAGAACGTCGACCACGGAAAGGCGCCGCATGCGGATACGAGGCGCTTGAACCCTCATCGGCCGTACATATTGCCTGCTTCCTCCCCCTGAGCTTTGAGGTGAAATTGCACTCTTTTTGCGCTCGTTCATCATCCGTCTCCGTTGTTATGGATTCTGTTATGCGACCCCAAGCAACGTGAGCCGAGGTGTTGTTGCTTTGGCGACCTTGATTGCGTCGGAAACGGAAGCCGGGAGTCAGGCCGGCGTAAAGAATGAGCGCGAATACGCGATCCTGAAGCGTCGAATCCAGGACGCCGGGCTGCTCGAGAAGCGTCCCGCCTACTACGCGCTCAGCATCTCAACGAACCTAGTCCTGTGGACCTTGTGCCTGGTGCTGGTGTTCACGGTGGGGACGATTTGGGGCCAGGCTCTGGCGGCGGTCGGACTGGGCATCATTTCGGTGCAGCTCGGCTTTCAGCTGCACGACTCAGGACATCGCCAGATGTTCGACTCCGCCGGGAAGAATGCATTCGTTGGGCTTTTCACCGCTGACCTGCTCCTCGGCGTCAGCTACGGCTGGTGGGTGCAGAAGCACAACCGCCACCACGGCAACCCGAACGACGTGGACCTAGACCCCGACATCAAAGTCGGTGCCATCGCGTACAACGACGAGCAGGCACAGGCCCGGCATGGCGCCGGCCGGCTCGCCGCCATGTATCAGGCCTACCTTTTCTTTCCTCTGACAACGTTCCTGGCCTGGAGCATGCATGTGGCGGGTTTCTCGTACCTGTTCAAAGAGCCTTCGCGCTACCGCCGCCTCGAATTCGGCCTGCTCGCTATCCATGCCGTCGTGTACCTGGGTGCGATGGTGTACTTCCTGGGTCCGTGGTCGGCACTGATGGTCGTGCTGATCCAGAAGGCTGTCGGCGGTGCGTACATGGCATCCGTTTTCGCTCCCAATCACAAGGGCATGCCCCAGACGGATGCCGATTCTCGTCTCGACTTCGTGCGCACGCAGGTGTTGACCGCGCGCAACGTACGCGGTCATCCGCTCACGGATCTCTGGTACGGATCGCTCAACTACCAGATCGAGCATCACCTCTTTCCAGGCATGCCGCGCGTGAACATGCGTCGCGCGCAGCCGATCATCGCGCAGTTCTGCAAGGAAAGAGGGATCGCTTACCACGAGACCTCGTTCCTCGAGTCGTACCGTGAGCTGCTCGGTTTCCTGAACGAGATCGGCGCCCCCCTTCGAGCCGAACGAGCAAGGGTTTAGCCTTTAACCGCTTTCGGTACGTAGTGAACGGCTCTCTCCGTATAGTGCCTGCTGCCATCCCATGACCTCAGCCAACCTCCGGCATGACATCCGCAACGTCGCGATCATCGCGCACGTTGACCACGGCAAGACGACGCTCGTCGACGCCCTGCTGAAGCAAAGCCATACCTTCCGGGACAACCAGGAGGTCGGCACCCTGATCATGGACTCGAACGACCTCGAGCGCGAGAAAGGCATCACCATCCTCGCCAAGAACACGTCCGTGCGGCATGAGGGCGTGACCATCAACATCATCGACACGCCGGGCCATGCCGATTTCGGCGGTGAGGTCGAGCGCGTCCTCAACATGGCCGACGGCTGCTTGCTCCTGGTGGATGCGGCGGAGGGGCCGATGCCCCAAACCCGCTTCGTGCTGCGCAAGGCATTCGAGGTCGGCCTGCGGATCATCGTGGTCATCAACAAGGTCGACCGCAAGAACGCCGATCCCCAGCAGGCGCTGCATCGCGTGCACGATCTCTTTCTCGAGCTGGCGGAAGACGCCGACCAGCTGGAGGCTCCGGTCGTTTACGCGATCGCGAAGGAAGGCCGGGCCGGACTGAAGCCCGACGACCTTGCGGCCGACCTCGAGCCGCTGTTCAAGACCATCATCGACAACTTCCCGGCCCCGATCGCGGAGCAGGGCGGTTTCCAGATGCTGGTCGCCAACCGGGCCTACGACGACTACACGGGAACGATCTCCATCGGCCGCATCACGCGCGGCAGCGTGGCCCCCGGCGACACGCTGGCCGTGCTGGGCGCAAGCGGAGAAGCGCGCCGGGCCAAGGTGGTGCAGGTGCTGGTGTATCGCGGCCTGGATCGGATTGCCGTACCGAGCGCCAGCGCAGGCGACATCGTGATGCTGACTGGTCTCGACGAAGTGGCCATCGGTGACACTCTGGCCGACCCTGAGGCTCCGGACGCTCTGCCCCGGATCGCCATCGACGAGCCGACCGTGCGCATGACGTTCGGCGTCAACACCTCGCCGTTCACCGGCCGCGAAGGCAAGTTCTCGACCTCGCGCCAGCTGCGGGCTCGACTGTACAAAGAGCTCGACACCAACCTCGGCCTTCACGTCGAGGACACGGCCGAGGTCGAGGGTTTCACGGTCAGCGGACGCGGCGAGCTGCACCTCGCGGTGCTCATCGAGACGATGCGCCGCGAGGGCTACGAGTTCGAGGTCTCTCGACCGGAAGCAATCATCAAGAGGATCAACGGCCAGCGCATGGAACCCGTCGAGCACCTCACGGTGGACGTGCGCGAGGAAAACCTCGGCGCCGTGACGGAAGCGCTGGGCAGGCGCCGCGGGGAGATGCTCGAGATCACGTACGACAAGAAGGGAGGCGTGCGGCTCGAGTACCTCATCCCGACCCGTGGCCTGATCGGTTTCCGCAACACGTTTCTCACGCTGACCGCCGGAACCGGATTGATGGGCTCGATCGGCATGGGTTACCGGCCGTTCCTCGGAGACTTCCGCGAGCAGCGCAATGGCGCCCTGACCGCGTCGTCCGCCGGCAAGTCGCTGGCCTTCGGGCTGGCCGGCGCCCAGGAGCGGGGTACGACGTTCATCGAGGCGGGTGAGGAGGTCTACGAGGGCATGATCGTCGGCATTCAGAAGCGGCCGGGAGACATCCGGGTCAACGTCTGCCGCGAGAAGAAGCAGTCGAACATCCGCTCGTCCACCTCGGACATCTCCGTGAGGCTGACCCCGGCCTCGAGATTGAGCCTGGAGCAGTCCCTGGACTTCCTCGGGGACGATGAGCTGCTCGAGGTCACGCCAAAGCACCTGCGGCTCCGGAAGCGGCACCTCACGGAGGTCGACCAGTCCCGCGCCCGGAGGCTGACCGAGACCTCCTCGATTAGAAGCTGACCGTCTTGTCTAGGCAAAGCGTCGCCGTCAGGCCGGATTTACTCCGGCCGTCACCTAGCATTCCCGCTGCTAGGCTCAGCCAGGCGTCGCCGCCAACAGGAGGGGGTCCCGCGGGGGAGGACTTACGTCCTCACCCGCGCCGTACCGAGGTCGACCAGTCTCGCGCCCGGAGGCTGACCGAGACCTCCTCGATTAGAAGCTGACGGTCTGGGGTATACTGTCAACAGTTCGCACAGTGCGGACGCTCACGCAGGTCGCCAGTTTCTCGAACGGGCCTCGTAGTTGAGTTGGCCCAAGTTCGAGAGATAGGAGATGGAAATGCCTACAGGCACCATCAAGAAACTGGTCGCGGACCGTGGCTTCGGATTTATCGCAGCCGAAGACGGTAAGGAATTCTTCTTCCACCGGAGTGGCACCGAAGGTGACTTCGACAGCCTCCAGGGTGGCGAGAAGGTTTCGTTCGAGGTAGAGGCGAGCCCCAAGGGCCCGCGCGCCAAGAGCGTTCGCACTCTTTAATTAGAGAAACCAAGAAGGAGCCCCGGACTTCGGTCCGGGGCTTTTTCATTTCAAATCAAGCCGGACGTGGCGGCCAGGCCGGAT